>NZ_AP023257.1:2930593-4171186 GCF_016756595.1 Mesorhizobium sp. L-2-11 | reverse complement strand
CGCCGCCAAGCCTGAGGTGCTGGCTGACCCTACCGGCAAGAAATGGTACGACATGATACAGTCCGGCAAAGGCGCGGATGCGGCGATCGAGATCATCGTCGCCTTCTCGCACGGGACGTTCCCGAAGGATATCATGTATTTCCCGGGCACGCCCGCCTACAAGGGCGCGTGGCAGGAAACGATCGCCGCCGCGGAGGACTACAACAATCCCGGCCTTTTCACCGCCTTCATCGGCTTCGAGTGGACGTCGAACACCGGCGGCAACAATCTGCACCGCAACGTCATCTTCCGCGACAATGGCGACAAGGCGAGCCAGGTCGAGCCGTTCACCGTCTATCCGCCCTTCGGCAGCGACAACCCGGTCGATTTGTGGAAATGGATGGGCGCTTACGAAGAGAAGACCGGCGGCGATGTGCTCGCGATCGCGCATAATGGCAATCTCAGCAGCGGCCTGATGTTCCCCACCGTCGAGCAGTTCGGCAAGCCGGTCGACCGCGAATATGTCGAGCAGCGGGCGAAATGGGAGCGGCTCTACGAGACCTCGCAGACCAAGGGCACCGGCGAGGCGCATCCGTTCCTGTCGCCGAACGACGAGTTCGCCAGTTTCGAGATCTGGGACAAAGGCAACCTCGATGGCAGCGTTCCCAAGACGAAGGAGATGCTCGAGTTCGAATACGCGCGCTCGGCCTACAAGAACGGACTGAAGCTCGAGCGGGAGCTCGGCACCAACCCCTACAAGTTCGGCCTCGTCGCCAGCAGCGATGCGCACACCGGTCTCGCGGCGATGGAGGAGGACAATTTCTTCGGCAAGACCGTGCCGCAGGAGCCGAGCCCGGAACGCATTGGCGCGACCTTTGTCAACAACGCCCAGACCGGTGTCAAAATCATGGACTGGGAGGTCGGCGCCTCCGGCTACGCAGCCGTCTGGGCCAAGGACAACACCCGCGCATCGATCTGGGATGCCATGCAGCGCAAGGAGACCTACGCCACCACCGGCCCGCGCATGGCGGTTCGGTTCTTCGGCGGTTGGGAGTTTGCAAGTGAGGATGCGCAAAATCGGCTACCGGGGCAGATCGGCTACACCAAGGGCGTGCCGATGGGCGGCGATCTTCGCGCAGCCCCTGAAGGCAAGAAACCGACCTTCCTGGTCGCCGCCTTGAAAGATCCGCTCGGCGCCAACCTCGACCGCTATCAGATCGTCAAGGGCTGGCTCGAGGCGGACGGCAAGCTGAACGAGAAGGTCTACGACGTGGCGTGGTCCGGCGACCGGAAGCCGGGGGTGGATGGGAAACTGCCGCCGGTCGGCGACACCGTGGACCAGGCGAACGCCACTTGGACGAACACAATCGGCGCGCCGGAGCTCAGCGCAGTGTGGGAGGATCCGGATTTCGACGCGAGCCAGCCGGCCTTCTACTATGGACGGGTGATCGAGATCCCGACCCCGCGCTGGACCGCCTACGACGTCAAGCGGTTCGGCGTAAAGGCCCTGCCAGGCACTGCGATGACCATCACCGAACGCGCCTACACCTCGCCGATCTGGTACACGCCAGGCACTTGAGGAAGGAAGCGACGCATCAAGACAAGGCAGACGCCCAGAGGCGTCTGCCTGCCGCTCGCCACTCGCCAAGGCGCACCAAACTCATCGACACCGCCTAGCTAGCAAGGACGCCGCCCAATGAAACTTTTTCATGAACCATTGCTGCATTTTGTCGTGGCGGGCACCGTGCTGTTCGCTGCCTTTGCATGGCTTGGCGACAGCGAAGAGCAGACGAAAAGCATCGAGCCGGTGCGTGTCGGCGACGGCGAGCTGAAGTGGCTCACCGAAACTTTCAAGGGCCAGTGGCGGCGTCCCCCGAATGGCCAGGAGCTGCAAGCCTTGATTACTGAGCTGATAAAAGAGGAACTATTCGCTCGCGAGGCGCGGGAAATGGGTCTCGAAGAGCACGACACGATCGTCAGGCGCCGGCTGGCCCAGAAACTGGAGTTCCTGCTCAAGGACACTGCCAAGGTCGTCGAGCCGACGGTAGCCGATCTTAGAAAATACTATGAAGCCAATCTCGACCTTTTCCGCGTCGCAGGCAAGGCAAGTTTCCGACAGGTCTATTTCAATCCGGACGGCCGCAAGGACGCCGCCGCCGATGCCGCCGATATGCTCGAACGGCTCCAGGCCGGCGATGCCGGCGACGTGGCGGAATTCGGCGACAGATTTCTGCTCGGCACCGAGTTCGAGGATCTCGGCGAACAGGAGGCGACCGGCATGCTCGGCGAGGAGCTTTCGCGCGAGATCTACGCCGCGAGAACGGGAAGCTGGGCCGGCCCGTTCAAGTCCGGCTATGGCTACCACCTGATCAATGTCTCCGAGCGGAACGAACAGGGTTCGCGTCCTTTCGAAGAGGCGCGTGAGGCCGTGTCAGCCGAATGGCTCAGAGATCGCCAGGACGAAGTAAGCCGCGACTACATTGCACGGCTGCGCGAGAAATACGGTGTCGTCTATGGTGACGAGGTGGCGAAGCTGCTTTCTCCTGGCCCGAAAGCCGATGTGGCGTCGCGATGAGCCCGGTCCATTTCCTAGCCTTACTCCTCCGGTTCGGGCGCGCTGCATTGCTTTTGGTTGCGGCATGCGTTGGGGCCGCCCCGGCCCTGACACACGAGATGCGCCCGGCGTTTCTAGAGCTTCGAGAGGAAAACCCGGGTGAGTTCAGCGTAACCTTCAAGACACCGATGCAGGGCGACTTCAGGCTCGCGCTTTCGCCGCGCTTTTCTGGCGCGGTCGAGAATCTGACGCCGGTGGTGTCGCGCGCGACGGGCGACGCCATGGTCCAGACGTGGCGGATTGCAGCGATCGAACCGCTCGCCGGCCAGAAAGTGAGCATCGAGGGCCTATCGCAGACCATGACCGACGCGCTGGTGCGCATCGAGTTCGCCGATGGCGGCACATGGGTCGAGCGGCTCACCCCCAGCGCGCCCGACATGGCGATCCCCGCGACGCAGAACCCTTGGGAGGTGGCCGCGACCTATTTTCGCCACGGCATCGAGCACATCGCCTCCGGCATCGACCACCTCCTGTTCGTCGCCGCGCTGATGTTGATCGTGCGCGGCTGGCGACGGATAGTCGAGACGATCACCGCGTTCACCGTCGCCCATTCGATCACGCTGACTCTCGCCACCATCGGTTGGATCACTTTGCCGTCGGCGCCGGTGGAGGCAATGATCGCCCTCAGCATTCTGCTTGTCGCGACCGAAATCGTTAGGATGGAGCGCGGGCAGTCGAGCCTGACCATCCGATGGCCTTGGGTCGTCGCCTTCGCTTTCGGCCTGCTGCACGGCTTCGGCTTCGCTGGCGCCCTGGTTGATCTTGGGCTGCCGCGCGGCGATGTTCCGCTCGCTTTGCTGTCGTTCAATATCGGCGTTGAAATCGGGCAGCTCCTGTTCATCGCGGCGATCCTGCTGGCCGTTCATTCGATACGGCGCATCATCACGATACCGCGGCGGGCTATCGTCGCTTCGGCCTATGTGATCGGAACCGTCGCGGCGTTCTGGAGCATCGAGCGGCTGGACGCGATGTTTCTATGAGGGGGCATGAACGGCGAGAGCCCGGCCGGTGGCAATATCGATCAGGCCGAGCTCGAGGTCGCGGCCAAGGGCGAAGGCTATTTCGGCTACAAGTACAAGATCCTGACCGGCCAGGGCGACCATATCGCCGGCGGCGCCTACGACTACGTCATCAACGGCAACATGATCGCCGGCTTCGGCCTCATCGCCTGGCCGGCCAAATATGGCGAGACCGGCGTAAAAACCTTCGCCGTCAACCAGCACGGCGTCGTCTACGAGGCTGATCTCGGGCCAACCACCGAGCAGATCGTCAAATACATCGAACGCTTCAATCCGGACGATACGTGGAAGTTCGTAGCCGACTGAGAGAAATGGATCAAAAGCCGGGTTATTTTCGAGTCGATCGGCAAAACCCTGCGCTGTGGCAGAAGAGGTGGCATGGACCTGAGCTTCGCCTTCACCGCCGTCGCAGAAATTCCAGCTTCAGCCGGTTGATCTGCTCCGCGGTCCATCCCCGAACGTCCGTCACTTCGATCCAAGCATCGATGTAATGCTCCGGCGCATATACATGCCCGTACCCCATCGGGGCCGTTGTGGCCATCGCCATGTCGACGGTGAGCTGGAGAAGCGTCACGACCGGATACCATTTGAGCTCGGGAGACACGTCGGAACCGCGCGGCCCCGCCATCCATTCCGGCTGTCGGTACAGGGACCGGTAGTCGAAGAACGTCACCGGGTCGCTCGCATATTGAAGATAGACGATCCGCATCGGTCCCCAATGTGCGTCCGGGATCGCCAGGCCGTTCTCCTGGCTCGTGAACCGCACATACGACCCGTCCCTGAAGCGTGGCAGCCAGGCTGGCGATCCTCGCTCGCGGTCATCGGTGACGGAACGCCAGATCCTGCTCGGAAATGGCGGGCCGCTCCAAAGTGCCCCCTGATACGGGTCGCCGATCACTTCGAACAACTCGGCGGATTGCTCGGAGCTCAAGGCGCCAAGGCTCAGCCCGTGCAAATAGAGTCTTGGGCGGCTTTCCTTCGGGAGCTTGGCCCAATGGCTGTAGATTTCCGCAAAAAGGGTACGAGCGGCCTCGGCGCCGTAGCCGGGCTCGACCAGGAGGGACAGCCAGCTTGTGAGATACGAATACTGCATGGCGACGCTCGCGACGTCGCCGCCGTGGAGATATTCGACGGTGTCCATTGCAGCAGGGTCTATCCAACCGGTGCCTGTCGGCATCACCACGATCAGCACCGAGCGATCGAATCCGCCGACGCGCTTGAGCTCCTCGAGGGCGAGCTTTGCGCGGTCCTCGGCTGTCTCCGCAGACCGCAATCCGACATAGACGCGGATCGGCTCACGCGCATCCATCCCCAGGAACGAGCGTAAATCCTTGCTCGTCGGTCCGGTCGCGATGAACTCCCGTCCCGCCCTTCCTAGCTCGTCCCACTCGATCAGCGAGGTGTCGCTTCCGGTCTTGCTGGGGTCGGCCGGCTGTTGGGTCTCGGGCTCGATCAGCTCATCGAATGCCTGGAAGGACGAATCCGCGGCATGGAGCGCAAACCTGAAGAAAACGCCGTTGACCACCGTCCAGAATAACGCAGCCGCAGCGGCAATGCCGATCACGTATGACACGCGTTTCGGCACGATCCGGCCAAGCATTCGCGAGATAAACAGGAACGTGACCTGAAACAATCGCGCCAAGAGGATCAAGAGCACGAAGGTCAGCAACGCGATCAGACCGATCTTCAGGGGGTGCGCAGTGTCTACCGGCTCGAGCCTCATGAGCTGCCGGATCGAATTTTGCCATTCCGAAGCCTGCCAGAGAAACGCGACGGCAACCAGGATGCAGGTGGCCGCAGCGACGAGTTTGATGGCCCGCAAGATGCGGCCCGTGGGCTTGGGCAACTCCAGGTAGTCGGCCAGCCAGCGCCCGAACACGCCAAGCCCATATCCGGCCGCGAAAGAGCATCCGGATAGAAGCCCTTGCGTTACAAACGTGCGTGGCAGCAGCGTAGGGGTGAGCGAGGCCGCAAAGAAGAGTGTTCCGATCAGCAGGCCAGCGGCTGAGAAGGAATGCCAGAACCTGAAGATCCAGAATAGCCTCATTGGAGCGGCCACGTGCGATCGTTGGAGTGCTTCGAGGCAGCTTGCCGTGCAAGATATGTCGGCGCAACCCGCAACTGCGCGGAACCACGGCGACGCTTTCCGCCGGCCTTTCCTTTGCCCAGACGACAGCGGAATTTCGGGCGAGACCTCCACGACCACGCCCAGCACCGATCAGGGGACTGACACCACCACCGGCGGCCCGAACCCGAACTCGGCCAAGGATTGCACGCCTGGTCAGCAGGGCACGGACGCCAAGACCGCCGCCCTCGGGCAAATGAAGAAGACCACCGAAGATTGCTGGTTGGCAACGCCATACAAGGGGAGGGCCGGCGCCGCTTGGGGGGCGTTGGGGTAGAATGCCTGTAGGGCGCCGGCCCGGCGGATTGGGGTCCGCCGTTGGATAGTATCAAATTTGGCGATTCGAGTAATTCCGTGATCGCGGAAATGTGAGGAGGCGGTCGACGACGCTCAGTCTTTGCATCATCACCGTCTTGCACAGAGCCATCGTTTTTATCTGGCGGGCTTTCTAACCCGGCCAGTTGCCGGTCGGCCATTTCTTTTGCGAGGCCCACCGGGGCATCGACCTTTTGCATCTGGTCTGCGTCACCGCTATTGGCAAACGCGCGTTTCCGGATGGTCTTATCGCAATGCCCCTTCGGCGGCTAATAGCCTGTACTTTTCGAAGATCGCCAGCTTCTGCGGATAAGTGATCCGCACCTTGGCGTTGCACCCGTCGCATCTGAAGTGGGCGATCGTTTTCAGC
Source organism: Mesorhizobium sp. L-2-11 (assembly GCF_016756595.1). NCBI lineage: Bacteria > Pseudomonadati > Pseudomonadota > Alphaproteobacteria > Hyphomicrobiales > Phyllobacteriaceae > Mesorhizobium > Mesorhizobium sp. L-2-11. The sequence goes on along the minus strand of NZ_AP023257.1, from coordinate 4,164,764 downwards.
GCAGAGCCCTTCCTTACCGCCGGATGCGAGCAATCCGGACAAGCGAATGTGAGCGCAACATCAGACAAGTCTTGGGCTAAACCCATTTCCATCTCCTTCGCAAGCGCTGTGGCTACACTCTGTCGGGACTCAATGGGCAATGCAGATGCCAATCCGGCTGCGCCAACGCGGGACTAGAACAATTCGCCTCGGAACGCCGCCAAGCTAGTGCGCCTTCTCTGCGCTTGAAAGACGAAGAGACCTAACTTCATCCAGCAGTTCGCGCTCCTTGGTCGTAATGTTTCGGAAGATTGCGACAATCGCCACCGCCAAGGCCTCGGCATCCCGGCTTGAAGAGTCGATGTGTTCATCTGCGCAAACCTGATCGAACACGCGTTCGCAAAGAGCCAGATCATGAGGGCTGAGGCAGGTGCGATTGGAACGCCGACGCAGCATCTGTGCGAACCTTTAAGGGCCGTTGCCCATGTTTGCGGCGGACTTTTTTTGCCGATGAACCGCTGAGGCGTGTATTGGATAGGTTTACTCGCTGACTGATGATTGGTCTTTCAATAGTCCCAAAATCAGCGCGCACTCGCGAGCTCTATACTGTCCAGCAATCATAAGTTGTCGGTAATCTCGCAGTTTTTGTTCTGGGACATGAAATCCTCGCCGAAATTCCGCCGCCTCTTTCGGAGTTCGAGTGCAACCGAGTTTACTGGCGGTGACTTTCAAACTTGCCAGTGAGCATCCGACCTTTGCTGAAATATCTTTCAAAGGTTCGTTATTAAAATATCCATCAAGAATTATCTTGCGACGAGCTTCAGCTTTGAGCTTCGCGTTCATTTCGTTGTCTCCTCAACTACGCTTTCACCGTGCCAGACTCTATACGCGCCAAGTTGAAGAGTGTCGTTATCGTCGCATCCAGAAACTTATCTCGGAATGCATTTCTTGCTGTAACCCAGCGTGATGGCGCTCTGTGGACTCGCGTTCCGCTGGCCTTGCCAGATGCCTGTGATACACCACATGATTGCGGTGGAGATGGGCATACCGGAATCGGATAAAGCACCACGCGATGGACGCTAAGAGGCAGGACAAGGCGCTTGCGAGGCAGGCGATTGAGCGCGATCGACGTCGTTGGCCGCGCGAAGCTCAACCTGACGATGAGGCTGCCCCGTCACTTGCGCCGGCGCTCGAACCTTTGCCCTTTTCGACGCTCGAACTGGCGCCAGAGGATCAATTCGTCGCCTGGCAGGCGCATATGGCTCCGCTTGTCGAGGTCAAGTTGCCGGATGACAAATCGCTCGACGATGGCTTTCCCGCCGACCACACGGCTTGGAACCTCGGCGGCATGCTGATCGTTCAACAGCGCGCACCGGCACATAGTTATATGCGTTCTACTGCGAAGCTTCGATCCAGCTCGATCGATCACTGGTATATCGCTTTGCCATATACTGGCCGGTCGTGGACGGAGGTCGATCGCCGCGTAGCGGAAAACCGGCCGGGCAAACTGGAGCTTAGATCGCTTGGCTACCCGTTTCGCGGGAGGGCAACGGATTCCCAAAGTCTCCTTCTCTATTTGCCGCGTGATTTGTTCGCCGATGCGGCGGCAACCCTGGACGCAAAGAATAATTCAATTCTGTCCGGCAACTTTGCCGACCTTTTGCTCGACTACCTCAACAACATCCAAGCAAGACTGCGCAGTCTCACGGCTGACGATCTGCCCCGCATCGTGCACGCAACACGCAGCATGATCATTGCCTGCCTCTCGCCGCCGGCAGAACATGCCGCGGCCACCGAACAATTGGCGAGTGTCGCGCTGATGGAGCGAGCCCGTCGATATGTCCACAACAATCTGGATGCGGCTCATCTGACACCGGATTCAATGTGCCGGGCGCTCGGCGTCTCGCGCACTCGTCTTTATCAGTTGTTCGAACCGAGCGGTGGTGTTCTCCACTACATACAAAGTCGCCGACTCCTGGCAGCCCATGTTGCGCTTAGCGATCCGGCGGACAGCCGGCGCATTGTTGATATTGCCGAAGCCGTCGGATTTAGTTCAGCGGCTAATTTCAGCCGAGCATTTAGCAAGGAATTCGGTTACAGCCCCCGCGAAGTCCGAAGTTCCGTGGTGTTGCCGCGCCCCGCCCACTCTGTTTCGCATGCCGGACACGAGGGGGCCTCTTCCTTTGAAGATTGGCTCAAAGCGCTCGGAAGCTGAGTACAAGATCGGGGATGGTTGAAGTGGGGCGGGCTTAAAACAGGGCGGGGAAGATCAGCCGCCTCATGGACCAGAATACTTCGTGTCGCGTCCACCGCGCCAACAATTATAGCCAATCCCGGATTTTATTAACCGACTGTTCATCGATGTCGGCGCCCATCACAGCCGAGCATACATTGCAACTACGCAGCATGAGACACTTGTTGAGACTGCGAGTCGTATGTTTGCCAAGCTTGGCGGTTATGCTATTTCTGGGCCGGGGGACGTGGATTCTCACCGCCCATGGAGGTGGCTATTGCACCCGGAGGCATCAGCCGTCGGCACGGAGAGTGAGGGGCCTTCCTCAAGCGATGCACCACGTCCCGGCGAAGCGCTGCTCGCTGACCTTTTGGCGAACACGACCGAACTTTTGTCGTTCTATGATCGCGACTTCTGTCTGACGCACTACGCAACCAAGCTCAAAGCCGTATACGGAGGCGCGGTGGTGCCGGGTGCCGCCGTTTGGGAGATCTACCCGAGCTTCCTCGATGCGAAATATCGCGACGAATTTCTTCGTGTGTTCCACGGCGGCTCACCGGCAAGCATCGATTTGCCGCGATCATCGGGCGAAGCGCCGCGGTCCGCTTTCGTTTTCGCCACAGCAAATGGTGTGGGAATCATTGAATCAAGGGAGCGCGATGGGCGGAGCGTAGCGGAGGAGCAAGAGCATGTAATTCTGCTCCATCAGGCGACGCACGACATGCTGACCGGACTGCAGAATCGGCGGCGATTCGGTGAGCGGCTGCAGCAAGCGATGGCAGCCCTCGGCGGATCAAAGCCGAAAGCCGCCCTTCTGCAAATCGACCTTGACGATTTCAAAGCGGTCAACGACACGCTCGGCCATGGAGCAGGCGACACTCTTCTTCAACTCGCTGCGGGTCGTATTCGCGACGCGCTGCAGGACGGCGAATCCGCATACCGGTATGCCGGCGATGAGTTCGCTGTCATCCAATTGGGCAAGGAGCAGCCGGCAGAGGCTGAGCGCCTCGCCGGATCGCTAGTCGACGCGTTCAAGAACCCGTTCGTCATTAACGGCATTCCCGTCTTCGTTGGTTCGAGTATCGGAATTGCTTTCGGGCCGGAGCACGGGACCGATGGCGAACAGTTGATGAAAGCCGCTGACATTGCTCTTTATGCGGCCAAGACAGATGGACGCGGCTGCGCTCGAACATTCAACCGTTCGATGCTGCTCTTGCTCGAGCAACGCGAGAATCTGAGGCGCAGCCTTCGAACCGCGCTGAAGCGGGGCGAGCTTTATCTGGAGTATCAACCGCTCATCCGCCCCCCCTCGTCGGTGATGGGTTTCGAAGCGCTGCTGCGGTGGCGGCACCCCGAGTTCGGAACCATTCCACCCAACGTGTTCATACCGATCGCCGAAGCCGACGGCCTGATGGACGAGATTGGGCGATGGGTGCTCGAGGAAGCCTGTCGCCAGGCATTGACGTGGCCTTCCTCGCTGACAGTCGCAGTGAACCTGTCGCCGGCTCAGTTCCTTAGCGGTTCGCTGACGGACACAGTCGCTCAGATCATCGACGCAGTTGGAATCGAAGCCGACAGACTTGAACTTGAAATAACCGAGACGGTCCTGCTTGAAAAGACGATCGACAATATCGACACGTTGAACACTCTGAACGTTTTGGGAATCCGAATTTCGCTCGACGATTTTGGGACATACTATTCATCGCTAAGCTACCTTAAAAACTTTCCCTTCGATACTTTGAAGATAGATCGGTACTTTATTGCGGACCTGGAGACCGATCTCAAAAGCCAAACGATCGTGCGATCGATCATGACTCTGGCGCACGGCCTGGGGATAAATGTCACTGCCGAGGGGGTCGAGACGTCGGCACAGGCACGGTGGCTGATCAAGGAGAATTGCGATTGCCTGCAAGGCAACTTCCTGGGAAAGCCGCTTGGAGCCGAGGCGATCGGCGATTTTATCGGGCGGTCCCCGCTGAGGGTGGTACGGGCGATGGAGGAATCAAATCGGGCGCACTAGCGCCTTGCACCCTTTGTTAACGATAAAGTGGAGATTTGTAGAACGATCGAGGCAGATACCGCGCAATTCTTCGAGTCGGTGCGAGACTGACTCGTCACGGGCGCGATGAAATTTTTCGTTGCGGAGGCCATCACCCCGCGGGGGGCTCAATACTGATGGAACAAGTGAGGATACCGATGGAAACTGTTCATCATGAGCCGGCTGGCGAGCCGACTTTTGAGCCGATGATTCAGATCGACATGGAAATCAAAGCTTTTGTCTCCGCTTGGAAACATTGCGATTATATCTCGACATACATGGCCCGGATGATCAGTCAAAACAGGTCAGACTCGGTCCATCATTCAAATCTCTTTTCCTCTGCCTTCAACGAATTGCTGGAAGTCGCCTTTCGTACGCGCCATGCCGACGGCGAACTGGCATGCAGGGTGTCACGCCATGGCGCGACGGACAGGATCGAGTTGACACTTCCTTGCGTGCCGGAGGAGCGCCAATTCTACGAAGAAGCCGTGGCGCACGTCGCAGGAACAGAAGCCAGAGAGCGGTACCTCAATTCGGTGTCTGGGGATCTCGCGCCCAGCCGCGAGGTCGTACTCCTGGAACTGGCTGTCGACTACAACGCGACGCTCCGGATCGAGGAAGCCGACGGCGATGCAATCAAGCTTGTCGTCGATCTTCCGCTCGAGGGCTTGCAAAATTGAGTCCCTACGACCTTCTCCCGCACTTCAGGGCGCAATACGACGCCAACAGCCAGGAGTTCTCCATATCGGGAGTGGTCCGGCCTCAGGCAATCGATGAGCTTGGGCCCAGCATAGCATTGCTTCGTGATGCGATCGGCCGTGTGCGCGGCGTTCTCTACGTCAATGTCAGGCGCCTGACGCAGATGAACAATGCTGCGTTTCACAGCTTTTCGAGGACTATCATTGACGCCTGTCGCGCTCGACCCGACCTCAAATTCGTCATCATCACGTCAAGCGTCGTCGGATGGACCTCGCGAAAATTCGGTCGCCTGAGCGGAATCGAACCGAACATCACGGTCGAGGAGTATGACAGCGAATTCTATCCGGGGCAGGGCTTCCTCGAGGAAGGCGGCTTCGTGCCGATCCTGCGCACACAAACAAAGATGACCTGGCGCCACGAGCGCGCAATCTTGCCGCGGCACGGCATGAGGCCCGGGATCGTGATGGCCGACATCTGCTGCGGCATAGGTGATTTCGCCGTGCTCGTGCAGAAGGAGTTCCAGCCATCGCGGATCGTCGCCCTCGACCACTCGAGGTCGAGCCTCGCCTATGCGCGAAACGTGGCGGCGGAGTTCGATATCAAGGGCATCGAGTACACTTATGGCGATGCATCAGAAATGCTGCTCGAGGAAAATCAGTTCGACCTCGTCACGTGCCGCCATTCGCTGCAGGTGTTCAACAAGCCCGAACTGATCCTCAGGGAACTGTTTCGCATCTGCAAGCCGGGCGGACGTGTCTACATCACCAATGAAAAAAATTCGCACTGCCTGGGCGAACCACGCGCCGACAGCATCCAGTGGACCTATAACGAGGTCGCCAAGCTGTGGGCGCACTTCCAGATGGATATTGAGCTCGGCCCGAAGAGCAAACGCTACCTGATCGAAGCGGGGCTCGAAGACATTCGGGTCGAGTCCTTCATGGTCACCAACCACGACGGCGATCCACAGGACTTCGCGGACGTCATAGCGGCATGGGAGAATGTTTATGCAGGCGAGATGGCTACCAAGCGAGGTGACACACCGGCGTTTATCAGGCGGTTCCGACAGGGCTTCCAGGACCACATCTTCGCTGCGCTCCACTCCAAGGGCTATGCCGGCTGGCCGATCTGGGTTGCATCGGGACGCAAGCCGCTATGACCGATTTGGATGCAACACCGCCCAGAGCGTGGCCTATCCTCCGGCTTAACAGCTTCCGCGCCAAATTCTTGATCGTTGTGGGTGGGGCGGTGCTGTTCGACCTCCTCGTCGGCGGCGGCGTCGCGCTGTGGAATGTGAACCGGCTTTCCCGGGACGCGACGCACCAGATCGAGAGCGGCCTCACCAAGGCAAGCCAGGAATACCTCCAGAACTATATCGAGACGACGGCGCTGCGCGCCGATCTCCTGTTCGGCCGCATGCACTCCGAGGTGACCGCACTTGCAGCGTCCATGCAGCAACTAATTGATTATCCGGAAGCAAAAGATGCGATCGGCAAGGCGTTGGCGAAGAACCCCTATTTTAATGCGCCGCTTGCATATGACGCCACGGGAAACTGGTTGCAGACCCGGCAAGGATCGCCTTCGGTCATGAGTGTCTGGGGATATCTCCTCTCCGCTGATCACCAACCGAAGCCCGAAATTCTCCGCGACATTCAGGAGAGTGCGATCTTCGATATTTTTGGCACAAGCCAGATGTCAACTGGCGCCAAGAAGCTGCAGGTCTACTACGTAGGGCCGAAGGCAGGACCGATCATGCGCACGGTTCCTTATTCCGATCAGGCACAGACCTTCGACAAGCTTTATCCAGGCCACGACAAAGCAAATTTCTGGGATTTCTTCTTTCCTGGCGTCTATGAGGGCTGGGAAGGCTGGATCAGGAAGCCCGATTCGCGCCCCGTAAAAGGCGATGACATCACTGCGACTGCTCCTTATATCGACGCGATTACCGGCAAGCTCATAGTGAGCTTCTTCCACCCACTCTGGACAAAAGACCGCAGTAATGTCGCCGGCATGGTCGCTGCCGACGTTACGCTCGATCAACTCGCTGACATCGTCGAAAGCGTGAAGGTCGCCGATACGGGCTTCGGTTTTCTCACCATGTCGAACGGCAATGTGCTCGCGATCAAGCCCGAAGGCGAGAAAATGCTCGGGCTCAAGATCGCAAGTGGCGCGGCAGGTCAAGGCGTTACCGGCCTCGATCGCTCGCTCAAAAAGAGTACGCACGCGACCGTCGCAGCGCTCGAACTTCCCGCTGACGACAAGACAGTCATTAAGCACATTTCGATTGAGGAAAACGGCAAAGCCCAACCGTACATCGTCGCACTTCGCCGACTAAGCCCAGTCAATCTCTGGAATAGTACGGGCTCCATCACGGCCGAAACTCTGATGCTTGGCTTCGTCGTCCCCGAACGGGAAATTTATGCTTCCCTCCTTGCAGCGCAGCAGAGCATTTCCAGCGCAACCAACCGGATCCTGATCACCCAGGTCATCGCAGTTATCGTTTCGCTCCTGATCGTCTTTGCGGCTGTCTTCGGAGTTTCAAAGCGGATCACTGCAGGCCTCAGTGCGCTTGCCGGGGCCGCCAAGCGGTTGCAGGCGAAAGACTATTCCGTCCGGGTAAGCATTCCGACGCGCGACGAGGTTGGAGCGGTGGGGGTCGCTTTCAACCGGATGGCTGAGCAGATCAGCTTCCACACGGAAAACCTCGAGCAGCTCGTCGACGAACGAACCAGAGAGCTCGGGGACGCCAACCAGGAGATTTCGGCGCTCAACGAAAAGCTGCGAGACGAGAACGTACGCCTCGGTGCCGAGCTTGCGGTTGCCAGGCAGATTCAGACGATGGTCCTGCCGAAACAATTCGAACTCGAAGCGATTCCTGGGCTGGAGATCGCAGCCTACATGCGCCCGGCTGACGAGGTTGGCGGCGACTACTATGACGTCCTGCAGAACGGGTCGCGGGTCAAGATCGGCATCGGCGACGTGACCGGTCATGGTCTTGAGAGCGGCGTGCTGATGCTGATGGTCCAATCCGTTGCACGCGCGCTGCAGGAGAGCGACGAAGCGAATCCGCACCAGTTTCTGGATCGGCTGAACAGAGCGATCTACAAGAACATTGAGCGGACGAACACCGACAAGCATCTCTCTTTGGCCTTTCTTGACTTCGAAGATGAGCGGGTAACGCTGTCCGGCCAGCATGAGGACGTTCTTGTCGTGCGTGCAGATGGGGAAGTCGAACGTATCGATACGATTGATCTGGGTCTGCCGGTTGGCCTGGAGAATGACATCTCGAAGTTCATTGCCACGCGTGACATCCTGTTCGAAAGCGGCGACGTGATCGTGCTGCACACCGACGGTGTGACCGAGGCGGAAAACCACGAAAGAAAGTTGTTCGGGTTCGAGCGCCTCAGCCAGAGCGTACAAAGACGTCACGGCAGCAGCGCCGAAGACATCAAGACTGGGATCATCGACGATCTGATGGCCCATATCGGGATCCAGAAGATCCACGATGACATCACCCTCGTGATCATAAGGCACACATAGGCATGACAACGCTGTTCGGTACGCCTGACATTGCAATCGGGATCAAGGAGAGCGTCAGTCGCGTACGGCTGTTCGACGGACCTCTCGATTTGAGTTGGCGTCATTGTGCCACGACCTCGGACTTCATCGCCGATGTTTTCGCGTTACGCTTCCGGTCGTCCCGCAATGATTACATGGAAGTGCGGCACAGCATCGGATATCTGGTCAACGAGCTCATCGAAAATGCCGTCAAGTTTCGTGCACCGGGCGAGATTCTGATCGAGGCGTCGATGGATTCGGAGTGCTTCAAGATCAAGGTGTCGAATGACGTTGAGGGTAAAATTGCGTCTGGGTTCCAAGACCTCCTGGCGGACATCACGGCTGGCGACCCAGAGGACCTGCTGATACAGCGAATTGAGCTGAATGCCGCGAACCCCGAGGTGACAGGCTCCGGACTCGGATTGCTGACGTTGATGAGCGATTACGGCGCACGCCTGGCTTGGATATTCAGCGCCGCCGACGAAAGCGATCGGATTTGCGTGGAGACATATGCGTCCATTCCGATCTCGCAAATTCACAACTAAATGAAACGAAGCCAGGCTATGGAAATCAAGACAGACGACTACCGCGTGTGGACTGAAGGAAGCGAAATTTTTTTCGACGGTGCAATGCGGCTTGCCAGTTCCGACGCCGGTGCGCCTATCACGGCGTTGGCGGCCAGTGTTCTTGCCTCGAATCCCGCTTCCATTACGCTCAATCTGAAGGACCTTCACTTTCTGAACTCTTCCGGCATCAACCTGCTGGCGAAATTTACCATCGAGGTGCGCAAGCATCCCGATGTTCAACTCGTCGTGCGTGGAACGCCCGACATACCCTGGCAGTCGAAATCATTGCCGAATCTAAAGAAGCTGCATCCCGCAGTGGTGCTTTTGTTGGACTGACCAAGGTAGTTCCTCTGCACAGTGATTTTGACAGATCGGCCATCGGCAGCGAACGTGGAGCCAGTGGTGAATCGTCGTCCGTGAAGAAAGCGATTTCGCGCCAACCGTGAAAATGATCTGGGTTGGATCGCTTTGTCCCAACTGAGGGGCAGAATTCAGGCTGATCGCGGCCGGAGTGGTGGCGTTAGGGCGGTTGTGAGCATTGCCAGGAACAAGGCAAGATAGTGTTCTGAAGGTTCTGCAAAAAGCTCTGGAGAGAGAACAGCCCTTACTCTGAGGCGAGGGGCGGCCATGGCACGCTGGTGACGTTGCGATCACCGATTCCCGTGGAAGGGTAAGTGCCATGACCAAGCGAGAGGTTAGACTGAGCAGAGGCGAGTTGAAAGCGTTGCTGTTGTCGGATGAGGACGGCTTCCGCAGAGTTTTGCAGACTGTGGTGCAGGAGGCTTTGGAAGCCGAGATGACGGAGGCGATCGGGGCCGAGAAAGGCGAGCGGACGACGGAGCGGGTTGGTTACCGGTCCGGCTATTACGAACGCAAGCTTGTGACGCGGGTTGGCGTGCTGGAACTTCGGGTTCCGCAAGATCGGGCCGGCCGGTTCTCGACGGAGTTGTTTGAGCGTTACCAGCGCTCGGAGAAGGCACTGGTATCGGCGCTGGTCGAGATGTACGTGCAAGGCGTGTCGACGCGCAAGGTGAAGGCGATCACCGAGGATCTGTGCGGCCATTCCTTCTCGGCCTCGACGGTAAGCCAGGCGACGGCGCGGCTGGATGAGGCGCTGAAGGCGTTCTTTGAGCAGCGGCTTGCCGAACCTTACCCGTACCTCATTCTGGACGCGCGCTACGAGCGGGCGCGCGAGGCCGGCGTGATCGCCAGCCAGGCCGTCTTGGTGGCGATCGGCGTCGACTGGGAAGGCCGGCGCCAGGTGCTCGGTGTCGAGCTGGCCAACCGTGAAAGCCATTCGAGCTGGCGCGCGTTCGTGGCAGGGCTCAAGCAGCGCGGGCTCGCCGGCGTCGAGTTTGTCGTCTCCGACGACCATCCGGGGCTCAGGGCAGCGATCCGCGAAGTCCTGCCCGAGGCAGTCTGGCAGCGCTGTTACGTGCACTTCCTCAGAAACGCGCTCGATTATGTGCCGCGCAAGGTCGATGACGACTGCCTGATGGAGCTCAGATGGTTCTATGACCGGCGCGACCTCGCCGAGGTCAAGCGCGACCTGGCGCAGTGGATCGCCAAATGGCAGGCCAAATACCCGAAGCTGGTGGATTGGGTGGAGAACAACATCGAGGAGACGCTGAGCTTCTATCGGCTGCCGCTGCCGCATCACAAGCACATGAAGTCGACGAACATGCTGGAGCGGCTGAACCAGGAGATCAAGCGGCGCACCCTGGTCGTTCGCATCTTCCCCAACCCGCAGAGCTGTTTGCGGCTGGTTCGGGCATTGGCGGTGGAGATCCACGAGAACTGGCTCGAGGCGACCCGCTACCTCAACATGGATCATCTGCGCGAGCACAAGAAGGAGAACCTGAGGGCACTGGCCGCCTGACGCGGCCGCCATGTCCGCCGCTCCGCTAAACACGGGGGCTGCGCGGCGGACACGCCAACGTCACCGCTGAATGCCACGCCATTTTTGCAGAACTTGACGCACACAACTCAAGGCACAGCGCCCGACCGTAGCGCCAACCTTTCCTCCCAGGCTGGGGGATGCTGCCGACCGGAAAGTTCGACTGAGCGGATTCTGTACAACTCCTACCACGTTGCGCCCATGCACCCGGAGACTTGACTGCGAGGGAACGCGGGGGATTCCGCTCACCCGTCTGGTAATACCTTGACTTCGCTTGGTGCGCGTCAGGCCTGACTTCCGGCTGATCTTCAGATAGCGGCGATGTCCAGCTTCGAGCCGTCGACCAGACGCGACAGGCGGAACGGTTTAGGATCGACGCAAGGCGTGTCGTTTACGACCAGCTCTGCGGCCAGATAGCCAAGCCCCGGGCCCAAACCGAAGCCGTGGCCCGAGCAGCCCGCCGCGAGGACGAGGCCTTTCACCCCGTCCACCTGCGACACCACAGGCACTGCGTCCGGCGTGCAATCGACGAAGCCGCCCCAGGCGCTATCGATCTCTATATCGCCAAGTTGGGGGAAGGTCTTCCGGACACTCTCCACCACTTGGCTTACCAGCCATTTCAAGGGTGGAGGATCCAGCACGCGATTCTGTTCGAAGATCCGATCGTTGCTGGTCAGCAGCGCCGGCATTGAATCCGGCCCCGAAAGGAACGATTGGCCGATGCCGAGCCTGACGTTCTTCAAGCGACGCAAGAACTGCGGCATGAATTCCCGGCTGTACCGGATGGCCTGCGGCGTGATTTCGAGGTTCGCCTTGCCGCTGATCGCAAGCGTATAGCTGCCGTCCAGTCGGCGCGTGATCGTGCAGTAGGGCGTGGAGAGCGCCTCGCCTATGTTGATTGTCGGGGTGGAACGCAGCGCGGTCTGCCGGATGCTCGCTTGGGGGAAACTGATCCCGAGCGGCCTAAGGAAGCGCGAGGACCAGGCGCCAGCGGCGCACAGCACCGCGCTGGTTCTGATGTAGCCCTTCTCCGTGTGCACGCCCGCAATCTTGCCATTGGCCAAATCGAGCGCTCGCGCGGCGCATTCCTGGTGGATCGTGGCGCCCAGAGCTCTGGCCCCATCGGCGATAGCCGGCGCGGCGAGCGCAGGTTCGGCCTTACCGTCCCGGTCCGAATAGGTCCCGCCGACCCACTTGTCGCGCGCTTCGGGGATGCGCTCGGCCACCTCCGCCCGGCTCAGCACGCGGGTGTCGACCTCGTACTCCCTGGCGACCTCGCGCCACCTTTCCCAGCCGGCGAGCACAGCCTCGTCATGCGTCGCATAGACGAGACCGCAGCGTCGAAATCCAAGGTCCCGATTGATATCGCGCGTCAGCTCGTCCCACAGTCGCATGGAGATCACCGAGAGCGGCAGTTCGCGCCGATCGCGGTTCTGCTGGCGGCACCAACCCCAGTTTCGGCTCGATTGTTCACAGGCGACGTGGCCCTTCTCGAGCAGAGCCACAGAGAGGCCACGCTTCGCCAGGAAATAGGCGGCCGTAGAGCCGAGGATGCCGCCGCCGACGATGACGACGTCGACCTCGGCCGGGATCCGCTCATCGCTGTGAATGCGTTCGACTCGGGGCGACATGTTCCAACCAACCTCGGCTGCCAAGAATGCGGAAGCAAAGTTCCGATCAGCCCTTCATCGCATCGTGCGTTCGAAAGAATGTGCCGAAATCATCCAGGATTTCGCCAGATATGCGGGTTTTGATCGCTTGATCGATACGAGCTGCTCAAGCCCGATCGAGTGCCAGTTTGACGCAGGGCGGCACCTGCTCGCGACTCCGTTGGATCGCGCTTGAGGGTCTTGAGCCTGCGAGCGAAGTTGTAAGCGGCAACGAAATCGGCGAGGTGTTACCTGAACTGATCGTGGCCCTCATAGCAGAAGCGTTTGACCGTGGTGTCCTTGATCGTGCGGTTCATCCTCTCGACCTGTCCATTATCCGGTATGTGATCTGCGGTGCCTGGAGGTCCCGCCGTTCTTCCCTGGAACGGCCTTATGGTGAGCCCTTCCGGGACGTGGGGCACCGGGAGCACGAACGTGCGGGCAGGCCGTCCTTAGACCGTGGGCTGAGAGCCCGACCTCGTTACATGGCCGCCCCTAGCGACTTTCCCGGATGCGCTGCGAGCGCGGATCAGTAGATGTTGTGTTGCCCGTTAGCTCCCGTCTTCAAACGAGCCATGATCGCGTGAAACACATGCTCACGATCAAATGAAATGAGCGCTCACCATCGCGTGAAATGGCTGCTCACAATCAGCGAAATGCGCAAGCCGGGACCGCAACAGGTCCGCCTGGCCACTGTCTCGCCGTTCCCAGCGAATGCATTCCCTCGCTTCGTCATCCTAGGGCAAGCAAGGAGCGAAGCGACGCGCCGCAGACCCTGGGATGACGAAGGTGTGGTGGTCTGTGACGTTGGATCGGCGGCTGCAGGCCGGTTGGCAGCGACCGACAGTCAAAGAACCAAATCCCCTGAGCTGAGGAACTGGTCCGCAACGGTTTTCGTGAAATGACCAACCGCTCTAGCCGGATATCTCGCTAGCCAAGGGCTGCGTAGGCTGGCGGCGGACAGCAATAAGCCGGTCGGAAACGATGCAAGAGCGCCGCGCCGAGCAAGATATGTACGCCAGGATAAGTATTAGGATGCAAAGCTAACGACAGATCGGCCTCGTGCGTAGATGCTTGCATGGCTTGGCGGGGGCTTGGCGGCTTGGCGGGGGCTCGGCACAGGTGGCAGGCATCACGTTGGGGGATGTCGTGCTGCCTGTGTCGACAGCCGCCGCTGCGCGGTCAAAGGTGGCGTCATTGAGTAAGCGTGCCAAGGTCAATGGCGGCCGGGTCAATGGCGGCCGGCTGGAGTTTCTTCCGCCGCAGATCCCAACTCGGGTCGAGCGGCCGCCTGAAGATGAGGGCTGGGTCCACGAGGCCAATCTCGACGGCTATCGAACCCAGATCATCGTCGATAATGGCGGCGTGCGTCTTTACAGCAAGAACGGCCGTGACTGGACCACGAAATACTGGCCCATCGCACTAGCCGTCGATGTGCCATGCCGGACTGCCATTCTCGACGGCGAGGTCATTGTTCCCGGCGAGCAGGGCGCTGCCGATTGCCCTGCGCTGGAAGCCGCGATCTGGAACGAGCCGAGCCGGCTGGTGTTCGTCGCTTTCGATATCCTCCATCTCGACGGCCGCGCTCTAGGCTCCTTGCCGCTGCTGCAGCGCAAGCAGGCGCTATGGCAACTGGTCGAGCCTGGCCTCGGCAAGATCCGATACAGTGAGCATTTCGAGGGCAGTGCGCTGGCGCTCTTCCGCACCGTCGAGAAGATCGGGCTCAATGGAATTGTCTCGAAGCGAGCCGACAGCCGCTACAGGAGCGGACTGTCGAACACATGGCTGAAGGCCAAATAATTCGAAGAAGCCGACTCCCGAGCAGGGGGTCGTTTATGAGCCAGGTCCGGCTCCAATGGCGCTGATGGCTGCTCACGGGGCGTCCTCACCGATTTGAGGATCGTGCAAGACCATAGGTATCCACGCTATGAGATGCCAAGAAGAGATTCGCTCCGCTTGCGCGTAACCGGCCTGCGCGGGCGAACGCGACACGCATACCAATCCCGGCGGAACAAATCATGATCATTCTCATTGTGGTGATCAGCAAGGGAGATTGATCATGGGCGACCGGCACAACCCAAAAACCGAGGCACCGGCAAATGTCGAAAAGGACCCGGAAGATTGGATCAGCGGAGATGACCCCATGACCCCCGCACAAGCCTCCTATTTGAAAACTTTGGCCGAACAGGCCGACGACCCTGACGCCTATGCTGACGGCCTCAGCAAGGCGGAAGCCTCTAAACGCATTGATGCACTCCGGGGAAAGTTAGGCCTGTAGTGCCCGCTCGTGGCTCCTGGTCTCCAGCGACCAGGGCCGTTCCATCGAACCAGGCAGCGGCTCTGTCCAGTTTGTTTCCGTGGTCTCACGCCGGGAATGAGCTGCATTGCGTTCTGCAACCGCTCGCTGGATAGTCCTGCGATGTTGCAGACCTTGATGACGCATTGGCCCCAGATCCTCGCGATCATTTCGGTGGTGATAGCAGCCATCGGCATCGTCCACGCCATAATGACGAAGGAAGACGTCCGCGCCGCCACAGGTTGGGTCGGCGTGATGTTCCTGTCGCCATTCCTTGGCACCATCATCTACGCCGTTGCCGGCATAAACCGCATCCGTCGTGCAACGATCAGCGCCATGCGGCCCCTTTCCAGCGAGGCGGCTTCCGCAAAACATGAGCGCAACATTGTCGCCGAGGAATTGATCGCCGAACGGTACGGCCAACGCTTCAGCGGCCTGAAGACATTGGGCGACAGGGTGGCCCGGCGTGCCCTGACCTCGGGAAACGCGATTGCGATACTGGAGACAGGTGCCGAGGCCTATGCCGCAATGTGCCGAGCGATTGACGGCGCTCAACGCAGTATCCTTCTCGAGACCTACATCTTCGACAATGACGATGTCGGGCGGCTTTTCGTGGACTCTCTCGCCGGGGCCGTCCAGCGGGGTGTCAGCGTTCGCGTGCTGATCGATGCCGTCGGGGCGCGTTACTCCGTCCCCAGCATTCTTGGGCGTCTGCGAGAGGCAGGAATCACAGCAGACCTCTTCAACGGCAACATTGTCATGGGCCTGCGTCTTCCCTACGCCAACCTCAGAACGCACCGGAAGATCCTGGTCGTCGATGGCACGATTGCGTTCACCGGAGGGATGAACATCCGAAAGGGATTCTCAGCCGAATTCGCCGGCCCCTCCAGCGCGAGGGACACGCACTTTCAGGTCACCGGGCCGGTCGTAGCCGACCTTTTTTCGGTTGCCGCCGAAGATTGGCGCTTCGTGAGCGGCGAGCTTCTGAAAGGCGACGCCTGGCAAGTGGCCACGCCTGCCGCGGCTCCCGGTCAACCGATGTTGGCGCGGGCGGTTGCATCCGGGCCGGATGCCAGCATCGAAACGAACCACAACTTGCTGATCGGGGCATTTTCCGTCGCCCGCAAATCGATCCGCGTCATGTCGCCCTATTTCCTGCCGGATCGGGAACTGATCAGCGCGCTGACGACCGCGGCCAGGCGAGGCGTCGAGATCGACATCGTGGTACCGGCGGTGAACAATCTCTTCCTTGTCGACCGGGCGATGACGGCGCAATTCGATCAGGTCCTGAAGCACTATTGCCGCGTATGGCGCACGCAGGGCTCGTTCGATCATTCGAAGCTGCTGTCGGTCGATGGACTTTGGGCTTATATAGGATCCTCCAATCTTGATGCCCGGTCCCTGCGGTTGAATTTTGAGATTGATATAGAGGTTCTTGATGCAGGCTTTGCCGCGGAGATTGAAGCGCGGATCGGATCGGCAATCGCCTCCGCCGCGGCTGTAACGATCGAAACCTTGAGAGCCCGGCCATTTATCGTCCGACTGGTCGACCGAGTGTTGTGGCTGGGATCGCCTTACCTTTAGAGGCTTTCTCGGCCTGCCGGGGGAATTCGGGTGACGCAGCCATCGCTCCTTTTAAGCGTCGGTTTTCGTCAGGGCAGGGAAGCAGTGATTGCAGATCCTATTTGAGTGAGACAAAGCTAAGTCTTGAAGGTAGTGAGGACGAGCAGCAGACTGATGCAAAGAACTGGACATAGCTTTCCTGCAAATGTGCTCAAATCCATTCGCGACAGAAAAAAGCAGAAGGCGAAGGCTGCGCCGTCCGAAGGAACACGCCCCGCGGGGACTCTGGTCGCATCTTACAACGTTCACAAATGCGTGGGCGTCGACAGAAAGTTCGATCCCGAACGAATCGGCCGCGTCATCCGGGAAATCGCCCCGGATGTCATTGCGTTGCAGGAAGCGGACAATCGCTTTGGAGATCGTGCCGGCCTTCTGGATCTCATGCGTCTCGAATTGGAAACGGGCCTGGTGCCGGTGCCGGTGTCCGGAAACGGCAAAGGGCACGGCTGGCACGGCAACGTTCTGCTTTTCAAACGGGGCATCGTTCGCAATGTCCATCAGATAAAGCTCCCGGGGCTGGAGCCGCGCGGAGCCCTGGTTGCCGAAATCGATCTCGACGAGAAACGAACTCTGCGCGTTATCGCAGCCCATCTCGGCTTGCTGCGCCGATCGCGCTCCGAACAGGCCCGTGTCGTGCTCGAAATCATGAACCGACCGGACGAAAAACCAACACTGCTGCTCGGCGATTTGAACGAATGGCGACTCGGAAACCGTTCCGCACTGAATACGCTGCACACGACTTTCGGTCCCGCGCCGCCGGCGGTCCCCACCTTT
Source organism: Mesorhizobium sp. L-2-11 (assembly GCF_016756595.1). Lineage (NCBI taxonomy): Bacteria > Pseudomonadati > Pseudomonadota > Alphaproteobacteria > Hyphomicrobiales > Phyllobacteriaceae > Mesorhizobium > Mesorhizobium sp. L-2-11. The sequence continues at coordinate 4,147,455 of NZ_AP023257.1, read as the reverse complement.
CCATCGCGTCTGCCGCTGCTGTCACTCGACCGGATCATGGCAAATCGACACGGAATGATCTCAACCGTCGAAGCCCATGACACGCCGCTTTCGCGGGTCGCCTCCGATCATCTGCCGCTTATAGGATTCGTTCGCCTATGATGTAGCTGCCCAGCCCCATGGATGGAGATCGGTTCAAACGGAACCTCTAGTCTAGACTAGCGGAGCGCCGGCCCAGCGGCTTTGGTTGCGGGGGAGACCGCTGGGCCTGACCAGCGAGCGTTCGGGTGGCGTGCTCACCTGCCTGGTGAATACGTGAGTTAAAGCAAATGCAATCGAAACATGCGAACGAAGTACGTGTCGGTAATGGGTGGATCGTGGAGCGGGGAGGGCTGGTTTCGAGGACCATCTCTCGTAACACCGATTAACTGATCGTTGCCGCCGTCGCTTCGCGTGATTGGCTGCATAGCCATCAAGGGACTAAGATCATCGAAGCTCGAAAACTTCGCGAAAGTGGGGGCCGGTTGCATTTCGTAGAAGAATTTACTTTCCGGAAGGCATTGGGTCTTTGATCGGATAGCAGCTTTTTCACTGCGAACGCGCACAATGCCGTCTGGCGGAGGGAGAGGACCTGGAATCCAACCTTCTTCAACTCGCACGGGTTCGCGCACGCTGGCAAATGGGATCTAGTCGTCTGTGAAGAAGGTTGATTTCGGGATCGGAGGCGAAGCGGGAGCATTCCCACCCGCCATATCAGAGCTGATATGGCGTCAGGCTGATCGCGGCCGGATTGGTGGCACTGCAGCGGACGTGAGCAGTACCAGGAAGAAGGCACACAAAAGCCTCAGCCAGTTGAGCAGGAGGCTGAAGTTATAGCCGACGGCTGCAAGGACAGCGTTGTTGGCATCGCCCTCGGAGAAGGCCAGGAAGTTGCGGCCCATGCGGTGGTCGTTCTTGAGATGGCCGATGACGGGTTCTACGGCGGCCCGGCGTCGCAGCGCCCGTTTGACGGCCTGGGTGAGGCCGCGCTTGTAGCCGGCGACATGGACCTTGAACATCTTGTCCTTCGGCGCGTTGTGGCCGCGGTAGCCGGCATCGGTGACGATCTTGCCGAGGCTGACGCCGATGGTGTCCTCGATCGCCGGGATGATGGTCGCCAGCGTGTGGCCGTCATACGGATTGCCGGGCAGCGCCTTGACATGGGCGACGAACTGGCCGCCGCGGCTGCGCTGCAGCGGGGTGGCGACGGAGACCTTGACGCCGAACTCGTAGGGCTTGTGGGCCTTGCCCTTGCCAATGCACTCGATCTCCGGAGCGTGCAGGGAATACACCTTCTTGCCCCGCTCGCGCTGGCGCTGGTCCCTGACGCGCCGGGCCAGCGACAGCGGCAGGGCAAAGACCTGCATCAGCTCTGGCCGCATGGCGAGCTTGCGGACGATGTCGCGGATCACCGCTCCCAGCATGGTGCGCAGGCGCTTGAGTTGCCGGTTGGCCCGCTTGAATTGCTTGGCATGGGCATAGCGCTGATGCTTGATCAGCGCGATCTTGCCGACCCGCGCATAGGACTGGCGCAGGGCAATGCCATGCTTCCTGGCCAGCTTGACCAGCCGCTCGCGGGCGCGATGCATCAGCTTGGCGTCGGTCGGGAAGGTGATGGCCTTTTCCTGCACGGTAGTGTCGACGATTACCGCGCGGAAGTCCGACGGCTTGGCCGCCCCCAACCTGGTCGCCGCCGCAAGGCTCTCCTGGAGCAGAGCCGTGAGCCGTTCTTCGCCCATGCGCAGGCGCCAGCGCGTCAATGACGTGCGGTCGAAGGGCAAGCGGTGCTGGAAGAACTCCTCGCCGCAGAACAGCTGGTAGTAGGGGTTCTCCAGCCAGCGTTCGCACAGGCTTTCGTCGGACAGGTTGTGCATCGACTTGAGGATGGCCAATCCCGCCATCAGCCGGGTCGGCAAAGGCGGCCGGCCAGGATCGTCGTCATAGACCTCGCCCAGCCGTTCTTCGAGGAAACGCCAGTCGATCGTCTTGGCCAGCTTCACCAGCGCATGATCCATATTGAGAATGTGGTCGAGCCGGGATCGCAACAGGTCCGTCTGGCCGCTCTCGCGCCGTTCCTTCGGTCGCATCGCTCGCTTCCCTCGCTGCTTCGTCATCGTCTCGAATCACGCAGAACAAGCGCATCCAATTTGCCGGAAACCGCAGCCCAAAGCCACGAAATTCGGCAATCTGAAAACCGAAATCAGGGGAAATTGTTAAACGGAATCAAAGCATTCCGAGTTTTTCACGGACGACGATCTAGGCATTGCTCAAGTGCCTGGACACCAGAACACCAGGCCCGACGCGGGAAGTATGCAAATTGATGGAAATTTCGGAAGCGGCTCAGTTTCGAGAATCGCCAACGCCTCATCGGATGACCGCGCCTGTCGGATTCGCTCCCGAACCTGAGATGCCCGAAACAGTCGGCATATTTGGGAGAGGGCAGGGAGGAAGGCGGAAGTGGAAGAGCGCGGCCAGAGTACAGTGTAAATGAGGTCGACGGGGTCGTCGTCGGGGCCCTCGAAATTGATAGGCTGGGCCAAGCGTGTCAACGACGCGACAGGCGAAGAGATTGTGCCAAGTAGAGCGTGGGGGATCGCGACGCCATGACCGATGCCCGTTGAGCCGAGACGCTCGCGGTCGAAAAGACCACGCAGAACCATCTGCTCGTCAAGCCCAGTTCTCCGCGCGATCCTGACCGCGATTTTTGACAAGGCTGATTGCTTTCCCTTTGTCACAAGGTCGAGCGAAACGTCTTCTTCTGAAAGGATGGGGGAGATCATCAGGGTCAACCTCCGTGTCGATCCAAACGCGATCGCAAATGAGCGTTCAGCCGCACTGGTTAAGCAGGACAGAGTTCTCAGTGGACTGAGGTGTGGAGATGAGGCTGGTTGTCCCGGACGCGAAGCCAGGGCTCTTCTCGCGTCCGGGCTAATGGCCCGTTTTGACGCGTTTAGGCTCCCGCCGGAAATCGAGGCTGAAAATATTCATAGCAATTAAGAGGTAGTGAAAGATTTTTCGAAATCAAGCAAAACAGGTACGCACCTGACTAGCAGAAATAATGCATTTAAATGCCAGTTATTTTCGTTTGACGAACAGAATAGTCTCCTGCTTGCTGGCTGAGCGGGCCGTGTCAGAAAATCGAATGTTTAGACGGGCCTCCAAATTTTCAGCCGTCGCGATTTTCATTTCAACCAGGAGGTGTCGTGATGAAAAAACTCGTCCTCGCAGTTGCCCATGACAGGGGGCAGTTCGCTTTGCGCGCAAGTTTCCTGTTTGTCGTCAATGATCGATAGGGGCTACCATTATGAGCGGCAGTGCGTTTCCATACGATAATAAAACACGAGCGAAGCGCGACGAGCGCTCTCAGGTAGATATGCCTCTCGGTGCTTGGGCGGCAGCCCAACAACGTGAGCGTGCCACACATCGGCTTGCCGCCTTAGGCGAGATGACTGGGGGTATTGCCCATGATTTCAGAAACCTCCTAGGAGTCATCGGATCCGGCCTGAGGCTTGCCGAAAAAAGAGCCGAGGAGCCCGAAAGCGTGAGGACCTACATTGCGGCAGCGCAGCAGGGAATCGATCGAGGTATCGAACTAACGTCACTGGTACTGGCCTTCGCAAAACATCAGGAACTCGATATCCACGCTGGCAATTTGAATGACTTCCTCAGGTCTTTTGAGCCTTTCCTGAGATATGGCGCAGGCCCCGATGTCCGCGTCAAGCTGGAGCTTGGTTCCGATATCCCGAACTGCTTGATCGACCCGGCGCTGTTCGACTCTGCAGTGCTTAATCTCGTAATGAACGCACGAGATGCGATGCCAAGTGGCGGGGAGTAAGCGGTCAGCCGATAACGTCAGGCCTAAAGTTCCAAGGCATGAGCATTTCGATTTCGGATGCCGGCCAGCCTTGAGCGATGCGGGTCAAGGTCTGCGAGAGCCAGTCGAGCGGATCGACGCTGTTCATTTTGCAGGTTTGCAGCAAGGTGGCTACCGTCGCCCAGGTTCGTCCACCGCCGTGGCTGCCGGCGAATAGACTATTCTTTCGCGTGATCGTCTGGGGCCTGATTGCACGCTCGACGATATTGGAGTCGATTTCGATGCGACCGTCCATCAGAAAGCGTTCCAGCGCCTCCCGCCGGGTGAGCGCGTAGCGGATCGCCTCGGCGGTCTTGGATTTTCCGGAGACCTTGCCCAGTTCCGCTTCCCATAGATCGAAGAGGCTCGCGACAATGGCCACGGACTTTTCCTGACGTAGCGCGGCGCGGCTTCCGGCATCCTTGCCGCGGACCTCGTCCTCGACCTTCCACAATTCGGTCATGGCGATGATCGAATCCGTCGCGGCCTGCGAGACCCCGCTGATGTGCAGGTCGTAGAATTTGCGCCGCAGGTGAGCCCAGCACCCGGCGAGCCGGATTGTTTCATTGCTGCCGGCTTTGGCCCGTGCCTTGACCAGGTTGGTATAGGCCGAGTAGCCATCCACTTGCAGGATACCGCTGAATCCGGCGAGGTGGCGCGCCACGCAATCCGCACCTCTGCTGTCTTCAAAACGATAGGCAACCATTGGCGGACTGGTTCCGCCATAGGGTCGGTCATCCCGTGCGTAGGCCCACAACCAGGCTTTCGTGGTTTTCCCGGAACCAGGGGCAAGGGTGGGCAAGGTCGTCTCGTCGGCGAAGACCCTTTCGCCCTCCTTGATGCGCTCCAGTATGTAATCAGCAAGCATCTGCAGCTCGAAGCCCAGATGCCCCATCCACTGCGCCATCAACGACCGGCTGATCTCGACGCCGTCGCGCAGATAGATCGCCTCCTGCCGATAAAGCGGGAGGCCGTCGGCGTATTTGGAGACGGCGATATAGGCGAGCAGCCGCTCCGTCGGCAGCCCGCTTTCGATGATGTGCGCCGGCGCCAGAGCCTGGACCACGCCGTCACGGCCCCGGAAGGCGTATTTGGGACGGCGCGTGACGATGACCTGGAACTTCGGCGGCACGACGTCCAGCCGCTCGGATCGATCCTCGCCGATCAGAACCTTTTCAAGCCCCTCGCAGTCGGCCGGGATTTCCGGCTCGACGACCTCCTCGATGCGTTCGAGGTGGGCAGCAAAGCCCTTGCGCGGACGCGGGGCGCGCTTCGGCTTGTTCCCGACCGCGCGGTCGAGTTCGCTCCGGATTTCCGAAAGGCCGGTCTCGACCTCTTCGAAGGCAAAGGAGGCCTGCTCGTCGTCGATGGCCAGGCGTAGCCGCTCGGAACGCGTGCCATGTTGCGTGCGCTGTAAAACTTTCAGGATTGACGTGAGATTGGCGATCCGCTCGCTGGCGCTTTTCTCGACAGCTTTCAGCCGGGCGACCTCCGCCTCAGATGCTGCGATCCGAGCGTCGGCGACTGCGATCCGGGCCTCGCTTGCAGCCTGCTCGCGAGCCATGGAAAGGATCATCGCCTTCAGCGCATCAACGTCGTCGGGAAGGGCAAGACCCGGTAGAACCATGGCAAGCAACAGAGCACAAAAACAGCCGCTTTCCCAACCGTTCCAGCCGCATGATTCATCTTGCCGCAGGCCGGTTTCAGCCCGTCGATAACGGCCGCCTGACCCTGGCCGGACGAATCTTTTTCCAGTCCAGTCCGGCCAGAAGCGCCATCAACTGGGCGTGGTCGAGACGCATGCGCGCGGCCGATATCCCCGGCCAGCAGAAGCTGTGATCTTCCAGAGTCTTCGAATAAAGACAAACCCCGCTGCCGTCCCACCACACGATGCGAACCCGGTCCGCACGCTTCGAACGGAATACGTGAAGTGCCCCCGAGAATGGGTCCAGGCCGCCATCCCTGACCAGCGCCATCAAAGATGCCGCGCCCTTGCGGAAGTCGACCGGCTGGCACGACACGTAAACCACCACACCGGAAGCGATCATGCCTTACGAACCGCGCGGATGATCCTCGCCAGGCGATCGGGATCGACATCGCCGCCGGCGCGCACCACTGCGTCGCCAATGACGATTTCCACCGTGTCGCTGCCCACCGCTTCAAAGCGCGTGAACTTCGCCGGCTTGCTCGCTCCCTCCGTCAGTGGCGCAACCATGCCCGACGAAAGCGCCTTGCGGCGCCACGCATAGAGCTGCGAGGGGTCCAGCCCCTCGGAACGCGCAACCGCCGAGACATTGCCCCCTGGCGAGAACGCTTCGGCGACAAGCCGTGCCTTCTCTTCGTCCGACCGATGGCGCGGCTTGCGTCGGGACGGCACAGGCTCCGCCGTCAAAATCTCGAATGTTCGATGATGGCTCATACTGTCGCTCATAGGATTCTCCGCATGATTCATGCTGAAAATGAGCGATCAACCGCCTGCACGCTACGTGGGGACGCCTACGCGCTTACGGCGGGGAGATCCGCGTCACCACTGAGCGATTGGTGCAGACGGCCCCGACTCCTGACCTGCCAGGGCCCGAAACCTACGCATGCGTTCGCGTCAAAGACGATGGTTGCGGCATGGCTCCGGAAGTCCTGCGAAAGGTGTTCGATCCATTCTTCACGACAAAGGGTGAGAAGGGCACCGGGATTGGGATGTTGCAAGTGCAGGCATTGGCGCAAATGGTTGGTGGTCGGATCCGGATAAAGAGTGAACGAGGGATTGGAACAACGGTCGACCTTCTGTTCCCGTCAATCCAAGCGGACCTTGGACGCCCGACAACTCCTACAATTTGATGTCGGCGCTCGCGACGGAATGCAATCCTGCCAGGGCAGGACCTACCACGCTCTCGTCCGCACTTGCGGATTGCACCGCGTAAACCGGATAGGAGAACTGCGGCATTTCAGGCACAAGGTGCAGCCGGCCGGCCTCTATGTGAGGCTGCACGGAACTCATCCTGAAATATCCGGAGCCGCCAGTCGCAAGAACATAGCTCAGTGCGAGCGGACCGAGATCGAAAGAAAGGTGCGGCGCAGCACTCGGGAAATTCATCCCGTGGTGAAGTCCAAAATCCGGCCCCCAATCCATATAAACATAATCGGATTCATCCAGGAGGCGCGCTTCGGAATTGGTAGTCACGAGGACGAGTTTTTCCTCCAGAAGCAGATCGATCTTCAAACCCGGTCTGTGGGGGGGCGCGTACATGATAGCTAAGTCGACCATTCCTGACGCGACCTGATTGATCAGATCCTGCGGCACATCGACGTGTACTCGAAGTGCAACATCCTGAAGCGAGCCGCGCATCCATCGGACCCAATCGAGCAGAAGAGGTTGCGCAAGGCTGACTTCGCTGCCGACAGTCAGAACAGCTCGACGTCCCGGGGGCACGGCAACCTGGTGAAGGGTGCGTTGCCATAGTTGGACGAACATCGGGGCGTGGCGCAGAAATTGCTCACCGGCCGGGGTAAGGGAAGCTCCGCCTTTGTGGCGAACAAAAAGCGCCCGGCCCAATTGCTGCTCGAGGTTGCGAATTCGTGCGCTTACGGTCGTCTGGGCGACATTCAAGCGCTCCGATGCCCGAATGAAACTGCCTGTCGAAACGATCTCGATGAAAGTCCGGGCGAGCTCAATGTCCATAAAGAAGATAGCATAAAAATTGCGTTTAAATGTCAATCAATTTCGTTTGCTAGATAGCTAGCCATAGCAATAGGCTTCGAGAATTATCCACCCAGCTCAGCGCTGGATGCTGCGCAGCAGAAATGACCGAAAGGAATTCGACCATGTCCACAGTGCAGCGGGAACTTAACGTCACCAGTGGTTCGCGCATGGTTGCACCCGCCCGGTACTATTCAAAGGTCGTGAAATTCATCGACGCGGTCGCCAAGGAGGCGGCCAACCATGCACCGACCTCGGTTGAAATCTTCTCTGACAGCGGCCACTGGTACTGCCGGGTTCGTCGCGGCGATGAAAAGACCCGGCCGATGGGTCCCTATACCAAGCAACAGGCTGAGCGGATCCAGGAAGCCCGGAGAATATTGATCGCAGAAAGTGGAACCTCTCGGATCATGTTCGAGTAGCCGGTTCTCTCGTCAAGGCCGCTGCCGTTGCCAAGGCGGGCAAGGTTGCCGGCGGTGCGCTCCATTGCCTTCGGGATTGCGACGTCAGGCGAGCGAGCCAAGTTCGGCGATGACGTATCGTGCTGGCGACGGATTCGCAGATCGCCACGGCTGCCCTGATCGGTTCGGCCTTTCGCGATTCCGTGACATCGCTGATGGTGGCCGACTTTGTGATCGGTGCGGCTCCGGGGTGAACGCGGAGTTTCTCGCCACGTCGCCGGCAATTCTAGAAATGGGCCCCGTCGCGTTCGGCGAAAGCCTGATTTTCACGCGCACCGGATCAGATCACGAAAAAATCGTCGGCCAGCAGCGTCGGCCTGTTCGTCAGCGTCGCGAGCTGTGTCACGCCGCCTGCGACGTTTCCGTTGGAATCGTAAAACAACTCACCGGTAACGTTGTCATAGACGATGTGATCGTTGGCGTCGTGCGCGCTAGTCCCAGCGAAGAAATACCTTGGATCGAGGGCTCCGGTGGCTCCAAGCCCCTGCATTACCGAATTCTCGAGCCTGAATGCATCGGCCGTGTGGTTGAAATCCGTGATGATGTCGCGGTTGGCCACTGAGAGCGGTGCGCTGAAAACGAAGAAATCGTTGCCGGCGCCACCGGTAAGCCGATCAATGCCCAGGCCGCCCGTTAGTGTATCGTTGCCACCCCACCCAAGCACGGTGTCATTGCCTCGGCCGCCGTCCAGTTTGTTGTCGCTGTCGTTGCCGTCGAGCACGTTGTCGAGGGAATTCCCCTTGGCCCCGACGTTGGCGCTTCCGGTCAGACGCAGATTTTCTACCTCCCGGTTAGCGACCGCCAGCGAGTACGTGACCAGGCTGAAAATCTGGTCGACGCCCGCTTCGTCGATGACGTTGTCCAGTATATTGTCCACATAATACGTATCGTTGCCGGTACCGCCATTCATCAGGTCGGCCCCGGTCCCGCCATCGAGAAGGTCGGCGCCATCATAGCCCGCTAACCGGTCGCTACCCGCCCCGCCCCTTATGGTGTCGTTGCCGGCAAGGCCGTCCAGCGTGTTGTTCCCATTGTTCCCGGTCAGCTCATTGTCGGAAGAATTGCCGCGACCATTGATAGCGCCAAGGCCGACGAGAGTCAGATTCTCGACATAGCGTGGCAGTGAATAGGTGATCGAGCTGAACACCCAATCGTTGCCCGCCGCATCGCCCTCGACCACGCGGTCGAGCGCATTGTCGAGATAGTAGGTATCGTCGCCCGCGCCGCCCTCCATCTTGTCGATTCCGACCCCGCCGTCGAGCAGGTTGCTGCCAGCGTTGCCGACCAGCGTGTTGTCGAGTTCGTTACCCTTCGCGTCGATGTCGGCAACGCCGGTGAGCGTGAGCTGCTCTATTCGCTGGCCGGACAGCGAATACGTCATCGAGGTGATAACCAGATCGATGCCGGCGCCGTCAGCCTCGATGACTACGTCGGACGCGTTGTCGACGCGGTAGGTATCGTTGCCGGCACCGCCGGACATTTTGTCAGCACCAGCTCCGCCGTCCAGAACGTCATCAAAGCTGCCGCCGTTCAGGATATCCGCCGCATCCGTCCCGGTCAGGTGCTGCTCCATCACGTCCGGCGCGGCATAGGCGCGCACGTAGTCGATGACCATCTTGTAGGTGCCGGACGCCCGCTCGACCTCAAGGGGATTCATGGCAAGCGAGGCCAACATATAGAGCGGCGTGCGGAAGGACTCGCTCATTGGAAAGCGGCTCAGCTCCTTGCCGTCATAGTACACGGTGATCCAGTCCGTCGTGATCCTCGCGCCGTAGGTGTGAAACGCCCCGTCGAACATCGAAGCGGGGAGGCCCGTATAGTTACTTTCCCAAGCGTGGCTTTCCTTATTGCTCAAGTGCACCGCCTGGTGATGACCATCGGGATCGCCGCCATACGCTTCAACGATGTCGACCTCGACGCGCGGCACAGTCTGATTGGGCGACAGCATCCAGAAAGCCGGCCAGGCTCCAGCCCCGCCGTGAAAGGCTGCGCGCATCTCGAAGTACCCGTACTGTTGCGCGAAACCCTGGCCGGCGCTGTTAACCGTTTGCATCGTTCCAGACTGCCAGGCGCCGTCCACCTGCTTCATGGTAATGGTCAGCTTCCCGTCAGAGACGGAGAACGGGTTCGTTGCCCCCACCGGCGACATGAACGTGGCGGCCCCATAGGGGGCATGCACAGGCGCGAACCACTTGCCGGTGCCGTTGTTCGGCACCACATCAAGCGTGTTGAACTCGTCAGAAAAGGAGAGCTTGAACCCGGAGAGGTTCAGCGTCGATCCCTTGTACTGTCCAGTCCAATCGCCAGGAAGAGCAATCGCAGCCATTGATAGGCCCCTCGTTTTCGCAACATTTTCGCGGTTGACCCCCACCGAGATTTAATCGTCCATTTGTTAACGGAAGGGTAACGGACAGCCAATCCGCCGCAAATGGGGTCAGTGCGGTTATCCCCAACGCTTCACGAGAAATTTGGGAGACGTCGCAAATCGCTTGACGTAGCCGGCATACGATATTGCGTATCCTCCGATACCGTGACGCGGGGCTCGACCGTCGCCGCAACCAGCCGCTCCTTCTCCGCCCGCGACCAGCGCCGCGGCGCTGCCCCGAGGTATCACTTCCACGCGGGCAATCGTCATAGGACCTCCTCCCAGGATTATTTCCCGGACTTGCAATGTTCGTCCTCAGGCGACATGGCGGCCTTCAGCCCGGGAGGCCGACAGCGCCGTTGGCAGCTTAAATTGAAAAGCCCCGCGGTTCTGCGCGGTTCGTGGGCCATCGAGCCGAGGTAGAGAATGTTGGGGCAGGGTGCTCTGGCGGAGGGAGAGGACCTGAAATTCAACCTTCTCCACGGATCTGCGGTCACCTTCGTAGTGGGGTGTTCGGCTGATGCTGTTCAGTCGCCGGACCTGGGTCGACCGGCGGAGCCAGCGTGCAATCTTGCCCCTTGCATTCCTCGACAGGGTTATCGGCTGGTGGAAGGCAGTTTTGGCCATCGCAATGAACTGCCGGCTCCGTTTGCTCGCGCCAATGTCGCGTAGATAGCGCAAGCTTGAGGGAGCTACCAGAACCCCTAGGTACGCTCGCCGAACTCTGCCCCGTTTTCAGGCGTCGGGCGAAGATCGTCGGGTGGAATCTGGATGACCTCCGCCTCGGTGCGGCCGAACTCACGGCCGATTTGAAATGCCGCGTACAGCGCGCCAAGACCGATTAAGAATCGAAGCATTTGGGATCTCCTTCGGCGGTAGAACTACACGGCCGGCAGTTAGTTCCACATGGGCGGAACCGCAACGTTCAACATCCGTTGCGACTGACCGTGTGCCAAGGAGGACGTAACAGATGGCGGTCAAGAGGACGAGCGACACGAGCCGAATTAAGAAGGGTGCAGAACTTGAAGTTGAGCACCTGGCGGAGGTGACAGACGTGACGCCCAAACAGGCGCGAGCATTGCTTCGCAAGCACGGCGCAGACTGGCAGAGGCTGAAGGACGAAGCTGAAGATTTGAAGAAAGACGACTAGTCGGGTTTCGATCTCCGGCAGGCGCGATTCAGGAGTAGCCTCGCCTGACTGGGGACCTACTTGCGCACAAGGCAGTCCAGCGCATCTGAATCGACACGCTCAAGGTCTGCCTCACGAGTATGGCTGACGAACAGGATAGAGGGCCAAACACCGGCCAAACACCCCTGAGATCGTCGTTCGACGAACAGGCCCGAGAGCTTATCTTGTTCCTCGGGCTCCAATGGGCATTGATGCTCCGGCAAGCAAAGTCCCTCGCCGCCAAGCGGTAGGCGGCTTTGTCAGATATAGCCGCCTGGTGCACCATGGCGTCTCGCCCGCCGTGCCGAAGGTGCGGCGGGCTTTTTTGTTGTTCGAGATGTCATTAATCGTATTGTTTGCGAAAAATGTTTTAGCCGGAGGAGGCGGTATGCCGATTTATCGAAAAGCTAAAGAAGCTGGCGTCTTCAGTGCATCCGAAGTGGCTACGCTGGGCCGTGTGTTCGACCGGCTCAAGACGGAGGGCGACTCCGAACATCTACGTGAGGCTCTCGCGTCCCGGATCCTTGCAAATTATACGACCGGTATCACTGATGAGAACGAACTTGTCTCAGCGTCGAAACTGCCGTTGGGTCGTTAGATGCAACGCAAATAGGTCCTGCTTTCACCGCTCTTTTTCGACTGGAACTTCGATCTTCGCTGGAACATAGCTATAGGCCGCAAGTTCGGCACGTGCAGCATGTCTTTTCCTCTCAAGATTGCTGCCGGTCGGGCGATGCTCCGATCAGCCCGCGCCCTCCCTCCGTGAGCCGCGGGCTTCTTCGTTCGGGAGATCGAAACTATCAATGCTCTTCGGACGTCCAGCCCCTGGCGCCGACGTGTCCTGGGCCCGGCGAATTAGAGCACCACTGCCCGACGACATCCATGCAACCACCGCCATGTCTTCGCGTTTAGCCACTTCAATTCTGGAGAGCGATAAAGATGCCGGCGTTTATTCCGATTACGATCTACCTGAATCACAGATCTATGCTGGTTGCGTCGATCGCTGATGCTGAGACGGCGCTTCAGCAACCATGGCCATTCATGGACAAGCCGTCCCGACTTGAGGCAATCCGAATGATCGAGGAATGCCTGGCCGGACATTGCAGTCACCAAGCTGCGTTCGCTGCCTTTAAGGCGGCCGCAAGTGAACAGGGGCTTCTTAAGCGAAATCCTCCAAGCGTAGGCCTCAGGAAATTCGACGGGGTTGCCGAAGACCTGCTGTGAGGTGAAGACCTGCTGTGAGGTGATGCCGCCCTCACGACCTTGCGCGCGGACCGACTCGCCTGGGCGGCAATCGCAGGCTAACGGTTCCACGTCTACCAGAGAACACCGCGCGTTGCATCGGCTCTCAGGAATCGTACTCCAGTCGAGTGTGGCTATCTGGAGACCAATGGGTTTACGCCCCAAGCTCAGCAGATCGGCCAGCAAATCCGATCGGCCCGCGCTCTGAGGAGTGAGCGCATGCGCTATGACCGGCTCAGATCCGACCTTCTCAATTGCCGCCGCAAGCGCGGCGCCCTCAAAATGGTTCTGGTTGTCGGCGTCGATATTCACGACGCGACCAACATAAGCTTTGGGAAGATCAAGGATCTGAAGTGCTTCTCAGTCGCGCACGGACCACCCGCCAAATTGAGGAATGGCCGGTGGTCCCTTATCAGCGCCGGAAGGGACTTAGCTGCTCAGATGTCAAATTGGTTGGCCCCTAGCTAACGATGATTCCTATCGCCAGGAACGTGATCGATACGGCGAACACCGGAGCGAGTAACCAGCGAGCTTGGTGGACACTATTTTCCATGGGCTCCTTCCCGTGAACTTGCAGGGATCAACGACCATGCGCAGCGGCGGTTCCGGGTGGCGCTATATCCGGCCTATAACGCCAAAACAGGCGAGACCAGTCCTGTCGCGCATCAGACCAAAGTCCCTCAAAGGGAACAAATGCAGCTGCCTGAGATTTGGTGCCTGGCGCTAAGGCGATCCCGTTCAGCGCATCATCCCTCACGAAGGAGACAGCTATGAGAATGCATCTTTCCACTGCAGCCGCGGGTTTTTTGCTGTTGGCGGGTATCGGCGCCGCTGCCGCTCAGGACGTAGTTATCGAGCCTGAACAGGAGACGGTCATCAGGGAATACGTCAAAAAGCAGCCACTCGCATCGGTGAAGGTCCCTGGGGTAGAGCTCAATATCGGCTCAACCCTGCCCGAGACGGTCGAGCTCCACGAAGTCCCGAACACCAAATACCGCACCGTTGTCGTCGACAACCGAACCGTTGTCGTTGACCCAGGCACGCGTAAGATCATCAAGATCATCGAATGACGTAAGCGACTGGGAGCACAGCCCGCCGTGCTGGAAGGTGCGGCGGGAAGTCAAGCACGAGGAATGTGATCACCATGTCGAACCGTGAGATTGGAGCGTCCAACGCGCCGCGAATGCGTGTGGCTGACCTCAACGAGAGGATGCGCGGCACCCGGGTTACCGAGAGCGAACTGACTACCTTTCGAAAGCTAGCAGCCGTCCTGGGGACGGCAAGGGCAGAATCGATGCCGACGACTTGATTGCCGCATCCTCCGTCGTCGAGACGCTGGACTAAGAAGCTGCTTTTAAAACTCTCCAGAATGCGAAGTGCTGCAATGTCCCTGTCTCCCAGCCTGTTCTCTGTTGGCCTGACTTTCCAATGCCCGCAGTGCAACTACAACCGTCATCAAGAACGGCGGCTGGTTTCAGGTCGTTTCCCATTACAAGTGCGAGGGATGCGGACGAGATCCGGATTACCTATCCCGACAAGATTGCGATCTTTCAGAAGTACGCGCACTTGGCGATGCCGCGACCGGGAATTAGCGCGTAATAATTGGGAGTTACCGGCGCTAATCGGGACCTCTAGATCCCATACATCAGGGCAATGAAGACTACCGGTGCAAAGATCAGGAAGATCGCCATTACTATAATCACGGCGAGGGCCAGGCGCTCTATTCGCCTGACGATTGCAACGACGTCGTCGTCGCTCGACGAAACAAGATCAACCGCCGAGAAATCTGTTGGGTCAGGAGTTTGATTGTCATTGGCGGGTCGGCTTGCGACCTCATCGACATTCTGTCTGCTCTGGATAAGGGTCACAGTTCTTTCCACCGTTAGGGTGCCACTTCGGGTGCCTGCCGCTGCGTATACAGCGAGGCACCCGGAACCACCGATGAAGGGACTTTGCTCGGCGGCCAAATACCAATCTTTTGCCAAGATCTTGGTTGCCAGCCTCAGCCCTCTGTCTTTAACGCACAGACTTCAGTCTTACTGCCTCTTGGACCATAGCCGATCAGGATGCTTCCTGCACTTCCTCGACTTGTGGAGTCACTGGTGCAGAGTTAACGACGTAGGTGTTCGAGGTCAGGTCGCTCGTAGATCGGATGATGATGCCGTCATCTCTTAACCGGGCAAATGTCGCCCTCGCGATACGCAGGGGCTTGCCTTTGGCATCTGAGGCGGTGACTTTGTTCGACCAGGGAACGTGAGTGATGGTGTCTACGCGCTTGAGAAAGCGCTTTTCCTTCTCAGTCAACTCGATCACGCCCGTTCCTCCATACCATTTGCTGCGTTTGGTTGGCCGGTAACGCCGATGATACGACTCCGTTCCAGTACCCACGGCACGAAGCCATGGTGGGGACCCAGCGGGTCCGCCGGGCTTGCTTATCCGCTGAAGCACCCTCCAACGGGGACGAGGAATTTACCATTTGCCCGCCAGGCACCTCTTCACCTTATGAGCCTCAGCGCCAGCTGCCGCCGGCAGCGGGATGCGCAAAGGCGGAAGCAGCTTGAAGATTTCGCGGGCATGTCCCGGAACCGCCTTCAACTGACGCATCTGGCACGGCAGAACGTCCTGCTGCATAGTCCCTCGATCGAAACCAGGACCCATCGAAATGAACTGGGGTATTGAGGATTTTACGGCTGCGGCCACGTTATTTGCCGCTGCATGGATCGGGATTGCGCTGGTTCGACGCAACGTCCATGGCAGGGTACTTCGCCCCATTTTGCTAGTCGGCGTGGTGCTTGTTGTGCTGATGATCTGGGCTCACTTGGCCGTGGGAATCGTCTGACCCGCAACCGCCAACGCTTGCCTCCTGTAAGGTCGTCGAGCCGGCCCATGGTTCATCACCTTCAGCCTGACTGGAGGGGTTTGAAACAGACGATCATCGGACTGGGCAAAGCGGCCCAATCCCATTTCGCCCGGTATTCGTCGGGATGCTTCCCAACGGGCCGAAAGGCTCAGCCCTCGTTGTCCGTGCTGTTCGGATCGATCTTCATCAGTCGCTCTCTGGCATCGATCACGCGCCTTTGCTCGGCCCTTATCCGGCCGCACAACGCAAGATTGAGGGCGACGCCACCGTCCTGGTCCAGCAACTCATTCGCGCGCTTCAGAGAGTTCTCGGCTCGTTTTACTCGCTGTCTCGCCTTGGCCAACTCGAGGCGATCAATTTCAAACATTTTTCCGCGTCCTTTGCGGTTGCGGTCCCTTCGATAGTAGTTAACCGGCGCCGATCCCGTTTGTTCCGGCAACTCCTGGAGGATGATCATGCCCTCGGCCTCGGCAAAGCGGCGACCGCGTCACGCTGGGCCTCGATGCCCAAGCCCGAGCGACCTTGCCGCTGTGTGGATACTCGATAGCAGGCGACCGCGCTAGTCATGCTGCTGTTTCCGGGGGACCCTAAATAGGCAAGTTATCTCAACACCCTAGACCCTGAAGTGACATTTTGGTTTTGCGGTGCGGCATCAACCAGGCTCCTCGACCATAACGAAGACGCTCAGCTGCCGGATCGCCCCGCCCCATCCTCAGCGGGAAACTCTGGCGGCGCCAAGCCTCAAGGCCCCGAAATGGCCCCGGTAAAATAGCGGAGCCAATGATTAGACGGCTCTAGTCGGGAACAAAGTCGAATACCCATGATTTGTACGTTGCCCAGAGTGGCAGGACCGATAGCTATCCAACGGGTGTTCCATGGATTCTCCAACGTTGCCTCCGCCGCCTCCGACTGAACTCAGCCAAGCACTGAAACGCAATATCCAAGCGATTGAGGAGCGCCGGGCGAAGGAAGCAAGCGAGGCAACTTTGGAAGAGAAAATCGCTGAGGCGATTACTTCTTTTACGGGCAGTATGCGTTTCGTGTACCTTCACTTGGCCGTGTATGGCGGCTGGATCGTCTCGAACTTAGGCTGGATACCGATCACTCCGCCATTTGATCCGACATTCGTGATATTGGCTATGGTAGCTTCCGTCGAGGCCATATTCCTCTCGACCTTTGTACTGATCAGCCAAAACCGGATGTCAGCTGCCGCAGACAAACGGGCGGATCTGGACCTTCAAGTGAGCCTGCTGACGGAGCACGAACTCACAAAGCTTACTGAACTTGTGGATGCGATGGCGGATCGGTTGAATGTAAAACCAGCCTTAAGCGATGTAGAAGTCGGCGAGATTAAGAGGGACATTGCGCCAGAAGCAGTGCTGGACGAGATCGAATCGAAGCAGCGGGAGGCTGCGGAGAAGCTAGACCCGCGCTGAATGGCGGCCTCGGAACCCTTCCGCTTGGGCTTGCACTCGGCAATGCTTCGGAACCCATCTTGAGATGGTGTTGTGGGTTACGCGCTCTTACGCAATCAGCGAAGTGCTCAACGAAGCGAATGCCTGCTATTTGCTTCTCGGCCGCCAAATTTGCCAGTCCGCTTTCGACCCCATAGATACCGGACAGCAATGCGCCCCGTGTGAGCCATAGACATCACCCTTGCAGCTACCTGAAAGAAGACGTCGGAAACGACCACGCAGTAGGTTGTGGTTTTCGCCAGAAGCGGACCCGCGATCGCTTGTTCTCCTACGCCGGCCCGTTCGGATTGGTCCTCATTCGAACCGGTTGTTACGTGCACGGTCTGCTTCTTGCTCGCTCCGCCGTTCAGCGTCGATTTTCGCTTGAAACCTCTTTCTTGCCTCGGCTAGCGGTTCGGCAAGGGCGGGAGCATCGGCCTCGGCCAGGCTGTTCAAGAGCTTTAGGCGGCCCTCGAGCTTGGACGCAAGTGAGCCGCTCCACCTTAACGGATAGAGACGATGAACGATTTCGTTCAGAACGAGGAGTGGTTCCGGTGCTTTCCCCAAGAGTCTCTTCGCGAGTGGTGCCCATTCGTGCGGTTCGCCCTTCTTCGGTCGGTTGAAGAGCAAGACCACGGATGCGGCGAGGGGATAGCGCATCGTGGGATCGCGGTCGCACCAAGTGATTGCGGTTACGTCCGGCAGCACATTCAGGACGTTTTTGTGGAAGTGTGCGAGATCGTTGAGAAGGCGCACGCTCGTCCGTTGCCACTTCAGATCGCCGGAAAACAGTTCATCAAGTGTGGCGAGGGACTGGACCTTCAGCAAGGCTTGCACAAGGTCATCGTAGTCGTACGTGCTGATATGATGGCTCTCGGCCGCAATCATGAGCTCGCGGCAAAGCGCTTTCGCGATCGGAACGCCTTCCTCTCCGGTTGGACAGGAAGTGACCACAATCCCTAGCTCGTGGTCCTCGCGCGGCGCGCGGTGGCGCGCGCGCGATCTGAATACTGAGGTGCGGGACGCGTCCTCACTCGTCTCTATTGCGGCAAACCAGTTCACGCCAACTGTAAACGGCTGGGTCGAGTGGTCAGCTCCAGCAAGCAAATAGGCATTCACCAGTCACGCCTTTACAACGTCACCGACAGCACGGTGGCGGACACCGGGACGGTTGAACGTTGCTCCGGCGCGGTGACACGTCGACCCGATCGTTTGGCGGGGCTGCCGTTGTTGGCGGGAAAGCATACCGCGTGGAACACCAATGCGTGACCACCCAAGCCGCCGGGTTCGGACTGGCTGGCAGCTATGATGCTGAGGTCTACACCCGCATCAATTTCTGGAGGACGGCATGAAATACGCCCGCATCATCGATGGCGTGGTGGATTCGATTTCGTACGATCTGCCCTATTTCGAAGGCCGCGGGATGGACAGAGGTTCCCGACGATGTTTTCGCCGGTTTTTCATTCGATGGTGAGAATTTCACCGGCCCAGAGCCAGCGCCGCCACCTCGTCAGACAGTTCGGAAATCGGTCGTGCAGGTAAGGATAATCGACGCCGGCATGATGGCTTCCGACTACGCCGCCTTGACGCAAAACCCGGTCTATTTCGCTCGCTGGTTTGCTCCCGATCGCCCCGAGGTCTACTGCGACGATCCGGACGCCATCCTGCTAGTCACGGCTCTTGGCCTCGACCCTGACGCGATCCTCGCGCCTATCGTTTGAGAGACGCGAAGACCTGCCGGTGGCTGCATGAACGTGCATCATCGCGAATTCAGAGCCCCACTGCTTCTCGTGCTTTCGGTCTGCCCCAACGAAACATTCGGCCTCGTTCGGAGTTCGACTCAGAAGGAGCTGCTCTATGGGCGAGGACAATAGCAAGGGAAGGTCGGGGTGCGGGTCGGTCGTCGAGCTTCTTGTCCGGCGACTGGCCGAGCAAACAGGCATCTCTGAGTCTGATGCTCGGCTGCTGATCGACCTGATCGGCACCAACTGGAATTCATTGGTGCGTGAGGCTCGGTTGCTGAAATCGCGGCGTTGACTCGCTGAGCCGATCGCGACAGAAATTCAGCGCGCGGCCCAGGTCAACGAACCCGCTCTCGTTCGCCTTGGGGGGCGGGTTTTTTCTGATTCTTGGGTTAGCTGGCGCGATCTGGTGAGGGTGGGTTGCATGCCAATTTATCAAAAAGCAAAAGAAGCCGGTGTCTTCAGTTCGTCCGAAGTCACCTTGCTAGGCCGTGTGTTCGACAGGCTGAAGGTTGAAGGTCAATCCTCGCTCGATCGTGAAGAGCTCGCGTCCCGCATCATCGCAAACTACGAGGCCGGGATCACAGACGAGGAAGAACTGGTTTTGGTCTCCAAACTGCCGCTCGGGGGCTAGGTGGCCGGCGGGGCATGCCTAGGCGTCCATTTCCAGCCGCTCATGCACCGGCTTGTCGTGCCACATCACTTGCCTGCGGTCCCGCATGTCGACCGGCTGCTCACAGATCGGGCAGATGTAAAATTGTCGCTTTCGTCCTTTGGCGGGGCCCCCTGGAGCCTGCCTGTGATCGGCGGGCCGAGGTCGGACAGTTTCGTCATGACCCATCCAACATTCAATTTAGCTAAAATGTTCCGGAACTGAATCGCCTTTCGTGATTTGAGTCGCGTTCGTGGGCGTGGCCCAGACATCTTCCCTGATATTCGCGTGGAGAGATTCCTTGGGCACACGTCGCGCGCCATGAGCAGTCTGGTTTGCCGGTTCTGCTGCCAGCTTTTTGGCCCGTCGGCTCAGTGTCATTATTGATTCGTTGTAACCGGCATGAGGAACCAACAGAGCGGCTCCGACCAACCAAGCCCAGCTTCGCGAAGTGCCTCCTCGATCGCGGGTTTGAACGCTCTGGGATACGTGCCTTCGCCGACTGGAGTCTGCGCCGGGGCTTGCGGATGGCCATTCACCAGAATCAGCAGTGTGCTGAGCTGCTTATGTTCGTGCCTTGGCCACCTGGCCAAAAACGGGAGAAGACGCAAGCCGAGCTCGTCAGCCTCAAAGGCGATAAGCGCTTCAGGGTCAGGGATGATTTCCGACAGCTTTAAAATGGGAGCATCCCCAGCGTCTCGCGAACCGATAGTCGCAGGAAGGCACAGGATTGCAAGGAACTCATTGAGATCAACCGGTTGCGTTGTCCGGCATTCTGAAACCCCACCGGAAGTGCGGTGTCGCGTGCGTTGTAAATACCCTTGCATTTAGGGCAAAGATTATGCCCTCCGAGGCCGTGCGAAATCTGGATTTGAAGCCCTTGGGTCTGTTCGCAAGTTGGACAGAAGGGTAGTGAAGACGGCTTGCCGTCCGGGGTAATCCCATAATTGTACTGGCCAACCCGGACCGTTCTCACCTTGCTATCCGCGAGCACCTTCAGGCGCTTTATCTCTGAGTCCCTTTCCTGGATGGCTTCACGTGCATCAGCCAACGCCATCTTGGTGTCGCTTAAGGCCGAATACAACTCGGTGATCTTCAGTTTGAACTCAGCGTCAGAGAACGATTTCTCAAACTCTCGAAGCTGCCTGGCGATATCGAACGCCTGTCCGACCGCAGCCAACCGGACGACGATATCCATTCACGCACCCCTTCTCTCCCACTGAAACGAGGCGCCAACGCGCCCCGAAAGTCCCCTGTCGCGTTCATGTCGCGTGGACCTGCCGATAGTCGCAGGAAGGCGCGGAAATGAAAGAAGGCTGCCTAAGTGAGGCCCTCCACGGTCGGTGGGTCCTCGTGCTAATTTCAGGACTCCACATTCTTACAGCTCTACGTATGCTCTGTGGATGGCGAGGGGACTTCGTTGGCTATTGCTATTCTGCGTAGCGCTGGTGCTTACGGCGCTTTTTCAGCCATTCCTCGACCACGCCTTAGAAAAGATAGGATTGTTCACTGCCCCAGGGGCGGCCGTCACAACAGCATTAAACTGGTTGGAACTGCTGGTCGGTGTTACTGCTTTCCCTTGGATCGCAGGCGGCGTTTTGGGGCGAGCAGCCGGTGCCTGGTTCGACGCGATCATGCGCCGACTAGATGGCCGCTATCCCGTGGGAAAGAAGGCCAGGGCAAAGGCACTGTTTGAGGATCTGGAGACCTTAGCGCTTCGTATAGACCATGCGACCCGAGAGCCATATTTGGACAGGCGAGTCTTCCCTAGCCTTTTCTCAGAGGTCGAGATCGCAACCACCACGCTTGACAGGCTGGGTTTTGAGCAACTGGTGGACCCGGAGCGGCTAACACACCCGTTTCAGCGCTCTTCAAGTTCATCGCGCCTCAGTTGCGGGTAGGAGATATCGAAAAGGCCAAGAAGCTTGCACAGCATGTGAAAGCAGGGCCGAGATTAAAACCAAATTAGGTATGCCCAACCGGGATATACGTTATTTTGTACGCAATTCATTGAAATAGAAAGATTCTATAAGTAAATCAACGGCATCTGGCGGAGGGAGTGGGATTCGAACCCACGGTGGGCTTGCACCCACGCCGGTTTTCAAGACCGGTGCCTTAAACCGCTCGGCCATCCCTCCATCGTGATTTTTCAACCACTTGGATGCTCGTCCTGATCGCAACGCGTACCCTGTGGGCACGCCTCGGAGATCGTTCGCGCTTCATTGCTCTAGTGCGGCCAACGAAGTCCTGTCAACCGGCTGTTGCCGGTTCCTGCCAGGGGCAGGGCACGGGCGCTTGACGGCGGGGCTTGAGCAGGACGTGCGAGCGCTGCGCCGAAGCTCGAAACGCCGTGATTTTTCACAGCGATCGGCCGGACGGCTTGTGCCACAATCTCGCCCGGTTCCGACCATAATCGGTTAATACGGTGATAAACAATTCCTGTGCACAAGGGATTGCGAATCAAGGTGGCGCTGGCATTGTCGGGTGGGTTTTGGCCCTGCCGACGGTCAAGTTGCGGTGCCTTTGTTGAGAGGGGACAATCGAAAAATGCCAGGCACGACGCGCCCGCGTCTTCGTCGCGCTTCCGCTTTCGCGTTGTGTGCCCTGTCGGCTGCCCTGTTGGCGGCTTGCGCGGCGCCGCCACAGCCGAAGGCAATGGTCAACAAGAAGCCTCGCCCCAAGGAATATTTTGCCGAATCCGAATATGGCGTAAAAGCCAGCCCGCGCGTTAGCTTCAAAATGTCGGGCCTGCAGCGTGGCGGCGGACGCGATCAGCTCGGCAAACCCTATCAAGTGCGCGGCAAGTGGTATTATCCGAAGGAAGACAAGCGCTACGCCAAGAAGGGTCTCGCCTCGTGGTATGGCGAAGCCTTCCACGGCAGGCTGACCGCCAACGGCGAAGTCTACGACATGACGCATCTGACCGGCGCGCATCCGACAATGCCGCTGCCGAGCTATGCGCGCGTCACCAATCTGAAGACCGGCAGCTCGGTCATCGTGCGCGTCAACGATCGCGGTCCTTATCATGACGGGCGCATCATCGACGTGTCGAAGCGCGCCGCCGAAATGCTCGACTATGCCAATATCGGCACGGCCAAGGTGAAGGTCGAATATGTCGGACGGGCGCCGCTTCACGGTAATGACGAACACTATCTGATGGCCTCTTACCATCCCGGCAACAGGGCGCCGGATCCGTCGGACGGCCTCCCCACCGGCGTCATGATCGCCATGAACGGACCATCGCCGAGCACGGCGTTGGCCGCTGCCGCTCCGTTTCCCGGTCAGTTGACGAATTCGCCATCAGCACAGCCTGTCATGGCGGCGCAGACTTCGGCCGCTGGCAGTGTGACGCTGCCCGATTTCGGGCCGATCGTGCCGGAACGGCCGCAGATCAATCTGCCGCCGCAATCGCCGTTCGCCGTAGCGACGCTGTCCTACGCCAGCGAACCCGTGCAACACGCCTCCACTGTCTTTGCCGCGCTGGATGGCGCCGGCATGTCGCCCGCCGAAATCCTTCAATCGTGGAAGCGGCAAGTTCCTTCGGCCGCTTCGCCCACGGACTATATCGCGGCGGGCTCGTTCGAGGATGCCGCCGAGGCGCAGCAGGTGGCAACCCAGCTTTCCGGCTTCGGCAAGACCGAAATCCAGCGCTCCGAATTCGAGGGCAAGGACTGGTATTCGGTCGATCTCTATCCGGATGGCCATGGCAGCCTGGACGAGATGCTGCTGGCGGCATGGGCGCATGGCGCGCCGGACGCACTCGTGGTTCGGAATTGACCGGCAAATCCTGAAGTTTTGCCGAGTTGTCCATCGCGCGGTTGCTCGGCCGGGACAAAGCCTGATAGCCTAGAGCTTGCCCCAAAAATGCCGGCTGACAGGTCGATCCTCTCATGAAATTTCGCTTCGCCGCGCCTCTCGCCGGGCTCCTGGGTTTTGGCTTCCTGCTGCTTTCGCTGGCTCCAGCCGCGGCGCAGCTTTTCGAAACCAAGGCCGCGCAGGCCTTCATGATCGATGCCGAAACCGGAACGGTGCTGTTTTCCAAAGATGCCGACAGGCCTATACAGCCGGCGTCGCTGGCCAAGCTGATGACGATGGAGGTGGTGTTCCACGCCATCAAATCGGGGCGCGTGACGCTCGACGATACATTCGTGGTGAGTGAGAACGCATGGCGCACCGGCGGCGCGCCATCCGGAACGTCGACGATGTTTGCCCAGCTCAAGTCGACGATCCGGCTTCAAGACCTGATCCAGGGCGTGACAGTCCAGGCAGCCAATGACGGCTGCATCATCATCGCCGAAGGGTTTGCCGGATCGGAGGCGAATTTCGCGACTGAGATGACCGAGCGCGCAAGGCAGATTGGCCTGGAGAAATCGACATTCGTCAATGCAACCGGTCTGCCGGCCGACGGCCAGCAGACGACGGTTCGCGAGCTTGCGCTCCTGGCCCTGCATATCTGGCGCGAGTATCCGGACCTCTATCGCTATTACGGCCAGAAGGATTTCACCTGGAACAAGATCACCCAGAGGAACCGCAACCCGCTGCTGGCGATGGATATCGGCGCCGACGGCCTGGCGATCGGCAGGAGCGACGCATCCGGCTTCGGCATCGTCGGTTCGGTCAGCCACAGTGGCAGGCGGGTCATTGCGGCGATGAGCGGCCTGGCAAGCGACCGCGAGCGCGCCGAAGAAGCGCGAAAACTCCTCGACTGGGGCCTTCGTTCCTTTGAGAAAACCGAGATTTTCGCCAAGGACGAGGTGGTCGGCGAGGCCCAGGTTTTCGGCGGTGCGAAATCCGGTGTGGCGCTGAAGGCAAAAGCGCCCGTGGTCATTTTCCTGCCGATCGCCAACCGCGACAAGCTGACCGCCAGGATCGTCTATGAGGGACCGGTTGCAGCGCCCGTCGAAGAGGGGCAGCCGGTGGGCGCGCTGCGGGTCTGGATCGGTGACACGCTGAGCCAGGAGACGCCGCTTTTCGCCGCCGAAACGGTTGGCGTCGGCTCGCTGCCGCAACGCGCGCTCGATGCCGCCAAGGAACTGGCGGTCGGCTGGCTGCGTTAGCAGCGACAGCGTGGACCTTTTCTCAAGTCAGGACTATTACGGTCCCGCAGCATGGTAAAAGGCTTTGGTGAGCGGATTCTTCATCACCTTCGAAGGCGGAGAAGGGGCAGGCAAGTCGACGCAGATCGAGCGGCTGGCCAGCAAGATGCGCGCCAAAAAATACGATGTCCTTGTCACGCGCGAGCCGGGCGGCTCGCCAGGCGCAGAGGCGGTCCGGCATGTCCTGCTGTCCGGTGCTGCCGAGCCATTCGGCCCCGGGATGGAGGCGCTGCTGTTCGCCGCCGCGCGTTCCGACCATGTCGAGCAGGTCATCCGGCCGGCGGTCGAGCGCGGCTCGATCGTGCTTTGTGATCGCTTCATGGACTCCTCGCGCGTCTACCAGGGTGTCACCGGCGGCCTCGACCCAGCCTTCATGGGCGCGCTGGAAAAGGTCGCCATCAACGGCATGGTGCCCGACATGACGCTGATCTTCGATATCGACCCGGCCGAAGGACTGCGGCGCGCCACGGTACGGCGGGGCACCGATGCCGGCGCCGACCGCTTCGAAAAGGAAACGCTTGATATCCACCAGCGCCGCCGCGAAGCCTTTCTGGCGATCGCCGCGGCAGAACCCGAGCGCTGCATCGTCATCGACGCGTCCGCCGACCCCGACACGGTGGAGAATGTCGTCGCCGGCGCCGTGTTCACGGCGCTGGAGACGATGACGCCGAGGCAGAGGAAGCAGGCGCCGGGATGATTTTCGAACGGATCGCACCAGAACAGCACGACACGCTTGACGGCGTACCGGAGCCATCCGAGACGCCGCGCCTGGTCGGACATGACCAGGCAGCGAACATGCTGGCGTCAGCCTATCGTTCCGGGAAGCTGCCGCATGCGCTGATCTTTGTCGGGCCGGTCGGCATCGGCAAGGCGACGCTGGCCTTTCATCTGGCGCATCATCTGTTGAAGCATCCGGCGTCCGAACAAGCGCCGGAGGTGCTTGCCGTTCCCGATCCGGCGTCATCGCTGTTTCGCCAGATCGCCACCGGCGCCCATCCTTCAGTGCTGCATCTGACCCGCCCGCCGAACGACAAGACCAAGAGTTTCAAGACGGTGGTCACTGTCGACGAGATCCGCAAGGTCAGCCGTTTCCTGTCGCTGACCTCGCATGACGGCAGCTACCGGGTGGTGATCGTCGACCCGGCCGACGACATGAATACCAATGCTGCCAACGCCTTGCTGAAGAATCTTGAAGAACCACCGGCACGCACCTTGTTCATCCTCATCGTCCACGCGCCGGGCAGCCTGTTGCCGACGATCCGCTCGCGCTGCCAGATGGTGCGGTTGACGCCGCTCGATGCCGAGAGCCTGATGACGGTCCTGGAAAGCGTCGAACCTCCGCCACCGGACGATCCCGCGGCGCGCGCGGCACTGGCCAAGCGGGCAGGGGGCAGCGCGCGCACCGCAATCCTGCTGACGCAGTATGGCGGGCTGGAAATCGCCGAGGCGCTCGACGCCCTGGCGACAGCGGCAAAGAGCGATGTTGCCGGCGCCTATCGCCTGGCGGAGGCGGTGGCCGGACGCGACCGGGCGATCCAGTTCGATATTTTCAACCGCCGTGCGCTCGACCTGCTCTCGACCGGTGCAGGCCAGGCCGCGCTGGCGGGCGATCTGGCTCGGGCCAAAACCCTGTCCGACACTTGGCACGAGGCTTTGAACGCTATATCTGAAACCGACACCTACAATCTCGACAAGAAGCAGCACGCCTTGATCATGATCGACCGCCTGAATTCTGCAATGCGAATGTGACGGCCCATCGGGATGGCAATCGCCGTTTCGATGCGATATCTCACCGGCATCTTTCATTCAGACATTCATGACGGCTCATCCATGGCACGCGAAAAATACTACCTCACGACGCCGATTTTCTATCCGAACGGCAAGCCGCATATCGGCCATGCCTACAATGTCATCGCCAGCGACACGCTGGCCCGCTTTCAGCGGCTCGA
This sequence comes from Mesorhizobium sp. L-2-11, assembly GCF_016756595.1. NCBI lineage: Bacteria > Pseudomonadati > Pseudomonadota > Alphaproteobacteria > Hyphomicrobiales > Phyllobacteriaceae > Mesorhizobium > Mesorhizobium sp. L-2-11. The sequence goes on along the minus strand of NZ_AP023257.1, from coordinate 4,120,901 downwards.
CGGCAAGGACGTCTTCTTCGTCTCGGGAACCGATGAGCACGGTTTGAAGATGCAGCAGACGGCGGACGCCGAAGGCCTGACGCCGAAAGCGCTTGCCGATCGCAATTCGGCGATCTTCCGCTCGATGCTTGAAGCGACCGGCTGTTCGAATGATGTTTTCATCCGCACCACCGAGGAGCGCCACTACAAGGCCTGCCAGGCGATCTGGACACGCATGGCGGAAAATGGCGACATTTACCTCGACCGCTATAGCGGCTGGTATTCGGTGCGGCAGGAAGCCTATTTCGACGAGGCCGAAACCAAGGTCGGCGACGACGGCGTGCGTCGCGAACCGCTCGGCTCGCCCGTCGAATGGACCGAGGAAGAGAGCTATTTCTTCCGCCTGTCGGCCTATCAGGACAGGTTGCTCGCGCTCTATGAGAACAGCCCCGAATTTGTCGGACCGGCGGAGCGGCGCAACGAAATCGTCAGCTTCGTCAAATCCGGACTGAAGGACCTGTCGATCTCGCGCACCACGTTCAAATGGGGCGTGCCGGTGCCAGGCGACGACAAGCATGTGATGTATGTCTGGGTCGATGCACTGACCAACTACATCACGGCTGCCGGTTATCCGGATGCGGCCGATGACAGATGGTCCTTCTGGCCGGCGAACGTCCACGTCATCGGCAAGGACATCGTCCGCTTCCATGCCGTCTACTGGCCGGCCTTCCTGCTGTCGGCAGGGATCGAACTGCCGAAGCGCGTATTCGCGCATGGCTTTCTGTTCAACCGCGGCGAGAAGATGTCGAAGTCGGTCGGCAATGTCGTCGATCCGTTTGCGATGATCGAGCATTACGGTCTCGACCAGGTGCGTTATTTCTTTATGCGCGAGGTGCCGTTCGGCCAGGACGGCAGCTACAGCCACGAGGCCATCGTCAACCGCACCAATGCCGACCTCGCCAACGGCCTCGGCAATCTGGCGCAGCGCTCGCTGTCGATGATCGCAAAGAACTGCGGCGGCATGGTGCCGAAACGCAGCGAACTGGCGGAGGCCGACAGGGCGATTCTCGACCAGACGGTGGAGGCGCTTGCTACTGCACGCAAGATGATGGCGGAGCAGGGCATCCACCTGGCGCTGGCGGCGATTTTTGGCGTCGTGGCGGAGGCCGATCGCTACTTCGCCTCGCAGCAACCGTGGGCGCTCAGAAAGACCGATCCGGCGCGCATGGAAACGGTGCTGTGGACGACCGCGGAAGTCGTCCGACGCGTGGCGCTGCTGTGCCAGCCGTTCATTCCGGGATCGGCCGCCAAGCTGCTCGACCTGCTGGCTGTGTCACAGGACAGCCGCGATTTCGTCCATGTCCACGCGGACCATGCGCTGGTGTCAGGGGTTGCTTTGCCCGCGCCGGAAGGCGTGTTTCCGCGTTACGTCGAGCAGCCGGACGCGAACAGCTGATGTTGGTCGACAGTCACTGCCATCTCGACTTTCCGGATTTCGCAGAGGAGCGGGCGGCCATCGTCGCCCGCGCCTTGGCCGCCGGAATCGGTCGCATGGTGACGATCTCGGCGCGTGTGAAGAGATTCCAGCAAGTGCTTGAGATCGCTGAATCTTTCGACGAAGTCTATTGCTCGGTCGGCACCCATCCGCACAACGCCGCCGAGGAGCCGGACGTGACTGTTGAGGCGCTTGTCCGGCTGTCCGCTCATCGCAAGGTGGTGGCGATTGGCGAGGCCGGGCTCGACTATTTCTACGATCATGCGCCGCGCGATGCGCAGGCGCAGGGCTTTCGCACGCATATCGCCGCAGCGCGCGAGACAGGCCTGCCGCTGGTCATCCATGCGCGTGATGCCGACAGCGACATGGCTGATATCCTCGAGGACGAAACAGGGAAGGGCGCCTTCCCCTTCGTCCTGCACTGTTTTTCGTCCGGGCGCAGGCTGGCCGAGATCGGCGTGGCGCTCGGCGGCTATGTTTCCTTTTCCGGCATCGTGACCTTCAAGAATTCGGCCGAGCTGCGCGCCATCGCCGCCGATGTGCCACGCGACCGCCTGCTGGTCGAAACCGACGCGCCATATCTCGCGCCGGTGCCGTTTCGCGGCAAGCGCAACGAGCCTGCCTATGTCGCGCACACGGCCAAGGTGCTTGCCGAAACGATCGGCGTCAGCGAGGCCGAAATCGCCGCCATCACCACCGACAATTTCTTCCGGCTGTTCAGCAAGATGCCGCGCCCGACCGCGCTGAGCGCCTGACGCATGAGCAGCCGGCTGCGCCTCACCATTCTTGGCTGCGGCTCATCGCCGGGCACGCCGCGCATCACCGGCGACTGGGGCAATTGCGATCCGGCCAATCCGAGGAACCGGCGCATGCGCACCGCTGCGCTCATCGAGCGGATCGCGGCAAACGGCGACAGGACCACAGTCGTCATCGACACCGGGCCGGATTTCCGCGAGCAGATGCTGCTGGCAGCGGTCAAGCGCATCGATGCGGTCGTCTATACGCATCCGCATGCCGACCATATCCACGGTATCGACGATTTGCGCGGCTTCGTGCTCGAGCAGCGTCATCGGATCGATATCCACGCCGACCAACCCACCATGCTGCGGTTACGGGAAGCGTTCGGCTATTGTTTCGAAACACCGTTAGGCAGTTCCTATCCGCCCATTGTCGAGCCTCATATCATCGACCATGCCAGGCCGATCGTGATCGAAGGCGAGGGGGGTGCCCTCACCCTCGAGCCGCTGCCGCAGATCCATGGCGACATCATATCGCTTGGTTTTCGCATCGGCGGCCTCGCCTATTGCCCCGATGTCAGCGATTTCCCCGACGCCACCGCCGAACGGCTGCGCGATCTGGATGTGCTGGTCATCGACGCGCTGCAATACAGGCCACATCCGAGCCATCTGTCGCTCGCCCAGGCACTCGGCTGGATCGAGAAACTGGCGCCGAAAAAGGCCGTTCTGACGCACATGCATGTGCCGCTCGACTACGCTGCGGTGATGGCCGAGACGCCGGCCGACGTCGACCCGGCCTATGACGGCATGACGATCGAAATCCCTTTTGAATCTGCATGTTAGGTTCGGTTCTTCATGGCTGGAAGCATTGATCGTGTGACCAGGGCAGCAGCCGATGCCGGCCTCGACATCGAAATCAGGCGCATGGGCGCCTCGACACGCACCGCCGAGCAAGCCGCCGCGCAATGCGGCTGCACAGTCGCCCAAATCGTCAAATCCCTGGTGTTCCAGGGAGAATCCAGCGGAAAGCTGTTTCTCTTCCTGGTTTCCGGCTCCAATCAGCTCGATCCAGACAGGGCTGCCGCACTGACCGGCGAGCCGCTGAAGCGCGCCGACCCGCGGCAGATCCGCGATCAGACCGGCTTTGCCATCGGCGGCGTAGCGCCGATCGGCCATCTGATTGCAATCCCGGCGTTCGCCGACGAAACGCTGCTCGGTTTCGATCGCGTTTGGGCTGCGGCCGGCGCGCACGACGCGGTGTTCGCCGCCGAGCCACAGGCAATGATCAGGGCAGCGCAAGCTGTCGTAGCGACGCTGGCAGTCTGAAGCGAACGCGCCGGATATCGCAGCCTCGGGCTGCAGCGTGCGACCGGCGCACGCTACTCGGCGGCGACAGCGGTAGGCTCCGGCGGCAGCATGATTTCGGGCGCCGCCGGCGCGAACAACATCTTTACGACGTTGCGGAAGGCGAGGATCTGGCGTTCGAGGACACGCGGGTCGCCGAGCCCCCGCGACATGATGATGCCACCATCGATCACACAGGAGAACATCATGGCGACGTCTTCGAGGTCCATGCCCTTGCGGGCCGGATAAACGGCCGCGATCTCGTTCAGCGCATCGCGAAACCGCCCGTTCCAGGAACGGACGGCGGCGGCGGCGATGTCGCGAACGCTGCGGTCGAAGAGGCGCTCCTGATAGGTGAACGTCGCGATCAGGCAGCCGGGATGGCCGTTCGGCAGATCACCCATCAGTTCGGCAAGCAACTTGAGCGTGATCAGGAACGACTGCAAAGGATCATCGGACAATTGCCGGCCGCGGTGAAACACATCGTCGAAGATGCGATCGTTCTCCTCGACGTAGCGCTGCATCAAGGCGCGGGCGAGTTCGTTCTTGTCCTTGAAATGATAAAAGAAGCCGCTCTTGGTTATGCCGGCTTCGGCGATCACCTCCTCGATGGACGTCGCGCCGAACCCCTTGGCGAGCACCGAGGCCTCGGCGATCTCCAAAATGCGTTCGCGCGTTTCCGCATCCTTGCGCATGACCGAATGCCCTCAAATCTACTGTACCGGCGGTATGGTTTTCACACACGCCAACGTCGGCACCGGTAGCAATACGACCGACCCAGCGCGGCTATCCGTCTGTAATTGCTGCGGTTTCCGCTTCGGTTGAGTACCGGACCACAAGCCTTCTACCGCACCGGCGGCACGTGCTGCTAAAACTTGGCCATTGCGAACCGGCCGCCACCAGGGCGGCACAGTGTCATCTTACCACTGGAGACAAACATGGCCAAGTACCGCCAGAATCTGCCGCAACTCGCCAACAGAACATTCCTGAGCGATGGCGGCATGGAAACGACTTTCATCTTTCACGACGGCCTCGAGCTTCCGCATTTTGCTTCATTCACGCTGATGGCAACGCCTGAAGGCCGGCAGAAGCTGAGGGATTATTACGTCCGTTATCTGACCATCGCGCGCACAAGCGGGACCGGCTTCATCCTCGACACGCCGACGTGGCGGGCAAACCCGGATTGGGGAACCTTGCTCGGCTACGGGCCGGAAGCGCTACGCGCCGTCAACGAGGCCTCGATCGAGCTTCTTCTCGACCTGCGCAATGAATTCGAGACCGCCGAAACGCCTTGCGTCGTCAGCGGCACGATCGGGCCGCGCGGCGACGGCTACAAGGCCGGCAAGATGGACGCCAACGAGGCGGAGGCCTACCACGCAGCGCAGATCGAGAGCTTTGCGCGGACCGAGGCCGACATGGTGGCCGCCTATACGCTCACCAATTTCCACGAGGCAATTGGTATCGCGCGGGCGGCCAAGGCGCATGCCATGCCGTGCATGATCTCGTTCACGGTGGAGACGGACGGCAAGCTGGTGACCGGCATGACGCTCGGCGAGGCGATCGACAGGGTCGATGACGCGACCGACGGTGCGCCGGCCTACTATATGATCAACTGCGCCCATCCGACGCATTTCATGCAGGCGCTGAACAAGGGCGAGCGCTGGCTCGATCGCGTCTATGGCGTGAAGGCGAATGCCTCAGTCAAAAGCCATGCCGAACTGGACGAATCGGAAACGCTGGACGCGGGCGACCCGGACGATCTCGGGCGGCGCTACAGCAGGCTGACAGCCTCGTTTCCGACGATGCGCATCCTGGGCGGCTGCTGCGGCACCGACCACCGGCACATCGCGGCGATCTGCGAGGCCTGCGTGCCGCAGGCGGCGTAGGAAGCTGTGGGCGTCGCAGGAGCCGCAACGCAAACAACCGCAGTTCCGCTGCTTCCAAGGAAACAAGGAGCTGCGGTTGGGCCGCGATCCAAACGCGTGCCAGTTCCATAACCTATCTTATGCGACTTTCGGACGGGTGGAAATCCCAGCATGATTTTTGCATCGATTGGCTTGCCCTCGCCTGCGACGGGCCTCGATCCTGGCATCATGGCCAGGCGGCGCGTACAATCCAGGCGCGCCGCGATTTCGCGAGGCGCTTCAAGTCTCTGTTCATGCATGTCGCAGCTCCAAAAACGTTGCCGCGACATGCACGGATTTGACGCGGCTATTCGCGCTCGCCGGTGAAGTTCAACAGCAGCTGGAAGATGTTGATGAAGTTCAGATAGAGCGAGAATGCACCAAAGACGGCGAGCTTCTGCTGCGATTCCGCACCGAAGTTTTCAGCAAACTGCTCCTTGATCGTCTGGGTATCCCAGGCGGTGAGACCGATGAAGACGGCGATACCGATCACCGAGATGGCGAACTGGAGCGCAGTCGAGCCGAGGAAGATGTTGACGATGCTGGCGATCACCACGCCGATCAGACCCATGATCAGGAAGGACGAGAACTGGGTCAGGTCGCGTTTGGTCGTGTAGCCGTAAAGGCTGGTCGCGCCGAACATGGTTGCGGCGATGAAGAAGGTGCGCGCGATGCTGGTCCCGGTGAACACCAGGAACACGGACGCCAGCGACAGGCCCATGACCGCACAGAATGCCCAGAACATCGCCTGAGCGCCGGCCGCGGACATGGTCTGTATCCGGAACGAGAACAACAGCACGAAGGCGAGCGGCGCCAGCATCACCACCCACTTCAACGGAGTGGAAAAGATCGGCACGTAGAGGGCTGGCGTCGAAGCCACGACGAAGGCGATCACGCCGGTGACGACGAGGCCAACGCCCATGTAGTTGTAGACGCGCAGCATGTGTTGGCGCAGGCCTTCGTCATAGACGGCGCCGGTCTGGGCTCCGACGCCGGTCCGGTATCCTAGATTGGGGGTGTTCATGCGAGTTCTCCTTTGTGAAGGTCAGTAAAGCGTGTTGGCGAGCGTTTCTGCGGTGCGATCGAGATCGCGGACACCGCTTCGGGCGACGACTGCGTAAGCAACTTCGCCGATCTGGAAATAGGCCGAGGAAATTTCGCCCGACGGGGCGACGGTCGGCTGGACCACGTTGAACGTTCCGGGCCTGATCGCGAACAGCGAGACCAGTCCCAGGTCTCTTGTTTCGACAGCCATCTCGACGCTCGGGCCGAACTGCGATGGATAGATCTGGACGTCACGGACCTTCCAGTCCTTCGGCAGCGACGGCATGACGATCGCCGTGGCGGCGCGGATTTCGTCCGCATCGTAATCCGGCGCTTCGGGCTGGGATGACATGGCCTCGCGGAGGATCGTCGTCCTGTGTGCCCGGATCGCCTCCTCCAGATAGACGGGCGGCTGGGTCGAGGCGACGACTTTCGTCACCGATATCGGCCCGATGATGCCGTTGGCCAACCAGCCCGCAGCCACCAGGACTGCGACCGCCGCAGCCCGCTGCAACGTGCGCAAGGCGCGCCCTCGGGCCAGTCCCCGTTCGAGCCGCCGTGCCGCGTCAGCCGTCGCCGGCCGCGCCATGCCCTTGCATCCGGCAAGCGCCACGCGCAGTTCGTCGCGTGTCCTGAGGTCGGACATCACGCGGGCGGCAGCCTCGGGACGGGCGGAAAGAAACGCCTCGACCTCGATGCGGCGGGCAACGTCCAACTGGTCGTCGACATAGGCGTCGAGGTCGGCGTCGGTCACCGGGTCGCGCAGTTCGCTCATCATCGACATCACGGACCTCCCACGATCCTGAGGTGGCTTTTCGCATGTGCCGGCAATTTGTCCTCCATCTCGCGGAGCGCTGCGCGCGCCCTGCCGATGCGCGACATCAATGTTCCCAGCGGTACGCCGCTGGCCTCGGCCGCCTGGCTGTAGGTAAGTCCCTCGATGGCGACGAGATGCAGCGCCGAACGCTGCTCATCCGGCAATTTGAAAAAAGCTTCGCGCAGCTGTGCCAGGCGGACGGAATGCTCCTGGGGTGCCTGCATGCTGGCGTCGGCAAGATATCCCGCCTGCTCGATGCGCACCGCTTCGGATCTGCGCGACCGCAAGCCGTCAATGAAAGCGTTGTGGACGATCGACAGCAGCCATGCGCGCAGGTTTCCGCCGGATCGAAAGGTGCCGCGCCGCTCATAGGCACGCACCAGCGCGTCATGCACCAGATCCTCTGCTTCTGCGCTGTCGCGCGTCAGCGAACGCGCGTAGCGGCGCAAAGAACCAAGCTGTCCTATGATATCGAAGCGTGGCATCGACCCTCTCACGTCCTGTTTACGGAGCATGGCAGGCTTTTAATCCCGCTCGTTGAATTTTTTGCGATCCGGGATGTCCGGCGGTACAACGCCACCATCGCGTGTCCGCGAACGATCCCTCACCCGCCACAATTCGCCGCGCGGTTGTAGCGCCACGGCGATATCGATGTTTACAGCTGAATTAATTTGTGACGCGAAAAATCGCGTGGGTGTCATCATTTACGGGACACTTGCGAGTTATAGGCGGGAAACATTCACCGTCGAATCTTCCCTTCGCCGAGGCCCTGTGGGCCCGCTTTGTTCAACGAATTATCGACCCGACATGACAAGCCCCAACATGACTGGCCCCGACATGACAGGCAACGTGCCAGCCCAGCGGGATACCCGCATCGATGTCTTCCGCGCGCTAGCGCTGCTGACGATCTTCGTCAACCACGTGCCGGGGACGATCTTCGAGTATGTCACGCACAAGAATCTCGGCTTTTCCGATTCGGCCGAAGCCTTCGTGCTGATCTCGGGCATTGCCGTTGGGCTCGCCTACGGACTGAAGTTCCAGCCGGGGAATCGGTTGCTCATCAGCCTGAAGGCCTGGCGGCGCGCCGGTGTCCTCTATATCACCCACGTCATGACCACTGTCGCGACGCTGGCGATCTTCTCGGCGGCTGCGTTGCATTTTTCGCGGCCGGACCTTTTGAAGCTGATCAACATCCAGCTGATCATCGAGGACACGCCGGAGGCGCTGCTCGGCATCGCGGCGCTCGGGCATCAGATCGGCTATAACAACATCCTTTCCATGTATGCCGTCGTACTTCTGATGATGCCGCTTTTCCTGTGGCTCGGCACTTTCAGCCTGCGCCTGATGCTTGCTGCGTCCGCTCTTCTTTGGCTCATCGCCGGCATTTTTCAGATCGCGCCTTCGAATTTTCCCGGCGACGGCTTCTGGTTCCTGAACCCGCTCTCCTGGCAGTTCCTTTTCGTCATCGGCATCGCCGGCATGCTGCATATCAAGCGCGGCGGCGAAATCCGCTTCAACTGGATGATGGCGAGCGCGGCCGTCCTGTATCTGGTCGGCGCGCTGATTTGGGTGCGGCTGCCGCTGTGGGGCATCGAGACGGCCTCCGGCCTGCCTACCGTGCTGACCGGCTTCGACAAGACGTTCCTGTCGCTGTCGCGCCTCATGCACATTCTGGCGATCGCCTATCTGATCGTGGCAATCCCGGCGCTTTCCAACCTGGCGAGGACGAGGCCCGGACATCCGCTCGCGGTTCTCGGCAAGCATTCGCTGCCGATCTTCGTCGCCGGAACGATCCTCGCCATGATCGCGCAGGTCATGAAGGTCGTCAGCCCGGGCGGCCTCCTCTACGACGCGATCCTGATCTCGACAGGCATCGCGCTGCAGTTCGGCTTCGCCTATTACCTCGAATGGTTGCCGCGGATCGGTTGGGGCGGCAAGAAGCGGCAATCTGGAGCCGCCTTGCCATCTGCTGCTCTCAAGCCGGCATGATCGAACGGCGCGACGCGCCGTGCGATCAAGGCCTTTCGCCGGGTGCGAGCCTCGCCTCCAGGCGACGCCATGGATTTCTGTGTCCAGTCTCCCGGTTGGCGGTTTTCAGCCTGGCGCAACTGAAAACCGCTGGCGCAGCACAGCCGATTTGCGTATCACTCCGCCGCCAACGGAAACCGCGCCGATGTTTGAAAACCTCCAGCCTGCCCCAGCCGACAAGATCCTCGCCTTGATCGGCCTCTATCGTGCCGATCCCCGCCCCGGCAAGGTCGACCTCGGCGTTGGCGTCTACAAGGATCGCGATGGCAAGACGCCGGTGATGCGCGCCGTGCGCGAAGCCGAACAACGATTGCTGCAGAGCCAGGACACCAAGACCTATCTCGGCCTTGCCGGCGATACCGGCTTCAACTCAGCAATGGCGGGGCTGGCCTTTGGCCCTGCGGCCGAGTTTTCGCGCATCCGTGCGGCGCAGGCGCCCGGCGGTTCGGGCGCGCTGCGGCTGGCGGCCGAGCTGCTCAAGAGGACGCGATCCGACGCGACGATCTGGCTGTCGGACCCGACCTGGCCGAACCACATGCCGGTGATGCGCGCCGCCGGCCTGCAGATCCGCGAATATCCCTACTTCGACGCAGCCTCAGGTGCTGTTCGCTTCGCCGACATGATGAGCGCGCTGGCGACCGCAAGGAGCGGCGACGTGGTGCTGCTGCATGGTTGTTGCCACAATCCGACAGGCGCCAATCTGGACACCGCGCAATGGGCTGAAATAGCAGACCTCGTCGTCGAGCGCGGCCTGCTGCCCTTCGTCGACATTGCCTATCAGGGGTTTGGCGAAGGTCTTGACGCTGACGCCGCCGGCTTGCGCCTGCTGGCGGCAAAAGTCCCGGAAATGGTCGTTGCCTCGAGCTGCTCGAAGAACTTTGCCGTGTATCGTGACCGCGTCGGCGCGGCGATGATCCTGGCCAAAGACAGCGCCCAGGCGGATGTCGCAATGAGCCAGATGCTGTCGGCGGCACGCGCCATGTACTCGATGCCGCCGGACCACGGCGCGGCGGCGGTGCGCATCGTGCTTGAAGACGCCACGCTGCGCGCCGCCTGGGAAGCGGAGCTCGAGGAGATGCGCCTGCGCATGCTGCGGCTTCGGGTGCAGTTCGCCGAAGCGCTGCGGCGACAGTCCAATTCCGATCGCTTCGATTTCGTCGCCAGCCATCGCGGCATGTTTTCCCGGCTTGGCCTGTCCGAAGCGCAGGTCGAGCGGCTGCGCGCCGAGCACGGCGTCTATATGGTCGGCGACAGCCGCATCAACGTCGCCGGCCTGCCGGAGGACGGCATGGACGCGCTCGCCAAGGCGATCGTCTCCGTGCTCGACTGAGGCTTTGAGCAGCGCTGTGGACAATCGCCCCTCGCCTGCCGACGGCGTTGGCTGCACCGTCGGACGCAGGCTAAAGCGCGTCGCGTTCGACCAGCCTCATGCGACGCGCTTTAGGCTCTTGTTTTCATGCATGTCGGTATCGCAAAACCGCTGCACACTTTTGCGCGACATGCATTAGCATTCGAGCGATGAAACCCTCGAAAGATATTTCCCGGCTGATCGAGATCATGGCTGCGCTGCGGGCGCCGGAAACCGGCTGCCCGTGGGACATCGAGCAGGATTTCTCGACCATCGCGCCCTACACGATCGAGGAAGCCTACGAGGTGGCGGACGCCATCGCGCGTGGCAACCTGGACGATCTGCGCGACGAGCTCGGCGACCTGCTGCTGCAGGTCGTCTACCATGCGCAGATGGCCGAGGAGGCCGGTGAATTCGCCTTTGGCGACGTGGTCCAGGCCATCACCACAAAAATGATCCGCCGCCATCCGCATGTCTTCGGCGACGATGAGGCGCGCAGCGCCGGCATGGCCAAGGGCATGTGGGAGAAGATCAAGGCCGAGGAAAAAGCGGAAAAGCGAAATGCCCGCCTCGCCCGCGGGCACGATCCGGAGGATCATGGCAAGGGCTTTCTGGACAGCGTACCGGTTGCCCTGCCGGCTTTGACCCGGGCGCTCAAGCTGCAGGAAAAGGCGGCCCGCGTCGGCTTCGACTGGAGCGAGGCCACGCCGATCCTCGACAAGATCGACGAAGAGATCGGCGAGTTGCGCCACGCCCTTGCCAAGGGTGATACGGCTTCGATCAAGGACGAGTTCGGCGACATGCTGTTTGCCGTCGTCAATCTCGGGCGTCATCTCAAGGTCGATTCCGAAGCGGCGCTCAGCGGCACCAACGAGAAATTCCGCTCGCGGTTCCACTATGTCGAGCAAGCGCTGGAAAGGTCCGGAAACACGCTGGAAACGGCGACGCTCGACGAGATGGAGGCGCTTTGGCAGCAAGCCAAGAGCGCGAAGTAACAGAAATTACCCGTTGTTTTTACGTTGCAATCTGGTTTCTATCTCTTCGTGTGCGCTTCGCGTCGCTTTGAGCGACACGGTTATGCCGCCATCTTCATTGTCGGTGCGCGAGACGACGTCGCCATTGCGGTAGAGCCAGTCGACGAGCCCAAGCTGGTCAGGCTTGAGCCTGACGGTCAACGTTTCCAGTTCGCCTGACACTCGTGTCTCGATGATCGCCTTCAGCACGTCGATGCCCTCGCCGGTGGCCGCCGATATGGCAATCGGCGGTGCCTTGCTGCCGTCGATGCCGTCGGCGAGCAACCGCTCCCGGTTGCCCGCATCGAGCCGGTCGATCTTGTTCCACACTTCGATGACGCGCCTGCTGTCGCCGGCATCGACGCCGAGATCGGCGAGGATGCGCTCGACATCCTCGGCCTGGGCGGCCGTATCGGGGTCAGAAATGTCGCGCAAATGGATGACGAGATCGGCCTCGACCACCTCTTCGAGCGTTGCCCGGAAGGCCGCGATCAGATGCGTCGGCAGGTCCGAAATGAAACCGACCGTGTCCGAGAGGATGACCGGCGTGCCGTGCGGCAGCCGTACCCGACGCAGTGTCGGGTCGAGCGTGGCGAACAGCATGTCCTCGGCCAGCACCCCTGCTCCGGTCAGCCTGTTGAACAGCGTCGACTTGCCGGCGTTGGTATAGCCGACAATGGCCACGACCGGGAACGGTACCTTCTTGCGCTTGGCGCGGTGCAGGTCACGGGTGCGCCGCACTGTTTCCAGCTCGTGTTTCAGCTTCTTGATCTTGTCCTGCAGGGCACGGCGGTCCGATTCGATCTGCGTTTCGCCAGGGCCGCCGAGGAAACCGGCACCGCCGCGCTGGCGCTCGAGGTGAGTCCAGCTTCGCACCAGCCGGCCCTTCTGATAGTTGAGGTGCGCCAAATCGACCTGCAGCGTCCCTTCCTTGGTCCGAGCACGCTCGCCGAAAATTTCCAGGATCAAGCCGGTGCGATCCAGCACCTTGGCGTTCAATTCCTTTTCCAGGTTGCGCTGCTGCACCGGCGTCAGCGGATGGTCGACAATGACCAGTTCGGCACCGCCCTCTTTGACGATCTCGGCGAACTCCGCGACCTTGCCGCTGCCGAGCAGGGTTGCAGGCCGGGGATCGTTGACGGTCACAACAGCGGTATGGATCGGGTCGAGATTTATGGCTTGGGCAAGGCCAACCGCCTCGTCGTGGCGGGCCTCGGCAGATCGCGTCAGGCGCGGGCGATTCGTGTCTTCGTCGCCGCGCGGCTGGCGGGTAAGCACCGGCACGATGACCACGGCCCGGGTCGGGCCTTCGGCTTCCGTCCCCGGCTGATATGCTGGTTTTTCGCGAACGCTGCGGTCCGCATCTTTCTTACGTGCCAATCAGGCGCCCTGGCTTTCCTCGCCATCGAACATCTGAACCGGCTGGCTCGGCATGATCGTGGAAATGGCGTGCTTGTAGACGAGCTGGGAATGGCCGTCTCGGCGCAGCAGAACACAGAAATTGTCGAAGGAAGTGACCACGCCGGTCAGCTTCACGCCGTTGATGAGAAATATGGTGAGCGGGTTTTTGCTTTTGCGAACTGAATTCAGGAACAGGTCCTGAAGATTTTGCGATCGTTCCGCCATTGTTCTTGTCTTTCGCCGATCCCCTTCGGTTTGCAGGCCAATGCGCCAAATTACCTGGCACATGTCAAGCGCGCAAACACCGTCTTGCCATCAATAACGACAAGCAGAACGAGATATATTGATGTTCATTCCACCTGTGCGGTTATCAGGCTGGACTTTTTTCCGCAACGTCAAAAAAGGCGTGCCGCAAGGAAAGTGTTAACGAGCCCGGATGGCCGTTGGCGACCGGAGCACCGTCGATCGCCACGATCGGCATGGCGATTGTGGTCGCGGAGCTGATGAAAACCTCGCGCGCGGCCTTGGCTTCGGCGACCGAAAAGCCCCGCTCCTCGATCTTCAGGCCGAGTTTGGCGGCCACGTCGAACAGCGTGGTGCGGGTGATGCCGCGCAGGATGCCGTGCTCGGCCGGACGCGTCACCAGCACGCCGTCCCTGGTGATGATCCAGGCGTTCGATGATCCACCTTCCTTGACGATGCCGTCGGCATCGATGAACCAGGCTTCGTGGGCGCCGGCTTCCTTGGCCTTCTGCTTGGCGAGCACATTTGGCAGCAGGCCGATCGACTTGATATCGACCCGGTCCCAACGGTTCTCGGGCACGGTGATCACCTTGATTCCGCTTTCGGCCCTCCTGGCGGCAGCAGCGGCATCGGCTTTCCTGGCGGTAACCACCAGCGACGGCTTCGTGCTCGCCGGGAAAACAAAATCACGGCTGGCGACGCCACGCGTCACCTGAAGATAGACCAGGCCATCGGCGACATGGTTGCGGCGGACCACCTCGCGCAGGATGATCGGCAACACGCCCGGCGTGACCGGCCAGTCGATCGACAATTCGGTCAGCGAGCGGTTCAGCCGTCCGAGATGGCGAGGCATATCGACGATGAAGCCGCGCGCCACCTCGCAGACCTCGTAGACACCGTCGGCGAATTGATAGCCACGGTCCTCGATATGCACGAAGGCGGCGGCGTGAGCGACATAGCGCCCGTTCACATACGCAATGCGCGGCATGGGTCCCCCCTGAAGAAGTCAGCGCATGACCCCGAAAAATGAATCTATTTTCGGGAAGGATCATGCGAAAAAAAACAAAATGCTACAGCGTCCGTTGCGCGTCCCGAAAGACGCGCGGCGCTGCAGCGCTTCTATGCGATTCCGCCGCTGCCGTAACCGATAATTGCGTAGGCCACGACTGGATTGGCTGTCAGACGCCCAGCGACTTCAGCTTTCGGTGAAGCGCCGAGCGCTCCATGCCGATGAACTCGGCCGTCTTCGAGATGTTGCCGCCAAAACGGTTGATCTGGGCGATCAGATAGTCCTTCTCGAATTGTTCACGCGCTTCACGCAACGGCAGCGCCATGATGTGCTGATCGGATTGGTTCGGCGTGCGCGGCATGACATCGCCGATCTCGGCGGGCAAGAGATCGGCGGTGATCGGTGCGTCGATATCGTCGCCGCGCGCCAGGATCATCAGCCGCTCGACATTGTTGCGCAACTGGCGGACGTTGCCTGGCCAGTTGTGCGCCTGCAGCACCGCCAGCGCGTCGTCGCCGATGCGCCGCGGCCGGATGCCGGCCTGGCGGGCGATCTGCTTCATGAAATTGTCGACAAGATAGGGGATGTCCTCCCGCCGCTCGGCCAATCCCGGCACCATGACCGGAACCACCGCCAGGCGGTGATAGAGATCCTCGCGGAAACGACCGTCGGCGATCATCGCCTCCAGGTTCTGCGCCGTCGACGAAATGATGCGGACATCGACCTTGACCCGTTTGGTGCCCCCTACCCGCTCGAACTGCTGTTCGACCAGCACGCGCAAGATCTTGTTTTGCGTTTCGCGCGGCATGTCGGCCACTTCATCGATGTAGAGAATGCCGCGATGGGCTTCCTCAAGCGCGCCGACCTTGCGTTCGACACCGTTTGATTCGGTGCCGAACAGCTCGACCTCCATGCGTTCGGGCGTGATGTTGGCGGCGCTCAGCGTGACAAACGGTGCGTTCTTGCGCGCCGACAGCGTGTGGATGGCGCGTGCCGCGAGTTCCTTGCCCGAGCCGGACGGGCCGATGATCATGACGCGGCTGTTGGTCGGCGCGACGCGCTCGATGGTCTGGCGCAACTGGCTCATCGCCGACGACATGCCGATCAGGTCGAAGGTTTCGCCGCTGCGCAGCTTGAGATCCGAAACCTCGCGTCTCAGCTTCGAGGTTTCGATGGCACGTTCGGCGATGAGGATCAGCCTGTCGGCCTTGAACGGTTTTTCGATGAAGTCATAGGCGCCGCGGCGGATGGCCGAGACCGCCGTCTCGATGTTGCCGTGGCCCGAAATCATCACCACCGGCAGGCTCGGGTGCATCGTCTTGATCTCGTCCAGCAGCGCCAGTCCGTCCAGACGTGAGCCTTGCAGCCAGATGTCGAGGAAAATCAGCCTCGGCGCCCGGTCGGCGATCGCCGCCAGGGCGCTGTCGGCATCGAATGCCGTGCGGGTTTCGTGACCTTCGTCGCTCAGGATACCGGCGACAAGTTCGCGGATGTCTTCCTCGTCATCGACGATGAGAATGTCAGACGCCATTACCGACCTTTTCAGTTTCTCTTTCGGGTTCCGTCCTACCTTCGCCGGGCGACGGCACGGTGGCGGCGAGCGGCAGGATGATGCTGATCATCGCGCCTCGCCCGTGGTGGAAATCCGCCGGCGCGTCATGCAATTCAAGCCGGCCGCCATGATCCTCCACTATCTTCTTGACGATAGCGAGGCCGAGCCCGGTGCCCTTCTCGCGTGTCGTCATGTAAGGCTCGAGCAAGCGCTGGCGATTTTCGCGTGGCAAGCCCTTGCCATTGTCGATGACATCGATGCGAACCGCACCATTCTCGCGCCCGGCTTGAATTCGGATTATGCCGTGCGAGCGGTCGTTCTGATCAAGTCCGTCAATCGCCTCGGCTGCGTTCTTGATGACATTGCCAAAGGCCTGCGCCATCAGGCGGCTATCGAAAGTGCCTTTGAGCGGTTCGTTGCCGAATACGCGCTCGAAGGTGATATCGGAGCGGCTCACCTCGACGAGGAACGAGGCTTCGCGCAACGATTCGCGCAAATCGAGGGCCTTCATTTCGGGCTTGGGCATGCGTGCGAAAGCGGAGAACTCGTCGACCATGCGGCCGATGTCCTCCACTTGCCTGATGATCGTATCGGTGCACTGATCGAAAACCTCGCGGTCTTCGGTGATGACCTTGCCGTAGCGGCGCTTGATGCGCTCGGCGGAAAGCTGGATCGGTGTCAGCGGGTTCTTGATCTCATGGGCGATGCGCCGCGCCACATCCGCCCAGGCCGAGGAACGCTGCGCCTGGACCAGATCGGTGATGTCGTCCACCGTCACGACATAGGATTTCTCCTCCGAACCGTCGTCGCCCGCCTCGACCGTGATCTGCACGTTGAAGGTGCGCTCCGCACCGGCGCGATAGAAGGTCACCTGCTCGCGATGGACGGGCTTGCCCGACTTGCGGCCGATCTCGAAGACGCGGCCGACATGCGGCAGCACGGCGGAGAGATTTTGCCCGAGTGCGGCGGTGGCGGATATGGCCAGCATCGTTTCGGCCGACCGGTTGACGATGGTGACGATGCCATACGGATCGACGCCGATGACGCCGGCGGTGACACCGGCAAGCACGGCTTCCGAAAAACGCCGCCGCTCGTCGATCAAATCCTTGGCGGACAGAATCTCGTTACGCTGCGATTTCAGTTCCAGCAGCATCTTGTTGAAGGTGTCGCCGAGCGAAGCGACGTCGCCGTCGGAGGGCCGAACCGGCACGGCAACGTCGAGATTGCCGGTCGCGACCTCGTCGGCGGCGCCGATGAGCTGGCGGATCGGCCGCACCAGGCGGTCGGCCACGGCGATGCCGGTCCAGATGGCGGACAGGACGATGATCAGCGTCAGCGACAGATAGGGAAGTGCAAAGGCCACCTGCGAGGTGCGGCGACTGTCTTCGAGGCCGCGATATTCGTCGGTGTTGGACCTGACGATCTGCCGCGCCTTGATCACCTCGGGATCGACGAGCCGGATGGTGTAGAGATAGAGCCCTTCGATCTCGCGCAGTTTGACGATGGCGCCCATGATGTTGCGCGTCTTCGGCTCGATCAGCACCGGCCTGCCGTCAGCGGCACTGCTCATGGCGCCTTCCGGCGGCTCCGGCATGGCAAAATCGGCGTCGGTCTTGGCGCTCATGACGAACGAACCGTCGGACCTGATCAGTGCGGCATGGGCCAGCGAGCGTCCGACGGCTTCCTTGTTCATCAGATCGAGGAAGCCGGTTCGATCGAGGCCGTAGAGCGTGCGAGAGGCGTCGAGATCGTAAGCCATCGACAGGGTCGTTCCCTGGAGGTTGCGCGCGTTCTCCTGCACATAGGCATCGGCTATCGACAGCGACGAATTGACGATCGTCTTGGTGCGGATTTCGAACCAGCGATCAAGACCGATATCGAGCGTGATCGAGGCGATGATCGCCACCATGATGGCGGGAATCGCGGCGACCAGCGCGAACATCGCGACGATCCGCACATGCAGCCGCGACGCCGCCTTGCCGCGCCGGCGCGCCATCACGATACGATGTACTTCGCGGCCGACCAGCGCGATCAGGAACAGGATGAACGCCGCATTGACGGCGATAAGCGCCAGCGTTGTCCTCTCGTCCGGCGCGATCGGGGTGGCGCCGACGAGGATGGCGAAGGAGATCGCCGCCGTGACCAGCGCACCGACAATCGCCACCACGCCCGGCAGCGCAAGCAGCCGGCGCCCGTCGCGGGTGCCGGATTTGCTGAAAAGCGTTTCGATCAGTGTCGGTGCCCGTGGAGCCATGTCGCCGTCTAGAGCCAGTGATTGCGTCGGATGTATGCAACGCATTGTGGCGATTATGCAACAAGTGTGACCTGGACGGAACTGTTTCGGCGGTCGATCCCCGGAAAACGCTTCGCTCTGTCACACCGACGCGAAAATCGGGATCGATTTGTTGAAAGAAAACGGCGTTCTAAGCTTGTCTGGTCGATTTGTAGACGTTGACGCCGAGTTCGCGAATCTTCTTGCGCAGCGTGTTGCGGTTGAGCCCCAGGAGTTCCGCAGCCTTGATCTGGTTGCCGCGGGTTGCCGTCATCGACGCGAGCACCAGCGGATATTCGACCTCGGAAAGAATGCGCTGATAGAGGCCGGCGGGCGGCAAGTCGCCGGCGAAGGACGCAAAATAGCGCTGCAGAAAATGTTCCACCGCCTGGCCGATGGACAGATCGTCGGGAATGAGATTGCCGCCGCCGGGGACGACCGGCCTCTCGCCGGTCTTCAGTTCCGCCTCGATGACTTCGGCGGAAATCTCGTCCTGCGAATAGAGCGCGGCAAGTCTGCGAACAAGATTTTCGAGCTCGCGCACGTTGCCTGGCCACGGATAGCGCTTCATCAGCTCGATGCCGCCTGTGGAAATGCGCTTGGTCTGCAGGCCTTCGCTGGCGCCAAGCTTGAAGAAGTGCCGGACGAGATCCGGAACGTCCTCGGATCGCTCGCGCAGTGCCGGCAGCCTTAGCGGCACGACATTCAGGCGATAGAACAGATCCTCGCGGAAAAGCCCTTGATTGATCAGCGTGCGCAGATCCTTGTTGGTGGCGGCGACAATGCGCACGTCGGTCTTGATCGGCGTGCGGCCGCCGACGGTGGTGTATTCGCCCTGTTGCAGGACGCGCAGCAGGCGGGTCTGCGCCTCCATCGGCATGTCGCCGATCTCGTCAAGGAAGAGCGTGCCGCCTTCGGCCTGCTCGAAACGGCCGGTGGAGCGGTTCTGCGCGCCGGTGAAGGCGCCCTTCTCGTGCCCGAACAGTTCCGATTCGATCAGGTCGCGCGGGATCGCAGCCATGTTGATCGCGACGAAGGGGCCGCCGCGGCGGCGGCCATACTCGTGCAGCGCGCGCGCCACCAGTTCCTTGCCGGTGCCCGATTCGCCTGAAATCATCACTGTCAGGTCGGTCTGCATCATGCGCGCCAGCATGCGGTAGATATCCTGCATGGCGGCCGAGCGGCCGACCAGCGGCATCGTTTCCGGCGGCTCGTCCGCCCGCGCATCGATCTTCGGCCGTCGGGGCTCGGAAAGCGCCCGGTTGACGATGTTGAGAAGCTCGGTCAGGTCGAACGGTTTCGGCAGATATTCGTAGGCGCCGGTTTCGGAGGCGCGAATCGCGGTCATGAACGTGTTCTGGGCGCTCATGACGATGACCGGCAGTTCCGGCCGCGCCTTCTTGATGCGCGGCAGCATGTCGAAGGCGTTCTCGTCCGGCATGACCACGTCGGTAATGACGAGATCGCCCTCGCCCGCCGCCACCCAGCGCCACAGCGTCGAGGCGTTGGATGTCACGCGCACCTCATGGCCGACGCGCGAAAGCGCCTGATTGAGGACGGTGCGGATGGCCGCATCGTCGTCGGCGACGAGAATATTGCCGCGAACCGTCATTTGCGGTCTCCTTCGGCATCGTCGTCTGTGCCGAACGGCGTCTCTTTCCAGGCTGGCATCAGGATGCGGAAGGTGGTTGCGCGCGGCGTCGAATCGCATTCGATGATGCCGCCATGCTCGCCGACGATTTTCGCGACCAGCGCCAGACCAAGCCCCGACCCGTTAGGCTTGGTGGTGATGAAGGGATCAAACAAGATCGGCAGGATATCTTCGGAGACGCCAGAACCGTTGTCGCGCACGCAGAATTCCAGCGGCAGCGACACGCGGCCCTGCGATCCCGGAACGGAAACACGGATGCCCGGCCGGAACGCGGTCGACAGGGTGATCTCGCCTTGCGGATCGGCGCCAATGGCCTCGGCCGCATTCTTGACCAGGTTGAGGAACACCTGGATCAGCTGGTCGCGGTTGGCGAAAACCGGAGGCAATGATGGATCATAATCCTCCAATATCTTGATCCGCTTGGCAAAACCGTTCTTGGCAATCGCTTTCACATGGTCGAGGACGACATGGATGTTGACCGGATAACGGTCGACGGGCCGCTCGTCGGAAAACACCTCCATGCGATCGACCAGCGAGACAATGCGGTCGGTCTCGTCGGTGATCAGCCGGGTCAGCGCGCGATCCTCGTCGGAAGCCGACAGTTCAAGCAGCTGGGCGGCGCCGCGGATGCCGGAGAGCGGGTTCTTGATCTCGTGGGCGAGCATTGCGGCAAGGCCGGTCACCGAGCGTGCCGCACCGCGGTGCGTCATCTGACGATCGATCTTGTCGGCCATCGACCGTTCCTGGAACATCACCACGACGGAGCCCGGGAATTCCGACACCGGCGCGACATAGAGGTCGACGACCTTCTCGATGCCGAGGCGCGGCGACGATACGTCGACCCGATATTCGTTGACGGGTGCCCGGCGTTCGCGCACCTGGTCGACAAGCGTCAGCAACGGGCTGCCGAAGGGAATGAGCTTGGGCAGGGTATTGCGGGCGAGCATGGTCGCGCTCGAGCGGAAGAAATCCTCGGCATCGGCATTGGCGAAGGTGATGAAGCCTTCCGCATCGAGCATGATCACCGGGCGGCGGATGGTGTTGAGCACGATGTGTGCGGCGTCCGCCATGTCCATGGTCTGTGCAACGGGGGCATTCATGCTGCGCTCCGCAGGTTCATCGCCTCGGCAGCGCTTGAAAACACCTCGCGCAACGCGGCGATGACGCGGACGGGCTCGAAGCAGGTGAGGATGGCCTTTCGCTGCTCATCAACGACGCCAGCGGCGTGGCGGTCGAGATACCAGCCAAGATGCTTGCGCGCCTGGCGCACGCCGCTTTCGCTGCCGTAGAGCGATAGCATGTCCTGGTAGTGAGCAACGATGTAGTCGGCCAGCGCTTGCGGGCTTTCCGGCAAACCAGGCATCGCCGCTTTTGCCGCGGCTGCCGCGATGCTGCCTGCCGTCCAGGGTGCGCCGTAGTGCGCGCGGCCGATCATCACCGCGTCGGCGCCCGACTGGTCGAGGATCAATGCTGCCTCCGCCGGCGAGCCGACATCGCCATTGGCAACGACCGGGATCGAAACAGCCTGCTTAATGCGTGCGATGGCGCGCCAGTCGGCCCTGCCCTGGTAGAACTGGCAGCGCGTGCGGCCATGCACAGTCACCATCTGAACCCCCGCCTGCTCGGCGCGGCGCGCCAGAACAGGCGCATTGAGCGCGCTTTCGTCCCAGCCGAGCCGCATCTTGACCGTGACCGGCACCTCGACGGCGCCGACCACCGCCTCGATCAGCGACAAAGCGTGATCGAGATCGCGCATCAGCGCCGAACCGGCATAGCCGCCCGTCACCTTCTTGGCCGGGCAACCCATGTTGATGTCGATGATGTCGGCGCCCTCGCCCGCAGCGATACGGGCGCCCTCTGCCATATGCGCCGCCTCACGGCCGGCAAGCTGGACCATGTGCACCGGCAGCCCGGAATGGCGGATGCGCAGGCCGCAACCGGCCCTGCCCCTGGCAAGTTCGCCGCTCGCCACCATCTCGGAGACCACCAACCCGGCGCCATGCGCATAGGCACGCTGCCGGAACGGCTCATCCGTTATGCCCGACATGGGCGCGAGAAAAGCGCGATTGCGGATTCTCACACGACCCACGTCCAGCGGCGACGCCAATTTGGTCAGGTCAAGCATGCACAAAAACCAAGCATTTCTAATAGCTGCACATTCTCTAGCCAGAATGGCAGCAATGTGCAACGCGCAATGACGTCACATTAAGGCGCATTTGGGAAAAATGCTGGCACCAGCCAAAGCGCCGTGCGTGCTTGGGGGCGCTTTGGCACTTTGCATGTATGATCTGTTCCGAAAAGCGATTCCACTTTTCGGGATGATGCGCTAAGCGTCTCGGCATGACAGACGCAAGCGAAAAGCCGGCTTTGGCTGCGGACGACAAGGTTGCCGTGGTTATCGTCGCCGCCGGCCGCGGCGCGCGCGCCGGTCAGGCCGACGGACCGAAGCAATACCAAAGGATCGGCGGTCGCGCCGTCATCGCGCGGACATTGGACGTGTTTTTGGCGCATCCGAGAATCGGTCCTGTCGTCGTCGCCATTCATGCCGACGACAGCGGGCTTTTTCGCAGCGCCGCCGGCGCCAACGCCGATCGGGTCGTCACGGTGACGGGTGGCGCGTCCAGGCAGGACTCCGTCCGGCTCGGATTGCTTGCGCTGAGAGGCCATGCGCCGCGTCGGGTTCTGGTCCATGACGCCGTCCGCCCGTTCGTCGACGCGGAATTGATAGACCGCACGGTTGCCGCCATCGGCGAGCGCCAGGCAGCGCTGCCTGCCCTGCCCGTCGCCGATACGCTGAAGCGTGAATCGGCCGCCGGCATGATCGGCGAGACGGTTTCCAGGAACGGACTTCATGCCGCCCAGACGCCGCAGGGCTTTCCGTTCTGGCCGATCCTGGCTGCCCATGAAAAGGCCCATCATCTGGGCAAGGCGGACTTCACCGACGACGCCGCGATTGCCGAATGGGCGAACATTCCGGTGAAAATCGTTCCGGGCTCGCCGGACAATGTCAAACTCACCTGGGCAAGGGATATCTCGATGGCGGATCAGCGGCTTTCCAGCGAACGGTCGCGTTTTCCGGACGTCCGCACCGGCAATGGCTACGACGTCCATGCCTTCGAGCCCGGCGACCATGTCGTCCTGTGCGGCGTCACCATCGCGCACGACAAGAAACTGTCCGGCCATTCGGATGCCGATGTCGGCCTGCACGCCTTGACCGACGCGCTGCTCGCCACTTGCGGCGCCGGCGACATCGGCACGCATTTCCCGCCATCGGACCCGCAGTGGAAAGGCGTGGCCTCGCGGATCTTCGTCGAGCATGCGGCAGGACTGGTGCGCACGCGCGGCGGGCGCATCGCCAATGCCGACATCACGCTGATCTGCGAGGCGCCGCGCGTCGGCCCGCATCGCGAAGCGATGACCGAAATCCTTTCGGCAATGCTGGCGATTTCCCGGGACCGCATCTCGATCAAGGCGACAACCAACGAAAAGCTCGGCTTTGTCGGACGCGAGGAAGGCATAGCCGCCATCGCGACCGCCAGCGTCGTGTTTCCAGGCGATGTCCCCGAATGAGCAACAGCGATCTCGCAGATGCCCTGCTTCAAGCCTGCCAACAGCGCGGCATCATGCTGGCGACGGCCGAGAGCTGCACCGGCGGCATGATCATCGCCGCCCTGACCGACATCGCCGGCTCTTCGACGGTGGTCGACCGGGGTTTCATCACCTATTCCAACGAGGCTAAGACTGAGATGCTCGGCGTTTCCGCTGCCACGCTCGAGGCGCACGGCGCGGTCTCACGGGAAACGGCGGTCGAGATGGCGGCCGGCGCCCTGGACCATTCGCGCGCCGGGCTAACCCTTGCCGTCACCGGCATTGCCGGTCCGGGCGGCGGCTCGACGGAAAAGCCCGTCGGCCTGGTCTGGTTCGGTATCGCCTTGACCGGCCGGCCGGTCGTCAGCGAATGTCAGCTGTTTGCCGACAAGGGCCGTAATTTCATCCGCCGGGAGACGGTCAGGCACGCGCTTGAACTGGGCTTGCGCGCGCTCGCTGCGGATCAGGCTGCCGGCGCTACGCCATAGATGACGTCGGCGCGCTTCTCGAACGCCTCGGAG
The DNA here is from genome assembly GCF_016756595.1 of Mesorhizobium sp. L-2-11. Lineage (NCBI taxonomy): Bacteria > Pseudomonadati > Pseudomonadota > Alphaproteobacteria > Hyphomicrobiales > Phyllobacteriaceae > Mesorhizobium > Mesorhizobium sp. L-2-11. Next base: position 4,096,955 of record NZ_AP023257.1, on the reverse strand, counting down.
AACATGCGGAAGGCGCGATCGAACATCGCTCCCATCACCGCACCCAGAATACGACTCTTGAATTCGTAGTCGATGAAGAAGCAGACATTGCAACCGCCGTCGGCCGGCTCGAAACGCCAGGCATTGCTCAGATATTTGAACGGACCGTCGATATATTTGACGTCGATGGCCTTCTCGTCAGGCTTTAGCAGCACCTGCGTGGTAAAGGTCTCGCGGATCGCCTTGTAGCCGATGCTCATGTCGGCGACGAGGAGGGTGCGTCCGTCGCGCTCCTTGCGCGAGCGAACCGTCAGCGCCTCGCAAAGCGGCAGGAATTGCGGATAGGATTCGACATCGGCGACCAGAGCGAACATCTGTTCCGGCGTATGCGCAACGCGGCGATGGGCTTCGAATTGTGGCATGAAACCAGTGTGTTAGGCGGACTTCCTGAGAAACGCTTCCCGCGCCGCGCGAAGCTTGGCGAAATCGTCGCCGGCGTGGTGCGACGAACGCGTCAGCGGGCTCGATGCCACCAGCAGGAAGCCCTTGGTCTTGCCGATCGTCTCGAAGGACTTGAATTCCTCCGGCGTGACGAAACGGATCACCGGATGGTGCTTTTTCGATGGCTGCAGATACTGACCGATGGTCATGAAGTCGACATTGGCCGAACGCAGATCGTCCATCAATTGCAGGATCTCGTTCCGCTCCTCGCCAAGGCCAACCATGATGCCGGATTTGGTGAAGATCGAGGGATCGAGTTCCTTGACCCGCTGCAGCAGCCTGATCGAATGGAAATAGCGGGCGCCCGGCCGGACTGTCAGATAGTTCGACGGAACGGTCTCCAGATTGTGGTTGAACACATCCGGCTTGGCCGCCACCACGATCTCCAGCGCACCTTCCTTGCGCAGGAAGTCGGGCGTCAGGATTTCAATCGTCGTCGAAGGCGTTGCCGCCCTGATGGCGCCGATGACCTCGGCAAAGTGCTGAGCTCCGCCATCGGCGAGATCGTCGCGGTCGACCGAGGTGATGACGACATGGGTCAGACCCATTTGCTTGACGGCGTGGGCGATGCGCGCCGGTTCATCGGGATCGAGCGCCGTCGGAATGCCGGTGGCGACGTTGCAGAAGGCGCAGGCGCGCGTGCAGATCTCGCCCATGATCATGAACGTGGCGTGCTTCTTCTCCCAGCACTCACCGATATTGGGGCACCCGGCCTCTTCGCACACCGTCACCAGTCGGTGCGACTTCACGATGTCGCGCGTCTCGGCATAGCCTTTCGACATCGGCGCCTTGACGCGGATCCAGTCGGGCTTGCGCAGCACATCCTGGTCAGGCTTGTGCGCCTTTTCAGGATGCCGCAGGCGCGGCGCATTGGCGATCGTGTCGAGGACGGTGACCATCAGAAATCCAGTTCATTCGCGATCGCCTTCCGGCGTTCGCTCACAAGTCATCTAGGACTTTTCGCGGTAAAGAAAAAGGCCGCGGCGGCGCATGCCGCCACAGCCGTTTTCGCATGGCAACAGTTCAGCAACTAACGGCGCACCAGGCGCCCTACCCAGATCAGCAGGCAGGCGCCAATGAAACCGGTGATCAAATAGGCGATCCAGCCGGCGCCGAAGGCGCCGATGTTGAGCGCCTGCAGGATGGCATTCAGCACGATCGCGCCGACGATGCCCAGAACGATGTTCATCAGGATGCCCATGTTGCTTTTCATGAACATCTCGGCAAGCCAGCCCGCCAGCCCGCCGATGATGATGGCTGCGATCCAGCCCACGCCATTCACGTCCATATGCCCTCTCCTCTGGTGACGAATGCATTCGGAAACGAATTACCTTGCCGTTGAGTTCCTTGGCTCTCACGTGCCGAGTCTCACGCGGTCAATTTATCATGCGTTGAGCGCGCGGCCATAGGCGTCGAGCACGCTTTCCTTCATCATCTCCGACAGCGTCGGATGCGGGAAGATCGTGTGCATCAGTTCTTCCTCGGTGGTCTCCAGGTTCATCGCCACGACAAAGCCCTGGATCAGCTCGGTCACTTCGGCGCCGACCATATGCGCGCCGAGCAACTGCCCGGTCTTCCTGTCGAAGATGGTCTTGACGAAACCCTGGTCCTCGCCGAGCGCGATGGCTTTGCCGTTGGCGGCGAACTGAAAGCGGCCGACGCGGATGTCCTTGCCTTCGGCCTTGGCTTTCGCTTCAGTCAACCCAACGGAGGCAACCTGCGGGTTGCAATAGGTGCAGCCCGGAATTTTCAGTTTGTCAGTGGCGTGCACGCCGGGGACGTTGGCGATCTTTTCCACGCAGACCACGCCTTCATGCTCGGCCTTGTGGGCGAGCATAGGCGGGCCGGCAACGTCGCCGATGGCATAGATGCCGGGCACATTGGTGCTGCCGTAGCCGTCGACGACGACGCAGCCGCGATCGGTCTTCACGCCGAGCGCTTCGAGGCCGAGATTCTCGATATTGCCCTGCACGCCGACGGCCGAGATCATCCGGTCGGCGGTGATCTTCTCGACCTTGCCGTTCATCTCGACATGCGCGGTCACCGAGTTCGCAGCTTTTTCGACCTTGGTGACCTTGGCATCGAGGATGATCTTCATGCCTTGCTTCTCGAACTGCTTTTGCGCGAATTTCGAGACCTCTGCGTCCTCGACCGGCATCACCGCCGGCAACAACTCGACCACCGTCACCTCCGCGCCCATGGTGCGGTAGAATGAGGCGAATTCGATGCCGATTGCGCCCGAACCCATCACCAGCAGTGATTTCGGCATCTCCTTCGGCACCATTGCTTCGAAATAGGTCCAGATCAGCTTGCCGTCGGGCTCGATGCCGGGCAACGCCCGCGGCCTGGCGCCGGTCGCCAGGATGATGTGCCTGGCAGTGTATGTGCCCTCGCCCTTGACGCCCTTGGGCGCCGGCGGCTGTGGCTCCATCGGCTTCTTCGACGATTTCGACACGACGATCTCGCCCGGTTTATCGCCGGAAGCCGCCTTGGACAGCTTGGCCTCGCCCCAGATGACATCGACCTTGTTCTTCTTCATCAGGAAGGCGACGCCGCCGTTCAGCCGCAGCGAAACCTTTCGCGAGCGGTCGACCACGGCAGCGGTATCGACGCTGACCTTGCCGTCGATCTTCAAGCCGTAGTCCTTCAAATGATCCGAATAGTGCATGATCTCGGCCGAACGCAGCAGCGCCTTGGTCGGAATGCAACCCCAGTTGAGGCAGATGCCGCCGAGATGCTCGCGCTCGACGATCGCTGTCTTGAATCCGAGTTGGGCGGAACGCACCGCCGTGACATAGCCGCCGGGGCCGGAGCCGATGATGATGACGTCGTAGTTCTCAGCCACGGATTTCTCCCCTGTTCTCTAGAGTTCCAGCATGACGCGCACGATTGGCGCCAATGCCTGCCCGATTTTGCGCGTGTTCTCTGCGTCGAGATGGACGCCGTCGAGTGGCGTGGTCTCGGCCACCGAGCCCGCATCGAAGAAGCCGCAGCCGACCTCGTCGGCAAGGACGGCATATTGCGGCGCCAGCCGCTTCGACGCTTCGTCACCGCCGGCGAACATTTCTTTGAATTCGGCGTTTTCCGTGCGGCTGACGGCGGGCGGCGCGACGATCAGGATTTGCGGCGACGGCCAATCGAACGGGTAGTCGTGACCGCGCACGATATCGATCAGGCGCTGCATGCCTTGCTTGGCGGCGACCGGATTGCCGTGGATCCACGGCTTCATGTCGTTGGCGCCGAGCAGGATGATGACCAGGTCGATCGGCGCATGCGTCATCAGGATCGTCGGCAGCACTCTTGCGCCGTTACGGTCGGCGCCGGCCAGATGGTCGTCGAAAGCCGTTGTGCGACCGTTCAAGCCTTCAGCGATGACCTCGACGCTGGCTCCCAACGTCGCCTGCAGCACACTCGGCCAGCGGTCCTTGAGCGGGTGGCGATCCAGACTTGCCGCATCATAGCCCCAGGTCAGCGAATCGCCGTAGCAAAGGACTGTTTTCATGCGCTTGCCCCACTCCGATCGAAATCCGCCTGCGCGCGCCTCATCCGCCAGCCCACGAACAGCCAATGCACGACGATCGTTGCGACGCTGGCAAGGCTGAAGGCAAAAAGGCTGGTGAATTTCCGCACCGCCTTGTTTCCGTTCTAGACCAGCATGCCCATCGGGTTTTCGATCATGCGTTTGAAGGCGCCGAGCAGTTCGGCGCCGAGCGCGCCGTCGACGGCGCGGTGATCGGTCGACAGCGTCACCGACATGATGGTGGCTGTTCTGATCTCACCGTTCTTGACCACCGCGCGCTCCTCGCCGGCGCCGACCGCCAGGATCGTCGCATGCGGCGGGTTGATGACGGCGGCAAAGTCCTTGATGCCGAACATGCCGAGATTGGACACCGCCGTGGTGCCGCCCTGGTATTCTTCCGGCTTCAGCTTGCGGCTGCGCGCGCGGCCGGCAAGATCCTTCATCTCGTTGGAGATGACCGACAGCGTCTTTTCGTCGGCACGCCGGATGATCGGCGTGATCAGCCCGCCGGGGATCGACACGGCGACACCGACGTCGGCATGCTTGTGCTTGACCATGGCGCTCTCGGTCCATGACGCATTGGCATCCGGCACAGCCATCAGCGCCATTGCCATCGCTTTGATGACCATGTCGTTGACCGACAGCTTGTAGGCCGGCACCTCACCCTTGTCGGTCTTCTTCACCGGGGCGGCCGCATTGACCTGCGCGCGCAGCGCCAGAAGCGCATCAAGCTCGCAGTCGAGCGTCAGGTAGAAATGCGGGATGGTGGTCGTGGCCTCGACCAGCCGGCGCGCAATGGTCTTGCGCATGTTGTCATGCGGGACAAGCTCGTAAGAGCCGTCGGCAAACAGTTTCAGCACCTGGTCGTCCGACATTGGCTTGGCTGCGACAGCCGGAGCCGGAGCGCCGGCAGGTGCCGCTTTCGCGGCCGGTGCCGCCTTGGCGCCGCCGCCGGAAATCGCTGCGTCGACATCGGCCTTGACCACGCGGCCATGCGGGCCAGAGCCAGTCACCGCGGAGACATCGACACCGGCTTCCCGGGCGATGCGACGGGCCAGCGGCGAGGCGAAGGTGCGGCCGTCCGGCGATTGGCTGATCTCCCCCCTTGTGGGGGAGATGGCCGGCAGGCCAGAGGGGGGCGCCTCGCTCCTTGCGGCTGGCGGGACAGCGCCCCCCTCTGTCGACTTCGTCGACATCTCCCCCACGGGTGGGGAGATTGGGGCCTTGTCCTGCTTCGCCTCGGCTTTTGCCGGCGCGGCAGCGCCGTCACCGCTTTTGGCGGCAGCCGCCGTATCCTCGCCTTCGGCGGCAAGCACGGCGATCAGCGCGTTGACCTTGACGCCTTCGCTACCGGCCGGAACCACGAGCTTGGCGACCGTGCCCTCATCGACGGCCTCGACTTCCATCGTCGCCTTGTCGGTCTCGATCTCGGCGATCACATCGCCCGGCGAAACCTTGTCGCCCTCCTTGACCAGCCACTTGGCGAGATTGCCCTCTTCCATCGTGGGCGACAGGGCGGGCATTGTGATGTTGATCGGCATTTTGTCCTCCCGCCCTGCTCAGCGATATGTGACGGCTTTGACCGCCCCGACGACCTCGCCGATAGTGGGCAGCGCCAGCTTTTCGAGGTTTGCCGCGTAGGGCATCGGCACGTCCTTGCCGGCAATGGTGATGACCGGCGCGTCGAGGAAATCGAAGGCGCGCTGCGACACCTGGTTGGCGATATGGTCGCCGACCGAGCTCTGCGGAAATCCTTCCTCCACCACCACCAGCCGATTGGTCTTCTTGACCGAGGCGATAATGGTGTCGAGATCGAGAGGCCGGATGGTCCTGAGGTCGATGATCTCGGCATCGATGCCCATGCCGCGCAATTCAGCCTCGGCCTTCACCGTGTAGCTCATGCCGATGCCGAAGGAGACGATGGTGACATCCTTGCCCGACTTGTGGATGCGGGCCTTGCCGATCGGCAGCACGAAATCGTCGATCTTCGGCACATCGAAGGACTGGCCGTAGAGGATTTCGTTCTCGAGGAAGATGACCGGGTTCGGGTCGCGGATCGCGGCCTTCAGCAGTCCCTTGGCGTCGGCGGCGGTGTAGGGCATCACCACTTTCAGGCCTGGAATGTGGCTGTACCAGGCGGCATAGCACTGCGAATGCTGGGCGGCGACGCGGGCGGCCGCGCCGTTTGGCCCGCGGAAGACGATCGGCGCGCCCATCTGGCCACCGGACATGTAGAGCGTCTTGGCGGCGGAGTTGATGATATGGTCGATCGCCTGCATGGCGAAGTTGAAGGTCATGAACTCGACGATCGGCCTCAGGCCGGCCATCGCCGCGCCAACGCCGACGCCGGCAAAACCGTGCTCGGTGATCGGTGTGTCGACGACGCGACGCGGCCCGAATTCCTGCAGCAGCCCTTGCGTGATCTTGTAAGCGCCCTGGTACTCGGCGACCTCCTCGCCCATCACGAAGACGTCCCCGTCACGGCGCATTTCCTCGGCCATCGCGTCACGCAGCGCTTCGCGCACCGTGGTCGAGACCATTTCCGTGCCGGCCGGGATGTCGGGATCGGCGGCGATTTCGGTTCTCGGCGCCGCGGCGACAGGTGCCGTGCCCTCGCTTTTGGCCGCAGCAGGCGCTGGCGCTGCTGTTTCAGCCTTGGCAGGTTCCTCGCCGATGCCTTCGCCTGCCTTGTCGATGTCTTCACCATCGACGGCGAGCACGGCGATCAGCGTGTTGACCTTGACACCTTCGGTGCCGGCAGGAACCACGATCTTGGCTAGCGTGCCTTCGTCGACGGCCTCGACTTCCATCGTGGCCTTGTCGGTTTCGATCTCGGCGATGACATCACCGGCGACAACCTTGTCGCCCTCTTTCTTCAACCATTTGGAAACATTGCCCTCTTCCATGGTCGGCGAGAGAGCGGGCATGAGAATTTCGATCGGCATGGCCTTGCCCTCTCGTTACAGTACGATATCAGTCCAGAGCTCGGACGGATCCGGCTCTGCGTCGTTCTGGGCAAATTCGGCGGCGTCGGCGACAATGTCGCGGACCTCCTTGTCGACGGCCTTGAGCTCGTCCTCATCAGCCCACTTCTTGTCGAGCAGGCGCGCCTTGACCTGCTCGATCGGGTCGCGCTCGGAGCGCATCTTCTGCACTTCTTCCTTTGAGCGGTATTTGGCCGGATCGGACATCGAATGGCCGCGGTAGCGGTAGGTCTGCATTTCGAGAATCAGCGGCCCCTTGCCGTCACGGCACCATTCGGTGGCGAGATCGCCGGCTGCCTTGACTGCACGAACGTCCATGCCATCGACCTGGATGCCGGGAATCCTGAAGGAGGCGCCGCGCTGCGAAAAATCCGTCTCGGCCGACGAACGCGTTACCGACGTGCCCATGGCGTAGCGGTTGTTCTCGATGATGTAGATCACCGGCAGCTTCCACAGCGAGGCCATGTTGAAGCTCTCATAGACCTGGCCCTGATTGGCGGCGCCGTCGCCAAAATAGGTCAGTGTCACATTGTTGTTGCCACGATAGCGATTGGCGAAGGCGAGGCCGGTGCCGAGCGAAACCTGCGCGCCGACAATGCCGTGGCCGCCGTAAAAATGCTTCTCCTTGGAGAACATGTGCATGGAGCCGCCCTTGCCCCTGGACAAGCCGCCGCGGCGCCCGGTCAATTCGGCCATGACGCCGCGCGGCGACAGTTCCATCGCCAGCATGTGACCATGATCGCGGTAGGCGGTGATCATCTGGTCGCCGTCGATCAGCGCCATCTTCATGCCGGTGACAACTGCTTCCTGGCCGATATAGAGATGGCAGAAGCCGCCGATGAAGCCCATGCCGTAGAGCTGGCCGGCCTTTTCCTCGAAGCGGCGGATAAGCAGCATGCGCCGGTAGGCGTCAAGCTCCTCGTCCTTGGTGAAATCGACAGGTTTGGGGGCTGAAAGCCCTGTCGATTTGCCGTCGGATTTGGGTTTGGTTTTGGCAGGCGCTTTTCTGGCGGCGGTGGCCATGCATCACTCCCTGTTGGCGTCTCTTGCGGACACTGAGGGAGATCAGTTCTCCCCACCGATTTGGCAAAGGCTAACACGCGGGAAAGCGTTTCGCCATGCTGAAAAATGCATGGCTGACATGCGTCTAAGCGATTAAAATCGTTGAAAATATCGGCGATTAACTTGAATTTGGTTATCTTGCCGTGGCCGGTAGCATGATGGTGATTTCGTCGGCGTGGGACACATTGAGCGCCTTGCGCGCCTGCTCGTCGAGCATGTCCTTCTCCAGCGTGCCCTGATGCATCAGCTGAACACGCCGCTGCAGATCGAGCCGGCGCGCCTTGACGGCATCGAGCTTACCTTGCAGGTCGACGGCTTCGGCTTTCAACCGGTATTTGGAATAGATGCCGAATTCGCCGTGATAGGCGTGAAAGCCGAAATAGGCGAGGAACGCCACGCAGAGCGAGGGAATGATCAGCCGACCGGTATTTCGCTGCTTGTGCTGACGTGTCCACATGATCCAAATCCCTAGCGCCGCGTGCCCGCTTGGACGCGCAAAGGGGCGCTCTAACACTCCGCGACCTCGCCCTTTCTCGCCCGATTGTGCTTAATGGACGGTTACGGACGACCTGATCTGGCGGTGCTGAAACAAAAAAGGGCGAGAATGTCCCGCCCTTCGTTTCCGGATATTTCTGTGGGGTCAGCCTTTCACGATCGACTTGCCGGCGTAGAGCGCCTGCTTGCCGAGTTCTTCCTCGATGCGGATGAGCTGGTTGTACTTGGCCATGCGATCCGAGCGCGACAGCGAACCCGTCTTGATCTGCCCGCAATTGGTGGCGACGGCGAGATCGGCGATGGTCGAATCCTCGGTTTCGCCCGAGCGGTGCGACATGACCGCGGTGTAGCCGGCCTTGTGCGCGGTCTCGACGGCGTCGAGCGTTTCGGTCAGTGAGCCGATCTGGTTGACCTTGACCAGGATAGAATTGGCGACGCCCATGCGGATGCCGTCGCGCAGCCGCGCTGTATTGGTGACGAACAGATCGTCGCCGACCAGCTGGGTCTTGTTGCCGATGAGTTCGGTCAGCGTTTTCCAGCCGTCCCAGTCGTCCTCGGCCAGCCCATCCTCGATGGTGATGATCGGATAATCCGCGGCGAGCCTGGCCAGATACTTGGCCTGGGACTTCGGATCGCGGGTCTTCTTCTCGCCTTCATAGACATAGTTGCCGTCCTTGAAGAATTCCGTCGCGGCGCAGTCGAGGCCGAGCGCAACCTCTTCGCCCGGCTTGAAGCCGGCCTTCTCGATTGATTCCATGATGAAATCGAGTGCGGCGGGCGCGCTTTTCAAGTTGGGAGCGAAGCCACCCTCGTCACCGACATTGGTGTTGTGGCCGGCGTCCTTCAGCCGCTTCCTCAGCGTATGGAAGATTTCCGAACCCCAGCGCACGCCGTCACGCAGTGTCGGCGCACCGATCGGCAGGATCATGAATTCCTGGAAATCGATCGGGTTGTCGGCATGGGCGCCACCGTTGATGATGTTCATCATCGGCACCGGAAGCACATGCGCCCTGGTGCCGCCGACATAGCGGTAGAGCGGCAGGCCAGCTGCTTCCGCCGCAGCCTTGGCCACCGCTAGCGACACGCCAAGGATCGCGTTGGCGCCGAGGCGGCTCTTGTTGGGCGTGCCGTCGAGCTCGATCATGGTCTGGTCGATGTGGATCTGGTTCTCGGCTTCCATGCCGCCGATCGCTTCGAACAGCTCGCCATTGACGGCCTCTACCGCCCGCAGGACTCCCTTGCCGAGGTAGCGGGCGCCGCCGTCGCGCAGTTCGACCGCCTCATGCGCGCCGGTCGAGGCGCCGGAAGGCACCGCAGCGCGGCCCATCGAGCCGTCTTCGAGCACGACGTCGACCTCGACGGTCGGGTTTCCGCGGCTGTCCAGGATTTCACGCCCGACAATGTCGATGATGGCAGTCACTGCGATGTCCCCGATTGATCTGACGAAGCGTCGCGCACGTCTTAGCCAAAGTGCTGCAAAACGCAATCGTGGCGCCCGCAAATATTGGCGCCACGCACGTCATGCCGGTTCACGACAGACAAACTTCTGTCATCAAAAGTCATCTCTGTCACAGGTCTTGGCGGCGTGCGGCTTTCTGGTTATGCTCACAGCTGCGCGGGGCGAAACAGGAGGAGTTTCGCCATGTCTCAGTTGAGCGGTATTGTGAGTTTGTTCCTGATCGCAGCGGCGTTTTTGACGTCGTGTGACACTCAGCAGCCTCAACAGGGCGCGGTAGAGTTGTCGACCCTTGCAGCGGAGTAGATATCCCGCAGAAAAGGCCCCCGGTTCAACCCGGGGGCCTTTTTGATTCCGGTTGAGCAAGATCAATGCCAGTAAGGCTCGACCTTGTAGTAACTGTATGAAGCATCCCGCGCGGCCTCGCCGTCGGCGCCGGTCAATTCGTTGATCGAATAGGCGGGAGCTGCCTTCAGTTGCTCCTTGGTGAACGGCACGACGTAGCCACCCTTGTCCTCGTCATAGTCGAGGCTCGCCCACGGAATGGCGTGGTACTTCTCGCCGATGCCGAGAAAGCCGCCAAAGCCGATCACGGCAAACATGATGCCATTCGACAATTTGTCGAGCATGACGTCCTCGATATCGCCGATATGCGTGCCTTCCGTGTTGTAGACGGATGTGCCGATGACCCGCGAGGCAGCGATAGCTTCAGTGTGTCCTGTCTGGGTTGTCATGATGTGCTCCTCGTTATCGTTGGCGTTATGCTTGACAATGAGAGGCGCGGATGAAGGTTCCAGACTTTTCGACGCTAGAGCGGCATGCGTTCAATTTGAGGTGGGATGTGTTCAAATTGAACTGGGCATCCCGCTCTATCTATTCGTTCTTGCCGCATTTCTGCGACACCAAGTGGTCCCACCTGGTTGTGCTCTGGTCTCGATCAGTCCGCGAGGATGAAAGTGACCTTCATGTTGACGCGGTAGTCGGAGATCTTGCCGTTCTCGACAACGACTTTCTGATCCTGGATCCAAGCGCCTTCGACGTTCTTCAAGGTCTTTACGGCGCGCGCAATTCCCAGTTCGATGGCGTCCTGAAAGCTCTTGTTCGACGATGATGTGATTTCGGTGACGCGGGCGACGGACATGGCTTCCTCCCTGCCAAGGTACTCTGTTGCCCGGGCAGCGTACAACCGGCAGCTGTTGACCACAAGTTCAGGGGGCCTTGGGGCCTGGCCCCGGACATGTTCAACCCTTGGCGACGCGATCGAATGCCATCAGCCTTTCGAGCAATGCCGGAAGATCCTTCAGCGGCACCATGTTGGGACCGTCCGAGGGTGCGTTGTCGGGATCCTGATGCGTCTCGATGAACACGCCGGCGACACCGACCGCAACTGCCGCGCGCGCCAACGTCTCGACGAAGCGCCGATCGCCACCTGACGATCCGCCCTGCCCGCCCGGCTGCTGCACCGAATGCGTGGCGTCGAAGATCACCGGCGCGCCGATCTCGGCCATGATCGGCAGGGCGCGCATATCGGACACCAGCGTGTTGTAGCCGAAGGACGCGCCGCGCTCGGTGACCAGCACATTGGCGTTGCCGGAACCGGTGACCTTGGCGACGACGTTCTTCATGTCCCACGGTGCGAGGAACTGGCCCTTCTTGACATTGACGACCTTGCCGGTTCTTGCCGCCGCGATCAGCAGATCGGTCTGGCGGCTGAGGAAAGCCGGAATCTGCAGGATATCGACATGCGGCGCCACCAGCGCGCACTGTTCCTCGGTGTGGATATCGGTCAGGATCGGAAGCGAAAACGCCGTGCGCAGATCGTCGAAGACGGGCAGCGCCGCATCGAGCCCGGCGCCGCGCGTGCCGCCAAGCGAGGTGCGGTTGGCCTTGTCGTAACTGGTCTTGTAGACGAGGCCCAGCCCGAGCTTCTCAGTCAGTTCCTTCAGCGCGCCAGCCATGTCGAAGGCGTGCTGGCGCGATTCTAGCTGGCACGGGCCGGCAATCAGCGACAGCGGCTCGGTGTTGCCGAAGACGACATTGCCGACGGTTACGGACGAATTGGGCTTGCTCATGCTTTCTCCTGGAAAACGAAGGCCGCACCCTGCCCGGATGCCGGCCGCACGACAATATCATCGGCGCGTATGTCATATTCGACGGAACTTGCTGCAAGCAGCCTGGCGACCGCGTCGACCGAACGAACCGAAAAGACGATTCCCGCGAAGCGGAGCTCCGATGGCGCGCCGGCAGGCATGCCGAAGCGCGTTTCGAAAGCGAAGGGGTCAAGCAGGGTCAAGGTTGCGTTCGGCAGGTCAAACGCAGTGCTGCTCCCCTGCCCGGTCGCCGGACTGCGCGTCGCGATCGAAATCAATCGACGCTGTTTTGATGGCTCGGTGCTGACCGCCACGACTTCGATAATGCCGGTTGCGCCATTGGCGTGAACCTGCAACGCGCCGCGGTCCACTTTCGGCGCATTGATCCGCTCGCAGGCAAACAGGAAAGCGTCAGTCATCCCGGTGCCGGAAGCGAAGGCCAGTTTGAATGATGCCGTGTCGCTGTTTCCCGCCGCGTCGGTGAAGGCGCGCGAAAAGCTCAGCATGTCTCCAGCCGACAGGCCGGCTTCGACATAGCGTGCGTGGTCGGCATCGGCATTTTGGGTGCCCAGGACAAGAGCGGAAAATCCCTCATTGCCGCAGCAGTCGCGATAGGCACGATTGCGCGCGACGAAGACGTTGCCGTCGGCAATCGCTTTCGCCGCCGCTTGCACATTGCCCACTGCCAGCGGCTCGAGATACGAGCCGTCTTCAAAGAAGACGCAGCAGTTTTCCGTGCCGAAAGGATGGATGCCGTTCGGCGCCACGACAAAGCCAAGCGAAACCAGCCGCGCCCGCGCCACGTCGAGGCTCGCGGTCGGCAGCACAAGATGGTCAAGCGAATATGCGCCGGGCGGATAAGCGCCGGGCGCATGAGGGCGTGCTGGCATCGTCTCGATCATGCCGGCGCGGTGTGCATCATTCCGGAAGTCGGTTCAAGAGCCCTCGCCTGACGCGCAGGGATTTCATGGCGGCAGCGGTCGTCGCGATGGCTGTTCTTGGCCATGCTGACGCGCCAAAGCGGCCGGGCGCCGATCCGACCGAACCAACCGCCGCAGACGGGTGCGCTGCTGCTTCGGTCAGTTTCACTTCAAGTCGCAGCCACAATGTCCGCCGAATAGCGCAATTCGCGCAGCGGTTTGACCTGGCTGGTCGTCTCGGCATAGAGCGGATGCGCCTTGTAGGCGGCCAGAGCGGCGTCATCCTCGAACTCGGCATAAACGACCACGTCGATCTCGTCCGAAAGCGGGTCGACCTTGCTGTTGAGCGTCACCTCGAACCGACGGGAATGGGGGATGTTGCCCAGCGCCAGCAAGCCCATCCGTACGGCCTCGACGTCCTCTTTGTGCCGTGCGCTGAAGAAAACGATATGCCGGATCAACCCCAGCCTCCTCGACCGATGTGCAAACGTGTTTTGTGTGGGCGACCGTGTTTTGTGTGGGCAACACTGGCGCGTCAACCGGCAATGATGTCGCGGCGACGGACGCGTTGGGTGGGGAGAGGAAACTACATCATACTGGTGATGTAGCGCACGATGCGCGTTATCTCCCTGACCGTGGTGTCGAGATAGCTGCCCTGATTGTAGAGTCCGTCCCAGATCAGGAAGAACGTGACGGCGCAGATGACGATGACATAACGCATGGCTAAAACTACTGCATCCCAGTGGCTGCAACCATAGCGATTCCGCTGTTGATCAGCGCCCTCCCCGAAAATCTTTCCATGATCTGCCGACTGCCCGCCAAGAGATGTCGCTGTTGTACTCGCCCCCATCGGGCCGCCGGATATAATTTCATCGAAACAGACGACAGGAGTGAAAGTTGGCTAGTGATCATGACGCCGACGGTCCGGGGCAATATTCCTCGCCGCCTTGCTTCCTGCACGAGTTCGACCCGGAATTCCGGGCGCCGCTAGCCGATTGGAACGACGTGAAACGATGGCGCAAGGCCGAGCGCGAGCGGCTGATTGCGGCGCGCCTCACTGTCTCGGCTGACGTGCGGACGGCAATGTCGCAGCGCATCGGCGAAAGCCTCGACGCGGTGATCGGCGACTTTGCCGGCCGCATGGTCAGCCTCTACTGGCCGTTCCGCGGCGAGCCGGATTTGCGGGCCTGGATGGCTTCCGTCTATGAGCGCGGCGGCCGTACCGCGCTGCCCGTTGTCGTCGAAAAAGCCCGCCCGCTCATCTTTCGCGCCTATGCTCCGGGCGACCGGCTTGAGAAGGGCGTCTGGAACATCCCGATCCCGGCTGGAGGCGATCCGGTGCTGCCCGACATCGTCATTTCGCCTGTCGTCGGCATCGATCCGAGACAGTATCGGCTCGGCTATGGCGGCGGCTTCTTCGACCGCACGCTGGCGGCGATGCCGTTCAAGCCGCTGGTCATCGGTGTCGGCTACGAACTGCAGCGCATCGCCACCATCTATCCGCAGCCACATGATATCCCGATGGACCGGGTGGTAACGGAGGCTTTCAGAGCCTAGGCCAGTTCGGGCTTCATCCCGACCGCCGTCCGGTCGACGATCTCGCGCAAGGCAAACGACGAGTTGATCTTCGTCACATGCGGCATCGCCGACAGCCATTCCTTGTGGATGCGCTCATAGTCGACGAGGTCCTTCGCCGCGATGCGCAGGATATAATCGTATTCGCCCGACATCAGGTGGCAGGACAACACATTCGGGCAGCGCTTTATCGCCGCCTCGAAATCCGACAGTGTCTTCTCGAATTGCCCCGATAGCGATATATGGACGATCGCCGTCATCTGGTGGCCAAGAGCGGCGTTGGAAAGCCGGGCGTGGTAGCCGCGGATGGTTCCGGATTTCTCCAGATTGTCGAGCCGCCGCGAGCAGGCCGACTGCGACAGGCCGACCTTCTCGGCAAGCGCCGCGTTGGGTATCCGCCCATCCCGTTGCAACGTTTCGAGGATGGCGATATCAATCCTGTCGAGCGGCATTTTTCGGGATTCCTGCGACGATCCAGCTGTTTTACGCAACGATTATCGAACCGTACCGTCTTGCGCAAGCGCATTCGCAAACACCTGCGCGACGATTCGTGGTTTACTGTCCCTCTACAGCGAACATGCCCCAAAGGCTGGATCAGGAGGAGAAAAGATGCGCGTCGGCTGCCCCCGGGAAATCAAGAACCACGAATACCGCGTCGGCCTGACGCCGGGATCGGTCCGCGAATATGTCGCGCATGGCCACGAAGTGCTGGTCGAGACCGGCGCCGGCGCCGGCATCGGCGCCGACGACAACGCCTATCGCGCCGCCGGCGCCACCATCGCCAAGACGGCCGCCGACGTGTTTGCCAAGTCCGACATGATCGTCAAGGTCAAGGAGCCGCAGCCCAACGAATGGGTCCAGCTCCGTGACGGCCAGATCCTCTACACCTATCTCCATCTCGCTCCGGATCCGGAGCAGACCAAGGGCCTGCTGGCCTCGGGGGTGACCGCCATCGCCTACGAGACGGTCACCGACGACCGCGGCGGCCTGCCGCTGCTGGCGCCGATGTCGGAAGTCGCGGGCCGCCTGTCGATCCAGGCCGGCGCCACCGCGCTGCAGAAGGCCAATGGCGGCCGCGGCGTTCTGCTCGGCGGCGTGCCCGGCGTGCTGCCCGGCAAGGTCACTGTGCTCGGCGGCGGCGTCGTCGGCCTGCATGCCGCTCGGATGGCGGCCGGCCTCGGCGCCGACGTCACCATCATCGACCGCTCGATCCCGCGGCTGCGCCAGCTCGACGATATCTTCGCCGGCCGCGTCCACACCCGCTACTCGACGGTCGAGGCGCTGGAAGAGGAATGTTTCTCGGCCGACATCGTCGTCGGCGCCGTGCTGATCCCGGGTGCCGCCGCGCCAAAACTCGTTTCGCGCGAAATGCTGTCGGGCATGAAGAAAGGCTCGGTGCTGGTCGATGTCGCCATCGACCAGGGCGGCTGCTTCGAGACCTCGCACGCCACAACTCATGCCGACCCGACCTATGAGGTCGACGGCGTCGTTCACTATTGCGTCGCCAACATGCCGGGCGCAGTGCCGGTCACCTCGGCCCAGGCGTTGAACAACGCGACGCTGCATTACGGCCTGCAGCTTGCCGACAAGGGCCTGAAGGCGCTGGTCGACGATCATCATTTGCGCAACGGCCTCAATGTCCACAAGGGCAAGATCACCAACCGCGCGGTGGCCGAAGCACTCGGCTATGAGCTGGTCGAACCGAAGGCCGTTCTCGCCGCCTGAACCCGCCGCTGATTCTCTCCCGACAGAGCCGCCGACGCCCCCGGCGGCTCTTTTTTTCCACAAGAAAATTTCACGGTTTGCGATCAGCCGGCCGGCTTTACCCGTTTTGCTTGCAATGTGTCTTTCCTGTGGCTTTTTTGTTACATCCGCCGGCATGGGCAGGTGCTAGACGGGTGCCGGGTTTTCAAAAGGCAGGGGCAAATGACCAGCAAACGATTCGCAAAATCTCTTCTTCTTGGCGCAGTTTCCGTACTGGCGCTTGGATCGGTTTCCCATGCCGCCGACGCGCTTGTGCCGGTGGTCGAGACGTCGGCCTTCAACTGGAGTGGCATCTATGTCGGCTTTGGCGTTGGCGCCGGCGCCAATGTCCACGAGCTCAGCAGCGATTTCCTTCCCGGCTTCTCGTTGAACGGCATTGGTGGTGAAGGCGTATATGGTGAACTGACCGTTGGCTACGACTATATGGTGTCGCCGCGCTTCCTGATCGGCGGACTGCTGGACGCCCATTTCGGCAACATTGAAACGACGCTCGATGTAGCCGGACTAGAGGCTTCGGTCCAAGAGACCTACGGTTTCGACGCTGGTCTGCGGGCCGGTTACCTGTTCACGCCCAACACGCTGGGCTATGTGCTCGGCGGCTATTCCTGGCAGAAATACGAACTCGACACCAACGCTGGTTTTGACCTGGATTGGGACCAGAGCGGCTATTTCGTCGGGGCCGGCGTTGAAACGGCCATCAACAGCAACTGGACCATCAAGACAGAATATCGCTATACCCGCTTCAGTACCAATGATGATCTGCTTTCCGATTTCGGTTTGCCGGATGGCGCCCTTAACATCGACACGTCGCGCCACACGTTCCAGGTCGGGGCCAACTATCGCTTTGGGGCCCAGAACGGCGGCG
Organism: Mesorhizobium sp. L-2-11; assembly: GCF_016756595.1. Lineage (NCBI taxonomy): Bacteria > Pseudomonadati > Pseudomonadota > Alphaproteobacteria > Hyphomicrobiales > Phyllobacteriaceae > Mesorhizobium > Mesorhizobium sp. L-2-11. Next base: position 4,079,744 of record NZ_AP023257.1, on the reverse strand, counting down.
TCGCCGCTTTTGAAGCGCCTGCCTATAACTGGACCGGCTTCTACGTGGGCGGCGCCGCCGGCGCGGGTGCGTCGGTGCATCAGATCGAGGTTCCGCCGCTTGGCGGGCTCGAGTTCAACGGGCTCGGCGGCGAAGGTGTGTTCGGCGAATTGAACGTCGGCTATGACCATGATTTCGGCAGCTGGGTCGCAGGTGTCATGGTGGATGCCCGCTACTCCGGCATGACTTCCGAGTTGGAAGTTCCAGGCGGATCGATCAATCTGGATACCGATTACGGCTTCGATGTGCTTGCCCGCGTCGGCATGAAAGTCAACGAATCGACACTTGCCTATGTGCTCGGCGGTTACAGCTGGCAGCATTTCGATCTGAATGCGTCTTCGCCCATCGGCGACATCCTCGATTGGGACTCCAGCGGCTTCTCGGTGGGTGGTGGTCTGGAAACGGCCATGTCCAGCAACGTGACCGTCGGCCTCGAGTACCGCTACTCGCAGTTCTCCGAGGAGGATCTTTCGTCGGATCTTGGGCTGCCGGACGACAGTCTCACCTCCACGCCTTCGTTCCACACCGTTCGCATCGGTGCGAAGTACAAGTTCAACTAATTTTCGAGCCGTCCATGCAACAGTCAAAGTCCGTCGGTCATTCCGGCGGGCTTTTTCTTTGGGTGGAAGTGCAGGCAACAAAAAAGCGGAGCCAAAGCCCCGCTTCCTCTGAAATCGAGATCTCCCGCCGGTTCATCCGCGGTCGGCAAATCGATCGACAGTCATTCCATAACGCGACATTGCGACAGGCGTACGACAGCTGCGACCGATCCGATCACGCTCGCTCGATCCGGCACTGATAGCAATTGTTACGCGCCGAGCGGACATGCACATAGGCGATGTCGTCGCGCTCGAACAAACTCTCGGCCCGCGCCGCGATAGCGCCTGTCGGGATGACGCCGCCGCTGCCGTAGACGATGCGGTCGTCGCTGCCGTAGCCGCGCACGATGTAGTCGCTGCTTTCGAGAATTTCGGGAAGCGCCTCGGCTTCGGCAGCGCGCTCGCAGTGCTCGGCATGCAGGAAGATCGGACCGGTCTCGGCATAAGGCTGCAATTCCGGGAATGGCCGATAAGCCAGGACAAGGTAGGCCTCTCCGGCGGCGACGTTCTTCAGGCAATGGCGGCAAGGCACGCCGTCACCGTCGGATATTTTCCGCTCTGGGATCAGGCCATAGGCGTCCGGCCCGCCGCGCTGCAAGGCTCTGACACCTTCCGTAGGCAAGGCCTTGAACTGGATGGTCATGGTGAAATCTCCGATGTGGTCGACCGGAAATTACGTCGCTGCGCCAGCGCTTCCCACCCGATTCCTGCCAATTCGGATCAGTCCATCAGCGCGTCGAGACCGCGCACCAGCCCGGTGATCTCCTGTACCCGCCGGATCGCGAGCAGCGTGCCGGCCACGTATGGGGCAGCGGACGAGCCGGCGTCGTGGCGGATGGTCAGTCGCTCGTCGGGCAGGCCGAACAGCGCCTCGCAGGACAGGATGTAGGAAGGCAGGCGCAGCGCATGCACCTGCACTCCCTCGCCCGTGCCAACCGCCGCACCGCGCGTTCCCGGCACACCGGAGACCTCCGAAACCGGCCGCGCGGTGGAAGCCTTGCGGACATCGGCCAGCGCTTCGGCAAGCTCGCGCGCCGTGCCGGACGGCGCGTCGGGTTTCCTGGCGCTGGCATAGTCGATGACCTCGACATCCGGCACGTATTTCGCCGCCATCAGGGCAAACCGCTTCATCAGCGTGGCGGTGATCGAAAAATTGCCGGCGGCAACGACGCCGACACGATTGGCGCGGGCTGCAGCATCGATCTCGCCGAAATCGCTCGCACCCATCCCCGAGGTGCCGATCACCACGTGCCGTCCGTTTTCGATGGCCAGCAGCGCATGGTCCTTCACGACATGCGGTTTGGTGTAGTCGACCAGCACGTCCGACGGCACCTCCATTGCCTCGGCCAGCGATGCGGAAACGATGATGCCGTTTGCCGGCAGGCCGACCAGGAGGCCGGAATCCTGCCCAGCGCCGCTGCGTGATACGGCCGCGGCCAGCGCCATGTCGCCTTGCGCCCCGATCGCCGGAACCAGTGCCTTTCCGACCCAGCCAGTCGCACCGGCCATCACCACCCGAATCGCCATCGTTTGATCCTCCCATCGCTATTTGAGCGCACCCGCCTTAGACGCGTGACGAACGCTCCACCAGTTTGCCTCCAAGCTGAAGCATTGATGAAGGTTCAGCTTGCGGAGAAAAATCATGGCCGCATGACGCTGGCCGCACGCTCGGCGAAGGTCATTGGATGCACCATCTCCTTCTTTTGCGCGACCGGTTCAAAGCCGAGCTTCTGGTAGAGCGGCAATGCCGCCGGATGGTCGAGCGTGCAGGTCTGCACCGTCACCCGCCTTGGTCCGTGCGACCAGGCGGCGTCGATCGCGGCACCCAGGAACCAGCGGCCGATGCCTTGGCCGGTGGCGTGCTCCATCATGCCGAAATAGGCAAGTTCCACTTCTCCCGGCAGATGCGGCTTCAGGTCGAAAAAGCCGGCCGGCGAGCCGTCGAGATAGAGCACCCTGATGTCGCGGTCCTCGCGATGGATCCCTGCAGAAAGCTCCTCGTCGCTCAGCCTCAGCACATTGACCCAGTGCCATTTACGGCCTACCCGATCCATCAAATAGCGGTAGAAATGCAGCGGAATGTCCTTGGTCTTCAGCAGCGCGATCTGGCGGTTGTACGGCAGCGGCGGCGAATAGGCCGGTGGCGCATGCATTTCGAGAAACGTCACCGTGACCTCGATGTCTTCAAGCGCGCCATTTTCCATCACAGTCAGTCCTTGCCCGTGACGACGGGCGTATCGCCAAGTCCACCCCATTCGGTCCATGAACCGTCGTAGAGCCTGTTGTCGGTATGGCCCAGCGTCTCGAGCGCCAACGTGATCGCCGCCGCCGTAACGCCTGAGCCGCAAGAGGTGACAACCGGCTTTGACAGGTCGATGCCGGCGCCCTCGATCACCTTGCGCAACCGGTCTTTCGACAGCAGCTCGCCGTCCTCGGCAAGCGCCGAAAACGGCACATTGCGCGCGCCGGGCATGTGGCCCGAGCGGATGCCGGCGCGAGGCTCCGGCTCGGTACCGGCAAACCGTCCAGGCGAGCGCGCATCGGCGACCTGGCTTTCTCCGGTCTCGATGATCCGGCGCATGTCGGCCAGGCTGGCGACGCGAGCGGCATCGAAGTCGGCATGGAACACGCAAGGCGCGATCTTCGTTGGCTCCGCCGTCACCGGCCGTCCCTCAACTTTCCAGCGATCGAAGCCGCCGTCCAATATGTAGACCTGGAACACCCCCATGACACGGAACATCCACCAGGCGCGCGGCGCCGAGAAGAAGCCCGGACCGTCATAGACAGCGATGGTATCGTCGGCCGAAATGCCCATGGCGCCGACATATTGGGCGAAATGCTGCGGCGACGGCAGCGTGTGCGGCAGTGGCGAATCAGGATCCGAGATCGCATCATGGTCAAGGAAACGGGCGCCCGGAATGTGCGCTGCGTCATATTCGGCGCGCGCGTCGCGCTTCTGCGCCGGCAAATACCACGACGCGTCGACGATGGTTAGGCCAGGCTCGCCAAGGCGCTTCTGCAACCAGTCCGCATCGACGGTGAAAGGGCTGTCTTCGGCCATTGTTCTTCTCCTGCCCGCCTTTGACAATCTGTTATCAGGTCGGCAATTTATCAGGCTGGCGGCATCGGTCCAAAGCGTATTCGGAAGCGCCGGTTCTCACGACCCTTCTTCTCGATCTTACCGATATGGATCTCGCCGACTTCTCCAGTGCTCTTCACATGGGTGCCCCCGCAAGGCTGGCTGTCGATCGAGGCGTTGTCGCCAATGCAGACCAGGCGGATCTTGCCCGTGCCGACCGGTGGCCGAACATTTTTCGATTTCACCAGTCCCGGATTGCCCGCCAGTTCCTCGTCGGTGATCAGCCTGACAAAGACCGGGTGGTCGGCCCGCACCAATTCCATCAGCCGGGCCGTCACATCTTCCCTGGTGAAGCCGGCATCCGGAATATCGAAATCGATACGGCTGTCGTCCTCGGAAACCGAGGCGCCGGTGATCGGGAACGGGCAGACGACGGTAAGCAAGTGGCAGGCTGTGTGCATGCGCATCAGCAGATGCCGCCTCTGCCAATTGAGGGCAAGCTTTACCGGCTCACCGACCTCAGGCACCGCCTGCTCAGGCGGCGGCACATGGATGATGTCATCCTTGGACTCACCGGTGATGGTAGCGGCAACAGCGATCAGGCTGCCATCGGCGCGTTCGAGGGTGCCCGTATCGCCAGGCTGCCCGCCCGATGTGGCATAGAAGATCGTCCGGTCGAGAATGATGCCGCCACGGTCGTTGACGGCGACAACCGTGGCGTCAGCCGTCCTGAGATAGGCGTCGTCGCGAAACAGGGCATCCGTCCTGTAAGCCATCACGCAACCTCTTCGAACGGCACCGAGATCGTGCTCCGCTGTTCCATCCAGCCCGGCACCGGCAGCTGCTTTTGGCGCAGGAATTCCGGGTTGAACAGTTTCGACTGATAGCGCGTGCCGTAGTCGCAAAGCACGGTCACGATGGTGTGGCCGGGACCCATCTCACGTGCCAGCCGGATCGCGCCGGCAATGTTGATGCCGGTCGAGCCGCCGACACACAGGCCCTCCTCCTGGATCAGGTCGAAGACGATCGGCAGCGCGTCCTCGTCCGGGATCTGAAAGGAGAAATCCGGTGTGAACCCTTCCAGATTGGCGGTGACCCGCCCCTGCCCGATGCCTTCGGTGATCGAGCTGCCTTCGGATTTCAGCTCACCGGTGGTGTAGAAGCTATGGAGCGCCGCGCCGAGCGGATCGGCGAGCGCGACCTTGACGTCCTTGCTCCTGGCCTTGAGCCCGAAGGCGACCCCGGCCAGTGTTCCGCCGGAGCCGACTGCCGAGACGAAACCGTCGACCTTGCCGCCGGTCTGGGCCCAGATTTCTTCCGCCGTGGTGCGGGTATGGCCATCACGGTTGGCGACGTTGTCGAACTGATTGGCCCAGATCGCGCCGTTCGGCTCGGACCGGGCCATCTGCTCGGCCAGACGACCTGACAGTTTCACATAATTGTTGGGGTTCTTGTAAGGTACAGCAGGCACCTCGATCAGCTCGGCGCCGAGTAATCTGATCGTGTCCTTCTTCTCCTGGCTTTGCGTCTCCGGGATCACGATCACGGTGCGGTAGCCAAGCGCCTTGGCAACCAGCGTCAATCCGATGCCGGTGTTGCCGGCCGTCCCCTCGACGATCACCCCACCCGGCCTCAGGAGGCCGCGCTGCTCGGCGTCGCGGATGATGAACAGCGCGGCACGGTCCTTGACCGACTGGCCCGGATTCATGAATTCGGCCTTGCCCAGGATCTCGCAGCCGGTTTCTTCCGAGGCTTTGTTGAGGCGGATCAGAGGCGTGTTGCCGATCGCTTCGATCACAGAACGGGGCATGGAATTTCCTTTATGTTGCGGCGGAACCCTAGAAACCCGAAGCTTGGGTTTCAAGGCAAGAATTTGCCTGGTCCAGCGGCATTTCCGGGCTGCATTTCCTAAAACAGATGTTGCGTTCCGCCAATCATTGAAGCTCACCATTGAAAAGCGCTCTTTTCATCCGATTTCTTCACCGCTAGAGCACAGGCCAAGACAAAGTCGCAGGGCGTAGCATGACACTCTATCGGGCCGACCCGAAGCACGGCGTCGCCTGGATTACCGGCGGCAGCAGCGGCATCGGCCGTTCACTGGCCAAGGACCTTGCGGCGCAAGGCTATGTCGTCGCGGTGACGGCGCTCGACGACGATCCGATCGATACGCTGGTTGTGGAGACGGCGCAGATGCCGGGCCACGTCACGGCCTATCCTTGCGACGTCACCGACGAGAAACGCATGGCAAGGACGGTCGCGGCGATCGAGAAGGATCTCGGCCCGATCGTCTTGGCCGTGTTCAATGCCGGGAGCTATATTGCGACCGCCGGCGAGGACCTCACTGTCCGTGGATTTCGCCAGTCCTTCGATGTCAATTATTTCGGCATCATCAACGGCCTGGTGCCGGTCATCGAGCGCATGCGCGTCCGCGCGCGCGGCCATATCGTCCTGGTCGGTTCGGTCACCGCCTATTTCGGCTGGCCGACCACGGCCGCCTATGGCGGCACCAAGGCAGCGATCAATATCCTCGCCGAGTCGCTGAAGTACGATTTCGACAAGATGAACGTCCGCATCCAGGTGATAAACCCGGGCTTCGTCGATACCCCGCTGACCGAGAAGAATTTGCTGCCGATGCCCGGGCTGATGCCCGTCAATCGCGCCTCGCGCCGCATGGCGCGCGGCATCAGATCCGGCGGCTTCGAAGTCACCTTCCCGCGCCGCTTGAGCTGGGGCCTGAAGCTGCTCAGAATCCTGCCGAGACCATTCTGCCGATTGGTCATCAGCACCGCGACCCGCTGGAAGGCGCGTCCGCTGAATTTCGACCGCAAGCCGCCGAGCGAATAGACCGGCCATCAAGTTGGCGATCCCGCCGCCGGCAGACGTCGTTGCCTGTTTGCCATCGTGGCCATAGGTTGAGATTTATTGCATGGAGTCTGCGATGGGGCGACGGATCGTGCTTGCGGTATTGGGTCTCGCCGTCATTCTTTTTCTCGCCTTCGTGCTTGGCCCGCGCGTCCAAGCCGACACCACGATCATCTTCGATCCTTCCGTGATCGGCGATGACCCGCAAGCCTATCTGGCACGCAAGGAGGCGGCCGTACCTGATATCCACGACGGGCTGGAAAAGGAAATCATCTGGGCCAATCCGATGGTTCACGCCAGGACGCCGCTATCGATCGTCTATATCCACGGCTTTTCGGCGTCGAAGGGCGAGGTTCGTCCGCTTCCCGACGAGGTCGCCGACCAGCTCGACGCCAATCTTTTCTACACCCGTCTCACCGGCCACGGACAGGGCGGTGCCGCGATGGCGGACGGCAGCGTCAACGCCTGGATCAACGATTATGAGGAAGCGCTCGCCATCGGTCGAGCGATCGGCGACAAGGTGATCGTCATCGCCACCTCGACCGGCGGCTCGCTGGCAGCCTGGGCTGCGACGCAGCCGGGCGCATCGGACGGGGTGGCGGCAATAGCGTTCATCTCGCCGAATTTCGGCGTCAAGGCTTCCGGCGCCGAACTCCTGACCATGCCGTGGGGCCGGGAGATCGCCGAACTGGTCGCCGGCAAGCAGCGCAGCTTCGTGCCACGCAATGCGCTGCACGAGAAATTCTGGACCTACCGCTATCCGATCGCGGCGACGCTGCCGATGGTGGCGCTGACAGAACTTGCCTATGGCGCGCCGGTGGAGAAGGCGACCATCCCTGCCCTGTTCATCTTTTGCGATTCGGACAGGATCGTGCGGCCGGACCGCACCCGTGAAATCGCCGGGCGCTGGGGCGCGGCGCACGAACTGGTGCCGGTCGACGCTACCGGCGATCGGGACAATCATGTCATTGCCGGAGACGCGCTGTCGCCGTCGACCACGGCTTACCTCGCGCAGCGCATTGCGGTGTGGGTTGAGGCGGTGGTGAAGTAGATCTCAGGCGAAAAAGGCGACCGAAGCATCGCTCCGATCGCCTTTTTCAATTGTGAGCAGCCGAGCCGACCCGACAGCCGCGGGCCGGATGTACTATCTGATTACGCAGCCCGCGCTGCTGGCCGCTTGCCGCCGAAACGACGCTTGTTGTTGCCCTTGAACGGCTTGGCGCCTTCCGGCTTGCGCTCGCCGGCGAAGGCCGGCTTGTCGCCGAAGCGCTTGTTGCCGTTGTTGTGGCCGCCCGGCCGCCTGCCGTCGCGACGACCATTGCGATCGTTGGCCGGCTCGAAGCTGCGCTCGTTCTTTTCGGCAGGATTGCGCTGCGGGTCGGGACTGCCGAGATGATCGGCGACGATCGGCAGCTTGGTGCGGATGATGCGCTCGACCTGGCGCAGCTTGCTGTTCTCGGACGGGTCGCAAAGCGTGATGGCGATGCCGTCCATGCCGTTACGACCGGTGCGGCCGATGCGGTGGACATAGCTCTCGGCCTCGTCCGGCAGGTCGAAATTCACCACATGGCTGATGCCGGGCACGTCGATGCCGCGCGCCGCGATATCGGTTGCCACAAGAATGCGCACCGAACCGTCGCGGAAATCGTTCAGCGCCTTCTGGCGGACGTTCTGCGACTTGTTGCCGTGGATGACGGCGGCCTTGAAGCCGTCGCGATCGAGATCCTTGGTCACCCTGTCGGCGCCATGCTTGGTGCGCGAAAAGATGATGACCGACTTCATCGCCTCGTCGGCGAGCATCGTCGCCAGAACCTGACGCTTTTGCTTGGTGCGGGCAAAGACGACGCCCTGCACGATCTCGGCTGCCGCAGTGCTGTGCGGCGCCACTTCGACACGGATCGGGTTCTTCAGCAGGCCTTTCGCCAGCTCGGCGATTTCGGCCGGCATGGTCGCCGAGAACAGCACCGTCTGACGGTCCGGCGCGGTCGCCCTGGCGATGCGCTTGACGTCGTTGATGAAGCCCATGTCGAGCATGCGGTCGCCCTCATCGAGCACCAGCCATTTGGTGTCGGCAAGAATGAGGTCGCCCTCACGCACCAGGTCGGTCAGCCGACCGGGCGTGGCGATCAAAATATCGACGCCGGGAGCAATCTTCTTTACCTGGCTAAAGCGCGAGACGCCGCCAAGCACGAGTGCTGTCGAGACATGCGCGCCCTTGGCGAGCAGCTTGATCATCTCTTCGATCTGCACGGCGAGTTCACGCGTCGGCGCCAGGATCAGCGCACGAGCGGTCTTCGGCCGGCGCTTGGTGCCGAGCGCGATGATCTTCGACAGGATCGGCAGCGCGAACGCCGCGGTCTTGCCCGAACCGGTCTGGGCGATGCCGAAAATGTCACGGCCTTCCAGCTGCGGCGGGATCGCCTGAGCCTGGATCGGCTTCGGATCGGTGAAGCCTGCGGCATGGGTGGCCTTGAGCAGCGCGCCGGTAATTCCAAGGGCCGCGAAACCGGTGAGTTCCGCAGTGTTGCCGGTCGAGGTGGTGTTACCGGCAAAAGTGTTTTCGTTGGTCAAAATAGTCTTCTTTCACGCGACCCTAGCCGCAAACATCGATGGCGGCAGGGCGCAACCTGCCGTCGAAAAACTGTCATGGAACGACAAGGCGGGCGGACGCAAACGTCCACTCGGCTGCGCTGTCGTGCCCGCAGGCATCATGCCACGGGGCTTTTTCGCCACCTTGCCGATCAACGGGAAAGAGGGAAAACAGACGCAACCAGTCTCATTCGTCGAGAAGGCCGGACAATTCCGGCCCAAGCGCCTATGGGTTGCATATGGCTGAGTTCGCCGCGGAATGCAAGGGGTGTCATGTTGCGGTGCAACAATTAACAGTCGAGACGAGCAGCCGTGGACGGCTGTTCAAACTTCGTCCGGCCATTCCCTCGCCCCATGCTGGACGAACAGAACTTCAATTTGAGTGTCTTTCACCCGATACGCGACGATGTAGGGTGTACCGGAAATCACCAGTTCACGAGTGCCCTTGATCTCGCCGATGCGTCCGATAAATGGATTGGCGGATAACAGCCGAGCAGTCTTTGAATGAATGTCATTGACAACTCGAGCAGCGGCCCGCGGGTTACGCTCGCCGATATAGTCGCCAATTGATGCAAGCTCGATCAGATAGTGGCGGGTCCAGACAATTCGCACAGACCTTTATGCCTGACTGAATTTGTTGAGAACCGCCGTGATCTCTTCTTCGCTTGCGAAATCCTCACGCTCAGCGGCCTCGATACCCGACTGAACACCGGCAATCCACTTTTCCTGCCACGCCAGAGAACGACCGTGCGACAGAGCATCCTCAATGATCTGATCGCGAGTCAGCTTGGAGCGCGAGGCCAAGATGTCGATCCGGCGGCTCAAATCCTCTGATATCTCAATGTTGTTCTTCATAAGTTCAGTCTGCCATATCAAGCGAATGCCTGCCAAGAAGTTTCGCCGCGGGAGGGCCATCTACAGGATACCCGCCGGCATATCGAGACCCGAGGCAAAGCGCGGCCAACATTGCGCAACAAGAACCCGTGGCGAAAGCGGTGCTTGCGCTCCCATGCCGCCATGATTACCACAAATCAGCTTTCCGTTTTTGGGGATCGACCGATGAAGGACGTGCTGAAGGAACTCGAGCGCCGCCGCGCCATGGCGCGCATGGGCGGCGGCAAGGCCCGCATCGACGCTCAGCACAAGAAGGGCAAACTCACCGCGCGCGAACGCATCGAGGTCTTCCTCGACGAAGGTTCGTTCGAGGAGTTCGACATGTATGTCGAGCATCGCTCGACCGATTTCGGCATGGAGAAAACCAAGATCGCCGGCGACGGCGTCGTCACCGGCTGGGGTACCGTCAACGGTCGGCCGGTCTATGTCTTCGCCAAGGACTTTACCGTGTTCGGCGGGTCGCTGTCCGAAGCCCACGCCGAAAAAGTGGTCAAGGTGCAGGAGATGGCGCTGCGCAATCGCGCGCCGATCATCGGCCTCTACGACGCCGGCGGCGCCCGCATCCAGGAAGGCGTGGCAGCCCTCGGCGGCTATGCCGAGATTTTTCAACGCAATGTGCTCGCCTCCGGCGTCATCCCGCAGATTTCACTGATCATGGGCCCGTGCGCCGGCGGCGACGTCTATTCGCCGGCCATGACCGACTTCATCTTCATGGTGCGCGGCACCTCCTACATGTTCGTCACCGGCCCGGACGTGGTGAAGACCGTCACCAACGAGACGGTCACCGCCGAGAGCCTCGGCGGCGCCTTGGTCCACACGACGAAGTCGTCGATCGCCGATGGCGCTTACGACAATGACGTCGAGGCGCTGCTGCAAATGCGCCGACTGGTCGACCTGCTGCCTGCCTCCAACACGGCCGAAATCCCCGAGATCGAATGTTATCAGTCGGTCGCCGATGACGATCTGTCGCTCGACCGTCTGATCCCCGACAATGCCAATAAACCCTACGACATCAAGGAGTTGATCCTTAAAGTTGCCGATGAGGGTGATTTCTTCGAGATCCAGCAGGATTTTGCGAAAAACATCGTCACCGGTTTCGGGCGCGTCGAAGGGCGCACGGTCGGCTTCGTCGCCAACCAGCCGATGGTGCTGGCCGGCGTGCTCGACTCGGACGCCAGCCGCAAGGCGGCGCGGTTCGTGCGCTTCTGCGACTGTTTTTCAATTCCGATCGTCACCTTCGTCGACGTTCCAGGCTTCCTGCCCGGCACCGCGCAGGAATATGGCGGGCTGATCAAGCACGGTGCCAAGCTCTTGTTCGCCTATGCCGAAGCGACCGTCCCGAAGATCACAGTCATCACCCGAAAAGCTTATGGCGGCGCGTATGACGTGATGGCGTCGAAGCATCTGCGCGGCGACATGAACTATGCCTGGCCGACGGCGCAGATCGCAGTGATGGGCGCCCGGGGCGCGGTCGAGATCATCTATCGCAAGGACATCGGCGATGCGGAGAAGATCGCAGCACATACAAAGGCTTACGAGGATCGCTTCCTGTCGCCCTTCGTCGCCGCCGAGCGCGGCTATGTCGACGAGGTGATCATGCCGCATTCGACCCGCCGCCGCATTGCGCGCGCGCTGCGCATGCTGCGCAACAAGAATATGCAGAACCCCTGGAAGAAGCACGACAACATTCCGTTGTGAGGCGCTGACGCCGCGAAAGCGGCGAAAGCTCACTCAGCTTCCGCGGCGCCGAACCCCGCGCCCATCGTCGCGCGGACGGCGCCCGACCACGGCGTGGCATGATTGTCGATGCGCATCTGGAAGATAAAATAGGTCGGCGAGCAGAAGCCGACACCTTTCACCTTGGCCGCGCCCGGCGTATCGGGCGGCAGCGATTGGCACATATAATCCTCGCGGCAGAAATGATCGGCCGAGCAAGCCGGCCGGTTGCCGCGATTGACGGCGCCGCCCAAGCACTGGTCGAAATTGTTGGTCGCCACGCAGATGTCGAATTTCTTGCCGCCGACCAGCCCGCAGATCTCGTTCGGCATCGGCTTGCCCGGCTTGAAGCCGGCAAAGGCACGGTCCCTGTCGTTGCATCCGCGATAGGCGATGCCGGCCGGAACACCGATCTTCGGCGGCCGGCAGGTGTAGGCGGTGCGCGAAATGTCGGTGGCGAAGGCCGCGAACTGGCCTGTAATGCTGTAGCGGTCATTGAAAGGCTGCGTGCCGCTGCTGGCGATGGAGCCGGTCAGGCATGGATGGCCGGAAAACATCTTTTCGCTGTCCTTGGGCAGCAGGCATTGCGCCAGTTTCGTCCGCACCCCCGATGCGGTCGCCAGCGCCGTGCAGACGGTGCCGCCGCCGCATTGCCAGATCGTGCCGAAGCGGGCCGCATCCTCGGGCATCAAACACGGCATCGCCATCTCGGCCGCTGCGTAAGCGACCTCGCCGGCGTCTTTCCATGCGGCCGGCGGCGCGAAGGACAGCGGACGGAGGCGGTTCGGCAGCTTGCCCTCAGCGGTCGCACGCAGCCAGGCGTCGCGCCGCGGCATCTCGGCATGAAGATGCGGCGAGATGCCGACCGCGATGCGGTTCAGCGGCGATGTCGTCTTGTCGTCGAGGCCGATGAAATGAAAACCGGCGGTCGAACCAGCCTGATGACAGCCTTGGCAGGCGCCATTGTCGAGCCGCTCGACCAGCGCTTCCGGCGTGCGCACAAGCTTCAGCGCGGAATAGTCGAGCCCAGAAAAATCCGCGGGCTGGAATAGCGGCGTAAACGGGTGATTGGCCAGCCTGGCGCTGCCGAAAGTCGACCACGAGACGACTTTCTTCGCCAGGAATTCATCCGGGATTTGGTAGACGCCGAGATCAACCGCCGCGACATTGGCGCTGACATAGTCGGCAAGTTTTGCTTTCAGCGCGGCGTCGTCGGCAAGCCGCGCCAGGTCGGGCGTGTTTTCCAGCGGCTTTTCACTGACCGTCTTTCCATCGATGCCAAAAATCCGCATGAGGTAGGCAGCCTGGCCGCCAAATTCGGTCTCCTGGCCGGAGGGAAAGCGCACCATTTGGGCGTTGAGCTCGAGCTGCTTGAAGCTCAGCCCGGCCTTTTCCAGCGGCCCGCCGATGAGCCAGCCGATGTCGACGGTCTCATCGAGCTGCGGCGTCCAGCGTCCGGCAACGCCGACGCAGCCGCCATCGGCGTCCGGCGCGGTGCTATAGATGGCATTGAAGTTGAACGGCAGGCGCGAGGCGAGAACCTTGCCGTTTTTCTTGAAGCTGTAGGCAAGGCGGTAGATGAAACGGACCTCGCCGCAGCCCCCGTCGCCTCGTATCTCGGCGAAATCACGCCGATCGAGCCGGTTGACGACACCGACCAGCCGGAAGCGCGCGGCGTCGGTCTTCAGCCAGCGCATGTCGATGATGCGGCCGACATTGCCGTCGGTGACTTCATAGAGCGGCCGCCCACCGGCCTTCATCACGGCGCGCAGCGCGGCGACATCGCCGGCAATCGTTTCGACGATCTGGTGATAGGCCGGCGCCTTTTCATAAAGCGTCTTCAGGTCGCCCTTGCCGTCGACATCGAAAATGCCAGCGAAGCCAAAACCCCTGGCGTCGAGAGCGGCGAGCACGGCCGGATCGTCGACAATCATCACCGGATTTTCGGCACGCGCAGTGTTCGCCATCAAAGCGGCAAAGAAGATAGCGGCAAGCAGCGCGAACCCGCGGTTCATCAAGCAGTTACCTCCTTGCGATTTTCGGCAAGCTCGCGCAGCACCGGCACCAGCGCCAGCGGCAAGTCTTCAGCGATCAGCCCAGGTCCGAAACGGCTGCCGGCCTCAGCATGGATCCAGACCGCCGCGCAGGCGGCTTCGAAAGCCGGCATGCCTTGCGCCAGGAAGCCGGCGATGATGCCCGACAGCACGTCGCCCGAACCGGCTGTGGCCAGCCATGGCGCGCCGTTGCCGTTGATCGCCGCCCTGCCATCGGGCGCCGCGATCACCGTGTCCGCGCCCTTGTAGACGACGACGGCGCCGGCGCGCTCGGCGGCAGCGCGCGCCTTGGCCAGCTTGGACAGGTTCTTGTCTCCGGCGATGTCCGCAAACAGCCTGGCGAATTCGCCCTCATGCGGCGTCAGCACCAACGCCGGCGCGTTCGGGCGACGGGCGGCTTCGAACAGGACTTTCGGTGTATCGCGAAACGAGCTGATGCCATCGGCATCGAGCACCAGCCCGTCGACCCTGCCGTCTTGCCGCTCTCCGTTGGCCAGCACGCCGAGGGCAAAATCGCGGGTTTTTTCGCCGACGCCAAACCCGGGTCCGAGGACGAACGCCGATGGCCGGCGGCTGTCGATGAAGTCCTGTACGTCCGCGATGCTGTCGGCCTTTTTCAGCATGATCGAAGTCAGATGCGCGGCATTCACTTGCACAGCATTCGCCGGCGACAGCACGGTCACCGCCCCTGCCCCGCTTCTGGCCGCAGCAAGCGCCGACAGCCGTGCCGCACCCGTCGCCGATGGCCCGCCGGAAAAGACGCCGACATGGCCGCGCCTGTATTTATGCGTGTCGACGGCTGGAATCGGGAAACTTTCTAACCAAAGCGACGGGGCGTTCTCGAAAGTTCGCGGTTCAAGCTGCGCAACGATCTCGTCGCCGATGCCGATGTCGGCAAGCACCAGTTCGCCGCACATCTCGCGCCCAGGCAACAGCAGATGGCCGGGCTTTTTTCGCGCGAACGTCACCGTGATCCGGGCGCGAAATGCCTGGCCGAGAATCTGGCCGCTCTCGCCCGACACGCCTGAGGGCAGGTCGACCGCGACGACAGGCAGGTTCAGTTCTGTCGCAACCTCGACCGCCCGGGCGGCATCACCGGACAGCGGCTTGGACAGCCCCGCCCCATAAAGCGCATCGACCAGGATAGAACCTTGATCGGCGGCAAATTCCGACAGTGGCCGGGGCCTGACCGGGCATTCCGACGCGGCGAGCGCTGCGTCGCTGCCGGCTTTGGGCGAGCTGGATGCCCACAGCAAGACGTCGACGGCGCTATCCCCAAGAATGCGGGCGACGACATATCCATCGCCGCCATTGTTGCCGGGCCCGCACAGCACGTGGACGCGCCTGGCAGCCGGAAAATGGGCGAGCACCACTGCAGCGACTGCGCCACCTGCATTGCGCATCAGGCCGATGCCGTCGCGTGGTCCGGCCGAAATCGTCAGCCGGTCGGCCTCAGCCATTTCGGCCGGAGACAGAATTTCATTGCTCATGGATGCCGATCCGCATTGGCTCAAGCCGATCCTGTACCCGATCCCTGTGGTCAAACCCGATCCCTGTGGTCAAACCCCGATCCCTGTGGTCAAACCCCAATCCTTGTGGTCAAACATTGTCCAGTTTTCGGTTCGAAGCAAACGGCGATGAGACGGCACGATCTGTAGGCACATCGTTAGGGACAATGGCGTCGTCGAAGCACAATTGCCCACGAAATGCTCTATCTGCCCAATTATTGTGCGGACGATAGCGCCGACAATGTGTAGGTTTCCAGTATCCATGACGCATCCAACGCAGCGAATGACGCGAATTTAGCCCTCAACGCGGCATGGCATCGAAATCGCGTGATACCGCTTCGAATCCCCTCAAATTGGCACAGTTCGTGCTAGAAAGAGGCGCAAGCGGGGCTCACAACCCGTCTTTTTTGGCAGTGGAGGCCACTTTTTACATGAAAAAGATCGAAGCGATCATCAAGCCGTTCAAGCTAGACGAAGTGAAGGAAGCGCTTCAGGAGGCCGGGCTGCAAGGCATCACCGTTACGGAGGCCAAGGGTTTTGGCCGGCAGAAGGGCCATACCGAACTCTATCGCGGCGCTGAATATGTCGTGGATTTTCTGCCCAAGGTGAAGATCGAGGTCGTGCTCGGCGACGATGCCGTCGAAGGCGCCATCGAAGCCATTCGCAAGGCGGCGCAGACCGGCCGCATCGGCGACGGCAAGATCTTCGTCTCCAACATCGAGGAAGTCGTGCGCATCCGCACCGGCGAAACAGGGATGGACGCGGTCTGAGGTTTCTGATTTCAGATCATCTCCTCGAAACGTCATCAGACAGGGAAACATGACATGACGACAGCCAAAGACATCATGAAGCAGATCAAGGACAACGACGTGAAATTCGTTGACCTGCGCTTCACAGATCCGAAGGGCAAGCTGCAGCACGTGACGATGGATGTCGTTGAGGTCGAGGAAGACATGTTTGCCGATGGCGTCATGTTCGACGGGTCCTCGATCGCCGGCTGGAAGGCGATCAACGAGTCCGACATGGTGCTGATGCCCGACACCGAGACGGTGCATATGGACCCGTTCTTCGCGCAGTCGACCATGGTCATCCTGTGCGATATTCTCGATCCGATCTCCGGAGAATCCTACAACCGCGACCCGCGCGGCACCGCCAAGAAGGCTGAAGCCTATATGAAGGCGGAAGGCATCGGCGATCAGATCTTCGTCGGCCCGGAAGCCGAGTTCTTCGTGTTCGACGACGTCAAATACAAGGCCGACCCGTACAACACCGGCTTCAAGCTCGACTCCACCGAATTGCCGTCCAACGACGACACCGACTACGAGACCGGCAATCTCGGCCACCGCCCGCGCATCAAGGGCGGCTATTTCCCGGTGCCGCCGATCGACTCGGCGCAGGACATGCGCTCTGAAATGCTGACCGTGCTCGCCGAAATGGGCGTGCGTGTCGAAAAGCACCACCACGAAGTCGCCGCAGCCCAGCACGAACTCGGCATCAAGTTCGACACGCTGGTCCGCAACGCCGACAAGATGCTGATCTACAAATATGTCGTGCACCAGGTCGCCAACGCCTACGGCAAGACGGCCACCTTCATGCCGAAACCGGTCTTTGGCGACAACGGCTCGGGCATGCATGTCCACCAGTCGATCTGGAAGGAGGGCAAGCCGACCTTCGCCGGCAATGAATATGCCGGCCTTTCGGAGAGCTGCCTGTTTTACATCGGCGGCGTCATCAAGCACGCCAAGGCGATCAACGCCTTCACCAACCCGCTGACCAATTCCTACAAGCGCCTGGTGCCCGGCTATGAAGCGCCGGTGCTGCTCGCCTATTCGGCGCGCAACCGCTCTGCCTCCTGCCGCATTCCATTCGGCTCGTCGCCGAAATCCAAGCGCGTCGAGGTCCGCTTCCCCGATCCGGGCGCCAACCCCTACCTCGCTTTTGCCGCCATGCTGATGGCCGGGCTTGACGGCATCAAGAACAAAATCCATCCGGGACAGCCGATGGACAAGGACCTCTACGACCTGCCGCCGAAGGAACTGAAGAAGATCCCGACCGTCTGCGGCTCGCTGCGCGAAGCGTTGCAGAGCCTTGACAAGGACCGCGGCTTCCTCAAGGCCGGCGGCGTGTTCGACGACGACCAGATCGACAGCTACATCGAGCTCAAGATGGCCGAAGTGATGCGCTTCGAAATGACCCCGCATCCGGTCGAGTACGACATGTATTATTCGGTCTGAGCGGACGAGCTAAAGGACAAACAAAACCCCGCCGGAGCGATCCGGCGGGGTTTTTGTTTTGGATGAAAAACACTCAATTTAGACGCTGGTGTTGTCGCCTGGCAAAACGCCGGCGGAGAGCCCTCACGGCGCAGACAGAGGGGTCTGCGCCGTGACCAGTGCTCAAGCTGCGGCCGAAACCTCGGCGCTGGTCGGAACGGAGGCGATCGTCTTCAGGATCTGCGAAGCGATCTGGTAGGGGTCGCCTTGCGAGTTCGGGCGGCGATCCTCGAGATAGCCCTTGTAGCCATTGTTGATGAAGGAATGCGGCACGCGGATCGAGGCGCCGCGGTCGGCGATGCCATAGCTGAACCTGTTCCATGGCGCGGTCTCGTGCTTGCCGGTCAAACGCTTGTCGTTGTCCGGCCCGTAGACTGCGATGTGATCCATCAGGTTCTTGTCGAAGGCGGCCATCAGCGCCTCGAAATAGTCCTTGCCGCCGACCTCGCGCATATAAGCGGTCGAGAAGTTGGCGTGCATGCCGGAACCATTCCAGTCGGTGTCGCCGAGCGGCTTGCAGTGGTATTCGATATCGATGCCGTATTTCTCGGTGAGGCGCTGCATCAGGTAGCGGGCCATCCACATCTGGTCGGCGGCCTTCTTGGAGCCCTTGCCAAAGATCTGGAATTCCCACTGGCCCTTGGCCACCTCGGCGTTGATGCCTTCATGGTTGATGCCGGCGGCGAGGCAAAGGTCGAGATGCTCCTCGACGATCTGCCTGGCGACGCTGCCGACATTACTGTAGCCGACGCCGGTGTAGTACGGGCCTTGCGGCGCAGGGTAGCCGCTCTCGGGGAAGCCGAGCGGGCGACCGTCCTTGTAGAAGAAATACTCCTGCTCGAAGCCGAACCAGGCGCCCTCATCGTCGAGGATGGTGGCGCGTTTGTTGGATGCATGCGGCGTCACGCCGTCCGGCATCATGACTTCGCACATGACGAGCACGCCATTGCTGCGCGCCGGATCCGGATAGATGGCGACCGGCTTCAGCACGCAGTCGGACGAGTGGCCTTCGGCCTGCATGGTCGAGGAACCGTCGAAGCCCCACAGCGGAAGCTGGTCGAGCGTCGGGAATTCGGCATAGTCCTTGATCTGCGTCTTTCCGCGAAGGTTGGGAACCGGGGTGTATCCATCGAGCCAAATGTACTCGAGCTTGTATTTCGTCATTCTAGCCTCTCGTTGCTTTGATCACCGAACCTGGACGGCGCCGGCGTGCCAGCCACCCTGCAGCCGACCTGCCAGGTTATCAAAAAGCAATTCGTGTGCCATTTTCAGCGGGCCAAGGATGCGGCAAAAGTGACGCCGCATCCCAACAAATCCGGTGCCGCGTAATCGCAATGCGTCCGGATCAATCACAAGCATGTTCTGCATAAATAACAGGCAGATACTGATCTTTTTATAATCATATTGCCTAACTCGAATGCAGAACCTATCTTCGGGAAAGATTGAATCGGCAAGGCTCTGGAAAAGAAGGGAGACCGACTATGGAAATCACTCCTACCCGTCAGTCGGCCAAAATCCTGATGTTCCCGGTGGCAGCGCGCGCTTCTGCCTCAAATTTAAGCGGAAAGGCTAAGTTCGCGGCAGAGCTTGCTTCATTGCGCAACCGTACGGATTTCGGAAGCGGCTGGTACCACGAGGCGGCCATCGAGGAAGAAAAACAGGAGCGGAAGAGCTAAGCCTTTCCTCCGCATCGCTTTGACGAATTGCAAAAGCCCGGCGCGATCGCTCGCGCCGGGCTTTGCATTTTTGCTGTTAGAGCGGTTCATCGTTTCACGGAAACGCCGAACCGCTCTAACTCTTGTTTATGCGCAATTCCGGACGGAAAACCGTTTCACACTTTTCCTGGAATTGCTCGGCCGAGGATCAGGTCTTGGCGTGCAAGTCCGTTCCCAGCGTATCCCTGACGAAGATCGTACCGATGACCAGCGACATCGCCGCGATCACCACCGGATACCAGAGGCCATAATAGATATCGCCGCTGTAGGCGCTGAGCGCGAACACCGTCGCCGGCAGCAGGCCGCCGAACCAGCCATTGCCGATGTGATAGGGCAACGACATGCCGGTATAGCGGATGCGGGTCGGGAACATCTCGACCAGGATCGCGGCGATCGGTCCGTAGACCATGGTCACGTAAAGGACCAGGATGAACAGGATGCCGATGACCTTTGCCCAGCTGACCTGTTCAGGGTCGGCAAACATCGCAAAGGCGCCTGCTCCCGGGACGCTGTAGACGGTGATCTCGGGCGCTCCCGCCGCGGCCTCATCGGCCGTCAGCAGCTTGTCCTTGACCGCCTGGTCGGCCGCAACCGTCGTCTTGTCGCCGGCGCGGATTGCGGCGGCGTCGAGCTTCAGTTCCGGATTGGCCGCGACGAAGGCGTCAAGCTTCTGGTCGGCGACCTTGGCCGCAGCACGCTTCAGCGGATAACCGCCGTCCCGCAACGCAATGTTGATTGCCTTCTTGAACGCGGCGTCGCTTGAAGTTGCCTTGTCTGCGGCTGCCACGGCATCATAGGACGCCACCGTTTCGGTGCCGATCTTGACACTGGCCGCAGTCCCCGGCGCCGCTGTCGTAACGATGTCATAGGGCACCGAGCTCTTGGCGAGGAAATCCGTCGCAATATCGCACGACGTCAGAGGCTTGCGCGTTCCGGTCGGATTGAACTGGAACTTGCAGTCGCCAGGCGCAGCGGTAATCGTCGCACGGGTGTTTTGCTGCGCGGTGGCGAGCGCCGGATTGGCTGCCCAGGTCAGCGCCTTGAACAGCGGGAAGGTGGTGACGATCGCCAGCGCCAGACCCGCCATGATGATCGGCTTGCGGCCGATCTTGTCGGAGAGCCAGCCGAACACGACGAAGAAGATCGTGCCGAGCGCCAGCGCGATGGCGATCATGATGTTGACCGACTGGCCGTCGACCTTGAGCACGTTCTGCAGGAAAAACAGCGCGTAGAACTGGCCGTTGTACCAGACTACGGCCTGGCCGGCCGTAAGGCCGAGAAGCGCCAGAATGGCGATCTTGGCATTCTTCCACTGGCCGAAGGCTTCCGTCAGCGGCGCCTTGGAACCCTTGCCTTCGTCCTTCATGCGCTGGAATGTCGGCGATTCGGCGAGCGACAGGCGAATCCAGACCGAAATGCCGAGCAGGATCGCTGAGAGCAGGAACGGAATGCGCCAGCCCCAATCCGCGAAATCCTCCTTGCTCAGCGAATTTTGCACGATAAGGATGACGACCAGCGACAGGAACAGGCCGAGCGTCGCCGTCGTCTGGATCCACGATGTATAGAAGCCGCGGCGGTCGTCGGGCGCGTGCTCGGCCACATAGGTCGCCGCACCGCCATATTCACCACCGAGCGCCAGGCCCTGCAGCATGCGCAGCGCAATCAGGATAATGGGCGCTGCAATGCCCCAGCTTGCCGAACCGGGCAGCAGGCCGACCAGGAAAGTCGACAGGCCCATGATCAGGATGGTGACGAGAAAGGTGTATTTGCGACCAACGAGATCACCAATGCGGCCAAACACCAGCGCGCCGAACGGGCGCACGAGGAATCCGGCGGCGAAAACCAGCAGCGTAAAGATGTTGCGCGTCGCTTCCGGATACGAGTTGAAGAATGTCGAGCCGATCGCGGCCGCCAATGCGCCGTAGAGATAGAAATCGTACCATTCGAAAACGGTGCCGAGCGAGGAAGCGAAGATGACCTTCTTCTCTTCCCGCGTCATTCCGCGGCTTGCTCTGCCGGCGGTCGCTGCCATTGCCATGAATTCGTCCTCCCGTGACATCTCGCTGTGCTTGATGCTGCGCGGCGTCGCCTCTGGACACGAACTCGGGCAGCTATCGCCGCGAGAAGTGACAGAAAGCGCCGCCCAGAGGCAGCCCGTCTTTGGGATTATGACTTTGGTCCAATGCATCGGCTCGAACATCGGAATTCGATCTTCGGAAAGCACGATGCATAGATTTCCAAGTGTTACAGCGTACTTTGCACGTCCAACTGGAACGCACGTCGCTCTAATGGCAACACGAAACGAATGAGGGTGGCGATTGCCGTCAGCCCTTGAGCGCCTCGAGGAGACCGACCGCGGCCATCATGTCGCGCTTGCGGTGGGCACGGCGGGCGACGGCCTCCGCGTCATGGCCCCAGTGCTCGGCCTGCCAGTCCTCGTCGACATGGCCGGCAGTCCAGGCGGCGGCGCCGTCGATCTCGCCGAAATCGACGGCTAGCGCCAGCAGAGCCGATCCCGTCAGCGACGTCATGACGTGGATGGCGGCAAGCCGGAGCGGGTCGGCGCGCTGGGCAAGATGAACGCCGAGCACTGCGATGCTCTCACGCGGCTGCTCGACATGGATCACCCCTTCGGCGAGATGAAACCGGGCGCCGAGCGCGCTCCGCGCCCAATCGATGACGGGATCCCAAAATTCGTTCTGCCGATCGACCAGCCCCTGGGGGGCGTCGGCGCGATAGCAGAGCAGGTCGGACGAGGCAAAGCGCAGGATGTCTTCCAAAACCGCCTGCGGGTCGCTGGCGACGCCGTCGATGGCCGTGTTGACCAGACGCATGACCGGCATCGTCATCGGGTCGATCGTCTCACCTTGCGCGGCGAACTCGTCGGCGACCAGAGCGGCGGCTTTTTCGGTCGGCAGCACCAGCAGCGCCTTGCCCGGCGTGCGGACCGGCTTGCCATCGAGATGAACGGCAAAACCAGCTTCGGCCGATACGACCGAGACGGCTTTGTAGAAGCGTTTCGGCAGCTGCGTCTTCATCTGGATCTGGGCACGGCGTACCGGATCCGGATCGGACAGCTGCTTTCCCGCTTCGAGGTCGTTGAGAATATCGCGCATGCCGGAGCCTTTCATCCGGGGATCTGTTTTCGGGCCGGCCGATTCACAATGATCAGACCGGCTGCGATGAGGCCGAGTGCCAGGAAAATACGGATGGTCAGCGGCTCGTTCAAGAAGATGGCGCCGCACAGCACGCCGAACACCGGCGACAGGAAGGTAAAACTCGACAGGCCCGATGCCGGATAGCGCCGCAGGCAGCCAGAACCACAGCACATAGGTGAAGGCGACGATGTAGACCGCCTGGAAAAGCAAGGCCAAGGTCGGTAAAGCGGCGAAGTCGCGGACCGGCGGCCCGGCGAAAGGCAACACCAAGGCGCCGACCATCGCAGCGCCGGCCAATTGATAGAGAAGCATCTTCTCGGCGCTCGCTTCCGCCAATTTCGTTCGCTTGATGACGATGTAGGTCAAGGCCCACAAAATGCCGGCGCCGAGACTGAGCAGATCACCGGTCAATGTCGCACCGTTATCGGCGCTCAACTGATCGGAGAACACCGCGACCAATCCAGCGAATGCGAGCACAAGTCCGACGAGCCGGCGCGCGGTGATGCGTTCGTTCAGCAGGAAATGCCCGCCGACCAGCACCCAGAACGGCATGGTGTTGACCAGCAAGGTGTTGCGCGCGACGGTCGTCTGTTCGAGCCCGACATAGAGAAACAGGAACTCGAGACCAAAAAGCGCGCCCGCCAGAATGCCGGCGACAAGGGTTCCGTCGCGGCTGAAAAGCGCAATGCCGCGCCAGCGGCACCAGACGAGAACGCACAGCCCGCCGATGACCGACCGTGCGATCGACAGGAAAACCGGATCGTAGCCGGCATAGGAGATCTTGGCGGCGACGTAGTTCAGCCCCCAGGAAAAGGTCAGCCCGACCATGATGGCGGCGGCGGCCATGTCGACCCTGTCGCGGCGGTCGAGCGTATCCGTGGCCATACCCACTGGAACTAGTCCTCCGCGCTGGCGTCGTCGAAGCCGATCAGGTTCCAGCTCTGGCGCATGTGCGGCGGCATCGGTGCGGTGACGTCGATAAAACCCTTGTCGGGATGCGGGATGACGATGCGGCGCGCGTGCAGATGCAAGCGGTTCTGCATGCCGCCGGGAAAATCCCAATTGGTGTCGGCCTCGAAATATTTGGGATCGCCGATGATCGGGCAGCCGATGTGAGCGGCATGGACGCGAAGCTGGTGGGTGCGGCCGGTGTAAGGCTCCATCTCCAGCCAGGACAGGGTCTGCGCCGCCTGCTCGACGATCCGGTAATAAGACACCGCGTGGTCGGCGCCCTTTTCGCCATGCTTGGCGACGCGCACCCGGTCGCCGTCGGGCGTCGGCTCCTTGATCAGCCAGGTCGAGATCTTGTCCTCGCGCTTCGGCGGCACGCCCTTGACCAGCGCCCAGTAGGTCTTCTTGGTTTCACGCGCCCGGAACGCCTCGGCAAGCTTCATGGCGGCGAGCCTGGTGCGGGCGACGACCAGCACGCCTGACGTGTCGCGGTCGAGCCGATGCACCAGACGTGGTTTCTCGCCCTTCTGGTTGCGCCAGGCTTCCAGCATGTCGTCGACATTGCGGGTGACGCCCGAACCGCCCTGAACGGCGAGGCCCGCAGGCTTGTTGAAGACAAATACTTTCGGATCTTCGTGGATCAGCATCTTGGCCAGAACGTCGGCGTCGCCCTGGTTGCGGATCGAGTGACCGGTGAGCGGGCTCTCGCCCTTCTTGTCGACTTCGAGCGGTGGGATCCGAACCGTCTGACCCGGCTCGACGCGGGTATCAGCCTTCACCCTGCCGCCATCGACACGGATCTGGCCGGAGCGCAGCAGCTTTTGCAGATGGCCGAAGCCAAGACCCGGAAAATGGGTCTTGAACCAGCGATCGAGCCGCATACCCGCCTCGCCGGCCTCCACCGTGATCTGTTCTACGCCTGCCATTGTCTCGTTTTACCCGTTTCCAGCGCATGACCTGAAATCGATTTCGGAAAAGGGTCATGCGCAAATCAAAAAGCTACAACGTCCCTTGCGCGTTCTAAGGGACACGCGGTGCTGTAAGCGGGGGCAATAGCATTAAGACAGGCTTCTTGCGAGCCAAAGACCCAGAAACAGGGCAATGATCGCGCCAATGAGGCTTGCAAGGGCGTACCCGAACGCCGGCAGCGTCGCGCCGCGCTCCCACAGCGTCGCGAAATCGAGCGAAAAGGCGGAGAAGGTGGTGAAGCCGCCGAGGATGCCGGTGGCAACGAACAGCCGAAGCTCGTTCGATCCGCCGTAGCGCCGCGCCAGGGTCGTGATGAACAAACCCATGGCAAAAGAGCCGACAATGTTGATCGCCATCGTGCCCCAGGGAAAGCTCGGGCCGACAAGACGCAGCGCGACGAAATTGACGACGTGCCGGAGCCCGGCGCCAATAGCGCCGCCCGCGGCAACGAGGAGGAGATTGATCATCGCCGTTTACTGCCCTTGCAGGGTGGCTCGGTCAATCCCTGCCCCTGAGCGAGAAAGTAGCGCGAGCCTACTTTTTCCGCTCGCCGCGCAGCTTCGCCCAATAGTCGAGCCGCTTCCTGATATCACGTTCGAAACCGCGCTCGGGCGGATCATAGAATGTGCGGCGGCCCATCTTTTCCGGAAAATAATCCTGTCCGGAAAAAGCGTCAGGCTCGTCGTGGTCGTAACGGTAGCCGGCGCCGTAATCTTCTTCTTTCATCAGCTTGGTCGGCGCGTTGAGGATGTGTTTGGGCGGCAGCAGCGAGCCGAACTCCTTCGCCGCCTGTGTAGCGGCCTTGAAGGCGGTGTAGACGGCGTTGGATTTGGGCGCGCTGGCGAGATAGACGGTGGCCTCGGCGAAGGCGAGCTCGCCCTCCGGCGAGCCCAGATAGTCGTAGGCGTCCTTGGCGGCATTGGCGATGACCAGCGCCTGCGGGTCTGCCAGCCCGATATCCTCCATCGCCATGCGCACCAGGCGGCGGCCGAGATAGAGCGGATCCTCGCCGGCGTCGAACATGCGGGCGAGATAATAGAGGGCCGCATCCGGATCCGAGCCGCGCACCGATTTGTGCAGCGCCGAGATCAGATTGTAGTGGCCGTCCTGGCCCTTGTCGTAGATCGGCGCGCGGCGCTGGACGATGCGCTGCAGGCCCTCGGCGCCGAACACCTCGCCTGACTTGGCGGCGCGCCAGACCTCTTCTGCCAGCGTCAGCGCCGCACGGCCATCGCCATCGCTCATGCGGACGAGCATCGCCCTCGCCTCGTCGTCTAGCGGCAGCGCCCTGCCCTCGGTCTCCTCGGCCCGCGCCAGCAGTTTTGCGATGCTGTCCTCACCGAGCGAATGGAAGACCAACACGCGGGCGCGGGACAGAAGCGCCGCGTTCAGTTCGAAGGACGGGTTTTCGGTGGTGGCGCCAACCAGGACGACGGTGCCGTCTTCCATCACAGGCAGAAAACTGTCCTGCTGGGCGCGGTTGAAGCGATGGATCTCGTCGACGAAGAGCAGCGTCTGACGGCCGTTCGTGCGGCGCAGCTTCGCCGCCTCGAACACTTTCTTCAGGTCGGCGACACCGGAAAACACCGCCGATATCTGCTGGAACGCAAGGCTGGTTTCGCCGGCAAGCAGCCGCGCGACCGTGGTCTTGCCCGTCCCGGGCGGCCCCCAGAAGATCATCGAGCCGAGCGAGCCGGAGCCGATCAGCCGCGTCAGCGCGCCGTCGGGTCCGGTCAGATGCTCCTGGCCGACGACCTCGCCGAGGTTCTGCGGGCGCAGGCGGTCGGCCAGCGGCCTGCCGGGCGGCGCCTTTTCCGGTTCATCGACACTGAACAGATCGGCCATGCACGTCTTTTCGTTGGAGCGCGATCTCGTCCGAAGGATCGACACTCGGGCTCAGTAACGCAACACCTGGCGCAGTATCTGCCCGCCGCGCTCGACGGTAAAGCGCCACCAGCGCGTCTCCTGCATGGCTGCCTGTTCCAGGGTCGCGGCGGTATCGATGGTCAAGCCATTGACCTCGCGAACGATGTCGCCCGGCTGGAAGCCGAAACCGGCTGCGGGCGAACCGCGATTGATGTCGATCACCGTAACACCCTTGACGTCGGTGCGAATGCCGAGCCGCTGGGCGAGCCGCGGCGACAGTTCCGCGACCTTGGCGCCGGAGAACGGGCTGCGACCGCGCAGTGTCACTTCCGCGAGTTTTGCACCTTCCGGCGCACGCTCCAGCGCGATGTCCATCGCCGCTTGCTGGCCTTTGCTGAGAACGGCGAAGCTGGCATTGGTGCCGATCGACAGCGTCGCCATCCGGTAATCCAGCGCCTCGATACTCTCGACCGGCGTACCATTGAGCGACAGCACGACGTCGCCGGCCTTGAGCCCCGCCTTGGCCGCTGGCCCTTTCTCGTCGACGGACGAAACCAGCGCCCCGGTCGGCGTCTCGAGACCGAGCGATTCGGCGATTTGCGGCGTCACGCGCTCGAATTCGGCGCCGATATACGGCCGCTCGAAGAAGTCGCGCCCGGCCTTGGCCGCATCGGCAAAAGCGCGAACCATGTTGGAGGGAATAGCAAAGCCGATGCCGATCGAGCCGCCGCTGCGGCTGTAGATCGCCGTGTTGATGCCGACCAGTTGGCCACCCATGTTGATCAGCGCACCGCCGGAATTGCCGGGATTGATCGCGGCGTCAGTCTGGATGAAGAAACTGGAATCGGAAACGCCGATGTGGCTGCGGGCAAGCGCCGAAACGATGCCGCTGGTGGTGGTCTGGCCGACACCGAAGGGGTTGCCGATGGCCAGCAACAGGTCGCCGACCTCGAGCGCGTCAGAATCGCCGATGGCGACGACCGGAAATGGTTTGTCGGCGGAGATCTTGAGCACGGCGAGGTCAAGCGTCTCGTCCTTGAGCAGCACCTTGCTGTCGAATTCACGTCCGTCCGCGGTGGCGACCTTGACCTGATCGGCGTCCTTGATGACGTGGAAATTGGTGACCACTATGCCGGTCGGGTCGACCAGCACGCCGGAGCCGAGCGAAGACTGCGCACGCGGCTGCGAACGGCCGAAGAACTCTTCGAAGAACGGATCGCCGTCGAAGGGCGACCTCAGCCTGGCCGTTTGCGAGGCATAGACATTGACCACGGCCGGCGCCGTCTGCTTGACCAGCGGTGCAAACGACAGTTGCATCTCCTCGCGGCCGAACGGCACGCGCTTGTCTGGACCGGAGGTGGCATTTTCGCCTTCGGCGCCGCGCAACATGTCGGTCAGCACGTCGGACAGACCGGGATCGGCCTTGGTGTCCTGAGCCAGCGCCTGCCTGGAGGCCGGCACGACTGCCGCCGCCATCAAGGCGCAGAGCAGAACAAGGGACGTCCGTTTTACGCGCATTCCGAATCCTCCGGGTTCGGGCGCCATTGTCCCGACGATTGTGCAAAATGAAAGGCTAAGGCGATGTAATCCAATTATTTGGATAGCAAAGCAGCTATAGGTTAGCTTGAAACTGGAAAGCTTGTCGGCCCTCATGAAAAAACAACTCGTTTCATTCCGTGACTTTTTGAAGACCGGCACTTTGGGGCCTGTGTCCCCCGGTATGAAAATGATCGAAATTGCCAAAGAGCTTGGTGCGCCGGACGGCTGGCTGACCGAGTATGCGGAGACGGTGCCCGATTATTGGTTTTATGGGAAGCTTGAGGTCTCGTTTGACAAAGACCCGCCATACGAATTGGATTGGTTTCAGATCGAAGATGTGCACGCCATTCGCGGCAACACCGAACGCATAACGGACCAATTTGCTCTTTCGATGGATGGGTTCAACAGCAGAACAAAGCCATCGGAATTCCTGGCTGCGAGCCTGTGGACACCAGAAGAAGCTATGGTCTTCTACACCGCATCGAGGGACTACATCGAGCTGAACATCTGCGCGGGTTCCATTCAGATTTATTTCCGCGTTGATACTGACTACATCGAAGATCGGGACGCCGAAAAATATCTGAAGGGCGTGACTGTGTCCCGATTGATATGCGATATCGATCACCGGACGGAGATCGATAGTATTTATTCCTATTCGCATCCCGCAATCGAGCAGATTACAAATGCGATTGATTGGAGGCCGATAGGCGGAAAAGATTACCTCAACTTTGCTCGGTAAGAGGTAGCCACTCCAACGAAAAGGGGCCCTCGGGCCCCTTAAACTCTCTCAGGAGAAACCGAAGCTTATGCGGCTGCGGCTTCCTCTTCGGCGCCTTCGGCCTCGATGCGGGCACGGTCGCCGGCGCCCTTGGCCGAAGTGTCGCGATCGACGAACTCGATGACCGCCATCGCGGCATTGTCGCCGTGGCGGAAGCCGGCCTTCATGATGCGCAGATAGCCGCCGTTGCGGGTAGCATAGCGCGGCGCGATCGTGTCGAACAGGCGCTTGACGACGCCTTCATTACCGATCTGGGCAATCACCTGGCGGCGGGCGTGCAGGTCGCCGCGCTTGCCGAGCGTCACCAGCTTCTCGACGATCGGACGCAGATCCTTCGCCTTCGGCAAGGTGGTGAGGATCTGCTCATGCTCGATGAGCGACACGGCAAGGTTGGCAAACATCGACTTGCGGTGGCTTATGCTGCGGGCGAACCGGCGGCCTTTAAATCCGTGGCGCATGGCTCTTCTCCTGGTGTTGTGGGCGGTTGGCCCGGCTGTTTCGTTTTGTGAATGGTCAATAGTGAATGGTGAATGGAAGCTCTCCGAAGTCGCCGACCGGCGACCATTCACCATTTCACCATTCTCAATTCACCGGTCAGTATTGATCTTCGTAACGCTTGGCGAGGTCTTCGATGTTTTCCGGCGGCCAATC
Organism: Mesorhizobium sp. L-2-11; assembly: GCF_016756595.1. Taxonomy (NCBI): domain Bacteria; kingdom Pseudomonadati; phylum Pseudomonadota; class Alphaproteobacteria; order Hyphomicrobiales; family Phyllobacteriaceae; genus Mesorhizobium; species Mesorhizobium sp. L-2-11. The sequence goes on along the minus strand of NZ_AP023257.1, from coordinate 4,050,504 downwards.
CGGCACTTCCATGCCGAGGTGCAGGCCCATCGCCGCCAAAACTTCCTTGATCTCGTTCAGCGACTTGCGGCCGAAGTTCGGGGTGCGCAGCATCTCGGCTTCGGTCTTCTGGATCAGGTCGCCGATATAGACGATGTTGTCGTTCTTCAGGCAGTTGGCCGAACGCACCGAAAGCTCGAGCTCGTCGACCTTCTTGAGCAGCGCCGGGTTGAAGGCAAGTTCGGTCACCTGCTCGGCGGCGACTTCCTTCTGCGGCTCGTCGAAATTGACGAACAGGCCAAGCTGGTCCTGCAGGATGCGGGCGGCGAAAGCCACCGCGTCCTCGCCCGAGATCGAACCGTCAGTGTCGATCGTCATGGTCAGCTTGTCATAGTCGAGAACCTGGCCCTCGCGGGTGTTCTCGACCTTGTAGGAGACCTTCTTGACCGGCGAGTAGAGGCTGTCGACCGGGATGAGGCCGATCGGCGCGTCTTCGGCGCGATTGCGGTCAGCCGGAACGTAGCCCTTGCCGGTATCGACGGTGAACTCCATGCGGATTTCAGCGCCCTCGTCCAGCGTGCAGATGACGTGGTCGGGATTGAGGATCTCGACGTCGCCGACCGTCTGGATGTCGCCGGCGAGAACAGCGCCCGGTCCCTGCTTGCGCACGACCATGCGCTTGGGGCCGTCACCTTCCATGCGGATGGCGATTTCCTTGATGTTCAAGACGATGTCGGTCACGTCCTCGCGCACGCCGGCGATCGACGAGAATTCATGCAGAACGCCGTCGATCTGCACGGCGGTCACAGCCGCGCCGCGCAGCGAAGACAGAAGCACGCGACGCAGCGCGTTGCCGAGGGTCAGGCCAAAGCCGCGCTCGAGCGGCTCGGCGACCAGCGTGGTCAGCGTCTTCTTCTTCGACGAGAACTCGATCTTGTTCGGCTTGATCAGTTCCTGCCAATTTTTCTGGATCATAATGCTTTCCTTCCGTTGACCCGCCACCATCCAATCGTGGCGGGCGACCTGGAATGCCGTGGAGGAACGCTCCTGGCGTTCGCGCGGCGTTCGGTATTCTTTAGACGCGGCGCTTCTTGCGCGGGCGGCAGCCATTGTGCGGGATCGGCGTCACATCACGGATCGAGGTGATGGTGAAGCCGGCGGCCTGCAATGCGCGCAGCGCCGATTCACGACCGGAGCCTGGTCCGCAGACCTCGACCTCAAGCATGCGCATGCCGTGTTCCTGGGCCTTCTTGGCAACGTCCTCGGCCGCCATCTGGGCAGCGAACGGGGTCGACTTGCGAGATCCCTTGAAGCCCTGGGCTCCCGCCGACGACCAGGCAATCGAATTGCCCTGCGCGTCGGTGATGGTGATCATCGTGTTGTTGAAGGTCGAGTTGACGTGGGCAACGCCCGACGAGATATTCTTGCGTTCGCGACGGCGAACACGTGTGGCTTCCTTGGCCATGATGGTCCTTTCAGTTGATCTCTACACCGCCGTAATGCCAGCGGCTCCACCAGGGAGAAGGCAGTAGGGGAGTACGGCAGTAGGGCAGTATGTCTGCCGATCCTATTGCCTTACTGCCCTACTCCCGTACTGCCCTAAATTACTTCTTCTTGCCGGCGATCGACTTGGCCGGGCCCTTGCGGGTGCGCGCATTGGTGTGCGTGCGCTGGCCGCGAACCGGCAGCGAGCGGCGATGACGCAGGCCGCGATAGCAGCCGAGGTCCATGAGCCGCTTGATGTTCATCGACACTTCGCGGCGCAGATCGCCCTCGACCTGGTAGTCACGGTCGATCGTCTCGCGGATCTGCAGCACTTCCGCGTCGGTCAACTGGTTGACGCGGCGCTCGGCCGGGATGCCGACCTTGTCGACGATCTCCTGGGCGAAGCTCTTGCCAATGCCGTGAATGTACTGAAGCGCAATGACGACGCGCTTGTTGGTCGGAATGTTGACGCCGGCTATACGAGCCATGTTCTTCTCTTCTCCATGTGGGCCGGACAAGCCGGCGCTATCAAAGTTGCCCCGCGTCCGGTGGAGGCCGGCCCATGCGGGAGTTTCCAGTTCAAAGCGGCCGCCTTGCCCTTGCGGGCAAGCAAGCCTCATGCCTGATAGGAAGACGGGCCGCCATACCCCAGCGAACCGCTCCAGTCAAGCGTAATCGTTTATTTTGCGTACGCAGACCCGTGGGCCGCCGCTGGGGTCGCAGCCGTGAGCACCGCTTCGATCTGCCGCGTCACCGCATCGATGTCGGCCATGCCGTCGACACCTCTGAGCTTGCCCTTGGCATAGTAGTAGCCGATCAGCGGCGACGTTTTCTTGTAGTATTCCTTCAGGCGCTCTTCGAACACCGCCGGATTGTCGTCCTTGCGCACCGGCAGACCCGCGGCCTTGGCCTCTTCGGCGCGCTTGCCGATTCGACCAACCAGCGCCTTGTCGTCGACGACAAGTTCGATGACGGCGTCGAGAGTGAGGCGGCGTTCCGAGAGCATCGATTCAACCGCGTCCGCCTGCACCAGGGTTCGCGGATATCCATCAAGGATGAATCCCCCGGCGCAATCGGCCTGATCGATACGCTCGGCGACGATGGCGTTGACGATGGCGTCGGAAACCAGTTCGCCAGCATCCATCACCGCCTTGGCCCGTTTGCCGACTTCGGTGCCGGCCTGGACAGCAGCGCGCAGCATATCGCCCGTGGAGAGTTGCGGTATGCCGTATTTTTCTACCAGTCTTTGTGCTTGCGTCCCCTTGCCCGCCCCTGGCGGCCCAAGCAATATCAACCTCATCTGGCCTTCTTCCCCCCGCGCAGCTTCGACTTCTTGATCAGGCCCTCATACTGGTGCGCGATCAGGTGACCCTGAATCTGCGCCACCGTGTCGAGCGTTACACTGACGACGATCAGAAGCGATGTGCCACCGAGGTAGAATGGTACGCCAGTCGCTGAAATCAGGAACTCGGGCAGCAGACACACCAGCACCAGATAAATGGCGCCGACGACAGTGATGCGGGTAAGGACATAGTCGATGTAATCGGCGGTGCGCTCGCCCGGACGGTAGCCCGGAATGAAACCCGAATGCTTCTTGAGCTGGTCGGCGGTGTCCTTCGGGTTGAAGACGATCGCCGTATAGAAGAAGGCGAAAAACACGATCATCGCCGCATAGAACGCCATGTAGAGCGGCTGGCCATGTCCGAGCGCCGCCAGCACGGTGCTGGCCCAGGCTGGCATCTCGGTCGTCTGCGAGAAGCCGGCGACCGTCGCCGGCAGCAACAGCAGCGAAGAGGCGAAGATCGGCGGAATGACGCCGGCGGTGTTGAGCTTGAGCGGCAGGTGCGAGGTGTCGCCCTGGAACATGCGGTTGCCGACCTGGCGCTTTGGGTACTGGATCAGCAGGCGACGCTGGGCGCGCTCGAAGAACACGATCAGCGCAATGACGACGACGGCAAGAACGATGATCGCCAGGATCAGGCCGGTCGACAGCGCGCCGGTGCGGCCAAGTTCCAGCGTGCCGGAGATGGCTTGCGGCAGGCCGGCGACGATGCCGGCAAAGATGATCAGCGAAATGCCGTTGCCGATGCCGCGGGCGGTGATCTGCTCGCCGAGCCACATCAGGAACATGGTGCCGCCGACCAGCGTGATGACGGTCGAGATGCGGAAGAACATGCCGGGATCGGTGACGATGCCGTTGCCGCCTTCCAGTCCGACCGCAATGCCGTAGGCCTGGACCAGCGCCAAAAGCACGGTGCCGTAGCGGGTATACTGGTTGATGACCTTGCGACCCTGCTCGCCTTCCTTCTTCAGCGCCTCCAGTGACGGGATGACGGAGGTCATCAGCTGCATGATGATGGAAGCGGAGATATAAGGCATGATGCCGAGGGCAAAGATCGCCATGCGCTCGACGGCGCCACCGGCGAACATGTTGAACATGCCAAGCACGCCCTTGCTCTGCGACGAGAAAGCCTGGGCGAAAGCGTCGGGATTGATGCCGGGCAGCGGGATATAGGTGCCGAGGCGGTAGACCAGCAGCGCGCCAAGGGTGAACCAGATGCGCTTCTTCAGGTCCTCCGCCTTGGCGAAGGCCGAGAAATTCAGATTCGAGGCTAGTTGTTCAGCAGCCGAAGCCATGCCTGATTCTCCGCTTGGTCACGCTCGATGGCCCGCAACTCAGGCGGCGCGTGTCACCGAAGCTCACGAGATAAGCTCCGGACTGCAAACATGCAAGCGGCCGCGTTGACGCGGCCGCCATATTGAGCGGATCAAAGCGCAATCAAAAGCGAAACGTGTCCCACCTCTGGCGATCGCGCTTCAAATCGCCGTTACTCGGCTGCTGCCTTTTCCGGCAGCTTCACCGAACCGCCGGCCTTTTCGATCTTCTCGATGGCAGCCTTGGAGGCGCCGGCCACGTCGAAGGCAAGCTTCGACTTGATCTCACCGTCGGAGAGGATGCGCACACCGTCCTTGACGCGGCGGATGACGCCGGCCGCGACCAGCGCTTCGGCGGTCACGATCGTCTTGGCATCGAGCTTCTTGGCATCGAGCGCGGCCTGGATGCGGGCCAGCGACACGACGGTAAAGCTCTTGGCGAAGATGTTGTTGAAGCCACGCTTCGGCAAGCGCCGATAGAGCGGCATCTGGCCACCCTCGAAGCCGTTGACGGCGACGCCGGAGCGCGCCTTCTGGCCCTTGACGCCGCGACCGGCGGTCTTGCCCGAGCCGGAACCGATGCCTCGGCCGAGACGCTTCCTGGAATGCGTCGCGCCGTCCTTGTCACGCAGATCGTTGAGTTTCATCTGAGTTCTCCTGCGCTCTGGTTCAGCCCTCGTCCACGACGCGGACGAGATGCTGGACGGCAGCGATCATGCCGCGCACCGAGGGAGTGTCCTCCAGCGTGCGCTGCTTGTGCATCTTGTTGAGGCCGAGGCCGACCAGCGTCGCGCGCTGCTCCTTCGGCCGGCGGATCGGCGAACCGATCTGCTCGACGGTGATGGTCTTGGTTGCTTTCTTGGCCATGGTCAAAATCCCTGGTCAGCGCGACTATTCTTCGGCCGCAACGGCGGTGCCGCGGCGGGCCTGAAGGGTCGAATACTTGATGCCGCGCGCGGCAGCCACATCCTTGGGATGCATCTGGCTCTTCAGCGCGTCGAAGGTGGCGCGAACCATGTTGTAGGGGTTCGACGAACCCATCGACTTGGCGACCACGTCATGCATGCCGAGCGTCTCGAAAACGGCGCGCATCGGGCCGCCGGCGATGATGCCGGTACCCTGCTTGGCAGCGCGCAGCAGGACGCGTCCGGCACCCCAGCGTCCTTCGACGTCGTGATGCAGCGTGCGGCCCGAGCGCAGCGGCACGAAGATCATGTCGCGCTTGGCCGATTCGGTCGCCTTGCGGATCGCCTCCGGCACCTCGCGCGCCTTGCCGTGACCGAAGCCGACGCGGCCCTTCTGGTCGCCGACGACGACGAGTGCTGCAAAGCCGAAGCGCCGGCCGCCCTTGACGACCTTAGCGACGCGGTTGATGTGGACAAGCTTGTCCACCATGCCGTCGTCGCGCTCTTCGCGATCACGGCCGCGGCCGCCATCCCTACGTTCCTGTGCCATATCCTGTTCCTTGTTTTTTTCCGGAAGCACGGTTGATGATGATATCCGGTTCCCTCTGTGGGTTGCCGGGAGCGAAACTCATTTTTCCCTTCGCATGATCTTATCCGAAAAGTCTGCAACTTTTTGCTGCGCAAACCTCCGGTTCGGGATCATGCTTTAGAAACTCAAGCCACCTTCACGGGCAGCCTCGGCCAGCGCCTTGACGCGGCCGTGATAGATGTACGGTCCGCGGTCGAAGACGACTTCCTTGACGCCGGCCTTCGCAGCGCGCTCGGCAATCAGCTTGCCGATTGCCGCAGCGGCGGCAGTGTCGGCACCGGTCTTGAGCGAACCCTTGAGGTCCTTCTCCAGCGTCGAGGCGGCAACGATGGTGTGGCCCCTGGCGTCGTCGATGACCTGGACGTAGATGTTCTTCGACGTGCGGTGGACCGACAGACGCGGACGCTCGCCGGCGACCTTCTTGATCTGGCGGCGGACGCGCTGAGCGCGGCGTTGGGTGGAGTCTTTCGAGCCCATGATGTCAGTTCCTTGCCTTCAAAAAACGGGGGCAACCCTGTGCGGTAGGACAAGCCTCCCGCGACCGCTCCCCGCGGCGTTGATTTGCGGTGAATGGTGAATGGAAAAATGGTGAATGGTAGAAGCCAAGTGCCGACCGGCTCCTGCTCTATCCTACTGCCATTTTACCATTCACCATTCACCATTGACGAAGTTACTTCTTCTTGCCTTCCTTGCGGACGATCTTCTCGCCAGCGTAACGAACGCCCTTGCCCTTGTAGGGCTCGGGACCGCGATATTCGCGGATTTCGGCAGCAACCTGACCGACCTTCTGCTTGTCGATGCCGGTCACGGTGATTTCCGTCGGCTTCGGCACGGTGATGGTGATGTCCTGCGGCGTTTCGTAGACGACGTCGTGGCTGAAGCCGAGCGCCAGCTGCAGGTTCTTGCCCTGCATGGCGGCGCGATAGCCGACTCCGGTGATCTCGAGCTTCTTTTCGAAACCGTCCTTGACGCCCTGCAGAATATTGACGATCTGCGTGCGCGACATGCCCCATTTGGAACGGGCGGTCTTGCTCTGGTCGCGTGGCTGGACCGCGATCTCGCTACCTTCCATCTTGACCAGCACTTCGTCGTTGACCACGAATTTCAGCTCACCCTTGGGGCCCTTCGCCGTGACGGTCTGGCCGTCGACGGTCGCGGTCACGCCCTGCGGCAGCGAAACGGGTTTCTTTCCAATACGAGACATTTTGTTGTCCTCGTCACTTCTCTTGTTTCAGGTCTCTGTTTTCGAACATGCGTTCGAAAACCGGATTCCACGTTCCGGGATCACGCCGCAGATCAGAAGATCTGGCAGAGGATTTCCCCGCCGACATTCTGTTCACGCGCTTCGTGGTCGGCCATCACGCCCTTCGGTGTCGAAAGGATGGCGATGCCGAGGCCGTTGGCGACGTGCGGGATCGACTTCGCCGAAACGTAAACGCGACGGCCCGGCTTCGAGACGCGGGCGATTTCGCGCACCACCGGCGCACCGTCGAAATACTTCAGCTCGATCTCGATTTCGGACTTGCCGTTGTCGAAGTCGGTCTGGCTGTAGTCGCGGATATAGCCTTCCGCCTTCAGCACGTCGAGGACGCGGGTGCGCAGGCGCGAGGCCGGCGTCGAAACGCTCGACTTCTTGCGGCCATAGGCGTTGCGGATGCGGGTCAGCATATCGCCGAGAGGATCGCTCAATGACATGTTATGTCCTCCTTACCAGCTCGACTTGACCAGGCCCGGGATCTGGCCGTTGTTGCCGAGATCACGAAGCGCGATGCGCGATACTTTGAGCTTGCGATAGTAGGCACGCGGACGTCCGGTGACTTCGCAGCGGTTGCGGATGCGGGTCTTGGCCGAGTTGCGCGGCAGTGCCGCAAGCTTCAGCTGAGCGCGGAAGCGCTCTTCCATCGGCTTGGACTGATCCATGATGATCGCCTTGAGCACCTTACGCTTGGCAGCGTACTGGTCCACAAGCTTGCGGCGCCTGTTGTTCTTCTCGACTGAGCTGGTCTTTGCCATTTCAGATTTTTCCTTTTCTCGCTGCCGTTACTGGCGGAAGGGGAAGTTGAAGGCCTTGAGCAATGCCCTGGCTTCGTCGTCCGTCTTCGCAGTCGTACAAACGATGACGTCCATGCCCCAGATCTGATCAACCTTGTCGTAGTTGATCTCCGGGAACACGATGTGTTCCTTGATGCCCATGGCATAGTTGCCACGGCCATCGAAGCTCTTCGGATTGAGTCCGCGGAAGTCGCGGACGCGCGGCAGCGCAATGTTCACCAGGCGGTCGAGGAACTCGTACATGCGTTCCTTGCGCAGCGTGACCTTGGCGCCGATCGGCATCTTTTCGCGGACCTTGAAGCCGGCGATCGAGTTGCGCGCATGGGTGACGACGGCCTTCTGGCCGGCGATCAGTGCAAGATCTTCCGCGGCGATCGAAGGCTTCTTCGAATCGCCGGTCGCCTCGCCGACGCCCATGTTCAGCACGATCTTGTCGATGCGCGGAACCTGCATCTCGTTCTCGTAGCCGAACTGCTCCTGCAGCGCCTTGCGGATGGTCTCGTTGTAGACCTGCTTGAGGCGCGGCGTGTTCTGGGCAGTCGCCTGCTTGGTTTGAGCCTTAGCCATTGATGACTTCTCCCGAGCGCTTGGCGACGCGCACCTTCTTGCCGTCCTTCTGGAAGATGAAGCCGACGCGGGTCGGCTTGCCATCCTTGGGGTCGGCCAGCGCGATGTTCGACAGCTGGATCGGCGCTTCCTTGGTGATGATCCCGCCCTCTTGGGACTGGGACTGCTTCTGGTGACGACGGATCATGTTGACGCCGCGCACCAGCGCGGTGTCTTCCTTCGGCTGTACCGAAAGGACTTCGCCCGAACGGCCCTTGTCCTTGCCGGCCAGCACGACGACCTTGTCGCCTTTTCTAATCTTCTGCATTGGTCCGGCTCCTTACAGCACTTCAGGCGCGAGCGAGATGATCTTCATGTGGTTCTTGGCGCGGAGTTCGCGCGGAACCGGTCCGAAGATACGCGTGCCGATCGGCTCTTTCTTGTTGTCGACGAGAACGGCCGCGTTCTTGTCGAAACGGATCACGCTGCCGTCCGGGCGGCGGATGTCCTTGGCCGTGCGAACCACGACCGCCTTCATCACATCGCCCTTCTTGACGCGGCCGCGCGGGATGGCTTCCTTGATCGACACCACGATGATGTCGCCCACGGAAGCGTATTTCCGCTTCGAGCCGCCCAGCACCTTGATGCACATGACACGACGGGCGCCGGAATTATCCGCGACGTCGAGGTTTGTTTGCATCTGAATCATGACTGGCCGCCTTCTTCTCTTCTAACGGGACGGGCTCAAAGCCCCTCCCCGGTCTGTCCAAAATTCGTTGTTTACGCCTGGTCCGAAGACACGACGGTCCAGCGTTTGTCCTTGGAAATCGGCTTCGATTCCTGGATGAACACCTGATCGCCGACCTTGTGGGCGTTGTTCTCGTCGTGCGCCTTGTACTTCTTGGTCATGCGCACGGTCTTCTTCATCACGGGATGCGTGAAGCGCCGTTCGACCTTGACGACAACCGTCTTCTCGTTCTTGTCGCTGACGACGGTGCCCTGCAGAATGCGCTTTGGCATGGTTTTCGTCCTTAAGCCTTCTTAGCCGCGGATTTTTCCGCAGCGATGGTCTTGATACGCGCAATGTCCTTGCGGACCTGCTTCACGCGCGCGGTCTTCTCGAGCTGGCCGGTGGCCTTCTGGAAGCGCAGGTTGAACTGCTCCTTCTTCAGGCTGGCCAATTCGTCGGTCAGCTGGTCCTGGGTCTTGGTCCGGATGTCTTCGGCTTTCATGATCAGCCCGTCCTTATTCTGCGATGCGCTGTACGAAGCGCGTCCTGACCGAGAGCTTGGCCGCGCCGAGACGCAGCGCCTCACGGGCGGTTTCCTCGTTGACGCCGTCGATCTCGAACATGATGCGGCCGGGCTTGACGCGCGCCGCCCAGTAATCGACCGCGCCCTTGCCCTTGCCCATGCGGACTTCGGTCGGCTTCGACGTCACCGGCACGTCCGGGAAGATACGGATCCAGACGCGGCCGGCGCGCTTCATCTCGCGGGTGATCGCGCGGCGAGCCGCCTCGATCTCACGCGCGGTGACGCGGTTTGGCTCAAGCGCCTTCAGCCCGAAACCGCCGAAATCCAGATTGGTGCCACCCTTGGCGGCACCATGGATACGACCCTTGAACTGCTTGCGGAACTTTGTGCGCTTTGGCTGCAGCATCGTTCTAACTCCAAATTCTCAACTGTCTCAGGCGTTTTCGCGACGGCGACCGCGTTCGCGCTCACCACCACCGCCATGCGCATGATCGCCCTCGGTGGCCCGGCGCTCCGAAGCCATCGGGTCGTGCTCGAGGATTTCGCCCTTGAACACCCAGACCTTGACACCGCAGATGCCGTAGGCGGTGTGTGCTTCGGCCGTGCCGTAGTCGACGTCGGCGCGCAGCGTATGCAGCGGCACGCGACCTTCGCGATACCATTCCATGCGCGCGATCTCGGCGCCGCCGAGACGCCCGGCGCAGTTGATACGGATGCCTTCGGCACCGAGGCGCATCGCCGACTGCACGGCGCGCTTCATGGCGCGGCGGAATGCGATACGGCGCTCGAGCTGCTGGGCGATCGACTGGGCGACCAGCGTCGCGTCAATCTCGGGCTTGCGCACTTCGACGATGTTCAAATGCGTCTCGGACTTCGTCATCTCCATCAGCTTCCTGCGAAGCTTCTCGATGTCGGCGCCCTTCTTGCCGATGATCAGGCCCGGACGCGCCGCATGGATGGTGACGCGGCACTTCTTGTGCGGACGCTCGATCACGACCTTCGAAATCGCAGCCTGCTTGAGTTCCTTCTCAAGATACTTGCGGATCTTGATGTCCTCGTGCAGCAGCTTGCCGTACTCGCCGGTGTTGGCGAACCAGCGCGAATCCCAGGTCCGGTTGATGCCGAGACGCAGACCGATCGGATTGATTTTCTGGCCCATTATGCGGCCTCCACTTTTTCTTCGACTTCACGAACGACGATCGTGAGGTGCGAGAACGGCTTCTCGATACGGCTGGCGCGGCCACGGCCACGGGCATGGAACCGCTTCATGACGATCGACTTGCCGACATAGGCTTCCGCCACGATCAGCGCATCGACGTCGAGGTCGTGGTTGTTTTCCGCGTTGGCGATCGCCGATTCCAGCGTCTTCTTGACCGTGCCGGAAATCCGCTTGGCCGAGAATTCGAGATCGGAAAGCGCTGTCGCGACCTTCTTGCCGCGGATCAGCGCGGCAACCAGGTTCAGCTTCTGCGGGCTGATACGGATCGTGCGCAACACGGCGCGCGCTTCGTTGTCAGCAAGCCTGCGCGGAGCTTTGGCCTTGCCCATGATTATTTCCTCTTCGCCTTCTTATCCGCGCCGTGACCGTAATAGGTCCGGGTCGGAGCGAATTCACCGAACTTGTGGCCGACCATGTCCTCGTTCACCGAAACGGGAACGTGCTTCTGGCCGTTGTAGACACCGAAGGTGAAGCCGACGAACTGCGGCAGGATGGTGGAGCGACGGCTCCACATCTTGATCACCTCATTGCGACCACCTTCACGAACCTTGTCCACCTTCTTGAGAAGGTAGCCGTCAATGAAGGGGCCTTTCCAAATCGAACGAGTCACTTGGCGTTACCTCTTCTTAGCTCTTGCGCTGATGGCGCGAGCGCAGGATGAACTTGTCGGTCGCCTTATTGGACCGCGTCTTCTTGCCCTTGGTCGGCTTGCCCCAAGGCGAAACCGGATGGCGGCCACCCGAGGTGCGGCCTTCGCCGCCGCCATGCGGATGGTCGACCGGGTTCATGGTCACGCCGCGGTTGTGCGGACGTTTTCCCCGCCACACCGTCCGGCCTGCCTTGCCGTCATTGATGTTGCCGTGGTCCGGGTTGGACACGGCGCCGACAGTGGCCATGCACGAGCCGTGGACGACACGCTGCTCGCCCGAATTCAGGCGCAGGATCGCCATGCCCTGGTCGCGGCCGACGAGTTGGGCATAGCCGCCAGCCGAACGGGCAACCTGGGCGCCCTTGCCCGGCTTCAGCTCGATGTTGTGGACGATCGTGCCGACCGGCATCGAGGCCAGCGGCATCGCATTGCCCGGCTTCACGTCGACCGCTTCGCCGGCCACGATCTTGTCGCCGGCAGCAAGGCGCTGCGGAGCGATGATGTAGGACAGCTCGCCATCGTCATACTTGATCAGCGCGATGAAGGCGCTGCGGTTCGGATCGTATTCGATACGCTCGACCGTGCCGACAATGTCGAACTTGCGGCGCTTGAAGTCGATGATGCGGTACGTACGCTTGTGGCCGCCGCCGATGAAGCGCGCCGTGATGCGGCCGTAATTGTTGCGGCCGCCCGACTTGGTCAGGCCTTCGGTCAGGCCCTTGACGGGCTTGCCCTTGTAGAGCCCCGAGCGGTCGACGATGACCAGCTGGCGGGTGCTCGGCGTTATCGGGTTGAATTTTTTCAGTGCCATGTCAGTTGTCCTCGCGGTCTTGCTCAGAGACCCGTCGCGACGTCGATCGACTGGCCGTCGACCAGCGTCACGATCGCCTTCTTGACGTCGCTCTGGCGGCCGATCGTGCCGCGGAAGCGCTTGATCTTGCCCTTGCGGACAAGCGTGTTCACGGCCACAACCTTGACGCCGAACAGCGCTTCGACGGCAGCCTTGATTTCCGGCTTCGACGCCTTCTTGGCGACGTTGAAGACGACCTGGTTCTGCTCGGAAGCCATGGTCGACTTTTCGGTGATCGCCGGCGAGACGATCACGTCGTAGTGACGAAGGTCGGTCATTTGAAGCGCTCCTCGAGAGCCTCGACGGCGGCCTTCGAAAGGACCAGCGTGCCGCGGCGCAGAATGTCGTAGACGTTGATGCCCTGGATGGGCAGCACGTCGATGTTCGGGATGTTCGTCGCCGCCAGCTTGAAGTTCTTATCGAGCTCGGCGCCGCCGATCAGCAGGGCGTTGGACAGGCCCAGCGTCGCGAAATTCGCGATCAGCGCCTTGGTCTTGGCCTCGGTCAGCATCAGCTCGTCGACGATGATGAGCGAGGCGCTCTTGGCCTTGGCCGAGAGAGCATGCTTGAGGCCCAGCGCACGCACCTTCTTCGGCAAATCGTGCTCGTGGCTGCGGACGACCGGGCCGTGGGCCTTGCCGCCGCCGCGGAACTGCGGAGCGCGTGCCGAATGGTGACGGGCGCGGCCGGTACCCTTCTGCTTGTACATCTTGGCGCCGGTGCGGGCGATCTCGGCGCGACCCTTGGTCTTGTGGGTGCCCTGCTGCTTCTTGGCAAGCTGCCAGCGCACGACGCGCTGCAGGATGTCCTCGCGCGGATCAAGGCCGAAAATCTCCTCGGAGAGTTTCACCTTGCCGGCGTCCTTGCCGCCAAGCGTTGTGATCTTGATGTCCATTATTCCGCTCCCTCTGTGGCCGGGGCATCTACTGTGGCCGGGGCATCGTTCTTGGCGCCACCATTGGTTGCAATGGCGCGGATTGCAGCGGGCTTCGGCGCATTGGCCGGCAGCGCAACCTTGGCCGCGTCGCGGACCAGGATCCAGGCGCCCTTCGAACCGGGAACCGCGCCGCGGATCAGGATCAGACCGCGATCGGCATCGGTCGAGACGACCTCGACATTCTGCGTGGTGACGCGGGTGTCACCCATGTGGCCGGCCATATGCTTGCCCTTGAACACCTTGCCCGGGTCCTGGCGCTGGCCGGTCGAGCCGTGCGTACGGTGCGAGACCGAGTTGCCGTGGGACGCGCGGCCACCGCCCATGTGGTGCCGCTTGATGACGCCCTGGAAACCCTTGCCGATCGTGGTTCCCGTGACATCGACCTTCTGGCCGGCGACGAAATGATCGACGGTGATCTCGGCGCCGACATCGATCATGTTGTCGGCGGAGACGCGGAACTCGGCAACCTTGGCCTTCGGCTCGACGGAAGCGGTCGCGAAATGGCCGCGCATCGCCTTCGACGTGTTCTTCACCTTGGCAAGGCCAACGCCGAGCTGGACGGCGGTATAACCGTTCTTCTCCTGCGTGCGCTGCGCCACGACCTGGCAGTTCTCCATCTGGAGAACGGTGACGGGAACATGTTCCCCGGCATCGTTGTAGATGCGGGTCATTCCCACCTTCTTTGCAATCACACCTGAACGCATCGGTTCATTCCTTTAGAGTTCCCTGTCGGGGCTTGTCGCCCGTCCACGCCTCTTGTTCCTTCAGAGTTCCCTGTCGGGGCTTGTCGCCCGTCCACGCCTCTTGTTCCTTCAGAGTTCCGGGTCGCCCCGCCCCTCTGGTTCCTTAGAGCTTGATCTCGACATCGACACCGGCGGCAAGATCGAGCTTCATCAAAGCGTCGACCGTCTGCGGGGTCGGATCGACGATGTCGAGCAGACGCTTGTGCGTGCGCATCTCGAACTGCTCGCGGCTCTTCTTGTCGACGTGAGGCGACCGGTTGACCGTGAACTTTTCGATCCGCGTCGGCAGCGGAATGGGGCCGCGGACGTTGGCGCCGGTGCGCTTGGCCGTCGACACGATTTCCCGCGTCGAGGCGTCAAGCACCCGGTGATCAAACGCCTTCAGGCGGATGCGGATATTCTGTCCGTTCATGCGTCACTTCCTTGTTCTGGCGCGGCGCGGGCAGCGCCCGCGACAGATCGGTTTAAGTCCAAATTACTCTTTGATGGTGACGACGATGCCGGCACCGACGGTGCGGCCGCCTTCACGGATGGCGAAGCGCAGCTTCTCTTCCATGGCGATCGGCACGATCAGCTCGACATCGACGGTGATGTTGTCGCCCGGCATCACCATCTCGGTGCCTTCCGGCAGCGACACGATGCCGGTCACGTCGGTGGTGCGGAAATAGAACTGCGGCCGGTAGTTGGTGAAGAACGGCGTGTGACGGCCGCCCTCGTCCTTGGTCAGGATGTAGGCCTCGGCGACGAACTTCTTGTGCGGCTTGACCGTGCCCGGCTTGGCCAGGACCTGGCCGCGCTCGACACCTTCACGGTCGACACCGCGCAGCAGCGCGCCGATGTTGTCGCCGGCCTGGCCCTGGTCGAGCAGCTTGCGGAACATCTCGACGCCGGTGCAGGTCGTCTTGGTGGTCGGACGGATGCCGACGATCTCAAGCTCCTCGCCGACCTTGACCACGCCGCGCTCGACGCGGCCGGTCACCACCGTGCCGCGGCCGGAGATCGAGAACACGTCCTCGATCGGCATCAGGAACGGCTTGTCGAGCGGACGAACCGGCGTCGGGATGTAGTCGTCGACCGCCGCCATCAGCTCGCGGATCGAATCCTCGCCGATCTTCTTGTCGGAATCTTCCAAAGCCGCAAGCGCCGAACCCTTGACGATCGGAATGTCGTCGCCGGGGAACTCGTTCTTGGTCAACAGCTCGCGCACCTCGAGCTCGACCAGCTCGAGCAGCTCGGCGTCGTCGACCTGGTCGACCTTGTTCAAAAACACCACGATCGACGGCACGCCGACCTGACGGGCCAGCAGGATGTGCTCGCGGGTCTGCGGCATCGGGCCGTCGGCGGCCGACACGACCAGGATCGCGCCGTCCATCTGCGCAGCACCGGTGATCATGTTCTTGACATAGTCGGCGTGGCCGGGGCAGTCGACATGGGCGTAGTGGCGGTTGGCCGTCTCGTATTCGACATGCGCCGTCGAGATGGTGATGCCGCGCGCCTTCTCTTCGGGCGCCGCATCGATCTGGTCGTAGCGCTTGTATTCGCCAAAATACTTGGTGATCGCCGCCGTCAGCGACGTCTTGCCATGATCGACATGGCCAATCGTGCCGATGTTCACATGAGGCTTTGTACGCTCGAATTTACCTTTTGCCATGTGATCTCTCCATTCCTGCTCGCCCGTGCGGGCTTTGAATTAAGTTAGCGCTGCAACCCGTTGCGGTTACGCGTATTTCTTCTGGACTTCCTGAGCGACCGCGGTGGGGACCGGCTCGTAGTGATCGAACTGCATCGTGTAGGCCGCGCGGCCCTGGCTCATCGAGCGCAAATTGTCGACGTATTTGAACATGTTGGCGAGCGGCACCATTGCGTTGACAACCACTGCCACGCCGCGCGCTTCCTGGCCCTGAATCTGGCCGCGACGGCCGTTCAGATCACCGATGACGCTGCCGACATAATCTTCCGGAGTCACCACTTCGACCTTCATGATCGGCTCCAGCAACTGCACGCCAAGCTTGGGCGCCGCTTCGCGGAAGCAGGCACGGCCGGCGATTTCGAAGGCGAGCACCGAAGAGTCGACATCATGGTAGGCGCCGTCGATCAGCGTCGCCTTGACGCCGATCATCGGGAAGCCGGCGAACGGGCCGGAGGTCATGACGCTGTTGATGCCCTTTTCGACACCGGGGATGTATTCCTTCGGCACAGCGCCGCCGACGATCTTGGATTCGAACAGGAATTCGCTGCTTTCCGGATTTGGTTCGAACAGGATCTTGACACGGGCGAACTGGCCGGTGCCGCCGGTCTGCTTCTTGTGGGTATAATCCTGCTCGTGCCTGCGGGTGATCGTCTCGCGATAGGCCACCTGCGGCGCGCCGACATTGGCCTCGACCTTGAACTCGCGACGCATGCGGTCGACGATGATGTCGAGGTGGAGTTCGCCCATGCCGGAGATGATCGTCTGGCCTGATTCCTCGTCGGTCTTGACGCGGAAGGACGGATCCTCGGCGGCCAGGCGATGCAGCGCAAGGCCCATCTTTTCCTGGTCGTTTTTGGTCTTCGGCTCGATCGCGATCTGGATGACCGGATCGGGGAATTCCATGCGCTCGAGGATGACCGGATGCAGCGGATCGCACAGCGTGTCGCCAGTCGTCGTGTCCTTGAGGCCGGCCAAAGCGACGATGTCGCCGGCGAAGGCCTCTTCGACGTCAGCACGCGAATTCGCATGCATCTGCAGCATGCGGCCGATGCGCTCCTTCTTGCCCTTCACCGTATTGTCGACCGAGATGCCCTTGGTGAGCTTGCCCGAATAGATGCGGGCAAAGGTAAGCGAGCCGACGAACGGGTCGTTCATGATCTTGAAGGCGAGCATCGACAGCGGCTCGCTGTCGTCGGCGTGACGCTCGATCTCGGCGTCGGTCTTGGCATCGACGCCCTTGATGGCCGGAACGTCGGCCGGCGACGGCAGATATTCAACGACTGCATCAAGCAACGGCTGCACGCCCTTGTTCTTGAAGGCCGAGCCGCAGAACATCGGGTAGAACTTCACCGCGATGGTGCCCTTGCGGATCAGGGCGCGGATCTCGTCATTGCTGGGCATCTTGCCTTCGAGGTAATTCTCGAGCGCCGCCTCGTCCATTTCGACGGCGGCCTCGATCATCTTCTCGCGATATTCTTCCGCACGTGCCCTAAGGTCGTCCGGGATCTCGACGACGTCCCAGGCGGCGCCCAGCGTCTCGTCGCGCCAGACCAGCGCGTTCATCTCGACGAGATCGACGACACCCTTGAACTCGGTCTCGGCGCCGATCGGCAGCTGCATGACGACGGCATGCGCACCGAGGCGCGAACCGATCATTTCGACCGAGCGATAGAAATCCGCGCCGATCTTGTCCATCTTGTTACAGAAAATCATGCGCGGCACGCGGTACTTGTCGGCCTGGCGCCAGACAGTCTCCGTCTGCGGCTCGACACCGGCATTGGCGTCGAGCAGCGCAATGGCGCCGTCGAGCACGCGCAGCGAACGCTCGACCTCGATGGTGAAGTCGACGTGGCCGGGAGTGTCGATGATGTTGAAGCGGTGCATCTTGCCGTCACGACCCTTCCAGAAGGTCGTGGTCGCAGCGGACGTGATGGTGATGCCGCGCTCCTGCTCCTGCTCCATCCAGTCCATGGTGGCAGCGCCGTCATGGACTTCGCCGATCTTGTGCGACTTGCCCGTGTAGTAGAGGACGCGCTCGGTGGTCGTCGTCTTGCCGGCGTCGATATGCGCCATGATACCGAAATTGCGGTAGTCTTCGATTTTATATTCGCGGGCCATGGGAGGTGCCTCTTCAGTCTCGTTCGCGCTTTTACCAGCGGTAGTGCGCGAAGGCGCGGTTGGCTTCTGCCATCTTGTGGGTGTCTTCACGCTTCTTGACGGCGGTGCCGCGGTTGTTGGCCGCGTCCATCAGCTCGCCGGAGAGGCGGTCGACCATCGTGGTCTCGTTGCGGTTGCGGGCGGCGGCGATCAGCCAGCGGATGGCCAGCGCCTGACGGCGCTCGGGGCGCACGTCGACCGGAACCTGGTAGGTGGCGCCGCCGACGCGGCGCGAACGCACTTCCACATGAGGCGCGACATTGTCGAGCGCCTGATGGAAGACGGTGACCGGCTCCTGCTTGGTCTTGGACTGAACCTGGTCGAGCGCGCCGTAGACGATGGTCTCGGCAACCGACTTCTTGCCGTCATACATGACGGCGTTCATGAACTTGGTGACGATCAGATCGCCGAACTTCGGGTCCGGGTTGATCTCACGCTTTTCTGCACTGTGACGACGGGACATTTTTTCTCTGCCTCAATTCTGCGTGGTGGCCTGGATCCCGGATCGTCGCATGGCGCCGGGATGACCTTGGCTACGCTTCGGTCACTTCGGACGCTTGGCGCCGTATTTCGAACGGCGCTGCTTGCGGTTCTTCACACCCTGCGTGTCGAGCACGCCGCGGATGATATGGTAGCGGACGCCCGGAAGATCCTTGACGCGGCCGCCGCGGATCATCACCACCGAGTGTTCCTGAAGGTTGTGGCCTTCGCCGGGGATGTAGCCGATCACTTCAAAACCATTGGTCAGGCGGATCTTGGCCACCTTGCGCAGCGCCGAGTTCGGCTTCTTCGGCGTCGTTGTATAGACGCGCGTGCAGACGCCCCGCTTCTGCGGGTTCTGCTGCATGGCCGGGACCTTGTTGCGCTTCACCGGCGCAATGCGCGGCTTGCGGATCAGCTGGTTGACGGTAGGCATTAAACCCTCTTGTCTCTCAATTCCGTGTCTCGCCCGGTCAGGGCCGCTCAAAGCGTCATTTCCATACGCAAAGTCGGGCCACAAACCGCGCCTCGCGGTCTTGCCCGAACAAATGGCAGAGGAAGCGGAAACCGCTTCATGCACGCCGGAAATGTCTTTTCGCTCGTAAAACGAACCCTGTTTGAGGCAAACTCCAAAGCGTGTCGCTTCGGAAGTGAGAGCCTCACATCGGTTCTGACTGGGCGGCTTCTACTCGCAAGCCTGTTGCCCGTCAACCCCGGAGCGCCAAATATTACGCTGAAACCGAGGCTTGGCAGCCATGCGGAAAGTGCATGTAATTTTCTTTCGCCATTTTGCAAGAGCAGGGAAGAAAGTGACCGGCCCTTGGCTGTTGCGCGGCCAGGCTTCATGCGAAAAAGCGACATGAACAGCGCAAATCCCCTCGCCCGGAGGAATCGGCCCGTGAACGACAATGATGAGCGCCCGGTCACCATCATCACCGGCCGGGCGTGGAAAAGAAAGGGCGGCAAGCCGGAAGGCGTCCACCTCATGCTGGTCGCGCCCGACGACGATTCGGCGGTGCGCCGGGCGCTCGAATCACTCGCGGCCGAAGGCTACGCCGAGGCGGAGCTCGACCAGATCGGCGACCTGGACGGCGTGCCCGACGAAGAGCCGCATTTGTCTGCCTATCAGGGCGCGCTCGAAGGCGAAGTGTCGATCGTCACCTTCGATGTACCGCTCTGACCAGCCATATCCTTGGCCGTCGCGGTCTCGCACCACTTGCCCGGCATCGGTTCTCTGCTAAGAACCAGCGCAATATCAGCCTGCGGAGTCCCCCCATGTCCAGGAATAACGACCCCATCAAGCTCGGCATCGTCGGGGTGGGAAAGATCGTTCGCGACCAGCACCTGCCAGCCCTGGCGAAGGACCGCGACTACCACCTCACCGCCGCCGCCAGCCGGCACGGCAAGGTCGACGGCATCGCGAATTTTCCTGATATCGAGGCGATGTTCGACGCCGTGCCGGAACTCGAGGCCGTATCGCTGTGCATGCCGCCGCAGTTCCGCTACGACGCCGCGCGGACGGCGCTGGCCGCGAAAAAACATGTTTTTCTGGAAAAGCCACCCGGCGCCACGGTCAGCGAGGTCGAGGATTTGAAAGCGCTGGCGGCGGCAAACGGCGTCTCGCTGTTCGCCAGCTGGCATTCGCGCTATGCCCCGGCGGTCGAGGCCGCGCGCGATTTTCTCGGCTCGACCACGATAAGATCGGCAGCCATCAACTGGAAGGAAGACGTGCGCCGCTGGCATCCGAACCAGGACTGGATCTGGGCCCCGGGCGGCTTCGGCGTCTTCGATCCCGGCATCAACGCGCTGTCGATCGCGACCCACATATTGCCGACGATGTTCATCACCTCGGCGATCCTCGATTTTCCCGAAAACCGGGCAGCCCCGATCGCAGCCCACATCGCTTTCCGGACCTCGAACGGCCTGCCGGTGGCGATGGAACTCGATTGGCGCCAGACCGGCCCGCAAAGCTGGGATATCCTGGCCGAGACGGACAACGGCGCGATGGTGCTTTCTGGCGGCGGCGCAAAACTCGCGGTCGACGGCCGCGTCGTTCACGACGAACCGGAAGCCGAATATCCGATGCTCTACAAGCGCTTCGCCGAGATCGTGCGCGCCGGCGTTTGCGACGTCGATCTCGCCCCGCTGCAGCACGTCGCCGACGCTTTTATGCTGGGCAGGCGCAATGTGGTCGAGGCGTTTTTCGACTGATGCCGCGGAGCTGCAACGAGTGGCCTTCGCTCCGGCCCTGACCATCTTGCAATCGCCGCGCCGCCCCTCATCTGGCTGCCGCCATCTTCTCCCCGTGACCGGGGAGAAGGACGCCGTCATCAAAGATTTCGCCAATCTCCAGCGTCGCAGAAAGAGCGCCAAGGCTGCGGCCAGCTTCTTTCTCCCCGTTTACGCAGGGCTGTCCGGGGAAAGTTTTGAGTGAATCGAAATGCCACATGTGCATGCCCCGTAAAACGGGGTTTGTCCGTCTTTTCTCTGGTTGTCGAGACTCAGAAAAGGAACGGGGCATGCGCTTTGCACCTAGCATCTTCGGGCAGCTTCTTGAACCCATCGATCGGCGTCAATTCCAAGCAATTGTGGATCGCCACGACGGGGATGCGTACGACAAATCGTTCAGAAGCTGGGATCATCTGGTGGCGCTGATCTATGCCCAGTTCTGCGGCAGCAGCAGCTTGCGTGGCCTGGAAGCCGGCTGGAACGCCAACAGCCAGCATCATTATCACCTGGGCAGCGGTCCGTTGATGCGTTCGACCTTGTCGGATGCCAACAGACGGCGTCCGGTCGCCATCTTTGCCGAGGCGTTCGGTCTGGTGGCGAACCTGCTCGACAGGCAAATGCGGCGCGAGGGCGAAGCGATGCTGCGGCTGATCGACTCGACCCCCATTCCGCTCGGCAAACTGTGCGATTGGGCCAAGTCGAACGGGCGCATCCGCGGCATGAAGGTGCATGTCGTCTATGACCCGAAGACCGACTGTCCGCGCATCCTCGACATCACCGACGCCAACGTCAACGACGCCCAGGTCGGTCGCCAGATCACGATCGAAGCTGGAGCGACCTACGTGTTCGACAAGGGCTACTGCCATTATGGCTGGTGGACGGCGATCGCCGAAGCCGGATCGATCTTCGTGACGCGGCCCAAATCCAACATGAGGCTGGCGCTGCTGCGTGATCGCCCTATAGCCGAGCCGCAGGGCGACGGCTTCCTGGTTGTGGAAGACAGTGAGGTAAGCTTGGTCAGCAAGGCTGCTTGCAAGCTGCCGATGCGGCTGCGTCGCCTGCGCGTTCAGCGCGAAACGGGCGACACCATCACGCTTTTGACCAACGATCTGGAGCGCTCTGCCGTCGAGATTGGACGGCTTTACAAAGGCCGCTGGCACATCGAGCTTCTGTTCCGATGGATCAAGCAGCACCTCAAGATCCGCAAGTTCCTCGGCAACAACGGCAATGCAATCCGCCTGCAACTCTTTGCCGCAATGATCGCCTTTGCGCTGCTGCGCATTGTCGCGCGCACCCGCCGCGTCACTATTCCTATCTTGAGGTTCACAGAACTGGTCGCTCAATACTTGTTCGGGCGGCGGAAACTGCACACCATCGATAAGCCGCCACCGGTCAATCCAAGCCGACCAAGGGACCGAGCCTCTCCCAATCAGATGGCCTTCATTTATGAATAACTTTCCCCGGACAGCCCTGCCGTTTACGGGGAGAAATGCCCGGCAGGGCAATGAGGGGCGGCGCCGGACGATCGAAACAAGTCGCAACACTCGACGGCGCCTATCCCAGTCGGTCGCCAACCCACCCCACAAAAAAGCCGCCGGGTTGGCCCGACGGCTTTGTTGCCTGAGATCTTTGCCCGCCGCGCTTACTGCGCGGCGGAAGCCATGTCGGTCAGCATCGGATCGGCGACCTCGACACCCGACGCCTTGCGGCGCTCGTCGATGATCAGCTCGTCGCGCGAGGTGGCGATGCGCCGGATCTGGCTCATCGTGCCGCCGGTGCCGGCCGGGATCAGACGGCCGACGATGACGTTTTCCTTCAGCCCCTGCAGCATGTCGGTCTTGCCGGCAACCGCCGCTTCGGTCAGCACTCGGGTCGTCTCCTGGAAGGAGGCGGCCGAGATGAAGGACGGCGTCTGCAGCGAGGCCTTGGTGATGCCCAACAGCACCGGCTGGCCTTCGGCCGGCTTCTTGCCCTCCTCGACCAGGCGCTCGTTGACCTCTTCCAGCTCGATCATGTCGACGTGGTCGCCCGGAATATAGGTCGAATCGCCCTGCGCCGTGATCTCGACCTTCTGCAGCATCTGGCGAACGATCACCTCGATGTGCTTGTCGTTGATCGACACGCCCTGCAGACGGTAGACCTCCTGGATCTCGTTGACGAGGTAGGACGCAAGCGCCTCCACGCCCTTGATCGCCAGGATGTCGTGCGGCGCCGGATTGCCGTCGAGGATGTAGTCGCCCTTCTCGATGACGTCGCCGTCCTGGAGATGGAACGGCTTGCCCTTCGGGATCAGGTATTCGACCGGCTCAAGCGTCGAGTCATGCGGCTCGATGATGATGCGACGCTTGTTCTTGTAGTCGCGGCCGAAGCGGATCGTGCCATCGATCTCGGCGATGATGGCGTGATCCTTCGGACGGCGTGCCTCGAACAATTCGGCAACACGCGGCAGACCGCCGGTGATGTCCTTGGTCTTGGCGCTTTCCATCGGGATACGCGCCAGCACGTCGCCGGGGCGAACCTGTGCACCCGGCTCGACCGAAAGAATGGCCTCGACCGAGAGCAGGAAGCGAGCGTCGCCGCCCTTCGACAGTTTGCCGACCTTGCCCTTGGCGTCCTGGACGACGATCGCCGGCTTGAGGTCGTTGCCGCGTGGCGTCGAACGCCAGTCGATGACCTCGCGCTTGGTGATGCCGGTCGATTCGTCGGCCGTTTCCTGGACGGAAATGCCGTCGACCAGATCCTCGAACGCCACCTTGCCCTCGATTTCGGTGAGGACCGGGCGGGTATAGGGATCCCACTCGGCGATGCGCTGGCCGCGCTTCACCTTGTCGCCATCGTCCACGAAGATGCGCGAACCATAGGTGAGGCGGTGCGTGGCGCGCTCCTTGCCGGCCTCGTCGAGGATCAGCACCGCCATGTTGCGGCCCATGACCATCTGCTGGCCGTCGGAGTTGCGCACCACGTTGCGGTTGCGGATCTCGACCTTGCCCTCATACGAGGCTTCAAGGAACGACGAGTCCACCACCTGCGCCGTACCGCCCATGTGGAAGGTACGCATGGTGAGCTGGGTGCCCGGCTCGCCGATCGACTGCGCCGCAATGACGCCGACAGCCTCGCCCTGGTTGACCGGGGTGCCGCGGGCCAGATCGCGTCCGTAGCAGACCGCGCAGACACCGACCCTGACGTCGCAAGTCAGCGCCGAGCGGATGCGGACCGACTGGACGCCGGCCTTTTCGATCTGCTCGACGTCGCGTTCGTCCATCAACGTTCCGGCCTTGACCAGAACCTCACCGGTGACCGGATGCGTGATGTCGTCGAGCGCGGTGCGGCCGAGAACCCGCTGGCCGACGGAAGCGACGACCTGGCCGGCATCGACGATCGGCTGCATGGTAAGGCCCTTGTCGGTGCCGCAGTCGACGGAGTTGACGATGCAGTCCTGCGCCACGTCGACCAGACGACGGGTGAGGTAACCCGAGTTCGCCGTCTTCAAGGCGGTGTCGGCCAGACCCTTGCGGGCGCCGTGGGTCGAGTTGAAGTACTCGAGCACGGTCAGGCCTTCCTTGAAGTTCGAGATGATCGGCGTCTCGATGATTTCACCGCTCGGCTTGGCCATCAGGCCGCGCATACCGGCAAGCTGGCGCATCTGGGTGGGCGAGCCGCGCGCACCGGAGTGCGACATCATGTAGATCGAGTTCATCGGCTTTTGACGGCCATTGTCCTCGAACTCGACCGCCTTGATGCGGGCCATCATCTCGTCGGCGACCTTTTCCGAGCACTTGGCCCAGGCGTCGACGACCTTGTTGTACTTCTCGCCCTGCGTGATCAGGCCGTCATTGTACTGCTGCTCGTATTCCTTGGCCAAGGCCTCGGTATCGGACACCAGCTTGATCTTGGCATCCGGGATCAGCATGTCGTCCTTGCCGAACGAAATGCCGGCGCGGCAGGCGTGGCTGAAGCCGAGGGCCATGATGCGATCGCAGAAAATGACCGTCTCCTTCTGACCGCAATGGCGGTAGACGGTGTCGATCATCTTGGAGATGTTCTTCTTGGTCATCTCCTGGTTGGCGGTCTCGTACGGCACGTTGGCGTTCTTCGGCAGAAGCTCGCCGATGATCATGCGGCCGGGCGTGGTGTCGTAGATTTTCGACACGACCTTGCCGTCCGCATCGACCGTACGGAAACGGCCCTTGATCTTGGAGTGCAGCGTCACCGCCTTGGTCTCGAGCGCGTGCTGGAGTTCGCCCATGTCGGCAAACACCATGCCCTCGCCCGGCTCGTTCTGGTTGACGATCGACAGATAGTAGAGACCCAGAACCATGTCCTGCGACGGCACGATGATCGGTGCGCCGGAAGCCGGGTGCAGGATGTTGTTGGTCGACATCATCAACACGCGGGCTTCAAGCTGCGCTTCCAGCGACAGCGGCACGTGAACCGCCATCTGGTCGCCGTCGAAGTCGGCATTGAAGGCCGTGCAGACCAGCGGGTGAAGCTGGATCGCCTTGCCTTCGATCAGGATCGGCTCGAACGCCTGGATGCCGAGGCGGTGCAGCGTCGGCGCACGGTTCAACAGCACCGGGTGCTCGCGGATGACCTCGTCGAGGATATCCCAGACCTCCGGACGCTCCTTCTCGACCAGCTTCTTCGCCTGCTTGACGGTCGAGGAATAACCCTTGGCGTCGAGACGTGCATAGATGAAGGGCTTGAACAGTTCGAGCGCCATCTTCTTCGGCAGGCCGCACTGGTGCAGCTTGAGCTCCGGACCGGTCACGATGACCGAGCGGCCGGAATAGTCGACGCGCTTGCCGAGCAGGTTCTGGCGGAACCGGCCCTGCTTGCCCTTCAGCATGTCGGACAGCGACTTCAACGGACGCTTGTTGGCGCCGGTGATGACGCGACCGCGACGGCCGTTGTCGAACAGCGCGTCGACGGCTTCCTGCAGCATGCGCTTTTCATTGCGCACGATGATGCCGGGCGCGCGCAGCTCGATCAGCCGCTTCAGGCGGTTGTTGCGGTTGATGACGCGGCGGTAGAGATCGTTGAGATCGGACGTGGCGAAGCGGCCGCCGTCCAGGGGAACCAGCGGGCGCAGGTCCGGCGGGATCACCGGGACCACCTTCATGATCATCCATTCCGGACGGTTGCCGGACTCCATGAAGTTCTCGACGACCTTGAGCCGCTTCAAATACTTCTTCTGCTTGAGCTCGGATGTGGTCGAAGCCAGCTCCGAACGCAGGTCGCCGGCGATCTTCTCCAGGTCCATGCCGGCCAGAAGGTCGTGGATGGCCTCGGCGCCGATCATGGCGGTAAAACTATCCTCGCCATATTCGTCGACGGCCATCATGTACTCTTCCTCGCTGAGCAGCTGGTGCTCCTTCAGCGCGGTGAGGCCGGGCTCGGTGACGATGTAGTTCTCGAAGTAGAGAACGCGCTCGATGTCCTTCAGCGTCATGTCGAGCAGCGTGCCGATACGCGACGGCAGCGACTTCAGGAACCAGATATGGGCGACCGGCGCGGCCAGCTCGATATGGCCCATGCGCTCGCGACGGACGCGCGACAGCGTGACTTCGACGCCGCACTTCTCGCAGATGACGCCCTTGTACTTCATGCGCTTGTACTTGCCGCACAGGCACTCGTAGTCCTTGATCGGGCCGAAAATACGCGCGCAGAACAGGCCGTCGCGCTCCGGCTTGAAGGTGCGGTAGTTGATGGTCTCCGGCTTCTTGATCTCGCCGAACGACCAGGACAGAATCTTCTCAGGGCTGGCGAGCGAAATCCGGATGGAATCGAACACCTGTGCAGGCGCCTGGGGATTGAAGAGATTCATGACCTCTTGGTTCATGCCGTTCTCCTTTTCGGGGTCATCGAAAACCCCTTGCATCTAGCGCGGGCCAAACGCCCGCCGACTTGGTCGACCATCGGCCGAAGAAACTTCTTGTTTGAGCATGATCTTGGCCGAAAACCGGTAACCACTTTTCGGGATCATGCTCGGCGCCCGGTCGCAGGAGCCCTCTCCCGCGACCGGACGTCTTGCTTATTCGGCCGCGTCGGGCAGCCGGATCGGGTTGTCGTCGAGCTTGGTGTTCTCCAGCTCGACGTTGAGGCCAAGGGAACGCATTTCCTTGACCAGAACGTTGAAGCTCTCGGGGATGCCGGCCTCGAAGGTGTCGTCGCCTCTGACAATCGCCTCGTAGACCTTGGTGCGGCCGGCGACGTCGTCCGACTTCACCGTCAGCATCTCCTGCAGCGTGTAGGCGGCGCCGTACGCTTCGAGCGCCCAGACCTCCATCTCGCCGAAGCGCTGGCCACCGAACTGCGCCTTGCCGCCCAGCGGCTGCTGCGTAACGAGCGAGTACGGCCCGATCGAACGCGCGTGGATCTTGTCGTCCACAAGGTGGTGAAGCTTGAGCATATATATGTAGCCCATCGTCACTTTGCGATCGAACGGCTCGCCGGTGCGCCCGTCATAGAGCTGCGACTGACCGCTGGTGTGCAGGCCCGCCTGCTCCAGCATGATGTTGATGTCGGCCTCGTGCGCGCCGTCGAACACCGGTGTCGCGATGGAGACGCCGCGGCGCATCTGCTCGCTGAGGCGAACGACGCTGTCGTCGTCATAGTCGCGGATCGGCTCGTTGCGGTCGTTGGCCGGCATGAAGCTTTCGAGCGTCTTGCGCAGCGGCTTGATGTCGCCGCCTGTCTTGTAGGCGTCGATCAACTCGCCGATCTTCCTGCCCATTCCGGCGCAAGCCCAGCCCAGATGCGTCTCCAGGATCTGGCCGACATTCATGCGGCTCGGCACACCCAGCGGGTTGAGCACGATATCGGCATGCGTGCCGTCCTCGAGGAACGGCATGTCCTCGACCGGAACGATCCGCGACACGACACCCTTGTTGCCGTGTCGGCCGGCCATCTTGTCGCCGGGCTGCATCTTGCGCTTCACCGCCACGAAGACCTTAACCATCTTCATGACGCCGGGAGGCATCTCGTCGCCGCGCTGCACCTTCTCGACCTTGTCCATGAAGCGCTGTTCGAGCGCCTTCTTGGAATCGTCGTACTGGCCACGCAGGGCTTCCAGCTCGCTCTGGAGCTTTTCGTTCTCCACCGCAAACTGCCACCACTGCGAACGCGGATACTCGTCGAGCGTATCCTTCGACAGCTTCGAGCCTTTCTTGAAACCCTTCGGCCCGGCAATCGCATCCTTGCCGACGAGAACGTCGGACAGGCGCGAATAGACGTTGCGGTCGAGGATCGCCTGCTCGTCGTCGCGGTCCTTGGCGAGGCGTTCGATCTCCTCGCGCTCGATCGCCATGGCGCGCTCGTCCTTCTCCACGCCGTGGCGGTTGAAGACGCGCACTTCGACGACGGTGCCAAAAGTTCCGGGCGGCATGCGCATCGAGGTGTCACGCACGTCCGATGCCTTTTCGCCGAAGATGGCGCGCAGAAGCTTTTCTTCCGGCGTCATCGGGCTTTCGCCCTTCGGCGTGATCTTGCCGACCAGGATGTCGCCAGGCTGCACTTCGGCACCGATATAGACGATGCCGGCCTCGTCGAGGTTCTTCAGCGCTTCTTCCGAGACGTTGGGAATGTCGCGGGTGATTTCCTCCGGCCCGAGCTTGGTGTCGCGCGCCATGACCTCGAACTCCTCGATGTGGATCGAGGTGAAGACGTCGTCGGCGACGATGCGCTCGGACAAGAGGATCGAGTCCTCGTAGTTGTAGCCGTTCCACGGCATGAACGCGACCAGCACGTTGCGGCCAAGCGCCAGATCGCCGAGCTCGGTCGACGGGCCGTCGGCGATGATGTCGCCCTTGTTGACCAGGTCGCCCATGCGCACCAGCGGACGCTGGTTGATGCAGGTGTTCTGGTTCGAACGCTGGAACTTCATCAGCCGGTAGATGTCGACGCCCGATTTGCCGGGATCGAGATCTTCGGTGGCGCGGATGACGATACGCGTCGCGTCGACCTGGTCGACGACGCCGCCGCGGCGGGCGCCGATGGCGGCGCCGGAGTCACGGGCGACGATCGGCTCCATGCCGGTGCCGACGAACGGCGCTTCGGCGCGCACCAGCGGCACGGCCTGACGCTGCATGTTCGAGCCCATCAGCGCGCGGTTGGCGTCGTCGTTCTCGAGGAACGGGATCAGCGCCGCGGCCACCGACACCATCTGCTTGGGCGACACGTCCATCAGATCGACGTTTTCGCGCGGCGCCATCATCACTTCGCCGGCGTTGCGGCAAATGACGAATTCGTCGACGAAACGACCATCCTTGTCGAGCTCGGCATTGGCCTGCGCGACGTGGTGCTTGGCCTCTTCCATCGCCGAGAGATAGACGACCTCATTGGTCAGCTTGCCGTTGACGATCTTGCGGTACGGGCTCTCGATGAAGCCATACTTGTTGACGCGCGCAAAGGTGGCCAGCGAGTTGATCAGACCGATGTTCGGGCCTTCCGGCGTCTCGATCGGGCAGATGCGGCCGTAATGCGTCGGGTGCACGTCGCGCACCTCGAAGCCGGCGCGCTCGCGGGTCAGACCACCGGGTCCAAGCGCCGAGAGACGGCGCTTGTGGGTGATCTCCGACAGCGGGTTGGTCTGGTCCATGAACTGCGACAGCTGCGAGGAACCGAAGAACTCGCGCACGGCGGCAGCCGCCGGCTTGGCGTTGATCAGGTCCTGCGGCATCACCGTATCGATCTCGATCGAGGACATGCGTTCCTTGATCGCGCGCTCCATGCGCAAGAGGCCGACGCGGTACTGGTTCTCCATCAGCTCGCCGACCGAGCGCACGCGGCGATTGCCGAGATTGTCGATGTCGTCGATCTCGCCCTTGCCGTCGCGCAGTTCGACCAGCGTCTTGACCACGGCCAGGATGTCGTCCTTGCGCAGCACGCGCACGGTGTCCTCGGCCTTGAGCTCGAGGCGCATGTTCATCTTGACGCGGCCGACGGCCGACAGATCATAGCGCTCGCTGTCGAAGAACAGCGAGTTGAACATGGCTTCGGCGGTTTCCAGCGTCGGCGGCTCGCCGGGGCGCATGACGCGGTAGATGTCGAACAGCGCGTCCTGGCGGCTTTCGTTCTTGTCGACGTTGAGCGTGTTGCGGATATAGGCGCCGACATTGACGTGGTCGATGTCGAGAACCTTGATCTCGTCGTCGCCGGCGGCGAGAAGTACTTTTAGCGTCTTTTCGTCGATCTCGTCGCCCGCCTCGAGGAAAATCTCGCCGGTCGCATAGTTGACGATGTCCTCGGCAAGGTAGTTGCCGAGCAGATCCTCGTCGGTCGCCTTGATCGCCTTGAGACCCTTTTCGCCGAGCTGACGGGCCTGGCGTGCGGTGATCTTCTTGCCGGCCTCGACGACGACCTCGTTGGTGTCCGCATCGATCAGGTCGCCGACGGCCTTGAGGCCGCGGAAACGCTCGACGTTGAACGGGATGCGCCAGTGGTCGCCGGCGCGCTTGTAGGTGATCTTGTTGTAGAAGGTCGACAGGATCTCCTCGGCGTCCATGCCGAGCGCCATCAGCAGCGACGTCACCGGAATCTTGCGGCGACGGTCGATGCGGGCGTGCACGACGTCCTTCGAGTCGAACTCGATGTCGAGCCACGAACCACGATAGGGGATGACGCGCGCGGCAAACAGCAGCTTGCCCGACGAGTGCGACTTGCCCTTGTCATGGTCGAAGAAGACGCCCGGCGAGCGGTGCATCTGCGAGACGATGACGCGCTCGGTGCCATTGACGATGAAGGTGCCGTTCAAGGTCATGAGCGGCATGTCGCCCATATAGACGTCCTGCTCCTTGATGTCCTTGATCGACTTGGCGCCGGTATCCTCGTCAATATCGAACACGATGAGGCGCAGCGTCACCTTGAGTGGCGCGGCATAGGTCAGGTCGCGCTGCCGGCATTCGTCAACGTCGAATTTCGGCGCTTCGAACTCGTACTTCACGAATTCCAGCATCGAGGAGCCGGAAAAGTCGGAGATCGGGAACACCGATTTGAAAACCGCCTGCAGTCCCTCGTCAGGACGCCCGCCCTTGGGCTCCTCGACCATCAGGAACTGGTCATAGGATGCCTTCTGAACCTCGATCAGGTTCGGCATCTCCGCAACTTCCGGAATCTTTCCGAAGAATTTGCGTACGCGTCTGCGGCCATTGAAAGTCTGTGTCTGGGCCATCGTCGCTCCTTAGCTCGATTCTCGGGGCGAGCCTCGCCGCGGCTCGCCTTGCATTCTCGGCCACCGTCGGCGGCGGCCCTTTATTTGTTCACCCGCCACCTGTCGGTGGCTGGCCAAAACGGGAGAAAACCCGTTTCCTGAAGGCCGCTTTACGGCCCTCAGGAAAGAGGTTTTCGTACTCTTCGCGTTACGCAGCCTCCCTTCGCGCCAAGGGAGTGGCGGACGGCGCGAAGCCGCCCGCCGATATCAAACGCTTACTTCAGTTCGACCTTGGCGCCGGCTGCTTCCAGCTGGGCCTTGAACTTGTCCGCGTCGGCCTTGGAAACAGCTTCCTTGACCGGCTTCGGAGCCGCCTCGACCAGGTCCTTGGCTTCCTTGAGGCCAAGACCGGTGATGGCGCGAACTTCCTTGATGACGTTGATCTTCTGAGCGCCCGCCTCGGTGAGGACGACGTCGAATTCCGTCTTTTCCTCGACCGGAGCAGCAGCAGCCGCAGCACCGCCTGCGGCAGCAACCGCCACCGGAGCAGCAGCGGAAACGCCCCACTTTTCTTCCAGAAGCTTCGACAGCTCGGCCGCCTCGAGGACGGTCAGCTTCGAAAGGTCGTCTACGATCTTTGCCAGATCAGCCATTGCAATATTCCTTCATAAGGTTCGAACGTGTGTTTGTGATAGCGAGGAACGGCCTCATGCCGCCTCGTCCTTCCGGGCGTAAGCGCCGATGACGCGCGCGACCGAAGCCGCAGGCGCATTGACGATCTGGGCGATCCGGGTTGCCGGTGTGGCGATCATGCCAACCAGCCTGCCGCGCAGCTCATCGAGCGACGGAAGTGTGGCGAGTGCCTTCACACCGTCGGCGTTGAGCGAGGTGGTGCCCATTGCGCCGCCGAGAATGACGAGCTTGTCATTTCCCTTGGCGAAATCGGACGCGACCTTCGGCGCCGCAATCGGATCCTCCGAATAGGCGATCAGCGTCTGTCCCTTGAACAGGTCGATGATCGATGCGGAGTCCGTGCCCTGAAGAGCGATTTTGGCGAGACGGTTCTTCGCGACTTTGACGGTGCCACCGGCGACACGCATTTTCGACCGAAGGTCGTTCATTTGTGCGACGGTAATACCGGCGTAGTGGGCCACGACGACTGAACCAGCGCCCGAAAACGCTTCATTCAGGCCCGTGACGAGTTCGCGTTTTTCCGCTCTGTCCACTGCCTATCTCCAGTTGACCCCAATCCTGTTAACGGGAACATTCCCATTACGAGGACAGGCGTCGGGTTGCCTTTTGCCGGCCGGGCCATCCAGTAACGGATCTCCCGAACGACGCTCGAGGATCCTGCCCCCTTTCGCCACACCAGCCGGCAAGCCGAATGGTGCGCAGACAAAAGGCAAACACGGTTCGAACCTTTCATTGGAGCAGTCGCTCCGTTGTCCGGTCTTCACCCGTCTCATGCAGGCCCACATGAATTAAGGCCCCCCTTGAACCAAGGCCTGGGGCCGCCCGCAATCTCGGACAGGATGTCCGGAAGCCTTTCGACTTCCGGTACCGGGCCGCCGAGATAAATCGGAGGCCCGGAATTCAGTTTGCGGATCAGCCCTTTAGCGGCAGATCAAAATGGTTCGTATCAGGACGCTGCCAGCGTCGAGACGTCGAGCTTGAGGCCCGGGCCCATCGTGGAGGTGACCGACACCTTCTTGACATAGTTGCCCTTGGCGCCAGCCGGCTTCGCCCTGTTCACCGCGTCGGCGAAGGCGCGAACGTTCTCTTCCAGCGCCTTGACGTCGAACGAGATCTTGCCGACGCCGCCATGCACGATGCCGGCCTTCTCGACGCGGAACTCGACCGCGCCGCCCTTCGACGCCTTGACGGCGGCGGTAACGTCAGTGGTAACGGTGCCGACCTTGGGGTTCGGCATCATGCCACGCGGGCCGAGCACCTTGCCCAGACGGCCGACCAGCGGCATCATGTCCGGCGTGGCGATGCAGCGATCGAAGTCGATCGTGCCCTTCTGGACGATGTCGACCAGATCCTCAGCGCCAACGATATCGGCGCCGGCCGCCTTGGCTTCCTCGGCCTTGTCGCCACGCGCGAAAACCGCGACGCGGACGGTACGGCCGGTGCCGTTCGGCAGGTTGACCACGCCACGGACCATCTGGTCGGCATGGCGCGGGTCGACACCCAGGTTCATCGCGATTTCAACGGTCTCGTCGAACTTCACCGACGACCGGTCCTTGAGCAGCTTCAGCGCATCACCCAAGGCATAGGCCCTGTTGGGATCGATGCCTTCGCGGCTCTTCGCTACGCGCTTTGCAATCTTTGCCATGATCTCAGCCCACCACTTCCAGGCCCATCGAGCGGGCGGAGCCCTCGACCATGCGCATGGCTCCCTCGATATCGGTTGCGTTCAGATCCTTCATCTTCTGCTCGGCGATGGCGCGCACCTTGTCGCGGCCGATCGTGCCGGCCTTGACCTTGCCCGGCTCCTTCGAGCCCGACTTCAGGTTTGCGGCCTTCTTCAGGAAGTAGCTCACCGGCGGCGTCTTCATGACGAAGGTGAACGACTTGTCCTGGTAATAGGTGATCACGACCGGAACCGGCGATCCCTTTTCCATTTCCTGGGTCTGCGCGTTGAACGCCTTGCAGAACTCCATGATGTTGATGCCGCGCTGACCAAGCGCCGGTCCGATCGGGGGCGACGGCGTCGCCGAGCCCGCGGAAACCTGGAGCTTGAGCTGGCCTGCAATTTTCTTAGCCATCTCTTTCCTGCCTTTGTCTCATGCCGGCCCCAAATCTGGGCAACACCGGCGGTTGCAGTCTGGTGGTGCGGATCCTGCGGCCGGCTAAAGCTGCATTTGCCTCCCACCCCGTTTTGGCGGCGACCTCCACGCCGCCTCCCTCACCGCCGAATTGGCGACAAGGATTTCGGATCAGCCCTTTTCGACCTGTCCGAATTCGAGATCGACCGGCACGGCGCGCCCGAAGATCGAAACTTCCACCTTGAGCCGCGCCCGCTCCTCGTCCACTTCCTGGACGAAACCGTTGAACGAGGCGAACGGACCGTCCGAGACGCGGATCGCCTCGCCGATCTCGAAAGTGACCGAGGGCTTTGGCCGCTCGACGCCTTCCTGCACCTGGTTCAGGATGCGCTGGGCCTCGGCCTCGGTGATCGGCACCGGCTTCGAATCGCCCAGAAAGCCGGTGACCTTCGGCGTGTTCTTCACCAGCGAGAACACCGCATCGGTCAGGTTGGCCTTCAGCAGCACGTAGCCCGGGAAGAACTTGCGCTCGGCATCGACCTTGCGGCCGCGGCGGATCTCGACGACCTTCTCGGTCGGCACCACGATCTGCTCGATGTCAGCGGACAGGCCTTTCTGCTTGGCCTTGTTCTCGATGTCCTCAGCGACCTTTTTTTCAAAGTTCGAATAGGCGTGGACGATGTACCACCGCGCAGTCATTTCAAGGCTTCTCCGTAATCGCCGGACTTAGCGTCCGATGCCCAGGATCTGCTCGACCGCGAGGCCCATGAGCTGATCGGCAGTAAAGAAAAAGATCATCGCGATCACAGCGAAAGCCAGAACCATCACCGTCGAGATCATCGTTTCGCGACGCGACGGCCAAGTCACCTTGGCGGTCTCCGCGCGAACCTGCTGGAGAAAGACGAAAGGATTTGTGGTTTTCGAAGCCATGTGCCGCTCTGTCTGCAAGACCCGTTGACCGGATCTCCTGGATGATCCCGCTGGCCGGGATGTGCCGCCTGAGCCTGTGTTCGCGCCGAATCAGCGCAATCATTTCGCCCATGCAAATCGGACGCGTAAAGCCGGCTTCCCAGCTCCACGCGTCGCGTGTCTGTTTCGTCTACATAAAACCGATTCTTGATCCACGCAAGTGGCAAGTGTCCGCTTTATGCCAAACGCCGCCTCGGAACCATCCAGTCGTCCCGTCCCGGCTATGGCGCTCTTATGCCTCAATAAAGCCTATATGGCAAGCCGCGCGATGTTCAAAAGGGACGATGCCTGGAAGACCAGACATTTTTTTGAATTGGCCATTTCGAAAAATGGCACGGGCAGCAGGGCTCGAACCTACGACCTGCGGTTTTGGAGACCGCCGCTCTACCAACTGAGCTATGCCCGTATCGCGCGCTGCTATTTCATAAAGCGGACAAGAACTCAAGTCGAGTTTTTAGGCGTGGCCGCGCGGGACTGCGTTGGTCGAATTCCGAGGGCCAGCGCCCAGGTACATATGAGAAGTTCGAGAGCAAAAGTCCAATGCAACAGGAAGCTCATGACCCAGTTGCGATATGTGGCCGGAACCGTGACGAGTTCGAGCGCACGCCGGTCGAACGGCATCAGCCACATGATAGGCGACGCCACACTGTCCAGGATCATGTGTATCATTGCGGCGGCAAAGAAGACGCCTACTGAGGCCAGATATCGCGGATCACGCCATCTCGCGACCGACAGTGCCACAAGGCCAACCGCTGCCCAGAAGAGCGGCCAGTGCGTGACGTAGGCGTGGTGATGGGTTCGTCCGCCATCGACAAAATGGAAGTAGACCATGTCGAGATCCGGGACGACGCTGCCAAGCAAAGCCGCCGCCATCGATCTGCCGGGCCAACGGTTTCGTGCGAAAGTACCGAGTATGTAGCCAGCCGGAAGATGAGCGATCAGCATCGCCAAACCTTTGTTCATTGCCGAGTCGGTTGAACGTCACGGCGGATTGTGGCGCATTCAGGAAGGACTACCCCGCTTCGCCCCCAAGCGAGCTAACAAGCGAGCTAAAAGACGGCTATCCCGCTCGGCTGGGGCGTGCGTTGTGCCTTACAGCTTGACCGGCGCCTCGGCCTGAACCTCGGACGTCGACACCACGCGGCAATTCCCCGGCATTGGCTGCGACTTGCAGATGGTCGGACCGGTAAATTCATCGACCGATTCAAGCCCGGTCGTCAGCCCGACTTTCAGCATCATCTCGGGTTCGAGCTGCCGATGGCGCGGGGCCGGCACCGACCGCATCGCCGCCAGCAGACCGGGTCCGACCGCCATGTCCCTAAGATAGGTTTTGACCCGCTGCTCCAATCCCATCGAATGAACGGTCAACTGCGCGCGGGGACCGACAAGGCGCCTGATACCGCCGGCAAGCATGATCGGGCAGGCCGCGCCACACGCACCGCTTGCATCGATCGTCAGCCCGACGTAGACGCCATCCCTGGCGGCGCAATCCGCGTTGCCCGGCTCGCATCCAATGAAGTCCGTCCGCGCAACCGCCACGTCGAGCTTGCGTTCTCGGATCAACCTTCCGGCGGCCAGAGCGCCGAGCACGTCGCCTCCCGGCGAGTTGATCACCACCGGCAGTCGCCGATCACCGATCGTGTCCAGCAGTTGGCGCAGCCGTTCCGGCGTTTGAGCGCTGATCGTCCCTTCCGCCGAGATCCATTCGGGACAGTTGGGATCGCAGAGAAAACTTCTGCCGCGAACCAGGACGAAGCGCATATCTCCAACATCGGTCCGCTGCGCGGTTTGGGGTTCGACCGGCGTGGCGGGAGCTGGCTTGGCGTACGCTACCACGTCGCCGGCCGGCGCCGGTATTTCCCTGCAGTTCGCGGCCACCGGATCGGTGTTGCATAGGGTTGGCGCGGTCAGCAGGTCGACGGCATCCAGGCTGGTCACCAGCTTCGCCTGCAGCATGTCGTAGGGAGCCAACTGCTGGATGCTGCTGGCCGGGGTGTTCTTCATCGTCTTGAGCACGGCCAGGCCGACGCCCATTTCGTTCAGATAGGCAGCCAGTCTTTTCTCCACCGACTTGCTCATCTCGTAGGTCTTGTAGCTGCCGGCGTTCTTGCGGCCGACGATCTTCTTGCTGAGGATCTTCTTCTTGCCTCCGACCACGCGATAGGTGGTCCGGTACTGCAACTTCGTCTTGATGTAGGTCGTGGTGATCTGATGCACGCCGAGAAAGGCCCATTGCCCGACGACGCGCCTGATGCCGCCGGCAAGCATCAGCGGACAGGCGGAATTGCAGATGGCGCCGCTGGCATAGGCATTGCCGAAATAGCGAGCCCCCTTGCCGTCGTTTTCCTTGCAGTCCTCGGCATCGGGCTGGCAACCGGTGAACCGGGTTTTGCCGACCGCGATATCGAGCTTGTTCTTGCGCAGCAGCCGGCCAAGCGCCAGCGCCGCTTCGACGTTGCCGCCGGGAGAATCCACGACAACAGGCAGTTTGCGGCCACCGAGCGCCTTGAGCGTGCGTTTGAACAGGGCCGGCGTGGCGGCCACTATCGAGCCTTCAGCCGATATCCATTCCGGGCAGGTCGGTTCGCAA
Source organism: Mesorhizobium sp. L-2-11 (assembly GCF_016756595.1). NCBI lineage: Bacteria > Pseudomonadati > Pseudomonadota > Alphaproteobacteria > Hyphomicrobiales > Phyllobacteriaceae > Mesorhizobium > Mesorhizobium sp. L-2-11. Next base: position 4,013,609 of record NZ_AP023257.1, on the reverse strand, counting down.
CCAGGCGCGCTGCTGCGGACGACGACAAACCGCATCGTCGGACCAAGATCCGGCGCGGATTTTTTGGTGTTCGCCGCGAAGGCAGCGTGTTCCATGACCAGGAACGACGCCAAGCAGATCAGCCCAAGCATCCACCATGCCTGGCCATTCAGACGGTGCCATAAAACCTTCGGGCAAGCCCCCGCAATGCGATCTATACTAGGCCAGCTTTGCCGGCTTGCAACAGCGTTTTGCGACGATGGCGCAAGCGCCGGCCATACCTAATAAGGCAAGTCGGGTGTACGCAAATAAGCAAAAAGGGCAGCCCGAGGACCGCCCTTCGCATCCAATCTCGACGACAAGCCGGCGGTCGATTACTCCAACCAAACACCGGCTACTAGAGCGGGATGAGATTTATGGGAGTCGTGGGATTCCCAAATCAGCGATGATCTGATTCAACCTTGCTGCTGGGCAGGAGGCCAGCATTGATGGTTGGATATTCAATGGACCTGCGCGAACGGGTTGTTGCGGCGGTCAAGGTTGAAGGGCTTTCGCGGCGCGCGGCGGCTGCTCGATTTGGCGTCAGCTACAGCGCGGCGATCGAGTGGCTGAAGCGGGTGGAACAGACGGGGAGCGTGGCGCCCCGCCAAGTGGGCGGCTACAAGCCGAAGAAGATATCGGGAGCGTGGCGCGACTGGCTTGTCGAGCGCTGCCGGGAGAAGGACTTCACCTTGCGCGGGCTTGTGGCCGAACTTGGCGAGCGTGGCCTGAAGGTTGACTACCGCTCGGTGTGGGAGTTCGTGCACGCCGAGAAGCTGTCTCACAAAAAAAGACGCTGATCGCCGCCGAGCAAGATCGTCCCGATGTTGCGCGCCGACGGAGGCAATGGGTTCTGTATCAGGACCGGATCGACCCCGCCCGCCTGGTGTTCATCGACGAGACCTGGACCAAGACCAACATGGCCCCGCTCAGGGGTTGGGCACCGGTCGGACAGCGGATCAAGGCCAAAGTTCCCAATGGCCACTGGAAGACAATGACCTTTCTGGCTGCGCTGCGTCATGATCGCGTCGAAGCGCCCTGGCTCATCGACGGGCCGATCAACGGCGAGAGGTTCCTCCTCTATGTCGAGAAGGTTCTCGTGCCCACTCTCCAGCCGGGCGACATCGTTGTGATGGACAATCTCGGCAGCCACAAAGGCAAGGCCGTGCGTCGCGCCATCCGAAAGGCCGGCGCGAGGCTCTTCTTCCTGCCGAAATACTCGCCTGACCTCAATCCGATCGAACAGCTCTTCGCCAAGCTCAAGCACTGGCTGCGAAAGGCCGCAAAGCGCACCGTTGAAACGGTCTGCAACGCCATCGGCCAGATTCTCAACCGCGTCACACCGCTCGAGTGCTCAAATTACTTCGCAAACTCAGGCTATGACCGCAGGTAATCTCATCCCGCTCTAATTGCCCTGTCGTCGAGGTAGGCTTTGGTATTTCAAGGCTACGGCTTTGGTGGGAATTGTGCGTCAACCTTGAGCGCCGATGCCGCCGGACAATTTTGCGGCCTCGGTTCGGTTTTACAAACAGTTGGCCCCACCAGACGGTTCGCCGATTCAGGTCCCATCGTCAACATTGTGCCGGGTTCGAGCCGGAGCCGGTTACGCTTATAATCGAAGCGGTTGAGTGGCATCGGCGGAAACATAGCGTTGAAACGACCGCGCAAAATTGTTCTGCCTGGAGCCGGTAACCTAAAAAGGGCGGCCCGAAGACCGCCCTTTTCCTGTCGATCCGGCGGATGCCGGCATCGATTACTCTTTGATGGTGACGACGATGCCGGCACCGACGGTGCGGCCGCCTTCACGGATGGCGAAGCGCAGCTTCTCTTCCATGGCGATCGGCACGATCAGCTCGACATCGACGGTGATGTTGTCGCCCGGCATCACCATCTCGGTGCCTTCCGGCAGCGACACGATGCCGGTCACGTCGGTGGTGCGGAAATAGAACTGCGGCCGGTAGTTGGTGAAGAACGGCGTGTGACGGCCGCCCTCGTCCTTGGTCAGGATGTAGGCTTCGGCGACGAACTTCTTGTGCGGCTTGACCGTGCCCGGCTTGGCCAGAACCTGGCCGCGCTCGACACCTTCACGGTCGACACCGCGCAGCAGCGCGCCGATGTTGTCGCCGGCCTGGCCCTGGTCGAGCAGCTTGCGGAACATCTCGACGCCGGTGCAGGTCGTCTTGGTGGTCGGACGGATGCCGACGATCTCGAGCTCCTCGCCGACCTTGACCACGCCGCGCTCGACGCGGCCGGTCACCACCGTGCCGCGGCCAGAGATCGAGAACACGTCCTCGATCGGCATCAGGAACGGCTTGTCGAGCGGACGAACCGGCGTCGGGATGTAGTCGTCGACCGCCGCCATCAGCTCGCGGATCGAATCCTCGCCGATCTTCTTGTCGGAATCTTCCAAAGCCGCAAGCGCCGAACCCTTGACGATCGGAATGTCGTCGCCGGGGAACTCGTTCTTGGTCAACAGCTCGCGCACCTCGAGCTCGACCAGCTCGAGCAGCTCGGCGTCGTCGACCTGGTCGACCTTGTTCAAAAACACCACGATCGACGGCACGCCGACCTGACGGGCCAGCAGGATGTGCTCGCGGGTCTGCGGCATCGGGCCGTCGGCGGCCGACACGACCAGGATCGCGCCGTCCATCTGCGCAGCACCGGTGATCATGTTCTTGACATAGTCGGCGTGGCCGGGGCAGTCGACATGGGCGTAGTGGCGGTTGGCCGTCTCATATTCGACATGCGCCGTCGAGATGGTGATGCCGCGCGCCTTCTCCTCGGGCGCCGCATCGATCTGGTCGTAGCGCTTGTATTCGCCAAAATACTTGGTGATCGCCGCCGTCAGCGACGTCTTGCCATGATCGACATGGCCAATCGTGCCGATGTTCACATGAGGCTTTGTACGCTCGAATTTACCTTTTGCCATAGTCTCTTTCCTTGGACGGCCGGGACCTTCAGTTCAGTCGAATGCGGGGGCGATTAGCGACTGCGGCCGAAAAACACAAGTGTCTTGTGGCCGGGCGCTTTTCTCACCCGTCTGAACCCATGATCCGATTTCGGGGGTGTGGCGCGGATATAGGAACGAACAAGAACAAATGGAATGGGCTAAGATAGGTTCCGCGGGCACCGGCAATCAACGGGTAGATAGCGCCGCTGCCGCCTGTCTGCCTTGCCGGATTTACAGCTGGATCTGGCCCATTGCCGGTGCGGCGCCGGTCTGATTTCCTGATCCGATGCATTTTATTCCGATCGCCATCCGCGGCCCGCTGTTCATGATCCTGTCGACCGGGTCCTATGTCGCCAACGACACGATGTTGAAGCTGGCGACCGTCGGGCTGCCGCCCTATGAAGTGCTGTTTTTGCGCGGGACGGCGGCAACCCTGTGGGGTATCCCGTTGCTGTTTGCGCTGGGCTACGCCAGGCAGATCCCGCTGATCCTCGACAGGAGAGTGCTGCAAAGAAATCTATTCGAGCTGGCGGCAATCCTTTGCTACGTGGTGGCGCTCGCCAATATGCAGATCGCCGATTCGACCGCCTTGGGACAGATCACGCCGCTGCTCATGTTGATTGGCTCCTCTGTCCTGTTCGGCGAGCGCATCGGCGGCTTGCGCATGGCGCTGATCGGGCTCGGCTTCATCGGCGCGGTGATGGTGGCGCAGCCGACGATGCAGGGAATCTCGGTCTACGCCCTGCTGGCGCTCGGCAACGCGGCGTTCGCCGCCGCGCGCGATCTCGCCGGGCGGCGGGTCGCCGCCGACGTGCCTGGCATGATCGTCGCAATTTCTGCGGTGGTGGTGGTGCTGGTCGGATCAGGCGTCGCGCATCTGATGTCGGAGCGTTGGGTGATGCCCGAGGCGCATCATTTGCTGCTGATGGCCGGGGCCGGATTGTTCCTGATCTTTGGCCATTTCTTCATCTTCATGGCCTATCGCGTCGGGCCAACCGGGGTGGTGGCGCCGTTCTACTACTGCTTCACCGTCTGGGCGGTCATTTCCGGCCTGGTGGTGTTCCAGCAACTCCCGAATGCGCTGGCGATCGGCGGCATCCTGCTGGTGGTGGCCAGCGGATTGACTATCGTGTCGCTCGACGAGCGCAGGCGCCGACTGACCGTCGTCGCATAATTTGGGCAGCGGTGACCAAACAACGGTTACACCACAGATTTCAACTTGGCCGCTGCCCGCAAAAAAATGGAGAAACCTGTGACAAGCCAGGAGAACGTCGGCAACCGCATGCTTGCCGGAAAATGCCTGTGCGGCGCCGTGCAATACGCGGTGGCCGACGAGTTCATCTACGCCGCCAACTGCCACTGCTCGAACTGCAGACGCACCACCGGTTCGGCCTTCAAGCCGTTTGCCGGTATCGAGCGTGAGAGACTGAGCCTGACCAAGGGCGAGGACAACCTCCTGATCTTTGGCGAGGAGACCGGCCACGACGTGCACTGCAAGTCCTGCGGCGCATTGCTCTATTCGGTCGTCCGCGACGGCGCCTTCGTCCACGTCGCCATGGGAACCCTCGTCGACGAGCCGGCCATCCGCGCGACGCAGCACATCTTTGTCGGCTCCAAGGCGAAGTGGTTCACGATCGCCGACGACCTGCCTCAGTATGAAGAGCATGTCGCCGGAGATGCCGACTGAAGACCTGGCGATGTGGACGACGGCATTGCCGGTCAGGCACTACAGAACCGGCACAGACAGTGACACGCCGTGACACGCGCATTTTCAAGGAAGCTATTTTCGATAATGGCTTCAACAGCATGCTTGGAGCGGGTAGCGGGAATCGAACCCGCATATTCAGCTTGGAAGGCTGCTGCTCTACCACTGAGCTATACCCGCGCCTTTCACCCGAAAACCGCGATACGCTTTCGGTCCGATGCTTTGCGTTTCAGGGCTTCCGGGCCGGCAGTGGTGGAGAGGGTTGGATTTGAACCAACGTAGGCATAGCCAACGGATTTACAGTCCGTCCCCTTTAACCACTCGGGCACCTCTCCAGTCTGCCGCCGGAGCCATGCAACGAGGCATCGACGCGTCGCGACCGCGTGAGCAGCCCGTCGCGAAGCGCCTTATGGCGGCAGCGCCCAAAACTGTCAACCGCAACGTCCCGGCAAAACGCGCTGAATTTGATACCTCGCCCGACAAGGAGGTTCTGCGGCTGTATCCATTGGCGGACGACACGGCTATAGAACCGGCCATGAGCAACGACAACAAGCCCAAAACCCCAAAAGACACCCACTACGCCAAGCTGCGCCGCGCGCATCGCGACGAGAAAAGCAGCAGCGCGCCGGCGTTCAGGCGGCGCCAGCCGGTGCCGCCAGGAGAAACAGCGGCGGACGGCCTAGTGCGGCTTTACGGCCTGCACACGGTGCGAGCGGCACTCGACAATCCGCGCCGGCGGATCAGGAAGATGCTGGTGACGCGCAACGCCGCCGAGCGGCTGGCGATCGCCGACCTCACCGCCCTGCCCTTTGAGACAGAGATGGTCGAGCCGAAAGTCCTCGACAAAGTGACCGGCTCCGACGCCGTGCATCAGGGCGTGCTGATCGAAGCCGAGCCGCTAAAACCGAAGCGGCTCGATGCGCTCGGCGATACAGCGCTGGTGCTGGTCCTCGACCAGGTTACCGATCCGCACAATGTCGGCGCGATCCTGCGCTCGGCGGTCGCCTTCGGCGCCGGCGCGCTGATCACCACGGCGCGCCACAGCCCGCATGAATCCGGCGTGCTGGCAAAATCGGCCTCCGGCGCGCTGGAGCATATCGACCAGATCGAGGTGAAGAACCTCGCCGACGCGCTCGGCCAGCTGCACGAGGCCGGCTTCCAGACCATCGGCCTCGATTCGGACGGGCCGGCGGAACTCGAAAAGAGTTTTTCGGGAGAAAAGATCGCATTGGTGCTGGGCGCCGAGGGCAAGGGCCTGCGCCAGAAGACGCGCGAAACGGTGACGACGCTGGCCCGGCTCGACATGCCCGGCGCCATCCGTTCGCTCAACGTGTCGAATGCCGCAGCGGTGAGCCTTTATGCGGCGAGGAAATTTCTAGCGAGTAGCGAATAGCGAATAGCGAAAGTCGGATCACTGCACCGGTGGGCTAGCAACCCTGCTCGCTATTCCCTACTCCCTGCTCGCTATTCCCTACTCGCTATTCGCTTCTACCCACCTCATGTCCCGCCATTCGCTCCAGCGCCCTGACCAGCGCCGAGTGATCCTCCTTGGCGCCGCCGTTGGCCGCGCAGGCGTTGAACAATTGCTGTGTCGTCGAGGTGTTGGGCAGCGCGACGCCGAGCGCTTTTGCCCCTTCCAGAGCGAGATTAAGATCCTTCTGGTGCAGCTCGATGCGAAAGCCCGGCGAAAAACTGCGCTTGATCATGCGCTCGCCATGCACTTCGAGAATGCGCGAGGCCGCCAGCCCGCCCATCAGCGCTTGTCGCACCTTGGCCGGATCAGCGCCGGCTTTCGAAGCAAAAACAAGCGCTTCCGCGACTGCTTCAATGGTCAGCGCGACGACGATCTGGTTGGCGACCTTGGTGGTCTGGCCGACGCCGTTCGGTCCGACCAGCGTGATGTTCTTGCCCATTTTCTCGAACACCGGCCTGGCGCGCTCGAAAACCTTTTCCTCGCCGCCGACCATGATGGTCAGCGACGCCGCCTTGGCGCCGACCTCGCCGCCCGACACCGGCGCATCGAGGTAGTCGCAGCCGAGGTCGTTGACCTTCTTGGCAAAAACCTTGGTCTCGATCGGCGAGATCGAGCTCATGTCGATGACCAGCTTGCCCGCGGTCAAACCTGAGGCGACGCCGTTGTCGCCGAACAGCACGTCGGCCACCTCAGGCGTGTCGGGAACCATGGTGATGATGATGTCGGCCGTCTTTGCCACGGCGTCATGGCCGGAGACGGTTTTTAGACCCCTGGCGACGAGATCGGTCGGCGGTTTCGAGCGGTGGTCGCTGGCGACGACCGTGTAGCCGGCGTCGAGAAGATGCCCCGCCATCGGCGCGCCCATAATGCCGAGACCGATGAAGCCGATGGTGTCCATTGATGTTCTCCCTGGTGTCTTCCTTGTTGAGGCCGAGTTCCGTGGCGCCCCCCCTCTGGCCTGCCGGCCATCTTCCCCACAGGTGGGGAGATCGGCAGTTCCGGCGCCGGCTTTACTTTTTCAACCTCGAAAATTGGCGAAAGCGCCGGTGACATCCAATCTCCCTCCTTGTGGGGAGATGGCCGGCAGGCCAGAGGGGGGCGCGAAGGAACTCGATTTCAATAATACTTCACACTACGCCGCCTGCCCGGCAAACTGCCGGAACCAGCCCAGCCCGGCTTCCGTCAAAACCTTCGGCTTGTACTCCGCCCCGATCCAACCGGCATAGCCGATGCGGTCGATGTGACTGTACAGGAAAGGAAAATTGATCTCGCCCGTTCCCGGCTCATGACGCCCGGGATTATCCGCCAACTGGATATGAGCAATGCGGTCGAGGTTTGCCTCGATGGTGCGGGCGAGATCGCCCTCCATGATCTGCATGTGATAAATATCGTATTGCAGGAACAGGTTTTTCGAGCCGACGCGGTCGATGAGCGCCAGGGCATGGTCCGAATAGTTGAGGAAGAAGCCGGGAATATCGCGGGTGTTGATCGGCTCGATCAGCAGCCTGATGCCGGCCTGCTCCAACTTCTGGGCCGCGAAAGCCAGGTTTTCGGCGAAGACATCTTCCAGCACTGAACGCTCGACGCCTTGCGGCGCGATGCCGGCGAGGCAGTTGACCTGTTCGCAACCCAGCGCCTGCGCATAGGTAATCGCCTTGGCCACGCCTTGCCGGAATTCGGGAACGCGGTCCGGCAGCACGGCGATGCCGCGCTCGCCCTTGGCCCAGTCGCCGGCCGGCAGGTTGAAAAGTACCTGGGTCAGGCCTTTCTTCTTCAACCTCGCCGCAACCACCTCAGGCGCATGGTCATAAGGGCTGATATATTCGACACCCCTGAAACCGGCGTGGGCGGCGGCATCGAAGCGGTCGAGGAAATCGTGTTCGCCAAAGAGCATCGAAAGATTGGCTGAAAACCGTGGCATTCTTTTTCTCCGTTCAGTCCAGCATGACGATTGCCGTCGGCGCGTCTTCGTGATGTTCGGCAAGCTCCTCGAATTCAGTAATCTTGTCGATCTCGGTGCCCATCGAAACATTGGTGACGCGCTCGAGGATGAATTCGAGCACGACTGGAACCTGGTGCTCCTTCATCAGGCGCTGCGCCTGCCTGAAGGCGCCGGCGAATTCCTCCGGCCCTCGCACCCGGACTGCCTTGCAGCCCATGGCCTCTGCGACAGCAATGTGGTCGACGCCATAGCCAGCCTCGGGATCGTCCTTCCGGTTGACGTTCTCGAACGCGAGGCTGACCTCGAAATCCATCGAAAAGCCGCGCTGCGCCTGGCGGATCAGGCCAAGATAGGCATTGTTCACGACGACATGGATATAGGGCAATTTGTGCTGCGCCCCGACCGCCAGTTCCTCGATCATGAACTGGAAATCATAGTCGCCGGACAGCGCGACGATGTTGCGCTGCGGATCGGCGGCGCGAACGCCAAGTGCTGCCGGCAGCGTCCAGCCGAGCGGGCCGGCCTGGCCGCAATTGATCCAGTTGCGCGGCTTGTAGACATGCAGGAACTGCGCACCGGCAATCTGCGAAAGGCCGATCGTGGTGACATAGGTGGTGTCGCGGCCAAACGCCTTGTTCATCTCCTCGTAAACGCGCTGCGGCTTCAGCGGCACCTGGTCGAAATGCGTCTTGCGCTTCATCGTCTTCTTGCGCTGCCGGCATTCGCCGGCCCAGCCCGACCAGTCGCGCAGTTTCCCCGCCGTCCTCCACTCGGTGGCGACGTCGAGCAGCATTTTGAGCGCTGCACCGGCGTCCGAGACGACACCGAGATCCGGCGCGAAGACACGGCCGATCTGCGTCGGCTCGATGTCGACATGGATGAACTTTTTGCCCCTGGTGTAGACCTCGACCGAGCCGGTGTGGCGGTTGGCCCAGCGGTTGCCGATGCCGAAGACGAAATCGGCCTCGAGCATCGTCGCGTTGCCGTAGCGATGCGATGTCTGCAGCCCGCACATCCCGGCCATCAGCCGGTGGTCGTCGGGAATCGCGCCCCAGCCCATCAGCGTCGGGATCACCGGCGCCCCGGTGATTTCGGCGAACTCGATCAGCAGATCCGAAGCATCGGCATTGATGATGCCGCCGCCGGCGACGATGACCGGCTTTTCCGCCGCGTTGAGCATTTTCAGCGCCTTCTCGGCCTGGCTGCGCGACATTGCCGGCTTGAACGGCACCAACGGCTCATAGGCATCGATGTCGAACTCGATCTCGGCCAGTTGCACGTCGACCGGCAGATCGATGAGAACCGGCCCCGGCCGCGACGAGCGCATCAGGTGGAACGCCTTCTGCAGCGCCATCGGCACCAGATAGGATTCCATGACGGTGACCGCCCATTTGGCGACCGGGGCGGCGATAGCGGCGATGTCGACGGCCTGGAAATCCTCCTTGTTGAGACGCGCCCGCGGCGCCTGGCCGGTGATGCAGAGGATCGGGATGGAATCGGCCGCTGCCGAATAGAGGCCGGTGATCATGTCGGTGCCGGCTGGACCGGAAGTGCCGATGCACAGGCCGATATTGCCTGATCTGGCACGGGTATAGCCTTCAGCCATGTGCGAGGCCGCCTCGACATGGCGCGCCAGGATGTGGCGGATGGTGCCCCTCGCCTTCAGCGCCGAATAGAACGGGTTTATCGCAGCACCCGGCACACCAAAGGCGCAGGAGATGCCTTCCTTTTCCAAAACGAGAACCGCTGCGTCGACTGCGCGCATCCTGGCCATGTCAGCCTCCGGAAATTGTTGATGGCCGAGAATGGCAGCGCGCCTATTATTTTTCAATTTTTTCAGAATATTTTTTCATTTATAAGAAATGGCTGCTATCTGCTGATTTCATTCGGTTTTCTGTTTTCCACGAAATTCGATTGGCAAATAAGTGAAAAACTTTTTCATTGCGCATTTGACGAAATCGGCGAGAATGCCACTATGGAAACCGCCGAAAAGCGCCAGCGCGGGCGGCCGCGCGCCTTCCACGCTCCGGCCGAGGCCGCTTCGGTGCAGTCGCTCGACCGGGCGCTGCGCATCCTGGCCATCGTCGCCGAAGGCAGCGGCCTGTCGCTGAGCGAGATCGCCGCGCAGAGCAGCCTTCCCGCCTCCACCGCCTACCGCATGCTGACGACGCTGGAAAACCACGGCATGGTCGAGTTCGACAGCAGCGACCAGCTGTGGTCGATCGGCGTCGAGACCTATCGCATGGGCGCGGCGTTCCTGCGCCGCCGCAAGCTGGTCGACCGCGCCCGCATCGTCATGCAGGAACTGATGGAGAAGACCGGCGAGACCGCCAATCTCGGCGTCGCCGAGGACGATTGCGTCGTCTTCGTCAGCCAGGTCGAGACGCATCAGGCGATCCGCGCCTTCTTCCGCCCGGGTACGCGCAGTTCCTTCCATGCCTCCGGTATCGGCAAGGCGGTGCTGGCGCATCTCGAGCCGCAGCGCGTCGGCGCCGTCCTGCGCCGGACCGGGCTGGAGCGCTTCACCGAAAAGACGCTTTCCGACATCTCGGCGCTGGCCCGTGATCTGGCGACGATCAAGCTGCGCGGCTGGTCGGTCGACGACGAGGAACGGCACCCCGGCATGCGCTGCGTTGCCGCCGCCATCTTTAACGAGTTCGGCGAGCCGATCGGCGGCGTGTCGGTTTCGGGACCGACAGTGCGGGTGACGCCGGAGCGGCTGGCCGAGATCGGCCCGCTGGTGCACGATGCAGCAGCGGCGGTGACGAAGATGATCGGCGGCAGGACACCCCAAGGCCTGACGCCGTAAGCGCGAGCGGGGCAACCCCTCCAGACAAAAAAAGGGGCCGTGGGGTTCCCCTTCTTCCGGTTGCCAGAAACGGTCCTCTCAAAGCCGGCAGCGGTGACGATAGCCGTCGTAGCCGACATAGGTGTCGGAGTACGGATCGTAGGTCCGATAACGATCGAGGCAGCGCCGGACGTGCCATGAACCGCCATTTTCCTCGATGTAGACGGTGCGCGGCTGGGCGAGCGCGGTGCCGAGCAGGAAGCCACCGACGCCGGCGGCGATGCCGATGCCAAGATGCTTGTTGTGATGGTGCTTGTGATGGGCGGCCGAAGGCTGGACGGAACCGGCTAGCACGGCGGCGGCGACAGTGGTGGCGACGAGGCCGGAAACGATGGTGCGCTTGAACATGACGATCTCCTTGCTGGAGAGGCGATCCATCCGCCTCTTGACCGTCTGTCGTGGCAGCAAGGAAAAAGGTTCGACGGTTTTTTTGGATTTTTTTTGAAAGCGCCAAAGCGCCCGGTCCGGACAGGGTATGCAGTCTGGCGCGCAATTACCAACCGCGAAATGCGCCGGCCGACAGTTCAGCGGCGGGAGGCCTCAGCCCATGCCGGTGATATGACGCAGCCAGAAGGCGAGCGCAATGAAGCCGATGATGGTGGCGATGCCGGTCCAGTCGATGTTGGCGCTCTTCACTTGCCTGATGAGCTTCACCAGGAGAAACCACGCCACGACGACGATCAGGGCAATGACGACAAGTCTGATCATGCGACACCCTCGCCCATGCGATTGCACCTTCGAACGATATAGGAAGCGAATTGGCCGTTTGCAGGATACCCGCGCCGGCAGCCCCGGCCGGCAAAACAGAGTTTTGTCTTTACTGGCGCAACAAATATGCTAACCGGAGCGCCGTGCCCTTGTAGCTCAGCTGGTAGAGCAGCGGTTTTGTAAACCGAAGGTCGGCGGTTCGATTCCGTCCGGGGGCACCAAAGCCTGTCTTCTTGAATGAGGCCGGCCTTCGGATTTTGCCGCGCAGCACGGGGGGACGAGGGCTAATCGAGACCTCTAGATCCCATACATCATGGCAATGAAGAATACCGGTGCAAAGATCAGGAAGATCGCCATTACTATAATCACGGCGAGGGCCAGGCGCTCTGTTCGCCTGACGATTGCAACGACGTCGTCGTCGCTCGACGAAACAAGATCAACCGCCGAGAAATCTGTTGGGTCAGGAGTTTGATTGTCATTGGCGGGTCGGCTTGCGACCTCATCGACATTCTGTCTGCTCTGGATAAGGGTCACAGTTCTTTCCACCGTTAGGGTGCCACTTCGGGTGCCTGCCGCTGCGTATACAGCGAGGCACCCGGAACCACCGATGAAGGGACTTTGCTCGGCGGCCAAATACCAATCCTTTGCCAAGATCTTGGTTGCCAGCCTCAGGCCTCTGTCTTTAACGCACGGACTTCAGTCTTACTGCCTCTTGGACCATAGCCCGGCGCCGGAACTAAGCGCCCGCCGGTCCCGTTGCCGACCAGTGATAAATGAGAAAAGGAGATAGTCATGGCTGACGGTCCCACCGTTGTTAACTCAGGCGGAAATGGCGCCGGCACCGCTGTCGCCATCCTTCTCGCAGTTATCGCAATCGTGATCCTGCTGTTGTTCACCGGCGTTATCAACATCAACGGCGGGGGCACCGGAAAGGACGTCGACGTAAAGGTTGAAGCGCCCAGGGTTGAAGCGCCTACGGGCGGAGCGCCCAACGTCGAAGCGCCAGCCGCACCTGCCCCAGCCGCGCCCGCTCCGGCAGAGCCGACCGCACCTGCCCCAGCCGCACCCGCTCCGGCAGCACCTGCTAACGGCGGCTGATTGTGACACGGATATCGGGCCCGGCGGATGCGCTTCCGGGCTTGATGAAAACGTTGACGGCCCTCCACATTCTGCAGCGGCCCACGCAACAGAAAGCCGTTCGACGGAGTTTCACAACATACTCGTCATGGCAGAATGCGGGAACGTGCGCTACTGCCGTTCCGCCGATCTGTAGGCCCGGGGCACCAGCAAGCAGCTTCTTGTGATAACCTGCCAGGGTCGGTCGAACTCTGCTCATCCCCGATTTCCACAGGCCGGGCCCGTAGCACATCAGGCTCAACGCATATATTCGCTAGCGGACCACAGGTGTTGCCCTTGTGGAACCACAGGTATTCCGTAGTGGAAACCAGAGGTATTCCGTAGTGGAAACCAGAGGAGTTGCCGTTGGAGCAGAAGCGCACAATCGCCCCTTTTATCGGTGGCATGTATGGCAGCCTTGCTGCCCTCGCGTTGGCGTGCGGTTTTCGCTTCCTGATGATTGGCGACCCCGATCCGACCTCGCAAGCGACGATAGCCTTTGCGGGAGTGGCCTTTTCGATCTGTTTCAGCCTGGCCTTCCTTCGCGAGCATCGACGCCAGATTGCTGCCGCCAGAGAATTTCTAAGCCGCCCAAGATCGTATCAGGACTAATCCCCCGCGTTTCGCAACGCAAAGCGCCCATACCTCCAGTCCGGGGCATCAGAACCAACGGATGCAACAGGGATGCGGACCGGCATCTCCCGCTCCGGCTATTTAATGCCATTCGATTAAAATACCCCTGTGTATATTAGCAATCGCTCAATTTAGCGCGCCGACAATGTCCGGGCGGTGGGCTGAACAACGGGTGGTGTCATGCGAAGCGACTTCGCTGCAGCGCGCGAGCTCTTGGAGTGCGCCCAAAACCGGCTCTGCGGCATGGACGAAACCAGCCAACGCGTCAGCGAGGCATTAGACTCGCTGATTGAAGAAATAGCCATCGCGGAATTCCGTAAGGCGCCACTGACCATCGTGCCGTTTCCGCGTGCGCGGCCACCCAGGCATCCCCGGTAGAACACCGATCATGCCGGCGTAATCGACAGCGGAAGCGCTCCACGCGCCACCAGCGGAATTGATTTGCGCGATTGCAGCTTGGCGGCTCCGGGCCGCCAGAAATCCCATCGGGAGATCGCCCTCATACTGCGATCGCCGCCACCAGAATCCGGTTCTGCCTTCGTATCGCGGCGCGCAATTCGGCAATTCTGGCCTCATCGCGCTTCACGAACTCGATGAACATCATGTTCATGTTGTTGAACACCAGTTCGCCGAGCGCCTGCCCGTCGATATCCCCGCGGACCAGGCCGATCGCCTGCAGCCGGGCAATCAGCGCGCGGATCTGTTCGGTCAGCGCCCGGTCGAGCGCGGTATAGGCCTGGCCGAACGGGCTGTCGGGCAGTTGCGTGGAGATCGCCATCGCCTGCCGCCACATCTCCTTGCTGAGATAATGCAGCGAATGCTCTATATAGATGCCAAGCAGCGTGTCGAGCGCATCGTCGACATTGGCCGGCGGATTGGCGACCACGCCGCGCCCGGCATTGAGCACCTCGTGGACCTCCATCGAGACGATGGCGCCGAGGATGTCGCCCTTGTTCTGGTAATAATTGTAGATCGTGCCGACCGAGACTTCCGCCTGCGCCGCGATCGTCTCGATCTTGGCGCCTTCATAGCCGGTGTCGCGAAAAAGTGCCGCCGCCGCTTCGATGATGCGGCGATGCCGATCCGCCTTTTGCCTTGCCCGCAATCCGCTCATGACAGCTATCTGCCATAAAAACGGAATTGACTCAATTTTAGAATTGGTTCAATTTTTGCCAGAAGCCAGAAAGGCAAGGGAGAACACTCGATGACCATCAATCCAAACACCCCGAATCCAACCACCAGGAAGCCGCTTTCCGTTCTGAAGAGGTATCTTCACGCCGCGTGTGCTGCGACAGCGCTGCTGCTGGCGACGGGCAGCCTCGCTCAGGCTGCGGATCTCAACGCTCTGATCTGGTGCGATCACGCCGATCCGGCGCTGCTGCAGCCCTTCGAGGAGGCCAATGGCGTCAAGGTCAATGTCAAGGAATTCGAAGGCACAGGCGCCGGCATGGCGATCGTCGAGCAGTCGCAGCCCGGCGACTGGGACGTGATGGTGATCGACAGCATCGACATACCGCGCGGCGTCGAAAAGGGCCTGTTCGAACCACTGCCGGAGGACAAGCTGCCGCTGGCCGACCTGTTTCCTCAGGTGAAGCTGGACAATTACACCGTGGTCGACGGCAAGCGCTACGGCATCACCGAAAAATTCGGCTACAACACGATCGGCTACAACAAGACCAAGGTCGATCCGGCCGACATGCAGTCGCTGGCCGCGCTGACCGGCGACAAATACAAGGGCAAGATCGCCATCTACGACTATTACCTGCCGGTCATCGGCATGGCAGCACTGGCGATCGGCAGGAAGACCACTGAGCTGACCGAAGCCGACCTTCCGGCCATCAAGCAAGAGCTGCTCAGGATGAAGGCCAATGCCAAGCTGGTCGGCGAGGTGACCGCCAGCCAGACCGCGCTGGCGACCGGCGAGGTCGACATTCTCGTCGGCGGCGGCGAATGGGTGACGGCCGGGCTGGCCAAGGAGAACCCTGCCCTCGATTTTTCGATCCCCAAAGAAGGTGCTGTGCTGTGGTCGCAGTCGCTGGCCATGTTCAAGGATTCCAAAAACAAGGACACGGCGCTGAAGTTCATCCAGTACATTATGAGCCCTGAAGGCCAGGCGCGGCTTGCTACCTCTGCCTGCTATTGGGGCATGCCGGCGAATACCAAGGCGACTCTGAGCGACGAACAGAAGAAGATCCTGCGCTTCGACGAACAGCCGGATTTCCTCGCCCGCGCCCAGCCCTACCCGGCGCCGGATGCCGATCTCGACAAGAAGATGCAGGACGTCTGGACCGAAATGCTACAGGCGCAGTGACCGGTCGCCGGTCGTGAACTCTGCCACGAATAGCGGGCGTGCCCTGCCCCGGGCGGGCCGCGCCCTGCCCTGGGCGCTGGTCACGCCGGCGCTCGGCTGGACACTGCTGTTCTTCGTGCTGCCGTTCGTCGCCATGGCGTTTTCCAGCCTGACGCCGCATGGCGGCGGCGGCTTTACGCTCGCCAACTACAGCCAGTTCTTCACCAATCCGGCCTATTGGCAGGCGATGGTGAACTCGCTCCAGGTCACCGCCATCGTCACAGCAGTTTCGGTGCTGCTCGCCTATCCCTTCGCCTGGATCCTGGCCGAACAGGTGCCGGAGCGCTGGCAGCGGCTGGCGCTGATGCTGGCGGTGCTGCCGTTCTGGACCTCCTATGTCGTGCGCTCCTATTCCTGGCTGCTGGTGCTGGCGCAGAACGGCGTGATCAACCGAGCGCTGACCGGTTCCGGCCTGTTCAACGAGCCGCTGCAGCTCGCCAATACGCGGCTGGCCACGATCATCGGCTTCGTGCATTTCTTCGTCATGCTTTTGACGCTGACGATCTTCGCCAATCTCAAGCAGCTCAGCCCGAGCTACCGCAAGGCAGCCGCCGATCTCGGCGCCGGCCCGGTTCGCACGTTCCTGCATGTCGTCCTGCCGCTGACCTTGCCGGGCATCATGGTCGGCGCCTTCCTCACCTTCGTGCTGTGCATCGGCGACTACATCACGCCGCAGATCCTCGGCGGCAACAACGAGCTTTTGATGCCGCAGCTGGTGATGATGCAGATCGGCCGGCGCGGCGATTTTCCGCTCGCCTCGGCGCTGTCGATCATCCTGATGGCGGTCGTCACCATTGCCTATCTCGCCTGCGCCCGCTGGCTCAAGATTGAGCGGGCCTGAGATGCGCGCGCTTGTCCGCATCCTCTCCTGGGTCTACGCCGTCGCCATCTTCGGCTTCATCTTCCTGCCGGTGGTCGTGCTGGTGCTGTTTTCGCTGCAGGCGACGTCGTTTCCGATCCCGCCGTTCACCGGGCCGTCGCTGCGCTGGTACGACGCGGTGCTCGCCGACACGCGGCTGACGTCGGCGTTGGTCAATTCACTTCTGGTCGCGGCCCTCTCCTCGGCTGCCGCCGTCACGCTGGGCTTCCTCTCCGCCTGGGGTTTTGCCCGTTTCGCCCTGCCCGGCTCGGCCCTGATGCGCGGGCTGATCACGCTGCCGCTGACCGTGAGCTATCTCATCATCGGCATGGGGCTGCTGGTGCTGTTCAACTGGGCCGGCGTGCCGAAATCGCTGCTTGCTGCCGGCATCGGCCATGTGGTGATCAACCTGCCGCTGTGCTTTGCCATCATCTACAGCCAGATGGGTGACCACCAGATCAACATCGAGCGTGCCGCCCGCGACCTCGGCGCGCCCGAATGGAAGGTGCTGCTGCTGATCACCGTGCCCGTCATGGCGCCGGCGATCTTTGCCGGTTTCTTCCTGTCGATGACCTTCTCCTGGGACGAATTCGTGATCTCGTTCCTACTGACGCGCTTCGACACGACGCTGCCAGTCGAGATCTGGAACCTGCTGCGCTCCGGCCTCAATCCCAAGACCAACGCCGTCGGCTCGCTGGTCTTCGCCGTCTCCATCGTGCTGGTGGTGTTTTTTGAGCTGATGTTGTTGCGGAGGAAGCCGGCATGACCGCGCCACTGGTCGATATAAGCTCTGTCTCGCACCGCTTCGGCCAGCACACCGTGCTGAGGAACGTGTCGCTGCAAATCGAGCCGGGCAGCTACACCATCCTGCTCGGCCCGTCGGGCTCCGGCAAGACGACGCTTTTGTCCATTCTCGGCGGCTTCGTCACGCCGAGCCAAGGCAAGGTGCTGATCCGCGGCGAGGACTGCACCGCCGTGCCGCCGGCGAAGCGGCCGACGACGACGGTGTTCCAGGACTATGCGCTGTTTCCGCATATGAGCGTCGGCAGCAATGTCGGCTTCGGCCTGCGCATGCAAGGCGTCGATGCCGCGACACGGACCGCGCGGGCGCGGGACGCGCTGGCGCTGGTCGGGCTCGCCACCGCCTTCGACAAGAAGCCGCACCAGCTTTCCGGCGGCCAGCGGCAGCGCGTCGCGCTGGCCCGCGCGCTTGTCATCGAACCTGCGGTGCTGCTGCTCGACGAACCGCTCGGCGCGCTCGACCTAAAACTGCGCCGGCAGATGCAGGACGAGTTGAAAGCGATCCAGAAACGCGTCGGCACCGCCTTCATCCATGTCACCCACGACCAGGAAGAAGCGATGGCGCTGGCCGACCATTGCGTGGTGATGAATGACGGGCGCATCGAGGACGAAGGTCCGCCGGAGCGCGTCTATGCGCGGCCGGCGACGCGCTTTTCTGCAACCTTCATGGGTGAGAGCACGCTGATATCGGGAACGGTGACGGCGGCGAAGCATGGAGCGATCACGGTTTCGACCCAGGTCGGAGCGCTTTCGCTACCCGGAACAGCGCCTGCTGGCGCTTCTGTCGCCCTCGCCGTCCGTCCGGAGCACCTTGTCCTCGGCGCGACCGGCGGCTCGGTAAGCCTCGGCACGGCCAAGGTGAGCGACGTGGTGTTTCAAGGCAGCTTCAAGCGCGTGCTGGCTGTCTCCGAGAAGGACCCGGCGCTGCACTTCATCGCCAGGGCTCCCGCAGCAGCGGCCGTCCAGCCGGGCGACATCTCTGCGGTTTCGTGCGAGGCTGGCGACATCATCCTTCTGGCGGGCTGAGCCATGGACACGCTTCCGATCATCGACGCTGCGAATTGGTATGAAGCCATCCGTATGGGCGATGGCGTGACGCTGATCCACGAGCCGTGGATCAAGCCGTTCTTCCGCTGCAACATCTGGCATGTGCGCGGCCGCGAACGCGATCTTCTGTTCGACACCGGCCTCGGCCATTTCAGCCTGCGGCGCCACGTGCCGCTGGTGACGGAGCGAAAACTGCTTTGCGTGGCCAGCCACACGCATTTCGATCATATCGGCTGCCATCACGAATTTCCGGACCGTTGCGTGCATGCGGCCGAAGCAGAAATCCTCGCCGACCCGCGCAATGAATGGACGGTCGCCGACCGCTACGCGACCGACGCAATGTTCGACGGAATGCCGCAGGGCTGGGATGCCACGCGCTACCGGATCCGACCGGCGCCGGCCGATCGTTTGCTTGGAGAAGGCGATTTCGTCGATCTCGGCGACCGTGCCTTCGAGGTGATCCACACGCCGGGCCATTCACCCGGTGGCATCGCGCTCTACGAGAGGAAGACCGGCATCCTGCTTTCCGGCGACATCGTCTATGACGGCCCGCTGATCGACGATATCTATCATTCCGCTGTCGACGATTATGTCGAGACGCTGCTGCGGATGCGCGAGTTCGATGTTGCGGTCGTGCATGGCGGACACTTCCCGAGCTTCGGCAAGGTGCGCTATCGCCAGCTTATCGATGAGTATCTCGCACAAAAGCGGCAGGCCGGCTGCCATCTGCTGCAGGCGCGCTGAGCGCGGTCCTTAGTATCGGCGGAAGTGCTTGGCGAATTCACAACGCCCGTTGCGGGCACGGCGTGCCGGCGGCATCGCCGCAGCGTGAAACCGTGGGTTGGGGTCTCAAACTCGTCTCTTCCGACTGGCGCACCAGTTGGGCAAAGGCAAGCGCAAAACTTCCCAGCATCAAGACGATGACGATCAGGCGTGTTACCGGCAATAAATCGGTCCGACTAGCTGGCCCCCACGCCGCCCATCCACTGCCGGCTAACATGGTCGATCCGGCTTTACGAGAGTTTAATCCCCGTCTTAACCATCACATTCGCTTGTCACGCGACACGATGCGCGAGCAGCAGACCGGTTCCTCCCGGCGCTGTGTCAAGCGGCGCCACTGGGGGCGCCACATGTCTCGCTTTGCAGATCTGCCCGCCCATGCTAACCCGGCGCTGGCGCGGCCCTAGCAACCGGTCGCCACCACCGGTCGCCATCAACCATCGCCATTGGGAGCCATGAACAAAGCCGCCAGCCGCTTCGCCTTCGTCTCGTCCGACACCGCCGACGCCAAGGCGGCGCTGGAGAGCCTTTCGGCGCGCTATGGCCAGGCCTCTATCGAGGATGCTGAGATCGTCGTCGCGCTGGGCGGCGACGGCTTCCTGTTGCAGACCTTGCGCGACACGATGAGCACGGGAAAAAAAATCTACGGCATGAACCGTGGCACCATCGGCTTCCTGATGAACGAATACCGTGCCAGCGGTTTGACCGGGCGCATCGCGGCGGCCGTTGCCGAAACGATCCGCCCGCTGGAGATGCAGGCGGTCACCGCACAGGGCGAAACGATCTCGGCGTTGGCGATCAACGAGGTTGCGCTGTGGCGCCAGTCCTACCAGACGGCCAAGATCCGCATCACCGTGGACGGGCAAGTGCGGCTGGAGGAATTGAACTGCGACGGTGTGATGGTCGCGACGCCGGCCGGCTCGACCGCCTACAACCTATCCGCGCATGGACCGATCCTGCCGCTCGACGCGCCGCTGCTGGCGCTGACCCCGGTCAGTCCGTTCCGCCCGCGCCGCTGGCGCGGCGCGCTGCTCTCCAACAAGGCGACCGTTCGTTTCGACATTCTGGAGCCGGAAAAGCGGCCGGTGAACGCCGCCGCCGACCACACCGAGGTGAAGGCCGTAACCTCGGTTACGGTGCAAGAATCGCCAACGGTGACAGCGACGCTGCTGTTCGATCCGAGCCATTCGTGGAACGAGCGCATTCTCGCCGAACAGTTCCGCTATTGAGCCGGCGCAGCGACAGACACCTGAATTAAGCATCGCGATTAAGGTTACGACTTCACAATCGTACCGTCCCCGCCTGTTTGTGTTGACAAATCGTGGGCTTGCGCCTACCTGCAATACCAATCTTGCAGGCGCGCGGCGCTTGCCGCGACCGCTTGCGTTGCGCCCCCGAACCAGCCAAAGACAGCCAAACTTGTCCTCAGACACCCAGATCACTCAAGAAGTGTTGACCTTCGCAGACCTCGGCCTGTCGCCGAAGGTCCTTTCCGCAGTTACCGACGCCGGTTACACCGAACCGACACCGATCCAGGCTGGCGCCATTCCGCACGCCTTGCTCGGCAAGGATATTTTGGGCATCGCCCAGACCGGCACCGGCAAGACAGCCTCGTTCGTGCTGCCGATGCTGACCCGCCTCGAAAAAGGCCGGGCACGCGCCCGCATGCCACGCACGCTGATCCTCGAGCCAACGCGCGAGCTTGCCGCGCAGGTCGAAGAGAACTTCATCAGATACGGCAAGAACCACAAGCTCAACATCGCACTGCTGATCGGCGGCGTGTCCTTCGACGAGCAGGACAAGAAGCTGGAGCGCGGCGCCGACGTGCTGATCGCGACGCCGGGCCGCCTGCTCGATCATCGCGAGCGCGGAAAGCTTCTGCTCAACGGCGTCGAGATCCTGGTCATCGATGAGGCCGACCGCATGCTCGACATGGGCTTCATTCCCGACATCGAGCGCATCTGCGAGATGATCCCGTTCACCAGGCAGACGCTGTTCTTCTCGGCGACGATGCCGCCTGAGATCACCAAGCTCACCGAGAAATTCCTGCACGCGCCGGTGCGCGTCGAGGTTTCGAAGGCCGCGTCCGCCGCGACCAACATCATCCAGCGGTTGGTGAAATCCGGCTCGAAACCCTGGGACAAGCGCGAGACGCTGCGCAATCTGATAAAGGCCGAGGATTCGGAGCTGAAGAACGCCATTATCTTCTGCAACCGCAAGATCGAGGTTTCGGAGCTTTTCCGCTCGCTGCTGAAACATGATTTCGACGCCGGTGCGCTGCATGGCGACATGGACCAGCGCGCGCGCATGCAGATGCTGGCCAATTTCCGTGACGGCAAGCTGCGCTATCTCGTTGCGTCGGACGTCGCGGCGCGCGGCCTCGACATCCCCGACGTCAGCCACGTCTTCAATTACGACGTGCCGATCCATGCCGAAGACTATGTCCACCGCATCGGCCGCACCGGCCGCGCCGGCCGCTCGGGCAAATCCTTCACCATCGCCACCAAGTCCGACACCAAATACATCGACGCGATCGAACGGCTGATCGGCAACAAGATCGAGTGGCATGACGGCGATCTGTCGACGGTCGTCGCCAGCGAGGGCGGAGAGGACGATGCTCCCCGCCGTGGCCGCGGCGCCCCGCGCCGCGCCGGCCGCAAGGACGATGGCAAGGAGAGGGGCGAACGCAGACCACGCGAACGCCACGCCAGGCAAAGCGAAGCTGCAGCATCGGATGTGGCGCGCGAGGAACAGCCAGTGGCGGCCGAGACCGCGGCCGCCGATGCCGGTGAGCGGAGGGCGCGCAAGGAAGCGATCCGCTCGGAAAACACCGAGCGCCAAGCTTCCCCCGAGCGCCAGGCTTCACCAGAGCGTAAGGCTTCGCCCGATCGCCATCGCAACGAACAGCGGGCGCCGGAACGTGGCGACACCAGGCCGCAGCGCGACGGCAATCGCCCGGCCCGCCATCGCCAGGAAGACAATGATGGGACCGTCGGATTCGGTGACGACATGCCGGCGTTCATGCGCATCGTCGCCAAGGGCTAACAGCAGAAATTCTCAAAGACCAGCAAAAACGGCCCCTTGCGGGGCCGTTTTCATGTGCAACGCCGTCTCCTGTCTGCCTTGCTCAGGTGAGCGGCGAGAGCTGGATCTCGACGCGGCGGTTCTGGGCGCGGCCGGCGGTCGTCGTATTGGCAGCGATCGGACGCGTTTCGCCGAAGCCGGTGACAGCGAAGCGGCGGGTATCGACGCCCTGCCCGGACAGATAGTTGGCGACCGCCAGCGCGCGGCGCTGCGACAGGTCGAAATTGTGTTCGTCGCCACCGCTCGAGTCGGTGTGGCCGAACACGTCGACCGTGGTCTGGCGGAACTTGTTCAGCACAAGTGCGACCGAATTCAGCACTGGATAGAAGCCGGGCTTCACCGCGTCCTGGTCGACGTTGAAGGTGATGTCGGACGGCATGTTGAGGATGATCTGGTCGCCGCTGCGGGTGACGCTGACGCCGGAACCCTGAAGCTGCCGGCGCAGTTCGGCCTCGTTCTGGTCCATCGTGGCGCCGATGGCGCCGCCAGCGAGCGCACCGACGCCAGCGCCGATCAGCGCATTACGGCGATCGTTGCCGCCGGCGAGCAGGCCGAGCCCCGCACCCGCCAGCGCGCCGATGCCGGCGCCGGCCGCAGTGTTGGAAACCTTCTGCTCTCCGGTATACGGATCGGTGGTGGTGCAGGCACTCACCAGCACAGCCGTCGCCACGGCGACGAGCACAGTTTTTTTCATTGGGTAGTCCCTCTCCAGTCCGCGGTCCCGCAGGTAGCGCGCCGCATCAGCCCTTCCAGCATCGGCCCGACGTCGAAGTCGATTTCGGAAAGCACGATGCCCAGATTCGAAGTAATAGAGCGACGTGCGTCCGCTGGGACGCACGTCGCACCAGTGACTTGTAACATGAATTGCGGCGAAAAATGGAAGGGGAAAAGCGGCTGGCTACGGCTTTTCCCGGTCAATTCAACGACCGTTACATAGCGTAATTCTGATCAGCTGGCAGAGACCTGTCGGGCTACCAGAGATTCTTGCCGTCGATGACGACGACCTCGACCTGATCGAGGTCGAAATCGTCGAACAGGCGCGAATTCACGCTGATTTTCGGATTGTCGAAGTTCGGCTTGCCGGTCGACCAGTCCGGCGTTTCGGTGAAGGTGCCGCAGCCGCAGGTGGCGCAGAAACCATGTTTTACCGTTTTCGAGCCCCACTGATAGAAAGAGACATTCTTGAGCGGGCTGGTGAGCTTGAATTGCGACGGGACGTAATAGGCCCACAACGAGCCGCGTTTCGAGCAGAAGGAGCAGGTGCATTGCGTCACGGTTAGCGGCGCTTCCGAAACCTCGAACGTTGTCGCCCTGCAGTGGCAGCTTGCCTTTATGGTCATGACGCCTCCCTTGCGATTGCTTCCCGCCAGCGCGGTAGGGCAACATAAAGAGGCGCTGTTGACAACCGTCTGTCAGCAGACTCGCTTGCCTGCATCGGACGCGTGGCGCGCTTCAATCTTTTTGATGCATGTCGTTATCCCAAAACCGCCGCGCACCTTCGAGTCAGGCCATGGCCCTCGGAGCAAAGCCTTTTGGGCGACATGCATCAAAACGACGACGGTGGCACGAACAGGCAGATGGTCTTTCCGTCATTGGCGCCAGCGACCGAACACCAGTGATATTCGCCGTCGGGCGAATTCTTGATCCGTGCATCGCTGTAGGCCACGACCTCGCCTGTTCCCTTGATGACATAGCCCTCCGGACGCTCGCTGATCGACGTCTGCGAGACCGCGCGGCAATCATAGCCGGAACAACAGGAGAATGGGTAACTCCAGCCTTGCGGGGCATCGTGCGCCAAAGTGGGCGCTGCAAATACAATGGTGGCGGCCGTCAGAACCACCACCGCAATGATCGAATTCAGGAGGCGGCGCGCCGTCTTGACGGCTGAGGCCAGTCGGGTTGTGCAAGCAGGCATGGGCGCAATTCCTATCACCGAGTTATCAAGCGTTTCGCTTGCCCGTTCTTGGAACGTATCTTCCCAGTGGCCGGCTCGTCAGGTCGCAGATACGCCGCGTCCGGCCATAAATGCTTTTTCCCCCAGCGTTCGGATGCTGAGCTGATTCCTTTGCTGGCGCAAGAAATTGCTGTGCAACCTAGCGCCGACATCTGCAGCCGGAACCAGCCTGCCGGGGTTGACGAGAGTGACTTCATCAACCCCGGCAGTGGGATCGCGCGGATAACGAGAATCAGCTCGCGGTGGTTCCGGGCCAGGCCCCGGCAGGCCTGCAACAAAGAACCCGAAGGTGGAAGTCGTTGCGGAAAATTCGATGAAAAAACAAAGCCATCAAGCGACTGCTCAATTAGCGTGAGAGCCTGTTACTCAAGCGTGATGTTTGCTGCCGCTTTAGTGGTAGGAGCTTCAGTCGATATCGGCCACCACTTCGCCGGCGCCGCCCTCGATGCGCTGCGACAGCGAGGCCTCCATGAAATCGTCGAGGTCGCCGTCGAGCACGCTCGACGGGCTTGTGCTCTCGACGCCCGTGCGCAGATCCTTCACCAGCTGATAGGGCTGCAGAACATAGGAGCGGATCTGATGGCCCCAGCCGATATCGCTCTTCGACGCTTCGGTGGCGTTGGCCACCGCCTCGCGCTTCTTCAGTTCCTCCTCGTAGAGCCGCGAACGCAGCATCTCCCAGGCCTTCGCCTTGTTCTTGTGCTGGGAGCGTTCGGCCTGGCAGGCGACCGCGATGCCGGTGGCGAGATGGGTGATGCGGACCGCTGAATCGGTGGTGTTGACGTGCTGGCCGCCCGATCCGGACGAGCGATAGGTGTCGATGCGGACATCCGACTCGGAAACGTCGATGTCGATCGTATCGTCGATCACGGGATAGACCCAGACGCTGGCGAAAGAGGTGTGGCGGCGCGCATTGCTGTCATAGGGCGAAATACGCACGAGACGGTGAACGCCGGATTCCGTCTTCAGCCAACCATAGGCATTGTGCCCCTTGATCAGCAGCGTGGCGGACTTGATGCCGGCCTCTTCGCCGTCATGCACTTCCAGCACCTCGACCTTGAAGCGGCGCCGTTCGGCCCAACGCGTGTACATGCGCAGGAGCATCGAGGCCCAGTCCTGGCTTTCGGTGCCGCCGGCGCCGGCATGGATTTCGAGATAGCTGTCGTTGGCGTCCGCCTCGCCCGAAAGCAGCGTCTCGATCTGGCGGGCCTTTGCTTCGCCGCGCATCGAGCGGATCGCCGCTTCCGCCTCGGCGACGACGCTCTCATCGCCCTCTTCCTCACCAAGCTCGATCAAGCCGATATTGTCTTCCAGCGCCTGGGTGAGGCCTTTGACCGCGGCGATGCCTTCCTCGAGGCCCTGGCGCTCACGCATCAGCTTCTGCGCCTCCAGCGGCTCGTTCCAGAGGCTCGAATCCTCGGCACGCACATTCAGGTATTCGAGCCGCTTTATGGCTTGATCCCAGTCAAAGATGCCTCCTCAGCAGGGTTATCGCCTGCCTAATTTCATCGACAATATTCTGCGTTTCCGCGCGCATGGCTGGCCGTTCTGTCCTGTGCTGAAATGGTGCCCTGTTGCTTAAGCAGAGCTTGGGTCGGCGCGATACATAGGGACGGCACCGCCGCCTGTAAAGCGAAATGGGCCGGCTCGAAAGCCGGCCAAAACACCCTAATCCTATTTCAGTAGAGCCCGCCGCCGCCGGACTGGATGGCTTGGTTGGCCTGTGGCGACAGCGCGCCGCCGGAGGCGTTGGAGCCGTCCTCACCCATGCCGATCACCCAGTAGCTGTCGGCGGGGCCGGTGCCCGGCTTGAAGGCCTCGATAAAGGCGCCGGCGTCGTCAGGGTTGGCCCGCATGCCGGTTTTGCGATTGATGGCGATCAGCTTCATGCCTTCGGGAACCTGGAAATCGACATTGGGCGTGCCGTCCAGCGCCACACGCATGAAGTCCTTGAAGATCGGCGCGGCGAGGCCGCCGCCGGTCGCGCCCTTGCCAAGACCTTTCGGCTGATCATAGCCCATGTAAAGGCCGACAACGAGGTTGGGCGTATAGCCGATG
Source organism: Mesorhizobium sp. L-2-11 (assembly GCF_016756595.1). Taxonomy (NCBI): domain Bacteria; kingdom Pseudomonadati; phylum Pseudomonadota; class Alphaproteobacteria; order Hyphomicrobiales; family Phyllobacteriaceae; genus Mesorhizobium; species Mesorhizobium sp. L-2-11. The sequence continues at coordinate 3,987,282 of NZ_AP023257.1, read as the reverse complement.
AACCAGGTATCCTTCTCGTCGTTCGTCGTTCCGGTCTTGCCGGCGATGTGGCGGCCGAGTTCGGCGACGGTAGCGCCGGTACCGCGCTCGACGACGCCCTCCATCATCGAAGTGATCTGATAGGCGGTCATCGGATCGAGCACCTGCTCGGAATTGTCGACCAGTTCCGGCTCAGGCTGGTTCTGCCATTCGGCGGCATTGCAATTTTCGCAGCCGCGTTCGTCCTGCCTGTAGACCGTCTTGCCGTAGCGATCCTGGATCCGGTCGATCAGCGTCGGCTTGATCGACTTGCCGCCGTTGGCCATGATCGAATAAGCCGAAACCATGCGCATCACGGTCGTCTCGCCCGACCCCAGCGCCATCGGCAGATACGGTGCCAGTCGATCATAGACGCCGAAGCGCTCGGCATATTCGGCGACCAGCTTCATGCCCATGTCGTTGGCCAGGCGCACAGTCATCAGATTGCGCGACCTCTCGATGCCGGACCGCAAGGTCGCCGGGCCCGCAGTCCTTCCATCGTAGTTTTTCGGCGTCCAGGTCGTATTGCCGCTCTTGATGGTGATCGGGCCATCCATAATCACCGAAGCCGGCGTATAGCCATTGTCGAGAGCGGCCGCATAGACGATCGGCTTGAACGACGAACCCGGCTGCCGCATGGCCTGCGTGGTGCGGTTGAATTCGGATAGCGAATAGGAGAACCCGCCGACCATGGCCAGAACGCGCCCGGTATGCGGATCCATGGCGATCAGACCACCCTCCACTTCGGGGGCCTGGCGCAAGATATAGGCCCCATCCGTACCTTCTTTCTTCTGCACGAAGATGACGTCGCCAGGCTTCAGCACGTCGGCCGGCGATTTGGCCTTGACGGTCTTGCCGCCGACCACATGCCGCATGGCGAAGCTCATGTCCTCGCGGCTGACGGTGCCTTCGATGCGATCCTTGACGAGATCGCCCGAGATCTGCCGGGTCGGCCGAAGGCCGATCGACAGGCCGCTCTCCGAGCTGTCGAGCACGACGGCGAGCGACCATTCGGGCACGTCGTCCAGTCCCTTGACTTCGCTCAAAGGCACGCCCCAGTCGCCGGATATGTCGATGGTCTTCACCGGCCCGCGATAGCCGCGCAGCGTATCGAACTTCATCAGGCCGTTCTGCATGGCTTTGCGGGCGATGAGCTGCATCTTGGGATCGAGCGTAGTGCGGACGGACAGGCCGCCCTCGTAGAGCGCATTCTCGCCGTAGCGCGCGCTGATCTGGCGGCGCACCTCCTCGGTGAAATATTCGCCGGCGAACAGATAGGTGCCGGAGCGGCGTGGCTTGACGCCGAGCGGCTCGGCCTTGGCCTTGGCGCCTTCCTCATGCGTGACGTAGCCGTTGCCGACCATCTGGTCGATCACCCAGTTGCGGCGCTCGATGGCGCGGTCGGCATATTTGAAGGGGTGATAGTTGGAGGGACCCTTCGGCAAAGCCGCCAGATAGGCCGCCTCGGCCACGGTGAGTTCATTCACCGCCTTGTCGAAATAGGTGAGCGCTGCGCCGGCGACGCCATAGGCGCCGAGCCCGAAGAAAATCTCGTTGAGGTAGAGCTCGAGGATGCGGTCCTTCGAATAGGCCTGCTCGATGCGGAAGGCGAGGATCATCTCCTTGATCTTGCGCTCGTAGGTCTGGTCCGAGGACAACAGGAAGTTTTTCGCCACCTGCTGGGTGATCGTCGAGGCGCCGACCTGGCGCTTGCCCGAGCCAAAATTCTGCAGATTGACCATGACTGCGCGGCCAAGGCCGGTCATATCGATGCCGGGGTGATTGTAGAAGTTTTTGTCCTCGGCAGACAGGAAGGCCGCCTTGACACGATCCGGCACCGCCTGGATCGGCAAATACAGGCGCCGCTCGCGCGCATATTCGGCCATCAGCGCTCCGTCGGACGCATGGATGCGGGTCGTCACCGGCGGTTCATACTTGGCCAGCACCTCGTAGTCGGGCAAATCCTTCGACAAATGGCTGATATAGATCGCCACGCCGGCCGCGACCAAAAGGGCCAGCGCGGTGCCGATGCCGAAGAAATAGCCAAAAAGACGAATCATGCCCGCTCCAGTCCTTGGTTCGGGAATTGCCTAAACGAAGCCGCCTTTCGCGCAAGCTTTCGAGACGATCCCGACCGGTAATCGAAAATCCATGTCGCCACCATGTGGGGAAAATGCGGCAGCATGGAATTTCGGCTTCGAATGGCGGAAATATAAGTGCAAAGTGTTGTCGTCGTGCAACGCTGCCTGTGGTTGTGGGCGGCGCGAGCGCCTCAGCCTCCGGTTCCGGCTCCGGCCTTGGCTGAAGCGAACAGGGCGATCGCATTGGTTATGCTCTGGGCCGCCTTGCTGCGCCAATCGGCGCTGAGCAGTTGTGCCTCGTCCTTGGCATTCGACAGATAGCCGAGTTCGACCAGCACGGAGGGAACATCCGGCGCCTTCAACACCTTGAAGCTGGCCGAACGCTGCGGATTGTTGATGAGGCCGACACTGGTGGAAAGCTGGCCGACCAGCGTTTGGGCAAAGCTCATCGAGAAACTGTGCGTCTCGCGGCGAATCAGGTCGATCAGGATGTCGGTTACTTCCTTGTTGTCGTCCTTGATTTCCATGCCGGCGAATTGGTCGGAAAGGTTTTCACGGTCGGCGAGCGCCTGCGCTTCGGGATCGGAAGCCTTGTCAGAGACGGTGTAGACGGTTGCGCCGCGAAGGCCCTTGACCCTGATCGTATCGGCGTGGATCGAAATGAGCAGATCGGCCTCGTGCTGGCGGGCAATGCGCACGCGGTCGTCCAGCCGCAGGAATTGGTCCGTCTCGCGCGTCATGAACACGTCGTATTTGCCGACTGCAGCGAGTTTGTCCCGCAATTCTTTGGCGAAAGCGAGCGTGACGTTCTTCTCGACGGTGCCGTTCATTCCCTCGGCGCCGCCGTCGATGCCGCCATGGCCTGGATCGATGACGACGGTGAAACGATGGCCTGGATTGGAGACCGGCCCGGTGCCGACCCTGCCACCCTTGTCGGAGGAGACCGTCGAGCCGGTGGTCAACGCCTGATTGGCAAGAGCTGCGTCGAACTCCCGCACAGACGCCGCCGACATGTCGATGGCGATGCGGTAGCCGTTGCCGTCATCGTTCTTGAGCACGTCGAACCTGTCGACGGCGAACGGGCCCTTGCCGGTGAGAATCAGCCGCGACACCGCCTCACCGAGATCGCCGTAGCGTACGCTCCTGACCAGGCCGCGCGCCTTCACATCCTTGGCATTGATGGCGAACCTCGTGTTTGGCAGGTCGATGACCAGACGGTGGGGGCCGCGCAGCAGGAACCATTTGACGTCGGGTTCGCGATCGAAATTCATGACGATGCGAATCTTGGTGGCGTCACCGGCCATTTTGTAGCTCGTCACTGCCAGCGGCGCATCGGCTGCAAAGGAAATCGACGAAAAAACCAGGCAAGCGACAACCAGCAACAGCGTACAAGCTGCGCGGAAATGGGCAGCACGGACGTAGGCGGCGTAGAAAAAACTGCCTCCGGCGCGACCACTCCTGTGCGTGAAGACTGCCAGTGCCATTTCTTCCAGTCGCTCCGATTTGGCGCCAGGCGCCCAATCCTGTTATCGGACAATCTTGTTTGTCGGAGTGTCGTCGTCTTGTCGAAACGCCGGTCAGGCCGCGAACTCGATTAACGGTTGGTATCCAGAGAAGGTTAACCAAGTCTTTTCATGCAACGCTCAAAGCCGTGCTTCCGTTGCGGAACTGCATTTTGCCGGCATCGGAAATCGGGGTTGCCTTCCAACCCGCCAAATCATAAAAGCGATGGTGGATCACTGCAATCCTGGAACCGTCCTTCTCCGCAGCTTCCTGCTACAGGTGAGATGAACGACGGCTCCTTTCGCGTCAGGCGAAAAAGGCAACAGGTGATCGCGACGAATTTCGCAGGTGTGAGCCCGTGGCGGGGGAAGCGCCTGCGTGAGGAAAACGGCCGGGATTGTCCCGCGCCGGCTCTGTACGAGCAAACAAGCTGGTCCGGTTTTCCCGGGCTTTGGTTCAAAAAGGGTCTGCTGGTTACGATGGCTTCAAGCGCAATCATGGAAAGGTCCGCAGCAAACCGCGCCATTATGGCTGCGGGCGGCACCGCCATGGCGCTCAGGCTGCGGCCGGCGGACATTCAATTGCCCGGCACCCATGTTCATCCACAGCGGCGGGCCTTGCCCCGCAAGCTGCGGCCGATGACGGCTGCCGGGGGGAAACGAAATAATGCCCAACAAAATGCTGATAGACGCCTCCCACCCGGAGGAAACACGCGTTGTCGTCGTTCGCGGTAACCGTATTGAAGAATTCGACTTTGAATCCCAGGACAAGAAGCAGCTCAAAGGAAACATCTACCTCGCCCGCGTAACCCGCGTCGAACCCTCGCTCCAGGCAGCCTTTGTCGAATATGGCGGCAACCGTCACGGTTTTCTCGCCTTCAGTGAAATCCATCCCGATTACTACCAGATTCCGGTCGCCGACCGTCAGGCGCTGCTGCGCGCGGAAGCGCAGGAGGCTGAAGACGAGGACGATGAGGACGGCGATGGCGACGATCGCCAGAACCGTGATCGCGGCCGGCGCGGACGCCGCCGCGGCGGCAAGAGCCGCGACCGAGGCGAGCACAAGCGTGATGCAGGTGCGGCCGATTCGGACGATTCTGTCGATTCCAATGACAGCGGGTCCAGCGACAGCGGGTCCAATGATAGCAGCTCCAATGAGGGCGGCGAACACGGCAAGGATGCGGTCGCGCAGAACGTCGATGCCTCAGAAAAAGTCGACACGCCGTCAGCACCTTCGCAACATGGCGAGGATGTCGCCAGTCATAACGAGGCGAGTCATGACGAGACGAGCCGCGACGAGACTGGCCAGGCCGAGACTGGCCACGCCGAGACTGGCCACGCCGAAACTGGCTATGGCGAAACTGGGCCTTCCGAAAGCGGTCCGAATTCCATCGCCGCCAGCATCGAATCGGATGTGATTTCCGAAGCCGTGCCGCAGGCTGATGCCGCCGGCGAAGCCACATCCACCGACAATGATCGCGGCATGCTGGAAGAGGTGCAGTCATCGCATCCGGACGACCATGAGGTCGAATCGGTCGGCGCCGAGGATGCGCTGGAAGAAGCGCGCAACCGCCGCAAGCCGGTGCGCCGCCAGTACAAGATCCAGGAAGTGATCAAGCGCCGGCAGATCCTTCTGGTGCAGGTCGTCAAGGAAGAGCGCGGCAACAAGGGCGCGGCACTCACCACCTACCTGTCGCTTGCCGGCCGCTATTCGGTGCTGATGCCGAACACGGCGCGCGGCGGCGGCATTTCGCGCAAGATCACCAACGCGCAGGACCGCAAGCGGCTGAAGGAGGTCGTCGCCGATCTCGAAGTGCCGCAGGGCATGGGCGTCATCCTGCGCACGGCCGGCGAAAGCCGCACCAAGGCCGAGATCAAGCGCGACTACGAATATCTGATGCGGCTTTGGGAAAACGTCCGCAACCTGACGCTGCAGTCGACGGCCCCTGCCCTCGTCTACGAGGAAGGCAGCCTGATCAAGCGCTCGGTACGCGACCTCTACAACAAGGACATCGACGAGATCCTGGTCTCCGGCGAAGAGGGCTATCGCGAGGCCAAGGACTTCATGCGCATGCTGATGCCGAGCCACGCCAAGGTCGTGCAGCCGTTCCGCGACACCACGCCGATCTTCGTGCGCAACGGTATCGAGGCGCAACTCGACCGCATGCTGCAGCCGCAGGTGACGCTGAAGAGCGGCGGCTACATCATCATCAACCAGACCGAAGCGCTGGTCGCCATCGACGTCAATTCGGGCCGCTCCACCAAGGAGCACTCGATCGAGGACACAGCGCTTCACACCAATCTGGAAGCGGCCGAGGAGGTCGCACGGCAGCTGAGGCTGCGCGATCTCGCCGGCCTGATCGTCATCGACTTCATCGACATGGAGGAGAACCGCAACAACCGCTCTGTCGAGAAGCGGCTGAAGGATCACCTCAAGAACGATCGCGCCCGCATCCAGGTCGGCCGCATCTCGCATTTCGGCCTGATGGAAATGTCGCGCCAGCGCATCCGCGCCAGCGTGCTGGAATCGACGATGAAGCCTTGCCCGCATTGCGGCGGAACCGGCCATGTGCGGTCCGATTCGTCTGTCGCGCTGATGGTGGTGCGGGCGATCGAGGAATTCCTGCTCAAGGATTCGCGCAGCCACATCACGGTGCGGACGCCGGCGGCGACCGCGCTCTATGTGCTCAACCACAAGCGCGGCACGCTGGTGGAGCTCGAAAACCGCTTCGGCCTGACCATCACCGTCGAGGCCGACGACACGGTCGGTGCCCAGCACTATGCGATCTTCCGCGGCGCGCTGGCCGAAAAGCCTGAAGGCTTCGTCGAGGTGCGGACCTTGCCCGCCTATGTCGAGCCGGAAGAGCCCACCGACGAAATCGTCATCGAGGAGGAGGACGACGAGGTCGTTGCACCGGCGGAGCAACCGCGCCAGGCGCAGCAGCCGCAGCAACCAAGGCCCAGCGAGGACGGCGAAGGCCGCGACCGCAAGCGCCGCAAGCGCCGCAGACGGCGCGGTGGCAAGGATCGCGACCGCGAGCACGGCGCCCCCCTGGAAGGTGCATCCCTCTCCACCGCTGCCGATGGCATCTCCGAAGCCGCAAGCAATGAAGGGGCCGAAGCAGATCGCGAGGGCCAGGTCGGCGTCGCCGAGGCGGTGGTAGCGTCCGATGACGGCCAAGGGCTTGATGAAGGTCGGGCGCCTGATGAAGGTCGGGCGCCTGATGAAGGTCGGGAGCAGGACGAAGGTCAGGGCAAGAAGCGCCGGCGCGGCAAGCGCGGCGGCAAGCGCAATCGCCGTGAAGACGGCGAAGGCGAGTTCGATGCAGGCACTGCCGAATCGGCTGACCGTCCCGAAGTCTTGGAGGGCGTAGCCGTCTCCGGCGAACCGGCAGCAGCAACGCCGGTCGAAGCAACGCCGGTCGAAGAGCCTGTGGACCTTGCTCCGGCCAATGACGACATGCCAAGCGCCGAAAAGCCGAAGAAGCCGCGCCGCGCCGCCAAGCCGAAGAAAGCTGCGGCGGATGTCATTGCCGAGACTCCGGTAGCCGAGCCGGAAATTTCTGCCGAGGCTCCCGCACCTGTTTCGGAGGGAACAGCCGCCGTCGACGAACAACCGAAGGTCCGCCCATCGCGACGCAAGCCCGTACCGGTCGATGCTCCGGTTGAGCCGATCGTGTCCTCGACTGTTGCCGAAGAGGAAAAGGCCGAAGAGAAGCCGAAGCGTGCCGGCTGGTGGCAGCGGAAAGGCTTTTTCTAAGCTTTTCGTTAGTTTAGGCTGGTCTTTTGAGCAAAAGAATCCCGCGCTGTCCTGTCGACAGCGCGGGATTTTTTGGGCTGAAGCGACCCAGTCTCTATGGCGATGGCGCCGCCAAATCTTTATGGCGCGAAAACCGACCAGTTCATCATCTTCGCCAGTCTTTCCAGCGCAATCGACCCTAGCCTGGAATTGCCGTTGGCGTTGAGGCCGGGCGACCAGACGGCGAGCGAAGCCACGCCCGGCACGATCGCCAAAATGCCGCCGCCGACGCCGCTCTTGCCCGGGATGCCGACGCGAAAGGCGAAATCGCCTGAGCCGTCATAGTGGCCGCAGGTCAGCATCATCGCGCCGATGCGGCGGGCGCGCTCGGCCGACACCACGGAATGGCCAGTCGCCGGGTTCTTGCCGCCATTGGCGAGGAAGCGGCCGGCCAGAGCAAGCTGCCGGCAGCTCATCGCAATGGCGCAATGGTGAAAATAGACGCCCAGCGCCAGGTCCGGCGCGTGGTTGAGATTGCCAAAGGATTTCATGTAGTTGGCGAGCGCCAAGTTGCGAAAACCGGTGGCTCGTTCCGATGCGGCGACCTCGCGGTCGACGATGATGGTCTCGTCGTCGGCCAGAAACTGGAAGAAGCGCAGGATCTCGCCGATCGCTTCGCGTGGCTGGTGGCCGGCGAGCAGGATGTCGGAAATGACGATGGCGCCGGCATTGATGAACGGATTGCGCGGTATGCCGTTCTCGTGCTCGAGCTGGACGATCGAATTGAACGGGTTGCCCGAAGGCTCGCGCCCGACACGCTGCCACAGCGCGTCGCCGACATTGCCGAGCGCCAATGTCAGCGTGAACACCTTCGAAATGCTCTGGATCGAAAACGGCTCATCGGCGTCGCCCGCCATCAGCACGCGACCGTCATTGGTCACCGCGGCAATGCCGAACTTTTTCGGATCGACCTTGCCGAGCTGCGGAATGTAGGTCGCGACGTCGCCGCGATCCGTGCGCTCGGCCATTTCGGCGGCAATCTCGGTCAAAGCCTGCTCGAGGTCCGGCATCGCGCTACCTCAGCCAGTTTTCGATGCGCATCATCGCCTCGACCATCTCGTCGTGGCTGCCGGCGTAGGAAAAACGCATGGCTCGATGGCCTTGAAGCGGATCGAAATCGCGGCCGGGCGTCGCCGCCACATGCGCCTCGGCCAGCATCTTGCGCGCGAAGGCCATGCTGTCGTTAGTATGCCTGGTGACATCGCAGAAGGCGTAGAACGCCCCGTCCATCGGTGCCGCCAGGGTAAAGCCGAGTTCGGGCAGGCGTTTCATCAAAAGCTGGCGATTGCCCGCGTAGCGCGCCTTCACCGCCTCCAATTCCGCGGTTGCCTTGAATGCCTCGATCGCGGCGATCTGGGACAGTTCCGGCGGTGAGATGTAGAGACTCTGGGCGATGCGCTCGACCGGCCGCACCAATGGTTCCGGCAGCACCATCCAGCCGATGCGCCAACCGGTCATGCAGTAGTATTTCGAGAAGGAATTGATCACCGTCACGTCAGGGCCACAGGCAAGTGCTGTGGTGTCCGGCGCAGCGTAGGCCAGCCGGTGGTAGATCTCGTCGGAGATCACGGAGATGCCGAGCTCTTGTGCCGTCGTCACCAGCGCCGACAGCTCGTCGGCGGGGATAATCGCCCCGGTCGGATTGGCGGGGCTGGCAAACAACACGCCCTTCAGCTCTTTTTCGCGATGCGCAGCCTTCAGATGTTCGGCATGGAGATAAGCATCACCGTCGAGCTCGATCTCGACGATCTCGATGCCGAGCGCGGCCATGATGTTGCGATAGGCAGGATAACCGGGTGCGGCGATGGCGACACGGTCGCCTGGATCGAACATCGCCAGAAATGCCAGGTTGAAGGCGGCCGACGATCCGGTGGTGACGGCGATCCGGCCGGGCGAAACCGCCAGCCCGTAGTGGTCGGCATAGTGCTGGGCGATTGCCTCGCGCAGGCCCGCAAGACCCAATGCGTCGGTGTAGCCGATGCGCCCCATCTTCAATGCGTGCATCGCCGCTTGCCTGACTCCGGCCGGCGCCGGATCGGACGGCTGGCCAACGGCCATGGAAACGACCGGCACGCCCCTGGCCTTCAGCCGATTCGCTTCCGCCAGAACGTCCATGGCGTGGAACGGCTCGACGTCGCCGCGACGCGAAAGCGATACAACCATTTGACCTCATTTCCTTGTTCGCCCTTTGGGTCAGGCCTTTGGATCGGCCCTTTGGGTCGGCCCATTGAGATCGCCCTTAGGCCATCGCTTGCCGGCTGCCGGCGCCGAGCTTTGGCGTCCCGCGCCGCACAAATGCCCGATTGATGTGAGGATCACAAGTTCAGTAAAGTTTCAGTGCCGACTTTTCATCCTTCACCTGCTCGTCTACCAGTGGACCTGCCATGTTGAGCCGACCCAGATCGACGATAGCCAGGGCAGCGCGCGCCTTCGCGACGCTTTCGCTTGCCGCGACGGTCGCTGTGACCAGCACGGTCAGCGCTTTTGCGCAAAATGTGCCGGTGGTGCGCGATGCCGAGATCGAGGCGCTGGTGCGCGCCTATGCGCGGCCGATCTTCAGGGCCGCGGGCCTGCCGGAAGACGGCGTCGACATCGTGCTGGTCAACGACCAGAGTTTCAACGCCTTCGTTGCCGGGTCTCGCCTGTTCATCAACACCGGCGCCCTGATGTCGGCGGAGACGCCCAACGAGATCATCGGCGTCATCGCCCATGAAGCCGGTCACATCGCCGGCGGCCACCAGCAAAAATTGCGCAACCAACTCGAACGCGCCAAGACGATGGCCATCATCGCGACGCTGCTTGGCGCCGGTGCCATGGTTGCCGGCGCCACCAGCAAAAGCCGAGGCCTGGCCGGCGCCGGCATGGGGGTTGCAGCTGGCGGCGGCGAGATGGCGCAGCGCAGTATCCTCGCTTATCAGCGCACCGAAGAGATGACCGCCGACCGCTCGGCGATAACCTATCTCAATGCCACCGGCCAGTCCGGCCTGGGCATGCTGAAGACCTTCGGCCGCTTTCAGAGCGCGCTCTCGCTGTCGGGGGCGCAGGTCGACCCCTATCGGATCAGCCACCCGCTGCCGCGCGAACGCATCGCCAACCTCGAAGTCCTGGTCAAAAAAAGCCCCTATGTCGACAAGGTCGACCCGCCGGCGCTGCAGCAGCGGCACGACATGATGCGCGTCAAAATCGCCGCCTATATGGGAGGTCAGGCCGCAGCATCGCGGCTGATGCGCAAGATGCCGGGCAGCCTCGCCTCGCAATATGGCGCCGCGCAGACGAGCTATCTCTTCGGCGATCTGGCCGGGGCGCTCGCCAAGACCAACGCGCTGATCAAGGTACAGCCGAAGAACCCCTATTTCCAGGAGTTGCGCGGCGATATCCTGATGAAGGCGAACAAACCGAAGGCTGCCGCTGAAGCCTATGCCAAGGCGGTCAGCCTCGACCCGGCGCGATCCGGGCTGCTGCCGGTTTCCTACGGCCAGGCGCTGATGGCCGTCGGCACGCCCGATTTCCTGGAGAAAGCGGTGGTGCAGATCAACAAGGGTCTCGCGCGCGACCGAGAAAACGCCGTCGGTTACCGCCATCTTGCGCAGGCCTATGGCGAGCTTGGCAACATTCCGGCCGCCGACCTTGCGACCGCCGAAGGCCATTTCTATTCCGGCGCCTACAAGGAAGCCAAGATCTTCGCAATGCGCGCGCAGATGAAAATGAAGCGCGGGGAGCCGGGCTGGATCCGCGCGCAGGACATCATAAACTACGCACCATCGGGCAAGAAAAAGTGAACCTTCCGGCCGTGCGCGGCGACAAGTAGTCGGACCAATCGGGTGGTCGGACCAATCGGGTCGGACAACCGGACCGGAAACCAGGCAAGAGGATCAGGGATGATGAACAAGGCAATTCTGCTGGGCACCGCGGGCGTGGCGGTCGCTCTCGCCATGCTGGGCTTCGGGTTCGTGACCGGAAGTCCGCAGACGGCAAAGGCCGATGCCGCGCAGATCGCCCAGGCAGCCTCCGCCGACACCAGGATCGACCGGGCTGAAGTCGAAGGCATCATCCGCGACTATCTCCTGAAGAACCCGGAAGTGCTGCTGGAAGCTCAGGAAGCGCTCGAGGCCAAGCAGAAGGAGGCGCAGCGCGTCGCCAGTCTCGGCGTCATCAAAGATGCCAAGGACCAGATCTTCAACTCGGCCTTCGACGGCGTCGTCGGCAATCCGAACGGCAAGGTCACCATCGTCGAGTTCTACGACTACAATTGCGGCTACTGCAAACGCGCCATGGAGGACATGCAGACGCTGACATCAGCCGATCCGGAGCTGCGCTTCGTGCTCAAGGAGTTCCCGATCCTCGGCCCGGATTCGCAGAAGGCGAGCGTCGTCTCGATGGCCTTCCACCTGATGATGCCGGAGAAATACGGCGAGTTCCACAACGCGCTGCTCGGCGCGCAGGGACGCGCCACCGAAGCAGCGGCCATCAAGGTAGCGCTTTCGCTCGGCGCCAACGAAGCGACGCTGCGCGAGAAAATGAAGGATCCGTCGATAGCCGAGGCCCTCTCCAAGACCTATGATCTTGCCAACAAGCTGGCCATCACCGGAACGCCCTCCTATGTGGTCGGCAATGAGGTGGTGTTCGGTGCGCTCGGTCAGGGAGTGCTGGCGGAGAAGATCGAGGCGGCCAAGGCGGCACTCTGATCGGCTTCGACGAAAGCCATTTTCCGCCTGTTGTGGACAGCGAAAGAACCCACTTGCGCTCTTTTCGCAGGCGTTTAAGCCCATTATAGAGGTCCGGCGCGCCGACTGATGCCGGCGTGGGAAAAGGTCGGCATTTTGAAAACGGTTTTCGTCCTGAACGGTCCCAACCTCAACGCGCTCGGCAAGCGCGAGCCGGGCATCTATGGCGGCAAGACGCTGGCCGCGATCGCCGACGATTGCAAGCAGGCAGGTGCGGCACTTGGGCTCGAGATCGATTTCCGTCAGTCGAACCATGAGGGCGACCTCGTCGACTGGATACAGGAAGCCGCCGACAAGGCTGTCGGCATCGTCATCAATCCGGGCGCCTACAGCCACACCTCTATCGCCCTCCACGACGCCATCCGCTCCGTCGCGCCATTGCCCGTCGCCGAAGTTCATCTTTCCAATATCCATGCGCGGGAAGCATTCCGCCACGTCTCCATGGTCTCGCCGGTCGCCGTCGGCGTGATCTGCGGGTTCGGGCCGCTCGGCTACACACTGGCGCTGCAGGCGCTGGCCGCACGCCTATGACCGGCCAACAAACAGAAGGCTCGAAAATGTCGATAAAGAAGAATGGTGTTGACCAGCAGCTTATCCGCGATCTGGCGGGCATACTGAACGACACCAACCTCACCGAGATCGAGGTCGAGCTGGGCGACTTGAAGGTGCGCGTGTCGCGACAGGCGCCAGCCGTCCATGCGGTCGCCGCACCGCAGCCCGCCTATACACCGCCGGCAGCGCAGCCGGCTGGGGCAGCCGCGCCGGCAGCGGCCGACGTGTCCAAGAACGCAGTGGCCTCGCCCATGGTCGGCACGGCCTACCTGGCGCCATCGCCCGACGCCAAGGCGTTCATCGAAGTCGGCCAACAGGTCAAGGAAGGCCAGACGCTGCTGATCATCGAGGCGATGAAGACGATGAACCAGATCCCCTCGCCGCGTGCCGGAACGGTGACGGCGATCCTGTTCGAGGATGCGCAGCCGGTCGAATATGGCATGCCGCTCGTCGTGATCGAGTAGAGCCGGGAACAGCCGAAAAATGTTCCAAAAGATCCTCATCGCCAATCGCGGCGAAATCGCTCTAAGAGTGCTGCGCGCCTGCAAGGAGCTCGGCATCCAGACGGTGGTGGTGCATTCCACCGCCGACGCCGACGCCATGCATGTGCGGCTCGCCGACGAGAGCGTCTGCATCGGCCCGCCGCCGTCGCGCGACAGCTATCTCAACATCCACCAGATCGTCGCGGCGTGCGAGATCACCGGCGCCGACGCAGTGCATCCGGGCTACGGATTCCTGTCGGAGAATGCCAAATTCGCCGATATCCTCGCCGCTCACAACATCACGTTCATCGGCCCGTCCGGCGATCACATCCGCGTCATGGGCGACAAGATCGAGGCCAAGCGCACCGCAAAGCGCCTTGGCATTCCTGTGGTGCCCGGCTCCGACGGAGCGGTCACCGAGGAAAAGGAAGCCAGACGCATCGCCGCCGAGATCGGCTATCCCGTGATCATCAAGGCGTCGGCCGGCGGCGGCGGACGCGGCATGAAGGTGGCGCGCAGCGAAGCCGATCTTGTGGTCGCACTGCAGACGGCGCGCTCGGAAGCCGGTGCCGCCTTCGGCGACGACGCCGTCTACATCGAAAAATATCTCGAAAAGCCGCGCCACATCGAGGTCCAGGTGTTCGGCGACGGTGCCGGCCGCGGCGTGCATTTCGGCGAACGCGACTGCTCGCTGCAGCGCCGCCACCAGAAAGTCTGGGAAGAGGCGCCCTCGCCGGCGCTCAATGCCGAGGAACGCGCGCATATCGGCGGCGTCTGTGCCAGGGCGATCGCCGATCTCGGCTACTCCGGCGCCGGCACCATCGAATTCCTCTATGAGAACGGCGAGTTCTATTTCATCGAGATGAACACCCGCCTGCAGGTCGAGCATCCGGTGACGGAGGCGATCACCGGCATCGACCTCGTGCACGAGCAGATCCGCGTCGCCTCGGGCGGCGGGCTTTCCGTGCGCCAGGAAGAGATCCGCTTTCAGGGTCACGCCATCGAATGCCGCATCAATGCCGAGGATCCGCGCACCTTCACCCCCTCGCCCGGCACGATCACCCACTTCCACACGCCGGGCGGCCTCGGCATCCGCGTCGATTCCGGCGTCTATTCCGGCTACAAGATCCCGCCTTACTACGACAGTTTGATCGGCAAGCTGATCGTGCACGGCCGCAATCGCGTCGAATGCATGATGCGGCTGCGCCGGGCGCTCGACGAATTCGTCGTCGACGGCATCAAGACGACGCTGCCGCTGTTTCGCGATCTCGTTGGCAATGCCGATATCGCCAATGGCGAGTATGACATCCACTGGCTGGAAAAATATCTGGCCGATGAGGATTAGGACGTGAACTTATAGAATATAATGGTGCGATGACCCGTCCCTACGCGCCAGGCTATCGCATCCCGACCGACCTGTTGCTCAAGGCCTACGCCTCGGGGGTCTTTCCGATGGCCGAAAGCGCCACCGATCCCGAAGTGTTCTGGGTGCGGCCGGAGACGCGCGGCATCATCCCGCTGGATGGTTTTCACACGCCCAAAAGCCTGAGGAAGGCGATCCGGAAAAACCGGTTCGATATCCGTTTTGATTTTGATTTCGAGGCGACCATCGACGGCTGCGCCGAGAGGCGCGAGGAACGCCGGTCGACCTGGATCAATGCGCCAATCCGCGAGGCCTATGTCGAACTCCATCGGATGGGCCATTGCCATTCGGTCGAAGCCTGGCGCGAGGGTCGGCTGGTTGGCGGCCTCTACGGCGTGTCTCTCGGCCGGGTGTTCTTCGGCGAAAGCATGTTCGCCAGGGAAACGGACGCGTCGAAGGTCTGCCTGGTGCATCTGGTCGAACGCCTGAAGCAACGACACTTCGCCTTGCTCGACACGCAGTTCACCACCGAGCACCTCAAACGCTTCGGCGCGGTCGACGTGCCAAGGGGCAAATACGAAAAGATGCTGGCCGACGCGCTGAAGGGCGAGGCGGTCTTCTTCCCATGATCTGCGTCAAAGGTCGGTTTTTGGTCAGCTTTTTGCGGCAGGCTCAAGAGGCGTCTGCGCGTGGAACATCATCTTCCAGCCATTGACGCGATGGACATAGCCGGTGCTGACCAGCGCCGCATAAGGCTCGCCATTCTCGCGCGTGGCATGGGCCTCATAGGTCAGCATGACAATGTCGCTGCCCGGCTCGATGATGCCCTTGAGGTCGATGTCGAGATCGCGCCAGCGATTCGGGTCCGTCGCGGTTTCGGCCAGATCGGCGTTGCTCATCGTTTGCGCCATGTTTGGGAAAGCCACGAGGCATTCGGTGTCGGCGTTGGCTTTGAAATAGGCAGCATCGCCGGTCCAGAACCCTTTTTCGAGTTCGAGAAGCTCGCTTTTATTAGCCATCATAGCCATCATGGGACATCCTCCGTACCGCCAGCCATGCCAACGCACGGACGACTGTGCGGTTCCGGAAGGCTCAGTACGTGATTCCGAACAGGCGATCCCGCACGCCAGGCAGAGTAGTGAATAGTCAGTAGTGAGTAGTGAGTAGTGAGTAGTGAGTAGTGAGTAGTAGCATGCAGAGAAGTTTCGGCCCGTAAAACTCCTTCTTGCTATTCACTATTCACTATTCACTAGTTGGTTTTGGCCGCGTCCGGTGCCGGCACTTCCGACTTCTGCTTGCAGCCCTTCAGCCAGACGTCGTAGACCGCGTGCTCGACGGCGTTGAGGCCGGGGCTTTCGGCAAACATCCAGCCGGTGAAGATGCGGCGGATCTTGCGATCCAGCGTGATCTCGTCGACCTCGACAAAAGAATCGGTCTTTGGCTCTTCGGTTTGCGGCCGCGAATAGCAGATGCGCGGCGTCACCTGCAAAGCGCCGAACTGCACCGTCTCGTCGATATAGACATCGAAGGTGATGATGCGGCCGGTGATCTTGTCGATGCCGGCGAATTCGGCGACGGGATTGGTGATGCGCTGCGGCGCGGCCGGCGCCGCCGGCGCCACAGTTGTATCCGGTTCCACTGCCGCATCCGGTTCCACTGGCGCCTCAAATTCCGTCGGCGCCCCCGGGTCCGCTGGCGCCTCAAATTCCGATGGCGCGCCCGGGTCCACTGGCGCCTCCAACGTCTGTGCGGCGGCGATGCTAAAAGCCGCAAAAGCGGTGGCGGCCAGCGTCAGTCCGCCTATCGAGATTCGGCTGAAAATGCTCATGCAGGGATCCGGTGGTTTGCGCCCGGGGTGATTCTATCGCGCCCAAGGCTAGTCGCTGCTGTCAGATCGACAAGCAACTAAACGCCAATTGTGGCGATAAAGGATCGATCCGGCCCTGACTCGCCAGAGCGAATTTCGAAACAGTCTCTTACGACCCCGGCGTCCAGGCGTCGTAATCGCCGGTCACCTGCGGGCGGTGCTGATTGCTGAGCAGGGAGCCCTTGGGGCGATAGGCCGCGGCACTTCCGGTGAGGTTCGGCTGATGCGGCTTCTGCCAGTCGCGTGGCTTGTAGGTGTCGCTCGTCGGCGGGACATCGACGCGGTGATGCATCCAGCCATGCCAGCCGGGCGGAATCATCGAGGCTTCCGAATAGTCGTGATAGATGACCCAGCGGCGGGTGCGGCCTTCCGAATCGACACCACCCTCGTAGTAGACGTTGCCAGCCTCGTCCTGCCCGACTTTCTTGCCATGCCGCCAGGTGTGGAAGCGCGTGCCCAGCGTCTGGCTGTTCCACCAGGTGAAAAACTGCAGAAGGAAAGTCTTCATCCAAATCCTCGTGGCAAATCCCCGTGGCCCAAACCCTCGTGGCCCAAATCCTCGCGGCGGCAGCGGCGGCGCCTGTTTCCTGCTTATGGCGTCAGGCCGTCGCCAAGGCAAGGGTTTTGCCGAATGAGCCGTGCAAATGGGCGTCGGAAAACCGACGCACCGTGGCAAGCCTTTCGCGTCCTGTCGAGGCATGCCTTGCCAAGGCTGCGCGGTCTTTCTAAAGCTCAGCGCGCCGCATTCAGGTACCCAGCCTGATTGACGGTTGAGGGAGGTAAAGATGGCCCCAGACGCATCCGGCGCGGATCCGCGGATCAGTGCCGGCTCCATTCGCCTGCGCAAGGGCGGCGAGCCGATCGTCTGCCTCACCGCTTATACCTATCCCATCGCCCGCCTGCTCGACGATCATGTCGACCTGCTTCTGGTCGGCGACAGCGTCGCCATGGTTCTCCATGGCCACAAGACCACCCTGGGCGCTTCGCTGGAGATGATGATCGCCCACGGACAAGCGGTGATGCGAGGGTCAGCCAAGGCCTGTGTGGTGGTCGACATGCCGGCCGGAAGCTATGAGGCAACGCCGCGCCAAGCCGTCGCCTCGGCGCGGCGGCTTGTCGATGAAACCGGATGCCAGGCCGTCAAGCTGGAGGGCGGCGTCACGGTGGCCCGACAGATTGCGGCGATTGTCGCTGCCGGCATTCCGGTCATGGGACATATCGGCTTGCAGCCGCAATCGGTGGAAGAAGACGGCGGCTACAGGATCAAGGGCCGGACCAACGAGAATGTGGCTGCCCTTTATCGCGACGCCGAAGCGGTCGAAAAGGCCGGCGCGTTTTCGGTGGTCATCGAAGGCACCGTCGAGACCGTCGCCGCCGACCTCACCCGGCACATTTCCATTCCAACCATCGGCATCGGCGCCAGCGGCGACTGCGACGGCCAGATCCTGGTCATCGACGACATGGTCGGCCTGACCGTCGACCGGGTGCCGAAGTTCGTCAAGCAATATGCCGACCTGCGCAGCATCGTATCGCAGGCGGCAGCCAGCTATGCGGCGGAGGTGCGCAGCCGGACTTTTCCGAGCCCGGACCACGTCTTTTCCGCCACAGTCGACAAGGACAAAGAATGAGCCCGCCCCGCGTCGTCGACAGCGTCGCCGCGCTTCGCGCGCAAATCCGCGACTGGCGTCGCGATGGCCTAAGCGTTGCCATGGTGCCGACCATGGGTGCGCTGCATGACGGCCATATCTCGCTGATCAGGATCGCGCTGGAGAAGGCCGATCGCTGCGTCGTCTCGATCTTCGTCAATCCGACCCAGTTCGCGCCGAGCGAAGACCTCGACAAATATCCACGCCAGCTCGGCCGCGACCTCGATCGGCTGGCCGAGGCCGGCGCACAACTTGCCTTCACCCCCGGTGTGGCGCAGATGTACCCGGCCGGCTTCGCCACAAGGATTTCGGTCGGCGGGCCAGCCGCGGGGCTGGAATCGGATTTCCGGCCGACCTTCTTCGACGGCGTCGCAACGGTCGTGGCAAAGCTCTTCCTGCAGGCATCGCCCGACTGCGCGGTCTTTGGCGAAAAGGATTATCAGCAGCTTTGCGTCGTCAGGCAGCTCTGCCGCGATCTTGATCTGCCGGTGGACATCATCGGCGCGCCAACAATCCGCGACGCGCATGGGCTCGCCATGTCGTCACGCAACGCCTATCTCGGCGATGCCGAGCTTGCGGTGGCGCGCCAGTTCAACGCCATTTTGCGCCGAACGGCGGCAGCACTCACGGCAGGCGCGGATGAAGGCAGCGCGACCGCCGAGGCCAGCCGCGCGCTGGTCGAGGCCGGCTTCGACAAAGTCGACTATGTCGCGGCGCGCGAGAGCCTGACGCTCGCCCGGTGGCGGCCAAACCGCGATGGCCGCCTGCTCGCAGCGGCCTGGCTGGGCAAGACCCGGCTGATCGACAACGTGGAGGTTCCTTCCGCCTAAAGCGCGTGCCGTTTGGATGGATTCATGCAACGCGCTTCAAGTTCTTGGCGCTTCAAGTTCTTGTTTTTATGCATGTCGCTATCGCAAAACCGCTTTGCGCCCCCGGTTCAAGCCCGAGGGCGTGCTTTTGCGCGACCGTCCATTAGGCCAATCAGGCGACCTTGAGATCCTTCATCGCCTTCTCGTAGACCTCCTTGATCGGCTTGGATACGTCTTCTGCGGCTTTCGTCGCCGCCACCTGAAGCTCCTTGCCCTGCTCGACCGACTTTTCCACCTGCTGGCGCAAGAAGGCCGTCTGCAGTTCGATGAACTCGGATGGCGATTTCACGGCAACCAGGGCTTCGAGGTGAGAAAAGCTGGCCTCAACGTTTGCGCGCACGGCGGCGATCGTCTTCAGCGACAGCTCATTGCTAGCGGTCCTGGCTGTTTCAATCGACGATTTGAGAGCCTTCTGGGTCGCCTCGGCGCCGGTCGCCAATTTCGACAAGGCTTCTTTCGACTGCTCGACGCCCTTTTCGGCGACGGCGCGGAACTGTTCGGTTACCTCGGTCGGGACTTCTGCGTTCTCGATGATTTCAGCAGTTTTATCAGCGGTCTTGGTCATGGTTTCCATCCTTTGCGGCGGGCGACCTTTGTAGAAAAGCCGTCTCGTTCATCCAGGACCCTGACGTTACGGTATCTGCAGTGCATTGCAATATTTTTGTGCGTCGCACCATGTTTTTTTGCCTCAGCATTAGCCGCTGGTGAACTTCTGCCTGCGGTCGTGTTTTTTCTGATCGCGATTCCGCAATTCAGCCCGCACGGCGCAGCCCATAAAACGCAACTGACTGCGACCTGACAGGCCAGGCAAATCTATCCGATCGCCTTTTCCAAAATCAGCACCGGCAGCTCTGAGCCACCGCCGCAGTCGGCAGTGGCGGGCAAAAACCCTTTCGAGCGATAGAAGGCGACGGCCGGAGCATTTGCCTCTTCCACTTCGACGCGCAGCTTCCGCGCCTCGGGAAAACTGGCCTCGACCTCTTCCAGCAGCGCCTGGCCGATCCCTTGCCGCTGGCAGGCCGGATGCACATAGAGCTGGTTCAGCATGACGATCTTCGCATCCGTGGTGGCTGCGGCGAAAGCCATTCCGCCGATGCGCTTGCCGTCGTCTGCGACCAGGAACTCGGAATTCGGCCGTGTCAGCCGCGCCTTGAGCGAGGCGATCGAATGCCATTCATCAGTGATCTCGGTGACTTTGGCAGCGCCATAGATGGCGTCGTAGGTGGCGTGCCACGTTTCGACCAGCAGCGCCCGGACCGCGGCAAGATCGCGCTCGCCAGCGGTGCGAACGAACATCATCCTAATCGATCCCGAGCTTGGCCTTGACGAGGTCGTTGACGGCCTGCGGGTTGGCCTTGCCGCCTGTCGCCTTCATCACCTGGCCGACGAACCAGCCGGCCATGCTCGGCTTGGCGCGCGCCTGCTCGACCTTGTCGGGATTGGCCGAAATCACCTCGTCGACCGCTTTTTCGATGGCGCCGGTGTCGGTGACCTGTTTCATGCCGCGGCTTTCGACCAGCTGGCGCGGATCGCCGCCTTCGTTCCAGACGATCTCGAACAGATCCTTGGCGATCTTGCCGGAGATGGTGCCCTCTTTGATCAGGTCGATGACCGCGCCGAGCTGATCGGGCGAAACCGGAGCATTTTCAATACCCTTTCCGGCTCTGTTCAACGCACCCAGCAGATCGTTGATGACCCAGTTGGCGGCAAGCTTGCCGTCGCGACCAGCGGCCACCTTCTCGAAATAGTCGGCGACCGCCTTTTCCGATACCAGGATCGAGGCGTCGTAGGTCGACAGGCCGAGCGAGGAGATCAGCCGCGCCTTCTTGGCGTCGGGCAATTCAGGCAGCTCCTTTGCCAACGCATCGACATAGGCCTGGTCGAATTCCAAAGGCAGAAGGTCGGGATCCGGGAAATAGCGGTAATCGTGCGCTTCTTCCTTGGAACGCATCGAGCGCGTCTCGCCCTTGTTGGGATCGAACAGCCGCGTTTCCTGGTCGATCTTGCCGCCGTCCTCGATGATGGCGATCTGGCGGCGCGCCTCGTAGTCGATGGCCTGGCCGATGAAGCGGATCGAGTTGACGTTCTTGATCTCGCAACGCGTGCCGAATTCGCCGCCGGGCCGGCGCACCGAGACGTTGACGTCGGCGCGCAACGAGCCTTCGTCCATATTGCCGTCGCAAGTGCCGAGATAGCGCACGATGGTGCGCAGCTTGGTGACATAGGCCTTGGCCTCGTCGGCGGAGCGCATGTCGGGCTTGGAGACGATCTCCATCAGCGCCACACCGGAGCGGTTGAGGTCGACGTAAGACATGGTTGCATGCTGGTCGTGCATCGACTTGCCGGCATCCTGCTCCAGATGCAGGCGCTCGATGCCGACCTCGATGTCCTCGAACTCGCCCTGCCGGTCGGGGCCGACGGAGACGATCACCTTGCCCTCACCGACAATCGGCTGCTTGAACTGCGAGATCTGATAGCCCTGCGGCAGATCGGGATAAAAATAGTTTTTCCGGTCGAAGACCGATTTGTGGTTGATCTCGGCCTTCAGCCCGAGGCCGGTGCGGATCGCCTGCTTGACGCATTCCTCGTTGATGACCGGCAGCATGCCCGGCATCGCCGCATCGACAAGGCTGACATTGGCGTTTGGCGGCGCACCGAAAGCCGTCGAGGCGCCGGAGAACAGTTTTGCTTGCGAAGTCACCTGCGCATGAACCTCGAGGCCGATGATGATCTCCCAGTCGCCGGTGGCGCCCGATATCAGGCGTTTGGCGTCGGGCGTGCGGGTGTCGATGAGGGTCATGGTGGCCTGCGCGTTATCGGTGACGGAATTCACGTGAATTCGACGTTTAAAGTGAAGTCATCCGCTAATGCAAACCGCAAAAGGAGACAAGCGTGAAGCCGCCGACTGGTAGGGGCAACGGCTACCGGAAACGTTTGCGCTGCCCCTCACCTGCCTGCCGGTGTCCAGCCGATAGATAGGTAACAGTTTGAACCGGATACATAGGTTACAGTTTTCCCCCCTTCTCCTGCGCAGTGGTGTCCGCCGCAGCGCCGGCTGGTCGGGGTTGCAAGGCGCTGCGGCGGACCAGGCGCATTCGCTTGAGATCGATGTGGCCGAGCGGGTGGGCGTAGAAGCGTAAGGCCCATTCGCCGGTTTCGGTTTCTTCGACGGCGACCGGCTCGCCGGCAAGCGAGGCCGAGACATAGATCTCGCCGCCCTGCCACTTGATCGCGCCATTGTTGCGCACGCGCCTGACTGCGGCCTCGGCCGGATAGTCGGGCTCGGGCACGTTGGCCGGCATTTGCCGCTCGCTACCGCGGTAGTATTCGGCCGGCGTGTCCATGCCGAGCGCCTCATGCGGACGCTCCTCATTGTACTCGCGACGGAAGGCGTCGAAAGCCTGGCTCTGCGCCTGTCTGTCGATCTCAGGCGCCTTGGCCAGCGGCAACATGGTCAGGTGAAAGCGCTCGTGGCAGCCGTTCTGCTGAGGCTTGCCGGGCGCGATCCGCTCCAGCGCGATGCCGAGCTTGATGAAGCGCACCGCAAGCGGCGTCAGCCCGGTGACGCCGGCCGACGCGAAGGGTGAACCATTGTCGCTTCTGAACCGATCCGGCAGACCATGCTCCTCAAACAGCCGTTCGAACACCGGCCAGGCCTCCTCATCTGCCGTCGAACCCGTCGCTTCGAGCGCCAACAGGTAGCGGCTCCACGCATCCAGCACTGTCAACGGTTCGCAGCGCCACCCGTCACGGGTCCGGAACCAGCCCTTGTGGTCGCCCGTCCACACCGCATTCGGCCTTTGCGCATCTGGCCAGGGGCCGTTGCCCACAGCTCTCCAGCGCCCCCGCCGCCGGCCGACAAGGCCGTGGCGCTTCAGAATCTCGCCGGCCGTCGAGATCGCCGGCCACGGGTGCGACGGCGCCTCACGCTTGAGCCGCCCGATGATCTTCTTGGGCCCCCATGCCGGATGCGCCTCCTTCAGCGCAACGATCCGCTCAACCAGATCGGCAGCGGTCGCGCGGCCGTGATTGAGCGGCGCTCGCGGCAGATCATGCAAACCTTCCGGGCCGAACTCCCGGTAACGACCAAGCCACTTGTAGCCGATCTTGCGCGATATCCCGTACCGCTCGCAAACAGCCGTCATCGTCTCCTCTCCCGAAAGGCAATCCACTATAAACCTCAACCGCTCGTCCATGATGTCAGTCTCTCGCCAAACCATCGCCGGTACCTCCCGGCGGACAAGAAAACTGTCACCTATGCAATCGGTCTACTCTGTTACCTATCTATCCGGTTCGGACACCGGCATCCTCTCCCCGTATAGTGACGGGGAGAGGGGCGCTGTCATCGACGCCATCACCAACGTTGCAGACTGCACGCACAGATTGCGGCCGTGAGATAAGTGCCGGGCAGAGCGATGAGGGGCGGCGCCGACTTCGACAAAACTTGCTGGCGATCTCACGCCGTCGCGATATAGGCCCTGATCTCCGCGGCCTCGCGCTCGACATCCTCGATGCGCCGCTTGACCACGTCGCCGATCGACACGATGCCGTCGAGCAGGCCGTCCTTTTCCACGGGCAAATGGCGGAAACGGCCACTGGTCATGATCTCCATGACCTCGTTGACGGTGTGGTTCTCATTGCAGATCTTTACCTTGGGCGTCATCGCCGAACGCACTGCGATATCCAATGCGGCGGCCCCTGCCCTGGCGAGGACCCGCACGACGTCGCGCTCGGAAAGAATGCCGACGATCTTGTGATCGCCATTGGTGATGACCAGCGCACCGATCCTGTGCTCGGCCAGTATGCGAATGGCCTCGCTCAGTTTTTCGTTCGGCCCGAGCGTCAACACGTCGTGGCCCTTCTGCTCGAGAATTGCCTTAACAGTCATGGCGTCCTCCTCAGTTTTACTTGCCGGTTCCTGCCCTGACCGGCTTGCTTAGTACTAAACATCGTGCGCCGCGATCGATTGCTTTTCAAGTGCGGCGAGGCTCAAGCCCTGAACTCATCCGCCTGCTGCCGCCGATCGAAAGCCCGCAGGCCGAAGAAACCGGCGAAGAAACCGCCAATATGGGCCTCCCAGGCGATCTGGCTGTCGATGCCGGGCGCGAAGGCAACGAGGCCGGTGGCGAGATTGATCACCATCCAGATGGCAAGAAAAGTCACAACGCCGCGCGAGCGGAACACCGCCGCCATCGGCAGCGGCGGGCCGGCGAAGGCGGCTTTGCCGGTCGAGCGATCGGTGCGGAAGCCGAAGCGGGCGGCGGCCCCCATCATGCCGGAAATCGCGCCCGATGCGCCGACCAGCGGCGTCTGGCCGAGCGGATGCACGGCCCAGAACAGCACCACCGCCGCCAGCCCCGTCGCCGCGAAGAACAGGCTGAAACGAAGCGCGCCGAAGCGGTTCGCCAGCGGTGAGCCGAAAGCCGCCAGCCACACCATGTTGACGGCAAGATGAGCAAAGCCGCCGTGCAGGAAGGCATAGGTGAAGGGGCTCGAAAACGCGTAGAAATCGAGGTCGAAGCGACCGGAATAGCGGATCGGAATGAAGGCGGTCCGGATCAGCAGGGAAAAATCCTGGTCGTCGGTGAGCCAGTATAATCGGATCAGGTGAACGACGACGCAGATGCCGACCAGCGCCAGCACGACGGGCGGCATGTTGAATACCGGCTCGCGGCGCGGCTCCGGCTCGCGGCCGACAGGTCCGCCCTCGCCCTGTTCGATTTCCGAGGGGCTTGCTGGTTCGCTCATATGGCTCGCACTCAGTCGCGGGATTCGACTTCGCGAGCATGTAGATCACGGTCACCCGATTCACAAAGGGCGAATTGCCCCACGCAAATCAAAATGGCGCGAATCAAAATTGGCGCGAATCAAAAAGAAGCCGTCCAAGGCTGCCCTTGAACGGCTGGTCGAGCCCCCGTGCTCCCCCAAACTCTTGACTGAAATACTGCCGATCGCTGCGAAACGACCGCTTCTGGAGTGGTTTTATCGTGCCACCGGCTTGGGTGGAGCGCAACGTAAACCACTTGTTAACCTTAACGACCCCGACCCGTGAACAAGTGTTAACGATGCTGGCACGCATCCTGCTCCGCAACGCATGTAGGTCCTCGGAGGGCGCCCTTCTGTTCACCGATGGGACATCAGACGACAGATTGCGCGGAGCAGCATAGCATGAACCAGAACGGATCGATCACGCTGTTCCATTATTGGAACCGGCTGCGTGACGGGCGCCCTGCCCCGAAGCGTTCGGAAGTCGAGCCGGCCGATATCAAGTCGCTGCTGGCCGACACATTCATCCTGGAAAAGGATACGCGCGGCGAAGCGGTATTCCGGCTCGCCGGCACAAGGCTTTGCGCAGTCTATGGCCGTGAACTCAAGGGGTTTTCCTTTCGCTCGCTGTGGCGCGAGAAGGACCAGCGGCTTATCTCGAAACTGATCCAAGGCGTCTTCGATCAGAAATCCGTCGTGCTCATCACCTATGAAGGTTTCAGCCGCACCGACCGTTCCAGCAAGTTCGAGCTGCTCGCCCTGCCGCTCGACGGCGGTGTCGACAATCCGCGCTGCCTCGGCGTGATAAGCGCTGCTGAAAAACCGTTCTGGCTGGGCGCGGATCCGATCGACGACGCCCTGATCGATTCGATCCGTCTCGTCGATCCGGAGAACGAACCGATACTCCTCAAGAACCGGCCGGCCATCGACGTTCCCTCGCTTGTCCCGTCGGAACTCGATCCGTCGCAGACGATTTCGGCGCTCGGCCCGGCGCGCCGCATCCGTCATCTGGTCGTATTCGACGGCGGGCGCGGGGAATAATCCAAAATCCTAAAGTAGCGGTCTCAGGCTTTCCCCTTTGTTAACCCGCTTGGCTGTAGCTTTCCGACGAAGTTCTTCGCATCAACGCGCGGAATGCCAAACGGGGTGTAGGCAGTCATGAGGTCAGCGGCGGTCGACACCGCGCCGTCCCACGCTGAAAGGCGCAACTTTCAGCGCGTCCGCGTGAAGATCTATGGACGCTTCATGCTGGAGGATCGCACCGAACATCCTTGCCAGGTGGTCGACATGTCGCCGGGCAATGTAGCGCTTCGCACCGAACGCATCGGCATGCCGGGCGAGAAAGTCATCGCCTACATCGATCACATCGGCCGCATCGAAGGCGTCGTCACCCGCATCTTGCAGGACGGCTTCGCGATGACCGTCATCGCGTCCGAACGCAAGAAGGACAAGCTTGCAGCGCAATTGACCTGGCTTGCCAACAAGCACGAGCTCGATCTGCCGGAGGACCGCCGCCACGAACGCGTGGCGCCGCGCAATCCGACCAGCGTGCTTCAGCTCGGCGACGGGCGCCAGTACCAGTGCCGCATCATCGACCTGTCGCTTTCGGGCGCCGCGGTCGAGATCGACGTCAAGCCGGCAATCGGCATCCAGGTCATGCTGGGCACCATGCGCGGCCAGGTGGTGCGCCATTTCGAGGACGGCATCGCCATCGAGTTCGCGGTCATCCAGAGGCCAGAAACGCTCGATTCCGAATTCAACGCATCCGGCACCTGACAAACAACAAACATTCCCGCAATCGACCGGCCTATTTTGGCCGGTTTTTTTTGGTGCGCCGGTCAACGCGGCCTGCCAGCGATGCCGCGCCAAGGCGCCGCGCCGCGCCGATGTGATCCCGGCGCAAACGCCTCAACAATTTTATACTGAAGTGACTCAAATTTTAGGTTTATTCTATGGGCGTTTTACTTAATGTCTACTTTGAGCCTTTGCGTCGAATAAATCCAATCGTGTCATTGTCTCCTCAAACGGGGAGACTGGACGATGAAGAAGACGAGGGGCAAGCTGTTGCTCTTGGCAATGGCGACGCAGCTTACCGCCTGGGGAACAGCGTATGCAGCGGGACCTGCCTTCATGCACACCGGCAGCCGCACCACACAGCCGGTCGGCCATTACGAGTTCTGCCAGAAGATTCCGCAGGAATGCAGTCAGCGGACGCCGAAGCAGGCGCCAATCGAACTGACCCGCAAGCTGTGGGCCAAGATCGTGAGCATCAACAATTCGGTCAACAGCAGGATCGCGCCGCGCACCGATATGGAACTGTGGGGCAAGGAAGAGGTCTGGTCCTATTCCAACAGCGAATTCGGCGACTGCGAGGATTATGCGCTGGAAAAGCGCCGCGCGTTGATGAACATCGGCGTTCCGGCCGGCGACCTGCTGATGACGGTTGCGCGCCAGCCGAACGGGGACGGCCACGCGGTGCTGACCGTGCGCACCAGCCTCGGAGAGTTCATCCTCGACAATCTCGAAACCAGGGTGCTGTCCTGGACCAACACCGACTATACCTACCTGAAGCGCCAATCGAGCCAGAATTCGGGCGCCTGGGTGACGATCAACGACGGCCGCTCCGGCGCGGTTGCCAGCGTCCGCTAAGGACGCGACGCAAAAACCCGGTCGAGCCCCACCTCCCCGTCCCCAACGACCGGGTTTTAGGAGCCGGCCCCGTCCCCGGGCCGGCTCCACTTTTTTCAAGCGGTAGGTGGTGACAATCGCGTTGAGAATGGCGGGAGACGAGCCCCGAAGCTGAAGCTCGTTCGCGCTCGGCCGAATTCACGCCCATGACCCTTTCCGACCTTGGCGCGGGTGTGGTTTAAGGACAGCTGTGGGGATTTGCCGTTCGTTCCAGCGATCTGAAATTCGGCAGGGTTCAAAAGACCAGACGGTTGATCTCCTACCTCGCTAACACGCCAGCCGCCGGAAGCAGTCAGCCACAACTTCCATGACGTTGTAGAGGATCCCCGTTTGTGTGAGTCTGCCGGACTGTTAGCGAAGGAGCCCTCCGGCGTCTCCACCGCGGAAGTGGGACATGGACATTGAGGAGTGGCTGCGCAGCTTAGGGCTGCAGCAATACGGCACGGCCTTTCGTGAGAACAACGTCGAGGCCGAAGTGCTCCTGCGGCTGACGGCCGAGGATCTCAAGGACATCGGCGTCAGTTCGGTAGGGCACCGCCGGAAGCTTCTGGAGGCTATCGCCGAGCTGCGGGAAAGTTCCTCTGCAATCTTAGCTGAAGGTGGCAAAGCGTTGACTCAAGTCGCCGAACTTGCGTCGGCACCGGCGTCCCCAACTGGTGCCGAGCGGCGGCAGCTGACCGTGATGTTCGCCGATCTGGTCGGCTCCACCGCGATTTCGGCTCGGGTCGATCCCGAGGAGATGAGTGAGATCATCCGAGGGTACCAGAATTGTTGCGCGGGCGAGATTACCCGCTTCGAGGGACACATTGCGAAATTCATGGGCGATGGTGTGCTGGCATATTTCGGCTGGCCACGGGCGCATGAAGATGATGCCGAGCGCGCGGTGCGCGCAGGCTTGGCGGTTGCCAGTTCGGTGGCGCAACTGCGGGCGCCGGAAGGCAAGCCGCTTGCGTGCCGGGTGGGGATCGCGACGGGTCTCGTGGTGGTCGGTGAGCTTGTCGGCGACAAGGAGGCGCGCGAGCGGGCGGTGGTCGGCGAGACGCCGACCTTGGCCTCGCGACTGCAGGACTTGGCCAGGCCGGGCAGCGTAGTTGTCGCCGAGAGCACACGACATCTGCTGGGCGATCTGTTCGAGTTGGAGGATCTGGGACCACAGGTTCTGAAGGGCTTCGAGACGGCCTTGAAAGCCTTTTCTGTCAGAGGCGAGGGCCGGGCCGAAAGCCGCTTCGAGGCATTCCACACCGGCGCGCTGACGAAGCTCATTGGCCGCGAGCAGGAGCTGGCTCTGCTTCTGGAACGCTGGTCGCGGGCGGAGGACGGTGAAGGACAGGTGATCCTCCTCTCCGGGGAGCCGGGGATTGGCAAGTCGCGCATTGTGCGCGCCCTGCGCGAGCACTTGGCCAATGAATCGTACATCCCGCTCAGCAATTACTGCTCGCCGTACCACACCAACAGTGCGCTTTATCCGGTGGTCGGACTTTTGGAGCGGGCGGCGCAGTTCGACCGTGATGACACGCCGAGATGAAGCTCGACAAACTTGAAACTCTGCTCGCTCGGGGCGGCGAGCAGGACCGGGAGGCGGCGCAAGTATTGGCCGCTTTGCTTGCGATCCCAACTGAAACACGCTACCCGCCAATCGATCTGCCGCCACAGCGCATCAAGCAACGCACGCTGGAAATCTTGGTCGAGCAGCTCGCCGGCCTCGCCAAGCAGAAGCCTGTGCTGGCCGTATACGAGGATGTGCATTGGATCGATCCTTCGACACTAGAGCTGCTGGGCCTGGTAATTGAGCGGGTCCAGCGTCTGCCGGCACTGGTTCTGATCACCTTCCGGCCGGAATTCAGCCCACCCTGGACCAGCCATGCCCATGTGACCCAGCTCTCGCTTTCTCGTCTCACGCGACGGCACGGCGCAGCCGTGGCTCTCCGCGTCACCGGCGGCAAGGCGCTACCGCGTGAGGTTCTGGACCAGATCATGGCGCGAACTGACGGGGTTCCGCTATTCGTTGAGGAGCTGACCAAGACAGTCCTGGAGTCAGGCCTCTTGCGGGAGGTCGGCAATCATTTCGAGTTGACCGGAACTCTCCCGCCGCTGGCAATCCCGGCTACGCTGCACGACTCGCTCATGGCTCGCCTCGACCACCTGGCGCCGGTCAAGGAAGTGGCGCAGATCGGGGCTGTAATCGGCCGCGAATTCTCGCACGATCTGCTGGCCGCCGTGGCGCCGCACGACGAAGGCAAACTGCAGGACGCTTTGGCCCAGCTCTGCAGGTCCGAGCTGATCTATTGCCGAGGTGCGCCGCCGGAAGCGACCTACAGCTTCAAGCATGCGCTCGTGCAGGATGCGGCGTATTCCAGCCTTCTTAAAACTCGGCGGCAGCAGATGCACGCGCGCATCGCCGCGGCTCTCGAAGAGCGTGTGGCAGCGGGTTCCGAGGCTTTGCCGGAGATCATTGCCCATCACTGCACCGAGGCAGGCCTTATCGACCGGGCAGTCAGCTACTGGTGGCAAGCCGCGCAATCGGCGATCCAGCGCTCTGCAATTTTGGAGTCGATCGCGCACCTGGAAAATGGGCTAAGACTTGTCCGCACGCTACCTGACAGTCAGGAGCGCGTCCGCCTGGAGCTGGATATGCAGGTGGCGTTGGGCACCGCCTTTATGGCGGCCAAAGGTTGGTCGTCGCCGGCCACCGCAGCGGCGTTCGCGCGAGCCGAAGAGTTGTGCGAGCGAGTGGACGACATCACTCTGCGCAGCGTGGCCGATTACGGCCGGTATCTCGTCTATCTCCTGCGTGGCCAACTCGATGCTGCGCTGGCAACGACGACATCGATGCTGCGCAGGGCCGAATGCGACTGCGATCAGGCCACAATCATGATCGCACACCGGTGCGTCGGCATCACGTCGGTGCACCGGGGAGATTTTGAGGCCGGACGCAAGCATATGGAGGCGTCGTTGGCGCTGTACGATCCGAACGAGCACGCCGCGCTTGCCTATCGATTCGCTTATGATCCCCGTATCGCAAACCTTTGCTATATCGCCCACGCGCTGCTCCACCTCGGTTATCCCGATCAAGCATTCGAGAAATACACCGAGCTGTTACAGGCCATAAGACACCACCGGCACAGCCCATCCGCGGCGTTCGGCCTGTTTCAATCGGCCCTGTTTTGCACTTATTCGAGAGATCTCGGCGGGTATAAGCGCGACAGCAACTTTGGCGCGGATGAGGCCATTGTCGATGAACTGATCTCGATCAGTACGGAGCACGGTTTCTCACTTTGGCGTACGGCAGGGGTCATTCTCAAGGGTTGGGTTCTGACCCAGGCGGGTGAGTCGGATAGCGGTCTTGCTCAAATGCGCGACGGCATAGTCGAATGGCGTGGGCACGACGCGAAGCTTTTTGTGCCACGCTGGCTGCTCATGCTCGCCAGCGCCCTCAGCAGGCTTGGCAACCCACGCGCCGCACTCGACAGGATCGAGGAAGGGCTCGCATTGATCACCGAGACCAACGAGCGGTGGAACAAGACTGAGTTGCACCTCCGCAAGGGCGAACTGCTCCTGGACTTGAAGGCCGACGAGAAGGCCGAGGCTTCTTTCCTGCACGCGCTTACCGTGGCCCAAGATCAACGCGCCAAGCTTTGGGAGCTGCGAGCCGCCACATCTCTTGCCCGACTCTGGGTCCAGGGAAACCAGCGGCAAAGGGCCCACGACCTTCTCGCACCGGTTTGCGGCTGGTTCACAGAGGGCTTCGCGACGCCGGACATCAAGGAAGCGAGGACGTTCCTCGATCTTGTAGAATCCTGATCTGCCGTTTTGGACAATCTGGCGCAGTCAACAACCTCAGGGAGGAGATGATGACGTTCCATTCACTCAGGACACGGGAAAAATTGCACCTAGCTCGGATTTCGGCGGTGCTGATCGCAATCATCTTGTCTGCCTTCGCGGTCGGTGCGGCGGAAGCGGCAAATGCAGCGGAAGCGGCAAAGAAATTCTTCGACGCTTACCGTGATCGGAAAGTAGACGCCATGACCACTCTTTTTACCGAGAATGCCACGTTCGTCTACGTGCCTTTCGGTGACGCTGGTTCCGGCAATGTCCTCAAGGATGGCGTGCCGGTCTGGCGGACGCTGATCGATGCTTTCCCTAACCTGCGCAACGAGGTTAGCACAATCTGGGAGGACAAGAGCGGTGACGTTGCCTTCGTGGATGTTCACATCGGCGGAAAGCAGACTAAGGACGCGTTTGGTATCACGAACAAAGGCAAGGAGTATTGGTTGCGCCATCTGTTCATTCTGGAAACAAACGAGGAAGGCCGGATCATCAAGATCACGAGCTTTTGGGATAACGCTACTTGGTACACTCAGCTCGGCAAGACCAGCTTAGAGTGATCGCGAGTCGCGCTCTGTTGCGCTCGAATGAGCCATATAACGACCCCGGCCGAAAACGGCGCGGCTGCCAGCGTCCGCTAAGGACGCGACGCAAAAACCCGGTCGAGCCCCACCTCCCCGTCCCCAACGACCGGGTTTTAGGAGCCGGCCCCGTCCCCGGGCCGGCTCCACCTTTTCAAGCGGCACTGGGGGTTCTGGTGATGACAAATCCTACTTGCGCGTTGGGAATGGCGGGAGACGAGCCCCGAAGCGGAAGCTCGTTCGCGCTCGGCCGAATTCACGCCCATGACCCAAGTCGGCCATTCCGGGAGGCAAACTCGAATGTCTCGAAACTTGCGGAAATGGACTTAGGCTAAGGCTAGGCCATGCGCCGCTTTGCCACCCAAGGATCCGTGGGGCTGCGTTCGACGACGGTCCTCACACTGCAAACGACTTGCGGGAGGCAGACGAACAATCGGGCTACATGGGCATTCCACACCGAGGGACTGCTTGCGGCGTTCAGTAGAAGTGTTGGATGAAACGCGGGTTCCCCTGAAGCGCTGGTGAGGTCGGTCGTTTCATTTAAGTGCGACCAGTCCTATAATCCGGTGAGGTTAGGCCGAACCAATGGACCGCAAGCTTTCCGCCATTCTTGCTGCTGATGTCGTGGGCTATTCCGCGCTGATGGAACGCGACGAGGCTGGCACATTCGAGCGCCTTCGTGCGGGACGCAAGGAACTGTTTGAGCCGGAGATTGCCCGCCATCACAGCCAGATTTTCAAGCTTATGGGCGACGGGATGCTAGCCGAATTTGGCAGCGTGGTGGACGCCGTGGAATGCGCCGTCTCGCTGCAGCGCGGGCTGGCGGAACGGAACGCCGCCGTTCCCGAGGACCAGCGGATCCGGGTCAGGATCGGGATCAATCTCGGCGAGGTGATCGTCGAGGGCGAGGACCGATATGGCGAGGGCGTCAATGTCGCGGCCAGGCTTCAGCAGCTGGCAGACCCGGGAGGCATCTGTGTCTCGGCAAAGGTCGCCAGGGAGGTTGAGAAGAAGCTGGCTTTCGGCTTCGAGCCGCTGGGCGAGCAGAAGGTGAAGAATATCGCCGAACCGGTGCAGGCCTTCCGCGTCATCCTTGAGGGACGAGCCCCACGCCAACCGGCGCGGTCATCGCCTCCGCGCTGGGTTTGGGCAGCCGTGCCAGTCCTTATTCTGGTTTTAGCCGGGACGGTCTGGCAATTCTGGCCGACTACGACAGTAAGCGGCAAACCGTCGGTAGCGGTGCTGCCGTTCGACAACTATGGCGGCGACGAGGCGACCGGACGCCTCGCCGATGGCCTCACTGAGGACATAATCACCGATCTGGCGGGGTTCCCTGAATTCCAGGTGATCGCCCGTAACTCGACTGAACAGTACCGGGACAAACCAGCCGTGCCGATTGAGGTGGGTAAGGTGCTTGGCGCAGGATTTGTGGTCGAGGGTTCCATCCAGCGTCAGTCTGACCGCGTAAGAATTACGGCGCAGCTCATCGACGCCAAAACGGGCAAACATCTTTGGTCGCAGCGCTGGGACCGGCCGGACGAGGACTTGTTCGCAATCCAGACTGAGATTTCCGAGCAGATTTCGAACCGCCTCGGCGGCGGCGCAGGTTTGGTCCAGGAGGCCGGCCGCATCGCCGCCCACCGAAAGCCACCCGAGAATCTCAACGCCTACGAACTTTATCTGCTCGGCACCGAAAAACTCGAGCAAGTCAATCAGGCGGATGTCGAGGAGGCCGTCAGGCTGCTCACCCGCGCAGTCGAATTGGACCCTGGCCTTGCCCGCGCCTGGGTCGAACTTAGCCATTCACACGGGATCCTCTCCAACTTCGGCGTCGAACCCGAAAAGAACCGAGCCTCGTCCGTCGAGGCAGCCGAGCGCGCCGTTCGGCTCGATCCGAGCGATGCCGAGGCACATGCCGTCTACGCGAGCACTTTGGGTGACAAAGGAGAATTTGAACGCGCCAAGGCGGAGTTTGACACGGCCCTACGCCTTGCGCCCGGCCAGTTTGAGATACTGACTTTTTATGTCGGATGGGCGTCAACCTTCGGCGAGTCCGAGCGCGGCGCGCAATTGGTCGACAAAGCGGTTGGTCTCAACCCGAGCTACCCGATGTGGAGCGCTAGGATCTTCACATACGCCTACTTCATGGCCGGCCGGTATGAGAATGCCCTGCAGATGCTGGACCGCGTTACGCCCGAGAACTATGGAAAAGGGCACTGGGTGATGCGTTCTGGCGCGCTTGCGGCTCTTGGCCGAACTGAAGAGGCGAAGGTCTCAGTGAAGGACGCACTCAGGCGGTTTCCCAATTTGACCGTCGAGGGATTTGTCAATCAGCCCGGATTCAATGAAGCAGAGCGCCAGCGGTTGATCGAAACCATGCGGCTCGCCGGCCTTCCTGATTGCGCTAAGGCGGAAGAGCTCGCGAAGATAAAGAAGCCGCTGCGCCTGCCGGAGTGTGCTTCGCCGTAATCGCGTTAAATCGCGACCACGGATGACAAACGTCTCGAAGGGTCCGAGACGCGACCTTCGTTTCACTGACCGCGAAAGCCCAGATGTGGCGCTAGCTTCACATGCCGGTAGTCAGCTCAGACGGCAAGAATCCACCCGATTGAGACGTAGAGCGCGGCGTCGCGGTGTAGTCCAAGCCGATGCGCCAGCCGGCTCGGCCGCGCCATTCCCGACTGGCGTTAAGTGACACCGAACAACGCGATCTAGTGCCGAAGCCGACATACGCCTGCCTTCGCTTCACGCTGACACCGCGTTAGTCCGGCAGGCCCGCCTTGCGAAGGCCTTCGATATATCTGCTGCGATCGTCCGGTCGATAAAACGGCGGCAGCACCTCGGCGAGGTTCGAAAGCCGCAGCAATGGATCAAACGCGCATAACCGGGCCATCATTTGCTGCGCTTCCAAGAGCCGCCCCGCCAGCGCATGACCTGCGGCCGCAACACGCATGGCGCTTGCGTAGTTCGGCTGGGACCGCAACGAGCTTTCTGCCCATTCGACAGCGTCATCGTAGCGGCCAGCGCAGAAGTGAGCGAGCCCCGTACAGAACTGCCAGGCGAACAGACGCGGATCCAGCGGGCTCAGGCGCATGGCGCCCGCAGCGTGTTCGACGGCCCTGTCCGGCTCACCAAAGGAGGCTCTTACCCAGCTGCTTAGGCCCCAGGCAGCCGCTAAATTCCGGTTGAGAACGAGCGCGCGATCGATGCAGACCGCACTGTTCTTGAGTTCGCCTCCTACGTAACCAAGGACGTATCCACCATGGGAAAGCGCAATCGCGTCGTCCCTGCCGAGTTCGACCGCTCGCCTGGCCAAGCGGACGGCTTCTGCGACCTCTCCCGCGCGATCGATCATCCAGCCATTGCTCTTTCGAGTGGCGTAGCATCGCGCAGCCCGCGCGTAGGCTGCGGCAAACTCCGGGTCACGGGCGATCGCTGCCATGAACAGTCGCAAGGCTTCGTCGATAGCCGCCTGATCGTTGACCGTCCGGTCAAAAACGGCGAGCCCGCGGAGATAGTAGTCGTACGCGTCGAGGCTTTCCGTCGGCTTGCGCTTGGCACGCTCGATCTCAGCCTCCTCCACCTTCGGCGTGATTGCGCCGACGATGCTCGAGGCGACCTGATCCTGCAGATCGAACACTTCGGCGAGGGTTCCGTCAAAACGATCGGCCCACAGATACGCCCCCGTCGAGGTGTCGATGAGCTGCCCGGTGATGCGCAGGCGGTCTCCCGCCCGGCGCACACTTCCCTCGACCACATAGCGCACGCCCAGTTCACGCCCGACCTGCTTTATGTCTATCGAGCGTCCCTTGTAGGTAAAACTCGAATTCCGTGCGACTACGAACAGGTGACGAAAATGAGCCAGGGCGGTGACGATGTCTTCCACCATACCGTCGGCAAAATATTCCTGCTCGACATCACCGCCTAGATTCTGAAACGGCAGCACCGCAATTGACGGCTGGTCGTCGTGTCTCGTTGGGACCAGCACCTGCGCCGACGCCGCGACACCAGAGCTTGGCCCGGGCCCCCGATCTCCAGTTCGTTGGCGGGACTGCAGGGAAGCCGCCAGCGAGCTTGTCTGCGCCTCCGGCTCCGCATCCAACTGCTTTTTCAGGGCATTCCGACAGAGCTCGAATTGGCGCAAGGCGGCGTTTTCGTGACCGCGATGAGCGTGGATCCGGATCAGCGCCCGATGGGCGGCCTCCGCCGTAGGATCTGAGGCAAGCAGTCTCTCTGCCAGCCCTTCGCAAGCCGTCTCTTCCGTTGAACCGGGCATCGGCAGCGCGAGGCTCAGCCGATCGACCAACTGCAGCGCCTTGCGCTGATATTTGTTCAGATAGGGTCCAAACCACTCATCCAGTTCCTCAGGAATGGCTTCCCCTGCAAGTACGCCGCCGCGATAAAGGTCTGCGGCGACGGCGAGATCGGCCGCTCCGCCCTGCTCCAGTTTCCGGTCTTCCGGTCGAAGATCGAAATGTCCGCTTCATCCGGACCGGCAATCAGTGCGACGGCTTCCTGATCCCCATCGATATAGACGGTGGCATCCTTGCCGGCCGGGAACGAGCGTCTGATATCGACCAGCGCTTGCCGCAAGCTATTGCGCGCCTGGCCATTGCTTCGTCCCGGCCAAAAGGCTTCGGAAAGCAACTCGCGACGATGGCCGCGGCGGCCTGCCAGCACCAGGGCAGCAAAAAGCAGCGAAGTCTTGCGCGTGGCGAAGCGGATGGGCCGGCGCTCCGGGGAGGTAATCTCAAGGCCTCCCAGCAACCTGATGCGCACAGATCCGTCTCCAGGCTTTGACTGCCGCAGCAGAATAGCATTCCGGCAAATGGATTTAACACCGATTTAACGGCAGCTCGTCGGGCTTATCGGTTTTTTTCACGCACAGCCGAACAGCCCGAAAACAGCCGCATGGCACGCTCTCATCCGCAAATCTCGATGGGAGACTAAAAATGGCTGACACGCAAACTCGCGCCGCCCGCACCTCGAAAAGACATTTGTTTGGACCTAGCCTGAAGGGCCTGGAAATGATGATTGCCACCTTCAGGGGGTGGCGGCGCACCGTCGCAAGACGCGGGGCACTGGCCGATTTGACAGCCGATCAGCTGAACGACATCGGTCATCCGGAGGCTGATCGACCCGTGCTCAACATCAAGGCAGGTCTGATCACGAATTTGATGTCGATGCGGTAAATTCGGCGCGCCAGCTGGGCCATGTATCAGCTACCGAACTACGTCATCGGTTTTGCTCGGTGGGACCCCCTTCTGGTCTTCCAATCCTGGATTTTCACCACTACGCCTTCGTCAGCCCGGCCCTGAAGCGTTTGCCGTTGGCGACGTAGTGCGCGGCCGAAGCGCGCAGGCTTGCCACCGCGGCATCGTCCAGTTCCCGCACCAAACGGGCGGGCGAGCCGATGATCAGCGAATTGTCGGGAAATTCCTTGCCTTCGGTGACCAGGGCGCCGGCGCCGACCAGCGAGTTCCTGCCGATCTTCGCGCCGTTCAGCACGATGGCGCCCATGCCGATCAGGCTGTTGTCGCCGATCGTGCAGCCATGCAGCAGGGCGCGATGGCCGATCGTGCAGCCTTGCCCGATGGTCAGGGGAAAACCGACATCGGTATGCATGATCGTGTGTTCCTGCACATTGGTATCCGCACCGATGACGATCGGCTCTTCGTCGCCGCGGATGACGACGCCGAACCAGAAGCCCGCGTTGCGGCCGATCTGTATGTCGCCGATCAGGGTAGCGTCGGGCGCGATCCAGTTGCTGTCGGCGTCCTCGAAACCGGGGGCTTTTCCGTCGATCGCATAGAGCGGCATTTTTCTCCTCCGAATCGTCTCAGGCTGAAAGATCGGTCGACCCTAGGAGAGTGCCTGCCAGGGATGCAATGTCGATCAGCACGACGCGAAGATCGTCGCGGTGCAAGCCCAACCATAAAAGCAAGAAGTGCGTGCTCGACAGGACCCATCTTTACCCTCCATTTACCATGAAATCGCACAGTCGTGTTTCGACAGGCGTGCCGCAAGAGCCGTGCCGCGCTACATGCGCCGCCTGGGCTTGGAACAGGCGGCCGAAATTGGGGATCGCGATGAAGCAGGCAGCCACCGCCAACGGTCCGCAACTCACCGTCGTCGATTCCAGGCTGATGAAGCGGGTGTTCTACGTGTTCGCGGCGCTGGCAGTGCTTTCGATGACGATCAGCCTTGGCGGCAAATGGTTGGGCCGCTCGATCGCCATGGCCGGATATACCGACGACACGACAATCCACGAGGTGGTGATCGGCAACAACGTCATCGCCGTGCCGGCCAATGTCATCCGCTTCGACCAGGCGCGGCGCGACGGCATCGCCTCGCGCCTCGACCTCTATCTGCGTTATCCCGAAATGGACGGCTACAGCGAGGCCGCCCGCGACGATTTCAACCACACTGGACCCAGCAAAAGCATCATCTTTCTGTCGTTCGAACGACAGGTCATGTCGCGTGACATGAGCGGCCGCTTCGCGCCGATCTACAGCGCCCTGATCGTCGAGCCCGGCATGCCCGGCCCGGGCGGCACGACGCTTTACGGCTTCAGTGAAAAATCAGGCTATTTCAATGAAGTGCTGGCGGTCGGCAATCGCCGGGGCAAGGACCCGTTCGTGGCCCGCTGCCTGAGCGGCCCGAGTGCCGCTCAATCGCTGGCGCCCTGCGAACGCGACATTGTGGTGGGCGACAATCTCAGCCTCACCTACCGCTTTCCCATGGAATTTCTGAGCGGCTGGCAGGCGCTCGACGCAGCCATCACCGCCAAGGCTGCGCGTATGCAGAAGGCCGGACATTAGGATGGTGGTGAAGCGCCGCAGCAGCGCATAGGTGCGCAACGTCGGCGGGACAGCACCCCCCTCTGTCCTGCCGGGCATCTCCCCCTCAAGGGGGGAGATTGGCTATTCGTTCTTCTTTCGCCAATCGCCAACGTTGAAGAAGAGGGTGCGGCCGGCACCGATCGCCTCCCGGCTCAGGCCAGGTCGATGTCGAGGATCGCCATCGAGAAATTATAGTCGCCGTCGTCCTCGTCCTTGAAGACGATGCCGAGGAATTCGTCGCCGACATAGACCTCGGCCGAATCGTCCTTGCGCGGCCGCGCCTTCACTTCAAGCTTGGGGTTCTGGAAGACGCGCTTGAAATAGGCGTCCAGCTTTCTGATTTCGTCCGGCTTCAAAAGTCTTCTCCGATTGTCGGTCTTGCTCGTTTGAGCGCGCTTCTGGCACGTCGACAATGGCGATGTAAAGGCAAGCCGGCGAGAGAACCAAGGCAATCGCTTGAGGTTTGCGCTGCCCCTCTTTGCCCTGCCGGGCATTTCTTCCCGTTTAGTGACGGGGAGAAAGACGCCTTTGCAAAGCCCTGCCCGAGCGTTCAGATATCGAAGCTGACGACGTGGTCCATCGATTGCGACGGCAAAAGCTGGTCCATCTGCCGCGAGGGCCGGTCGCAGCCGGTTTCGCCGACGACGCGGGCCGGCACGCCGGCAACCGTCTTGTTGTGTGGCACCGGCGACAGCACCACCGAGCCTGCCGCGATCTTGGAGCAATGGCCGACTTCGATGTTGCCGAGGATCTTTGCACCGGCCCCAATCAGCACGCCGTAGCGGATTTTTGGATGGCGGTCGCCGCCGGCCTTGCCGGTGCCGCCCAGCGTCACGCCGTGCAGGATCGACACGTCGTCCTCGATCACCGCCGTCTGGCCGACGACGAGGCCGGTGGCATGGTCGAGGAAGATGCCCTTGCCGATGCGGGCGGCCGGGTTGATGTCGGTCTGGAACACCGAGGACGACCGACTCTGCAGATAGAGCGCGAAATCCTGGCGGCCCTGGTTCCACAGCCAATGCGCCAGCCGGTGCGTCTGGATGGCGTGAAAGCCCTTGAAATAGAGCACCGGCATGATGAAGCGATCGCAGGCCGGATCGCGGTCGTAATAGGCCTGAATGTCGACACGCACCGTCGACGCCCAGTCCTCGTCGTTGGCTGCCATCGCCTTGAATGTCTGGCGGATGAGATCGGAACCGATATCCTGATGGGCGAGCCGCTCGGCCAGCCGATGGATGACCGCCTCCTCCAGGCTTTCCTGGTTGAGGATGGTCGAATAGAGGAATGCCGCCAGCAGCGGGTCGCGGTTGACCGCCTCCATCGCTTCGTCGCGGATCGAGCGCCAGATCGGATCGATCGGCTTCACCATGGTCGGGCGGGTAATCGTAACGCTGTTCATCAATGGTCTCCGGCCATCTGGTGTCTCCGGCTTGGCACCAAAACCGCTGCGCATTTTTGCGCGACATGCTCTATAAGCCAGATCATAGCACGGTTGAACTCAATTTTCCTTAGTGCTTTGTCAAATGGATTGGGTTCACGGACATTCAAGCGGCGATGGAAAACCAAGCCTTGATCGACGGGCCGCTGAAGAATGAGCTTTCCACGCTCTATGCGGCCGAAGGCCGCCACTATCACAGCCTTGCCCACATCGAGGCGATGCTGGCGCTGGCCGGCCACTATCGGGCATCGTTGCACGACCCCGAGGCGGTCGAGGCGGCGATCTGGTTCCACGA
The DNA here is from genome assembly GCF_016756595.1 of Mesorhizobium sp. L-2-11. NCBI lineage: Bacteria > Pseudomonadati > Pseudomonadota > Alphaproteobacteria > Hyphomicrobiales > Phyllobacteriaceae > Mesorhizobium > Mesorhizobium sp. L-2-11. Next base: position 3,946,944 of record NZ_AP023257.1, on the reverse strand, counting down.
CGCCATTTATGACAGCCGGGCCAAGGACAACGAGGCCAGGAGTGCCGCCCTTGCCGAAAAAAAGCTAGCCGGCCGCACCGATGCGCAACGCCTTGGCCGCATCACGGCGATGATATCAGCCACCGCCACGCATGAGTTGCCGCAGTTTGGCGACGAGAATGCCGCCCGCGACGCAGCGCTGTTCCTCGACATGGACCTGGCGATCCTGGGGGCGCCGCCCGATGCGTTCGATGCCTATGAACAAGCGGTTCGCCGCGAATATGGCTGGGTGCAGGAACCGATGTGGCGTGCCGGCCGCAGTGCCGTTCTGAAAAATTTCCTCGCCCGCCCGCATATCTTCCACACCGAGGAGTTCCGGCAGCGGTTTGAAGCTCGGGCTCGGCAAAACATGGCGCGTTCGCTCGAAGCGCTTGAGGCATGAGGTGCAGAACCTTTGATGCCGGCGGGACAGCGCCCCCCTCTGTCCTGCCGGACAGAGGGGGGCGCGACGGATCGCTACAGATCGGCTCTACACTCACAGCGGATTTTCGGCATAGAACTCCAGCACCCGCTGCTTAAAGGTCTTGTCGCCGACGGCCAGCATGTGGTCGCGGCCCTCGATGTGGAAAGCCCTGGCGTTCGGCATCAAGGCGGCCAGTTCGTCGGGCGAACCGCCGATATCGTCCTTGGTGCCGACGGCGATCAATGTCGGCTGGGCAATGCGCGCGATGTCGGCCTCGGCCAGCAATTCCCGTGAAGTGGCAATGCAGGCGGCCAGCGCCCGACGGTCGCTGCGGGTCTGGTCGGCGAAGGCGCGAAACGAGCGGCCACGCGGATGGCTGGTGCTATCTGGATCGTCGGCCAGAAGGGCGGCGGCGATCGGATCCCAGTCGCCGACGCCGTCGACCATGCCGACGCCGAGACCGCCGAAGACCAGCGTCGCCACCTTGTCCGGGTCGGAAAGCGCCAGGAAGGCGGAAATCCGCGCGCCCATCGAATAGCCCATGACATGGGCGCGTTCGATGCCGAGATGGTTCAGCAGCGCTGCCCCGTCGGAGGCCATTCTGGCCGGCGTATAATCGGCCTCCCGATAGCTCTTCGACGAGGCGCCGTGGCCGCGATTATCGAAGGCGATGGCGCGGTAGCCGGCATCGTTCAGCGCCTTGAACCAGCCGGGCGACACCCAGTTGACGTAATGGGTCGAGGCAAAGCCATGGATCATGAGCACCGGATCGCCCTGCCCCGATGCCGGCTGGCGGTCGAGGAAGGCAAGGTCAAAACCGTGATGGGAGAAGAACTGCATCTGCGATGGATCCTGCGCGTTCAATCGTGCGCAGTGCCGATTGCCGGGTGACGCAACAGGTCGCCGTCCTCGATGCCGCTCCTGGCGGCCGTGCCCGCCTTGAGCTCGAGCACGAAGCGAACCGGCTCGCCGGGCGAGATCATCGCCTCGGATTGCGGCTCGCCTTGCTTGATCGCCCGGATCCTGCCGTCCTGACCGGCAAAGATCAGGTCGAGCGGCATCGGCGTGTTCTTCATCCAGAAGCTGACATCGCGAGGCTCCTCGAACACGAACAGCATGCCATGATCGTCGGCCATCTCCTGGCGAAACATCAGGCCGGCCTCGCGCTCGGCGGAGGTGTCGGCGATTTCGATCGAAAAGGAGCGTTCGCCGCCTTTCGTCACCGCAACCAGCGGCTGCGGGTCGACGGCAAGGATCATCGCCCGGCCGTCTGCCGAAGCCGGTCGCTGCGAATGGAAGAAAGCGCCTGTGGCGACGACAAAGGCGATCGCGGCGCAGACTACGCCGGTTGTCAGCCAGTTCCTGTGAGTCATTCAGAATCCTCGGCCGAAATCGTCCTAGTGCGAGACCGGCAAGGTACCCATATCAGGGTGAATTTCGGCAGCCATAAGGCCTTTGTCGCCGCGCCCGAAGCGGACCAGCACGACCTGCCCCGGCCTGAGCTCGGTAATACCGTAACGGCGCAGCGTCTCCATGTGGACGAAAATGTCCTCGGTGCCCTCGCCCCGGGTCAGGAAACCGAACCCCTTGGTACGGTTGAACCATTTCACCAACGCTCGTTCGAGGCCGCTTTCCGGCGTCACCGAGACGTGGGTGCGCTGCTCCTGCATCTCCGCCGGATGGGTCGCCGTGGTGAGATCCATGGAGAGGACACGGAACGCCTGCAATCCGCGCTCACCCTGCTTGACCAGGCAGACGACGCGCGCACCTTCCAAGGCGGTCTGGAAACCGTCTTTTCGAAGACATGTCACATGGAGAAGAATATCGCCGGAAGAGCCGTCATCGGGAAGAATGAAACCGTAACCCTTGGCCACGTCGAACCATTTGATAGCGCCCGCAACCTCGACGAGATCGGCCGTGTCGCCGCTCTCGTCCCTTCGCAAGGCGTCGTGACCGGTTCCGTCCCGCCCCATGAAAGAGGCTTTTTCCCCCATAAGAACGCCCCCCTTTTTCCAAGAATACCGCAACTGATTCTTGACGTTAGATTAACACTTCCGATTCCGGTGTGTGCAAGACCTGAGCTGCGTTTTTTCACGGTTCATTGCAGGAATACCGGATTTGTTGTTTGCCGGCAGGAGCGGCTATCGGGAATTGCCCTTTGGCCGGGTCGCCACTATGTTCCGCCGCAACGCAACATTTCGAGGAAAATCACATGCGCTACCTCCATACCATGGTCCGTGTCGCCGACATCGATGCCTCGCTCGATTTCTACTGCAACAAGCTTGGCCTCAAGGAAGTGCGCCGCCACGAAAACGAACAGGGGCGCTACACACTGATCTTCCTCGCCGCGAACGAAGACGAGCAAAGCGCCATCACCGACAAGGCGCCGCTGATCGAGCTCACCTACAATTGGGATCCGGAAGACTACAAGGGCGGCCGCAATTTTGGCCACCTCGCCTACGAGGTCGACGACATCTACGCCACCTGCCGGCAGCTGATGGACAAGGGCGTCACCATCAACCGGCCGCCGCGCGACGGCAACATGGCCTTTGTCAAATCGCCGGACGGCATCTCGATCGAGCTTTTGCAGAAAGGCCCGGCCCAGGCCAAGGCCGAGCCCTGGGCGTCGATGCCCAATACCGGAAGCTGGTAACCCAGCCACATTGGGGAAGAATCCATTCATGCCGATCAGCCATGCCGATGTCGTCACTGAACATGCGAGCCGCTATCTGCAACAGCTCTGCAAGCACTGGGCGCACAAGTTTCCCGTCGCGTTCGATTCTAACCACGGCACGATCGATCTCTCACTGGGCCGCACGGTTCTCGATGCCGACCCGGCAGCGCTGCATATCACGGTGACCGCTGACGAAGCCGGCTCGCTGGAGCGCCTGGAGACGGTCGTCGCCGACCACATCAAACGCTTCGCTTTCCGCGAAGAGCTGACCTTCGATTGGAAAAAGGCTTCGGCAGCGTAGGCGACTACGCTCCGCCATTCCGGCTGGCCATCTCGAGCAGCATCAGCACCGTGCGCCAGTTGCGCGCGGTGCCGGGCACTTTCAGCGTGCGCGGGATTAGGTTGGCAAATACCGATTTGCCGAGGCCTTCCGGTGCGTGCAGGTAAAGCACGTCGCCCCTGATCTCGAACCGTTCGGGACCGGTGCATTTTTCGGCCAGCCGCGCGACCTCGTCGGCGGTCGGCGGGCGCTCCAGCACATAGGCGTGGAGCTTGGTCGGCTCGCCGGCGACTTTCGGATAGGGATTTTCCGCCACCAGCCGCTCGAACCAGCCGAGATCGCGCACCATGATGCGCGAAAAAAATCCCCATTTCTTCTCGAATTCCGCTTCCAGCTGTTTGGCCAGCGTGGCCGCTTCGCCCTTTGCCGAACGGAACACGACGTTACCGCTCTGCACATAGCTGGCGACGTCGCCGAAGCCGAGCTCCTCGAAGAACGACCGCAAGTCCGCCATCTTGACGATGCGGTTGCCGCCGACATTGATGCCGGAAAACAACGCAACGAATTGCTTCGCCTGGGCTCGGGCGCTCATATGATGAACCCGGCCAGCGTCTCGTTGTCGGTGATGTCCTGGTATTGGACGCCCTCGGCCTCGAAATTGGCGTTGAGCAGCTCGAAATTGCGGCGGTCCTTGGTTTCGATGCCGATCAGCACCGAACCGAAATTGCGCGCCGATTTCTTCAGATATTCGAAGCGGGCAATGTCGTCGTCGGGACCGAGCAATTCGAGGAAGTCGCGCAGCGCGCCCGGCCGCTGTGGAAAGCGGATGATGAAGTACTTCTTCAGCCCCTCGAAACGCAGCGCCCTTTCCTTGACGTCCGGCAGCCGCTCGAAGTCGAAATTGCCGCCCGAAACCACCGCGACGATGGTCTTGCCCCTGATTTCCTTCTTCGAAAAATCCTTGAGCGCGTCGATCGCCAGCGCGCCGGCCGGCTCCAGCACCACGCCTTCGACATTCAGCATTTCGATCATCGTCGCGCAAAGCCGGTTTTCCGGGATCAGCCGCACCGCCTCGGTGGCAAACGCCCTGAGGTGCCGCAGCGGCTCGCGGCCGATCTCGGCCACCGCCGCGCCATCGACGAAATTGTCGACCCTGGCGAGCTTGATGCGCTTGCCGCTGGCAAGGCTCTCGCTCAGGCTTGGCGCGCCGGCCGGCTCGCAGAAGACGAAGCGCGTGTCGCGGCGCTGGTCGGCGAAATAATGCGTCACACCCGCCGCCAGACCGCCGCCGCCGACCGGCAGCATGATGATGTCGGGCATGCGCGCGCCTGGCATCTGGCCTGATATCTCGTAAGCGACGGTCGCCTGCCCCTCGATGATGTCCTTGTGGTCGAACGGCGGCACCATGTGCGCGCCGGCGCTTTCGGTGAATTCGGAGGCGGCGCGGTAGCAGTCGTCGAAAAAGTCGCCGACCAGCCTGATCTCGACGAATTCGCCGCCGAACAGCCGCGTCTTGTCGATCTTTTGCTGCGGTGTCGTCACCGGCATGAACACCACGCCTGCCTTGCCGAAATGACGGCAGACGAAGGCAAATCCCTGCGCATGGTTGCCGGCGGAAGCGCAGACGAACAGCTCGGCGTCGTTGCCGGCGTCGAGTGCCTTGCGGAAAAAATTGAAGGCGCCCCTGATCTTGTAGGAGCGCACCGGCGACAGGTCCTCGCGCTTCAGCAGCACGCGCGCTCCGGTTTTTTTCGACAGATAGTCGTTTTCCTGCAGCGGCGTTTCCGGGAAGATCTGGCGGATCGCGGCAGCGGCGACAGCGACGCGGGAAGAGAAACTGGTCATCGGAAAAATTACCCCGGATCGTCTGTGATGTTCGCGAAGCTAGCACACGCCGTATGTGATTGATCAGGGCAATCGTTTTGGCTTTCGCGCAACAGTGCGATGACTGTCGCAAGCCGATGAGCGCATTTCGGCAGGAAACGACTTACTTCTGCCGCACTTCGGCTGTCCGGGAGGGTTCGCGGAGGTTGGGCCTTTCGGCCGGAGTGGAATTCTAGAATTGAAGAAGATTTGTATCCTTGCCCTTGCCTTGCTCGTTGCCGGCTGTGGCGGCCGGCAGACCGAGGAACTGCTCGGCAGCGCCATGGTGTCGGCGCCGGTGACCGAAATCGCCGGCAACCACAGCATCTTCATCGCCACGACGCGCAAGCGCTCCGACGATCCCAGCAAGGTTTTCGACCGTGAGCGCTCGGCCACGCTGAACTATGCCCGCGTCAACGTCACCGTGCCGGGAACCCACGAAGCCGGTCGGATCGAGCGGCGCTCGCGCGGCCGGTCGAACGACCCGACCAAATATTTCATGGCCTCCGACGTCGTCGGCTACGACACCGCGCCGAAATTCTCCAGCGCGCTCAGCGCCGACATCGCCGCGCGCGGCGGCCGCGTCATGGTCTTCGTCCATGGCTACAACACCGGCTTCGACGCCGCCGTCTACCGCGTCACCCAGATCGCCCATGATTCCGGCTACCCGGGCACGCCGGTGCTGTTTTCCTGGGCGTCGGGCGCCAAGACCAGGGACTATGTCTACGACAGGGAAAGCGCCAGCGCCGCCCGCGACCAGCTGGAAGTGACGCTGAGAATGCTCGCGCAGACCGGCGCGCGACGCATCGACATCGTCGCTCACTCGCTGGGAACCTGGGTCACCATGGAAGCGCTGCGCCAGCTCGCCATCAACGGCGACCGCGATCTCGGCGGCAAGCTCGGCGACGTCGTGCTGGCCTCGCCCGACATCGATGTCGACGTGTTCAAGAGCCAGATGCGCCGCTACGGCAAGCCGAACAAGCCCTTCATCCTGCTTTTGTCCGACGACGACCGGGCGCTGCGGCTCTCCGGCCTGATCGCCGGCTCGCGGCCGCGCGTCGGCGACTACAAGGACGCCGCCGACCTCGCCGACTATGGCGTGAGCGTCGTCGATCTCTCCAGCGTCAAGGGATCCGATCGCTTCAACCACACCAAATTTGCCGACAACCCCGAGCTGGTGAAGATGATCGGCCAGCGGCTGCGCGAGGATGACGGATTTGCCAGCGACCGCGAGGTGACCGACCGCATCAGCCTGCTCGGGCAGTGAGGTGCGTTCGAAGATTTTTCTCGTCGTAGCGTTTGGGCTCGCCGTGACCGGCTGCGCCGGCCGCAAGACACACGACCTTCTCAACACGACGACCGTGACGGTGCCTGCCTCCGACGTCGCTGCCACGCATGAGATCTTCGTCGCCACCACCCGAAAAAAGGCGACGAAGGACCCGCGGCAGGTGTTCGACGGCGACCGTTCACCGACCACCAGTTTTGCCAGTGTCGAGGTCACCGTCCCGAAAATCCATCAGGTCGGCGCCATCGAGCGGGTCAGGGGCTCCGCCAACAGCAATCCGGCGAAGGATTTCACCGCAATTGAGGTCGAATTCTACGAAGGCGCCCCGCAATTCGCCAAGGCGGTCGGCGCCGACATCGCCATGCGCGGCGACCGCGCGCTGGTTTTCGTGCACGGCTTCAACAACGGTTTCGACGACGGCATCTACCGACTGACGCAGATCGCGCACGACACCAAATACTCCGGCACGCCGGTGCTGTTCTCATGGGCGTCGAGCGGCAAGACCACCGGCTATATCTACGACAAGGAAAGCGCCAACGCGGCGCGCGACGATCTCGAAGAGACGTTGCGCATGCTGGCCAAGACCAGGGCCAAGAGCATCGACATCATCGCCCATTCGATGGGCACCTGGGTGACGATGGAGGCGCTGCGCCAGCTTGCCATCACCGGCGACCGTGATCTCAGCGGCAAGCTCGGCTATGTCATCCTGGCCTCGCCCGACATCGATGTCGACGTGTTCAAGAAGCAGATGATCCGTTACGGCAAGCCCGACAAGCCTTTCGCCATCCTGCTTTCGGGCGACGATCGCGCCCTCAGGCTGTCCTCGCTGATCTCGGGCGACAAGCCGCGCGTCGGCGACTATGGCGATGCGGCTGACCTCGCCAGCTATGGCGTGTCGGTGGTCGACCTGAGCAAGACCAAAGGCGGCGACCGCCTGAACCACGCCAAATTCGCCGACAACCCGTTCCTGGTGCAACTGCTCGGCGACCGGCTGCGCGCTCCGGCCGGCCTGGCATCAGACGAGCTCGATCCGGCGCAGCCGATCGACAATCTCGGCCAGGGCATCGGCAAGGCGGTCGGCTCCGTCGCCGAGATCGTCATCACCACACCGTTCAAGGTGCTGACCATCGCCACTGGCGGATGAGCGACTTGGGCTCGCGCCTTGGTCGACGTCAGACGAACAAATCAACCTTCTGGAACGTCGTCACGTCGATCAGGCCGACATCGGAAATCCTCAGTTCCGGGATGACGACCAGCGCCAGCAGCGAGTGCTGCATGTAGGCGTTGTTGAGCGAACAGCCCATCTGGCGCATCGCCTCGGTCAGCTTGTCGGCCTTGGCCGCGACGATTTCGGCGCGCTCGTCCGACATCAGACCGGCGATCGGCATTTCGACCAGCGCCAGTTCCTTGCCCCTGGAGAACAGCACGACGCCACCGCCGACCTCGCCCAGTCGGTTCACCGCCAAGGCCATGTCCTGCTTGCTGGTACCGACAACGATGATGTGGTGCGCATCATGCGCCACGCTGGAGGCCATCGCGCAGTCGGCCATATAGCCGAAGCCGGTGACGAAGGCGTTGGTGACGCCGCCCGTGCCGCGGTGGCGCTCGACCAGCGCGATCTGGCAGACGTCATTGCGACGGTCCATGGCGACCAGCCCGTCCTCCACTGGAAGGTCGGCCTCGAGCGCCCGCGTCGGCGCCTGGTTCTCAATCACGCCGATGACCCGCACCCGCACTTCGTTGGCGCCGACAGGCGCCACGATGTCGAAATCCCCCGCTTTTAGCTTCTTGCCGAGCTTCACGGTGTTCTTCGCCGACTTCGGATAGTCATAGGCCGCAATGTCGATGTCGAGCTTGCCGCCCCTGGCCAGCCTGACGCCGCGGCCATAGACCTCGTCGATGGTCATTTCGGCCAGATCGGAGACGATCAGCAGGTCGGCGAGCCGCCCCGGCGCGATCGACCCCAGTTCGCGCTCCAGCCTGAAATGCTGGGCGGTGTTGAGCGTCGCCATCTGGATCGCGGTCACCGGCTTCAACCCCTGGCTGATGGCGTGGCGGACCACCCGGTCCATATGGCCTTCATGGACGAGCGTGCCGGAATGGCTGTCGTCGGTGCACAGGATGAAGTTGCGCGGATCGAGCCCGCTCTCCGTCACCGCCTTGATCTGCGAGGCAACGTCGTACCAGGCCGAGCCCAGCCTGAGCATCGCTTTCATGCCTTGGCGGACGCGGGCGATGGCATCCTCGGCGCGGGTGCCTTCGTGGTCGTCCTCGGGGCCGCCGGCGACGTAGCCGTGGAACGGCAGGCCGATATCGCGCGAGGCATAATGGCCGCCGACGGTCTTGCCCGCCCTCACCGTCGCGGCGATCTCGCCGGCCATCACCGGATCGTTGGCAGCCACACCCGGAAAATTCATCACCTCGCCAAGTCCAACGATGTTTTCCCAGGTCATCGCTTCGGTGACATCGGCGACGTTCAGCTCGGCGCCGGCATGTTCCAACCCCGGTGCCGAAGGCACGCAGGACGGCATCTGCACAAGCACGTTGATCGGCATGGCGACGGCCTCGTCATGCATCAGTCGCACACCCGGCAGGCCGAGCACATTGGCGATCTCGTGCGGATCGATGAACATCGAGGTGGTGCCATGCGGGATGACCGCGCGACAAAACTCCGTCACCGTCACCATGCCGCTCTCGACATGCATGTGCGCGTCGCAAAGGCCCGGCACCAGATAGCGGCCGCCGGCGTCGACCACCTTGGTGCCCTGGCCGATGGCGTGACCGGCATTCGGTCCGCAATAGGCGAAACGGCCGCCGGCAATGGCAATGTCGGTGCCGGCGATGATCTCGCCGGAATGAACGTTGACCCAGCGCCCGTTGCGGATGACGAGATCGGCGGGCCTCCTGCCCATGGCGACGTCGACCAGATGCGTCGCCGCCTCGGCCCAGGATTTTGGTTTCGTCGCACGCGCGGTCTTCGCCATGAGGAGGACTCCTGTTTTCCCGACTGTGCCAAGCCGCGCGGATTTTGACCAGCGGGGAACTTGTGGGTCGTGTGCGGCTACGTCGTGTGCGGCTACTCGCCTCTTGTTTGCCGGACTTTCGGGAGTAGGCCCGTCGGCGGAGCTGCGATCTCCCCCCTTGCGGCAGGGCTGTCCGGGGAAAGTTTTGAGTGAATCGAAATGCCACATGTGCATGCCCCGTAAAACGGGGTTTGTCCGTCTTTTCTCTGGTTGTCGAGACTCAGAAAAGGAACGGGGCATGCGCTTTGCACCTAGCATCTTCGGGCAGCTTCTTGAACCCATCGATCGGCGTCAATTCCAAGCAATTGTGGATCGCCACGACGGGGATGCGTACGACAAATCGTTCAGAAGCTGGGATCATCTGGTGGCGCTGATCTATGCCCAGTTCTGCGGCAGCAGCAGCTTGCGTGGCCTGGAAGCCGGCTGGAACGCCAACAGCCAGCATCATTATCACCTGGGCAGCGGTCCGTTGATGCGTTCGACCTTGTCGGATGCCAACAGACGGCGTCCGGTCGCCATCTTTGCCGAGGCGTTCGGTCTGGTGGCGAACCTGCTCGACAGGCAAATGCGGCGCGAGGGCGAAGCAATGCTGCGGCTGATCGACTCGACCCCCATTCCGCTCGGCAAACTGTGCGATTGGGCCAAGTCGAACGGGCGCATTCGCGGCATGAAGGTGCATGTCGTCTATGACCCGAAGACCGACTGTCCGCGCGTCCTCGACATCACCGACGCCAACGTCAACGACGCCCAGGTCGGTCGCCAGATCACGATCGAAGCTGGAGCGACCTACGTGTTCGACAAGGGCTACTGCCATTATGGCTGGTGGACGGCGATCGCCGAAGCCGGATCGATCTTCGTGACGCGGCCCAAATCCAACATGAGGCTGGCGCTGCTGCGTGATCGCCCTATAGCCGAGCCGCAGGGCGACGGCTTCCTGGTTGTGGAAGACAGTGAGGTAAGCTTGGTCAGCAAGGCTGCTTGCAAGCTGCCGATGCGGCTGCGTCGCCTGCGCGTTCAGCGCGAAACGGGCGACACCATCACGCTTTTGACCAACGATCTGGAGCGCTCTGCCGTCGAGATTGGACGGCTTTACAAAGGCCGCTGGCACATCGAGCTTCTGTTCCGATGGATCAAGCAGCACCTCAAGATCCGCAAGTTCCTCGGCAACAACGGCAATGCAATCCGCCTGCAACTCTTTGCCGCAATGATCGCCTTTGCGCTGCTGCGCATTGTCGCGCGCACCCGCCGCGTCACTATTCCTATCTTGAGGTTCACAGAACTGGTCGCTCAATACTTGTTCGGGCGGCGGAAACTGCACACCATCGATAAGCCGCCACCGGTCAATCCAAGCCGACCAAGGGACCGAGCCTCTCCCAATCAGATGGCCTTCATTTATGAATAACTTTCCCCGGACAGCCCTGCCCTTGCGGGGGAGATGCCCGGCAAGGCAGAGGGGGTGCTGTCGTGGGTGCTGTCCCTCCGACCTGTCAACCAAATTACAGCCACGCCTTAGGCTGTTTCCGGTTGAATGGCTGAAGTCGAAGTTGGCGATCCTTCCCACCCCCTCTGTCCTGCCCCTCTTTGCCAAAACTTGGCATCTCCCCCGCAAGGGTCCCGCAAGGGGGGAGATCGGACGTCGCTTTGGCTTTCGCCAACTATCAGTGCTGGAACGCAGACGATAAGGCGCGGGCCTAAACCAGCTCACCACTCGTTAGCGAATCTTCTTTGAATTGACGTTCGGGAGTTTCGATCGGGGAAGTTGCGGTCAAGTATCATCCCGCTGTTCCCTGTCGCGGCAGTTGAGAAGCTCGACCAGATCGTCGGCCTCCTCGATTGGCATGTCGATCAACGGGACGCCGACCTCGACAACCGGCAGCCCCGTGAACACATCGATGATATCCCACGTGCCTTCAGGTGTCTTCTCAATGTCGTAGCGTTGAGTCATGGGGAAGGAGAGATTAGCGAGTGCAGGAGAAGATTAGCGCGTTTTCTCGGTTATCGCTGGTTTGGGCTCCGGGAATGCGGAAACGGTTCCCGCCCGGCCTGATCAAGCGCCTCAAGTAGTGGGACAAGGGTGCCGGGCAGTCGTGGGTCGACGGCAAGATTCAGCACGTCGTGCAGGTGCCGGCGATAATCTTCGGAACGGATCAATTGCCGTATGGCTTTGGCAACAGACTTCCCTTGTCCTGTGTCACACTCTGTCATGTCCGGGGTTCCAGTAGCTTCCGTCCGAAACTCAGCCGTTGCGAAATGGTTCCGACGATCCTGGTTGAATCTCAGCGGATGACCGGCCCGCGGTGGCGAGGGGATTCATTCCGTTACCTCAGCCGAAGAATGCAGCGGCTCAGAATAAAAGCGCTCCATAGCGATCCTTCGCGCCCCCCTCTGTCCTGCCGGACATCTCCCCCACTCGGGGGGAGATTGGCCTTCATCACTGATTTCGCCAACCACCAACCTGGCAAAAAATGACGATGTCCGCGAAGCTGCCGATCTCCCCCCCTCGTGGGGGAGATGCCGATTCTTGGCAAAGAGGCAGGACAGAGGGGGGCGCTGTCCCTCGGCGATCAAAGGTTCTGCACCGCAGCAGCGGTAACAGCATGGGTCCTAAGGTCTGCGCCCCGTCGCTTCGCTCCTTGCTCCGCGCTGGGATGACGAAGTGGAGGGGTGTTTGCAGCAGCGACAAGGGCGTGCTTGCAGTGTCAGATTTTTCGATTGACAGAACGTGGCTTGACGGCCTTTGGCTGGCGGCTGAAAAGGGCTGGCCTGCGGACGTGGCGGAATTGGTAGACGCAAGGGACTTAAAATCCCTCGATCTCTGATCGTACGGGTTCGATTCCCGTCGTCCGCACCAGCAACACCGGCGCCACCCCAGCGGGGCGTCCAGCCTCCGGTACGGTCACTTTCCGATCGGGTTCAGCTTCAGATGCTGGATCAGGATGATGGTCTTGGCGTCGATGATGCGGCCGTCGTAGATGCCGGCCAGCGCCTCGTCGAGCGGCATCTCCAGGACCTCTATGTCTTCGCCTTCGTCCGCCGCGCCGCCGCCGTCGGAGATGCGGTCGGTCGGTGAATAGCGGGCGACGAAGAACCAAAGCCGCTCGGTCACGCTGCCGGGGCTCATATAGGGCGAAAACAGCCGTTCGACGTCCTTCAGCCTATAGCCGAGTTCCTCTTCGGCCTCCTTGCGGATGCAGGTTTCGGGATCGTGTTCGTCGAGCAGGCCGGCGCAGGCCTCGATGAGCGGCTCGCGGTGGCCGGTGACGTAGGCCGGGTAGCGGAACTGCCGCACCAGCAGAACCGTCGAGCGCTCCGGATCGTAAGGCAGGATAACCGCGCCGTCGCCGCGATCATAGGTCTGGCGGACCTGCGTCTCCCACTGCCCGTCGCGCCGGCGATAATCGAGGACGGTCTTTTTCAGGACGGCCCAGTCGTCGGAAAGGACTTCCTCCGATCGGATGCGAATGCGGTCTTCCATGGTGAACTCCGTGTTGCCGGCGAGGCGTAGCGGTGATCCAGCCTTTGCGCAATCCCGACAGCAATTCAGGCGATCGCTTCAGGGAAGGATCCCGTGTTATCTCAGCTTGGGTTCCTCGCCGCCACGAGAGTGGGGGAGAGGTGGCTCGGCGAAGCCGAGACGGAGAGGGGGACTGCGCAGGGGACTGCGCCCTACGAAAGCCCCCTCTCCGGCCGCGGAGCCTGTCCTCGGGCTTGCCAAAGGCAAGACCCGTGGGCGGCCACCTCTCCCCCGCTTCGCGGTGGGCGAAGAACCCAGGTCTTGATAGGTCGCTCTGCCCAGCAGGCAGAGGCAGCGCTTCACCGCCTCGTGTATGGCGCAGGCGCAAACGATTGCCTAAATAGCGACAGCCCCTCCCCGGAATTTTTTGATGACCCCTTCCCTCTTCCAGCCGATCACGCTTGACGGCCTCACCTTTCCCAACCGCATCGCGGTGGCGCCGATGTGCCAATATTCCGCTGAAGACGGCTCGGCCAGCGACTGGCACCTGTATCACTGGATGAACCTTGCGATGTCCGGCGCCGGCATGGTCACCGTCGAGATGACCGACGTCGAGCGGCGCGGCCGCATCTCGCATGGCTGCCTCGGCCTCTATTCCGACGACAACGAGGCGGCCGCCCGGCGCGCGCTGGATGCGGCCAAGCGCGTCGCCGCTCCCGGCACCAAATTCGGCACGCAGCTTGCCCATGCCGGCCGCAAGGCCTCCAACCAGAAGCCTTGGGAAGGCGGCGGCCCGCTGAAGGCCGATCAGGACCCGTGGCCGATCGTGTCGGCCTCGGCAATCGCTTACGACACGGGCTGGCAGGTGCCGAGGGCGCTGGAGGAGGAGGAGATCCTGCAGATCATCGAGCGCTTCGCCGTGGCGGCAAGGCGAGCCGAACGTGCCGGCTTCGACTTCATCGAATTGCACGCCGCGCACGGCTATCTGATCTTCCAGTTCCTGTCGCCGCTTTCCAACCAGCGCACCGACCGCTGGGGCGGCTCGCTGGAAAACCGCATGCGTTTTGTCGTCGAGATCGCCAAGGCGGTGAGAAAGGCAGTGCCCAGGCTGATGCTTGGGGCGCGTCTGTCGGTGAAGGAATGGGTCGATGGCGGCTTCGACATCGAGGACGCCATCGAAGTAGCCAGGGCGCTGAAGGCAACTGATGTCGCCTATCTCTGCTGCTCGAGCGGCGGCAATTCGCCCCTGCAGAAGCTGCCGACAGGCCGCGGCTACCAGGTGCATCTGGCGCAAGCTGTTCGCAACGGCGCCGGCATCCCGACGCGGGCCGTCGGCCTGATCGACGATCCGAAGCAGGCCGAGGCGATCGTCGCCGAGGGCCGTGCCGACATGGTGGCTTTGGCCCGCGCCTTCCTCGCCGATCCGCGCTGGGCGTGGCGCGCCGCGGCCACCTTCGGCGAAAAAATCCGGCCGGCGCCGCAGCTTGCCCGCTCGGTGACGACGATGCAGCACTGGATGAAGGCGGCGGGCTGACCGGCCCGATTGCATGCTTGCCGCCGCAACGACCGCTACCCCCGAGACATTTACGCACGCCGAGGGCCGTGCAACCAAATCGGCGGCTCCGCGTTGGCGGCGATGATGGACAGCAAGCCTTTTGAAAAGCCGGTCGTGGTCGAACTTGGCCATGTCGGCAAATACCGTGAGATCCGCAGCGCCCAGGAAGCGGCGGAGTGCCTGATGACGGTCTGGCCGCTCAATCGTGGCCCTCGGCATCGCGATGCTCTCGACACTTGCCTAAAAGTGCTGGAAGGTTATCGTTCGACAGCGGATGCGCGCCGGGCATTGGTCGAGGCCGCGAAAGAATCGGACGTGCTGGTTCCCGACGAGAGATTGCCCGAAGGCAAATTGCCCCAAGGCAAACCGCATTGAGCAAACCGAGCTTTTTCCACTGGAGGATTTCATGGCCAAGCTGACCTACAAGATCGTCGAGCATGACGGGGGTTGGGCCTACAAGGTCGGCGAGACATTTTCGGAGACGTTCCCTACTCACGAGGATGCGCTGCGCGCCGCCGAGATCGCTTCGGCCGAACAGCAGGTCGCCGGCACCACGGACGGCATCCAGTACGAGGACGCCGACGGCAAATGGCACGACGAGCTCGCCGACGGCCGCGACCGGCCGCAAACCGAAGTTTCCGATTAGGGCTGGTGTCGTTTGCGGATGGCTTTTCGCGTCTCTGGTTTCAAGAGCTGGGGCTTGACAAATCAGGCTCTTGCCATGATCCCGGACATGGCGAATTCAGCCCCTGCCGGGAACGCCCACAATCACGAGCGACGAAGAAGGGCGCTTGCCACGCAGCCGCTTTACAGGGCAGTCTGGTAGCGCTACCGTTTCATCATCGCGCGTGACCAGGGAGGAGCTTTGGGAACTGCCGCGGCCAGTCAGGAAAGCGGTTTCCTTCGAAGATGTCGCAGGAAGCATTCGGGAGGAAATCGATGGCGTCTGTCGCGATTGGCGATGTTTACAAATCATTCGGAACCGTCGAGATTCTCCACGGTGTCAGCGTCGATATAGAGGATGGCGAGTTCGTCACGCTGGTCGGCCCGTCGGGCTGCGGAAAATCGACCCTTCTCAGGATGATCGCCGGCCTGGAAAAGATTTCACGCGGCCAGATCGCGATTGGCGAGCGCGTCGTCAACAACGTTGCGCCAAAAGAGCGCGACGTCGCCATGGTGTTCCAGAACTACGCGCTCTACCCGCACATGACCGTCGCCGAGAACATGGCGTTCTCGCTGATGCTCAAGGGTGTTGCCAAAGCCGAAAGCGCTGCCAGCGTCAAGCGCGCCGCCGAAATCCTGGGGCTGGTGCCCCTGCTGGAGCGCTATCCCAGGCAGCTTTCCGGCGGCCAGCGCCAGCGCGTCGCCATGGGCCGGGCGATCGTGCGCGATCCGGCGGTCTTCCTGTTCGACGAGCCGCTGTCCAATCTCGACGCCAAGCTCAGGGTGCAGATGCGCGCCGAGATCAAGGAACTGCACCAGCGGCTGAAGACCACCACGGTCTATGTCACCCACGACCAGATCGAGGCGATGACCATGGCCGACAAGATCGTGGTCATGCATGACGGCATCGTCGAGCAGATCGGGCCGCCATTGGAACTCTACGACCGGCCCAACAACCTTTTTGTCGCCAGCTTTATCGGCTCGCCCGCCATGAACATGCTGAGGGGCGAAATCGCTGTCGATGGCGGCTCACCGTCTTTCCGCGGCTCCGGCGGGATTTCCCTGCCGCTGGCCGCAGTACCGTCGACCGGCAGCGGCGAGCAGGTGGTGCTGGGGATACGCCCCGAGCATCTGCGGCTATCCCAGGACGACGGCATTCCAGTCACTGTCGTGGTGGTCGAGCCGACCGGGTCGGAAGTGCAGCTCATCGGCCGGACGGCCGGCGGTGACGAGATCGTCGCCAATTTCCGCGAGCGCCATTCCTTCACGCCGGGCGAGACCGTACGGCTCACGGCCGAGCCGGGCCTCATCCATCTCTTTCATGGCGAAACCGGGCAGCGCTTCGACATGCGCGCCCGGCAGTAAGATCCATAAGGCAAGGACAATAAACAGGAGGAGACGAGCATGAAGTTCACCAGACGTGACGTGATCCGCACGACTGCCGGCGTGGCGGCGGGAGCCTTGGGAAGCCGCTTCGTCGGCTCTTCCGCCTTTGCCCAGGAGGGGTTGACATACAAGCCCGAAGACGGCGCAAAGCTGCGCATGCTGCGCTGGTCGCCGTTCGTTCAGGGCGATGAAGACCAATGGCTGGCCAACACCAAGCGGTTCACCGAGGCGACAGGCGTCGAGGTCCGTGTCGACAAGGAAAGCTGGGAGGACATTCGCCCCAAGGCAGCGGTTGCCGCCAATGTCGGCTCCGGCCCAGATCTGATGCTGGTCTGGTTCGACGACCCGCACCAGTACCCCGACAAGCTGCACGACGTGACGGAACTGGGCGAATATCTCGGTACGAAATATGGCGGCTGGCACGACGGACCAAAGCAGTATGCGACGCGCGAGGGAAAGTTCCTCGGCCTGCCCCTGGCCACCATCGGCAATGCCATCGTCTATCGGGAAAGCTGGGTGAAGGAGGCTGGCTTCTCGGAATTTCCGAAGGACACGGCGAGCTTCCTCGAGCTTTGCAAGGCCTTGCAGGCGAAGGGGCATCCGGCCGGTTTCACACACGGCCATGGCGTCGGCGACGGCAACAATTATGCTCACTGGCTGCTTTGGAGCCATGGCGGCCAGATGGTCGACGAGAGCGGCAAGGTGACGATCAACAGCCCCGAGACGCTCAAGGCGATCGAATACGCGCAGGAGCTCTACAAGACCTTCATCCCCGGCACCGAAAGCTGGCTCGACGTGAACAACAACCGCGCCTTCCTGGCCGGCGAACTCAGCGTCATCGCTAACGGCATTTCCGTGTATAACACGGCTAAAACCAACAAGGACAATGATCCGAAACTGACTGAAATCGCCAAGGACATGCGCACGACCAGTCTGCCGATCGGCCCTATCGGGAAATCGGTCGAGCTGTTCCAGGTGACCACGGCGGTGATCTTCGACTACACGCCCTACCCCAATGCGGCCAAGGCCTATCTGCAGTTCATGTTCGAGGAACAGCAAATGGCAGAGTGGATCACCTCCTCGGCCGGCTATTGCTGCCAGACGCTCAAAGCCTTCGACAACAATCCGGTGTGGACGGCCGACCCGAACAATGCCGCTTACGCCAAGGCCTCGGCGACGCTGCGTCCCAACGGCTATGCCGGGCCGCTCGGCTATGCCTCGGCGGCGACCATGGCCGACTACGTCCTGGTCGACATGTTCGCCAAGGCGGTGACCGGCCAGGCGACGCCGCAGGAGGCGATGGAAGAGGCGGAGAAACGCGCCAACCGCTACTATCGCGTTTGATCGCAGCCGAGCCGGGCAGCCGCGACCGCGCTGCCCGGTCTGATTCCCAGAATCGCGTGGCGGCCTCTAGGCCACCATGCCAGCAGACCTTGTGAGGAGCCGCCCCATGGCCGTGTCGTCCGCCGCCGTTCAGCCGCGCCCGTCGATCCTGTCGCGGAGCCTGTCGCTCCTGGCCGACAGCCGCAACGCGCTTGGCTTCGGCTTCATGCTGCCGGCGGCTGCGCTGCTGCTGGTCTTCCTCACCTATCCGCTCGGGCTCGGTATCTGGCTCGGCTTCACCGATGCCCGCATCGGCCGCCCCGGTATCTTCATAGGCATCGAAAACTACCAATATCTGTCGGATGACGCCGTCTTCTGGCTCTCCGTCTTCAACACCTTGCTTTACACGATAAGCGCGTCGATCCTGAAATTCGCGCTCGGCCTCTGGCTGGCGCTTATCCTCAATCAGAACCTTCCCTTCAAATCGTTCTTCCGCGCGATCGTGCTGCTGCCGTGGGTGGTGCCGACGGTGCTGTCGGCCATCGCCTTCTGGTGGATCTATGATTCGCAGTTCTCCATCCTGTCCTGGGCGCTTATGGAAATGGGGCTGATCGACCATCGCATCAATTTCCTCGGCGATCCGGAGAACGCGCGCGCTTCGGTCATCGCCGCCAATGTGTGGCGCGGCATTCCGTTCGTCGCCATCACTCTGCTGGCCGGCTTGCAGACCATACCGCAGTCGCTTTACGAGGCCGCCACGCTCGACGGCGCCAGTCGCTGGCAATTGTTCCGTTTTGTGACGCTGCCGCTGCTGACGCCGATCATCGCCATCACCATGACGTTTTCGGTGCTGTTCACCTTCACCGATTTCCAGCTGATCTATGTGCTGACCCGCGGCGGACCGGTCAATGCCACCCATCTGATGGCGACATTGTCGTTTCAGCGCGGCATTTCGGGAGGCCAGCTTGGCGAGGGCGCCGCCATCGCGGTCGCCATGATCCCGTTCCTGCTTGCGGCGATCCTGTTCAGCTATTTCGGCCTGCAACGCCGCAAATGGCAACAGGGCGGAGGAGACTGACACATGGCTGAGGTCAAGACGGCTGAGATCAAGAGCGCCGCGATCAAAAAAGCGAAGCGGCAGGAACTCGACGAAGGCGGCATGGGCTACCTTCAGAGCCTGCCGCGGCGCGTGGTGACGGTCTATCTGCCGTTGCTGGTGTTCGTCATCGTGCTGTTGTTCCCATTCTACTGGATGACGATCACGGCGATCAAGCCCAATCACGAGATGACCGACTACGCCAATTTCAATCCGTTCTGGGTCGTGCAGCCGACATTCCAGCACATCCGCTATCTCTTGTTCGACACGTCCTATCCGGGCTGGCTGCTCAACACGATCATCATCTCCACCGCCGCCACGTTCCTGTCGCTGCTGGCTGCGGTGTTCGCGGCCTATGCGATCGAACGGCTGCGGTTTTCGGGGGCGCGGCAGGTCGGGCTGGCGATCTTCCTCGCCTATCTCGTGCCGCCCTCGATCCTGTTCATCCCGCTGTCGGTGATGGTGTTCAACCTTGGGCTTTACGACACCCCGTTCGCGCTCATCCTCACCTACCCGACCTTCCTGGTGCCTTTCTGCACCTGGCTGCTGATGGGTTACTTCCGTTCGATCCCGTTCGAACTGGAAGAATGCGCGCTCATCGACGGGGCGAGCCGCTGGCAGATCCTCATCAAGATCGTGCTGCCGCTGTCGGTGCCCGGCCTGATTTCGGCCGGCATCTTCGCATTCACCTTGTCATGGAACGAATTCATCTATGCGCTGACGTTCATCCAGTCGTCGGAAAACAAGACGGTGCCGGTCGGGGTGCTCACCGAGCTTGTCCGCTCCGACGTCTATGAGTGGGGAGCGCTGATGGCCGGAGCCCTGATCGGCTCGCTGCCGGTGGTGGTGCTGTATTCGTTCTTCGTCGAGCACTACGTTTCCTCGATGACCGGAGCGGTGAAGGAATAGCGCCATGCCGCCGTCGGTGCTCGACCGGCCATTTGTCGAAGTCGGCGCCGCCCCTCATTGCCCTGCCGGGCATTTCTCCCCGTATAGTGACGGGGAGAAAGACGCCTTCGCAGAGGATTTCGCCAATCTCCAGCGTTGCAGAACGGATGCCGAGGCCGCGGCCAGCCGCTTCTCCCCGTCACTATACGGGGAGAAGGTGCCGGCAGGCGGATGAGGGGCGGCGCCGACCCGGTGCGATTGCTGTGCTGCAGCAGCGTTATCAATACGGGCATTGCCGCCAACCATCCGCCGCGCTATCTCAACTGACCTTTTGCCGGAGCCTCTCATGCCCGAAATCGTCACCGCTGCCATGCTTGTCATCGGCGACGAGATTCTGTCCGGCCGCACCAAGGACAAGAATATCGGCCACCTCGCCGACATCATGACGGCGATCGGCATCGACCTGAAGGAGGTGCGCATCGTTGCCGACGAGGAAGACGAGATCGTCGCCGCAGTGAATGCCCTGCGTGCCCGCTACACCTATGTCTTCACCACCGGCGGCATCGGTCCGACGCATGACGACATCACCGCGGATGCCATTGCCAGGGCCTTCGGCGTGCCCTGCGAATACGACGCCAAAGCCTATGCGATGCTGGAAGCGAGCTACGCCGCGCGCGGCATCGAATACACCGAGGCGCGCAAGCGCATGGCGCGGATGCCGCGCGGTGCCGACCATATCGACAATCCGGTGTCGATCGCGCCGGGCTTTCGCATCGGCAACGTCCATGTCATGGCCGGCGTGCCGGCGATTTTCCAGGCGATGCTCGACAATGTGGTGCCGACGCTGAAGGCCGGCACCAAAATGCTGTCGGCCACGGTGCACTGTCCGTTCGGCGAAGGCTTGGTCGGCGGACCGCTGGGCGACATCCAGAAGGCGCATCCGGACACGATCATCGGCTCCTATCCAAAGTATGGCGACGGCAAGTTCTGGACCGAGCTGGTCGTCCGTGCCCGCAGCCAGCAAGCGCTGGACGCCGCCCGCGCCGATGTCGAAGCGATGGTTGCAAGGCTCGCCAGCCCGGCCAGTTGATCCAGGCCGGAACAAAGCGTCGTACTGCAACGTTTCATGCGGGCGAGTCTCGCTCGCCCGCAAATTGAGGGGTTGCCATGCGATTCAAGACCATCGTCGCCATTCTGCAGAACGAACAGGACGCGGAGCGCGTGCTCGAATGCGCCATTCCGCTTGCCGACAAGTTCGAGAGCCATCTCATCGGCATTCATGCCGAAGCGCTTCCCGTCCCCTACACCTCGGCCACTGGCTTTCCCGACACCGAGTTCCTGCAGGTTTCGGCCGACATGAACAAGGAACGCGCTGAGAAATTGCGGGCGATTTTCCTCCGGCACGTCGAAGAGTCCGGCCTGTCATTCGAGTGGCGCAGCCTTGAGAGCTTTTCCGGAGACAGCGCACTGACCGGCATCCCGACCGTTCGAACCGCGGACTTGATCATCGCCGCGCAGCGCGAGTCGGGCGGCGATCCGAGCGCCGACGTCGACACGCTGGTCTATGACGCCGGCCGGCCGGTGCTGGTCGTGCCGCACTCAGGCCCGCTCATCACCAGCTTCAAGCATGTGCTGCTCGCCTGGAACGGCAGCAAGGAAGCCGCGCGCGCCGCCTTCGACGCCCTGCCCTTCATCATCGAGGCCGAAAAAACCGATATTGTCGTCATCGACCCGCCGGATACGCTCGACGAGGCCACGGAGGCGGCCGGCGCCGACATCGCCGCCGCCCTGTCCCGGCATGGCGCCACGGTCAGCGTCTCGGTGCTGCAATCGGCCGGCCACTCGGTCGATGAGGTGCTCCAGACAAGGGTTGCGGAAACCGGCGCCGACCTGCTCGTGCTCGGCGCCTACAGCCATTCCTGGCTGCGCCAGCTGCTGTTCGGCGGCGTCACCCGCACGGTGCTGCGCACCCTGCCGGTGGCAGCTTTCCTGTCGCGGTAAATCGACAAGCGGCAAGCCCAAAGGCGGCAAGGCCACAGGATCGCTTGCCGCCGCCCCATCTTGCATCGCCCCTTGCCAGGGCCGAGGCTTTCCAGTTAATTCCGCGCGTTCCTTCAAGTGTCTGCGCGCTTTTTTCGCGCGCTGCGGAGTGCGCGAAAAATGTCCCTTCCCGAAAAGGCCTTTCCTGTCTCGTGGGATCAGTTCCACCGCGACGCGCGCGCGCTCGCCTGGCGGCTTGCGGGCGCCAACAAAGGCCAATGGAAGGCGATCGTCTGCATCACGCGCGGCGGCCTGGTTCCGGCCGCAATCATCTCGCGTGAACTCGGCATCCGGGTCATCGAGACGGTCTGCGTCGCCTCCTATCACGACTATGCCAGCCAGGGGCAGTTGCAGGTGCTGAAGGAGGTCACGCCGGCACTGCTCGCCGATGACGGCGCCGGCGTATTGATCATCGACGACCTGACAGACACCGGCAAGACCGCGGGCATCGTCCGCGCCATGATGCCCAAGGCGCATTTCGCCACCGTCTATGCCAAGCCGAAAGGCAGGCCGCTGGTCGACACCTTCGTCACCGAGGTCAGCCAGGACACCTGGATCTATTTTCCGTGGGATATGGGCTTCACCTACCAGAAGCCGATCGCCGACGACCACGCCGGCTGATTCGCGGCAGCTGCTTTCTCTTCCGGAACATGCCGGCGGGCACTGCTTTGCCGGCGACACTTCTGCCGGCGACCACGACGTGCCGGCGAGCACTTCTTGAAAGAGTGCCGCGGCGCCCGATATTCCTCTATCGACGCCTGTTGGTGTGGTTAACCAGTTCGTATGAAGTTTTTTACTTTCATTGCTTATGATTGACCCTAAGATTCACCAGGCGACAAGTGATTCTAGAGGCTGGGGCAAGCTTCTACGATGTTGACGAGGCAAGTAACGCATAACCATTTGGCCGAAAGGGTCCAGCGGCTCTTCGGCGCAGCGCCGTGCCGCCTGCAGGTTGCAGCATTGCCCTGGCGCGATACCGGGCATGGCATCGAGATCATGCTGATCACCAGCCGCGATACCGGTCGCTGGGTGGTTCCCAAGGGCTGGCCTGAGGCCAAGGAACTGCTTTGCGAAGCGGCGGCGCGCGAGGCCGGCGAGGAAGCCGGACTGCGCGGCACGGTCTCCCACCACGAAGCCGGCCGCTACTTCTATGCCAAGGCATTGGCTTCCGGCGAGGAGGTGCCTTGCGAGGTCCTGGTGTTTCCGCTGCGGGTCGACAAGGTCGCCGACCGGTGGAAGGAAAAGCGGTCGCGCACCCGCAAATGGGTCAGCCCCTCCGAGGCCGTGCGCATGGTCAACGAGCCGGATCTTGGCCAGATCATCGCCTATTTTTGTGCCGACCCGCACAAGTTCTCCTGAGCAAGCATAGGCTCACCGGCCAAAGCCGCGCATTTGCCGTCGATGTTCGTGAAGTCGGGAATCGGCTTGGTGCTCCGGCTTGGCATGCGTTGTCGCGCTTGATGCCTGCGCGGTGAGTAGAAATCGAACCCTCCGCGCACTTTCTATCCCCGTTATCCACATATGTGACACACAAGATGTTGGGGTCACAAAAGCTACGCAAACGAATCCTTGACGGCGCAAAACGAGTCGCCTTTTATAGGCCATGCGCTCCTGTTGAGAGTGCGACCGGAAAGTTTCGAGCCCGGTCTTTTTTCCCGGATTATGTGCGTTTGGCCGCATTTCCGCCTGGCTACGAGGCCGGCGGAGGCGTTGGGATTGTGGGGTCTTTTGGGGGACGAAAGGGAAAAATGTCGGACTGGAATAAATTGTCTGTTAATACTATATTTAGTGTTTGCAGGTAGGTTCGACGCTAGATAGTGTGAAGTTCCCTCGATTGAGGGAGTCGAAAAAAAGTTTCAGTTTTGAGGGACCCGCAGGGTCCGTCGGCGCGTTGGACGGCTACTTCGCAAGGAGTTCGACCAGCAGGGCGGGCGGAGCCTCGTGAAAAGGAGCCGGCCGTTTTCGAACGCCGGCAGACGGCGGACATGCGCGTTTCGCAATGGGGGCAGAAATCCCTTGGGAAAGGCGCTATATCAGACAAGCAAGGGATAGGACCAATGCGCATCGAGCGTCGTTTCACCAAGCAGGGACTGGCAAGTCAAGAAGGGGCCGCTTATGCGGAGATCGAATTCCGCAAGGCGCTTTCGGAGATCAAGAATCCGGATGGCTCGGTGGTGTTCCGCTTGGACAATATCGATGTGCCGGCGCAGTTCAGCCAGGTTGCCGCCGACATCCTGGCGCAGAAATATTTCCGCAAGGCCGGCGTGCCGGCACGGCTGAAGAAGGTCGAGGAGAACAACGTCCCCTCCTTCCTGTGGCGCTCCGTCGCCGACGAGGCCGAGCTGGCAAAGCTGCCGGAGGCTGAGCGCTACGGCTCCGAGACCGACGCCCGCCAGGTCTTCGACCGTCTTGCCGGCACCTGGACCTATTGGGGCTGGAAGGGCGGCTACTTCAATTCGGAGGAAGACGCGCGCGCCTTCCGCGACGAGCTCGCCTATATGCTGGCCACGCAGCGCGTGGCGCCGAATTCGCCGCAATGGTTCAACACCGGCCTGCACTGGGCCTACGGCATCGACGGCCCGAGCCAGGGCCATTTCTATGTCGACCCGTTCACCGGCAAGCTGACCAAGTCGAAGTCTTCCTACGAGCATCCGCAGCCGCATGCCTGCTTCATCCAGGGCGTGCAGGACGATCTCGTCAACCAAGGCGGCATCATGGATTTGTGGGTGCGTGAAGCGCGCCTGTTCAAATACGGCTCCGGCACCGGCTCCAACTTCTCGTTCCTGCGCGGCGAAGGCGAGAAACTGTCCGGCGGCGGTCGCTCGTCCGGCCTGATGAGCTTCCTCAAGATCGGCGACCGCGCGGCGGGCGCCATCAAGTCGGGCGGCACGACGCGGCGCGCTGCAAAGATGGTCATCGTCGACGCCGACCATCCCGATATCGAGGAATTCATCGACTGGAAGGTCAATGAGGAGCAGAAGGTCGCCTCGCTGGTCACCGGCTCGAAGATCGTCAAGAAGCACCTCGAAGCGATCATGAAGGCCTGCATCAACTGCGAAGGCCAGGACGACGATTGCTTCGACCCGGCGATCAACACCGCCCTGAAGCGTGAGATCAAGCTGGCCAAGAAGGACGGGGTGCCGGAGAACTACATCTACCGCGTCATCCAGTTCGCCAGGCAGGGCTACACCTCGATGTCGTTCAAGACCTACGACACCGACTGGGATTCGGACGCCTACCTCACGGTTTCGGGCCAGAACTCCAACAATTCGGTGTCGCTGAAGGACGATTTTCTGCGCGCCGTAGAGCAGGACGGCGACTGGCACCTCACCGCCCGCAAGGACGGCAAGGTGCTGAAGACGCTGAAGGCCAGGGATCTGTGGGAGAAGATCGGCTATGCCGCCTGGGCGTCGGCCGATCCGGGCCTGCACTTCAATACGACGATGAACGACTGGCACACCTGCGCCGCGGCCGGTGCGATCCGGGCGTCCAACCCGTGCTCGGAATACATGTTCCTCGACGACACCGCCTGCAACCTGGCCTCGATCAACCTGCTGCCCTATCGCAACGCCGACGGCACCATCGACATCGCTGCCTACGAGCACACGGTTCGGCTGTGGACCATGGTGCTGGAAATTTCCGTCATGATGGCGCAGTTCCCGTCGAAGGAAATCGCCAAGCTCTCCTACGAATACCGCACGCTCGGCCTCGGCTACGCCAATATTGGCGGCCTGCTGATGACCTCGGGCATTCCCTATGATTCCGACGAGGGCCGCGCCATCTGCGCAGCACTCACCGCAATCATGACCGGCACGGCCTACGCCACCTCGGCCGAAATGGCCGCCGAGCTCGGCGCCTTCCCCGATTACGACCGCAATGCCCAGAACATGCTGCGCGTCATGCGCAACCATCGCCGTGCCGCCTATGGCGACAGGGAGGGCTACGAGAAACTCGCCGTCAACCCGGTGCCGCTGGTCGCCTCCGACCTGAAGCAGCCGGAGCTTGCCGCCCATGCCAAGGCTGCCTGGGACCGCGCCATCGAGCTCGGAGAGGAGCATGGCTACCGCAATGCGCAGGCGACCGTGATCGCGCCGACCGGCACGATCGGCCTGGTCATGGATTGCGATACCACCGGTATCGAACCCGACTTCGCACTGGTGAAATTCAAGAAGCTGGCCGGTGGCGGCTACTTCAAGATCATCAACCGCGCTGTGCCGGAAGCGCTGCGCACGCTCGGCTATTCGGAAAGCCAGATCGCCGAGATCGAGGCCTATGCGGTCGGCCACGGCAACCTCAACCAGGCGCCTGCCATCAACCCCGGCTCGCTTAAGGCAAAGGGTTTTACCGACGACAAGATCGCGGCGCTCAATGCAGCGTTGAAGTCGGCCTTCGACATCAAGTTCGTCTTCAACCAGTGGACGCTGGGTGCCGACTGGGTGAAGGAGACGTTTGGCTTCACCGACGAGCAGCTCAACGATTTCTCGTTCGAGATGCTGCCGGCGCTCGGCTTCTCGAAGAAGGACATCGAGGCCGCCAACATCCATGTCTGCGGGGCGATGACCCTCGAGGGAGCACCATTTCTGAAGGACCAACATCTGCCGGTGTTCGACTGCGCCAGCCCGTGCGGCAAGATCGGCAAGCGGTCACTGTCGATCAACAGCCACATCCAGATGATGGCGGCAGCCCAGCCCTTCATCTCCGGCGCCATTTCCAAGACCATCAACATGCCGAACGACGCGACGGTGGAAGACGCCAAGGGCGCCTACATGCTGTCGTGGAAGCTGGCGCTGAAGGCCAATGCGCTCTATCGCGACGGCTCGAAACTCTCGCAGCCGCTCAACGCCTCGCTGCTTGCCGACGTCGAAGACGACGAGGACGATGCCGTCGAGCAGCTGATCGCCGCACCGGCTTCACAGCGCGCCGTGCAGGTGACCGAAAAGATCGTCGAACGCGTCGTCGAACGCCTCTACCGCGACCGCGAAAAGCTGCCGAACCGCCGCAAGGGCTATACCCAGAAAGCGGTCGTCGGCGGCCACAAGGTCTACCTGCGCACCGGCGAATTCGATGACGGTCGTCTCGGCGAGATCTTCATCGACATGCACAAGGAAGGTGCCGCCTTCCGGGCGATGATGAACAATTTTGCCATCGCCATCTCGCTCGGCCTGCAATATGGCGTGCCGCTCGAGGAATATGTCGAAGCCTTCACCTTCACCAAATTCGAGCCGGCCGGCATGGTGCAGGGCAACGACGCGATCAAGAACGCCACGTCGATCCTCGACTACGTGTTCCGCGAGCTTGCCGTGTCCTATCTTGCCCGCCACGACCTCGCCCATGTCGACCAATCGGATTTCGACAAGACCGCGCTCGGCCGCGGCATCAACGAAGGCAAGGCGACGCCGTTTTCGAAGGGGCTGACGCGCGGCGTCTCGCCAGTCAAGCTGGTGTCGGGAATGGGTGCCGACCCCAAGGGGTTTGGCGGCTCAAGTGCCTCTCCCGCTCCCGGCCGCTCGGCGCCGACGGCGTTCTCAGGCTCCAACGTGCTGGCGCTGAAGCCGGCCAGCGACGAAGCCATCGCCTATAAGCGAGACTATGAGGAGCGGGCCAGAGAACTGGTCGAGGACATTGCCTACGAAGAAGCAACCGACCCGACTGGGCTGTTCACCGACGATGCCGCGAAAGAAGCGGCCGAGGCCAAGGCGCTTGCCGCGACAAGGCGTCAGCAATCCCTGATGCAGGGCTACACCGGCAACGAATGCTCGGAATGTCATAATTTCACCATGGTGCGGAACGGCACGTGTGAGAAGTGCGATACCTGCGGGGCTACGAGCGGGTGCAGTTGAGGAGAATTTGCAGCTCCAAAACGTAACATCATCCGGCCCGGTCGCAAGATCGGGCCGAAATGCTTCAAGCGTGATCAGGCGCAGCTCTACTCCCGCAGCACGTCGTCGTTCCGATTGGCCAAAGCGCCGAATGGCGGCGCGCTCTCCCTTCTCCCCTTGTGGGAGAAGGTGGCCTCGCGAAGCGAGGTCGGATGAGGGTGCTCCAGCTGGCACTGCCGGCACTCCGTCCAACACCCCTCTTCCGTCTCGGCGCTACGCGCCGATCCACCTTCTCCCACAAGGGGAGAAGGCAAGACCGCGCCATCGCCAGCGTTGCAAACTTGGGGTTCAGTGAAGTGAGAGCGTGAACCCGTTCGAGGACCGATATTTGTTGCCGCCGAGAGGCTCGACGGTAAAGCAGCCCTCCTCCCCTCCCCGGATAGTGTCCCAGGTGGTGCAGATGCTCGACCCTTTGACACGCCACTGCCTTTGCTGGGTTTGCCTTTGAACACAATGGAGGCCGAGCCATCAGCGTTGTAGACGCTGGTGCCGTTGCCGCTCTTCCCGGTGAAGGTCATGCTCGTGCCGGTGAACGCCTTCTTCAGTTGAGCCCCTGTCATGTCCCCCGCCTGTGCGATAGCTGTCAAGATCAACCCGATCCCAATTGCCAATGCCACGACTTTCTTCATGAAAGTGCCTCCCTTCATTCCTTGTCCGGGCTCGGCAGCCGTCACCATCTCCTGCAGGCCGAGGACCTTATGGCTATCGCCGCCGGGGCTAAGGCGCAACTCGGTCGTTGCGCAGGAATCCTGTTCCCCATCGGACTGATGCTAGGCCTGCTTCTACTCCCTTTGCTTAGTGCATGGCCTATGAGGCACCGCCTTTCTGCTGCCTAACAACGTCATCTAGCTGTCATATTGTGAACTTCCCGAAAACTTAGCCGACGGTAGACTCCCTGCCTGAACACCCCAATGCGCGGCCAATGCCGGGCGACAGGGAAGCGGGAGGCAAGGAGGCGTCAATGCGAGCAGGGAGGTCACTTCTTGC
Organism: Mesorhizobium sp. L-2-11; assembly: GCF_016756595.1. Taxonomy (NCBI): domain Bacteria; kingdom Pseudomonadati; phylum Pseudomonadota; class Alphaproteobacteria; order Hyphomicrobiales; family Phyllobacteriaceae; genus Mesorhizobium; species Mesorhizobium sp. L-2-11. The sequence goes on along the minus strand of NZ_AP023257.1, from coordinate 3,918,106 downwards.
CCTGAAATGCGCGTTGCTGCTCGCAGTGATCCTCCTCACCAATCATGGCTTTATCGACCGCATCCGGTTGCTCATTGACGATCAGCGCCAGCTGACCTTGATGATCTTCAGCATCATCTGGGTCATCTCTGTGTTGGCAGTGTTGGCCGCTGCCTTTCATCCCAACTGGATCATTCGGCTCTTGTGGGCTGTCCCCCTCGCGATATCAAGCGCCGCAGCCTATGGCTATTACCTTGTCCAGGGGTCCGAGTTCTTCATCTTCGACGTACTCACTTTCTGGACGGTCCGCCACGAGGCTCACAGGGCGTCCGAATTTTATTCCGATGCGATTTGGTGGTCGGTCGCTGTCGCGATATTGGGTGTTATCGCAATCGCCATGCCCCCCTCCCTTCCGCAACTGGCGACACGCAAGAACAGATACTGGTCACCGCTAGTGCCCATGTTGCCGATCGTCCTCATTGCGGGCGTGGTTATTTATCGAGAGGGCAAAGGTTCAGACGCGTTGCCGAAGCAGTTCTCGCCGCTGTCCCTGGCAGCGATCGCAGCTTACAAGGTGAACAGCGGAACGTTCCCGGAGCGGGAAATCGTATCCATGACGCCGGAACGAAAACAGGCGCGGGCTATCGTGCTGCTGGTCGACGAAAGCATTCGGTCCGACTTCGTAAGCCTTGAGCCTCGTAACCCCGTCACTCCGCAACTGGCCGAACGCAGAAGCCGATTGATTGATTTTGGCCCCGCTGTGTCCGGCTCGAATTGCTCTCTCCAATCGAACGCATTGCTTCGCTTCATGGCCTATCCTCGAGATCTAGTTCAATCAGTCAAGGCGAGCCCGACAGTCTGGCAGTATGCAAAGAGGGCAGGTTATCGCACCGTGTTCATAGACGCCCAGGCAGGTTTCGTCACCGTCTATGGCAAACTGCAAAACTACATGACGCCGGCCGAAGCGATTTTGATCGACCGATTCTACAAGATGGACAATGCAATTCGAACGCATGATCTCGACGATGAGCTCGTCAATATCGTGCTCAAGGAAATGAGCGTCGGCGATCCTGTCTTTATATACGCGAACAAGAATGGCGCGCATTTTCCCTACAGTGACGGGTCGCCTGCGGAGTTCGCATCCGACGCCGGCACCTCAGAGACGCTTCAATCCTATGCAAAGGCTGTGCGCTGGTCGACAGACCGCACTTTGTCTCGTTTGATCGATGGGGCCGACTGGGGGGACGCAACGATGATTTACACGTCGGACCATGGACAAAATTTCAGCGTCGGCCGTCTCACGCACTGCAGTTCATATACGAATGTAGACCAGAACGAAGCCATAGTTCCAATGCTGGTTTCAACCGGAGATGAGGCGCTTCGGGCCCGCTTTGAGAAAGTCGCCAAGCAATATCCGAACATGGCCAGTCATTTTGCGATAGCGCCAACGCTGTTGGAGTTGATGGGGTACCGACCATCCGAAATATCGGCTCGATACGAAAGCTCCCTCCTTCACGGCCTTACGTCGCAGCCTCAGTTCGTAACAGACGATATCCTCGGATTGTTCTCCAACCGTCCCGCTTGGCACTCCGTCGATCCGACGATTCAAGAAGGTCGCAAGCGGCCTGACCGCCTGATTACGCTGACGAACTCGCTTCCGAACATTTGCGAGGGCGGCATTGGCTGCGTCGCAGGTCCGGAAACAATCTCGAGCCAATAGCGAGGGATGGCAGAGAACAAGGAAGAGCGACAATGGCGAATGAACGCAAGTCGGCTGACGCGGCATTGAACGACATCAAGAGCACGATAGATGGCCACAAGCCACATTGTCGACTTGTCCAGCAGATACCCAATGCCATAACAGCGCTGGCGCTTTGCTCGGGCTTGGCTTCCGTTCGCTTCTCGATCGAAAACGAGTTCGAATTCGCACTGTTGGCAATCGTCGTGGCAGCAGTGCTCGACGGTCTTGATGGCCGTCTGGCGAGACGGTTGCATGCGTCGTCACAGTTCGGAGCCGAATTTGACAGTCTTGCGGATTTTCTTAGCTTCGGCGTAGCGCCGATCGTCCTGCTTTTCTTTTGGGGCGAGGCATCGATGACCGGCCCGTTCAGCCTGTGCCTGATGGCATTCGCTCTTGCTTCGGCCGCGCGCCTGGCGCGCTTCAATGCGCAGTCAAATTCGGCAGCAGCGGCATGGCAGAAAGCGTATTTCACTGGGATGCCGACACCGGCCGCTGCCCTAACGGTCTTGTTGCCAATATCGCTGGCTCCGCCGACACCTGTAACTGTTCAGATTGCGGGGCTGCATACAGCTCTGATCGCTTTCTTGATGGTTTCGACGATCCCGACTTTTTCCGGGAAGACGTGGGCTTGCCAAGTCCCCAAGAGGATGATGATTGCGTTGTTCTTGGCAGTCGCAGGGCTCGTTGCGGCCGTCGTGCTCTACCCCAGCGAGATCCTGGTTGTTCTGACTGTCCTTTATCTCGCCTCCATTCCGATGAGCTGGATGAGTTTCCGTCATGATGAGAAAATTCACGACGAAATCGATGTCGAAACCGCACAGATAGTAGAATGACATCTGGAAGCCTTGATGGCTGTCTAGGTCCCGGCTCGCGCAGGCAGCAACTACCTCGCGGCACGGCCGCCTCCCACCTATGGCGACCTTCCGAACGTCAGCAACGAGCAGCCGCGCCGCACTTCCCCGATCCGTGAGGGCGGTCTCGGGCGGGGTGCCAAGCCTCCGCTTCAATCTACTCTAGCCGGGTTTATGCACAGCTCTGAAGGGGAGTGGAGCTCGCCAGCGTTGATGCTGGGCTCCCCGGCGGGAAGAAGGTGGCCGCCCACGGGTCTTGCCTCCGGCAAGCCCGAGGACAGGCTCCGCGGGGCGGATGAGGGGGCATATAACACCCTCAGTTCACGGCGCTGATGTTGCCCAGGCGTAAAAACAGCGTTTCGCCGGAAGAATCGTCGACGCCGTCATTGTCGTTGGCGACGAAGATATCGCCGTTCTTGTCGATGGTGAACCCTTCGACCTTGTCGATGACATAGCCGTTGGTGGCTGATTTCAGGTCGCCGACGATGTCGCGCGCCAGCGTCTTTTCGACCAACGGCAGGTCGCCGCCGAGCTTGGCCGGTTTGAATGCATCGAGCGCCACCGAATAGACGCGCTTCACCTTGGCCAGGTCGCCGATCTGGTTGTCGCGTTCGACGATGTAGAGCTTGCCGTCATGCGCGGTGACCTCCGACAGGCCCATCCAGCCAGCTTCGGTCGCTTCGAGCGGGTAGCGCACCGCCGACCATTCCTTGGCCTTGGGGTTGTAGGCCAAAAGCTTGACCTGGTTTTTCGGATCGTCCGCCCATTCGCGCTGCACAGCCATCACCAGCGTCAGGTCGTCGCCCTCGCCGATGGTGGTGATGCCTTCGAGACCGAAGCGGCTCTGGTGGGCGAGCAGTTCCATCGGGAAGCCGATTTCCTGTTTGATCTCGCCCTTATCGTCGACGCGCAGGATGGCGTGCGGGACGAGCTTTGCCGGATCACCTTCATTGGCCAGCCAGAAGCCGCCTTCACCGTCGGCGACAAGACCCTCGATGTCGAGCTTCTGTGCAGGGTGGCCATCACGCGTGACGATGGTCTTGCCGGTGATCAGCGCCGGCGTCTGCGTGGCATCGATCTCGAAGATCGAGGGCGCGTTGGCGTAGAACGAGTCCGAGGCAGCGAACAGCTTGCCGGCAGCATCGCCGGCCGCGAGCGCCGAAAGCGCGCCCCAGCCGAGTGGCGTGCCGTCTGCCGTGGGCTTTGCCGTGATCATCGGATAAGTGGCGGGCCCCTCGGAGCGCTCGTAGATCATCACGTGCGAGCCGGCGAGCCCGTCCTCGACCAGGTCGGCCTCGTTGGCGGTGACCAGGAGATTGCGCGACGGGATCGCGACCAGGCCCTCCGGACCGATGCCGGACGGCAGGATCTGGACGAACTGAGGCTCGGCACCGGCGTCCTTGTAGACGCCGACGACGGAGCCACGCTCCGAAGCGACGAACAGCAGCCTGTCCTCGCCGAACGTGCCGGTCTCGAGACCTTCCGGCTCGATGCCCTTCTTGTTGCGATCGTCGGGATAATGGCCGGCATTGGCGACCTGGTGCTCGAAGGACGAACCGGAATCGTAGAGGACCTCGCCCTTCTTGCTGAAGATCGTGAAACCGCGCGTGCCGCCCTTGTAGTCGCCTTCGTTGGCGACGACGAGACGGTCATTGTCGAGCCATTTCACGGCGTCGGGTTCGCGCGCGACGTTTTCCATCTTGCCATCGAACGACAAGGCGCCGTTTTTCTTGGTGTCGATCTTGTCCAGCGTGGCCGAGCCCGCGGAGAAGTGGGTGACGATCGCGCCGGTTTCGGCGTTGACGATGGCGACGTGGTTGTTTTCCTGCAGCGTGACCGCTATCTCGCCGGCCCCATTGAAAGCGACGAATTCGGGCTCCGGATCTTGGCCCGCGACTTCGGCAATGCCCGCCAGGTCGACGGTCTTCATCGTCGCGCAATCCGGCTGGCCTTCGGCAAGCGTGAAAATTTTGAGGTCGCCGGCCGGCATCTGCGGAATTTCTCCGTCGTTCAGATCCTCGTCGCGCTCGTTCTCGATGGCGATGGCCAGAAACTTGCCGTCCTTGCTTAACGCCAGCGAGTCCGGCTGGCCGCCGAGGTCGCAGGTGCTTTCGATCGCCTTGGAGGCGAGGTCGATGATTGTGAGGTTGCCGGAAGGCTTGGCCTTGCTCTCAGACGTGTTGACGCCAGCCAGCACCTTGCCGCCGATGACCACGACCGAGGTCGGCTCGCCTGATATCTTGACGATGCCGCCGGCCTTGGGCGCCTTGGGATCGGCGATGTCGATGAAGCCGACCGCACCGAGCGGGCTATCGGAATAAACCAGCGTCATGCCGTCTTCGCTCGCCGTGATGATCTCGGACGAAGTCGGCGTGGTCTTCTCGACGTCCGCCGGCAGGTTACCGGCGACTGCGAAGCTCGCGACCCGGTTGAACATCATGTCGGCATGGGCCGGCAGCGAAACCGAGGCGGCAAGCGCTGCCGTCAGGACGAAAAGCGCGGAATGGCGGGGCACGGGTGGCGTCTCCTGTTCGAATGGAAGCCACCTGATTTGAGGGAACCACATTTCAAAGCGATGACGGATCGATGACACTTCCGCGACTGGCGGTCAGGTCCGTCGATATTCACCTCATGCTGGCCTGCAAATGGCGGCTTTCTTCGGCCGCCTACTCCGCCTCGGCCACCATCTGCCGTCCGCCAACCCAATTCCGCCAGGCTCTCTCGTCGCCGTGGAAGACGTTGAGGTCGATGCGGCCCCTCACCCCGTGCGACAGGCCGGAGCCGGAATACTGCCAGAACACCCATTTGCGGCCGGGATAGACCTTTGAAGGGTGCTGTGCCACCGCGCGCAGCCAGAAAGGATAGTCCAGAAATGCGCCTCTGAGATTGTCGCGGTAGAAATCAGGCGCGGTGTAGATGATGGGCCGCTGGCCGTAATGGCGCTCGAGCTTGTCCATGAAGACCTGCATCTTCTCCAGCACCTTTTGCCGCGACGGGCGCCGCTTGCAGCTGGATTCGCCGTTCCACTCGACATCGATCACCGGCGGCAAGGCGCCCTCGACCCTCGGCACGTTGCGGATGAACCAGTCGGCCTGCTCACCGGCGGTGCGGCACCAGTAGAAGAAGTGATAGGCGCCGCGCTTGAGGCCGGCGGAGTCGGCATTGCGCCAGTTCTTCCTGAACATCGGGTCGAGGTGATCGCCGCCGTCGGTCGCCTTGATGTAGGCGAAGTTCGCGCCCTGCGCGCGTAGCTTGCCCCAGTTCACGTTGCCCTGCCAGCGCGAGACGTCAACGCCGTGAACGGCGAGGTGTCTGGGCGATGCCCTGCCGAAATTGATCGGCTTGGCGTCACGGAAACGATAACGCTGGACCGGCTCGGCAAGCATCGGCGCTGCCCGTGCCAGCCGCTTCGGCGCCACCAGAGCAATCGGCTCGACCGGTGGCTCGATGCTTTCGGCAGGCTCCAGAGTGGCCATCGCCACAGTCTGCTCGGTCGCCTCCTCCTGCGCGAAGTCGGGTTCGGCATCGACAGCGCCGACCGACGCCACCGGCGCCGGCGGCCGCACAACCGAGCTGGTCGTCTCACTGGACGGCACTTGCAGCGCGTCGACGCCGGACGTGGATGTGCAGCCGGCAAGGCAAAGTGACGCGATCGAGAAGATGACGACGCCTGATAACCGCATCTGGACCTGTACGCAGAACACAACAGACCGAGGGCAAGACAACGCCGCCGGACAAACCAGTCCGGATTACTAACGAGAAATTACCAACAAAGTTTGAATCAAATTGTTAGGGCAGATGGGCTGGGCAAGACACTCGCTCTATCACCGCAGCGGTGAGAGCCTGGAAACGCCGCAGGACCGAGAGGGCGCGAAGGATCGCCGACGCCTGCAGCCCGCTGCCTAGCCGCACAACCACAGCTTGTGGCAGCTCTCGGCTACCATATGAGCGGGCGGGACCGAGCGGTCGGTGCCAAGGCGATCGGAGTTTGGGCGATCGGTGACAGGATTGACCGGCGCATCATCATCCCGGCGAACCTTTTCTTCAAGCAGCGAGCGAAGCTCGGCCGGCTGCACGCGGTCACGCTCCATCACCAGCTTGACCATCGGATCGCTCAAAAGCTCATCCAGGGTGTTAATTCTGTCGTCCATCCGTCGCCTCCTTCGACTGCCGACCCGCAGCTAATAGATAGGCGGCAATGATGGCTCGCCAATGACGCTTTGCCGACTATCTCGTGTCCCGGACGAAAAAAATTTGAGCACGCCTTTGCCTTCTCCCTTCTGGGAGAAGGTGGCCGCGAAGCGGCCGGATGATGGGTGCTCCAGCTTGGCGCCAACCGCGCTCCGGCCAGCACACCTCAACCGTCTTGGCGCTGCGCGCTAATCCACCGCCCGGGGCGAGTCAGGGGCCTTGCCCGCCCTTCGAGCCACACAAGGGGAGAAGGTTAAGCGGGCGGCGGGGCGCCTTCATATTGCGGCAGTCCGTCGTCGAGCTGTACCCAGGGCTGCTTCGAGGCGGTCCAGATATGCATCTGCGGCTTGAACATGGAAGGATCGTCGAGCGAGCCGGAGGTGATGCCGATGATACCGGCGGAGTCGCGCCGGGAAAACAGCGTCGTGCCGCAGCCCGGGCAAAAGCCCCGCTTGAGATCGGGCGAGGAATTCACCGTTGCCACCGGCCCGTCGATGGTCACGTCGTCGATGCGGAACAGCACGCGGGCGTTGAAGGCCGCGCCAAGCGCCTTCTGGCAGAGCCGGCAATGGCAGACGCGTTCGTTGATCGGCGCGGCATCGGTACGGTAACGTACCGCGCCGCACAGGCAGCCACCCCCATATTTCGCCATTACCTGCGCCCTCTTTGTGAAGATTGTCGGCAAGGTAGCTGCCGGCAGAGCAGCGTCAATTGAAAAGCCTTGATAGGGCCATCTATGGCTGTGATGCGGGAGATGCCATTGGCCTACGAAGTGTGCCGCGATTGCCAAGGCTTATAGCCGGCTTCAGAGCCTTTCCGGCCGTCTCGCTGGATATGGCCGGACAGGCAGTTGTCCGGTGGTTATTCCGTTTCGCTGATGACCTCGTCCCAAGTCTTGACTTTGGTCTCGCCATTGAGGAAGGGCAGCGTGACTGCCGTCAGTTCCGGCGCGAAAAACACGTCGTAGTGGGTGCGGTTCGGCAGGATGGCCAGGCGGTTCTGCGACAGGTTCTCGCGCATCCAGCCGGCGTCCTTCAGTCCGCCGCCGAGCATCTGGTAGAACTTGACCTCGTGCTCGGGCCGGTACATGTCGCTGTCGCCGAACACCAGCATGACCGGCATCTTCAGCTTCGCCACATCGGCGGAGTAGTCATAGTCCTTGCGCATATGGGCGCCGAGCTGGTCGAGCAGTTTTGGAAAATCCTGCGGGCGCGGCGCGACCGCCACATAGGATTTGTACATCGGCGTGTCCTTCATCATGTCGGTCATCGCCGCGCCGACCTGCGCCTGCTGAGTACGCATGTCGGCATAGAAGCCGTCCGAGGCATAGCCGGTCGAGACCAGGGCCAGCCGGCGCACAGTCTCGGGATGCTGGACTGCCATGCGGCAACACCGCCGCCCAGCGAATAACCCATGACGTCGACCTGCTCGTAGCCAAGCGCCTTGACGATCGCCGCCATGTCGTCGCCCATCGCCTCAAGGCTCAACGGCTGGTCGCCTAGCGCGGTGCGGCCGTGACCATGCAGGTCGACGCCGATGACGGTGCGGCTTTCGGCAAGTTTTGGCAGGATCGGCGCAAACATGTCGGTGGTGCCGAGCCCCCCATGCAGCAGAAGCAGCGGCTCGCCCTGGCCATAGACGGCGTAATAGTAATTCAGGCCATTGATCGGCAGCAGGCCGGATTTCGCCGGCTTCGGCATGGCTTTCGTTTCGCTGGTCATGGACGGCTTTGCGTCCTCGGCTTTGGTGGCCCCCGGCGCGGCGAAGAGCGCCGCGGCCGAGGCGAAAATGGCAAAAAACATCGATCTGGACATCTCGGTCTCCTTGCGTCCCGCCGATATCAAAGCCGCCTGGCGACTTCCTCGAGCTGGTCGGCGCACTGGCCCCAGCCCTCGTGAAAGCCCATCTTCTCGTGCTCTTCGCGGTCAGTGACGGACCAATGCCCAACCCGGGCGATGTAGCGGGTCTTGCCCTCGCCCTCATCCTCGAAGGTCAGCACGACCGTCATGAACGGCTTTTCGGACGGCTCCCAGGCCTTTGTGTAGGCGTCGGTGAGAACGATCTTCCTGCCCGGCACGACTTCGAGGAAGACGCCTGGGTTCGGGAATTCGTTGCCGTCGGGTCCGGCCATGACGACCAGGCTGGAGCCGCCGGTGCGCACGTCCATTTCGGCGCGCGGCGTCGTCCACGGCTTTGGCGCGAACCATTGCGTCACGAGCTTCGGCTCGGTCCAGCAGCGATAGACGTTCTCGCGCGGCGCATCGATGATGCGGGCAAGAACCAGTTCACGGTCGGAGCTGGGGGCGATGTCGAGCTTGGTCGTCATGATGGTCTCCTCACTTGCTTGCTCAAGAGTTGGCTTGAATGCCGGGTTTCCGTCTCAAGGACGAGCGGGCAACGCGCAGCCCGACACGGTCTCGCGAAAAATCTCGCTAAACCGATCCAGGCGGGCGGCCGCGAAAACCTAGTGGCGCTTGGCTTGCACCAGATAGGCATCGATCTCGGTCTCGCCGAGCCACTTCGCCGCTTCCAGTCGGTGCAGGCCTTCAACCAGGATATGGCGCTTGCCGTCGTGGCGCACCTGGATCGGCGTCTTCATGCCGTTTTCCAGAATGTCCTCGGCCAGATACCGGACGGTCTCGGGATGCAGCGTCTTCCTGCGCGCGGTCGGCACGTAGATGTCGTCCACCCTGACCTTTTGCACTCTCAGCATGTCGGCTCCCGTGGCGGAAAAGGCCGCCCTTTGAGAGATAATCGGTTTGGCAGGCAAGGCCAAGGCCGGCTGTCAGCTATCGCTGGCCCGATCGTTTCCGATTGACGCTTGCCGGGCAGATGGCCGAAATGGCGATCTTCGATCATGCCGGTATCCATGACTGAGTTGCCGACCGAATTCCCCGATTTCGGACTGACGCCCCACCAGCGCCGGCAAGCGGTGCGCGGCCACTACTGGGAATGGCCGGGCATGGATGGCGAACGCGGCGAGATCTGGTGCTACAGCGACCGTTTCTCATACCGTCGCGGTGAGACGGTGACGCTGCATGTCAGCTCTACAGCCTCCAGCTTCAGCATGGCGATCGTCCGCGACGGCGGCGCCGAGACGAAAATGTTCGAGAAGGCCGGGATCGCGGCGCGCTGGCAGGATACACCCGATCAATGTTCGGTCCTAGGCTGCGGCTGGGACGCTTCGTTTGAATTCCGCGTCGGCAACGAGTGGCCGTCCGGCGCCTACCGCGTCGCGCTGACGGCGGATGGCCGCGACGGCAAGCCGGTCCGCTGCCATCATCTTTTCATCGTCAGCCCGCAGCCCGGCAAGAAACGCGGTCGTGTGCTGCAGGTTGCAGCCACCGGCACCTGGCTTGCCTACAACAGCTGGGGCGGCTCCAATCATTACGAAGGCATCACCGGCCCGAACCGCGACCAGTATGCCCCAATGGTGTCGACACAGCGGCCATGGTGCCGCGGCTTTGTCGTCCTGCCGAAGGCGCCGCCGCGCGTGCCGCTCGAGGTCGCCGTGCCGCCCAAAACCGTGCCGCGCTATCCGCATATGGAATGGGCTTTTGCCACCGGCCATTCGAAGAAATATGCCTCGTCCGGCTGGGCAAGCTATGACAGCCACTTCTTTCGTTTTGCCGAACGCGCCGGCTATGGGGTCGATCTTGCCAGCCAGCACGAATTGCATTTCTCGCCCGAAATCCTCGACGGCTATGACTGCGTCGTCTTCGTCGGCCATGACGAATACTGGACCTGGGAGATGCGCGACGCTGTCGACGCCTATGTCGAGCGCGGCGGCCATGCGGCACGCTTCGCCGGCAATTTCATGTGGCAGACCAGACTGGAGGACGTGGGCCGCCGCCAGGTCTGCTACAAATACCGCGCCCGTGCCGAGGATCCGGTCTATCGCGGCGGCGACAAGACCCGCGCCACCAATTCCTGGGAAGCACCGGAAATCGGCCGGCCGGGTGCCATGACCTTCGGGCTCAATGCGACCAGGGGCATCTACGCCGGCTGGGGCGGTTGCGCGCCGCGCGGCGTGCGCGGCTTTCCGGTCTACCGGCCCGAGCATTGGGCGTTTGCCGGCACCGGCATCTATTACGGCGACCTGCTCGGCGCCGAGAGCCATGTCTATGGCTATGAGGTCGACGGGCTCGACCACGAGATCCGTGGCGGCCTGCCCTACCCTACGCCCGACAGCGGCGCGCCGGGTGGGCTGGAAATTCTTGCGGTCGGCATGGCTTCGCAAGTCGAGGAGAGCGCCGACATCGCGTTCGAAGACCAGTTCCTCGGCGACGAGGACGGACGCTTCACCGCCGAAACGCTGTTCGGCGAGGCGAGCGACGCCAATCTCGACAAGGTCAAGCGCGGCAACGGCATGATCGTCAATTTCCCGCGCGGCAAGGGCGAGGTGTTCCATGCCGGAAGCTGCGAATGGGTCGCCGGCCTGCTAAGGCAGGACGCGATGGTCGAGCGCGTCACCAGGAATGTACTCGACCGCTATCTCGGAAAGTCCTGACATGCTGAAGTCGCAGACCCCTGCCCCGGACACCGAGACGCGCCTGCCGTCGCATCTGTTCTATCTGTCCAGCCTGCGCCGGCCGCTGGTCGACCGCGCCGAAGGCATCTACATCTGGACGCAGGACGGCCGCCGCTTCATCGACGGGTCGAGCGGACCGATGGTCGCCAATATCGGTCATTCCAACCGCAATGTGCTCGATGCGATGAAGCGGCAGATGGATCGCGCCACCTTCGCCTACCGGCTGCATTTCGAGAACGAGCCGGCCGAGGACCTGGCAAGGGAACTGGCCGGAAAGCTGCCCGAAGGCCTGGACCGGATCTTCTTTGTCTCGGGCGGTTCGGAAGCGACGGAATCCTGCGTCAAGCTGGCGCGGCAATGGGCTGTCGCCACCGGAAAGGCCAGCCGCTGGAAGGTGATCACGCGCTTTCCCTCCTACCATGGCGGTACGCTCGGGGCGCTCGCCGTCACCGGCGACGATGCGCTGGCCGAAGCCTTTACGCCGATGATGCAGGTCATGCCGACCGTGCCGGCGCCGGCCGCCTGGCGCGACCGCGACAATCTCTCGATGGAACAGCGCGGCGTCCGCTACGCCGACATGCTGGAGGAGAAGATCCTCGCCGAGGGGCCGCAAAGCGTGCTCGCCTTCATCATGGAGCCGGTCGGCGGCGCTGCCACCGCAGCGCTGGTGGCGCCGGACAGCTACTATCCGCGCATCCGCGAAATATGCGACCGCTACGGCATCCTGCTCATCCACGACGAAGTGATGAGCGGCGCGGGTCGCACCGGAAAATTCCTCGGCGGCGACCATTTTGACTGCAAGCCCGACATCGTCGCGCTGTCGAAGGGGCTGGGCTCGGGCTATGCGCCGCTCGGCGCGCTGGCGGCATCCATGCGGCTGGTGCAGCCGCTGCTCGCCTCCGGCGGCTTCCAGCATGGCCATACCATGCCGGCAATCCGCTCGCCTGCGCCGCCGGGCTCGCCGTGCTTGGCGAAATGGATCGTCTCGACCTGATCGCCAATGCGGCTGACATGGGCGATCTTTTGATGGCCGAGTTGAAGAGCTTGGCCAAGCGGTTTCCGTTTATCTCCGACGTGCGCGGCAAGGGCCTGCTGCTAGGTGCCGAGATGGTCGCCGACCCCGATACGCTGCGGCCGATCGCGCAGGCGAAGAAAGCCACCCAGCGCCTGCTCGACCTCGCCTATGAGCGCGGCCTGATCATCTATGGGCGAAAGGTCAAGGGCGGCGTCGACGGCGACAATTTCATGGTGGCGCCGCCGATGATCGTCACCAGGGAACAGGTCGGCGAGATCGTCGCTATCATCGGTGACTCGCTGCAGGCGCTGGCCGGCGAACTCGACCTGCCGGTCGAAGGCTGAGCCATGGCGCCGCGAAAAGTCATCATCACCTGCGCCGTCACCGGGTCGGTGCACACGCCGTCGATGTCGCCGCATCTGCTGGTGACGCCGGACCAGATCGCCGCGGGGGCGATCGCGGCCGCCGAAGCCGGCGCCTCGATCCTGCATCTTCACGCCCGCGATCCCAAAGATGGGCGCCCGACCGCCGATCCCGATGTGTTCATGCAGTTCCTGCCGCGCATCAAGCAGGCGACATCAGCGGTGATCAACATCACCACCGGTGGCTCGTCGCTGATGACGCTCGACCAGCGGCTGGCCGCACCGCTCAGGGTCGAGCCCGAAATGTGATCGCTCAACATGGGCTCGATGAATTTCGCCCTGTTCCCGATGCTCGACCGGCCAAGAGAGTGGCAGCACGAGTGGGAGTCGAAGCTGCTGGAAGCGACACGCGACACGATCTTCAAGAACACCTTTGCCGATATGGAGACCGTGCTCGAAAGACTCGGAAAGGGCTGCGGCACACGCTTCGAATTCGAATGCTACGATGTCGGCCACCTCTACTCACTGGCGCATTTTCGCGATCGCGGTCTGGTGTCGGGACCTCTGTTCATCCAGTTCGTGTTCGGCATTCTCGGCGGTATCGGCGCCGATCCCGACAATCTGGTCCACATGAAGCGCATCGCCGACAAACTGTTCGGCGACAGCTACCAGTTTTCGGTGCTGGCCGCCGGGCGCCACCAGATGCCGATGATCTCGATTGCGGCGGCGATGGGCGGCAATGTCCGCGTCGGGCTGGAGGACAGCCTTTACGACGGCCGCCATCTGGCAAAGTCCAATGCCGACCAGGTGCGCCGCATCCGCAGCGTGCTCGACGGGCTGTCGCTGGACGTCGCCACGCCCGATGAGGCGCGCGAGATGCTGGCGCTCAAGGGCGGCGATCGGGTGGCGTTCTGAGATGGTTATTGTCCTGATGCGCCGCACCCCCCTCTGTCCTGCCGGACATCTCCCCCTCAAGGGGGGAGATTGGCAGCTTGGCCGTCCTGTCCCTTTTTCAGCGTTGGAGATTGGCGAAAGCGGAGGTGATCCGATCTCCCCCCTTGAGGGGGAGATGTCCGGCAGGACAGAGGGGGGTGCCTTGGCACCGAACCTCCAGTGACTGCCGTCTTACCCAAAATCATCATCCGCCCCGGCCGAACCGACGACGTCGAGACCATCCACGCCGCACTCCTGAGACTCGGCGCGCATACCGGCACACACCAGGAAATCACCTCAACGCCCGAAGACCTCCGCAGCTACGGCTTTGGCGAAAACCCTGCCTTCTCGACGCTGATCGCCGAAGTCGGCGGCGAATTCGCCGGCCTGTGCCTGCATTTTCCGATCTTCTCGACCTGGATGGGGCGGCCTGGCGTCTATGTGCAGGACCTCTATGTCGAAGATCGGTTTCGCGGCCGCAGGATCGGCAAACGCCTGCTGCGGCGTGCCGCGCGAGAATGCCGGAAGGACGGCGGCGTCTACCTCAGACTGTCCGTCGACAGCGACAATGAAACCGCCAAGGCCTTTTACGAAAGGCTGGGCATTGCCTGGTCGAGCACCGAGCAGGTGCAGAAGATCGTCGGCGACGCGTTCTTTGCCTTCGCCGATGCACCCGAGGAATGAGGGAAATCATGAAAGCCTTTTATGCCGAAGAGCAGAAGCGCCACGATCCCAAGGCGTTCCTCTCCAGCGGCGCCCAAAAGCCCAATCCGGAAAAGCCGGAACGCGTCGAACGGCTGCTCGCCGGCGCCAAGGCCGCCGGCTGCACGATCGAACGGCCGAGGAATCATGGGCTTGGTCCCATTGCCGCTGTGCATACGCGCGAATATCTAGATTTTCTCGAGCACATCTTCGTGCGCTGGCAGCGCATCGAAGGTGCTTCGGCCGAAGTGATCCCCAACATCCATCCGATCGCGCGGGGCGGCTCCTATCCGGCCTCGGCGGTCGGCCAGGCCGGCTATCACATGGCCGACACCGCTTGCCCGATCTCCGGCGAAACCTGGCGGAGCGCGCTGTGGAGCGCCTGGAGCGCGGTCGAGGCCGCCAACGCGGTGATGGCGGGCGCACCGGCTGCCTATGCGCTCTGCCGTCCGCCCGGCCATCACGCATTTGCCGATGTCGCCGGCGGCTTCTGCTTCATCAACAACTCGGCGATCGCGGCGCAGGTGCTGCGCAAGCAAGCTGCGCGGGTGGCGATCCTCGACGTCGACCTGCATCACGGCAACGGCACGCAAGGCATTTTCTACGCACGGCCGGACGTGCTCACCGTCTCGCTGCATGCCGATCCGAAGCGCTTCTATCCGTTCTTCTGGGGTCATGCCGACGAGCGCGGCGAAGGGCCTGGCCTCGGCTACAATCTTAATCTGCCGCTGGGGCGCAGATCCGGCGATGCCGCGTTCCTGGAAGCACTTGACGTGGCGTTCCAGCGCATCCGCGCCTTTACGCCGGAAGCGCTTGTCGTGGCGCTCGGCCTCGACGCCTTCGAGGGCGATCCGTTCGGTGGGCTGACGGTAACGACGCCAGGCTTCTCGCGCATCGGCGAAGCCATCGCTGGCCTCGGTCTGCCGACGGTCATCGTCCAGGAAGGCGGCTATCTCTGCGACGAGCTCGGCGACAATCTTACTGCGTTCCTCACCGGGTTCGACGGCGGCAAGAAACGCTAATCTGCAGGATGCCGCGTCAGGATCGCTCCTGTCGCAGCATCGCGATAACGCGGTGCACGCTCTCCAGCGTCTCATCGGGTCGGCGACCGCTTGCGGCACCTGCGTGCCGGCAGGGTTGTCGAGATAGATGCGGCGACGGCCCCTTGTCGGTCAGCGACAGTGCCGGAAACTTCTCGCGCACGACCTCAATCGGAAAATTCACTTTTTTCCCCTCCCTACTGTAATCGCTCAGCAATCACACCTTGCAGCGCCCGGAATCAGCTCACGGGCACGGGTTGCCGACACGCTGGTGGATTGCATCGACCGCCTTCTGCATGTCTTCGGTCCAGACGACATCGGCGGAAGACAGCGCCATTTCGAGCTGCGGAAGGGTCGTCGCGCCGATGATGCTTGAAGTGACGAAGGGACGGCTCGTGACATAGGCGTTGGCAAACAGTGCCGGCTCCATGCCGAAAGAGCGCGCCAGTTCGTTATACTCGAGCTGCGCCTCCGCGGCATTGGGCGTCTCGTAGCGCTGGCCGCGGTTGAAAAGCTGGGAACGCGAGCCTTGCGGCCGCGCGCCATGATCGTATTTGCCGGTCAGGTAGCCTTGCGCCAGCGGCGAATAGGCGAGCAGGGAAACCTGTTCGCGCTCGCAGACCTCGGCAAGGTTCACCTCGAAGCCGCGGTTGACGAAATTATAGGCGTTCTGCAGCGACGCCAGGCGCGGGCCAACGCCTTTGTCGGCTTCGCCGATGAACCGCATGACGCCCCACGAACTCTCGTTCGACAGGCCGAAATGGCGGATTTTCCCAGCCTTCACCAATTCGTCGAAGACGGCGAGCGTCTCGGGAATCGGCGTCTCGCCGTCCGGTGCGCCGGCGGAATCGGCCCGCAGCGGCACGGCACCAACGCGGTTCGGATTGGCGCCCCACGGCACGTCCCGTTCCGGCCAGTGGATCTGATAGAGATCGAGATAATCGGTGTTGAGCCGGGTCAGCGATTTTTCGACGGCATCGAAGATATCGGCGCGCACCAGCTTCGACGGGCGATCGCCGCGAAACCATGTGTTGGCGGTGCGGCCAACCACCTTCGAGGCGAGGATCACCTGGTCGCGGTTGCCCTTTGCCCTCATCCAGCTGCCGATGATCTTTTCGGTCCAGCCTTGCGTCTCCGCCTTGGGCGGGATCGGGTAGAGCTCGGCGGTGTCGATGAAGTTGACGCCGCGCGAAAATGCCAGATCCATCTGGGCGTGGCCATCCGCTTGGGTGTTCTGCTGGCCCCAGGTCATCGAGCCCAGGCAAATCTGGGAAACAAGAAGATCGGTCCGACCAAGGCGGCGTTTTTGCATGGAAATTTCTCCTGCGGGAACTTGTTTGCGCGACTGCGCGGGAAGGAAGCCGCAGCATACAGGAATGCGCCGGCTGTCTCCAACCCTGCCGCCAGTGGCCAGCGACTTTTCCGAGACGCCGAAGCGGGGCGCTCGGCGAAGTCAAAAAATCAGCGCGGCATGGCTGCCATGCAAATGCTGCACTGCACAATTGTTAACGATTCGCCTACATTGAAGCTTGGGAGGACCAACCAGGGGCTTGAATCATGGGTTTTCTCACTGAAATGTTCGCCCGTCCGCGTCCACAGGAACATCTGCGCTACCGCGCGGCTCTGGCGCTGCTTCATTCGATGAGCAATGCCGACCGTGCCGACATCGGCATCAAACCAGCCGATTTTCCGCGCGTCGCCCGCGAAATGTCCTCACGTTAGTCACGGATATCCCGGCTCGACCGGGATATCTTCCTCGCCATTCTTCAACGCGATCCCATGAAAATCGCCTTGCTCAGCGGCACACCATTGTGGCGCAGGATGTCGTAGGCGGTGGTCACGTGGAAATAGAAATTGGGCATGGCGAGATGCAACAGATACTGCATGCCGGCCATCGAGAATTCGCGCTGGCCAAGCTTCAGCTCGATCATTCTGTCATCGGAGCCGTCCATATCGGCAGCCGAGAATGTCGCCAGAAGGTCGACGGTCTTGGCAATGCGCGCTTGGAGATCGGCAAAGCTCGCCTCGTTGTCTTCGTATTTCGGCACCTCGCGACCGGCAAGCCGCGACGGCGCGCCTTTGGCGTGATCGGTGGCGATCTGCACCTGTCTGGTCAACGCATACATGTCCGGCGCCAGCCTCGACGTCAAAAACACCTGCGGATCGATCTTCCGGTCGTGCGCATTCTGCTCGGCGATGTTCAGCACGTTGGATAGCGCCTTCAACCTGGCCGAAAACACCGGCACGGACGCTTCGTACATCGATATGGTCACTGAAATCTCCTATCCGGCGGGAAGGCCGACTGGGGACCTAAGCCTCCACAGACGATTCTTCAAGCGTCACCACGTCGCCGCAATCGGTATGATAGGATTCCCCATCCGGTGGAGATTGCCGATGAGAAGCGCACTTTTTGCAGCAACCGCTTTTTTCTCCCTAACCGTGACAGGCCAACCGGCGATCGCCGCCGAAGCGCCTTATGTCGACGACAGGTCGGACGCCGAAGCGGTCATCCGCTCGTTCTACAGCGCCATCAACCGGCAAGAATTCGCGCGCGCCTGGGACTATTTCGGCGACACCAGGCCGGCCAGGGATTTCGACGCCTTCGTCAAGGGCTATGACGGCACCGAAAGGGTCGAGGTCAAAACCGGTGGCGTGTCCGAAGACGGTGCGGCCGGCAGCATCTATTACAATGTTCCGGTCGCCATCCGGGCGACAGCCAAGGACGGCAGCGAAAATGTCTTTGCCGGCTGCTACACGCTGCGCCAGGTCAACGCCTCGATCCAGGAACCGCCATTCCGCCCGATCTTCATCGACAAGGGCGCGCTGAAACCGTCCAAGGCCGAATTCGAGGACGCCGTGCCGGCAAGCTGCGGCGACGCACCGCCGCCGCCGAACAAGGATGCGGCGCTGGAGCAGGCCAAGAAGGCGTTTGCAGTCACTTATGGCGACCAGTGCGACAAGGAAATGCCTGGCGGCGAGCCTTTGGCAGAGCCGGACGCTTACTCCCTGCGCTACAAGGATGCCGACGCCGACGCCGATCAACCCGAACGCGAGATGCGGCTGTTTCGCTTCTTCTGCTCGATGGCTGCCTACAATGAGAGTGCCGTCTACTATGTCTACGACGATGTGTCAGGTGTCCGGCAGCTGCAGTTCGCCTCGCCGGAACTCGATATCCACTATGAGAACAACGATAGCGAAGGCAAGGTCGAGGCGATCAACGTCACCGGCTTCCAGACCGACGACCAGCTGGTCAATTCCGCGTATGACGACGCGACCAAGACGATCTCGTCGCTCAACAAGTGGCGCGGTGTCGGCGATGCCTCGTCGGCCGGACCTATCTGTTTCGCAACGGCAATTTCTCGCTGGTGCAGTACGATGTCGACGCCTCCTATGACGGCGAGATCAACCCGCAAACAGTGGTGGACTACAACACACCGCCTTAAGGGGCCTTCGACAGCATCCAGTTGAGTGTGCCGCGCCAGTCGGTCATGCGGATCGGCGTGCCGTGCGTGCCGGTCTCGAAGCGGACAAAGCGGGTCGGATAGGTTTTCGATTTGGCCTGGATCGAACGGAAGAATGCTTCCTGGTTCTCGACTGGAAACACCGGGTCCTTGCTGCCTTGGCCAAAGAAGACCGGAACACGGCGCTTGAAGGCCGGGCTCGAGAAGAAACTTTCATCCCACAGCGAACCGAGCAGCAGCAGCCCGTCGATGCGGCCACCCGCATTCTTGCGGGCGGCAAGCTTCCAGCACAGTGCGCCGCCCATCGAGCCGCAGGCGACGAAGATCTTTGCGTCCGGCGACCGTTCGGCATAGTGGTCGATCAGCGCGGCGATCTGGGCAGCACCTGTGTCGCCGAAATCGGAAAAATCCGGCGACAGATAGAGGCCGCCATTGCCGGCCATCAGGTTCTTGATGCGGTTGAAATTGCCGCCGAAAGTGAAATCGTCGACACCCTGCTTACGGCTGCCGCCTTGCCCGTGCAAATAGAGGACGATGATGCCGGCGCCTTGCGTGCGACCGACGGCGACGTGGCGGATAGTGCCGGCGCCGGTCTTCAACAGCAAATCCTGCTGCACCTTGCGCACGCTGGTGTCGACATACTGCGCCTGCGCGCGACGCTCCGGCACCTTGTCGCGAGCGTTGATATCGCGCAACTCGCGATAGTCGACGACCGTATAGGCGCCCTCGGACGAGAGGATGGCCGGATAGGCGAACAGATCGTCCTTGAAGGGCTTTAGTTCGAGAGCATTGGCATGGGCGGCGGCACAAAAAACCAACGTTGCAGTCAAAAGGCCGTAGAGATTTACGAATACCCCCCTCTGGCCTGCCGGCCTGGCCGGCAGGCCAGCGGGGGGTGCGACGGTACGATTAGCCATTCCCTCAGGCATGCGTTTTTCGGCTTCGGTTTGTCAATCCTGCAGCACGCCGCCGGCGCCTTCCAGCGCCTCGGGGGTGTCGACATCGATGGACGCTGCCTTGCCGATCTCGACATCGATGACATCAAGCCCCTCGGCCTCGACCAGATGGCGCGCGCCGGTATCGCCTTCGAGATGAGCGATCGCCGCAAACAGCGAACGCGGCAACAGCACCGGGTTGCCTCGCTTTCCCTCATGCGAGGCGCGCACCACCGATCGGCCCTCGGATTTGCGGAATGCACCGATCAGCCTGTCGAGGTCGCCAGACGCGATGCCAGGCATGTCGCCAAGCACGATCATGGCGCCGGCAGCATCGCTAGCAACCCGCGCGATGCCGGCCTTCAGCGATGAAGACAGGCCCTCGGCGAAATCCGGATTATCGGCGAAAGTCACGTCCAGTCCCGACAACGCGGCGCGTACACGCTCACGCTGATGGCCGGTGACGACGATGGTACCAGACGCTTTAGAGACGAGCGCGCGTTCGGCGCTGCGGCGCACCAGCGGTTTGCCGTCGAACAGCGCCAGCAGCTTGTTCGGACCGCCCATGCGGCTGGAGCGGCCGGCAGCCAACAGCACGATATCGACCTTCAACTCGGCACTCTCAGACTTTGGCGCCGGCAGCGGCTCGCGCGGCTGTGGCCGCGTCGGGATTTCCATCAACAGACCGCCGACTCCCATGCCGGCAATGTCCTTGGCCGTTACGTCGAGACCGGCGATCAACCGGTCGAGAACCCAGTCGAAGCCATTCTCCTTGGGGCTGCGGGCGCAGCCCGGCGCGCCGATAACGCGCTTGCCGGCAAGCTCGCCGAGCACCAGGAGATTGCCGGGATCGACCGGCATGCCGGCGCGGATGACGGTGCCGCCGGCCTTCTCGATCGCTGCCGGGACGACGTCGCCAAAATCGCTCATCGCCGAGGCGCCGAAGATCACCACAATATCGTTGTCACGCGTCAGCGAGGCCGCAGCCTCCGCAACGGCGCCAATTTCGTGCGGCGGGCGGCGCTCGGCCGTCAGCCGGCCACCTGAGCGCGCCAGACGGGCTTCGGTGACCCGCAACGTCTTGTCGAGCACACTCGGCTTGACGCCGGGCAGAACCGTCTGGATGACGCCGACACGCACCGGCTGATAGGCATTGACGGCAAAGATCTCGCCGCTGGCGCAGATCCTTGTCACCGCATCGACCAGGGCGGAAGCAACGGCGAAGGGAATGATCTTCACGGTTGCGACCATCTGGCCATTTTCGACCGGCGCGTGCTGCGCCAGCGTGGCGATGGTGATGGTCGGGTCCACGGCGTTGATGGCGTTGATCATCGCGGCATCGACCGTGAAGATACCGGCCGCCCGGGCGTGTAGATTAACCCGGCCGGTCGCGGCGGGCTTCGCCTCGACATTGCGATGGATCATGCTTTCAGCGATCTTTTCGGCGGCAGCGTCTTCGCTCAAATCGCCGGGAGCAAGAACGGCGGCGACAACCTGCGAAATCCCTGCTGACTTGAGCAAAGACACATCCTCGGCGCTCAGCCTGTGCGCCTTGCGCAAGCGCCGTTCTCCGGCCGTGGTGGCATGCGCCAGCACCGCACCTTCGGCCGTGTCGATCGGGATCGAGCCGAACTTCACGCCGCCGCGTCCTTGGAGTCGAGGCCACGCAAACGAAACGCCTGGATTGCCTGCGCTAGAATAGCGACCGCGATCTCGGCCGGGCTCGCCGCACCGATGTCGAGACCGATCGGCGCGTGGATGCGGGCGATCTGGTCGGCGGTCGCGCCCAATGCCAGCAGGCGCTCGATCCGCTTCGCATGGGTCTTGCGGCTGCCGAGCGCGCCGACATAGAAGCAGTTGGCGTCGAGCGCCGCCTTCAGCGCGAAATC
The DNA here is from genome assembly GCF_016756595.1 of Mesorhizobium sp. L-2-11. Lineage (NCBI taxonomy): Bacteria > Pseudomonadati > Pseudomonadota > Alphaproteobacteria > Hyphomicrobiales > Phyllobacteriaceae > Mesorhizobium > Mesorhizobium sp. L-2-11. The sequence continues at coordinate 3,896,476 of NZ_AP023257.1, read as the reverse complement.
GTCGATCTTCGGATCATGGGTGACGGCTGCCAGCGCCGTATAGCTGTCGAGCGGCTGGCGCGAAAGCACGTCCTGCGGCCATTCGGCATGCAGTGCGACATCGGGAAAGCGGTCTGATGTGGCAAAGGCCGTGCGCGGATCGACGATTTCAACGGGATAACCGGCGATCCTGGCCATCGGCGCCAGTGCCTGGCTGATATGGACTGCGCCGATCACCATCAGGCGCGGCTGCGGCAGATAAGCGTTGAGGAAAAAGGTTCGCCCTTCAGCCTCGACCGACCCGGAATTGCCTGATCGAAACGCCTTGGCGACCGCAGCGCCCAATTCGCCGGCGACCTGATCGCCCTCGCACACGATACGATCGCGGCCATCGCCGAGATCGGTGACCAGGATCGCCGCGCGACGGGCGCGGCGTTCGGCGTTCAGCATTTTCAGCGCGTAGGGATCCATCGTGCCGACCTAGCCTAAGCGCTCGACATAGACCTTGATGCGGCCACCGCAGGACAGACCGACCTGCCAGGCGGTCTCGTCGGCGACGCCGAATTCCAGCATCTTTGCCTTGCCACTGTCGATGACGTCGATCGCCTCGGTAACCACCGCGCCTTCGACGCAGCCACCCGAGACGGAGCCGTGGAAATTGCCTTCCGCGTCGATGACAAGGTGGCTGCCGACCGGGCGCGGCGCCGAGCCCCAGGTCTCGACCACGGTGGCAATGGCGACATCCTTGCCGTCTTTCATCCAGCCCTCGGCGATGATCAGCGGATCGCGCGCCTCATCGAGATCAATGCCTTTTTCCATCACCATTCTCCCGGAAAAAACATATGGCTATGCGGCACTTCTCGCGCCACCCTCAATCCACCTGCGTGGATCGACCGAGCGCGCCGAAGTCTTGTCCAGCGACGCGCAGAGATCGGCGAGCGCATCGAGATTGTGCACCGAGCGGAACTCGTCGACATGCGGCAGCATCGCCTTGACCCCACGCGCGCGCGCTTCGAAGCCGTCGAAGCGCAGCAGCGGGTTCAGCCAGATCAGCCGCCGACAGGATTTGCGCAGGCGCTCCATTTCCTCCGACAGGCCGGCAACGTCGTCGCGCTCCAGCCCGTCGGTGATCAGCAGAACCACCGCACCCTGCCCCAGCACACGCCGCGACCACAGCCGGTTGAATTCGCCCATCGTATCGCCGATGCGGGTGCCGCCCGACCAGTCCATCACCGCAGCCGAACAGTCGGCGAGCGCTGCGTCTGGATCGCGATGACGCATCTGCCGCGTCAGATTTGTCAGTCTGGTGCCGAAAACGAAGGCGTGCACGCGCCGGCGCTTTTCGGTCAGCGCATGCAGGAAATGCAGGAAAATGCGCGTGTACTGGCTCATCGATCCGGAAATGTCGGCAAGCACGACCAGCGGCGGGTGAACCTCGCGGGCTGAACGGAATTTCGGCAGGATCAATTCGCCGCCGGTGCGCGCAGCGGAACGCATCATGGCGCGCGGATCGATACGTCGGCCATGCGCATTAGACTTGAAGCGGCGTGTCCTGACCATGTCGAAGGGCAGCCGCAGCTCGGCGATCGCCTTTTTGGCGTCGATTATCTCGGCGGCGTTCATCTGGGCAAAATCCTTGCCCCTCAGCACCTCGTTGCCGGAAAATGTGAAGCGGGCGTCGACCTCGATCTCGGGGACTTCCTGCACCGGCTGGTTCTTCTGGTGGCCCTCGAACATCGCCTGGTTGACGCGGTTTTCCGCAGCCCGCAGCTTTTGCTTCTCTCTGAAATCAGGCGCCACCGGCGAAAACATCGCCAGCATCTTTTCGATCAGCTCGTGCGATTTCCAGAACAGCCGGAAGGTTTCGTCGAAGGTCGGGTGGTCCTCGTGCCGTGACACCAGCACGGCGTGAAGCGTCCAGTAGAAATCGTCGCGGGAACCGATGCCGGCGGCCAGCACCGCCTCGATCGCATCCTTGACCGAGGCCGGGCCGACCCGCATGCCGGCCTTGCGCAAGGTGCGGGCGAAATAGACGATGTTGTCGGCAATCCGCCCATCGGGCGTGGCCTCTTTCGGTTCGGGACGCGGCGCTGCCATCGCCTACTCCGCCGCCGAAAGCTCGGCCTTCACCTCGTTGAGGATGCGCCGGCCTTCGCCCTGTTCGATACGGGCAATGTCGTCCTGGTATTTCAACAGCACGCCGATCGTGTCGGAAACGGTTTCCGGATCGAGCGCCACCTTGTCGAGTTCGGTCAGCGCGCCGGCCCAGTCGATGGTCTCGGCAACACCCGGCACCTTGAAGAGGTCGATCTGGCGCAGCTTCTGGATGAACGAAACCACCTCGGCCGACAGCCGGCTGTTGGCCTGCGGCACTTTCCGACGCACGATTTCCAGCTCGTGCTCGGCATTCGGATAGTCGACCCAGTGGTACAGGCAGCGCCGCTTCAGCGCATCGTGGATCTCGCGCGTCCGGTTGGTGGTGATGATGACGATCGGCGGCTCCTGCGCCTTGATCGTGCCGAGCTCGGGCACGGTCACCTGGAAGTCGGAGAGGATTTCGAGCAGGAACGCTTCGAAGGCCTCATCGGTACGGTCGAGCTCGTCGATCAGGAAGACCGGGGCGGCGCCCGCCTTGCCGGTCAGCGCGTCGAGCACCGGGCGGCGGATCAGGTATTTTTCGGAAAAGACGTTGCGCTCCATGTCGGAGCGGTCGACCTTGCCGGCCGCCTCCTCCATGCGGATCTCGATCATCTGCGCGGCGTAATTCCACTCGTAGACGGCCGAGGAGACATCGAGGCCTTCATAGCATTGCAGGCGGATCAGCCGGCGGCCGAGCGCTTGCGCCAGCACCTTGGCGATCTCCGTTTTGCCGACGCCGGCCTCGCCTTCGAGGAACAGCGGCCGTCTCATGCGCAGCGATAAAAACAGCACCGTCGCCAGCGACCGGTCCGCCACGTAGTCCGCACCGGTCAGGAGGTCGAGCGTCTCGTCAATCGTCCGCGGCGCGGGGCGCGGTTTCAACTCGGTCATTCTCTCTCCGTGGGCGCGGCCCATCCAGAGCCTCTACAGAGCGTGATAGCCGCGGTCGTGATAGATCAGCGGCCGCAAATTATCGCCGATGCGCAGGCCTGTCACCTTGCCAAAAAGCACACGGTGAGTGGCCAGATCCTTGGTGTCGATCAGTTCGCAGTCGAACACGGCGAGCGCGCCCTTCAGCGTCGGCGCGCCGGTCGAGATCATATCCCAGTCGCCGAGCGCGAAGCGTTCCTCGACCGGCAGGCCGGTGAGGCCGGAAAAGCCGACCGACAGCGCCTCCTGGTCCGAAGCCAGCGTGTTCAAGGCGAACCTGCCATTCTTCACGAACGGCTCGTTCTTGGGATTCTCGCGATTGAGACAAACCAGGAGGGTCGGCGGCGTGTCCGACACCGAACAGGCTGCAATGACAGTCGCACCGCGCCTGCCGGCGGAACCATCGGTGGTGACCACATGGACGTGGCCGGCAAAATGGGCCATCGCGTCGCGATAGGCCTGCGGCCCTATGTCGTTCTTCTGCAGCACCGGCGATTTCCATTGGTTTGAAGCGTGATGAACCCAACCGCTATATATGGCGGGATATTGCATGCCACAAGCGAAGTGGTTGACATGCATCCTGAATTTCGCGTGTTGCGTGAAAGCTGACCAGCCTTTAGGTCTTGGCAGGAAGTGGCGCCGGCAACACGCGACCGGCGCGGAGGAATTCTTCGCTCGCATGCGACCCCGGACAACAGCCACGACAACGACAATAGCGGTACTGGCCTGGCTGTCTCTCGCCGGTGATGTGAACGCTGAAACGCTGCTGGTCGGCGTCGCAGCACCACTGTCCGGGCCGTCGGCGATCCTTGGCAAACAGATCGAGGCGGGCGCCGGCCTGGCGGCAGCGGCAAACGGTCCTCAACTTAAGATTGTAGACGATGCCTGCACGGCCGATGGCGGGTCTGCCGCGGCGAGGGTATTCGTTGCGGCGAAGGTCAGCGTAGTCGTCGGCTTCCTCTGCACCGAGGCGATCGAGGCGGCGCTGCCCATCCTGAAGGACGCCAGCATCCCGGTCATCACTGTCGGCGTGCGCACCGAAAGCCTGACCGACCGGCGCGCCAAGACCGGCTGGCCGATCTTTCGACTTGGGCCGCGCGGCGATGACGAGCGCAACGCCGTCGCCTCCAACCTCACCCGCCAATGGCAGAACGAGCTGTTCGCCATCATCGACGATGGCACGATTTACGGCCGCGAAATCGCCGAGACGCTTCGCGCGGCAGCCGAGCAGGCGGCGCTGAAACCGGTGTTCGTCGACACATTCAGGCCGCAGCTCGACAACCAGATTGGGCTGATCGGGCGGCTGAGGAAAGCCGGTGCAACGCATGTCTTCGCCGGCGGCGACGGCGAAGACATCGCCATCATGGGCCGCGACGCCGGCAATCTTGATGCCGGCATCATTTTTGCCGGCGGCGAAGCGCTGCGCACAGCGCCCGGCGACGTGCCTTATGCCTCAGGCACGCTGATGATCGCGCCGCCCGAATGGGCCGATGTGGCCGACTCCACGGTGCTCGACAGCTTTGCCGCACAAAAGATCGTGCCGGAAGGCTACACGCTGCCGGCCTATGCGGCGGTCGAAATCGCCAAGGCGGCGACGGTCCTGGCGGAAACCTCCGGCAGGCCACTGGCCGATGCGCTCACCGCGCATGACTTCAGCACCGCGATCGGACCGATCCGCTTTGACGGCAAGGGCGACTTGACCGAAAACCTTTATCGGGTCTTCCGTTTCAACGGCGCAAATTTCGTGCCGGCGGAGGCCAAATGATGTTTCGCACCGGGCCGCGCAATCTCATCACCGATGTCGCCGGCCTGCGCGTCGGCAACGCTTCCGACGTGAGGCTGAAATCCGGGGTGACCACCATCGTCTGCGACGAGCCGGCGGTGGCCGGTGTGCAGATCCTGGGCGGCGCGCCGGGCACCCGCGAGACCGACCTGCTCGAGCCGCACAATTCGATCGAGGCGATCCATGCCGTGGTGCTTTCAGGTGGCTCGGCCTTCGGTCTCGACGCCGCCTCCGGCGTGCAGGCGGCACTACTCGAAAGCGGCATCGGCGTGGAGGTCGGCGGCTTTCGCGTGCCGATCGTGCCGGCGGCGATCCTGTTCGACCTGCGCAATGGCGGCGACAAGGACTGGGGCCGCTATCCGCCCTACCGCGATCTCGGCTATGAGGCGGCACAGGCAGTCGGCATCGATTTTCCGCTCGGCACGGTCGGCGCGGGCACCGGTGCCCTGAGTTCCGGCCTCAAGGGCGGCCTCGGATCGGCCTCGACGGTGCTCGACAGCGGCGTCACCATCGGCGCACTCGCCGCCGTCAACCCGATCGGCTCGGTGACGATCGCCCAGACCCGCCACTTCTGGGCAGCGCCCTTCGAGATCGGCGACGAGTTCGGCGGGCTTGGTTATCCCTCGCCGATGCCGGAGGACGCGAAAAAAATCCTGCTGAAGTTTCGCGATAAGCCAATGGGAGGCAACACGACCATCGCCGTCATTGCCACGGACGCCGTTCTCACCAACGCCGCCGCCAAACGCCTGGCGATATCAGCGCATGACGGCTTCGTGCGCGCCATTTGGCCAACGCATACGCCGGCCGACGGCGATCTTGTTTTCGCGCTGGCGACCGGCAAGAGCGGCATTGAGCTCGCGCCCAACGATGCAATCGACCTCTACGCCGCGGCCGGCGCCACCATGGCGCGCGCCATCAGCCGCGGCGTCTTTGCCGCGACGCCCGCCGAAGGCGACCTGTTTCCGGTCTGGTCGTCGCGCTGAATGCGGGCTGCCGTGGCCCGTGATCAGGTGGGGTCGGATTTTTCTTCCTCGAACGTGACCGCAACATCCGCATTTGCCGACAGCCGCACTTTCTGGCCCTCGACTTCGGCTACGAGGCTGAGCGGAATGAAGTGATGATGCCCCCTGTGGGCGCCCTCGCCGCTGTCGCGCTTGGTCAGCTTGATTCGTTGCCCCTCAACTTTGTCGACAGTGCCGACATGGACGCCGTCGGCGCCGATCACTTCCATATGTTCGCGAATGCTGGCTGCATCTGTCATTGTGGGCTCTCCATTTCAAGCTGCCGACATAAACATATGAGAACGCGATTGGATGCATCGGGCTTGCGTCTCAGAGGGCACGAAGTTTTGACGATGTCGTGATAGTGATCGAAACAACGCTGGCTGCTCAAACGGAAATCCGATGCGAATTCTTGCCCTGTTTGCCGTTTCCCTCCTTGCCCAGTTTACGACTTCGCTCGCCGCGCATGCCGGCGATGTCGCCGGGCTTGAGATCCTTGGCTTCACTGGGGATGGCGGCGCGTTCGCCTTCGAGGAGTATGGTGTCCAGGACGGGTCGGGATTTCCCTATGCCAATCGCTATTACATCAACACCGCCGACGACAGTTTTCTCAAGGGCACACCGATCAGGGTGCGGCTTGACGACGAGAACGCAACGCTCGACGCGGCGCGCCTTGCAGCCCGGCAGAAAGGTGAAGCTATCATCAAACAGGCGGAATTGACGGCGAATCGCGGCATCACCGCCGGCTCCAACCCGGTGACCGAGCTTTCGGCCGATCCGTTCCGCATGGTGGTCAACCCGCGGCCGATCTTTTCGCCGATCGATGATCCGCTCGAGTTCCGGCTCGACGAGATCGGCATGAACGATACCGAAACCTGCCAGAGCCTTGGCGAGATCAACGGCTTTCGCCTGTTGCGCATCGAGGCGAAAGCCGGCGGCAAGACTGAGCTCCTGCACGAAGACAAGTCGATCCCCAAAAGCAGAGGCTGCCCGAACGGCTACCGGATCGGCGCGGTGCAGACATTTTCCATGCAGGGCCTCAGCGCCTATGCCGTGCTGATCGCGGTGCGCCAGCACGGTTTCGAAGGGCCGGATTTTCGCTGGATCGCGGTAACTGGCCGGCTGTGACGCCGCTTCCCGCCATACGCAGCCGAGTCCTGGATCGCATCCGCAAGGCCTTGCCGTCGCCGCGCGCCGCGGTTTGCGGCGCCCTGCCGTGGGCCGCAGCGATGGGCGCCAGCGCGCTTGTCAATCTGCTGCTGGACGACTGGATGACCCCGGCAAATATCCGCTTCGTCGCGTTGCTCTATGCGGCGGGCGGTGCGCTCGCCTTTCCGGTTGGCCTTTTCCTGGCGCGGCTCGTCTCGCTCGGGCGGCATTGGCAAGTTGCCTTGGCGGCCGCGTTTGTCTGCCTTCTTGCCACCACGACCGGCTTCACCGGTGGGCTCTTTGCGCTGCAATACCGTTCCTACTATGCCCAGTGGCATGAACCTGCACTGACCATTGGCTGGTCCATCCAGTTCGCGCACACCATGGCAACGGCGTTCTATCAATTCATCGTGCTGGGCATCCGGCTTTATTTTCCGCTCGGTTTCATCGCGCTTGCTCTCGCCAGCATCTGGTTTGCGCGGCAGCAGCGTTGAGCATTTTGTCTGCCTCTGTTACGACGCGGGCGAACACCCTCGCAAGTCAGGACTGACCGATGATCCCTCGCTACTCCCGGCCGGAAATGGTGGCCATCTGGTCGCCCGAAACCCGGTTCCGCATCTGGTTCGAGATTGAGGCCTACGCTTGTGACGCGCTGGCCGAGCTCGGCGTGATCCCGAAGGAGGCCGCCAAAACCATTTGGGAAAAAGGCGGGGCCGCGAAGTTCGACGTCAATGCGATCGACGAGATCGAGCGCGTCACCAAGCACGACGTCATCGCCTTCCTCACCCACCTTAGCGAATTCGTCGGGCTGGACGCCCGCTTCATTCATCAGGGGATGACGTCCTCGGACGTTCTCGACACCTGCTTCGCCGTGCAGCTCACCCGCGCCAGCGACATCCTTCTGGCCGACATCGACGGCTTGCTTGCGGCGCTCAAGCGCCGCGCCTACGAACACAAGGACACCGTCACCATCGGCCGCAGCCACGGCATCCATGCCGAGCCGACCACCTTCGGCGTCAAGCTGGCGCAGGCCTATGCCGAATTCTCGCGCTGCCGCGAGCGGCTGGTGCACGCGCGTGAGGATATTGCGACATGCGCCATATCAGGTGCTGTCGGCACCTTCGCCAATATCGATCCCTATGTCGAAGAGCATGTGGCGAAGAAACTCGGATTGAAGCCGGAGCCGGTGTCGACGCAGGTGATCCCGCGCGACCGCCATGCGATGTTCTTTGCGACGCTCGCTGTCATCGCGTCGTCGATCGAACGGCTGGCGACAGAAATCCGCCATCTGCAGCGCACCGAGGTGCTGGAGGCGGAAGAGTATTTTTCGCCCGGACAGAAAGGCTCGTCGGCGATGCCGCACAAGCGTAACCCGGTGCTTACCGAAAACCTCACCGGGCTTGCCCGCATGGTGCGTTCCTTCGCGCTGCCGGCGATGGAGAACGTGGCGCTCTGGCACGAGCGCGACATCTCGCATTCGTCGGTCGAGCGCATGATCGGCCCGGATGCGACCGTGACGCTCGATTTCGCGTTGTCGCGGCTGACCAGTGTCATCAACAGATTGCTCGTCTATCCCGACAACATGCTGAAGAACATGAACAAGTTCCGCGGCCTTGTGCATTCGCAGCGTGTGCTGCTGGCGCTGACCCAGGCCGGCGTCAGCCGTGAGGATGCCTACCGGCTGGTGCAGCGAAACGCCATGAAAGTATGGGAGCAAGGCGCTGATTTCCTTGAGGAACTTTTGGCCGACAAGGAGGTCACCGCAGCCTTGCCCGAGGCCGAAATTCGTGAAAAATTCGACCTTGGCTATCATACCAAGCATGTCGACACGATCTTCAAGCGCGTCTTCGGGGAAGCGTGAGGCCACGCGGATTTGACCGGTTCCCAGCCGGCGGTTCCAAGCTGGAGCCGACCTCGCTTTGCGAGGCCACCTTCTCCCACAAGTGGATAAGGTAAGACGGCATCGACCTCACCGCACCGTCAGGTTCGAAGAATCAAGCCTTGCCGGAAACGGTCCTGATCACCGTTCCCCATGGATCCTCGCGCGTCGTTGCATCAACCACGTTGTTCGAACGCATTTCGACCCAGGCGAGGCCGGAGCGGGAAGGATCACGACGGCCGGCGCCGGCGCTCTGCCACGAATTGGCGCCGATGTGGTGGTGGTAGCCGCCTGATGACAGGAACACCGCCGCGCCACCATATTTCGCCATGGTATCGAAGCCGAATTCCTGATGCCACCAGGCCTCGGCGTCTTCGGGCCGACCGACGCGCAGATGGACATGGCCGATGATGCTGTTGTCCGGCATCCCCTGCCAGCCGGCATCGCCGGCCGGCTCTTCGGCGACGACCGACGAAATATTCAGCCGTTCGGTCGCCATCGCTATCTTGTCACCATTCCACTTCCAGTCCTCACGGCGGCGGTCGGCATAGATCTCAATGCCGTTGCCTTCAGGATCGGTCAGGTAAAGCGCCTCGCTGACCAGATGGTCGGAAGCGCCGTCGATGCCGATATTGTTGGCGATGGCGTGGTTGATCCAGCGCCCGAGGTCGGCCCGGCTGGGTAGCAGGAAGGCGGTGTGAAACAGGCCGGCGCTGCGCGGATCGTCGGGCTTTGCCGCTGCATCCGCCTCGATGTCGAGCAAGGGACGATTGGCGGCGCCCAGCGTGATCGTGCCGCCGGTGCGGCTCAGTTCCCGCAGCCCGACGACGTCGCGATAATAGGCAGCGAGATTTTCGGCATCTCGCGCCCGCAACCCGACGCGGGCAACGCTGACCGGGGTCGTGGCGGCAAAAGGCAATTCACTCATCAAAGTCTCCGTTCGGGCGGCCTTCGACGAGATCCCCAAAGCCAGGAGCCCGGCGCCACCTACCATCGTACGCCGTGTCAGTTCCAAATCCTGGTTCTCATTACACGGCTGTTCTTTTCCCGATAACAGATCGTCTTTCGCGATCGTTCACACAAGACGCCAAGAAGCGAACATGGTGTTCACTATTGTGAGCGATCGCAAAATGATCAGACCCAGTTGCGCGTGATCTTATCCAAAAACCACTTCACACTTTTTGGGATCATGCGCGGTTGCACGAAACCGTGTCCCTCGCTACATGCGCGCCATGAAAGTCAAGGATGCAGACATTCTTATCGTGCCGGGCTACACCAATTCCGGCCCCGACCATTGGCAGAGCCGCTGGCAGTCGAAATTGTCGACGGCGCGGCGCGTCGAGCAGGCGGAATGGTCGAAGCCAGTGCGTGAAGACTGGACGGCGAGCGTAGCGAAGGCGGTCAACGAGGCCGAACGACCGGTCGTTGTCGTCGCGCACTCACTCGGCGTCGCCGCCGTGATCCAGGCAATGCCGCAGTTCCAGCGTCGGGTCGCCGGAGCCTTCTTCGTGGCGCCGCCCGACGTCGCCAATCCAGAGATAAAACCCAGGCACCTGATGACCTTCGGCCCTTATCCGCGCGAGCCGCTGGCATTTCCCTCGGTGGTGATCGCCAGCCGCAACGATCCGTTCTGCACGTTCGAGGTGGCCGAGGACATTGCCGGCGCCTGGGGCTCACTGTTCATCGATGCCGGCGAGGCCGGACATCTCAACGCCGATGCCGGCTTCGGCCCATGGCCGGAAGGCTCGATGACTTTTGCGAAATTCCTGACGGACCTTTAGGACCCGATCGAGTCCCTCACGCTCTTCAGCAGGGTCTTTGCCCCCAGCCCGATCAACGCGTGCTCGGAGCCCATCGCCAGCAGCCGGTAGCCCATCGATACCACACGGCCGGCGATGGCCGGCTCGATGACATAGATCGCGGCATGCTTGCCGGCCTTGCGCGTCCGCTCGGCGATCGAGGCGACGGTTTCCATCATGCTTTCGAGCGTCGAGTTGACAGCGGCGCCGTTCGACCAGGCGATCGAAAAATCCGATGGGCCGAGGAAGATGCCGTCGATTCCCGGCGTGTCGAGGATGCCGTCGAGCGCATCGAGCGCGGCGCGCGTTTCGACCATGGCGAAGGCCATGGTACGAGCGTTGCTATCGCGCAGCCAGTCGGCATAGTCGCCCTTGCCATGACGCGGAAAGGCATAGGTCGGGCCCCATGAGCGCTCGCCGAGCGGCGGATACTTCATGGCGGCAGCGAACAGCCTGGCGTCCGCCACCGAATTCACCATCGGCGCAATCACCGCCTCGGCGCCGAAATCGAGCGCGCGGCTGGCCATGTCGAAGCGGCCGACCGGAACGCGCACCAGCGCCGGCTTGTTGGCGGCCAGCACCGGCGCAAGGCCGCGCAGCACACTGTCCTCGTGATGTCCGCCATGCTGCATGTCGAGGGTGACGGCATCGAAACCCTGTCTGGCAAGTATCTCGACCGTCAGGGCGTCAGGCACGCCGGACCATGCGGTGCACAAGGTTTCATCGGCCGCAAGGCGTGATTTCAGGGACATAAGCGCCTTCCTTATTAGACCTCGCATCGGCCCAAAATCGACCCGATGCGACAAAATCGGCCCGATGCGAGGAGTCAAAATTGAGCGTACTTCGTGCGTCCGAATGGATGCATGTCGCTCTAATGCAGTTCAGCCGGAAACAGCTGCAAAGGCAAAGAAAAACCGCCCGGAGGGGCGAGGCGGTCGATTGGTCCAGCGTATCGATTGGCTCAGAGCAAGGGTCAGGTGTTCTTGATCTGCTCGATTGCCTGCGCCATCAGATCGTCCATGGTGCGGCGAATCTGGTGGTCCGACTGGACGACCCCGGCTTCGTCGAAATCCTTGCGGATTTTTCGGAAAACGTCGTGGTCGCCGGCTTCCTCGATATCGGCGAGGACGACCTGGCTGGCATAGGCTTCGGCGTCGGCCCCGGCCTTGCCGAGCTTTTCGGCAGCCCACAGGCCGAGCGCCTTGTTGCGACGGGCCGCAGCCTTGAACCGGAGTTCCTCGTCGATGACGAACTTGCGCTCGAAGCCCTCCTCGCGATCTTTCATGCTGCTCATGGCATCCCTCCGGTCAAATCAGATTTAGTTGGCAGTCGAAATATGTGTATTGCCCAGCACAAACCAAAAGGCCGCGGGCCGGTCAATATGCTACGTCACTTGCTGCGCTGCGGCATTTCATTCCGGAAAGCGGTGATCGAAAGGATTTGCCGATTGAGCAAACACTGCGATTGGGATAGACACCGGCATTGAACCCCTACCGTTGCCGCACTAATTTAGGCGGACGGACAGGAACTGGTCGCTTGCCGCCTGCCCGGAAATCCAGAGAAAAGATCAGATGAAAAATCGCCGCCGCATTTATGAAGGCAAGGCCAAGATCCTCTATGAGGGCCCTGAGCCGGGAACACTGATCCAGTTCTTCAAGGACGACGCGACCGCTTTCAACAAAAAGAAGCACGAAATCGTCGATGGCAAGGGCGTGCTCAACAACCGCATTTCCGAGCACATCTTCAACCATCTCAACCGGATGGGCATTCCGACCCATTTCATCCGCCGGCTCAACATGCGCGAGCAGCTGATCAAGGAAGTCGAGATCATCCCACTCGAGGTGGTCGTGCGCAATGTCGCCGCCGGCTCGCTGGCCAAGCGTCTCGGCATCGAGGAAGGCACCGTGCTGCCGCGCTCGATCATCGAATTCTATTACAAGGCCGATGCGCTCGACGACCCGATGGTGTCTGAAGAGCACATCACCGCTTTCGGCTGGGCAAGCCCGCAGGAGATCGACGACGTCATGGCCCTGGCCATCCGCGTCAACGACTTCCTCTCCGGCTTGTTCATGGGCGTCGGCATCCAGCTTGTCGACTTCAAGATCGAATGCGGCCGGCTGTTCGAAGGCGACATGATGCGCATCGTCGTGGCCGACGAGATCTCGCCGGACTCGTGCCGTCTGTGGGACGTGGCGACCCAGGACAAGCTCGACAAGGATCGTTTCCGCCGCGACATGGGCGGCTTGGTCGAAGCCTATCAGGAAGTCGCCCGCCGCCTCGGCATCATGAACGAGAACGAGCCGCCGCGTCCCGCCGGACCAGTGCTCGTCGCCTCGACCGATGGCCTCAAAGGCAAGCCGCACTGAGATTCTTGCCGCTCAACACTTCGAACAGGAGCATGTCCAGCGTGATCAAGGCCCGCATTACCGTCACCCTCAAGAACGGCGTGCTCGACCCGCAAGGCAAGGCGATCGAACACGCATTGTCCGGGATGGGCTTTGACGGCGTCGGCCAGGTGCGGCAGGGCAAGGTTTTCGACGTCGAGCTTGCGGAGAGCGACAAGACCAAGGCCGAAGCCGATCTCAAAGCCATGTGCGACAAGCTTCTGGCGAATACGGTGATTGAGAACTATAGTGTGGCCATTACCTGAGGTTGTGCCGGAGGGTATATGACTGAAGCCACAAACGAGTTGATGTACGAGCTCCTTAAGCGTGTGCACCACGAAGTTGCTGAACTTCGACAGGATGTTTCCGAAGTTAAGCGGGAGTTGAACGTCGTTCGGGGTCACATGGTCGCAACGCAAAGCGACATCCATAACATTTACGGCATTCTTGGCCGTCAAGACGATCGTCTCGAACGCATAGAGCGCCGTCTCGAATTGCGCGAACTTGCCGAAGCCCAGGGGCCATACGAACCGAAATGAAATCAGCCGTCGTTCTTCTCCCGGGCCTCAACCGTGACCGCGACATGATCGCGGCTCTGACCAAGATTTCTGGAACACCACCGGTCACCGTCTGGCAGACCGACACCGAAATCCCCGATGTCGACCTGATCGCCATTCCCGGCGGCTTCTCGTTCGGCGATTATCTGCGCTGCGGCGCCATCGCCGCGCGCATGCCGGTGATGCGGGCGGTCGCCGAAAAGGCGGCCAAAGGGGTCATGGTCATCGGCGTCTGCAACGGCTTCCAGATCCTGGTCGAGGCCGGCCTGCTGCCGGGCGCCTTGATGCGCAACACGTCGCTGAAATTCGTCTGCCGGCAAGTCAAGCTGCAGATAGCCAACGCCAACACGATGTTCACCCGCCGCTATCAGCCGGGCCAGATCATCCGCTCGCCGGTGGCGCATCACGACGGCAATTATTTTGCCGACGCCGAGACGCTGCGCAGGCTCGAAGGCGAAGGCCAGGTCGTGTTCCGCTACGCCGAAGGCACCAATCCCAACGGCTCGATCAACGACATTGCCGGCATCATCAACGGCCAGGGCAATGTGCTCGGCCTGATGCCGCATCCCGAGAACCTGATCGAAGCGGCGCATGGCGGCAGCGACGGCCGGGCGCTGTTCGAAAGCGCCCTCGGCATCGCCGCTTGATTCTTCAGCGTTCATCCTTTTCCCGAATTCGAAATAGGCGCCGCATGAGCCCGAGACAGACGATCGCCCGCCTCGCTCTCGTCGCCGCCGCCGGCCTTGTGCTCGCCTCCTGCCAGTCGAAGCCGAAAAGCGCACCGGCGCCTTCTGGCAAGAGTGCGGCGCTGCTTGCCATGGAGCAGGTGGCAATCGCCGCCCACAAATGCTGGATCGCCAGCAAGGATCCCGCCTTCAAGCCCTATCAGATGGCCAACGAGCTGAATTCGTTCACCGGCACGCCGCGCTTCCTGCTGGTCCCGGCCAAGCATTATGGCGGAAAGCCGTTGCTGGTCGTGCAGGCACAAGGCAATTCACGCAGGGTGGACGTGTACGGTCCGCTGATGAACGATCCGCTCGGTGCACGCATCGGCTCCGACATCGCCCGCTGGCAGGCGGGCAACCCGGCCTGCGGTGCAGCTGCATAGGGCGCCGCATCCTGCAGGTCGAAGCCGGCGTATTCTCAGTCCCAGAACGGCCTCAAACCCTCACGGTGGGCATCGCAGCGCGAGATGCCGATATCCCTAAGCTGATCGTCGGTCATCTCCAGCAGTGCCAGCCGGCTGCGCCGGCGATCCAGCAGGCCGTCGATCCGGTTTGCGAGTGACCTGACCATACGCACCAGGCGACGGACATAGCCTTGGGCTCCGGGCAATTCAGCTCTCGTGTGACGGATTGAATCGATTGCAGCCATTGTCTTGCTACCAAAATTCGAGATTGTACCCCTTGACGCGCAGCCACATATGTATTGACTCTCAAAACGGTGCAATATAGAAAATTGTCACCATGACAAATTGGCTTCCCGACCTTTCCGCCGGCTCCGGGCCGCTCTATCAGCGGCTTGCAGATTCCATTGAAACGGACATCGACCGCGGCGCGATCGCTGCCGGGGCAAAACTTCCGCCTCAGCGCGATCTGGCATACGACATCGGCACGACCGTGGGCACGGTCGGCAGGGCCTACCAATTGTTGCGCGAGCGGGGGCTGGTGAGCGGCGAAGTCGGACGCGGAACCTATGTGCTTGGCCGGCATGATGCCAAGACCGATCTGCTGGCGCCCGACCCGCACGTGGAAGGCACGCGCTCCATCGATGCACCTCGCGGCAAGCTGCGCTTCGACAGCACGGCTGCGCCTGATACCGGACAGGGCGCCGTTGTCGCCGATGTGCTGTCGCGCACGGCGCAGGAGCATCAGTACGAGATTTCAAGCTATACGCGGGATTTTCCCGACCGCTGGTTCGAAGCCGGCTGCAGCTGGCTATCGCGGAATTCGTTTCGCCCTCGCCCCGATGGCATCGTTCCGACGCTCGGCACCCATGCCGCGGTCATGGCGGCGATTGCCGCGCTGACCACGCCCGGCGACTATATCGTCTTCGAGCACCTCACCTATTCGCAGATTTCACGCAGCGCCGGCCTGATCGGCCGCCGCACCGCGTTGGTGACGTCGGACGCGGAAGGCATCGATCCAGAGGATTTCGAGCGCGTCTGCGCACAAAAACACCCGAGAATGATGTTTTTGATGCCGACGGCCAAGAACCCTACATTGGTGACGCTGTCGGCAACGCGCCGCGAGGCCATCGCCCGCATCGCGCGCGAATACAATGTCATCCTGATCGAGGACGATCTCTATGGCGATCTGACCGACGACCCAACGCCGCTTTTGGCCGAATATGCCCCCGAAAGGACCATCGTCGCCGGCGGCCTGTCGAAATCGGTTGCGGCGGGCGTTCGCGGCGGCTGGCTCGCCTGTCCGCCGGCCTATCGTCACCGCATCCGGGTCGCTCACAAGATGCTGACGGGCGGCCTCCCCTTCCTGCTGGCGGAACTGTGTAGCCGGCTGGTGCTGTCCGGCCAGGCCAGCGAGATGCGCAAGCGCAGCATCGTCGAGATCAACGCGCGCGTGGCGATCGTGCGCGAGACACTGGCGGGATTCGACTTCAACGCACTGGACAATGTGCCCTTCGTCTGGCTCACCCTGCCCGATCCTTGGCTTTCCGGCACTTTCAAGAATGCCTGTCTCGAACATGGCGTGCTCATCGACGATGAGGACGAGTTCAAGGCCGGCCGTTCCGAGCAGGTTTTTCACGGCGTGCGGTTTGGCGTTTCACAGCCGGAGCGACGAGAGGACATCGCGGGCGGCGTCGGCGTGATCCGGCGGCTGCTGGACGAGGGCCGCGCTGGCTATGACAGTTTCTCCTGAACCGGCTTGAAACCGGCGGGCCGAGTAGTGATCTTTCGCTACTTGCTGCACCCTTTCCATCGTTTTTGTCGCTTGATGGGTGTATCGGCTGCAAAGCTTGCGATAAGACGGGTTTCGATCCCAAGGACATGAATTGCCGCCCATGACCATTTCCAATTCCGTGCCGATCACTCCGGAACTCATTGCCGCGCACGGGCTGAAGCCCGACGAGTATCAGCGCATCCTCGACCTGGTCGGGCGCGAGCCGAGCTTTACCGAGCTCGGCATCTTTTCGGCGATGTGGAACGAGCACTGCTCGTACAAATCCTCGAAAAAGTGGCTGCGCACGCTGCCGACCACCGGACCGCAGGTCATCCAGGGGCCGGGCGAGAATGCCGGCGTGGTCGATATCGGCGACGGCGACTGCGTCGTCTTCAAGATGGAGAGCCACAACCACCCCTCCTTCATCGAGCCCTATCAGGGTGCGGCGACCGGCGTCGGCGGCATCCTGCGCGATGTCTTCACCATGGGCGCGCGGCCGATCGCGGCAATGAACGCGCTGCGCTTCGGCGCGCCGGACCATCCCAAGACCAAACACCTGGTTGCCGGCGTCGTTGCCGGCGTTGGCGGCTACGGCAATTCCTTCGGCGTGCCGACGGTCGGCGGCGAAGTCAATTTCGACGCGCGCTACAACGGCAACATCCTGGTCAACGCCTTTGCGGCGGGGCTGGCCAAGACCGATGCGATCTTCCTGTCGGAAGCCAAGGGCGTCGGCCTGCCGGTCGTCTATCTCGGCGCCAAGACCGGCCGCGACGGTGTCGGCGGCGCCACCATGGCCTCGGCCGAATTCGACGACAGGATCGACGAGAAGCGGCCCACCGTTCAGGTCGGCGACCCATTCACCGAAAAGTGCCTGCTCGAAGCCTGCCTCGAACTGATGGCGTCCGGCGCCGTCATCGCCATCCAGGACATGGGTGCTGCCGGCCTCACCTGCTCGGCGGTCGAGATGGGCGCCAAGGGCGACCTCGGCATCGAGCTCGACCTCGACAAGGTGCCGGTGCGCGAGGAGCGCATGAGCGCCTATGAGATGATGCTGTCGGAGAGCCAGGAGCGCATGCTGATGGTGCTGCGCCCCGAAAAGGAAAAGCAGGCCGAGGCGATCTTCCACAAATGGGGCCTCGACTTCGCCATCGTCGGCAAGACCACCGACGATCTGCGTTTTCGCGTGCTGCACCAGGGCGACGAGGTCGCCAATCTGCCGATCAAGGACCTTGGCGACCAGGCGCCGGAATATGACCGTCCCTGGACCGAGCCGAAGAAGCCGGCGCCCCTGGCGGCCGGCGATGCACCGCAAGCGGATGTCGCCGAGGCACTGCTGAAACTGCTCGGCGGGCCCGACCTGTCCTCGCGCCGCTGGGTATGGGAACAATACGACACGCTGATCCAGGGCAATTCGCTGCAGCTTCCGGGCGGCGATGCCGGCGTGGTGCGCGTCGAGGGTCATCCGATCAAGGCGCTCGCCTTCTCCTCCGACGTCACGCCGCGCTATTGCGAGGCCGACCCTTACGAGGGCGGCAAGCAGGCGGTGGCCGAATGCTGGCGCAATCTTACCGCCACCGGCGCCCTGCCGCTCGCGGCCACCGACAACCTCAATTTCGGTAATCCGGAACGACCCGAGATCATGGGCCAGTTGGTCGGCGCCGTGAAAGGTATCGGCGACGCCTGCCGCGCGCTCGGCTTTCCGATCGTCTCCGGCAATGTCTCGCTCTACAACGAAACCAACGGGCAAGGCATCTTGCCGACACCGACCATCGGCGGCGTCGGACTGATCGCCGACTGGTCCAGGATGGCGCGGATCGGCTTTGCCGCCGAGGGCCAGATGATCCTGCTGGTCGGCGCGCCATCGATGTGGGGAACGCATCTCGCCCAGTCGGCCTATATGCGCGACATTCATGGCCGCGCCGACGGCCCGCCGCCGCCCGTCGACCTCGACCATGAAAAGCGCGTCGGCGACCATGTGCGCGCGCTGATCGCCTCCGGCGTCGTCACATCAGCGCATGACGTATCCGACGGCGGCATTGCCGTCGCGCTGGCCGAGATGGCGATGGCGTCCGGCATCGGCGCGACCGTCCCCGGCCTGGTCGGGACCGATCCGATCCCGGTCTGGTTCGGCGAGGATCAGGGCCGCTATCTCTTAACGCTGTCGATCGATCCGCAAAGCAAGGAATGGGACGCCATTCGCGAAGAGCAGAGCAAGCTCGGCATCTTCGCGCCGTGGATCGGCTCGACCGGCGGCAATGACCTGAAACTCGGTGAGGCGCGGGCGATCCCTGTCAGCGAATTGACCGCTGCCCACGAATCCTGGTTTCCTCGCTTCATGGCAAATGAGGTCGTGGACCCGTGATATGATCGAGTGGGGTCGTTTGGGTGTGGTTCATCGGCCATTTCGATCATATCTATGAGATCACGACCTGAACAAGGAATCCTCGCATGGCAATGGACGCGCACGACATCGAACGGTTGATCAAGGAAGGCATTCCGGACGCCAAGGTGACGATTCGCGACCTGGCCGGCGACGGCAATCATTATGCGGCCGAAGTGGTGGCCGAAAGCTTTCGCGGCAAAAGTCGCGTCCAGCAGCATCAGATGGTCTACGACGCGCTGAAGGGCAATATGGGCGGCGTGCTGCACGCGCTCGCTTTGCAGACCAGCGTGCCGGAATGAGCTTTGAGGCTGAAGCGGCCTGGGCCGTGGATTTGCGACATTTGCGTGACGAGGCGGCAAACGTCTTGTTTCAGGCAACCTATGGGTTTATTTGAAAGGGTATGTTTCGAGCCCGACTCCCGCGGGCATGAAAGGATTCTCTATGAGTGGTATCAACGACTACATCGACAGCGAAGTGAAGGGCAACGACGTCGTTCTCTTCATGAAGGGTACGCCTGGTTTCCCGCAATGCGGATTTTCCGGTCAGGTCGTGCAGATCCTTGACTACATCGGGGCCGATTACAAGGGCGTCGACGTGCTGACCTCGGCCGAGCTGCGGCAAGGCATCAAGGAATACTCCAACTGGCCGACCATCCCTCAGCTCTACGTCAAGGGTGAGTTCGTCGGCGGCTGTGACATCGTCCGCGAGATGTTCCAGGCTGGCGAACTGCAGACGTTCCTCGTCGAAAAGGGCGTCAGCGTCAAAGGCGCCGCCTGACGAAGGGCACTTCGTCAAGCTGATATCTCCCCGGTATCGGGACACAAGACGAATGAATGCGCCGGTGCGCCGGCGCTTTTTCGTTTGAAGATCGGACTTTGCCGTGGATCAGCATGCACAAGCGCCGCAACAGGCGGATACCTTGCCTATTCCGCGCTGGGAATTCATCGCGCTATGCGCGGCGTTGATGGCGCTCAACTCGCTGGCCATCGACATCATGCTGCCGGCGCTGCAGCAGATCGGCGCCTCGCTGGGCGTGGAAAACGAAAACCATCGCCAATATGTGATTGCTGCCTATATTCTCGGCTTTGGCGGCGGACAGCTCTTCTTCGGGCCGATCTCGGACCGCTTCGGACGCCGCGCGCCGCTCGTCGTCGGACTGGTCATCTACGTCGCAGCGGCGAGTGCGGCGGCGATCGCCCCGACATTCGCCACGCTTATCCTGTGCCGGGTGGTGCAAGGCATCGGCGCGGCGGCCACACGCGTCATCGCCGTCTCGATCGTGCGCGACACGTTCGAGGGCCGGCGCATGGCCGAAGTCATGTCGCTGATCTTCATGGTGTTCATGGCCATTCCGGTGGTGGCGCCAGGCATCGGCCAGTTCATCATGCTGTTTGCCTCCTGGCACTGGATCTTCATCACCATGGCGGCGGGCGCGCTGATCGTCTCGACCTGGTCGCTGCTGCGCCTGCCCGAAACGCTGCGTCCCGAACTTCGCCGGCCGCTGACGGTATCATCCGTCCTTGGCGGTTTCCGCATCGTGCTGACCAATCGCGTGGCGCTCTGCTACGCCTTTGCCAGCACTTTTGCCTTCGGCGCGATGTTCGGCTTCATCAACTCGGCGCAGCAGATCTACGTCGATGTGTTCAAAGTCGGCGAGATGTTCCCGGTGATTTTCGCGGGGATCGCCGGCGTGCTCTCCTTTTCGAGCTACCTGAATTCGCGCCTTGTCGGACGCATCGGCATGCGCCGCCTGTCGCAAAGCGCGCTGCTCTTGTTTCTGGCCATCAGCCTCGCCTGGCTGGTCGTTTCCATCCAAATGAAGATGCCGCTCTGGCTTTTCATCAGCTTCTTTGCCTGCACGATGGTCCCGTTCGGCGCACTCGGCGCGAATTTCAACGCACTCGCCATGGAGCCGCTCGGCCAGTTGGCCGGGACAGCGTCGTCCATTCTGGGTTTCATGCAGACCTTCCTCGGCGGCGTGCTCGGCACGCTGATCGGCCAGGCCTTCAACGGCACCGTGACGCCGTTGGCCGCTGGATTCTGCAGCGTTTCGCTTGGCGCACTGGTGATGGTGCTGATCGCCGAGCGCGGCAAATTCTTCCAGCCGCAGAACCCGCCGGTTTAATGCCGGACGCGTTTCAGGATTCACCCCTCACTTGCTGCGGAGAAGCGAGGGAACAGCATACGGCCTGCGATCGCTCCACCCATGCTGTCCGAAACGGGCAGTGGCAGAGCCTTGTCGAGAGCCTCGAGGACGGAAGCGACGAAGGCCCGGTTGAGGCTGCCATCATCGCCCAGACGGGAGTAGGTGGCGCGAGGCTTGCCGATAAGCGTGCCGTTTCGGCGAATTGAGAACTGCAGCGTCAAGGTCATGCCCGCGGTTCCGGGCGGCGGCTCCCAGCAGGCGACGATCGCAGCGAACATCTCGTTTATGGTGTCGATGGGTTCGGGACTGCGACAGGCGCGTTCCTGCGATGTTGCCGCGTTAGGCCCGGCAATCAGGGCAAGGGTAAGGGCGACAATTGCGGACCGAGGTTTCATCCCGAGTTTCCGGTTTCGCGCGGACAAATGTAATCGAATTTTTCGACGGAAGCTTCCATCGAGTATCAGCGCGTCGCGTGAATCCTTTCAGACGTCGGCGTCGATAACGGCGAGCGCCGCGTCGATGCCTTTGCCGACCGCGAGCTTTTCGCCCAAGGAATTCATCGCGCCGCCAAGTGCCGTCAGCGCCGCGACCGCATAGATCGGCTGGGCGGTCGGGCCCATATGGCCGATGCGCGTCAGCTTGCCCAATGTTTCGCCGCGGCCGGACGAGAACACCACGCCGTAGCGGGCGCGCGCGGCCTGGCGAAGCGCCTCCTCGTCGATGCCTTCGGGTGTCCTAACGGCGGTCGTGGTGGGCGAAGCGATGATGTCGCTGGCCGCCCAGATCGACAGACCCATCGCGGCGACGCCGGCGCGCATGGCCCTGGCGGTGAGCGCGTGGCGCGCCCACACCGCCGCCGGGCCCTCGTTGAG
Source organism: Mesorhizobium sp. L-2-11 (assembly GCF_016756595.1). Lineage (NCBI taxonomy): Bacteria > Pseudomonadati > Pseudomonadota > Alphaproteobacteria > Hyphomicrobiales > Phyllobacteriaceae > Mesorhizobium > Mesorhizobium sp. L-2-11. Next base: position 3,874,575 of record NZ_AP023257.1, on the reverse strand, counting down.
GTAGAGGTCGAGCGCGACGTCGAGCCCGTTCATCTGCGCGACGGACGGCGTGAACGGAAACGGCTGGTCCTTCGACCACGCATGCTCCCAATCGAGGATGCTCAGCATAGACGCGCGCGGCGCCAGTGGATTGGCCTTCATCTTCGCCCAGGCCCGCTCGCTGACGCCCATCATCGTCAGCCCGGGAGGCGCGCCGAGGCATTTGTTCGGGCCGGTGACATAGATGTCGGCCTTGCAGTCCTCCGGATGCGTTTTCATGCCGCCGAAGGACGAAACGGCGTCGACGATCAGATAGGCGCCATGCACGGACACCAGCGCGCCGATGGCGTCGATCGGGTTGATGGTGCCCGACGGCGTGTCGTGATGGCAGACGGAAACGATGCTGATTTCCGGATGCGCTTCCAGCATTGCCGCAACCGCCTGCGGGTCGATCGCCTGGTTATAAGGCACCTCAATTTCGAGCAGATGCGGCGAATAGCGCTTCGCCCAATAGCCAAACCCCTTGCCGTAGACGCCCGAGGCAAGGTTGAGCACGACGTCGTCGGGCGTGATCAGGGAGGCAACCGCCGCCTCCAGGCCAAGCACCGGCTCGCGATGCAGAATGACCGGCTTGTTCGACAGCCGCATCGCCTTCTGCGCCTTGTCGACCACAGCCTCGTAAAAGAGCTGGAACGCCGGATCGTGATCGTAGAGCACGGTGCGGCCGAGGCCACGCAGCACGTCGGGATAGGCGTTCACCGGCCCGGCAGTAAGCGTGATAACCGGTTCGGCGTGTTCGAGATAACGCATGGTCTTTGTCTCATCGTTGGCGGTCAGCCGTAGAACTGCGTGTAAGACTTGAAGTTCTCCATGTCGTGCGAATACATCAGCTTGGCGCCATGATCCTCGGCCAGCTTCATCCGGGCCGATGCCAAACGGCCTATTCCGCCCAGAGTTCCCGGCGCAGTTCGCGCCAGCTTGCTTCGTTCGGTGCGACAAGAAGGCCACCGCCGACATGCGAAGGCCGATAGGCGCTGCCGTCGAAACGCGCCGCGTAACCACCTGCCTCGGCATGGATCAGCACACCGGCCAGATGATCCCACGGCATCAGCTTGTTGTAGACGACGAAGTGGGCGTGGCCGCTCGCCAGCAGGCGGTATTCGTGTGCCGCGCAGCGATAGCCGAATTGCGACAAGGATTTCGTCTGGTTGCGCGCCAGCCGTGACCGTTCCGGCTCGGGCATGTATTGCCAGGAAACCGCGCCGGTCATTTGCGAGATCGGCGCAGGCTCGGCGACATGCACTTTCTCCAAAGTGCCATGCGCATGCCGTATGTGGCTGCCGGCGCCCCTGGCGCCGATCAGCCAGTCCTTGCCGATGGGATCGTGAATGATGCCGACGACGGTCTCGCCCTTCACCACGACGCCCAGCATGACGCCGAACAGCGGCACGCCTGAGGCGAAATTGAAAGTGCCGTCGACGGGATCGATGACGAAAGCGAGATCGGCTTCGCCGAGGCCCTCGAGCAGCGCCGGGTCGTCGGAGCAGGCTTCCTCGCCAACGATCATCGCCTGGGGGTAGCGCTCACGCAGCCTGACGGTGATGAGCCGCTCGGCACTCACATCGGCCTCCGTCACCAGATCGGCTGCCGAGGTCTTCCGGCGGATGTCGCCCTCGTCCAGCCGGCGAAAGCGCGGCATGATCTCGGCAATGGCAGCGTCGGACAGAAGCTTGGCGAGCCAGTCGATCGCGGTATCGTCAAATGTCATCGGGAACGTCTTGCCTTGCGGTCAGGGTTTCGTTGAGGGCGGCGAAATCGAACAGCTTTCTGTCGAGCAGATGCGAGGGCCGCACATTGGTCATGGCGTGGATCATCGTATCCTTGCGGCCGGGCATGCGCTTTTCCAAATCATCGAGCATCGCCTTCATCGCATTGCGCTGCAAGCCGTCCTGGCTGCCACACAGATCGCACGGGATGATCGGGAACTTCATGGCGCCGGCGAATTTTTCGAGATCGGCCTCGGCGCAATAGGCAAGCGGCCGCAGCACCATGACGTCGCCGTCGTCGTTGAGCAGTTTTGGCGGCATGGCGGCGAGGCGTCCGCCATGCAACAGGTTCATGAAAAAGGTTTCGAGAATGTCTTCGCGGTGGTGGCCGAGCACCAAAGCCGAGCAGCCCTCCTCGCGCGCGATGCGGTAGAGATGGCCGCGCCTCAGCCGCGAGCACAGCGAACAATAGGTGCTGCCCTGGGGAAGCTTGTCGGTCACCACCGAATAGGTGTCCTGATATTCGATGCGGTGCGGAATCCCGTATGTCTTGAGATAATCGGGCAGAATGTGTTTCGGAAAGTTCGGCTGGCCTTGGTCGAGATTGCAAGCCAACAGGTCGACCGGCAGCAGCCCGCGCCATTTGAGGTCGAGCAGCAACGCGAGCAGGCCGTAGGAATCCTTGCCGCCAGACAAGGCGACCAGCCAGCGATCGCCGGGCCTGACCATGGAAAAATCGTCGATCGCCTGACGGGCGAGACGCAGCAGCCGCTTGCGCAGCTTGTTGAATTCGACGGAGGACGGCACGTCGGCAAACAGCGGATGAAAGCCACCTGCGGCGTCAGTGATCGGTTCGATTGTTTCTGGCAGCATGTTCATGGCGCGGCGGCCCCAAAAAATCCTTGTTGCCGCCCGGAGTAGCGCATCGGCCCGAAAATCGAAATCGATTTTCGGAACCCCCAATCGGGATAAGGGGGAACCTTGCGGTTCCGCCCCTCCCACACCAACCTGCTTACGTTCCGTACAGGGCTCCCGCCCGACGACGCTTGAAATCCGTGTATATTATGGCAATATACACCGATGATCGAATGGGAACGAATTGCCGGCTTCGACTGGGACGCGGGCAATGCCCGCAAGAGCATCGATAAGCATGACGTCAGCCAGGCCGAGGCGGAACAGGTCTTCTTCAACGAGCCGTTGCTGACGGTTCCCGACGCAAAGCACAGCGCCATCGAGCATAGAATTCATGCTCTGGGACGCACCGATGACGGAAGGCTGCTGCACATCACCTTCACGCTTCGGGACAAGGACACCAAGATCCGGGTGATCTCCGCCCGAGATATGAGCCGCAAGGAGCGAGGCTACTATGATCAAGACAGCTAAGCCGGTTCCGAGTTTTGCATCGGAGGCCGAGGAGCGCGCCTTCTGGGAGGCAAATGACTCCAGTGAGCATGTCGATTGGAGCAAGGCGGAACGGGTCCGCCTGCCTAACCTCAAGCCGTCGTCGACGTCAATCTCGTTGCGGCTGCCCAATGCGCTGCTTGAACGGATCAAGGTAGCGGCGAACAAGCGCGACGTGCCCTATCAGTCCCTTATCAAGACCTGGCTGGCCGAAAAGATTGACGCCTCCCGAAGCTAGGGGCCTCACGACGACGCCTTGGCGCTTTGCTAACCCTTCGCCGCCATCAGGCTGGGTAAACGACTTACACCTCCAAGCTGTCGATCATGCTCGGCACACAAGAAAAGGCCGCCTCGAGGGCGGCCTTGGATGATGTGCAGATGAAGAAAATCGATCAGCGCGAATAGAATTCGACGACCAGGTTCGGTTCCATCTGCACGGCGAAGGGAACATCCGACAGCCCGGGGATGCGCCCGAAGGTCGCCGTCATCTTGTTGTGATCGACCTCTATGTAATCAGGCACGTCGCGCTCGGCCAGGCCTACCGATTCCAGGACGATCACCAGCTGCTTCGACTTTTCGCGCACTTCGATGACATCGCCCGGCTTGCAGCGGTACGAGCCGATGTTGACGCGCTTGCCGTTGACATTGATGTGACCGTGATTGACGAACTGTCGAGCGGCAAAAATGGTCGGCACGAACTTGGCGCGGTAGACGACCGCGTCGAGACGCGACTCGAGCAGGCCGATCAGGTTCTCCGAGGTGTCGCCCTTGCGGCGGTTCGCCTCTTCATAGACCTTGCGGAACTGCTTTTCCGACACGTCGCCGTAGTGACCCTTCAGCTTCTGCTTGGCACGCAGCTGCAGGCCGAAATCGGAAAGCTTGCCCTTTCGGCGCTGGCCGTGCTGGCCGGGACCGTATTCGCGCTTGTTGACCGGGGACTTCGGGCGACCCCAGATGTTTTCGCCAAGACGGCGGTCGATCTTGTATTTCGCGGATTCGCGCTTGCTCATCGCATTCCCTTTCAAAAAGACACACCCGCAACCTCATGGTCCGGGTGAAGGAAACGCGCCCTCCTCTGGCCCCCGTTTTCGAGACCTGACAGGGTTCTCCCACGCAACGCGGCGGAAAACCCACGGGACACGTCATTCTAGACAAGACTCCGGGAAGAATTCTTCCCAAACGTCTTACGCACATAAAGAAACCACCGGACGTTGCCGCCCGGTGTTGGCGGGCTGATTAAACGGAGATTTAGCCGGTGTCAAGGTCGCGGCTGGCGTCCGTCGCGGTACCCCGCGCGATGTGTGCTGGACCGCGGCTATCCAACCATACGAGCGGACCTCGGGTGCGGACGAGCGGCGGCTAGTGTTTCGACTTCTTCTCGGGCAGGCCCTTGCGCTTGGTCTCGGCGAACTCCTCGAGTTGCTTTTCGCTCATTGACTTGTACATTCCCTTCGAAGCGCCTTTGAGTTCGCTCTTCTTGGTCTCGCCACGCTTGGCGGACAATGCCGCGCCGGCGGCTTTCTGCTGGGCTTTTGAAGTGGCTGGCATGGTCGTTTCTCCCGTTTTGCGATGAGGGAAAAACGCACCGGTCGTGGTGATGTTCCCAGATATCAGGAAATCGCCAGCCCAAACCCCTGCATCAGGCGGCGAGTCGGGAAATCGACCCGCTTCGAGGTGAAGACAGCAAGGTCGGCGCCTTCCGGCAACGCCTCGCCACGGTGGCTGGCCTCGGTGCCCGCGAGCAGCGAGAGCGCCCGTCGCGCGATCGCCTCGGCGGGATCGAGCCAATCGACCGGCCAGGGTGCCGTCTTGCGCATGCGGTTGGCCAGAAAGGGATAGTGGGTGCAGGCAAGCACGACGATGTCGGTCCGCAGTTCGTCATGTTCGACGAAGCACGGCGCGATCTCGGCACGCACCGCCTCTTCATCGACAAAGCCATCGCGCATATAGACCTCGGCCAGTCCTGCCAGACGGTCGCTGCCAACCAGGCGGACATGGCATTTCTGCGCCCATTTGCCGATCAGGTCGCGCGTATACTGGCGCTTGACGGTGCCGGGCGTCGCCAGCACCGAAACCATTCCGGAGCGCGTGCGTTCCGCCGCCGGCTTAATCGCCGGCACCGTGCCGACGAAAGGATGACCGGGAAATCTTTCGCGCAACGCATCGATGACCAGCGTCGAGGCGGTATTGCAGGCGATGACCGAAATGGCCGGCGAAAAACGGTCGAGCAGCTTGCCGAACAGCTCCAGCACATGTGCCCTCAGTGCCGCTTCCTCCCAGGCCCCGTAAGGGAAAGCCGCGTCGTCGGCGACATAGACGAAACGGCGGTCGGGCATCAGCACCCGTGCCTCGCGCAGCACCGTCAGACCGCCGATGCCGGAATCGAACATCAGGATCGGGCGGGCGCTTGAAGGATCGGTCATTGTCATCGTCTACAGGAGAAGAGCGGAGAAGGCTGCGGGCCCGCGGCGGGAAGATGGTCACAAATCCCTGATCCATCATTTTTGGGATGATGGACCACACCAAATAACATTCGGTTACGGCTAAAGCGCGTCGCGTCCGACCGGATTCATGCGAGGCGCTTAAGTACTTGTTTCTATGCATGTCGTTATCGCAAAACCACTGCGCACTTTTGCGCGACATGCATTAGAGCCTGTCTCTTAGACCTGGTCCTTGTCCGTCGCCTTGGCGGCGCGAGCCGCCGCTGCTGGAAGCCGCCTTGGATCATCGCCCGGTGATCCGTCGCCGCGCGGCATGGCCGGCGAAAACCTGTCCAGCGACGATATTATGCCGCGCAGTACCTTGAGCTCCGGCTCGGCGAAGCCGGCGCGCGTCAGCACCGCGCGCAGATTGTCGACCATTTTCGGCTTCTTCGCCGCCGGGCGGAAATAGCCGCGCGCTTCGAGCGCGCCTTCCAGATAGGCGAACAGGCCGTGCAATTGTTCCTTGGTCGCCGGCATCATGTCGGGACTGGAAAAATTGGTTTTGGTCTCATCTTCCAGGCCCGACTTCATCCACTCATAGGACATCAGCAGGGCGGCCTGGGCGATGTTGAGCGAGGAGAAGGCGGGATCGACCGGGAAGGTGACGATCTCGTCGGCGAGGCCGACCTCGTCATTATAGAGCCCGAACCGCTCGCGGCCGAACAGGATGCCGGTGCGCTGTCCGGATCGCTGCCGCGCTCTCAGCGCCCTGCCCGCCTCGACCGGTCCGCGCACCGGTTTGAAATTATCGCGCGCGCGCGCCGTGGTGGCGAAGACGAAGTTCAGGTCGGCGACCGCCGAGGCCAGCTCGTCATATACTCTAGCGGCATCGATGACGTGATCGGCGCGGCTCGCGGCAGCGCGCGCCTTTTCGCTCGGCCAGCCGTCGCGCGGATTGACGAGGCGCAGCTCGGACAGACCGAAATTCGCCATGGCGCGCGCGACCATGCCGATATTCTCGCCGAGTTGCGGCTCGACCAGGATGATCGCCGGGCCGGTGGCAGGAAGGATGTCGTTGCTGGCTTGCATTGTTTCAATGAACTGCTGTTTGCGGCATTTCAGCGTCCCCTGCCATATCCGGCCGCGAAAATGAAGCTTTGGCAAGCAACGCCCGATGCCAGGGCCGAGCCCGCTGGCGCGGATCGCCGTTTGCGCGGCCAAAAATGCTTTGATATACGGGCCGCATCCCCGGCCAAAGCCATGCGGGCAAGGCCGTTCCGATCCCCAACAATGAGGCATTCTTTCCATGGCGAAGATCAAGGTGGCGAACCCGGTCGTCGAACTCGACGGCGACGAGATGACCCGCATCATCTGGCAGTTCATCAAGGACAAGCTGATCCACCCCTATCTCGACCTCAAGCTTGAATATTACGACCTCAGCGTTGAGCACCGCGACGCCACCAACGACCAGGTGACCATCGATTCGGCCAACGCCATCAAGAAACATGGCGTCGGCGTGAAATGCGCGACGATCACGCCCGACGAGCAGCGTGTCGAGGAATTCGGGCTGAAGAAGATGTGGAAGTCGCCGAACGGCACCATTCGCAACATTCTCGGCGGCACCATCTTTCGCGAGCCGATCATCATGAAGAACGTGCCGCGGCTGGTGCCCGGCTGGACCAAGCCGATCATCGTCGGCCGTCACGCCTTCGGCGACCAGTACCGCGCCACCGACTTCCGCTTCCCCGGCAAGGGCAAGCTGACGATCAAGTTCGTCGGCGAGGACGGCAAGGTGATCGAGCATGACGTGTTCGATGCGCCGGCCGCCGGCGTCGCCATGGCCATGTACAATCTCGACGAGTCGATCCGCGAATTCGCCCGCGCCTCGCTCAATTACGGCCTGCTGCGCAACTACCCGGTCTACCTCTCGACCAAGAACACCATCCTCAAGGCCTATGACGGCCGCTTCAAGGACATTTTCCAGGAAGTCTACGAGGCGGAGTTCGAAGCCGAGTTCAAATCCAAGAAGCTCTGGTACGAGCACCGGCTGATCGACGACATGGTCGCCTCCAGCCTGAAATGGTCGGGCGGCTATATTTGGGCCTGCAAGAACTATGATGGCGACGTGCAGTCGGACACGGTGGCGCAAGGTTTTGGCTCCCTCGGCCTGATGACCTCGGTGCTGATGACGCCGGACGGCAGGACGGTGGAAGCGGAGGCCGCGCACGGCACCGTCACCCGTCACTATCGGCAGCACCAGAAGGGCGAGGAAACCTCGACCAATTCGATCGCCTCGATCTTCGCCTGGACGCGTGGCCTGGCGCACCGCGCAAAACTCGATGACAATGCCGAGCTGATGCGTTTTGCCGAGACGCTAGAAAAAGTCTGCATCCAGACCGTCGAGGCCGGCTTCATGACCAAGGATCTGTCGCTGCTGATCGGTCCCGACCAGCCATGGCTTTCGACCACCGGCTTCCTCGACAAGATCGACGAGAATCTGCAGAAGGCGATGGCCTGACCAGACCAGCGTCATGAGCAAACCCATCGTCTACGGGGCGGACTACAGCGTCTATGTGCGCATCGTCCGCCTCACACTCGAGGAAAAAGGCATCGGCTACGAACTTGTGCCGGTCGATGTTTTTGCGGCCGGCGGTATCCCGGGCTGGTATTTCGGCCATCAGCCGTTCGGCCGCATCCCGGCCTTCGAACATGACGGGTTCCGCCTCCACGAGACCAGCGCGATCACCCGCTATGTCGACGAAGCGTTCGACGGCCCGGCGTTGCAACCGGCTGGTGCTCGGCCCCGCGCAACCATGAACCAGATCATCGGCATGCTCGACGCCTATGCCTATCGAGCCATGGTCTGGGATGTCGCAGTCGAGCGACTGGAAAAGGCGCCGCCTGACGAGGCATTGATCGCCAATGGGCTTCTGCAGGCGGCGACGGTGCTTCGCGCACTCACCTCACTGAAAGCCGCCGGGCCGTGGCTGCTGGGCGAGCAACTGACGCTGGCCGACCTGCATGCAGCACCCATCATCGGCTATTTCGTCAAGGTGGCCGACGGACAAAAGTTGCTGGCCGAGTTCGCCGATATCCAGGCCTGGTGGGATCGTATCGCCGGTCGGGAGAGTTTTTCCCGCACTGAAAGGGCTGGGTGACAAATGTCCGAAAGGCCGGCGGGACAGCACCCCCCTCTGTCCTGCCGGACATCTCCCCCTCAAGGGGGAGACCGGATGTCACGATTGTTTTCGCCAATTTTCGACGTTTGAGAAAAAGGCAGGGCAATGAAGCTGCCAATCTCCCCCCTTGAGGGGGAGATGTCCGGCAGGACAGAGGGGGGTGCTGTGTCCCTCGGAGCCTTGCAATAAATCCTCCCGGCAACCGATCAAGCCGCCTCCAGGGCCGCCTTCACCGCAGCGATCGCGTCTTCGGCCCTCGAGGCGTCCGGGCCGCCGGCCTGGGCCATGTCAGGCCGACCGCCGCCGCCCTGCCCGCCCAATGCTGCCGACGCCACACGCACCAGGTCGACAGCGCTGAAGCGGCCGGTCAGGTCGTCGGTGACGCCGACCACGACGCTGGCCTTGTTGTCCTCGCTGGCGCCGACGAAGACGACGACGCCGGAGCCAAGCGACTTCTTGCCGGCATCGGCCAACGGTTTTAGATCCTTCGGCGCCACACCCGATACCGCCTTGCCGAGGAAGCCGACGCCGGCAATGGTCTCGTTCTCGGCAGGCACGCCGGCTGGCGAGCGGTCGCCCAGCGCCAGCTTCTTGCGCGCTTCGGTCAGTTCCTTCTCGAGCTTCTTGCGCTCGTCGAGCAGTGCCTCGACGCGCGCCGGCACGTCGGCCGGCGAGATCTTCAGCGCGGCAGCTGCCGCCTTCAGCCGCTTGTCCTGCTCGTCGAGATGCTTTCTGGCCGCCTCGCCGGTCAGCGCCTCGATGCGGCGCACGCCGGCGGCGACGGCGCTGTCCGATACGATGTGCACCAGACCGATATCGCCGGTCGCCCTGACATGCGTGCCGCCGCATAGCTCGACCGAATAGGGCCGGTTGGCCTTGCCGCCATGCAAGCCCGTGCCCATCGAAACGACGCGCACCTCATCGCCATACTTTTCGCCGAACAGCGCCATGGCGCCTTCGGCAATGGCATCGTCAACCGACATCAGCCGCGTGGTGACCGGGCTGTTCTGGACGACGATCTCGTTCGCCATCCGCTCGACCTCTTCGAGCTCGTCAGGCGAGATCGGCTTGTTGTGCGAAATGTCGAAGCGCAGACGCTCGGGCGCGACCAGCGAACCCTTCTGCGCGACATGGGTGCCTAGCACCTCGCGCAGCGCTTCGTGGATCAGATGCGTCGCGGAATGGTTGGCGCGCAGCCTGGAGCGGCGCGCATGGTCGACCTTCAGCTCGACGGTCGCGCCGGTGTTGACCGTGCCGTCGGCCACCTTGCCGAGATGCACGAAAAGCCCATCGGCCTTCTTCTGCGTATCGGAGATCTCGATCGAGAAGCCTTCGCCTGAAATGACACCGGTATCGCCCACCTGGCCGCCGGATTCGCCATAGAACGGCGTCTGGTTGACGACCACGGCGACCGCCTCGCCCTTGGCGGCGCTGTCGACGAGCTTGCCGTCCCTGACCAGCGCCTGGATGAGGCCTTCCGCCTGCTCGGTCTCGTAGCCGAGAAATTCGGTGGCGCCATACTCCTCGCGCACCGGGAACCACACAGTTTCGGTCGCGGCCTCGCCGGAACCAGCCCAGCTCCTGCGCGCCTCGGCCTTCTGCTGTTCCATCGCATTGGTGAAGCCGGCGAGGTCGACCGAGATGTTGCGCCGACGCAGCGCGTCCTGCGTCAGATCGAGCGGAAAGCCATAGGTGTCGTAGAGCTTGAAGGCTGTCTCGCCATCCAGCATGTCGCCGGCACCCAGCGTTTCCGTCGCCTCCGAAAGCAGGCCCAAGCCGCGCACCAGCGTCTTGCGGAAACGGGTTTCTTCAAGCTTCAGCGTTTCGGTGATCATCTGTTCGCCGCGCACCAGTTCCGGATAGGCCTGGCCCATCTCGCGCACCAGCGCCGGCACCAGCCGCCACATCAGCGGATCATGGGCGCCCAAAAGCTGCGCATGGCGCATGGCGCGGCGCATGATGCGACGCAGCACGTAGCCGCGGCCTTCATTGGACGGCAACACGCCGTCGGCCACCAGAAAGCAGGACGAACGCAAATGGTCGGCGATGACGCGGAACGATGCCACGGTGTCGGCATCCGGACCGCGGCCGAGCGCGGATGACGCAGCGTCGATCAGATGACGGAACAGGTCGGTCTCGAAGACGCTCTCGACCCCTTGCAAAATGGAGGCCATGCGCTCCAGGCCCATGCCAGTGTCGATCGACGGGCGCGGCAGATCGATGCGCTCGTCCTTCGTCACCTGTTCGTACTGCATGAACACCAGGTTCCAGAATTCGAGGAAACGGTCGCCATCTTCCTCGGGGCTGCCGGGAGGGCCGCCCCAGACGTGCTCGCCGCGGTCGATGAATATCTCCGAGCACGGACCGCAAGGTCCGGTGTCGCCCATTGCCCAAAAATTGTCCGAGGTCGGAATGCGGATGATGCGATCGTCGGAAAAGCCGGCGATCTTCTTCCAGTAGCCGGCAGCCTCGTCGTCGGTGTGATAGACCGTGACCAGCAGCTTGTCCTTCTTCAGCCCGAACTCCCTGGTGATCAGGTTCCAGGCAAGCTCGATGGCGCGCTCCTTGAAATAGTCGCCGAACGAGAAATTGCCGAGCATCTCGAAGAAGGTCAGGTGGCGCGCGGTGTAGCCGACATTGTCGAGGTCGTTATGCTTGCCGCCGGCGCGAACACTCTTCTGAGCCGTCGTGGCACGCGAATAGGGTCGCTTTTCCAGGCCGGTGAAAACGTTCTTGAACTGCACCATGCCGGCATTGGTGAACATCAGCGTTGGGTCGTTGCGTGGCACCAGCGGGCTCGACGCGACGACCTCGTGACCCTCCTTGCGGAAATAGTCGAGGAATGTCGACCGGATCTCGTTCACGCCACTCATGAATGACACTGCCTTTTAGCTTTAGAGAGAGCCGTCGGCCCGGCCGACGGCAAATGGACATGGCCTTTTAGCCGCCGCGTTGCACCCTGTCCAGAAACACGGAATTGGGCCAATTTGCGGGGCTTGCCGGTCATCTCAAACGCAAACCGCCGGCGCTAGGCCGGCGGTTCGAACGCAACATTACAGAACTCGATTACACAGGCTGGAGGTGATGAACGGGAATCATGGCCAAACTCCGGCCACTGCCGAAGCCTACATGGCGCCAGCTTCGTCCTCGAAACCGTCGTCTCCGCCTTCGGAACCACCATTCTCGAGGAATTTTTCCGCAATCAGCCCGGCATTCTGCCGTAGTGCCAATTCGATCTCGCGCGCCGTGTCGGGATTGTCGCGCAGGAACAGTTTTGCGTTCTCGCGGCCCTGGCCGAGACGCTGCGAATTGTAGGAGAACCAGGCGCCCGACTTCTCGACCACGCCGGCCTTGACGCCGAGATCGACCAGCTCGCCGGTCTTGGACACGCCCTCGCCATACATGATATCGAACTCGACCACCTTGAAGGGCGGCGCCAGCTTGTTCTTGACCACCTTGACGCGGGTCTGGTTGCCGACGACCTCGTCGCGGTCCTTGACCGAGCCGATGCGGCGAATGTCGAGGCGCACCGAAGCATAGAATTTCAGCGCGTTGCCGCCGGTCGTGGTCTCGGGCGAACCGAACATGACGCCGATCTTCATGCGGATCTGGTTGATGAAGATGACCATGGTATTGGAGCGCGAGATCGAGGCGGTCAGCTTGCGCAGCGCCTGGCTCATCAGGCGAGCCTGCAGGCCGGGCAGCGAATCGCCCATCTCGCCCTCGATTTCGGCGCGCGGCGTCAGCGCCGCGACCGAATCGACCACCAGCACGTCGATGGCGCCGGAACGCACCAGCGTGTCGCAGATCTCCAGCGCCTGCTCGCCGGTATCGGGCTGCGAAATCAGCAGGTTTTCAAGGTCGACGCCGAGCTTGCGGGCATAGACCGGGTCGAGCGCGTGCTCGGCATCGACGAAGGCGCAGATGCCGCCCTTCTTCTGGGCCTCCGCCACAGTGTGCAGCGCCAGCGTCGTCTTGCCCGAGCTTTCCGGCCCGTAGATCTCGATGATGCGGCCGCGCGGCAGGCCGCCGACGCCGAGCGCGATGTCGAGGCCAAGCGAACCGGTCGGCACCGTTTCGATCTCGACGACCTGCTCGTTTGCGCCGAGCCGCATGATCGAGCCCTTGCCGAAGGCACGCTCGATTTGCGACAGCGCCGCATCCAGAGCCTTTGATTTGTCCACCGTTTTGTCCTCTACAAGCCGCAAAGAATTCTGAGCCATGATACATCACCCCTTGATCGTCAATGAAGGCCGGACAATCCGTAATCCCTATCAATTTGTACCTTTTTTGTTCTCGATTGGCAAGGGGAGACAACCGATTGAAAAACCAACAATATCCGAATTTGTTCTTTTTTTGTTTCGACTTTCAGCTAAGAATATATCCTGCTTACCCCTGCGGGATCGTGCTGCCGTCCTCCGAATCGCGGCTTCGGTTGCCGGGTTTAGCCGGACAACCTAGTGTCCACCGGACAACAGCAAAGGTCATCTCGCTGGCATGATGAAGTCGCCGACAGTCCTGGCCGTAGGCGGCGCCTATATCGAGCGACGCGGCCATGTTTTGGGGGCGTTCGTGCCGGCGGCGTCGAGTCCCGGCACGATGCGCGAGGAAGTCGGCGGCGCCGTCTTCAATGCGCTGCGCTGCGCGGTGCGCCGCGGCGTCTCCGGCTCGCTGCTTTCGGTGCGCGGCGGCGATGTTCTGGCCGACGTGGTGGCGCGCGCCGTCGCTGCGGCCGGCATTGCCGATCTGTCCGTGGTGTTCCTCGATCGCACGACGCCGAGCAATACGACGATCTTCGACGGCGACGGCGCGCTGATCGCCGGCCTTGCCGACATGGCGCTCTACGATCTGGCGCTTGCCAAGCAGATCCGTCGTGCCAAGGTACGCGAGGCAATCAGCACCGCCGATGCGGTCCTGTGCGACGCCAACCTGCCGTCGGCGGCGCTGGAGCGGCTGGTGACGCTTGCCGCTGGCAAGCCGGTCTTCGGCCTCGCAGTCTCGCCCGACAAGGCGGCGCGGCTCGTGCCGGTGCTGGGCAGCCTGGCGCTGGCCTTCATGGACCGGCGCGAGGCCATCGCAATCGCCGCTGTCGGTATCGACGCTGCGGAGCAAGATATCGCCGACGGCCTGAGGCGAGCCTGCCTGAAAAGCGGCGTGGTGACGGCGGATGACGGTCCGGTGCTGGGTTTCGACGAAGCCGGCGCCTTCTCGATCCTGCCGCCGAAAAAAGTCGCGGACGGCGCCGCCGATGCGCTGGCGGGCGCAACGGTCGCCGCCCTGCTGCGCGGCCTGACGCTGCGCGCGGCGATGCGCGAAGGCGTTGCCGCGGCAATGCTTGCGATCGAAAGTGCCGAACTTGTGCCGGCTTTTACGGCGGCGACCCTTGCCGAGGCGCTGGCGCTTGTGCCCGAGACGCAGGAAATTGGCATGAGATGATGACCAGCGGAGAGGCAACCTATTTGCCGGCACGCAGCCCCGCCTCATAGGCCCGCCTCGCCCAGACCGCCATCTCATCCGGATCGTCGAAGGCGCTGTCGGGAACGCTCCAATACGGCATCGACACCAGCTTGCCGTGCCGCGAGCCGGTGTAAGTCCATTGCCGGCAGCCGGCCGCTTCGAATTCGGGCGCGCTTTCCGCGTCGGCTTTCAGCATCAATTCGCCACGAATGACGATGGCGACGATGACGCCGTCGAAATAGATGCCCTTGCCGCCGAACATCTTGCGAATGCTGACCGGGCCGAGGCCTTCGAAAAGTTCGGCAATGCGTTCATTGTCCATGCCGCGATCATGTCACCCGAATTTAGGCTTGTCATCGCCGCAACCGACGCCATCCTGACAAGTTGAAACCAATTTTGTCGGAGCTTTTTCATGCCGCTTCTGCTCAAAGGGTCCTGCCGGTGCAATGCCATCCGCTTTGAGGTGGAAAGCCACACGCCGGTGCCGTTCATGCTGTGCTACTGCTCGATCTGCCGCAAGCAGCAGGGCGGCGGTGGCTTTGCCATCAATCTCGGCGCCGATTTCGAGACGCTGAGGATCAAGGGCAAGCGCAGTCTTGGCGTCTACCAGGCCGAGATCGAGGACGACGAGCATCCGCAATGCGAGATCTCGTCAGGCGAGCGGAATTTCTGCAAGAAATGTGGTTCGGCGCTGTGGCTCTATGACCGGACCTGGCCGGAACTGGTCCACCCCTTCGCCTCGGCGATCGACACAGACCTGCCAAAACCACCTGAAAAGGTGCACCTCATGCTGAAATACAAGGCGAACTGGGTCGAGCCCGAGATCGGCAAGGATGACAAGATCTTCGACCTCTATCCCGAGGAATCGATCGCAGACTGGCACAAGCGGACGGGAATGTGGGTGAAGTAGGTCCTTCTCCCCGTCTACGGGGAGAAGATGCCGGCAGGCAGATGAGGGGCGGCGCTAACGTTGCAGAGGCCGGCTCTGCCCCTCATCCGGCCCTTCGGGCCACCTTCTCCCCGTAAACGGGGAGAAGGGAAGATCAGGCCGACGCGCGCGCCTCGGCCAGTGCCTTCAGATCGGCCGGCTTGAGCTCAACCGATTCGCCGCAGCCGCAGGCCGAGCTCTGGTTCGGGTTGCGGAAGGTGAAGCCGGTGCGTAGCGTCGTCTGCTCGAAATCCATCTCGGTGCCGAACAGGAAAAGCGCTGCCTCAGGCGCGACATAGACATGGGCGCCGTCGCGCTCGATATGATCGTCCTTGGTATTCGGCTCGGTCACCAGATCGACCGTATATTCCATGCCGGCGCAGCCGCCCTTCTTGATGCCAAGGCGAATGCCATGCGCATTCTCACGGGTCGCGACGATCTCGCGTACCCGGTCGGCAGCCTTTTCGGTCATCGTGATGACGGCGAAGCGTCCCATGTCATTCTCCATGTTCGCGCGGGTTCAAGGCCTGCGGATCATTTCATAGCTCAAAATGGTTATATCAGTGTCGTACTGCAAGGTCTTTATTGCCAGTGTCCGTCCAACGCTGCCGTCGCATATGCATTGAGCGCAGCTTCGGCCGAATCGCGCTTATTTTCTTCCAAGGCATAGAACGCGTCATCCAAGGCATTGAAATCTATACCGCTCCCGCCAACCTCGCCCACGATTTCCATTCTTGCCAAACGCTCTTCAGGAAAACTTTCGCCCAGCAAGGCGCAGGCCTGTCGCGTCAATTCTGCATGCGTTTCAAGACCCATCGCGCGGAAACCTTGAATGGCCCCCTGCGCCGTTATCCCATAGGAATTCCAAAAATATTGCCTGAAGCCGCCGTTGAGGACCTGCCAACTTAGCAACTCGACGCAGATGACGTTCCTGATCGCGGAAGGCATTGCGCCAACAACCCTGTGATACTCAGATGGTTCATCGAGAACGTCGAGAACCGGAGCGCCCCAAACCTCGACTACCCTCGCCGAAGGTGGAATGTCGTCTTCGCTCAGTTCACCCGGTCGAGATATGTCGGACATCCAACTCGCCTGACCGCCTCAATACCAGCCAACCGCGACCTGCGCCTCTTCCGACATGCGATCGGGGGACCAGGGTGGGTCGAAGGTCATGTTGACCTCGACGCCGGAAACACCTTCGACAGCGCCGACGGCGTTCTCCACCCAGCCGGGCATTTCGCCAGCCACCGGGCAGCCGGGCGCGGTCAGCGTCATGTCGATCCTGACCGAGCGGTCGTCCTCGATGTCGATCTTGTAGATCAGGCCGAGCTCATAAATGTCTGCCGGGATTTCCGGGTCGTAGACCGTCTTCAGCGCCGAGACGATGTCATCGGTCAGCCGCGCCAGTTCGTCGGCGGGAATGGCCGAGGCGGAAACCAACTCATTGGTTGCCGTTTCCGAAATGGTCTCAGCGGTGCGGCCTGCATCATCCATGATCGTCATCCGAAGAACTTTCGCGCTTTTTCGAGCGCATCGGCCAAAGCGTCGACTTCGGCCCGGGTGTTATACATGCCGAACGATGCCCTGCATGTGGAGGTTACGCCAAAACGTTTCAACAGCGGCTGAGCGCAATGGGTGCCGGCGCGGACGGCGACGCCCTGCCTGTCGATCACCATCGACACGTCATGGGCATGAATGCCCTGCAGCTCGAAGGAGATGATGGCGCCCTTATCCGGCGCATCGCCGAAGATGCGCAGCGAATTGATGGCGCGCAGCCGCTGATGGGCATAGTTCTTCAGATCGGCTTCGTGGGCGGCGATGCGCTCGCGGCCGATCTTTTCCATGTATTCCAGCGCCGCACCCAGCCCGATCGCCTGGACGATCGGCGGCGTGCCGGCCTCGAAACGGTGCGGCGGATCGTTGTAGGTGACGAAATCCTGCGTCACCTCCTCGATCATCTCGCCGCCGCCCATGAACGGGCGCATGCGCTCCAGCATGTCCTTCTTGCCGTAGAGCACGCCGATGCCCGAGGGCCCATAGACCTTGTGGCCGGTGAAGACGAAGAAATCGCAGTCGAGATCCTGCACGTCGATCGGCATATGCACGGCGCTCTGGCTGCCGTCGACCAGCACCGGAATGCCGCGTGCATGCGCGATGCGGACGATCTCCTTGATCGGCGTCACCGTGCCGAGCGCATTCGACATGTGGGTGATGGCGACCAGTTTTGTGCGATCGGTCAGCCGCTTCTCGAACTCCTCGATATGGAAGACGCCGAGATCGTCGACCGGCACCCAGACCAGCTTCGCGCCCTGGCGCTCGCGGATGAAATGCCACGGCACAATGTTGGAATGGTGCTCCATGATCGACAGGAGTATTTCATCGCCCTCGCCGATATTGGGCATGCCATAACCATAAGCAACGGTGTTGATCGCCGCGGTCGTGTTCGAGGTGAAGACGATGTTGTCGGTATCAGGCGCGTTGAGAAATCTTTGCACTATCTTGCGCGCGTTCTCAAAGGCGTCGGTTGCCGCGTTCGACAGGAAATGCAGCCCGCGATGGACGTTGGCATATTCCTGGGCGTAGGCGTGCTGGATGGCGTCGAGCACGGCCTGCGGCTTCTGCGCCGAGGCGCCATTGTCGAGATAGACCAGCGGCTTGCCGTAGACTTCCCGTGTCAGGATCGGAAAGTCGCGGCGGATCGCCTCGACGTCGTAGGGGATGTTTTCGACTTTCTGGTCCATCACAAGCTCTCTTGAGGCATCGCCTCATTCCGTCCAACACCCCTCATCCGACCGAGCTTCGCTCGGCCACCTTCTCCCACAAGGGGAGAAGGTCTAGCGCTTTACCTTCTCCCCTTGTGGGAGAAGGTGGATTGGCGCGAAGCGCCAAGACGGATGAGGGGTGCTGACATGAGCCAGGCCGCTATCCGTGCGCCGCGAACCAGCCGTCGAGCCTCGTTTCCAGCGCCTCGACGATCGCCTCGTCGTCCAGTTCCTCGATCACCTCGGCGACGAACGCCTTGACCAGCAGGCCACGCGCCGACTTCTCGTCGATGCCGCGCGCCATCAGGTAGAACAAATGGCTGTGATCGATCTCGGTGACGGTGGCGCCATGGCCGCAGACGACGTCGTCGGCGAAGATTTCGAGCTCTGGCTTGGTCGAGAACTCGCCGTCATCCGACAGAAGCAGCGTGTTGCAGGCCATTTTGGCGTTGGTCTTCTGCGCATATTGGTGGACATTGATTCGCCCCTGGAAGACGCCGCGCGCTCTTCCCGTCACCACGTTGCGGATCACTTCCGTCGAGGCCGTATGCGGCACCGCATGGTCGAGCACCATGGTCACGTCGGTATGCGTGTCGCCGGCCAGCAGGTTGATGCCGCGCAGCGTGAAATCGGCGCCTTCGCCGGTCGTTCTGACCACGACCTCCTGGCGCACCAGCTTGCCGCCGGCATTCATCACGAACAGCGTCAGCTTCGCATTCTTGCCGAGATGCGCCTTGAACTGGGCAAGATGCGTCGCCGTGTCCGGCTGCTCCTGCACGATCAGCCACGTCACCTCGGCGCCTTCGTCAAGCAGAAGCTGGCTGACCGAGCTGACCAGTGCGGCGCCCTCGCCCGCCTGGCGCTCGACGATAACGGCCTTGGCGCCGGCGCCGGCGCGGACGCTGAGACGGACATGCGTCTGGCCTCCGGCCTGCAGGTTCTGCAATTCGATCGGCTGGTCCAGTTCGGTGCCGTCGGCGATGTCGACAAAATAGCCGTCAGCCACGAAAGCCGTGTTCAGCGCGCCGATGGCATCATCGGCGCCATAGGCATCGAGCCCAGGTGCGATGCTGCCGTCCGCCAGTTTCTCCGACAGGCACTGCACGGCGATGCCCTCAATTTCAGGCAGTTTCGTGCTCGACACGCCGTTCAGCACCGGCAGGACAGCGGACCCTTCGACGACAGGCGCAATGGCTTTCGGGGCGGCTGCGGGATCGAACTCCGGAACCGAACTCAGCAGGCGGCGCAGGTCGGTGTAGTGCCAGGATTCGATGCGCCGCGTCGGCAGCCCGCTCTTGATCGCCTCGATGGCGTCGTCGCGCTTCAGCATCACCGTGCCGTCGCCGGGCAGCAGCGACAGCCGGTCGCTGAAGGCGTCGATCAGCGCCGTTTCGGCCGGCGTCCGCTGGGGTGTCATGTGAATGTTCATCAGTTTCGCCTTGTCTGGCTTGCCTTCTGGGCCTTCTGGCATCTCACGCGGCTTGGCCGATCACGCCGGCATAGCCATTGGCCTCGAGGTCGAGCGCCAGCGACTTGTCGCCCGACTTGACCACCTGGCCCCTGTACAGCACGTGCACACTATCCGGGACGATGTACTGAAGCAGGCGCTGGTAGTGGGTGATGATGACGATGGCGCGATCCGGCGCGCGCAACGCATTGACGCCTTCCGAAACGATCTTCAGCGCATCGATGTCGAGGCCGGAATCAGTCTCGTCGAGCACGCAGAGTTTTGGCTCCAGAAGCTTCATCTGCAGGATCTCGGCGCGCTTCTTCTCGCCGCCGGAGAAGCCGACATTGAGCGGCCGTTTCAGCATCGCCATGTCCATGTCGAGCAAGGCGGCGGCGTCCTTAACGCGCTTCAGGAACTCCGGGATCTTCAGCGGCTCCTCGCCGCGCGCCTTGCGCTGCTCGTTAATCGCCACCTTCAGGAATTCCATGGTCGCCACGCCCGGTATCTCCATCGGATACTGGAAGGCGAGAAAAATGCCCGATGTGGCGCGCTCGGCCGGATCCATTTCGAGGATCGACTGGCCGTTGTAGAGGATATCGCCATCAGTCACCTCATAATCCTCGCGCCCGGCGAGGATGTAGGACAGCGTCGATTTTCCCGAGCCGTTCGGACCCATGATGGCGGCGACCTCGCCGGCTTTCACCGTCAGGTTCAGGCCGCGGATGATCTCGGTGCCGTCGTCGACGATGCGAGCATGCAAATTTCTGATTTCAAGCATTTTTTTCTTTTCCTGAAATTTTTCTGTCCGGTCAGCCGACCGAGCCCTCGAGGCTGATGCCGATAAGCTTCTGCGCCTCGACCGCGAATTCCATCGGCAGTTGCTGGATGACGTCCTTGACGAAGCCGTTGACGATCAGCGCGATCGCCTCTTCTTCCGGAATGCCGCGCTGCATGACGTAGAATTTCTGGTCCTCGGAAATCTTCGACGTCGTCGCCTCATGCTCGAACTGCGCCGTTGCGTTCTTGGCTTCCATGTAAGGCACGGTGTGCGCGCCGCACTGGTCGCCGATCAGCAGCGAGTCGCAATTGGTGAAGTTGCGGGCGTTGGTCGCCTTGCGGTGCGCCGAGACCTGGCCGCGATAGGTGTTCTGCGAGTAGCCGGCGGCGATGCCCTTGGAGATGATGCGGCTCGACGTGTTCTTGCCGAGATGGATCATCTTGGTGCCGCTGTCGACCTGCTGGTAGCCGTTCGACACGGCGATCGAATAGAACTCGCCGCTGGAATCGTCGCCGCGCAGGATGCAGCTCGGATATTTCCAGGTGATCGCCGAGCCGGTCTCGACCTGCGTCCACGAAATCTTCGAGCGGTGGCCGCGGCAGTCGCCGCGCTTGGTGACGAAATTGTAGATGCCGCCCTTGCCCTCGGCGTCGCCGGGGTACCAGTTCTGCACCGTCGAGTATTTGATCTCGGCATCGTCGAGCGCGATCAGCTCGACCACCGCTGCGTGAAGCTGGTTTTCGTCGCGCTGCGGCGCCGTGCAGCCTTCGAGATAGGAGACGTAAGCCCCTTCCTCGGCGATGATCAGCGTGCGCTCGAACTGGCCGGTGTTCCTCTCGTTCATGCGGAAATAGGTCGACAGTTCCATCGGGCAGCGCACGCCCTTGGGCACGAAGACGAAGGAGCCGTCGGTGAACACCGCCGAATTCAGCGTGGCGTAGAAATTGTCCGAGGTCGGCACGACCGAGCCGAGATATTTCTTCACCAGTTCCGGGTGCTCGCGGATGGCTTCCGAGATCGAGCAGAAGATGACGCCGGCCTGCGCCAGCTCCTTCTTGAAGGTGGTGACGACGGACACGGAATCGAACACGGCGTCGACGGCGACGCGGCCCGACTTGTAGACATTGTCGCTGGCTTCCTCGAGTTCCGACGCGTCGGTCTTCTGCACACCGGCGAGGATCTCCTGTTCCCTCAGCGGGATACCGAGCTTTTCATAGACCCTCAACAGTTCGGGATCGACGTCGCTCAGCGAGGTCGGTCCCGGCGTGCTCTTGGGCGCCGCATAATAGTGGAGGTCCTGGAAATCGATCTTCGGATAATGGACGCGCGCCCATTTCGGCTCGTCAAGCGTCACCCAGCGCCGATAGGCTTCCAGACGCCATTCCAGCATCCAGGACGGCTCGTCCTTCTTCGCCGAAATGAAGCGGATAATGTCTTCGCTCAGGCCCTTTGGGGCCTTGTCCATCGCGATTTCGGTCTGGAATCCGTATTTGTATTGGTCGACGTCGATCTTTCGGACCCGATCGATCGTGTCCTGCACTGCAGGCATTAGCGTTCTCCATCCACGCCGGGGTCAAGGCCCGGCAGTTTTCAAACTATGGCACTGCGAAACGAGCGCCTTAAAGGCGACCGACGCGGCGTAAGTTCCATATAGTGCGTCCCTGCCGGGAATTCACCCGGCCACCACAAGACGCACGGCTCTATCAGGCAAAAAAGCCTGCGTTTGTTTGCCGCGCTCAGGCGGCTTCGTCCCTGCCTGCGCGGCGTGAGGCAATACCGACCAGCGCTGTGCGGAACAGTTCGATATCCTCGGCGCTGGTTGCATGACCAATGGACACGCGCAAAGCGCCAAGGCTGTCATTGTATCCCATGGCTTTCAGCACATGACTCGGGCCGACCTTGCCCGACGAACAGGCGGAGCCGGCCGATAGCGCCACGCCGGCGAGGTCGAAGGCGATCTGCGCCGTCTCGGCCTTGATGCCGGCAATAGCGAAGAATGTCGTATTGGCAAGCCTCGGCGCCCCGGTTCCGAAGATTTCCGCATCCGGCACCAGCGTTTTCACGATGGCCTCGATCTCGTCGCGGCGGCGAGCGACCGCATCGATGCGCTTCAACCCGATCAGGGCTTCGCGCGCCGCCGCGCCAAAACCGGCGATCGCGGCCAGATTTTCGGTGCCGCCACGATGACCCTTTTCCTGGCCACCGCCGGCGATCAAGGGCCTTGGCATCATCAGGTCCGCGGCGGCGACGATGGCGCCAACGCCCTTGGGGCCGCCGATCTTGTGCGACGACAGAATCAGGTAATCGGCGTAACCCGCTGACATATCGAGCGGAATGCGGCCGGCTGCCTGCACGGCGTCGACGATCAGGACGCCACCCGCCGCCTTGACGATTTCGGCGATGCGCTCGACCGGCTGGATGACGCCGGTCTCGTTGTTGGCGGCATGGATCGCCACCAGCGGCAGGCCGTCCGCCTTGTCATGACCGCCAAGTGCCGCCGCCAGCGCGTCCAGCCTGACCAGGCCGTCGGCGTCGACGCCGATGCGTATTACCTGGGTTGCCGGAAAGCGCCCGCCGTTCAGCACACAAGGATGATCGGCCTCGCAGACATAGAGCCGGCTCATGCGGACAGTGCCGCGCCCCATCTGCCAATCCGGCGTCAGCAGCGTCGAGGCGGCTTCCGTCGCACCGGAGGTGAACACGACATGCTCGGCGCTGGCGTTGACCAGCAGCGCCACATCGCGCCTCGCATTCTCGATCAGCCGCCGTGCGGCGCGGCCCTCGGCATGGACCGACGACGGGTTGGCGGCGACATCGAGCGCGGCAATCATTGCCGTGCGCGCCGCGGCAAGCAGCGGCGCGCTGGCATTGTAGTCGAGATAGGCGCGTCTTCCGGCCATTTTCGCTTCAACTGGTCCCGTCAAAAGCCGTTTCGCGAGGATAACGCGTTATTTCCTTGAAATTGCAAGGCAAGACATCCTATTTACGCGGCGTGCGGCGTGGGTAGCCGAGCTATTGCGTTTCGGCCACCCAGTTTTGAACAATTCTAAACTAGCTTCTAGAAAGACGCTCGCCCTGCGTCAAGGCCTGAGGCCAGAGGAAGAGTTGTTCCGACGCCGGGCACTCATGCCATGTGGAGTATTTTATGCCTGAGGTCATTTTCACCGGTCCGGCCGGCCGCCTGGAGGGTCGCTACCAGCCTTCCAAGGAAAAGAGCGCGCCGATCGCCATCATCCTGCACCCGCACCCCCAGTTCGGCGGCACGATGAACAACAAGATCGTCTACGACCTCTTCTACATGTTCCAGAAGCGGGATTTCACCACGCTGCGCTTCAATTTCCGCGGCATCGGCCGCAGCCAGGGCGAATTCGACCACGGCACCGGCGAATTGTCGGATGCGGCCGCGGCGCTTGACTGGGTGCAGTCGCTGCATCCGGATTCGAAGAGCTGCTGGGTCGCCGGCTATTCGTTCGGCTCGTGGATCGGCATGCAGCTTCTGATGCGCCGGCCGGAGATCGAAGGCTTCATCTCGATCGCGCCGCAGCCCAACACCTATGATTTCTCGTTCCTGGCGCCCTGCCCGTCGTCCGGCCTCATCATCCATGGCGACGCCGACAAGGTCGCGCCGCCAAAGGACGTGCAGGGGCTGGTCGACAAGCTGCACACGCAAAAGGGCATCACCATCACCCAGAAAACCTTGCCCGGCGCCAACCATTTCTTCTCCAACGACGCGGACCTCCTGCTCCAGGAATGCGCGGACTATCTCGATCGCCGTCTGGCCGGCGAGTTGTCCGACCCGCGGCCGAAGCGGTTGAGATAGGCGCCAACAGCGAAGATATCTCCGCCATCTCGCGCCGGCTCCCCGGCAAGCCCGAGGACAGGCCTCGCTCGGTCGGATGGACGCAAAACCGGATTCCCCTTTTGCTGACCGCCTTTGGGTGCTAAACGCCCGCGTTCACCCATAACACGCCCAATCCGCTGCGGTTGGGCGCTTTCGGGAAAGAAAAAATGTCCGCCTTCAAATCCGATTTCCTGCGCGTAATGAGCGAGCGCGGTTTCATCCACCAGATTTCGGATGATGCCGGCCTCGACCAGCTTTTCGCCAAGGAAACGGTGACCGCCTATGTCGGATACGACGCCACGGCGACCAGCCTGCATATCGGCAATCTGATTTCCGCGACCATGCTCTACTGGCTGCAGGAGACCGGCCACCGGCCGATCGCGCTGATGGGCGGCGGCACCTCGATGATCGGCGATCCTTCCTTCCGCGACGACCAGCGCCAGCTTTTGACGCCTGAGGCCATCGCCACCAACATCGAGGGCATCAAGCGCATCTTCGGCCGCATCCTGCGTTTCGGCGACGGTGCGAACGACGCGATCATGGTCAACAATGCCGACTGGCTGATGAAGCTCAATTATGTCGAGTTCCTGCGCGATGTCGGCCGGCATTTTTCGGTCAACCGTATGCTGACCTTCGACAGCGTCAAGCTGAGGCTCGAGCGCGAGCAATCGCTCTCCTTCCTCGAATTCAATTACATGATCCTGCAGGGCTATGATTTCGTCGAGCTCAGCCGGCGCTATGGCTGCCGCCTGCAGATGGGCGGATCGGACCAGTGGGGCAATATCATCAACGGCGTCGATCTCGGCCACCGCATGGGCACGCCGCAGCTTTATGCCCTGACCACACCGCTGCTGACGACGTCGTCAGGCGCCAAGATGGGCAAATCGGCCAAGGGCGCAGTCTGGCTGAACGGCGATCTCTACTCGCCCTATGATTTCTGGCAGTACTGGCGCAACACCGAGGACGCCGACGTCACGCGCTTCCTCAAGATTTTCACCCGCCTGCCGCTCAGCGAGATCGCGCGGCTCGCCGCGCTTGGCGGCTCCGAGATCAACGAGGCCAAGAAGGTCCTGGCCACGGAAACGACGGCCATCGTGCACGGCCGCGAGGCGGCCGAGCAAGCCGAGGAAACCGCGCGCAAGACGTTTGAAGAAGGCGCGCTGGCCGAAACGCTGCCGACCGTCGAGGTCGGCAAGGCCGATCTGGAAAGCGGCGTCGGCATATTGTCGCTGTTCGTTGCCGCCGGGCTCGCCGCGTCCAACGGCGAGGCGCGGCGACACATCCAGGGCGGCGCGGTGCGGCTGAACGACCAGTCCGTGTCCGACGATCGCCGGTTGGTGACACTTGAGGATCTAGGTCCGGAACAGGTCGTAAAGCTGTCGCTCGGCAAGAAAAAACACGTCCTGGTGCGGCCGGTCTGACTAGCGCCTGATCCACCCCCTCTCCTGCTGCTGCGGTAGGAAGACTTCTCGATTCAGCCACATGCCCAAATTGCTGGATTTGGCAGCCCAGGAAGGATAGGCTTGGTTTTTGGTCCAAGCGATGGAACAGAGACTGGCCGCAATTCTGGCTGCCGATATGGCGGGCTACAGTCGGCTGATGGAGGCCGACGAACCCGGCACGCTCGCACGCCTTCGGACGCATCGCATAGAACTGCTCGACCCCGCCATCGCGAAGAACAAGGGCCGGATCATCAAGACCACCGGAGACGGCATGCTCGTGGAGTTCCAGAGCGTGGCCGACGCCGTGAAATGCGCCGTGGAAATCCAACAGCGCATGAAACGGCGCAATTCGGATGTGCCGCAAGAACGGCGTATCGAATTCAGGATCGGCATAAATCTCGGCGACATCATTTTCGACGATGAGGACATTTTCGGCGACGGCGTCAATATTGCCTCGCGCATCGAGCAACTCGCCGACGTCGGCGGTATCTGCGTGACCGCAGCGGTGGCGACCCAAATTGCCGACCGTCTCGAAATTACCATGGAGGACCTGGGCGAGAAGACGCTAAAGAACATCAGCCGCCCGGTTCGCCTCTATCGCATTGGGCTTGACAGTCCTGTCCTGCCAGAAGTCGGGGCAAAGCGATCCATCTCGAAACCTTCGATAGTGGTGCTGCCATTCAACAACATGAGCGGCGACCCCGAGCAGGAATTTTTCGCGGACGGACTGACCGAGGACATCATCACCGAACTGTCCCGCCACCATGAGCTGTTCGTCATTTCGCGCAATTCCAGCTTCGTCTACAAGAACCGCGCCGTGAATGTGCGCGAGGTGGCCGAGAAACTCGACGTCCAATACCTGGTGGAGGGAAGCGTCCGCAAGATCGGCGACAGGGTGCGCGTGACGGTTCAGCTCATCGACACGGCGAATGACGCCCATATTTGGGCAGACAAATATGACCGGAGGCTGGACGACATATTCGCGATTCAGGATGAGGTGACCGCGGCGATCTCAGCCACGCTGCCCGGTCGTGTCGAGGCGGCTCAGCGGGACCAGCTCGCGCGGGCGAAACCCGCAAACATGGCCGCGTATGAATGTGTTCTTGCTGCCAAGGTGCTGCATCACCGAAGCACGATTGCGGATAATGAACGCGCGCAAACCTTGATAGAAAGGGCCGTCGCGCTCGACCCCGATTATGCCCATGCCCATGCCTGGCGGGCCTGCATTCTTGGCCAGGCCTGGGTCTATAACTGGTGCCAAGACAGGGATGCCGTCTGGAACGAAATCATGGCAGCGCTGGACAGGGCGCTGGCGCTGGACGACAACGATGCCGATGTCCACCGCATCCTCGCCGCAGTGAACGTCAACAACAATGAGCTGACCACAGCGCGCTACCATCAAGAGCGCGCCCTCGCCCTCAATCCCAATTACGACCTCGTGGTGGTGCAGCAAGGCGAGTTGTTGACGTGGCTGGGGAGGCCGGAAGAGGGAATCGAATGGATCCGCAAGGCAATGCAGTTGAACCCGCACCATCCGGAGAGGTTCTGGAGCCATCTGGGCAAGGCGCATTTCGCCGCGCGCCAGTATGGCGAGGCGATCGAAGCTTTCATGCATCTGTCAACCATGGACTCGGTTCAGCACGCTTTCGCCGCTGCCTGCTACGGCTGGCTAGGCGACGAAATCGCCGCCGCGGCGCATCTACGCAAGATCAAAACGCTCGATCCCCAGTTCGACCTCGATTCATTTATCGCCACCCTGCACTATGCCCAGAAGCCCGATGTGCAGCACATCCGCGAAGGACTGCTGAAAGCCGGTATTGCCCACCTGTAGCCAGCCGGTAGCTGCGAACCGGATCCAATCGGGGGACAGGCAAAAAAGACCGCCCCCCAACACGATGCAGACCTTGCGGCATGACCGGACGACGGGCGGCTCAGGGTCACGGGCGTGAATTCGGCCGGGGCAAGCCAGAGTCCGCCCTAGGTCAAGACTCGGTCGCTCGAAATGATTGGGTTTTGACCTCAGCGGTACTCGAAGATCGACCTGAAAATTCCGGGCGCGATCACCGACAGCGGATTGACGTCCAGCTTCGGCTTGTTGGCATTGCCTCTGAGCCGGTAAGTCACGCCGATCAGCCCGCGATCGCGGCCATTGCCGAGCAGCGCGCCGAACAGCGGCAGTTCGCCAAAAATGCGGTTGATGCCGTAGACCGGCATGAAGGTGCCGGTCATGTCCATGTTGTTGTTCCGGTCATAGAGCGTGCCCTGGAACGTGGTGCCGATGCGCGGGCCGCGCAGCACGCCATTGGCCAGCTTCAGATAGCCGGCGCCCTTTTCGATCTCGGAAAAGCCGCGCTCGAACATCACTCTCGACGTGTCGATATTGGCTTTGACGGCCTCGTTGAGGCTGCGGCTGTCGCCGGCCGGCGTCGTCGATACCAGCGAGGCGAGTTTCGGCTCGTTGACCACGAAGAAATCATGCGAGTCGACCTGGCCCTTCATCGGCCCATCGCTTGGCCCGGCGAGCGCCAGGGTGATCGAACCGCCCTCCATATGCTCGTAGATGTTGAGAAACCGCAGGATGGCGCCGGCATCGGCCGACCGCACGTTGAGGGCGCGCCTGCCGGCGCCGGTCGCGTTGCTGATGCTGATGGCAGCACCCGAACTTGCCGTGGCGCTGACCTTGAGCCCGTTCACCCTCGAGCCGGCGGCGCTGTAGTCGAGCTTCAGGTTCGACAGCGTCTCGTTGTGGAAGCCGGTCAGCGAGTTGACATCGGCGCTGACCGAAATCGCATCGGAACCCGTGGCCTTGGTGGCGGTGTCGACATCGGACGTGAATTGCTTGATCAGCGAGCGCGCGTCCAGCGCGCTGCCGCTGATGTCGATCGCGTAGCCCTTGCCCGATCGTTTCACCGAAACGGCAACGTCGTCTCCCCGGTTCAGCTTGACGTTGCTGAACCGCGCCGAAGACAGGGCGCCGTTGACCAGCACCACGCCGCCATCGATCGAAAAGGTCTTTCCATTCAGGTCGAAGTCGGACAGCGTCGTGGTGTCGCCGGATTTGGCCATGACAAATGTGACATTGGCTGGAATGCCGGGGCCCTTGCTCCAGCCTGCCCAGGGAATGTCCAGCCTGGCATTGGTCAGGTCCGCCGAAACAGTCTGGCTGACCGTGTTGCCCGTGCCGCTCTTGTCGATCTCAACCTTGACGGTTCCGGAAAGCAGCTCCGACAGGCCAGGCATGGCGGCCGCACGTATCTTGTCGTCGAGCATCAGCGCCACTTTCCGGCTGCGTGGCGGTCCGCCATCCCTGAGCGGTTCGATCAGGTCGAGTTCGGCTGGAATGCCGTTGAGCAGCGCCTTGGCTGATATCACCGCCTTCTCGCGTTCGACCGTGATCGAACCATCCGCGTCCGTCACCGTCTGGTCTTCGAACGGCTTGCCCAGCGACAGGTCTTTGTAATCGAGCGTCACCAGCCAATCGAGTTTCGAGCTGTCGACGCCGCGCTGCAGCGGAATATCCGCCTTGACGTGGCCGGTCACCGTGCCGGACAGGTCGTCGGGCAGCAGGCCGACATGGCGCATGGCATCGATCGGCTCGTAGGAGGCGAGCTCGGCGATCGCGGACGCCTCCCCGGCAACATCGATATCGAGCGCGCCGATCACCGGCGGGCGGTTCGCCGCCTTGACCGTCATCGTGCCGTTGCTTGCCGCGACCGTGCGGCCGCTGGCCATATAGACGTTGCCCGACGACAAGGCGATGTCGACGTCATTGCCGTGGAATTCGACGACGCCGACGGCATCGCGTATCGGCGGAATGTGACCGGCTGTATCGAAGCGCGATCCTTCGACCTGGAAACGGCCGAATACCTCATCTGATGAAAGCGGGATGCCGTTGCCAAGGCGCCCGGGTACGACCTGGAACTGCAGGCTCGCGTCGACGACACGGCCGCCGAAAAGGTTTTTCAGCACCCACAGGCGAGCGTTTCGCGCCGCAAACCAGGGCCACAACTGCTTGACATGCGAGACCGGCATGTCGTGCACGTTGAAGGCTACAGATATGCCCGGCACCTTTCCCCTGGCGAACTCGACCGAAGCCGTGCCCAGCGCCTCGCTGGCGGACCCCGACCTGATCCCGATCTGCTCGGCCACCAGCTTGCGGCTGCGGGTCTGATAGACGCCGGCCACCCGGGCGATGAAATCGAGCGCAGGTTCGGAGGATTCCGAAGGCGCCAGCGTCGAGCCGTCGCTGGTCAGGTCGTAGCGATAGGACGGCTCCTCGCCTGCTGTTCCAGTCGCCGGCTTGGGCCCGATCGAACCGGCGAACTCGAATGTCGAGCGACCGGTCCTCACTTGCAGCCGGTCCACCTGGACCTTGTTGGCGCCGGCGACAAGCGTCGCAGCGAGATCGACATCGGCTGGAAGCATCCCGCGCGAACCGAGATCGAGCACGGAACCGGCGAACGACAACGAGGCCGTCAGCCGCGACGCGTTCTCGCCGGATCCTTCCGATCCCGCCAGCTTCAAGGCAATCGCACCAAGCGTCCTGCCCGGCGCTGCCGCAGCCTCGTCAAGCTGCGCTATCTCGACACTGGCATCCAACGCCGTCACACGCCGCGTCGTCGTATCGCGGCTGGCTGAGGCGGCGATGGTGAGTGCCCTGCCGTCGACAGCCGCGTCGGATGAAAACTCCATGCCACCCGGCCCCGACTGCGCAGCGGTAGCATCCGCGATCCTGACCAGTTTGACCAACCCGGCCTCGGGCGGAACGAGGTCGACATTGCGCAGCTCGATCCGGCGCATCTGCTCCTCGCGCACTGCATCAAGCGCGTGACCGATGCTGGCAAAGACCGTGGCGGCCAGCCTATCCGGATCGATGAGGCCGTCGTCATTGCGCAGCGCCGCCGTCCAGTCGCCCCCCGACGGCAGCGCCGACATCACGATGCGCGCGTCGGAAATCCTGGCACTGGTAAGCCGCACCTCGCCCGAAAGCAGCGGTATCAGCCTTACGCCGAAGCGGACACGGCCGGCATCGGCCATCGGCTTGCCGTCGGCGGTCTTGACGCTGACGTCGCTGACCTGCAGCGCAATGAAGCTCGATCCGTCGAGCGTGAGACGGGCCGGCCCGACCGCAACGTCGAGGTCGACGCCGGCCAATTTCTCGATGGCTGTTTCCGCTTCGGCCCGCAGCCGCTCGGCGCCGAAGCCGGACATGCCGATCGCATAGACAGCGGCGGTCGTCAGCAGCACAAGGGCCAAAAAGCCGGCAAACAGCCGCGCAAGAAAACCAACGCCGCGGCCTTGGCCGAGCGGCGGTATGCGGCACGCGGACGGGAAGGCCCCCAGGTCGGTGATTTCATCACGCCTGAATCTGATCTTCTCGTGCTGCGGCTGCTCCTGATCCACACAATTTTCCGTTGAACGAACTCGACCGTGGACGACTCCCGGTGCGACAATATATCGATGGGGCCTCGCGCGTAACCACAAACAAGGGCACCGATATGGCTGATCTCGACGTCGGCGACGTTGCGCCGCAGTTCGACCTTCCCCGAGACGGCGGCGGGTCGCTCAGCCTCGCGTCATTGCTGGGAAAGCCGGTCGTGCTTTACTTCTATCCACAGGACGACACCACCGGCTGCACCAATGAGGCGATCGGCTTTTCGCAGTTGAAGCCGGAATTCGAAAAGCTCGGCGCTGTCGTGATCGGCCTGTCGCCGGACAGTGTCCGAAAACACGACAAATTCAAGGCGAAATACGATCTGACCGTCGACCTCGTCGCCGACGAGGAGCGCAAAGTGATCGAAGCCTATCACCTGTGGGTCGAGAAGCAGCTCTATGGCCGCCGCTATATGGGTGTTGAGCGCGCAACGTTCCTGATCGGCAGCGACGGACGGATCGCCCGGATCTGGCGAAACGTTCGCGTCAAAGGCCATGCCGAGGCGGTGCTGGAGGCCGTGCGCGCGCTTTGACGTCAATTTCGGCTGTGGCCTGAACACGTCTGAAGCACGGGGCGCCGAAGCAATCCGGCTGCAACCCATGGGCTGCAAGCTGGGCGCCAGCAACCGACCGTTAACCTTAATGATGTGTAATGAGGCTTGTCGTTGGTGTCGTAACGAAAGCTTGGTCCTGTGAACGTAGCCAGTCAGTCAACGGTCTTTGGCAGGCGCAAGGAGCCCCATACGGTCATTATCGCCCGCGGCAACGAGATCAGGCATTTCACCATACGGCCATGGGTTGCCGCATTTTGCGGCTCCGCGCTGGCGGCGATGGCCATAGGCTATCTGCTGGCGACGTCCTATCTCGTGCTGCGCGACGACCTGATCGGCGCGACCACGGCACGGCAGGCGCGCATGCAGCAGGCCTATGAGGACCGCATCTCGGCACTGCGCGCCCAGGTCGACCGGATCACCAGCCGCCAACTGCTCGACCAGCAGCTCATGGAAACCAAAGTTGGCGAGTTGCTGGACCGACAGACCCAGCTCAGCCTGCGCCATGGCCGCCTCGGCCCGCTCCTCGAACGCGCCGAGAGCGATGTCGGAACGCCGCCTGCCACAGGCGCCGGCGCGTCCGCCATGCCGGATAAACGCGCCGAGGTGACCGACGCCCAGCCGCAGCCCTATGCGGTCGCCAGCCTCGGCGCCGACCCTGGCGCTGGCGATGATGCCAGGCCGTTCTCGCTGTGGTCGACCCGCTCCGATCCGCTGCCGAGCGACACGGCGGCCGATCGTGCCGACAGGCTGTTCGTGTCGATCAACGCCGCGCTCAAGGCGATAGAGAGCCAGCAGCTCACCCGCATCGCCACGCTCGCCGACAACGCCTACAGAAACGCCGATGCGATTTCTCAGGCGCTCGAGGCGGCCGGCCTGCCGGTCGACGGCGATTTCGGCGAGAGCGATGCCGGCGGTCCGCTGATACCACTCGACAGTTCGATGACGTTCGACAGCAAGGTAAGGGAACTCGACGAGGCGCTGGATGCGCTCGACCGGCTGAAGACGGAGGCGCGACGGCTGCCGCTCGCCAACCCTGCCCCCGGTCGCTCGGTCACCAGCCCGTTCGGCGTGCGCACCGATCCGCTGCTCGGCACCGCCGCGCTGCATTCGGGGATGGATTTCAGGGCGCCGACCGGAATGCCTGCCAAAGTGACGGCGCCCGGCGTCGTCGTCAAAGCCGGCTGGAACGGCGGCTACGGCCGCATGGTCGAGGTCGACCATGGCAATGGCTTTGCGACGCGCTATGGCCATCTCAGCAAAATCGACGTGACCGTCGGCAAGAGGCTCAACGCCGGCGACGTCATCGGCAAGACCGGCAGCAGTGGCCGCTCGACCGGCCCGCATCTGCATTACGAAGTCCGCCACAATGGCGAGGCCATCGACCCGCTGCGCTTCCTGAGGGTCGGCAAGAAGGTCGCTCGGTATCTTTAGTGGCTGCAGCCATCGCCCAGGCTGCAAAAGAGTGCCGTCGGAAAAAACTGCCGATCTCCCCCCTTGCGGGGGAGATGTCCGGCAGGACAGAGGGGGGTGCTGTCCCGCCGGCCTGTCAACCAATAGCAGGCGCGTTCTTGAATTGGCTTGGCGGTCAGAGGGCGACTAACTCGAAAATTGGCGATCCTTCCCACCCCCTCTGGCCTGCCGGCCATCTCCCCCGCAAGGGGGGAGATCCGCAGCTTCGGCGCTCTGCCCCGCACTTCGCCCCACTTTCTTTTTTGAATTCCATTTGACTGAATAAATATTCGGTGCGAACCTGTTGTCTCCCAGGGATGCAAGACATGGCGCTGCGGGGGACCAATCAGGAGTTTGGGCGGCCTTACAACAGGCGCATCGTCCTTGAGTCCATCCGCCTTCACGGTCCGATTGCCCGCGGCGACATTGCCAAGCGGGTCGGGCTCACCGTGCAAACGGTCTCGACCATCGTTCGCGAGCTGGAAGAACATGGCTACGTTCTGTCGATGCGCGAAGAGCCGCGGGGGCGCGGGCTGCCTCCGGCGACGCTGCGGATCAACCCGGAGGGCGGCTATGCCGTCGGCATCCACGTCACCCCGCTGGGTATCCATGCGGCGCTGATCAATTTGAGCGGAGACGTGATCGAGAGCGCCTACCGCGAGGCCCCCAACGCGACGCCAGACCATGCCTTCGATCAGATCGGCGCGATGGTGCTTGAATTGACCGGACCGCGGCCGGGCGGTCGCGTTCTCGGCATCGGCATGGCGCTGCCCGGCCCTTTCGGCGTCGAGTCGATGAGCTTTGTCGGCCCGACGACGATGACCGGCTGGAAGGACGTGGCGCTTCGGGAACGGCTGGAGGCCTCGACCGGGCTGCCCGCGTTTTTCGAGACCGACATGGCGGCCGCGGCAATGGGCGAGCGCCTGTATGGCCTCGGGACGGGGTATTCCGAATACTACTATCTCTATTTCGGCGTCGGTCTTGGCGGGGTCATGGTGCATGACGGAAGCGCGTTGCGCGGCGCCTGGGGAAATGCCGGCGAGATCGGACATATCCCTGTCGTGCCGGGTGGCGAGCCGTGCCCCTGCGGCAATCGCGGCTGCCTCGAACGATACCTCTCGCTCGAGGCGCTGCGGCGCCGGAACGTCAGCGACGCCGATTGGGTTGATGAAGTCGGGCCGATCTTCCGCAACGCCATCACCATGGTCGAGAACCTGTTCGATCCCGAAACCATCATCCTCGGCGGACTGGCTTCCACCGATCTGCTTGAACGGCTGGCCGGTTCGGTTGCCAGGCTTCCCAACTCGATCTCGGCGCGAAACGACCGCACGGCGCCGCGTGTCACCGTCGCACGCGGCGGCCAGCATGCGGTATTGCGCGGGGCCGCAGCACTTGCCGTCTCAGGCGTGCTTTCGCCACGCTTCGGCCAGATATTCACCGCCGAGCGCGAACGCGGGCGAGATATCCTGCAAGGCAAGGGGATCGCGGCATGAGCGCAGCTCAGCCTGGCATGAGCGAACCCCTGCTGGTGCTCGACAACGTCACCAAGAATTTTGGCGCGATCGAAGCGCTCAAGGGCATCAGCTTCTCGATCGGCAAGGGCGAGGTGGTGGCGCTTCTGGGCGACAATGGCGCCGGCAAATCGACACTGGTCAAGATCATCGCCGGCGGCCTGGAGCCGACCTCCGGCCGCATGCTGTTCGAGGGCAAGGAATTTCTCGCCAAATCTCCCGCCGAGGCCAAGGCGGCGGGGATCGAGACCGTCTACCAGGATCTCTCGCTTTGCACCAATGTCGACGTGGTGGCCAATTTCTTCATGGGCCGCGAGATCACCAGGAAATTTCTTGGCGTTCCCGTGCTCGACGAACCCGCCATGGAGCAGGTGGTCGAAAAGGCTTTGGCCAGCGCCGGCACGCGCATCCCTTCGCTCAGAACCAATGTCGAGCACCTCTCGGGCGGCCAGCGGCAGGCCATCGAGCTCAACCGGTTCGTGCATTTTGGCGGCAAGCTCGTGCTTCTCGACGAGCCATTCGCAGCACTCGGTGTCGAGCAGACGCGGCGCGGTCTCGACATGATCCGCCAGGTGGCGAGCCAAGGTATCGGCGTCGTCATCATCACCCATATCATGCAGCAGGCCTTCCAGGTCGCCGACCGGATCGTGGTGATACGGCAAGGCGTCGTGGCGGGCGATGTCGCGCGCAACAAGACTAGTCCCGACGCGGTGGTCGACATGATCACCGGAGAGACGCTCGCCGGTGCCGGACCGGCAGGCTGAGGGACGAATGAGGGGTCCGGCGCAAGAGGAGCGAACGACATGAAGAAAATACTTCTTTCCGTCTTCGGTATCCTGGCACTGGCCTTTGCCACGCTCACGCCGGCATTCGCCCAGTCCAAGGGCACCGTCTACTATCTGGTGCCGACATTGCTCGATGAATTCCAGACCGGCTCGGTGAGCGCTCTGGAGATGTTCCTGAAGCAGGTCGGCTACGAGATGAAGACGCTGAACGCCGACAACAAGACCGACGCTCAGCAATCGCAGATGAACGACGTCATTGCGCTCAAGCCGTCGGCGATCATTCTTGCTGCCGTCGATTTCAATGCGTTGAAGCCGTCCATCGAGGCGGCCCGCGCCGCCGGCATCCCGGTCGTCGAGTTCGATCGCCAGATCACCTCGACACCATCCGACTTCACCTCGGTGGCGGGTACGGTCGAGATCGGCCAGATTGCCGCCGACCAGGCCGAGAAGCTCTTGAAGGCGAAGCACGGGGCGGTGAAAGGCAAGATCCTCCAGGTGCTCGGCGATCCCGGCGACCCCTACACGCTCGACATCCAGAAGGGTTTCGAGGAGAAGATGAAGGCGTTCCCGGACGTCACGATCATCTCGGTGCCGGCCATGCAATGGGCGGCGGATGCAGCCGGAACCATCGTCAACGACCAGATGCTCGCCAACCCTGATATCGACCTGATCTTCAGCCACGCGGCGCATCTCTCGGTCGCCGCCGTCGCCTCGCTCGAGGCCGCCGGCAAGAAGCCCGGCGACGTCATGATGATGAGCTCGAACGGTGCGCCGGTCGGTCTCGACCTGATTCGCAAGGGCTGGCTCAACGTCGAAGTCGAGCAGCCGCTCTACGCTCAGGCCGCCGCCGTCGCCATGTTCATGGACAAGGTCGTCAACAAGCAGGAGATCAAGCCGGGCGAGTACGACGTGCTCGGCCTGAAGTCGACCCTGACCATCGAAGCCTGGGGACCGAATATAAAAATCCCGGGCGCTGCGATCACCAAGGAAAACGTCGACAACCCGGCCTTCTGGGGCAACATGAAGCCGCCCTCGGGCACCGTGAAGCCGGTCGAATAGCAAAGTCGCCCAGGGCTTCGGGCCGCGCTGGCCCGGAGCTCGAGCCCTTTGCCACTCGGCGCGTTCGAACGGACGCGCAGGGCAGACTGCAGCAATTTTTCAATCCGCGCATGATGCTTTCCGAGGATCGATGCGCCAGCCGGATCAGCACATGAACCCCCGCACGCGCCGCGCCCTCGAGTTCGTCCTCGACAACCTCGTCTGGTTCATGCTGGTCGTCGTGCTGGTGGTCTTCTCCATCGCCATTCCGAACTATTTCCAGCTCGGCATCTTCGCCAACATCATCGAGGCGTCGAGCGTGCTTGGCGTCATGTCGATCGGCCTGGCGCTGGTCATCATCACCGGCCACATGGACCTGTCGGTCGAATCGGTGGCGGCGCTCGGCGCCATGGCGGTCGGCATCCTGTTCTGCTCGGCGGGTATCGGCCTTGGCGTTCAATTGCACCCGGAATGGCTGATGGTTCCGGTTTCGCTGCTGATCGCCCTTGCTGTCGGCGGCATCATCGGCGCCATCAACGGCTACCTGGTTGTCAAGGTGAAGATGAGTGCCTTCATCATCACGCTGGCGTCCTACATCTGGGTGCGCGGCCTCGTGCTGGTCATTTCCGGCGGCCGCTCGGCGCAGGACCTTGCGCCGGCAATCCGCTGGTTCGGCATTCAGCGCCTGCTTGGCCTGCCGCTCACCGCCTGGATCGCGATTTCGTGTTTCGTGGTCTTCTCGCTGATCATGGCCAAGACCCCCTTCGGCAGGCATCTGATCATGATCGGCGGCAACGAGACCGCAACCTTCCGCGCCGGCATCCGGGTGAACCGCAACCTCGTCATCGCCTTCGTTCTCGCTGGCGCCATCGCCGGCCTTGCCGGCTGGCTGCTGGTGATCCGCACCTCCGGCGCCACCGCCAACCTCGGCGTCGGCCTGCTGTTCAATGCCTTCGCCGCCGTCGTCATCGGCGGTGTCAGCCTGAAGGGCGGCGTCGGCACCCTGCCCGGCGTCTATGCCGGCGTGCTTTTGCTGTCGGCCATCAACACGGCGATCAACCTCATGGGCCTGCCGGCCAACTTCACCCAGGTGATCCACGGCTTGCTGGTGCTTGCCGCCGTGCTGCTCGACGCGTTCAAGCAAACCATCCGCCAAAGACTGGCATGAGAAGGGGGCTGGCATGACCGGGCGTCTCGAAGACAAGGTCGCGCTGATCGTCGGCAGTGCGCGCGGCATCGGCAAGGGCATCGCACAACGCTTTGCCGAAGAGGGTGCCAAGCTGGTGCTGGCCGATACCGAGGTCGAGGCCGGGCAAGCGGCCGCGGACGAGCTTAGCGCTGCCTTCATCGGCACCGACATCTCGCAGATGGCCGAAGCCGAGGCCGCCGTTGCACTGGCGCTCGACCATCACGGCCGTCTCGACATCATGGTCCAGAATGCCGGCATCTATCCCTGGCAATTGCTGGAAAACACCAGTCCGGAGGACTGGGACCGTGTCATGGCAGTCAATTTGCGCGGCAGCTTCAATGCCGCCCGTGCCGCGCTGGTTCCGATGAAGGCCCAGCATTTTGGCCGCATGCTGTTCACCTCCTCGATCACCGGCCCGCACGTCACCAGCCCCGGTCACGGCCATTATTCGGCGACCAAGGCCGGCATCAACGGCCTGATCCGTTCAGCCGCTCTCGAATTCTCGGCCTATGGCATCACCGTCAACGGCGTCGAGCCCGGCAATATCCTCACCGAAGCCATCCAGCTGCATCGCGGCGCCGCCTATATCAAGAACATGGAGGACTCCATACCGCTCGGCCGCCTCGGCAGCCCGCGCGACGTGGCCAACGCCTTCCTGTTCCTGGCCTCGGACGACGCCAGCTACATCACCGGCACGACCATCATCGTCGACGGCGGGCAGCTGCTGCCCGAAGGCAAGGATTTTCGGCTGCTTCCGCCATGATTTTTTCGGCGCCGGTTTCGCCAGTCGTGCCGCGGCGCGACGAAACAAAGCTGCGCCCTGCCAATGCTTCAAGATCGGTTTACCCGAAGCTGGTAACAGCAACGGCGATCGTTTTCATGATCAAGCAAAGGGCCTGACCTTGCCGCAGCATCATAGCTCTCTTTTCGGCAACCTGAGCGAGTGCAACTGGAGATTGCAGCCCTGCCAACAGCTGACGTTCGGGAGCCAGGGCTCCGACGCCAGGAGCCCGGCTTGAGCATCGTTCGCGCCCTGGAAGGCGCCGACCTTCCGGCAGTCGCCGGCATGTTCCAACGCGTGCTGCGCAAGGAGCGGACCGAAGCGCCGGCCTCGCTCATCGACTATATGAGACGGTTTTATCTGGAGGCGCCGGGTTGCGGAGGCGATCTCCGCTCGCTTGTCCATGTCAACGACGCCGGCCGCATCTCCGGGTTTGTCGGCGTCCACGTATTGCCGATGCAGTTCAACGGCCGGCAATTACGCGCCGCCATTTGCAGTTCGCTGATGGTCGAGGATCATGATCGCGACCCGATGGCCGGCGCCCGCCTGTTGAAGGCTTTTCTGGATGGCCCGCAGGATATCTCGTTCAGCGAGACGGCCAACGATATTTCCACAAAATTGTGGACCCGGCTGCGCGGCGTTGTCCTGCCGCAATACAGTCTCGACTGGGTGCGCGTGATGCGGCCGTCGAGCTTTGTGCTCGGCCTTTCCGCCAGTCGCAAGAAGCTTGCCCGAATGCTCAATCCGTTTGCCCATGCCGTCGACCGATTTTATTGCAGGCGAATGACGTCCAGCGAACGACGCTGGTCCGGCGTGGCGGCAGACGGGGCCGGTCATGGCGCCTTTCGGACATCGCAAATCGACGGCGACGCATTTGCCAGGCTCGTCGAACCGTTGACCGCCCATTTCGCCCTGCGCCCGGCGTGGGCGAAAGGCCAGCTCGATCATATGCTGACCGACGCGGCACAAAAGCCGGATTTCGGCGAGCTTGTCTATGCTTCCGTGGCATCGCCGGTCGGCACCAATGTCGGCGCATTCGCCTATCACGCACGTGCCGGTGGAATCGGTCGCGTGCTGCAGATCCTCGCCCTCCCCGGCCAGGCGGGTTCCGTCATCGACTGCCTGATAGATGAGGGGTCGGTTCCGGCTGAGTGTGAAATGACACCCTAAGCGGCAAGGACACGCTTGCCATAGTCGCGAAGGTGGCCGGTAGGATCGACGTATCGATACAATGTCACCGGTTTGATCCCGAGTTCCTGGCAAAGTTCGGAGACGGCGGTGTCGCGATTTGCCATCGCGGCTTGCGCTAGCCGAACTTGGGCCTTGGTAAGGGCGAATTTTCTCCCGCCCTTTCGGCCTCTGGCGCGTGCGGCCTGCAGGCCGGCGATCGTTCGTTCGCGAATAAGTTCGCTTTCAAACTCGGCCAGGGCGGCGAAGATGCCGAAAGAAAGCCGCCCGGCTGGCGTTGTCGTGTCGATTTGCGCCCCTTGACCGGTCAAGACCTTCAGGCCGACACCGCGATCGGTGAGCTCGGTTACGGTTTTGACCAGATGATGCAGGCTGCGGCCCAGCCGATCGAGCTTCCAGATGACAAGCACGTCACCACTACGGAGTGCTTTGAGACAGGCCTCCAAACCGGGACGGTCATCTCTCGTGCCTGATGCACGGTCAGAATAGATGTGCTGTTCTGTAATGCCGGCACTGAGGAGCGCATCGCGCTGGAGGTCGAGCGACTGGCTTCCATCGGCTTTGGAGACGCGGGCGTATCCGATCAGCATGTTTCACAAACGAGTGTTTGAGGCATTGACGCGCAACCAGGTGCGATAACCATTGTGAATATACCTTATTCCATTTCACAAACAAGAATTCTCAATCCTTTCCTCGGGATAAAAAAGAAACATGGCTCATCGTTCCGTTCTGACTGATCGCCAACGCGCTACCCTCTTCGACCTGCCGACCGACGAAGTCTCACTTTTGCGGCACTACACTTTGGCCGACGACGATCTGGTCCATATTCGGGAACGGCGGCGTCCCGAGAACAGACTGGGATTTGCGCTTCAGCTTTGCGCGCTGAGATATCCCGGGCGGACGCTTTATCAGGGCGAGGTCATTCCTGACCAGGTTCTTGCGTTCATCGCCGCGCAGATCGGCGTGGCCGGCGACGCGCTGCTCAACTATGCCGTTCGCCGGCAAACGCGCCAGCAGCATATGGAGGCCTTGCGCGCTATCTACGGCTACAAGAATTTCGCAGGCCGCGGCGCACGGGAACTGAAAGAGTCGCTTGACGCGCAGGCCGAAGATTCCCGCTCCAATGAAGATCTCGCACGGCGATTTGTCGATGGATGCCGCCAAACTCAAACCATCTTGCCGGCGATTTCGATGATTGAGCGACTCTGCGCCGACGCCCTTGTGGCAGCCGAACGCCGGATCGAGATGCGGATTACCGATCGCCTCGATCAGCCGATCCGCGATCGGCTCGATATGCTGCTGACAGAAATGACGGAGGGCAATGTCAGCCGCTTCGTCTGGCTGCGCAGAACCGAACCGGGTGACAACTCTGCCTTGGCGAACCGTCTGCTCGACCGCCTTGAATTTCTGGCAGGGCTAGGATTGAAGCCACAGGTTCTCGATGATGTTCCGCCACATCGGATCGCCCGTCTGCGACGGCAGGGCGAGAGATATTTCGCCGATGGCTTGCGCGATATCGGAACGGAGCGGCGCCTGGCTATTCTTGCCGTTTGCGTAGTGGAGTGGGCCGCGGCGATTGGCGATGCTGTTGTGGAGACGCATGACCGGATCGTCGGCAAGACCTGGCGAGAGGCCAAACGGCTTTGCGATGGACGCGTTGCTGATGCCAAAACGGCCGTAACCGACACCTTGCGCGCCTTCTCCGGTCTCGGCACGGCAATGCTCGAAGCACGAAACGACGGCATTTCGCTTGAAACGGCGATTGCCACATCGCCAGGCTGGCCGGAGCTGGAGAAACTGGTCGCTACGGCATCTCAATTGACCGACACCCTTGCCGCCGATCCACTGGCTCATGTCATCCAGGGCTTTCATCGCTTCCGCCGCTATGCGCCGCGCATGCTGCGCTGCCTGGAAATACAGGCGGCAAGCGTGGCCGAACCGCTCATGCGAGCAATCGCCCTGATCCGGGAAAAGCGCGAAACACCGTCGCAACCGACAACTTTTCTGCGTCCCACATCAAAATGGAACCGCCATCTCAAGGCGCAGGATGACGGCGACCATCGCTTGTGGGAAGTAGCGGTCCTCTTCCATTTACGCGACGCGTTCCGGTCCGGCGACGTATGGCTCGCCCATTCCCGCCGCTATGCCGATCTCAAACAAGCGCTGGTGCCGATGTCGGCTGCTCTGGCCACAACAAGGCTGGCGGTCCCGTTCGAACCCGGCTCATGGCTTGCCGATCGCAAGGCCAGAATGGCGGATGGACTGAAGCGGCTGGCCAGAGCCGCCCGGAGCGGCACCATTCCGCTCGGCAGCATCGAAGACGGTACCTTGCATCTTGAACGGCTGACTG
This sequence comes from Mesorhizobium sp. L-2-11, assembly GCF_016756595.1. Classification (NCBI taxonomy): domain Bacteria; kingdom Pseudomonadati; phylum Pseudomonadota; class Alphaproteobacteria; order Hyphomicrobiales; family Phyllobacteriaceae; genus Mesorhizobium; species Mesorhizobium sp. L-2-11. The sequence continues at coordinate 3,832,891 of NZ_AP023257.1, read as the reverse complement.
CGGCAACACCGCAGGACGCCGACGAACTGATCCTCGATCTTTACCGGCGCATGCCGGAAGTGCGGATCACCGACATTCTTCTGGATGTCGATGCGGCAACCGGATTTACGGAAGCCTTCACCCATCTACGAACCGGTGCTCCCTGCCAGGACAAGATCGGCCTTCTGAACGTACTGCTGGCCGAAGGGCTCAATCTGGGCTTAAGAAAGATGGCGGAAGCGTCCAATACCCACGACTACTGGCAATTGTCTCGCCTTTCGCGCTGGCATGTCGAAAGCGACGCCATCGACCAGGCGCTCGCCATGGTGGTCGCGGCTCAAGGCCGTCTGCCGATGGCCCAATTCTGGGGAATGGGAGCGACCGCTTCCAGTGACGGCCAGTTCTTCCCGACCGCGCGACAGGGCGAGGCGATGAATCTCATCAACGCCAAATATGGCAACGAACCAGGTGTAAAGGCATATACACACCTGTCCGATCAGTTCGCCCCTTTCGCGACCCAGCTCATTCCGGCGACCGTCAGCGAGGCGCCTTATATTCTTGACGGTCTCCTCATGAATGAAGCCGGCCAGCGTGTCCGTGAACAATACGCCGATACCGGCGGCTTCACCGACCATGTCTTCGCCACCGCCTCGATCCTGGGTTACCGGTTCATTCCGCATATCCGGGATTTGCCGTCGAAGCGTCTTTACGTGTTCAATCCTGCCGGCACACCTAGCGAGTTGCGCGGCCTCGTCGGCGGCAAGATCAGAGAGGACCTCATCGTCTCGAACTGGTCCGACATTTTGCGTAGTGCTGCGACCATGGTCGCCGGCATCATGGCGCCCAGTCAGCTGCTGCGCAAATTCGCTTCCTATCCGCGCCAACACGATCTTGCGCTCGCCCTTCGCGAGGTCGGCCGCATTGAGCGCACGCTGTTCATCATTGAATGGATCCTCGATGTCGACATGCAGCGTCGTGCGCGCATCGGTCTCAATAAAGGCGAGGCACATCACGCGCTCAAGAACGCCCTGCGGATAGGCCGGCAAGGCGAGATTCGTGACCGGACCACGGAAGGCCAGCACTATCGCATAGCGGGTCTCAATCTGCTTGCCGCCATCATCATCTACTGGAACACGGTTCATCTCGGGCGAGCCGTCCTGCAGCGCAGAAATACGGGGCTCGACGTGCCGCCGGAACTGCTTGCCCATATCTCGCCGCTCGGCTGGGCGCATATCCTGCTCACCGGCGAGTACCGATGGCCCAAGCCCACCAAGCGAGTTGAGGCCATCCTTCGCGCTGCTCCATGACAAAAACGGCCCGGCGCGAAAATCAATGTGGCGGAGTATCTTCGCCCACCGCGCGACCGAGAGTCGCGCCCTCTATCGTTTTTTGTGCGCAACTGGAGATTGCCCACTATCTTTGGGCCCGGGCGCGATTATGATGGCAGTCGATGCGGTTACGAGGGGCCTATGCATCGCACCGTCGCAAAGCTCGGCTTGACGCTGTTTCTCGTCGTAGCGACGTGGCCGGCTATTGCCGGCGAGGCGCAATCGCCAGTCACCTTCGTGCGCTCGATCCTCAATGCCCCCGCCAGCGAGATGAGCTTCGCCCGCACCAAAATCGCGGTCGACAGGTTCGCCGATCCGTCGATTAATGAAGCGGCCACGATTGCTGAACTCGACGGCATGGTGGCGATTGTCGGCAAGATGCTGTCCACCTTGCCGCCGGCCGAGGCGGCAACCGACATGGAAAAGATGAAGGCTCTGAGGGCGTTCATCTATGAGCCGGGACACTGGAACGATCAGAAACCGTTCCAGTACGATCTGGCCGATCCTTTCGGCCAGCAGTTCGGCGCGCAGATGCTGACGCGCTACCTTGCCACGAAAAAGGGCAATTGCGTTTCTATGCCGATGCTGTTCCTCGCCCTTGGCGAAAAGCTCGGCCTCGATCTCGCCCTCTCGACAGCGCCGCTCCATGTGTTCGTAAAGTTCACCGACCGAGCGACAGGCAAGACATGGAATCTTGAAACGACAAGCGGGGCCGGCTTCGCCCGCGACGAACACTATCGCAAGATTGCGCCAATGACAGACCAGGCGGTTGCCAATGGCGTCTATCTCAAGACACTGAATCGCCACGAAACACTTGCGCTGATCGCGACCGGCGCTCTCGATGCTCTGCTGGCGGCAGGCCGCTATGACGAAGCCATCGCCGTTGCCGATGTGCTGATCGAAGCCAATCCGGCCGATGCCTACTCGCTGACCAAGAAAGGCACGGCCTACTATCGGCTGCTCGAACGCGACTTCATTCGCAAATATCCGGCCGAGAAAGACATTCCGCCGGCAGAAATGCCGCGCGCCATTGAGCTTTCACGTGCCAATCAGGACGCCTTCGCCAAGGCAGAAGCGCTTGGCTGGCGCGAGCCGAAACTGAACTGAATACCGAATACCATTTGAAGAGGCAGGGGACTGAAAATGGGAGTTGGAAGGATCGTTCAACGCTTGCTGGCGGTCATGCTGGCGATCTCGATGACGGTCGCCGGCACGGCCGGCGGTTACGCCGCTTCGGCATTCAGACCACACTTGTTGCCACTTTCCAGCGGGGCTCAGGCTACTCCGGTGCGTTTCATATCTCCCGACACGATGGACCCGACAATGCCGGGGGTCGGAACAAACAGATACGCCTACGCCGAAAATGATCCTGTCAATAAAAGCGATCCAAATGGTCATATTTGAGGGTGGGTCGCCGGTGCGATAGTAGGCTACTTCGCTTCTACCACCGAAGCCAATACCCCCACCACGCCTGACGATATAGCGCAGACAAGTGAGACGGAAGCGTTGGCAAATATGGCGCTTGGCGCTGCGTCTGCTCCTACCGGCGGCGTCGCTTTGGGTATCGGCCAAGGCATGGCTAGAGCAAGCACCTTAAGGGGCCTAAGCTACGCTCAACGGACATTTAGCGAAACATTCAGCTCGTTCGGCAGAGCACAATATTCAAAATTGGCTGGAACGAAAATAAGTACGATTGATGACCTCGCCTCTGCGATAAAAAGTGGACAAGTAAAACCAAGCCAACTCTCGGTTGAAACCGGGAGAGTTAATGGAAAAGGGTATATTATGAACACCCGCACGGCGACTGCTTTGGAGCGCGCCAATGTACCGCGGTCACAATGGAATATTGTAGATAAGACGAAGGACAAGTACGCAATGGATCGATTGAGAGCTCAGCTTGAAAGAAACAACATACCTCCTGGGCAGACCATTTCTGCGCCAAAGAGCGAGAGTTCAGGTGCATCTGCCGGAAGTGCGAGTGCGTCTAACGGGAATTCGGGTGGCGGACTTCTAGGCGCAATAGGTCGTGCAACCGGTCTCTGGTAAGAGTAGGCAAGTCTCATGAAAGAATTCCTGCAATTGCCTTATGACTCAAGTGGGTATGGGGACTTTGGCGTCTCCTATGTCGGTACCGATGCGAGGGTGCATTTTAGGTATCGGGCCGGCGGAAAGGATCGCATTCCCGAATTGTATTTTGAGTTTTGCATACATATGTCGGTAAATGGCATTCTAAATAGCCAGAAGCAGCTTCCGTACGATGTTGTTCTGGCAGAAAATTATAAAAATGAGGAATATGAAGGATTCTCTAGATTTTTATTTATGCTAAGCGGGAGCGATTTTCAGTTCGAAATTATCGCCAAGAATTGTACTTTTGCAGAATCCACGGAGAAAAGCACGCTTGTCGAATGAAGACACGGCAATCTCGAATCGTCGCCGTCTTCATGACAAGAACATTGCCACAGTGTTGATGAGAACGTAGGTCTGCCTCCTCCAGAATGGACCCTATTATGGCAAGCTCGTCCTTGCCGCTTAGGGTGTCATTTCGCACTCAGCCGGAACCGACCCCAATATGTCCGACGAGGCGGGGCAAGAGACCTTTACTGATGGCATGACCGATGACTTGATCACCGACCTTTCAAAGGTTTCCGGCCTATTCGTAATCGCGCGAAACTCGACATTCGCTTACCGCGGCAAGCCGGTGAAAATCAGTCAGGTCGCGGAAGAACTTGGCGTGCGTTACGTTCTCGAGGGGAGCGTACGGCGAGCCGGCGAGCAGGTGCGAGTCAACGCACAGCTCATCGATGCCCTCACCGGCGGGCATGTGTGGGCGGACAGGTTCGATGGAAACGTCGCTGATATTTTTGCGATCCAGGACGTTTTTGTCGCAAAGATCGTCGAAGCGTTGAAGGTCAATCTCACCACCACCGAAAAAACGGAAATCGCCCGCGCCAAGCCGGACAACATTGCAGCCAAGGAAGCTTTCGAAGAGGGTTGGAGCCTTTATCTCCGTTACACCGCAAAGGACACAGCTGCCGCCATTACTTCCTTGAAAGAAGCAGCCGAATTCGATCCCGAATATGGCCGCGCTTATGCCGCCCTGGCGCTGGCCTACTTCCGCGTCGTTGAGTCACTCTGGGGTAAAGAACTCGGAAGGGACGAACCATATTTCTGGTGGGGAGCTCACGATTACGCAGAGTTGGCCCAGAAATATCCAACGTCACTGTCTTACACGGTCGAGGCATTGCGGGACGTCTATCAAGGTCTGGCCGAAGATGCACGCAGGAATGCCGGTCGAGCGATTGCTTTGGATCCCAACGACCCCGAGGCACACATCGCAACGGCTTGGGCGCTGACGATCTCAGGCGAACCTGCAGAGGCGCTGAATTTCGTCGCGACCGCCATGCGGCTCAACCCGAACTATCCAAGCCACTACGTTCTCGCGCGTGGATTGGCGCTTTTTGCAACGGGCGATCTGAAACAAGCGGCTGAGGTGCTCGGAGAAGGCGTCAGGCGAAACCCAGACGCAACTGCGCTCTTTCTACCTCTCAGTTCCGTGCTGGCGCAGCTCGGCCGCCGGGAAGAAGCCAGGCAAATGCTGGTGAAGTTCCGGCCCGGCATAGGCCAGAAGGGCCTCGAAAACATTCCCGACACCATACACCTCTCGTTCAAATGGGATTATGAACACGCAAGCGTCCGGGAGCGCCTGAATGACGGTGTCCGTATCGCTGCGCTGCCGCTGGACGTCACCGTTACGAGCCTGGAAGCAGAGCTTGAGACCGGCAATCTCTTTTCCCAGCAATATGCAGTAAAGCGACTGGGCTGGTTTGGACCAGCGGCAACACAAGCCGTTCCGGCTCTGGTTGAGGCGCTCAAGGTCGAGCATCTCCGCCGGGAGGCCATCGAGGCGCTGGGAAAGATCGGGCCTCCGGCACGGGCTGCGATACCTGCGCTCGTGGCACTCCAGAATGAAGCTCTGGTTGGCATTTACGCAAAGAACGCGCTGTCCAAGATCAGAGGCAATTGATGGACCCCGGATGCGCTCCAGGGACTTCCGCTTGTGGGCAACTCGGACCTGCTTGCGATGTCCGCTCCGGAGCCGCTGCTGGGGGACAAGGAGGCATCAAACGCGTGCAGCCCGCCATCCCAATTTATGAGTACACGGCCTAGGTGAACCACCAGCGTTCGGCGATCTTCAGCCCGTCCATCGGCCAGTTCGATGCCACCTCGCCATGGGCGAGAGCCTTGGTGTGGGCATCGACATAGGAGTTGAAGACCAGGTTCACCAGGCCGCCGTCGTCATGCAGCAATTGCTGCATTTCGGCATACATGCCGGCACGCTTGGTATCGTCGGTCTCCGATCGGGCGGCGACGAGCAGCTCATTAAAGCGCGAATTTTTCCAAGACGTTTCGTTCCACACCGCATCCGCCGCATAGGCGGTGGTGAACATCCAGTCGCACCCCGGCCGGCCGGCCCAGTAAGAGGCGAAGAACGGCTTCTTGAGCCAGACATTGTCCCAGTAGCCGTCATTGGGCTCCCTGATCACATTCAGGTTGAGCCCGGCGGCCCGGGCATGCTCCTGCCAAAGGAGGGCGGAGTCGGTCGCACCCGCGAAGGCGGCATCCGCGACCGACAGGTCGAACCGGGTGTTCTCGGCCCCCGCCTTCTTGAGGAGGCTCTTGACCATGTCGGGGTCGTAGACGTGCTTCGGCTGCGGATCGATCGCGAACTTGACGGTCGGTGCGATCGGATTGTCGTTGCCGACGGCGCCGTGGCCGAGAAACACCTTCTGCACGATCTCGTCGCGTTTGAGCGAGTATTTGATCGCATTCCGCACATCGGGATTGTCGAAGGGCGCCTTCTGGACGTTCATGACATAGACGTAATGGCCGTAGCCCGTCGTCTCCAAGATCACGAGATCGGGGTTCTGCTTCAGAATGTCGAGCGTCTTCAGATCGCAGCGATCCATGTAGTGGACCTCGCCGGTGTAGAGCGCGTTGGTGCGCGCCGTTACATCATTGATCGCCAGGCATTCGACACGGTCGAACCAGCCCTTGTCGGATTTGAAGTAGCTCGGGTTCTTGTTGAAGGTGGCGATGACGCCGGGCTCGAATTTCTCGAGCATGTAGGGGCCGGTGCGGATGCCCGACTCCCAGTCGACGCCGCCCTCTTTCGCCGGCATGACCGGGATGTCCGACATGATGTAGGGGAAGTCGGCATTGCCGCCGTCGAGTTCGAACACCACCGTCTCGGCACCGTCGGCGACGACATTCTTGACCGAAGCCAAGAGCGATTTCATCACCGAATTCGTGCCCTCGACGTTATGATGCCTGACAGAGGCCACGACATCGTCGGCGGTAACCGTCTTGCCATTGTGAAAGGTGGCTCCTTTCCTCAGTTTGAACGCCCACTTCTTGGCGCCGTCTGACGGCTCAAAGCTCTCGGCGAGGTCGGGGACCACGTTGCCCTTGGAATCGATCTCGGTCAGGCTGTTCGACAAGGTTCCAAATAGCGCGGTGCCGGTGAACCGGTTGACGTTGGTACTACCCGGGTCCAGTGAATCGGTGGCGGCGGCATCGCCGATGCCGATCTTCAAGGTGCCGCCCTTCTTGGGCTCGGCGCGCACCGTCTGGACGAACATCGCATTGGCGGCCGTGGCGGTAAGACCGGCGGCGAGGGCCAGCTGAACAAAGTCGCGACGCGAAACCCTGCCTTTCGCGGCAAGCTTGGCGGCCAACTTCAGTTTCGTTTCAAATTCCGTCACAGATGCTCTCTCCCTCGAACGGAAGATCATGCGTGACCCTTGGCGGCCCGAGAGACTTTAGGACGATAGCACAACAGGCATTCCCCAGCTAACGAGGAACCTCCGGCAGCGCACGGTCGGACTCGTGTCCTCTCGCTTGCTCCCGCGCGGACTTGGGCCTTGCCCGGGGCGGATGGATCGGTCGATATCCAGTTCGTTGGCTGCGACGGAAAGATTGCCAACTGTATTTCGATTACACCTGGCTGGAGTTACTGGGTCCGCCTCTATCACCCGCGCACGCAAATTTAGATCGCACATGGTATTCTCGGAGCCGAAGCTGATGAATTGATATGAGGATGTCGAATGTCCGCTCTTCCAAAGCTGCCCTGGAATCGCTTTCGCTAATGTCCGTTTCTGGCGCTACTTACCCGTTCAGGTGGCCGCTACAGTTGATTGCGAGCGACCCTGGGCAGTCTTTCGAAACGAACGCACAACAGAATCATCATTTGTTCTCGCTCAGCGTTGTTTGGCGTACCTTCAACGCGATGCCCTCCGCATGATCTTGCGTGATTGAACAATCAGGCTGCTTCGGCGTCCCTTCCGCTAAAATCGACTGCAGCGAAAGCCGCCTTCAGCACATCCGGTCCGGCGCCGGGCTTTGTCGCATCGGTCGAAAGAATCTGCCGGTAACGGCGCGCGCCGGGCAGGCCGTGAAACAGGCCGACCATGTGACGGGTGACATGGCCAAGCCGCCCGCCCCGTTCGATATGGCGCGCTGCATATTCCGCCATGGCATCGATCAGCGCGACAAAATCGAAGGTTTTGGGTGTGTCGCCGTAAAACGCCGCGTCGACGCCTGCCAGAATGCCCGGCGTGTGATAGGCGGCGCGGCCGAGCATGGCGCCATCGACATGATCAATGTGGTCAAGCGCCTCTTCAAGAGATTGAATTCCACCGTTGATGCCGATGAATTTGTTTGGATTTTTGGCCTTCAGCCGATACACCCTGTTGTAGTCGAGCGGCGGGATGTCGCGGTTTTCCTTCGGGCTCAGCCCTTCCAGCCACGCCTTGCGGGCATGCACCCACAGTGCGTCGGCGCCGGCCGCGAAAACCCCTTCCGCCAAGGTATCGAGCGCCGGCTCGGGATCCTGCTCGTCGACGCCGATGCGGCATTTGACGGTAACCGGAATGCTGACCGAAGCCTTCATCGCTGCGACGCAATCGGCGACCAGGTCCGGTGCTTTCATCAGGCAGGCGCCGAACGTACCCGACTGGACGCGGTCGGACGGGCAGCCGACATTGAGGTTGATCTCGTCATAGCCGAAGGCTTCGCCGATGCGCGCCGCCTCGGCGAGCTTCTGCGGATCGGAGCCGCCGAGCTGCAACGCCACCGGATGTTCCGTATCATCGAAGCCGAGCAAGCGCTCGCGCTCGCCGTGGATGACCGCGTCGGCGACGACCATCTCGGTGTAGAGCAATGCCCGGCGCGTCAACTGGCGATGCAGGAACCGGCAATGCCGGTCCGTCCAGTCCATCATAGGTGCGATGGCAAACTTCCTGCTTAAGTCGTTCATTACGTCACACTTTTTCTAGTCGGCCCAATGCCCATTGGACCGACCGATAAGAGGTTCCCATATCATATCCAAAAGCACGCTTAACAGGGACGGCAGCTTTGAGAAGCGGCGCTTGAGCCCGGATTTGTGATCGGCGTGCACGAAAGCGGCGGTCACCCCGAGGCGGTTTCCTCGCTGAGAAGGAAAGCGGGAAGCAGGAAATGTTGTCGCAAAAGTTGAGTTCTGCGAGTGTGCAAAAGTCAGTTGCAAAACCGTCCCTTTGATCGGGAGTTTTCGCGACAAGGGAAGGTCGCGAGAGGTGGTTTTCCCGTAGCCTCCCTCGATCGGAACGAGAGAAAGAAGCGCCATTTGCCGCCATTCAGGAGCCGCTCCAATCCTGCCATTCGTGCTACCACCAAATGCGACCCGACGCGATCATCAGCGATGGGTACGGTTCGGTTGAGGCATGCAAGCAGCTACGGGCCCATGACCGCCGTGAGCTAATCGACAGTTCGACTAAGTCCTGCTTGTCCGCGACCGCGCCGTTCCGGGAGTTCGGCTGCCCCTTTCCATCCGAAGACGCCGCAGGCCGGACGTTACCCCGGCGGCTATCGACCCTGGCCAGCCGGCGCGCGTCGCCGGGCGGTCGTTGGCGTGGCTCAGAATGGCTTCACCAGGAGCCGCGACGCTCCTCTGCGGACCAGTGATGATGTAGCAATCGCACACTCAGCGGCAACCTGTCCTCGCCCGATTTCGTGCCAGTGGCCAACCGCGCGAGCCACGGGTGCAGTGTTCATCTACGAACCTGAGCGGAAATTCGTTTGCCGAGGCCAGAGGTCTTAGCGTTGGCTTCCACACTAACGCTAATGGATCAGAATGGATGATTGCCTACCCCGAGGTCCCGGCGCTAGCCGATCGCACGCATCGATACGCAGCATTCAGCCGCCTTCCCAGGTAAATTTGTCCACGGGCTTGAAAAGCGTGTTGTAATTCGCTGTTAGATCAAGGCAGGAAAACAGGCATCAAAATGTCCTTCGAGCAACTCTGGAACAGCTTCTTTCTCCAGGTGCGGGATGCAGTCCATGCGGTGGCGTCGCCGTTCATCGTCTTGGCGCGGCAAGTTGGTCTGGAGCTCAACGCCGCCCAGGTCTGGATGCTTTTCTTCACCCTGCTGTTTCTGGGCTTTGCCCTGTCTTTTCTCTATGACGAATTCGTTCTTGTCCGCCGCGGCCGGCGGACAACCGGAACGGTCGTGGGAATCGATCCCGGCGACGAGTCGCCTGACCGCCCCATCATCGAATTCCATGACCAGTCTGGCCGCAAGGTGATATTTACGTCCTATCGTGGCGTCAACGCCAAGACCGGAACAATCGGGGCCCGGGTCGACATTGTCTTCGATCCTCTGCGTCCGAAACGGGCCCGCGAGGCGGACCTGACCGGTATATTGTCACTTTACTTTCTTTTTCTGGTGTTTTTCGTCGGCGCTATGGCCTTCGCGACAGTAACGGCCAAGGACGCTATCTACTAGCTAGCCAATTGGGAAATGTTGCTGAAGCTCGCCCTGCAAATGGCTCGAGACGACTTCGAGGATCGCCGCGAACGCCAGAGGCAAGGCATCGAGTTGGCTAAGGCGGGCGGGGAATATGCCGGACGCCAAGCTGATCTGGTGATGCACGAATCCATTATTGTCTTCCGGTCTGGCGGCAACAGTATCAGCAGGACGGCGAAGCTGACCGGCTGCAGCGAAGCGCAGGTGGCAGGACATGTTGTCGCAAAAGTTGAGTTCTGCGAGTGTGCAAAAGTCAGTTGCAAAACCGTCGCTTTGATCGGGAGTTTTCGCGACAAGGGAAGGTCGCGAGAGGTGGTTTTCTTCCGTAGCCTCCCTCGATCGGAATGAGAGAAAGAAGCGTCGTAAGCGGTCGTTGACCGTTAAACCGATAGGCCCGCCTTCCGAAGCCCATCAAACAGGCGTTCGCGAGCCGCCAAGTCTTTTGCTCGGAATTCCCTCGCCCAGTATTGGCGCCATTCATCCGAACTAACGCCCTTCGGTGCCCAAGGCAGTTCCGCGACCCGCCTGAGAAACGTATCTACCATTACGCTTGCTTCATCTGTCCGACCGAGTTGAGCGTATGCAGCCGCCATCCATGCATAGCACCCCACACTGGGTTGCAGCATTCGCCCGAATGCTATGACCGATCCGGGATAGTTCCCAGCCAGGTACTCGGCGACGAGTCGGGTCTCTAAACAACCGTCCGAAACCAAAGGGCTGCGCCGCAGTGCCTCGTTAGAACACGCCACCGCATGTTCCAGCTCACCTGAGCACACATAGAGCCATCCGTCGAAACAGTAATTGTAATAGTCGTTGGGGTTCAGTGCCAGCGCCTGGTCAACCTGTATTTTGGCGAGGTCAAAATCGCCCTTCACCTCAAAGTAGCTCCACGCCAACTCCAGGTGTGTCCGGCTATCATAGGGATCTAGTTCGACCGCCCGGCGGCTCAACTCGAATATCCGATCGGCCACAGCTTCTCGCGACACCGTCCACGGCGAATAATATTCCGCGTAGTATGATTGCGCTAGGTCGACATATGCAGATGCGTAGGTTGGATCAAGCTCAATAGCCTTCTCAAAGTGCATCCTCGCCTGCAGCACGTCGTCTTTAGAGCTGCTTTTGTTCAGGAAATACCTGCCGCGGAGCCAATGGTCGTATGCAGAAAAGCTTTCGGTCGGCCTCTGCAGCGCGCGCGCCCACTCGGCTCCTTCTACGGGGCCAGGCAAGCTCGCTACGATAGTGCGGGTGATCTCGTCCTGCACGCTGAAGATGTCCTCAACATGCCGATCGTAGCGCTCGGCCCATAGATGCTTGCCAGTGGCGGCTTCAACGAGTTGGGCTGTAACCCTGATTCGATCACGTGCTCGTCGTACACTTCCCTCAAGAATGTATTGAACCCCGAGTTCGCGTCCAATATCGCGTACGTTGACCGAACGGTTCTTGTATACGAATGACGAGTTTCGGGCGATGACACAGAACGAACGGAACCGGCTCAGCTCCGTAATGATATCTTCAGCGATGCCATCCGCGAAGTACCCGTACTCTGCGTCGGTGCTCATGTTGAGGAATGGAAGTACAGCAATGGAAGGTTTGTCGATTAGAGCTTCGGGCGCTGTGACCGGCACCCGCGGTGTGCCGCCAACGCGGTAGACACGCACTGGTTCGGAAATGTTCTTCAGCTTTTGCGTGCCGAGATCTTCGAAGTTCGCATCGACCTTGTTTTTGATGTAGTCGAATGCAGTGCCGGAAAGCAGGACGCCACCGGGCTCAGCGAGGCCTTCCAGGCGTGCTGCGATGTTGACACCGTCACCATAAAGGTCACTCCCCTCGACGATCACGTCGCCCAAGTTCACGCCGATGCGCAGCACAATGTGGCGAGCCTCTGGCAACTCACAATTCGCCTTGGCCATGTTGCGCTGCAATTCGATCGCGCACTGAACAGCCCTGACGGCGCTGTTGAACTCAATCAGGACACTGTCACCAGCGATCTTAAAGATGCGCCCCTGGTGGTGGGACACAAGAGGCTCCAACACCCGCCGCCGCCGAGCCTTGAGCGTCGTCAACGTGCTTGTCTCGTCCTGTTCCATGAGACGGCTAAATCCGACTACATCAGCAGCCAAAATGGCGGCGAGACGGCGTCGAGTGGGTTCTTCGGCCATGTGGGCGAGCGTCCTAGCGGGCTCGGCATGCATTCTATTTGCCCAGGAGTCTGGAGTCTATGTACGGCTGTAATCCCTAATGGGTTAGGAGTTCTGGTCCGGGCGAAGGCCTGCTTTCTGGTGACGTCTTGGCTCATGAAAGGCAGCAAAGGGTCACGAATGTGCACGAAAGCGACGAATGCCAGTTTGTCGGAAAGCTGACCACCCAGCGCGTCCCGATATCACTGGGATTTAGCCTGGCCATCGCCGCGCATCCTGCGGAGTCGCCGCTGCCGCATTTCCTGCGGTTTCCGCCGCGCAGGACGACAGATTGTTGCAGGCCCATGGCCAGGGCCGCACCTCACGGCGCCGGAGCGGAGCTACACTTCATCCTGTCGGCGGCCGACGAGCGCGAGAGGTGTTCAAGATGAAGTTTGCCTCCTATTGGCACGATACGTCGAAAGCCTTTGCCGGGGCGACCCGCGAAACCCTGTCAGGCGATTTCGAAGTCGCCGTAATCGGGGCGGGCTTCACCGGTCTCAATGCCGCGCGCAAACTGGCCAAGTCTGGCGTGAAGGTCGCGCTCATCGAGGCCGAGCATGTCGGATATGGTGCATCGGGGCGCAATGGCGGGCACCTCAACAGTGGCCACTTCGCCAGTTTTGGCGCCGCCAAGGCCCACTTTGGAGAGGCCAAGGCTCATCGGTTCTGGCGCTCCTACGACGACTCGATCGACATGATCGAAGCCATCATTGCGGAAGAAGGCATCGACTGCAGCTTCCGCAGAGGCGGCAAGCTCAAGCTTGCATCCAAGCCATCGCATGTGAAGGGGCTGCAGGCCATGTGCGAGGAGCTTCGCCGCGAAGTGGATCCCTCGGTGGAGTGGCTCTCACGTGGCGATGTCCGCAACGAACTGTGTTCGGAGGCCTTTCACGGCGCGGTGCTGTCACCCAAGTCGGCGATGATGCATATGGGCCAGTATGCCAATGGCATGGCGGAAGCCGCCGCTCGCCATGGTGCGACGATCTGGGAGCACAATCCCGTCCAGTCCTGCATCCGGGTGTCAGATGGCTGGCGGATCAGTTCGCCGACCGGCTCGCTCGCTGCCCGCCAGGTCATCCTTGCGACCGACGCCTATACGTCAGAGAATTTCGACTACTATCGGCGACGGATGATGCCAATTGCATCTTTCATCGTCGTGACGCGCCCGCTTACCCCAGAGGAGGTCGCGGCAACCCTGCCCGGCAATCGGAATTACACGAACTCGCTCAACATCGCCAACTACTTCCGGCTTACCCCGGACAACCGACTCTTGTTCGGCGGGCGCGCGAAGTTCTCGGCTGCCTCGAACCAGAAGACAGACGTGCGTTCCGGCGAGCTTTTGCGCAAGCAGATGCTCGATGTGTTCCCGCAACTGGCCGATGTCGAAATCGACTATTGCTGGGGCGGTCTCGTCGGCTGCACGCAAGACCGCTATCCGCGCGCCGGCACCGCCGATGGCCTGATCTACGGCATGGGCTATTCAGGACATGGCGCGCAGCTCTCGACGCTGATCGGAAATGTCCTGGCGGACATTGCAATGGGCCGCACGGATACCAATCCAATCGGCGGCATGGACTGGAATGCCGTCCCGTTGCATACCGGCAAGCCGTGGTTCCTGCCAATGGTGGGCACCTATTATCGGCTGAAGGATATGCTTGCCTGATCCCGCCGACAGGCCCAACTGGCCGACCGACACCGCCAATCTCGGCACGCTTTGAACCAGGACCTGGGAACCAGGACCTGGCCATCTGGTCAAAGGCATGAGGTCCAGGCCGTAGACTCATAAGCACGGAGCCACAGCCGCATTGAGGCAAGCTGGATCACAGCGAGGAAGTTTGCGGCGAGCTTGTCATAGCGGGTGGCGACGCGGCGAAAGTGCTTCAGCTTTGAGAAGAAGCGTTCGATCAGGTTGCGCTCGCGGTAGAGCCGCTTGCTGAAGCACGGCTTCCATTTGCGGTTGCTCTTGGGCGGGATGTTTGGCGTGGCGCCGTGCTCCCGGATCAGATCCCGGATGCGATCGGCGTCCTATGCCTTATCGGCCAGCACAATGGTGCGCGGACGAAGGTGATCAAGCAGGCGGTCAACGATCTGCCCGTCATGCGTCTGCCCTGCGGTCAGGCCAAGCCGGATCGGGGGCCCCTGGGCGTCGACAACGACGTGGATCTTGGTCGTGAGCCCGCCACGCGATCGACCGAGAAAATGATCTGGGCCCCCTTTTGCCGTCGCAGCCTGCTGGTGCGCCCGGATGGAAGTGCTGTCGATCATTTGGATGGCGCTGTCGTGAGCGGCGCTGATGGCATCCATCAGCCGGTCCCACACGCCTGCCTTCCGCCACCGCACGATGCGGTTATAGCAGGTGGTGCGTGGGCCATAACGCTCGGGCAGGTCTCGCCATGGCGCGCCGGATCGCAACACCCAGAAAATGCCGTTCAGCACGCGGCGGTCGTCAACGCGCGGCACGCCTCGGGGCTTGTTGGGCAGGAGTGGCTCGATCACGCGCCACTCGAAGTCGGTCAGTTCGTATCGGCTCATGGTGAGCCTGAATCAGAATCCGACGCGATATGAAAGCCGCCAGTCGGCAAATGCCTCAGAATCAAGCGTATTCTGCGTCTTGCCCGATAGCTGCCGCTTTATCCGGCCCATCCGCTCACCCAATCGCATAGACGTTACTGGTCTTAAGTAAGCGGTCAGCCGATAACGTCAGGCCTAAAGTTCCAAGGCATGAGCATTTCGATTTCGGATGCCGGCCAGCCTTGAGCGATGCGGGTCAAGGTCTGCGAGAGCCAGTCGAGCGGATCGACGCTGTTCATTTTGCAGGTTTGCAGCAAGGTGGCTACCGTCGCCCAGGTTCGTCCACCGCCGTGGCTGCCGGCGAATAGACTATTCTTTCGCGTGATCGTCTGGGGCCTGATTGCACGCTCGACGATATTGGAGTCGATTTCGATGCGACCGTCCATCAGAAAGCGTTCCAGCGCCTCCCGCCGGGTGAGCGCGTAGCGGATCGCCTCGGCGGTCTTGGATTTTCCGGAGACCTTGCCCAGTTCCGCTTCCCATAGATCGAAGAGGCTCGCGACAATGGCCACGGACTTTTCCTGACGTAGCGCGGCGCGGCTTCCGGCATCCTTGCCGCGGACCTCGTCCTCGACCTTCCACAATTCGGTCATGGCGATGATCGAATCCGTCGCGGCCTGCGAGACCCCGCTGATGTGCAGGTCGTAGAATTTGCGCCGCAGGTGAGCCCAGCACCCGGCGAGCCGGATTGTTTCATTGCTGCCGGCTTTGGCCCGTGCCTTGACCAGGTTGGTATAGGCCGAGTAGCCATCCACTTGCAGGATACCGCTGAATCCGGCGAGGTGGCGCGCCACGCAATCCGCACCTCTGCTGTCTTCAAAACGATAGGCAACCATTGGCGGACTGGTTCCGCCATAGGGTCGGTCATCCCGTGCGTAGGCCCACAACCAGGCTTTCGTGGTTTTCCCGGAACCAGGGGCAAGGGTGGGCAAGGTCGTCTCGTCGGCGAAGACCCTTTCGCCCTCCTTGATGCGCTCCAGTATGTAATCAGCAAGCATCTGCAGCTCGAAGCCCAGATGCCCCATCCACTGCGCCATCAACGACCGGCTGATCTCGACGCCGTCGCGCAGATAGATCGCCTCCTGCCGATAAAGCGGGAGGCCGTCGGCGTATTTGGAGACGGCGATATAGGCGAGCAGCCGCTCCGTCGGCAGCCCGCTTTCGATGATGTGCGCCGGCGCCAGAGCCTGGACCACGCCGTCACGGCCCCGGAAGGCGTATTTGGGACGGCGCGTGACGATGACCTGGAACTTCGGCGGCACGACGTCCAGCCGCTCGGATCGATCCTCGCCGATCAGAACCTTTTCAAGCCCCTCGCAGTCGGCCGGGATTTCCGGCTCGACGACCTCCTCGATGCGTTCGAGGTGGGCAGCAAAGCCCTTGCGCGGACGCGGGGCGCGCTTCGGCTTGTTCCCGACCGCGCGGTCGAGTTCGCTCCGGATTTCCGAAAGGCCGGTCTCGACCTCTTCGAAGGCAAAGGAGGCCTGCTCGTCGTCGATGGCCAGGCGTAGCCGCTCGGAACGCGTGCCATGTTGCGTGCGCTGTAAAACTTTCAGGATTGACGTGAGATTGGCGATCCGCTCGCTGGCGCTTTTCTCGACAGCTTTCAGCCGGGCGACCTCCGCCTCAGATGCTGCGATCCGAGCGTCGGCGACTGCGATCCGGGCCTCGCTTGCAGCCTGCTCGCGAGCCATGGAAAGGATCATCGCCTTCAGCGCATCAACGTCGTCGGGAAGGGCAAGACCCGGTAGAACCATGGCAAGCAACAGAGCACAAAAACAGCCGCTTTCCCAACCGTTCCAGCCGCATGATTCATCTTGCCGCAGGCCGGTTTCAGCCCGTCGATAACGGCCGCCTGACCCTGGCCGGACGAATCTTTTTCCAGTCCAGTCCGGCCAGAAGCGCCATCAACTGGGCGTGGTCGAGACGCATGCGCGCGGCCGATATCCCCGGCCAGCAGAAGCTGTGATCTTCCAGAGTCTTCGAATAAAGACAAACCCCGCTGCCGTCCCACCACACGATGCGAACCCGGTCCGCACGCTTCGAACGGAATACGTGAAGTGCCCCCGAGAATGGGTCCAGGCCGCCATCCCTGACCAGCGCCATCAAAGATGCCGCGCCCTTGCGGAAGTCGACCGGCTGGCACGACACGTAAACCACCACACCGGAAGCGATCATGCCTTACGAACCGCGCGGATGATCCTCGCCAGGCGATCGGGATCGACATCGCCGCCGGCGCGCACCACTGCGTCGCCAATGACGATTTCCACCGTGTCGCTGCCCACCGCTTCAAAGCGCGTGAACTTCGCCGGCTTGCTCGCTCCCTCCGTCAGTGGCGCAACCATGCCCGACGAAAGCGCCTTGCGGCGCCACGCATAGAGCTGCGAGGGGTCCAGCCCCTCGGAACGCGCAACCGCCGAGACATTGCCCCCTGGCGAGAACGCTTCGGCGACAAGCCGTGCCTTCTCTTCGTCCGACCGATGGCGCGGCTTGCGTCGGGACGGCACAGGCTCCGCCGTCAAAATCTCGAATGTTCGATGATGGCTCATACTGTCGCTCATAGGATTCTCCGCATGATTCATGCTGAAAATGAGCGATCAACCGCCTGCACGCTACGTGGGGACGCCTACGCGCTTACGGTCTTAATTGAGCGTAGCACGATGTAGGAGCGCAGGGCAGCAAGGCCCCCGCTCACCTTGATCAAACGGTCGATGAACTCGGCGAGTGCTTCCAGGTCGCGCACCGCGACCTTCATCAGCAGGTCAGCGTCGCCGCTTTGCATATAGCTTTCCAGCACCTCCGGCGCGTCGTTGATGAAGCGCCGAAACGCGTCGTTCTGCGCACCTTCGTGTGCCTGCAAGCTGATAAGCACATGCGCGAGCACGTCTAAGCCCAGGCGCTCGCGGTTCAGAATGGCAACGGTGCGCTCAATATAGCCTGCAGCGCGTAGGCGATCGAGACGGCGAGCGCATTGGCTAGGAGACAAGTGGACCCGCTCGGCAAGCTCGGCATGGGTGAGGTCGGCCACCTCTTGAATCGATCTCAAGATGCGTTGATCGTACACGTCCATGAACTCTCCTGTCAGAAATCCGCATGATTGAGGCGATGGGTGCAGAATTTTCCCGGTTTCGATAGTGCCGTCAAGGAACTTTGCGCGCAAATTGTGCGGTTCGTGCAGCAAGATTCGTTCACCTCAGCCCGATCGGAGTCTTACCTTGTTGCTCACGCCCCATCGAACTCGCCGCATTTGCCGGTGCCGCCACTCTGCTCGCTCTCGCGCCGGGACCGGACTTGCTGTTCGTGCTCACAGAAGGAATGTTGCGCGGGCGCCGCGCTGGCCTGGTCGGAACGCTCGGACTCTGTAGCGGGCTGATCTTCCATATCGGCGCGGTCACGTTTGGTGTCGCTGCCCTCGTGCAGGCTTCCCCAGCCGCCTTCGCCGCCTTGCGCTACGTCGGCGCCGCCTATCTTCTCTATCTCGCCTGGAAGGCGTTCTCGGCTCGCAATGCTGCACGTGTGAATGACGGTGGGGCGCCAGCCGCGCTCGGCGGTATCTATCGACGAGCCATCCTGATGAATGTCACCAATCCAAAGGTGGCGATCTTCTTCTTGGCCCTTCTACCGCAGTTCGCTCACCCTGAGCGCGGGAAGGTGGCAGTGCAGATGCTTATGCTGGGCGGCACCTTCATGGTCTGCTCGCTGCTCTGCTTCGCGGCGATTGCATTTCTTGCCGATCCGGTAGGCGCCTGGCTGCGGCAGTCTGCGTCGCGTGAAGCCAAACTCCATGTCACCGCCTCGCTCATCTTCGTCGCTTTGTCAGCTAAGCTTGTTCTGGCCTGAAGGCGATAAACATCGGCTGCCATACTAGGTGCCAAGAGACCGAGTTCAGCCCATTCCCGTTTATGCGTTCACGACCTAGCCTGCGACCTTGACGAGCGCCCGCTCCATGGCGGCAAGGAAGAGGTCGACATGCTCGGCCTGGCAAACGAGCGGCGGGCGCACTTTGAGCGAATCCTCATTAGCCCCTGTCGTGCTGACAAGGACGCCGTCATCGCGCAGTGCGTTCACGACATCCAGCGCCATTGCTCGCCGGCTTGCCGCCGGGGCGCCCTCAGGCCCGATGTCGACGCCAAAGAAGAGACCGGCGTTTCGGATAGCACGAACTCCATATGGCTGCTGCGCGATTTTCTCCAGCCCGGCTCGCAGGCGCTGGCTCATCGCAAGCGCGTTCTGGGGGATCTGGTCGCGCTGCAGGATCGTCAGCACGGCGTCCGCGGTCGCGATGCCAACCGTATTTCCGGCGAACGTGTTCGAGTAGCGAGCGGTGGCGCCAAATTGCTCCATCGGTGCTTTGCGACCAACGACCGCGCCAATTGGAAATCCGTTGCCCATCGGCTTGCCGAGGGTAACGAGATCGGGAACGATCCGGTGCCGTTCAAAGCCCCACATATGAGCGCCGGTTCGCCCAAAACCCGGCTGAACTTCGTCGGCGATGACGAGACCACCTGCCTCCCGCACCGCCGCAACTCCACTGGCAATGAAGCCAGGAGGATCGACCCACACGCCATCGCTGGAAAAAATACTGTCGATGAGCAGGGCCGCAACGCCGATCCCACGACGGTTCAGATCTACAATGGCCGCGCGTACTTGCGCCCCGAAAAAGTCCGCAGCTTGTGATTCCGGCACACCCGCCGGCCCCGGCAACGAGACCATGCGCACGAATGGGCTGAGCTTGACGGCGTCGCCCAGGTTCGGGGAAACCGCGGCGACAGCCGCGCTGGTGCCGTGATAGGCGTAGCTCGAGACGATCACGCCTTCATTGCCGCTCGCAAATCGCGCGATACGCAGGGCCAGATCGTTGGATTCACTCCCCGTGCAAGTAAAAACCACCCGGTCGAGCTCGCTTGGGAAAGTGTCGACCAGTCGCTCGGCATAGTCGACAAGTTTTGGCTCGAGATAGCGCGTGTTGGCGTTTATCCGGCCCGCCTGCTCAGCCATCGCGGCGTTTACTTCGGGATGGCAATGGCCGAGCGACGGCACGTTGTTATAGAAATCAAGATAGGCACGCCCGTCAGGGTCGTAGAGCCACATGCCTTCGCCGCGAACGAAGTGCACGGGCCGGCGGTACTGGAGCCGATAGGAGGCCGCAAGTACTTCGTCACGGCGAGCAATTAGCTCGGACTCGCGCCTCGGAAGGTCGGATTCGCCGGGCCTGTAGCGATTAGGCATGAGATCTGTGGACATGTGCTGCTGCCTATCTGAAAGAGTACCTTGATCAATTCGCGGTTCGTCTTTTGGCTACCGTGCCGGTCGAGCGAACCGAAATGCGTTACGGCTGATACGACGACATTGCCGCCAGGACGACCACCTCGCCCGATGCGACACCAAGAGGCGCCAGGATGGAAAGTCCGTGCTCGGCACGCGCGACATTCTTTTTGATGTACTGGGCATCGGCCGGAAAAAGGTGGGATCGCCAGTAGTTGACCAGGATCAACGCGCTTTGTCGCGCCCGCATCAGTCCGACGAGCAGTTTTGCTTCCAGTGCCGAAAGTGCAATGACAGAGGCGTAGCCGGCAATAAGATGCTCGGCTCCACCCAAAGGAAGTGTCGAATCCCTTACGACGTGACTTGCTGCGATCGCCAGGTCCTGGATCCTGGGGCTCCAGCAGCCATCGCCGAAATCGATGAAACCCATTCCCTCGCCTGTCACCATCATGTTGAACGGGCTGGGATCATTATGAGTTACCTGCCACGCCACGTCAGAGATTTGTGGCTCAACGAACTCCGCATACTCCGCCATCGCGACGCGTACGTTATCGGCAATGCTCCCGGATGGCAGGTATTGCTCCAATTCCATCAATCTCGACCAGCAACCGACATGCCAAAGAACGGGACGGTGAGCCGCGGGCACACTGACCAGCTCAAGAGCCAGGTCCAGCCGGGCAAGAGCACTGCCGGTTCGAAAAAGCAGGTCGGGAGTTGGCGTCGCCTGGTGCAGCGGAATGCCCTCGATCCGGGTCTGCAAGTACCCGCATGTCCCCTCTTGCTCAAACATCAACGCGCCGCTGGTCGTGCGGAGCACTTCGGGTGCAACGAAGCCCGTGAACCCTTGCAATCCGGCCATAGCGGCGGTTTGAAAACGAAAGCTGTCGACCGCCTCCGCTGTTGTCGACGTCTTGAGGATCAACCGGCGGCCGTCCGACAGGTTGACGTCAACGGTGCGCTCAACCTCGGAAGACAATGTCGCGATCGATCCCGTCAATCCGTAGTGGCGCTTCAGTAGTGCCGCCGACATGTCCGGTTCGGAAGCGCCCGGCCGCATCGCCAGGCTTGCGGCGGCAGCGCGAAAATAGGCTTCGGTTGAAGCTGCCGCGTAAGCCAGATGGTCGCGTCCTGCCGCCATAGAGCCATCGAGTTGACCTGCTTCTTCATCGGGAACCAGATCACCATAAGCACCCAATTCGAAGGTCCTCGCCTGTTGGGGATGGTTGTTCTTCATGCTTCTACAGATGGAGCGCTTCAGCGATGACGCTCCGCAGTTCCATTTCTCGCGGTCTTTGAGACGGCGCCGCTGGGCCGCCCTCGCAAAATGGGCGCGGTGCTCTGCCGTCTCCGGCCTATCCTCGCCCCTCAGAGTCCGAAAACGCCTGGCAGCTGCGTCACATCGCGGATTTCGGTGTATTCGTAAAAGGGATTGGCCGGCTCGTGGCCGCGATTGACCCAGACCTTGCTCTTGATCCCCAGATCATAGGCGGACATCAGGTCGTGGCGGAACGACGAGGACACATGCGTGATATCCTCCGGGCCGCAACCCAGCATGTCGAACATGTATTCGAACGCCTTGAAGTGCGGCTTGTAGGCACCCGCCTCTTCAGCGGTCAAGACGGCATGGAAGGGCGCACCGAGCTTTGCCACATTCGACGTAATCTGGGCCACCATGGAGTTCGTCAGGGTAACCAGCGGAATTTCCTTGGCCAGTTTGGCCAATCCCGCGGGGACGTCGGGATGCGGTCCCCAGGTCGGGATGCGGTTGTAGATCGTTTCGGCGTCTTCGGCGCGGAATGGCACGCTGTTGCGGCGGCAGGTGCGCTCGAGCGCATTGTGAACGACATCCGCATAAGGCTTCCAGTCCTGCATCACCTCGTCGAGGCGGTAACCCTGGAAGTTTTTGACGAATTCGTCCATGCGCGGCCCATCCAGAAGATGACCGAACAAATCCCTGGCGGCTTCCGCCATTTGGAAATTGATGAGCGTGCCGTGGCAATCAAACGTCACGTATTTCGGCCGGAAGCGATCCATGTCTTTGGTTCCTGTCAATCTGCCCTATCAGCCCAGCATAATCGCAGGCGTTTAGCAGATTGTGCGGCAATGCATGGTCATTCAGCAGAAGGCCCTTCGGTCGACCGCCAAACCAGCACGCCGTTTCACAGTGCTGTCTCTTTCGCCCCGCCAGCTGAACCGTGGGCTGGGCTTGGGAGACAGAGGAGCAGAAAGGGCCGCTTTCGGGAGACGAGAAAGTCCGCCTCAGCGACTGGGATGGGCGGGTAGGATGATTTGGTCGGCGGGAGCGCCGCGGTCATGATTCTGCAGTGGATCTATTGGGAGGGCGCGACGATGGGGCGCAGACCGACGCGCACAGCTGTTCTACGAGTTCCGGCTCGACGATCATCGATCACCTGCTGCGGAGCATCGATCGGTTCCTCGATCTGAACTGCGTCCGGCTCACAACGGATTCAAAATCGGCGCCGTAAATCTGTGACCGCCTCAGGGCTGAGGCATTTTACGGGCCTGTCCCCCAGCAGAAAAAAGAGCTTTGCTGTTTCTTCCAATTCCTCAAGCGCATATTGTGCCTCGTGCAATGTCCTGCCGGAGACGACGGGGCCATGATTGGCAAGAAGCAGCGCGTGATGCGATTTCGCCGCTAGACCAACGGCTTCGCCCAACATCTCGTCGCCGGGAGGATAGTAGAGAACAAGAGGCAGGGTACCGACCCGCATGACGTAATAGGCTGTCAGTGGCGGCAGCACATCCTCGTGATTGGTTCCATCGAGAACGCTTAAAGCGACACAATGGATCGAATGCGTGTGGATGACCGCACTGTCGCGTGGCCGCGCACAGTACATGCAGCGGTGCAGGAACGCCTCCTTGGTCGGCTTGTCTCACTTGACATGCGTGCCATCTGGCGACAGCAGCGACAAGCGGGCGGGATCCAGCCTGCCAAGCGAGGCATTGGTCGGCGTCGTCAGGGTGGAGCCGTCCGACAGGCGGGCGCTGATATTGCCGGTGGAGCCTGCCGTGAGGCAGCGCTCGAAAAGCGAGGTGGAAACCTCGCAAATCTGGTCGCGCAATTTCGTTTCTTCGGAAAGGACGGCGGCGTGCCGATCGTCTGCAGTGCGCGCATGCCTCCTCGCGACAGCATGAGGGCAAGGTCGGTTGCGCCGGTCAAATCGTCTGCGATTGCGCCGAGCAACATGAAACAATTCTCCCTCTTGAAGCGGTCAGGATGAAGTGTAGCTCCGCTACGGCGCTATGAAGTGCGGCCGAGGCATGGGCGCCCGCAACAATCAGCCTTCGTTGCGGCGAAAACCGCAGGAAATGTGGGGCGTCGCAAGCTGCGCAGGAGCCAAAGTCCCTTGTTAGCCGGCCGCCTCCTGGCCTGCCATGAAACGGGCTTGGCAGCCGAATTCGTTTGCTCGCAATCCGGAGTCAGCGGTTTCACTTGCCGGATGCCGGCGATATTTGGTGCAAAATACCGAAATGCCGCTGCAGTCAGTGCATTCTGCGGCACCGGTCGCCGATACTGCTATCTCTCCCTGATCGTCGAGGCTGCCATGTCCCCTTTAATCCACCACATCAGCAGCGATGAAACGCTGCCCAAGTCGGCGGACGTTGTGGTGATCGGCGGCGGGATTGTCGGCGTTCCGCCAACTTCAGCAACTTGATGGAAAACCACATGCCAGATCAAACCACGAGCGCCTCCGCCAGAAAGCTGGCTTTCATCCACACGGTTTCCGGTCTTGTTTCCGAGTTCGAGGGCCTCGCCAAAGAACACATGCCCGGCTGGAAGCCGTTCGCGATCCTCGACGAGAGCCTCCTGAGAAATACCATTGAGCGCGGGTTGCTAACCGATCTGACGAAACGAAGGCTTGCTACCTACGTATGGTCGGCAGTCGACGCCGGGGCGGATGCGATTGTCGTCACATGCTCGACTCTCGGACCGGCCGTCGATGCCATTGCGCCGCTTTGCCCAGTACCGCTGTTCCGTATTGATGAAGGCATGGCCAAAGCCGCTGTCGAGCATGGAAACCGCATAGGTGTCCTGGCGACCTTGTCGACAACGCTGGTGCCGACCGTGGATCTGTTGAAGCGCAAGGCACGCGAGGCGGGCAAGGATGTAGCGATCGACGATGTGCTTGTTGAGGGAGCGTTTCAACTCCTCGCCGGCGGCGACGTCGAAGCCCATGACGCGCAAATCCGCCTGGCTCTCGAAGAGCTGTCGCAGAAGGTCGATGTGGTCGTTTTTGCGCAGGCCTCGATGGCTCGTGCGGTGCGGGGCACGACCTACTGTCTTCCAGTTTTGACAAGCCCCGTACTTGGGGTTGAAAACGTGAAACGGCGTTTGGAGCGGTGAGCGCCCGCAACTGGTGATAGATCTCGCTTCTTGAGCCGACATCCACGCTGCGGCGACAGGCGCAGCGAGCCGCGCAGTCCTCACTCAACTGAATAACGATCCGCCCGGCCTATAGCCGTAGACGGCGCCAGCCGCGCCCTCTGCGCCTGCAAAAATGTCGCCTAGAAATAGCCGAGGATGGATTTGACCTCGAGATACTCCAGCATGCCTTCGATGCCATATTCGCGTCCGTTTCCGGACTGCTTGAAACCGCCAAACGGGGCGTGCGGATCCCAGGCCGGGTAGTTGAGATGAACCTGACCGGCGCGAATCCGCGAGGCAACGTCCCTGACGGCGTCCATATCCTCGCCCTGCACATGAGCTCCCAGGCCGTAGACCGTATCGTTGGCGATGGTGACGGCCTCTTCGACTGTGTCGTAGGGGATGATGCAAAGAACTGGCCCGAAGACCTCTTCCTGGGCAATGCGCATGCCTGTGCGCACGTCGGAAAAGATGGTCGGCTTCACATAGAACCCGACGCTCAGATCGTCAGCGCGACCCGACCCGCCGGTGAGGAGCCTGGCGCCCTCCGAAATGCCGACGCCGATCATGGTTTGGATGCGGTCGAACTGGGAACGGTTGGCGATTGCACCGTGGGTGGTGGCTTCTGAAAGCGGATCGCCGACGATGATCTGGGCTGCGGCCCGCTTGGCAATTGCCTCGATCTCGGACAGGCGCGCGCGGGGCACGATCATCCGCGTCGGGGCGCTACAGGATTGGCCGAGATTGCGGAAGGCGGCGGCTACGCCCAGCGAAACGGCACGATCGAGATCGGCGTCGGGCAAAATCACGTTCGGCGACTTGCCGCCGAGTTCCTGCGCGACGCGCTTGACCGTCGGCGCGGCGGCCTGGGCCACCGCGATGCCGGCACGGGTGGAGCCGGTAATGGAGATCATGTCGACATCCGTGTGGGAGGCGAGACCCATACCCACGCCTGGGCCGTCACCGTTGACGAGGTTGAAGACACCGGCAGGGAAGCCGGCTTCCTCTATCGCCTCGGCAAACAGCAGCGCGTCCAAAGGAGAGAGCTCGCTTGGCTTCAGCACGACCGTGCAGCCTGCTGCGAGCGCCGGCGCAACCTTGGCGGTGATCTGGTAGAGTGGCCAGTTCCAGGGCGTGATCAGCGCGCAGACACCGATCGGTTCGTGGGTGACGGCGGTGCGGCCGCGCTGCTCGACAAAGGGGAAGGTTTTCAGGACGTCGCCAGCGACCTGCACATGGGCGATCGCGAGCGGCACCTGCGCGGTGCGCGCGTATCCGATCGCCGCGCCCATTTCGAGGCTCAAGCATTGCGCAAGCAGTTCATTGCGCGCTTCGAGCAGCGCCTGCAGGCGATCAAGCAGACCCACGCGGTATCCCGGCCTGGTACGGCTCCAGGTGGTGAACGCCCGGCGGGCCGCTGCAACGGCCGCGTCGACGTCCCCGCTGTTTCCGAGCGGAAACTTGGCCACGACCTCTTCGGTGGCGGGATTCACGACGACGCCCTCGGCGGTGCCCTTCGGCTCGACCCATTGACCGTCGATGAAGAACTTGTCCAGGCGGCCGTTACGGGACAGGTGTTCGAGGGGCGACATCATGTGACAAGGTCCTTCATGCGGTAATAGGCGCCGAGGATCGGCAGGAACCAGGGACGCCCGAAATATCCAGGGATCGCCGGCCAGTCGAAATCCTTCCAGGGGTTCAGGTCGGGACCCCCGTCCATGACATCGGCCATGATGCTGCCCATCAGCGTCGACATCTGGGTACCGTGGCCGCTATAGCCCATGGAGTAGTAGATTCCGTTGCGCTCCCCGGCGCGCGGCAGGCGGTCGCGCGTCATGTCGACCATGCCGCCCCAGCAGTAATCGATGCGGATGTCGGCCAGTTCCGGATAGACATCGACCATCGCCGCTTTCAAGATCCGGCCACTCTTCTCGTCGGACTGCGGGTTGGATACTGCAAACCGGGCCCGCCCGCCGAACAGCATGCGATTGTCCGGCGTCAGCCGCCAATAGACGACGAGATTGCGCGTGTCGACGACATTGCGTCGGGTCGGCATCAGGCGCTCGAGTTGCGAGGGCGACAGCGGTTCCGTCACGACGAGGAAGGCGCCGACCGGCACGATCCGGCGGCGGATCCATCCGAGCGGACCGACCTGGGAAATGCCGCTCGCCAGCAGGACCTGCCGCGCGACGATCTTGCCTCGCGGGGTCTCGAACTCATGCCCGTCGGCGACCTTGCGCAGAGCCATGACGGGGGCGTTTTCATAGACCTCTGCGCCCCGCCGCGCCGCCGCGGTCGCCAGACCCCGGACGAAACGGCCGACATGCATGCTGGCGCTCTTGGGAAACAGCAGCCCACCATAGTAGCGGCTGGTGCCGACTTCGGTTCGCAGGTCGGCGCGCGCGATCATCCTCGTTCCGGGATCGACATTGGTCGAAAGGAGTTCCTGGCTGCGCGCCAGCACGTCGTAGTGCTCGGGCTTGGCGGCAAGCTTGAGCTTGCCGACGCGGGCGAAACTGCAGTCGATCTTTTCTTCCTGGACCAGCCGCTCGACCATATCGACGCCGGCGTCGAAAGCCTTGTAGAGCGCGTTTGCGGCCGGCTTGCCGTGCTTGCCGGCCATGATTGCATAGTTCTGGGCAAAACCATTGTTGCACATCCCGCCATTGCGGCCTGATGCGGCGTTGCCGATCGTTTCGGCCTCCAACAGCGCAACCCGGGCGCCCTTTTTGGCAAGGGCCAGCGCCGCGGATGATCCAGTCAAGCCGCCGCCCACAACTGCTGCATCGTAGTGGCCTTCGAGCGGTTTGGACGACCCATGATCGAACGGCTGAGACGTATCCAGCCAGTAAGAGGTAAGTTTCATTTTGCACAACCAGTGCGTCAGTTTGCATGGGCGCCATGCAAAGCGTAAAAATTTAAGCCCCTACCAGCCGCGAATCCGCTCCCACCGCGCTTCAATCTCGGGGCTCTCACCATTGACGACGCTGTAGAAGTCGTGCTGGGCGGCCATGGCGCAGGCATGGTTGGGCAGAATCCGGACCCGAGACCCGAGCGGCAAGTCGGGCATGGACTTTCCAGAACCGGCACGAATGGCGAGGATACCGTGTTCCTGGCTGGCCTGCGCCACGATCACATCTTCAAGCACCCGCCCCTTTTCGTCGCAGACCACGCCGTAACCCTGGTCGATCTTCTGGTTTGCGGTTCCGCGGTCGCGCGAAAGCGCCATCCACCCGGCGTCGACCAGCACCCATCCCTTTTCCGGCTTGGACCCGATCACCGTGGCCAACACCGAAATCGCGATATCGTCGATGGCACAGACCCCCACCCCGTGCTGGACGAGATCGAAGAACATGTAGACCCCGGCGCGCAGCTCCGTGACGCCTTCGAGGTCCTCGGCGAAATGCGCCGTCGGCGTAGAGCCGAGGCTGACGATCGGGCAGGCATGGCCGTGGGCGCGCAAGGTTTCGGCGGCGCGCACGGTGGCAAAACGCTCGTCCTCGGCTGCCTTGACCAGTGCATCGGCCGTGCTCAAGCCATAGGACTCGCCGGCATGGGCGAGGACGCCGACCAGCTTGGCGCCCGCTGCGACAACCCTGTTGGCCACCTGGAGCAGCTTGGGATCGTCCGGCTTCAATCCGCCGCGATGGTCGTCGCAGTCCAGTTCGATGAAGACTGATGGCGTTATGCCGGTGGCTTCACGCACGCCGGCCAGGGCGTCGGCCTGCTCCACGGAATCGAGCAACAGCTTCACATCAGCGCCGGTGCGGCGACAAAGCTCCATGGCGCGGACGGCCGAAGCCGGCGACATGCCGACTGCATAGGTGATGTCGCGAAAGCCGTGGCCGGCGAAATACTCCGCCTCGGCGATCGTCGAGACCGTGATCGGACCGGGTTCGCCGGGGAACACATGTCGGGCGACGTCGATGCTTTTGGCCGTCTTCATATGCGGGCGCAGCACCACGCCAAGCTTTCTGGCATGCTCGGCCAGGCGCTGGATATTGCGCTCGAGCCGCCCCCGGTCCAGAAGCAGCGACGGGGTGATGAGGGCATCGATCGTTTGGACCGCCTCACGCATCTTTACATTCGTCGTATCCATCGCTCCCTCTTCCTTAACCGAACGACTGATTTGCCACGGCATACATGCGGGCCGTCCCGTCGCAGGCGGGCCGTCGCCCCTTGACCATCGCAATCGCATCGCCGACACGGGCGAGGCCCAGGCTTTCCAGCCAGTCGCCCAATCCGTGTTCGGCATAGACGTCGATGCGCACGAATTGGCCGTGAAGCGTCGCAAGCTGGGCCAGGATCAGGAGTCGCGCGTCTTGGGCGCTTTCAGCAGCAACAGGGCCGACGACATAGCCGCGACCGAACCGCCTGGCGATGGCGTATCCTGCAATACGCCCCGCGCGTTCGATGACCAAAACACTGCCCGCTTCAGCGAGGCCAGCCACCATCGACGGCCGGGGCATGCCTGTCGCCCGTTCGTCGAGGGCCTGGATCGTCGCGAGATCAGAGACCGTCGCCTGACGGATGTCGTCGCGGGTACTCTGCGTCACGGCAACGGTCAGCGGGCCCTGGTGCTGAAGCACCGCGCCCCAGGCTGTGAAGCCGCGTCGCTTGTACAGCGCGAGCCCCTCTTGCGTCGAATTGAGCAGCACGTTGCGCCCGTCCATGGCCTGAAGCAACCCGTCAAACAGCCGGGAGCCGTTGCCACCGCCCTGCGCTGAGCCGGTGACTATGATCATCCCGGCAGTGGCATAGGCCTGTCCGTAATTCCAGGACATGGCAGTGCCGATCACCTGTCCTGCCCGCTCGAGGACCAAGCCATTGCCGACCGTCACGGCAAATTCCCAGTCCTCCTGGCGATAAGGCCAGCCCATCTCCTGCGACAGCTTCAGCGCGCCCGGCACATGGCGGGTCTCGAATTTCATCAGCTCGGTCGGGGCGCTGACGCTATCTCTGTCATGATCAACGGCCATAAGTGCAACGCTGTCGCTTGATCCAAAGCCAGATTGAAGTCGGACCTTAGAGTCGCGCCAGGCGGGCAGATTTGGCTGCTGTTTTGCCCTTTCAATTCAGCGGGATCATTCGTTTTGAGCCGTCTGTCGGCATTAACGTCAATGCAGTTTGAGACGCGGACGGACAACCCGGTTGACATGGCCGACCAGGATAAGAGCCAAGCCCTTGATCCAGCCATGTATGGCCACCAGGTGCATGCGGTACAAAGACACGTAGATCATCCTGGCCAGCCGCCCCTCGATCGCCATCCGCCCTCCGACGAGGTTTCCCATCAAGCTACCGACGGTGGAAAACCGGCTCAACGACACTAGCGAGCCCTTGTCCCGATAGACAAATGCTTCTGGCGTTTCCCCGGCAATCAAGTGAAGAATGTTGCGATAAGCCGTCGATGCCATCTGGTGGGCAGCCTGAGCTCGTGGTGGCACCGGGCCGCCCGCCCCTTCTGGCTTGAAAAAGCAGCAATCGCCGATAGCGAAGATGCGCTCGTCGCGGCTCGTTTGGAGGGTGGGAAGGACGACAAGTTGCCTGCTGCGCGCCACCTCGAGTCCGTCGAGCTCTCCTAAAATATTTGCCCCCTGCACTCCTGCAGCCCAGACGCAAATATCGGCGTGTATCTGCTCCCCGTTGGCACACCTCAATCCCTTTTCGCTTGCTTCGGATACAGCTGTCTTTGCGAGCACCCGGACGCCGAGGGCCTCAAGCTCCTGATGCGCGGCCTTTGCTAAGGCATCTGGGAGAGCCGGAAGAATCCGCGGCCCGGCCTCTATCAAAGTGACCCTCAACCGGGTCTCGTCGAAGATTTCCAGGCCATAGTGTCTGAGAGATGATGCAGCATTGTAGAGTTCAGCAGCGAGTTCGACGCCTGTCGCACCGCCACCTACGATAGCTATATCGACAAAGGCGTCGTCGGTAGGATCAGCTGACATTGTCCTGGAAACTCGAAGACAATGATTCAACAACTTCAATCGAAAGCGATCCGCTTGATGACGGTCTTCGAGGAAAAGGCAATGATCCTTGACTCCGGGAGTACCGAAGTCGTTTGAAACCGACCCGATTGCGATAACGAGGTAATCGTATCGGAGCCGATGTCGACCAACCAGTTCCGACCCGTCATCGTCGTAGATCGGCGCCACTATCACCTGCCGCGCTGTTCGATCAATGGCCTCCAACGAGCCGTAGAAGAAGCGGTAGCCCCACCGATGCCCGTGGCTGCGATAGCCAACCTCGTCAAGATTGGCGTCGAGCGATCCAGCCGCAACCTCATGAAGAAGCGGCTTCCAGACATGGGTGTGGTTCCGCTCGACAAGGATGATGTCGAAATCCTTACGGCCGAGCCGCGCTCCGAGCCATCGCACAAGCTCTAGGCCCCCAGCGCCACCGCCAACGACGACTATTTGAATCTTCATTTCGTGCTTGCCCGGTCGTAGACGAATGCTCCTCAGAAAGTATATACGCCTGTCAGCGGCTGGCGCGCCACCAGGTGATACGGTCCTGCAGGGCGTAGCCCTTGATAACGGCCGGGATGAACCACGGATTGCCACGATAGAGCGGGATCGCCGCAGGCGGTCGGAAATCGAATGCGGTGCGCGCCTGCTCGCCATGTCCCATCAGCTTGTGAGCCGCACGCGTGCCGACCCATGGCGCCCAGACCACGCCCGAACCGCAGAAGCCCGTGGCATAGACCACGCCGTCCTTCTCGAAGATCCTGGGCAGCATGTCGCGGTGCATCGCCACATTGCCGAACCAGCTATGCGAGAGGCGAACCTTCTCCAGTTCAGGGAAAAGCTCGACCAGCCCGTTGCGCAGGCGGAGCGTCGGGGCTGCCGGATCGCCTGCACGCGAGCTGTCGCGCCCGCCGAGCAGGATGCGTCTGCCGTCCGGCGAAGGGCGGTAATAGAAGCCAAGCTCGCGGCCCTCGCCCATCATCATCAGCTTCGGCATCAGGCGCGACATCACTTCAGGCGCGAGTTCCTCGGTGGCAATGATCCGGCTGCGAACCGGCACCAGCCGACGGCGCAGAAAGGGACTGGCGCCATCCGTGTAGCCATTTGTGCAGACCAGCACCTGCCGCGCCTGCACCGTACCGGCCGAAGTGGCGACGCGGAACCCGGAGCCATCCCTTTCAATCGAGGTCACGGGCGTGTTCGAATGCACCGCCAGTCCCGAAGCGAGCGCCACCCGCAGCAGTTCGGCATGGAACTTGGCCGGGTGCAGCCCACCGATGTCCATACGAACCGTGCCGCCGCGATAGAAGTCGGTGCCGACGTAGTTGCGCTGCTTTGCATATGGAACAGCGTAGGATTCGATTCCCAGTTTCCGCGCAAACGCCTCGGCGCCGCGGGCCATCTTCTCGTATTGTTCATATCCGATGGCGCCCTTGAACAGGCCAACCTGTTGAAAGTCGCAGTCGAGCTTTTCCGACTTGATGAAGTCGTAAAGGAATTCGCGCGCGACCTTGCCCTCGGCCTCGATCGCCATGGCTTTTTCTTCGCCGAAGCGCCGGGTGATCGTGGCGTAGTCCAGCCGGATGCTCCCGCTGGTAATTCCGCCGTTGCGCGACGAGGCCCCCTCGCCCGGATTCATCGCATCAAAAGCTGCAACCGAACGCCCCCCGCGCGCCAGCGCAAGCCCGGCCGAAAGCCCGGCATAACCGGCGCCGACGATCGCCACGTCGAGCTTCCTGGCCAGGGGCTGCGGCGGCAGCGGCATGACGGGCGCCGCTTCCCACCAGTAGGGTGTGCTCTTGTCGGCGACTTTGGGCTCGTGCACGTGACTGACTTCTCGTTGCGGTTTCAGGAGGCTGGGACGGTCCATGCCGGCGAGATCAGACACGGTCGTCCCGCACGTCGAGCGCATCGCGCAACCCGTCGCCGATGAAATTGAAACTTGTCACGGCGATGGTGATGGCGGCCCCGGGAATGATCGCCAGCCAGGGCGCACTGTCCAGGTACTGCTGGGCGCCCTCGAGCATGTTGCCCCAGCTGGGCAGCGGCGGCTGAATGCCATAACCCAGGAAGCTGATATAGGCTTCCAGGAGAATGGCGTGCGCGACGGTCAGCGTCGCGGCCACGATGATCGGGCCCATGGCGTTGGGCAGGATCTCGCGGAACATGATATGCGCGCCGCTAAGCCCCAGCATGCGCCCGGCCAGCACAAACTCGCGCTCGCGCAACGACCGCACCTCGGCCTCGACAATCCGAGCTACCTCCATCCAGCTGGTGACAGCGACGATCACGGTGACCATGGCCGGGCTCGGCTTCAGTGCCGCGGCCAGGGCCAGCAGCAGGAAGATCGAGGGGAATGACAGGAAGCCGTCGACCGTGCGCATCAGCGCTGCGCCGATCCAGCCGCCGCGGTAGCCCGCGATCACGCCGACGAGCGTTCCGATCATCGTCGACAGCAGCATGGCAAAGAAAGCCACCAGCAGTGAGGTCCTCCCGGCCATGAACAGTCGCGCCGCCACGTCCCGCCCCAAAGGATCGGTCCCGAGATAGTGGTCGCCGGTCAGCGGCGGTGAAAAGCGGGCGCGCAAATCGATGTAGAGGGAATCATAGGGCAGGAGATGAGGACCGAAGACGCATGCCAGCGTCAGGAGGGTGATCATCGCCACTCCCAGCAACGCCAGATGATGGCTCGTGAAACGGCGCACCGTGCGGCTGCGCCACCAGCGGCTTGGTCCTGCATTTGCGGCGAGAGCGGTCATTTCGGGTGCCTCCTGTTGGGCGTGAGGTTAGGCGCTCAACCCAGACGAATGCGCGGGTCGACGATCGCCACGGCAATATCTGCGATCAAGTTGCCCAGGATGACGAGGATGGCCGAGAACATCAGCAGTCCCATCACGACCGGGTAGTCGCTGTAGCCGAGGCTGTCCAGGAACAGTCGACCCATCCCCGGCCAGGTAAACACTGTCTCCGTCACCAGCGCGCCGGTCAGGATGCTGGGAAGCTGGACCCCGGCCAGTGTGATCATCGGCAAAAGCGCATTGCCGACGACGTGCTTCATGATGACTCGGCGCTCGCTCAGGCCCTTGGCGCGGGCGGTCTTGACGAAATCCTGGCTGATGGCGTCGAGCGTCGCCGTGCGCATGTAGCGGCTCCAGATCGCGACATGCACCAGCGACAGCACGATGCTTGGCAGGATCAGGTGATGCAGGTAGTTCAGGATCGAACCGTCGCCGATCGTGTACATGTTGCCTGCAGGCAGCCAGCCCAGCTGCAGGGAGAAGATGTAGATGCCGACGAGCCCGAACCAGAAGGTCGGGATCGACAGCGCGACCATCGCTCCGATCGTCGCCATATGGTCGAACAGCGAATAGCGGTGCGTGGCGCCACGAATGCCGATCCAGGTGCCGATGGCGATTGCGATGGCGGTGGACGTCCCCATCAGCAGCAGCGTCGCAGGGACGTGCCGGCCAATCACTGCCAGCACAGGCGCGCCGTCGCGGAAGGAGTGGCCCCAGTCGCCTTGGAGCAGCCGCCAGGCCCAGTCGAAATATTGCACCAAAAGCGGACGGTTCAGCCCCAATTGCTCTTTCAGGCGCTCGAGATCGTCCTGCGTCATGCCGGGATCGAGCCCGAATTGCGCCAGCGGCCCACCCGGCAGCAGGTTCAGGACGAGGAACCCGATGATCGAGACGATCAGGAGCAGGATGAGACTCTGTGAGAGCCGGTTGAGCAGGAAGCCACGCATTCATCTCTCCTCTTTCAAGATGGCGCCGATGACTGGCCGCCGCCGCGAGGCGGCGGCGGCGCCGTATGGATGTCAGGCCTTCCAATGCCATCCGGCGGCATGCCAGGATGCGACGCGGGTGTTGGAATTTGCCTCGAAACCCTCCAGCCCTTGCTTGCGGCCGAACACGTTGGTGTAGGCAAACAGAGGCAGGAACGGCAGATCCTGACGAACGATTTCCTGCACACGCAGATAGATGGCGCGGCGCTGTTCCCGATCGAAGGTGCGGGCGCCTTTCTCGAGCAGCGCATCGACCTCCGGGTTGGAGTATTGGCCGGTGTTCGAGCCCTTTCCGCCCTTGGCGACGATCGCCCTGGTGTGCAGCCGATTGGAAACGTCGGGGTCGCCCGCGATGACATTGGTTACACCGGAGATGGCTGACTCGAACTGCGATTTGAGCCAGAAATCGCCCCACATGACGGCGGCCGGTAGGTTCGAGATGGTCATCTCGACGCCGATCTCGGCGAATGTCTGCTGCAGGAACTGCTGCGTCTGCTCACGCAAATGGTTGCCGGAGGTGGTGGAGTTGGCGAACGACAGACGCACTCCGTCCTTCACCCGTATTCCATCGGCTCCGGGTACCCAGCCGGCCTCGTCGAGGATCTGGCCCGCGCGCTCGAGGTTGAACTCCTGTGCCGGCAGGTTCGGATTGTAGTAGTAGGAATTCTGCGGCATGAACGTCTCGGTGGGTTTGTGGACCCCGTAATAGAGTGCTTCGAGGATCGCCTTCCTGTCGATTGCCGCGTAGAGCGCCTGGCGGACCGCCGGGTCCTTGAATTGCGGCTTCTCAAGATTGAGATAGATCGACTCGACCGATGCCCCAGGCTCCAGCTTGACGATACGATCCGATAGTTGGCTGGCTTCCGCGTAGTGGTCGGCGGTTATGAATGCCTGGTCGACGAGATCGATGTCGCCGCTCTTGAACTGGGTGTAGAGCACCGTCATGTCTGGGATGTATTTGAAGACGAGCCGCTCCAAATAAGGGCCCTCCCCGGCATAATCCGCATTCGCGACGAGTTCGATATGATCGCCGGCAACGCGCTGCGCCCACTTGAATGCGCCAGTGCCGACAGGCGCCTGATTGAAGGCGGCGGCGTTCGGGTCGGCCTCTTTCTCGAGGATGTGCTTTGGAACCATGAAGGTTTCGGCGAGAAACGACTGGTAGGGGGCGAAAGCCTCCTCCATCCGCCAGGTCAGCTCGGTCGGCGAGACCACCTTGATATCGCGCACCAGCGAATGGCCCGCCGTTCGCCACGCGCGGAATTTCGGATTGGTGATGAGCTCAAGAGTGAATTTCACGTCCTCGGCCGTGAAGGGCTTGCCATCGTGCCAGCGGACATCGTCACGCAGGCGGATGCGCCACACAAGTCCGTCCTCTGAGATGCCGCCGTTTTTCTGGCTGGGCACTTCGACCGCAAGATTGGGCTGAAGAACGCCCTTGGGATCCATGCGAACGAGTGCATCAAACACCGAGAAATGCACAGCGTCGTCGCACTCGGTATGCGGCATCAGTGGATTGAAGACGGTGGGTTCCTGCGAAAATCCGACGACGACGCGGCCGGTTGGGCTCGTCGGCGGGTTCTGGGCGAAAGCGGGTTTGCCCAACAGATTGGGCGCAATGAGGCCTGCAGCCCCGCCTATCGCCATCAATCGCAGTGCATCGCGTCGCGAGTAGTTTGATTTGGTGTTTGAGCGTTCAGTCATTGGAATTCCCCTTGTTTTGGCGGTGTCCGCCGTGGCTATTATCCGTTTGCTGCAACCGGACGGGTCGTTCCCGGCTGCTCTCCAGGAATCGCCGCCACCAGCTCACGTGTGTAGGCTGATTGCGGGTCGAGGAAGATTTGCGATGGCGGTCCGCGTTCAACGATCCGCCCCTTCTGCATCACCGCGATTTCGTCGCAGATCTGGCTGGCGACGCGCAGATCGTGGGTGATGAAGATCATCGACACGCCGGTCTCCCGCTGGATCTGGTCGAGCAGCTGCAGGATCTGGGCCTGGATCGACACGTCCAGCGCCGACACCGCTTCATCGGCGATCAGCAGCTTCGGCTTGAACATCAATGCCCGAGCGATGCCGATGCGCTGGCGCTGCCCACCGGAAAATTCATGCGGAAAACGATCAAAGGCACCGGCATCGAGGCCGACATGGGCCAGGAGCGCTTTCGCCTCTTCACGCGCCTGGGCATAGGGCGTCCCGTGCGCGACTGGGCCAACGGTCAAGATGTGGCCGATCGTCGAGCGCGGGTTGAGCGAGGCGAAGGGATCCTGGAAGATCATCTGGACCCGCGGCCGCAGCGGGCGGAATTCGGCTTCGGAAAGCTTGGCGATGTCGCGGCCCTCGAACAGAATCCCGCCGCCGTCGCTGTCCAGCAGCTTGATCAAAAGCCGACCAAGCGACGATTTGCCGGAACCGCTTTCGCCCACAACGCCCAGCGTGCGCCCCGGCGCCAGATCGAACGACACCTCGTTGACCGCGGGCACGACGCGCTGCGCGCTGAACAGCGAACTGCCGCTGCGGTAGGTCTTCATCAGGCCTTCGACCTTCAGGATCGGCGCTTTGTCGGCCGTCTCCAGAGGAACCCGGTCCTCACCGGTCAGATGCGGGACGGCTGCGATAAGACGCCTTGTGTAGGGATGGCCAGGCGACTTCAGGACCTGTTGAGCGCTGCCCTGCTCAACGATGTGGCCCTTCTCCATCACCACGACGCTATCGGCGATCTCGGCCACCACCCCGAAGTCATGGGTGATGAACATGACGCTCATTCCCTTGCGGCGCTGAATGTCGCGGATCAGCCACAGAATCTGCGCCTGGGTGGTCACGTCGAGCGCGGTCGTCGGTTCATCCGCGATCAGGATCGTCGGCTCGAGCGCCAGCGCCATGGCGATCATCACCCGCTGCCGCTGCCCGCCGGAGAGGCGGAATGGATACTGGTGGTACATGAGTTCCGGATCCGGCAGCCCGACCTCGGTCAGCAAATCGACGGCCCGGCCGCGACGGGATTTCGGGGTGCCGACGCCATGCGCCGCCATGACTTCATCGATCTGAGCGCCCACGGTCATCAATGGATTGAGCGCCGAGAGCGGGTCCTGGAAGATCATCGACACCACCCGGCCGCGCAGGCCGCGTAGCTTGTCCTGCGGCATGCCTATGATGTTCGTCCCATCGAGGTGGATGGCGCCCGAGGAGACGTGGATCACCCGAGGCAGCAGCCCCATGATGGCGTTGGCGGTGACCGACTTGCCGGATCCCGACTCGCCAATGACGCACAGGATCTGGCCGCGTTTCAGATCAAAGGAGATATTCTCGACGGCATAAGTCCGTTCCATGCCTTTCGGCAAATTCACCGTGAGGTCGCGCACCGAAAGCGCCACATCGTGGGGGGCTACAGGCTGG
This sequence comes from Mesorhizobium sp. L-2-11, assembly GCF_016756595.1. NCBI lineage: Bacteria > Pseudomonadati > Pseudomonadota > Alphaproteobacteria > Hyphomicrobiales > Phyllobacteriaceae > Mesorhizobium > Mesorhizobium sp. L-2-11. Next base: position 3,795,198 of record NZ_AP023257.1, on the reverse strand, counting down.
ATGCTTGCGACCATTGCGATCATCTCCCGTTTGAACCGAGCGGGTCCACGTTGGTGCGGACCACATCATCGCGCTTTGAGCAGAAGCGCCTCACCATAGCGTCCGTCGTCGGGCCGTCTCGGCGCTTCGAGCGCTGCGGCTGCGAGAGACTGATCCTGCTCATCCTGGCGGCTCCCTTGATGAAATTCCGGTCCGTGGACCGGACGCTGTTCCCTTTTCTTGGAGAACTCTCCGAAGGCGTAAGCCCTGCCTATCGGAAGTCCTCTGGAGCTTGCCCGCTATAAGGGGTTGCTCCGTTCTTTCAGCCAGTTTGACTGTTCTGTATCCGCATAGTCGTCGAAATTTGGCCCTCGGGCGGCAGGAACTTCTGAAAAGAACGTCACGTTCGGCATTTCACTCTGCTCCCGTTCCGGCGCAGAAACCGGGATCAGACAACCAGGTCTTTCATCCGGCATTTCGTGTGCGACAGGCTTGCGTCACTGCGCGCCGCGGACCGAAAAGCCCATGCCGCAGATCGCGCGACTGGATGAAGTTTACTCCTGCTTGCCCCGGCGGGTTGGGCGCCGGCAAAACTTTTTTCGGCAACAATTACCTGTTCCATGGGCCGCAAACCGCAGGAAATTCCGTCCAGGCATGAACTCCGCAGCCTGCCTCTGCGGGCCGCAGGTTAGGATGCTTTAAAGTTACCGGAGTCCCGTTCCATGCCCGCACCGCTCATGCACATCGATACCAGCCCATCCCTGCCTCGCGAGGCGGACGTCGTCGTCATCGGCGGCGGCGTCGTAGGGGTTTTCGCGGCCTATTATCTCGCACGCCGCGGCGTCAGCGTTGCCCTGCTGGAAAAGGGGCGCGTTGCCGCCGAACAGTCCAGCCGCAACTGGGGCTGGTGCCGCCAGCAGAACCGCGACGCGCGCGAGTTGCCGATGGCAACCAAGAGCCTCGATCTCTGGGAAAAAGTGGCGCAGGAGACCGGCGAGGACACCGGATTCCGCCGCTGCGGCCTGCTCTATCTCTCGCAGGACGAAAACGAGTTGGCAGGCTGGGCAAAGTGGCGCGATTTCGCCAGGACGGTTGGCGTCACGACGCATGTGCTGAGCGCGGAAGAAGCCACCGAACGGGGCAAGGCGACCGGCCGCAAATGGAAAGGCGGCGTGTTCTCGCCAACTGACGGAACGGCGGATCCCTCAAAGGCGGTGCCTATCGCCGCGCGCGGCATCATGGCGGCCGGCGGCACGGTACATCAGAATTGCGCGGCGCGCGGGCTGGAGTTGAGCGCCGGCCGGGTCAGCGGCGTCGTTACAGAAGCGGGAACCATCCGGACAACGACCGTGGTCATGGCCGGAGGCGCGTGGGCTTCCTCCTTCTGCAACCAGCTTGGTATTCGTTTCCCGCAGGCTGCCGTGCGTCAGTCCATTCTAGCCGTAGCGCCGGGCGCAAATGGCCTGCCGGATGCCCTGCATACCGCGCGCGTCTCGCTGACGCGGCGCAGCAACGGTGGCTACGCGCTGGCGATCAGCGGGCGGGCGCGAGTCGATCCAACGCCGCAGCAGCTCAGGTTCAGCCGCCAGTTCGTGCCCATGTTCGCCCGCCGCTGGCGCAGTCTGGCCCCCGGAGCGTTCGAGGGCTGGCGTCAAGGTCATGAAAGCCTGGGGAAATGGGGCCTTGACAAGGTCACACCAATGGAACGGAATCGGATTCTCGACCCGAAGCCGGACACTAGGCAGATTCGGCTGACCTATCAAAGAGCCTGCGAATTGCTGCCCGAATTCCAGCGCGTCGCGATTTCTCATGCTTGGGCGGGCTATGTCGACAGCACGCCCGATGGCGTCCCGGCAATCGGTGAAGTGGAGGGAATTCCGGGCTTCATTCTCGCCGCGGGATTTAGCGGCCACGGCTTCGGGATCGGCCCCGGTGCTGGGCATATGATCGCCGATGTCATCACCGGCAGCGAGCCGATTGTCGATCCGCGTCCCTATCGGCCGGAGCGTCTGAAGACAGCTGCGTGGGGCAAGGTCGCTGAATTCTGAAGACCGTTTGCCAAGTTGCAATTGGTCGCACACGAGATCGAGGCCGCGAGGCGGCCAGCACTGAAGGGAAAGTGACGATGCGCGAATATGAGATTGCCGCCATTCCTGCCGACGGCCGGCGCAGTCACGGCCGCGAAAGCTCCTGACAGTTGTTACAAAATCCTACGCGCAGCGTCACGGCATGGTAATGTAGGGACGAAATCGCTGCCGAGGTGGCGGCCGGAATTCCCGGACGTCGCTTGGGACGAGATGCTAGTAGATGCTATGACAGTGCGTATGACGTTGAAATCTCGGAGCCTCGATACGATCGTCGCCACCAACCTTCACGCCGACATATTGCCGGACCTTGCAGGCGCGCTCGCGGGCAGTCTCGGCGTTGCACCGACCGCCAACATTGATCCCGAGCGGCGCTATCTCTCGATGATCGAGCCAATTCACGGCTCGGCATTCGACATCGCCGGCAAGGATATTGCCAACCCGGTCGCCACCTTCTGGACCGCTGCCCAGATGCTCGAACATCTGGGCGAGAGCGCAGTTTCCGTCCGGTTGATGAACGCTGTGGAATCGGTGACGCGTGAGGGCGTGCTGACGCCGGACGTGGGAGGGACTGCGACCACCGAGGTGACGGACGCCGTCTGCCGGACGATCCGCGGTTCGAACGTATGACAGGTTTCCAATGAAGCTCGACAAGATCGACATCAAGATCTTATCCCAACTGCAAAAGAACGGACGGGTCACGAATGTCGAACTCGCCGACCTGGTGAACCTTTCACCGAGCCCTTGCCTGATGCGGGTGAAGAAGCTTCAGGCGGAAGGCTTCATCACCGGCTATTCCGCCCAGATCGATGTGTCCAAGCTCGGGCAGACTCTGACGATCTTCACCGAAGTCACGCTCAAGCACCACCAGCAGAACGACTTCGCGAGATTTCTCACCGCAATTCAGAAAGTCGATTCTGTTATCGAATGCCATCTGGTTTCAGGCGGTTACGACTATCTTGTGAAGTTTGTCACCGGGGGCATCAGCGAGTACCAGACGATCATGGAGCGCATGATCGAACTGGATATCGGAATCGACAAATATTTCAGCTTCGTCGTGCTGAAGTCACCCATCGTCAAATCCCATTTGCCTCTCGACGTCATTTTCGACAGGTGAGACGTTCCGCGGCCTTGACCTGGAGAGCCGCGCGCCGGCGCTCCCTCTTGCTGCTTTTCGCTGCGATAACGACTTGCATGAAAAACGAGACCTTAAAGCGCGCGTTGCATGAATGCATTCGAACGCGACGCGCTTTAGGCGTTTACCAAATTGACCGAGGGCGCTTCTGCGATGGCAATGATCATCCCTTCATCGCAGACCGCACGTCCTGGTCCTCGAGGGTTTGATTGAGGGTCACCCGGGTGCGTTCGAGGATTCCATCAATATCGTCATCGGTGCAGCAGAGCGGCGGCGCAAAGCCGAGAATGCCGCTGTTGAAGGCGCGGATGACAAGGCCGTTCGCCCACGCGCGCTCGAAGATGCGGCGCCCCGGATCGGCCGCTGCCGGCAGCGGCGTCTTGCGCTCCTTGTCGGTGACCAACTCGATTGCTGCCAGCATGCCGCGGCCGCGAATGTCGCCAACCAGCGGGTGGTCGGCGAGCGAGCGAAGGCCTTCCATCAGGCGCTTGCCGGCCTTGCGCCCGTTCTCGAGCAAGCTGTCTTCGTAGAGACGCAGGCATTCGAGCCCGACCGCCGCGCTCACGGGATGGGCCGAATAGGTATAGCCATGGCCGACAGGCGCTTTGCCGGCTCCGTCTGCGATCGTATTGTACACACGGTCCGAGATGAAGACGGCGCCCATCGGCACGTAGCCCGAGGTCAGTCCCTTCGCCGTGGTCATGAAATCCGGCACGACCTCATCTTCCTCACAGGCAAAGAGAGGACCGGTACGGCCAAAGGCAGTGATGACTTCGTCGACAACGAACAGAATGTCGTGTTCCTTGCACACGGCGTGCAGAGCCTTCAGCCAACCTGTCGGTGGAACGAGGACACCGCCGGAACCCTGGATGGGTTCGGCGTAAAATGCCGCAACGCGGCCCGCGCCGAGTTGCGCGATTTTGGCGCGCAGGGCCGCGACCGATGCATCGATGATCGCCTGCGGGTCGGAACCGACAGGATTGCGATAGGCGTAGTGCGAGGGAATTTTGTGCTGCCAGTCGTAAGGCACGCCGAAACCCGCATGGAAAGCCGGGATCGCGGTCAGACCTGACCCTGCCGTCGAGGATCCATGGTAGCCATGCTCGACCGAGATGAACTGGTCCTTTTGCGGCGTGCCCTTGGCATGGTAGTAGTAGCGGATGAAACGGATCGTGCTGTCGATTGCATCGGAACCGCCCAGCGTGAAATAGACATGGTTCAAATCGCCGGGCGCCAGTTCGGCAAGCCTGGCAGCAAGGCGAATGGCAGGCTCGGATCCCAGCCCGAAATATCCCGTCGCATAAGGAAGCTCCCTTAGCTGCTTGGCGGCTGCTTCAACGACACTTTCCTGGCCGTAGCCGATGTTCACACACCATAGACCGGCGAATCCGTCGAGCAGGCTTTTCCCGCTTGCATCGGTCACCGTTGCGCCCTTGGCGGATTTGAGCACCCGCACGCCCGTCTCCTCGTGGCTCCGATAGCACGAAAACGGGTGAACCAGATGTGCGCGATCGAGTTCGATCAGTGAATTTGCCAGCATTTCTTCCTCCGATTCAACCGAGTGCCTGATTTAACCAAGTGCCTGACTGACCAACGCATATGTGCGGTGATGCGCCGGCTTGCTTTCCTTATGCCTGACCATGGAGCGTCGCATCGTGATCCCACCGCCAACGTGCGCGAGGCCGCGCCCGATGAGCCATTCGGCAAGATCCGTTGAAACGTCGGTATCGACACGGACGAACTTGCCCTGATGATGGGCGAGCAGAAAGTCGATCAGGGCCTTGGCCTCGGCACCGCTTCTCGCCACCACCGGCCCGATGACCAGCCCCCGGCCGAATGGCCGGATGGCGGAAAAGGCCTGGATATCGCCTTCATCGCGAATGACAGCGAACTTCGCGCGCTCGAAAAGCTGCTTCATCAGCGCCGAACGGTCATGGCCAAATGCCTCGCGATCCAGCACCTCGAGGCGGGCAAGATCGCCGCTCTCTGCCCAGGATACACGGGCCGGCGCCGAAACTGCCAACGCCTCGCCCTGATGCTGGACGATCTCGCCAGTCGTGACGAAGCCCAGCTTCTCATAGAGCGGCAGGCCTTCCCGTGTCGCCGTCAGGCAACAGGTGCGCTCACCCGCCTTGGCAAGCGCCTCTTCCATCATCTTTCGGCCGAGTCCGCGGCCGCGCATGGCCGCATCGACGATCACCATGTTGATGGCGGCGGCATTGTCGCCGTAGGGGGTCATCATGATGGTCGCCACCACGCGTTCTTGTTCCAGGGCGACGATCCCCCGGCTGACCGACTGGGCCAGTTCCCAATCCTCGCGACGATGCGGCCATTCAACTTGGCGAGACAACTCGACAGCGCCTTCCAGGTGCCCCGCCGTCATCTCTTCAAGGATGATCTGTCGTGTGGTCATGATGAATTTCCAGCCTTCGTCTTCAGGTGCTAACGGTAAACCACCAAAGACAGCAGTTCCTCCCGACCGGAAGCCATGCGCGACGCGTTTTCACTATCCTTAGCCGCTCGCGCCGCATCTTCTGCCGAAGCATGGCCGACAGGCCGCGCTGCTCCCAAAGCTCGAAAAGACACCTGGCGCAACACTCTGCCAAACCGGCGATGCAATACGAAACGATCTGCTTCAGGTCGCCGCGAATGCGGCCGTTAGTCTTCCAGATCTCCGACTATGCTGATTGTGGTACAGGCACGCTGTGCCGAAAAAACCAGGAGGATAGTCGCGATGTCGACGTTCAGACCGAAATACATCACCTTCGACTGCTACGGTACGCTCACCAATTTCGATATGGCCGGCGCGGCGCGGCGCGTCTACGGCGAGCGCCTCTCCCCAGAGGCGATGGCCAACTTCGTCGAGGCTTTTAGAGGCTATCGCCTTGACGAGGTTATGGGGCCATGGAAACCCTTCCTCGAGGTGGTACAGAATTCCATCGAACGCAGCTGCAAGCGCATCGGTATCCAGTTCAAACCCGAAGACGCCCAACGCATCTATGACGAAGTGCCGACCTGGGGTCCGCACCCCGACGTCCCGGCTGGCCTGTCCAGAGTGGCCAAGGAAATCCCACTGGTGATCCTGTCAAACTCCATGAACAGCCTGATCATGTCGAATGTGGAAAAGCTCGGCGCGCCCTTTCACACCGTCATCACCGCCGAACAGGTTGGCGCCTATAAGCCGCTGATGAAGGGCTTTGAATACATGCTCGACAAGCTCGGCTGCGGCCCGGAGGACATCACTCATGTGTCGTCCTCCTTCCGCTACGATCTGATGACCGCCTACGATCTCGGCATCAAGAGCAAGGTGTGGGTGAACCGCGGCCACGAGCCTGCAAACCCCTTCTACGAATATACCGAGATCAAGGATATCGGCGGGCTGGCCGCCGCAGTCGGCCTGGAGCCCGTTCGGGAAGTTGCTTGAGGCTGGCGCGCCTCCGGCAATCGCGGCCTTCGAAGTATCTAAATGAAAAAGGGGCGGTTCGACCGCCCCTTTTTTATTCTGGTGCCGCTGTTGCGACTTCCGGAAAAGCCTCTAGTTCAACCCGCCGACATGGAGCGTCTTGACCTCGAGATATTCCTCGATGCCGAGCTGCGATCCTTCCCGCCCCACGCCTGACTGCTTGACACCGCCGAAAGGCGCAACCTCGGTCGAGATCAGGCCGGTATTGAGCCCGACCATGCCGAACTCCAGCGCCTCGGCAACACGCCATGACCGCTTGAGGTCGTCGGTGTAGAAGTAGGCGGCAAGGCCGAACGGCGTACCGTTAGCGATCGTGATGGCCTCTTCCTCTGTCTCGAAGCGAAAAAGCGGCGCCACCGGACCGAAGGTCTCTTCCGATGCCAGGAGCATCTCGGTCGTAGCCTCCCCCAGGACGATGGGCCGTGCATACTGCCTGCCTTCGGGCACTGCTTCGCTTTGGGCGAGGATCTGAGCGCCTTTCGTCTTCGCATCCGCGATGTGACGCTCGATCTTGTCGATCGCGGCCGCATTGATCATCGGGCCGATCTCAGTGCCTTCGTCGGTCCCCGCGCCAACCTTCATCCGCGTGACGCGCCGGCTCAGCTTTTCGGCGAAAGCGTCGTAAACGCCTTCCTGCACGAGAATCCGGTTCGCGCAGACGCAGGTTTGACCGCCATTGCGGAACTTGGATACGATCACCCCTTCAACTGCGTTATCCAGATCGGCGTCGTCAAAGACGATAAAGGGCGCGTTGCCGCCAAGCTCCAGGCTCAGCCGCTTGATGCTATCGGCCGCGCCACGCATGAGCAGCGCACCAACGCGGGTCGAACCGGTGAACGAGATCTTGCGTACCGTCTCGTTGGCCATCAGCTCTTTGCCGATCTCTCCCGGCATGCCGGTCACGATGTTGATAACGCCTGCCGGGATCCCCGCCCGCTCCGCCAGGACGCCGAGCGCGAGCGCCGAAAAGGGTGTGAACTCCGACGGCTTGATCACCACCGTGCAGCCGGCGGCAAGGGCGGGCGCCACCTTGCGCGTGATCATCGCATTGGGGAAATTCCACGGCGTGATGACGGCACAGACGCCGACTGCTTCCTTGAGGACCAGAATGCGGCGATCGGCGGTGGGTGACGGAATGGTCGAGCCACCGATCCGGCGCGCCTCCTCCGCAAACCATTTCACAAAAGCTGCGCCGTAGCGGATTTCCGCCGACGCCTCGGCAAGCGGCTTACCCTGTTCCAGCGTCAGCAGAAGCGCCAAATCCTGTTCGTGCTGGCGAATGAGGTCGTGCCAGCGCTCCAGCAGTCCGGCACGCTCGGCATGGGTCGTCTTCTTCCAGCTTTTGAATGCCTCGGCCGCAGCAGCGATCGCGGCCCTGGTCTCGTCGCCGCCCATGTCGGGAACGCTGCCAAGAACATTCAGGGTGGCAGGATTGGTCACATCGACGACGGCCTTTGTATCCGCTTCCCGCCACACACCGCCAATCAACGCCTGCTGGCGCAAAAGGTCCGCATCGTCAAACGTGCCAATCTTCGTTATCGCATTCATGGTCTTTTTCCTCTGCCCTTTCAGCTCAATGCCGCAAGCACGGCTTGCGTGATTGTTTCAGTCCGGTCCTTGCCCGCGATCGTGCCTATGCCCTGCGCGGTTACGGACTCGATCGCCGACATCACTTCTGCCGCAGCATCCCCCTCGCCCAGATGCTCGAGCATCATCGCACCCGACCAGATCGCGGCGATCGGATTGGCGACGCCGAGATGCGCGATGTCGGGCGCCGAACCATGGACCGGCTCGAACATGGAAGGCGCGCTGCGATCGGGATTGATGTTGGCGGAGGCGGCGTAACCCAGCCCGCCCTGAATGGCCGCTCCAATATCCGTAAGGATGTCGCCAAACAGGTTCGAGGCGACGATCACGTCGAGGCTTTCCGGCGCCAGCACCATGCGGGCGGCAATAGCGTCGATGTGGTAGTGCGAAACCTCGACATCGGCATAGTCCTTCGCCACCTCGCGGGTGACCTCATCCCAGAAAACCATGGAATGTTTCTGTGCGTTGGATTTGGTGACGGATGCGAGCTTCTTGCGGCGCGCCCGTGCTTGTTCGAAACCGAAACGCATGATCCGTTCGACACCCGCGCGCGTGAAGATTGCTGTCTCGATCGCGACCTCATTGGCTGTGCCGGAATGAACGCGTCCACCGGCGCCGGAATATTCGCCTTCCGTATTCTCGCGGATGCACAGGATGTCGAATCCCTCGGAGCGGAGGGGGCCCTGAACGCCCGGCAACAGCCTGTGCGGCCGTATGTTGGCGTACTGCGTGAACCCTTTGCGGATTGGCAGGAGCAGCCCGTGAAGCGATACTGAGTCCGGCACTTCCACGGGCCAGCCGACAGCGCCGAGATAGATCGCATCGAATTTTCGAAGGGTCTCAATGCCATCTGGCGGCATCATTGCGCCGGTTTCGAGGTAGTAGGCGCAGGACCATGGGAAGCGTGTGCCGTCAAGGGCGAAACCGCCCTGTTTGGCCGCGGCCTGCATCACTTGCCAGGCCGCCCCGGTCACCTCCTTGCCGATGCCGTCGCCGGGGATGAGCGCTATGTCATAGGTCTTCATTGATCGAGGTCCTCATTCGCATTCGCGGAACCATAGCGGGCCTCGCGCCGCATTTTTCGTTGAGGATGAGCGGCCCGACAGCGTCGAATCGCGTCGGGCGGGACTTGGAAAGTCGATTGTTCTGGAACCGCCGCGCGCTCTACTCGGCCGGACCTTGAGCACTGAACTCAGTCATAAACGCAGACGTAGATCTTGCGCACGGTCTCGATCGTGCGCCAGACGCCGACGAAACCGGGCTTCATCACGAAACTGTCGCCGGCGCGGTAAGTCTTGGTCTCACCGCCCTTCTCCTCGATTTCGATGAGACCCGAAATGATGTGGCAGAACTCGTAGGTAGTGCCCTTGATAGAATGCGTCTCGCCCGGCGTCGCTTCCCAGACGCCGGTCAGAACCTTCTCACCTTTCGAGGCATCCTGTGCCCAGGTCTTGAAGGATGGAGTTCCGGAAATGAGCCGCTCCGGCAGCGGCATGGCCTCCTTGGGCGTGAAGGCGGGATTTGTGTCGATCGTGGTAAGCAGTGACATGTTGGGTTTCCCTGTTAGTAGCCGAGTGTCCGATCGACGAGGCCGATCAGTTCTTCGCCGGCGCGGTGGCGCCGGACGTTGTCGACGGCGGCTTGAGCCGCCGTATGCGGTTGTGTCACCGAGGCAATGTGCGGCGTTATCATCACCTTCGGATGCGACCACAGCGGATGGTCTTCCGGGAGCGGCTCTGGATCCGTGACATCAAGCATCGCCGCGGATAGGTGACCGCTGTCGAGCGCGTCGATCAGCGCAGCCTGGTCGAGTTGCGGACCCCTGCCGACATGCAGCAGCCGCGCCCCGGCTGGCAGCAAGGAGAAGAGTTTTGCATCGAGAATGCCGCTGGTTTCCTGCGTCAGCGGTAGCAGGCAGACGAGAATATCCGTCTGCTGCAGAAAGCCGGGCAACTGATCGGCGCCGTGAAAACAGGCGACCCCCTCTATCCGCTTTTGGCTGCGGCTCCACCCGGCAAGCGGGAACTGGAACGGCTTCAAGCGCTCGATTGCCGCTTGCGCCAGCATGCCAAGACCAAGAAAACCGACCCGGCGCTCGGCCGCCTGTCGAGCGGCAATCGGTTGCCAGAGGCACCTTTTCTGCTGATCGAGATAGGCGGGCATCTCCCGGTGCAGCGCCAACACGCCAAGCGCGACGTATTCCTGCATCATGCGGACGATGCCATCCTCGACCATGCGCACAAGCTTCACATGGCCTGGCACCACGTCCTGCCTGAACTGGTCGACGCCGGCTCCGATCGAAAACAGCACTTCCAGATTGCGGTAGCGCGAGATGTCGTCCGGCACCGTCCAGGTGATGAGATAGCGAACCTTGTCCGGCTCCAACTCCTCGCCGAAATGGAAAAATTCCAGATCGGGGAGTTCGCGCGCAAAAATCTCGCGGAACACCGCAGCACGCGCCGCATCGGAACGGAAAAGAAATGCCATGGAACCCGCTCCTTGCTCAGGCCGCGAGACGCGCGCCGAGATCCTCGATCATGCTCTGGCAGGCAGCAAGTTCACCGATCTCGATGTATTCATTGGGACGATGCGCGCGGGAAATTTCGCCAGGGCCGCAAATGATCGCATCGATACCGACCTGCTGATAAAGCCCGGCCTCCGTGCCGTAACTCACCGCTGTGAGCGGCTCCTGCCCTGTCATCTCGGTCAGAACGGCCGCTAGCTTGCTCCCATCCGCCGGCGCAAGGGCGGGATAGGAACTCAACTCGTGCCAAGCGACCTCGAAGCCGCTGTCGCGTAGATCGAAAAGCCGGGCTTTGACAGGCTCAAGCAGGGATGCCGGGGAAACGCCCGGCACCGCACGCACCTCGATATCGGCTGTGCAGTGGCCAGCGATGATGTTGACTGCTTGTCCACCGGCGATGACGCCCACCTGCAAGGAAGAATATGGAGGCTCGAAATTTTGATCGAGCGGACCGCCGGCGAGGGATTGGCCGTAGGCCACGGCGTGCGAGATGACGCCGGCCATGGCGTGCACGGCATTGAGGCCGAGATCGGGGCGCGACGAATGGCCGGATCGCCCGATCACCTCGAGCCGCGCGGCGGCCTTCCCCTTGTGCGCGCGCACCGGCTGCAGCCGGCTCGGCTCGCCGACAATCGCGCCAAGCGGCCTCTCGCATAGGCTCGGCAATGCAGCCAGGAGATGCGGCACACCACGGCACCCCGCCTCTTCATCGTAGGAGAATGCGAGATGAACTGGCTGCCGCAGGTTCATCGCCGCAAGTCCTGGCAGCGCGGCCAATGCGCAGGCGAGAAAGCCCTTCATGTCGGTGGTGCCGCGGCCGTAAAGCCTGCCGCCCTCGCGACGCAGGACGAACGGATCCGAGCTCCATTCCGGTTCGCCGGCCGGCACGACATCCATATGTCCGGAGATGATGTAGCCCCGACCGGCACGCGGGCCGACCGTGACGAACAGGTTGGACCGGTCGCCCTCGGGACCGGGCAGAACCGTCACCTCGGCGCCGGCTGCCTGACTGTAGTCGCGGATCCAATCGACGATCGCGCCGTTTGGCGTGCCCACAACAGAGGGAAATGCAATCAGGGTCGCGAGGATTTCTTCCACGTTCATGGCGGTCCGCTCTGCTTGCACTGTTACCGGGTGCGACCAGCCTATCCCTGCGCAGCAGTGTTCCCTGCCGAATCGCGTCGTGCTTTGGCTGAAGATTGCGAAAAAACGCCTCGAACCAGCGAAACCTGCTGGCTTTCCCATGTAATGCTGCGGCAAATGAGACCTGTCGCAAACATGGCTATCGGCGCCAGGATTTAACACCGCATGCCTTGGGGCATTCGTTAAAGGACTGGGGCATTCGTTGAAGGAGCGGATCGACTGGGATGCAGAGATCAGTACGCCTGAAATCCTTTGAACTGGTCGCGCGCGACATCAATGACGTCGACGTTGATCTGCTGCATGCGCTATCGATTTCGGTCCACTGGCCGCATCGTCCCAAGGACTGGGATTTGTTGCGCCGCGCCGGCCGTGGCATCGTCGCCGTTGACGGAATTGGGCGCGTCTTCGGAAGCGCGATGTGGTTTCCCCAAGGGGACGATTTTGCCACCATCGGCCTGGTGATCACCACGCCTCGCGCACAGGCGCAGGGAGGCGGCCGATGGCTCATGGACCAGGTCCTCGAGCAGTGCGGGGATCGCAACCTGGCCCTGAATGCCACCCATGCCGCCTATCCTCTATATGCGTCGCTCGGCTTCACGAAAGAGGCGATCGTTTACATGCGCCAGGGAGAGGTCCAACAAACTCTCCCGCCATTGCCGGTTTTGGATGGTGAACTGAGTGAGCTGTCCAGCGGCCGACTCGGCGAGATCACCGAGCTGGACGCGCGCGCATTCGGGACAAACCGCGCGAGGCTGCTTGCGTTGCTCTCGGAGGAGGCCTCGACAGCCATTCTGAGCCGCGGTGGCGAGGTTGTTGGCTATTCCATGTGCCGTGAGTTCGGGCGCGGCCATGTGATTGGTCCCATAACAGCCCGAAACGACCAGGACGCGGTCCATCTCACAGCCGTCCATCTGAAGAAACTGACAGGTCGATTCGCCCGCGTCGATACGCGCGAGAAGGATGGCGTGTTTGCCGAGTTTCTGCAGCAGAGCGGACTCGGCATTGCCGAGACCGTGACGACGATGTCCAAAGGCCGCCGCTTTCTGAACCGGGAAAGCAACGAGCCCTGGGTCTATGGATTGGCCAGCCACGCCTGGAGCTGAATGCAAGCACGCTATCGCCGATGCCCCGCAGGGCCGCTCCGGTCCCGTCAAGCTCTCACAACGACTCCAGCGCCCTGGACATACGTTCGAGCCCCCTCCGCAACAGCGGACGAGGGCAACCGACGTTGAGGCGAATGAAGCCTTCACCGCCGGGTCCATAGACGCGCCCGTCGTACAAATTGACACCGGCTCGGTCGACGAAAAAACGTTGAACGCCTCCGACCTTCCGATCAAGCCCGCGCGCATCCAGCCACACCAGGAAGGAAGCGTCCGGCCGCATCGGTGTGATGCCCGGCAGGCGATCCTCGGCGAATTTCAGGACGAAATCGACATTACCGCCGATGTAGCGCGTCAGTTGATCCAGCCACGGCGCGCCGGTGCTGTAGGCGACCTCTAGCGCCAGCCGTCCAAAGAAGTTGGCATTGACCATGAACGATGCCTGCATGGTAGCCAGAAGCGCCTCGCGCCGCTGCTTGTTGGCCACCGACACGGTTGCGGAGGGCACGCCGGCCAGATTGAAGGTCTTCGTTGGAGCCGTGCAGACGAATGACTTTTCGGCGGCATCCTCCGAGAGGGACGAGAAGACGATGTGCGGGCGATCCGACAATCTGATGTCGCAATGGATGTCATCAGATATGACAAGGATGCCGCAGCGCTCGCAGACATCGTTCAGCGCCGTCAATTCCCCGCGCGTCCACGCCTTTCCAGCTGGATTGTGCGGATTACACAGCAGGAAGGCCTTGGCGCCGGCTGCCAGTTTCGCGAAGTCCTCCAGGTCGAGCTCGTATCGGTTGTCTTGCAACCTTAGCCGGTTGACCAGCAGCTTCCTTCCGTTGCCCTGAATCACCTCGAAATAGGGCGAGTAGATGGGAGACTGCACGATCACCCCGTCCCCAGGCTTGGTGAAGGTCCGAAGCATCGCGGCTACCGACGGCATGATCGCAGGCGCCGGCAGCAGCGATTCCAGTGCCGGCGACCAGTCGTGCCGACGCGCGAACCATGATTGCACAATCTCGTAGTGACGGGGGTCGCGGCGGGTATAGCCATAGATCCCATGGTCCGCCGCTTCACGCAGCCGCGCGATGACGGTTTCAGGCGCGCGAAAATCCATATCCGCGGTCCACAGCGAAAGCAGATCTTCGCCCTCGACCCGAGGCGAGAATTCGTCCCACTGATTGGCCCATTTGACTGACCCAAACTGGTGGCGATCATAGATCCTGTCGAAGTCGATCATTCCAATATTTCTTTCCGCAACCGTAGATTGCGATGCATCCGTACAAGTCATTGCTTGGTTTCCGGGTGTGGTTTTGTCGCTCGCGGCTGCTCGAACTTTTGGCGGGCTATTGGGGGATTTGCGCCACGTGCCTCGTTGCTGAAACTGCCTGTCGCATGCTCCGCTTCCTAGCTCTTGTGGCCGCGCGCCAACGCGCGCTCCATCGATTGCGAGTACCGGGACATTCCAAAGCAGAAGATCCAGTAGACCAGCCCGGCGAAGAGATAGCCGGTCGAGGAGATCGTCGGCCCAGCCCAGTTCGGGTCGACTCGCGCTGTTTCGACGGCTCTCAGGAAGTCCGCAATGCCGACGATCGCTACCAGCGTCGTGTCCTTGAACAGCCCGATGAAGGTAGAAACGATGCCTGGGATGACGATAGTGAGCGCCTGCGGCAGGATGATCAGACGCATCATGGTGAAATAGCTGACGCCGAGCGCCTTTGCCGCCTCATATTGCCCCTTCGGAATCGCCTGAAGGCCTGCGCGCACCACCTCGGCCATGTAGGCGGATGAGAACAGCGCTATTGCAATCAGCGGACGCAGCAGCCGATCGGGCGTCAGATAGTCGGGCACGAAGAGCGGCATCATGAAATTCGCCATGAACAGCACCGTGATGAACGGCACACCCCTGACGACCTCGATGAAGATCACACACACCGCTCTGACGAAGGGAAGCTCCGATCTTCGGCCAAGCGCGAGAAGCACACCGAGCGGGAGCGAGAAGACGATGCCCACGATCGACATGAGCAGCGTGATGAGCAGCCCACCCCACAACACGGTATCGATGACCGGCAGATCGAGCGACGCGATGCCCCTCAACAGAACAAAGGCGACGACCGGGTAGGCAACAAAGAACAGCAGCGCCGCCACGTTGCGCCGCGGCGCCCGTTTCCACAGCAGCCAGACGATCAGCACGGCGCCGATTGCCAGCGTCAGGTCCACCCGCCAGCGCTCGGAAACCGGATATGCCCCGTAACGGAGATAGTCGAATTTCTCCACGATGAACGGCCAACAGGCGCCGTCAGGGTTGGCGCGGCATTCTTCCTGTCCGCCGGCCCAGACGGCGTCCAGGACTGCAAAACTTACGAATTGATGCAAAAGCCATGCGGCGAGAATTGTGAAGCAAATCGTGAGCACGCCGGAGAACGGTGTCGAGAACAGGTTCTTTCTGATCCAGGTCGCCGGGCTCGGCCGGATTCCAGAAGGCGGCGCCATAGGCGGCAAAAGCGCAGCGCTAACTAAGGACGGATGCAGGGACAGGCCGCTCATGCATCACCTCTCGACGATCGCGAAACGTTGGTTGAAAGCGTTCATGGCCATCGACATGACGAGGGAGATCGCGAGATAGACCGACAGCGTGATCGCCATCACCTGGACGGCGGCGCCGGTCTGGTTGAGCACCGTTCCCGCGAAAATCTGAACGAGGTCCGGGTAGCCGATGAACACGGCGAGTGAGGAATTCTTCGTGAGATTCAGGTACTGGCTGGTCAGGGGCGGTATGATGATGCGCAGTGCCTGCGGAACGATGACCAGGCGAAGCGTTTTGCCCGGCGCAAGCCCGAGCGCATGAGCGGCTTCGGTCTGGCCTCTCGGCACAGCCTGGATTCCGCTGCGGACAATTTCCGCGATAAAGGAAGCGGTGTAGACGGACAGGCCGATCAGAAGCGCGGCGAACTCCGGATAAAGCTGGTGTCCACCCCGGTAATTGAATCCTTTCAACTCCGGGGTCACGAACGACACCGGCGAGTCGACCAGGAGGGAGACGATCAGAGGCAATCCAGTCAAGGCAGCGAGGCTGACCCACAGCACGGGCAGCTGTTTTCCGGTGCGGTTCTGCGCGCGCCTGGCGTAGAACCAAAAAGCGACGCAGAAGATGCTGGCCGCCAGGAACGCAAGTCCCACCGTACCTGCTCCTGCGTAGAGCTGGATTTCCGGAATGATGAGACCGCGATTGTTCAGATAGATGCCGCCGGGCAGTTCGATCGACGCCCTCGGCGCGGGCAGCGCTTTCAGAACTGCATTGTACCAGAACAAAAGCTGCAGCAATAACGGGATATTGCGTATAATCTCGACATACGAGGCCGCGACCTTTGAAACGATCCAGTTCGGCGACAGGCGGGCAATGCCGACGACAAAGCCCAAGACTGTGGCCAACACGATTCCAAGCAAGCTCACATAGAGCGTATTGACCACACCCACCCAGAACGCTTGGCCGTAGGTGGAGAGCGTGTCGTAGGGGATCAGCGTCTGATTGATGTCGAAGCCGGCAGCCTCGTTCCAGAAGCCGAAAGACAGCGGAATCCCGCGTGCCCTCATGTTCGACGCCGTCTGAACGGCAATGCCCACGGCCAATGCCAGCAGGCTGCCCGCTAGCAAAAGCTGATAGATGATGCCCCGGACCTTGGCGTCGTGCAGGGACAGGCTCCTGCGCGAGGGCGCGGCGAGCAGCACATCGGACATGACCCTGTTCCTGTGTTGGTGAAGAGAGACGCCGCGCAATCGCCGGCGGCTTGTGACCGACCCAGCCTAGCGGATCGGCGGGGCGTACTGGAGACCGCCCTCACTCCAAAGAGCGTTCAGGCCGCGCTCCATCTTGAGCGGCGAGGCCTTGCCGATATTGCGATCGAACACTTCGCCATAGTTGCCGACCTGCTTGATAACGTCCACGGACCAGGTATCGCCAAGCCCGAGATCCTTTCCGAGGCTGCCCTCCGCTCCGAGCAGCCGGCGAATGTTCGGGTTGTCCGACGACTTCATTTCATCGACATTCTTAGAGGTTACGCCCAATTCTTCGGCAGCGACCATGACAAGGAGCGTCCATTTGGCCACGTTGAGCCAATGATCATCTCCCTGCCGCACGGCAGGCCCAAGCGGCTCCTTGGAGATAAGTTCGGGAAGCACGACGCTGTCGTCGGCCCTCGCCATGCGCTGGCGCGACGCATTCAAGGTCGACGTGTCGGCGGAGAGGACGTCGCAGCGGCCTTCGTCGTAGGCCTTTACGACGGCTTCTTCATCGGCAAACCCGACGGTCGAATACGTCATCGAATGCGACCGGAAGTAATCGGCGAGATTCAACTCGGTCGTCGTGCCCTGAGTGACGCAGATGGACGCGCCATCCAGATCTTTGGCCGAACCGATGTTCTCCGCTTTGCGGACCATGAAGCCCTGGCCATCGTAGAAATACGTGCCCGCAAAAAGTATTCCGAGAGACGTGTCGCGCGATGACGTCCAGGTTGCGTTATGTGCGAGTATATCGATCTCGCCCGACTGAAGCGCGGTGAAGCGGTCCTTCGGCGTAAGCGGAATGAACCTTACCTTCTGCGCATCGCCCAGAACCGCTGCTGCAACAGCGCGACAATAGTCGACCACGAACCCGGTCCATTTGCCCTCATTGTCGGGAAGGCTGAATCCGGCTGTCGCTGAGTTGGTTCCGCAGGTCAGAACTCCGTTCTTCCTGACATTTTCGATCGTCGCGGCGGATGCGTTGGACACAACGAGCCCTACCGCTGCTCCGACCAGTCCTTTGAGAATTGCTTGCATTCTGGTTCCCCTTATTTTCTTGTGGAGCACCAAGGTTGCGCAGGCCTCATTATTGGTCAAATTCATTCTCGTCATGGTGAATATGACGTCTGCTCATGGGCCATGGCTACGCTCGTAAGGGTTGCGGCCGTTTGTCCTTGTCCGAAAGCATATCCTGCATATCAGCGTACTTCGCTAAAGCAACGCGCCGTGTGTCTCCTGTTTATTTCCTCTGTTCTCTCTCAGAAACAATTTCTCTCTTTTTAATCTGCGACTCAGAGTAGATATTTGAGAGAACGTCTTTGAGCCAGATCGTCCCGGGGTCCGTGGCCATCTGCGGATGAAGGGTAAGCGCGTAGGCGTCCCCACGTAGCGTGCAGGCGGTTGATCGCTCATTTTCAGCATGAATCATGCGGAGAATCCTATGAGCGACAGTATGAGCCATCATCGAACATTCGAGATTTTGACGGCGGAGCCTGTGCCGTCCCGACGCAAGCCGCGCCATCGGTCGGACGAAGAGAAGGCACGGCTTGTCGCCGAAGCGTTCTCGCCAGGGGGCAATGTCTCGGCGGTTGCGCGTTCCGAGGGGCTGGACCCCTCGCAGCTCTATGCGTGGCGCCGCAAGGCGCTTTCGTCGGGCATGGTTGCGCCACTGACGGAGGGAGCGAGCAAGCCGGCGAAGTTCACGCGCTTTGAAGCGGTGGGCAGCGACACGGTGGAAATCGTCATTGGCGACGCAGTGGTGCGCGCCGGCGGCGATGTCGATCCCGATCGCCTGGCGAGGATCATCCGCGCGGTTCGTAAGGCATGATCGCTTCCGGTGTGGTGGTTTACGTGTCGTGCCAGCCGGTCGACTTCCGCAAGGGCGCGGCATCTTTGATGGCGCTGGTCAGGGATGGCGGCCTGGACCCATTCTCGGGGGCACTTCACGTATTCCGTTCGAAGCGTGCGGACCGGGTTCGCATCGTGTGGTGGGACGGCAGCGGGGTTTGTCTTTATTCGAAGACTCTGGAAGATCACAGCTTCTGCTGGCCGGGGATATCGGCCGCGCGCATGCGTCTCGACCACGCCCAGTTGATGGCGCTTCTGGCCGGACTGGACTGGAAAAAGATTCGTCCGGCCAGGGTCAGGCGGCCGTTATCGACGGGCTGAAACCGGCCTGCGGCAAGATGAATCATGCGGCTGGAACGGTTGGGAAAGCGGCTGTTTTTGTGCTCTGTTGCTTGCCATGGTTCTACCGGGTCTTGCCCTTCCCGACGACGTTGATGCGCTGAAGGCGATGATCCTTTCCATGGCTCGCGAGCAGGCTGCAAGCGAGGCCCGGATCGCAGTCGCCGACGCTCGGATCGCAGCATCTGAGGCGGAGGTCGCCCGGCTGAAAGCTGTCGAGAAAAGCGCCAGCGAGCGGATCGCCAATCTCACGTCAATCCTGAAAGTTTTACAGCGCACGCAACATGGCACGCGTTCCGAGCGGCTACGCCTGGCCATCGACGACGAGCAGGCCTCCTTTGCCTTCGAAGAGGTCGAGACCGGCCTTTCGGAAATCCGGAGCGAACTCGACCGCGCGGTCGGGAACAAGCCGAAGCGCGCCCCGCGTCCGCGCAAGGGCTTTGCTGCCCACCTCGAACGCATCGAGGAGGTCGTCGAGCCGGAAATCCCGGCCGACTGCGAGGGGCTTGAAAAGGTTCTGATCGGCGAGGATCGATCCGAGCGGCTGGACGTCGTGCCGCCGAAGTTCCAGGTCATCGTCACGCGCCGTCCCAAATACGCCTTCCGGGGCCGTGACGGCGTGGTCCAGGCTCTGGCGCCGGCGCACATCATCGAAAGCGGGCTGCCGACGGAGCGGCTGCTCGCCTATATCGCCGTCTCCAAATACGCCGACGGCCTCCCGCTTTATCGGCAGGAGGCGATCTATCTGCGCGACGGCGTCGAGATCAGCCGGTCGTTGATGGCGCAGTGGATGGGGCATCTGGGCTTCGAGCTGCAGATGCTTGCTGATTACATACTGGAGCGCATCAAGGAGGGCGAAAGGGTCTTCGCCGACGAGACGACCTTGCCCACCCTTGCCCCTGGTTCCGGGAAAACCACGAAAGCCTGGTTGTGGGCCTACGCACGGGATGACCGACCCTATGGCGGAACCAGTCCGCCAATGGTTGCCTATCGTTTTGAAGACAGCAGAGGTGCGGATTGCGTGGCGCGCCACCTCGCCGGATTCAGCGGTATCCTGCAAGTGGATGGCTACTCGGCCTATACCAACCTGGTCAAGGCACGGGCCAAAGCCGGCAGCAATGAAACAATCCGGCTCGCCGGGTGCTGGGCTCACCTGCGGCGCAAATTCTACGACCTGCACATCAGCGGGGTCTCGCAGGCCGCGACGGATTCGATCATCGCCATGACCGAATTGTGGAAGGTCGAGGACGAGGTCCGCGGCAAGGATGCCGGAAGCCGCGCCGCGCTACGTCAGGAAAAGTCCGTGGCCATTGTCGCGAGCCTCTTCGATCTATGGGAAGCGGAACTGGGCAAGGTCTCCGGAAAATCCAAGACCGCCGAGGCGATCCGCTACGCGCTCACCCGGCGGGAGGCGCTGGAACGCTTTCTGATGGACGGTCGCATCGAAATCGACTCCAATATCGTCGAGCGTGCAATCAGGCCCCAGACGATCACGCGAAAGAATAGTCTATTCGCCGGCAGCCACGGCGGTGGACGAACCTGGGCGACGGTAGCCACCTTGCTGCAAACCTGCAAAATGAACAGCGTCGATCCGCTCGACTGGCTCTCGCAGACCTTGACCCGCATCGCTCAAGGCTGGCCGGCATCCGAAATCGAAATGCTCATGCCTTGGAACTTTAGGCCTGACGTTATCGGCTGACCGCTTACGATGAAGGAGCAGCCACGCACTCACATTTGGGATCGGCAGCGGCGGCGACAGGAGCGTCACTTCACTCGCCTTATCAAGGATCTGGAGGATTCCGTCACCACAATGAGCAACAAGTTCGGTGCCTCGCAGAACCCACGGAAGTGCCAGATAATTCGATATCGTCGCGACGACGTTCCGCCGCAAACCAAGCTCCTTGAGGGCGGCATCCGCAAGCCCGCTGGAAACACCATCGGCGGAAATCTGCAAATGAGACGCTGACAGATATGTCTCCAATGACATCGCCGAACTTGCGATCTGGCTGCCGCTCCAAACTGCGCAGAAGAGACGATCCTGGCCCAGTTCGATCTTCAAGAGGCTTGGGTCGTCCTTGATCACTGCTCCGGTCAATGCACAGTCGATCTGTCGAAGATGAACCGAGGACGGGATGTCGAGCCGGTTCGCTGGAATGATATTCAACGTGGCACCGGGCGCCTGCCTGGAAAACTCCCGGAGAAGACGCGGTATGATGATCATCGCATGGTAGTCGGTGAGTCCGACACGAAAATTCCGCCGAGTGGTTGCGGGATCGAAAGTTTGATGGCGATCGATCGAGGCTCGGATCGTTGCCAATCCGGCCGAAATGTCTGGCAGAAGCTCGACCGCCCGCGGGGTTGGCCTCATAACGCCTCCATCGCGCGTGAACAGCTTGTCGCCGAAAAGGTGCCGCAACCTGGACAAGGAATGGCTGATCGCAGATTGCGTTCTTCCCAATTCGCATGCGGTACGCGTAACGCTTCTTTCGCGCATCATGACGTCGAACACGCGCAGCAAATTCAGGTCGAGGTCATCGAAGCTCATGAGATTGCCCATGAATGGTTTGTCATGAATCGCAGCGAAAAAAATGACCGCCACAAAGAGCCGATAAGGCCTTGGTTTTTCATCATGAGGCGAGAACGCCCAGCAGGCACGCGCGCCTCGCTTGCTAGCCCTCGCCACGGATTTGCAAGCACATTATGCGCTTGCTCGGGGCCTCGGCTCTGACGGTTTACATCCGTAGGAATCGACACCGGATTCAAATGTATTGAGTGCTGCTTACGTGGGCGGCGCTCAATACAGTTTCCCGCGGATCTCACCGATGTTCACGGCGTGCCTCCTTTCCTCGCTGTTCTGCTCCTCACCACCGTCGGGACGGTTGATGGTCACCGTGCACGCAATCAGGGTGTTCCAGTCCGGGCCGTGCTCGATGATGTTATGAAGCTCGGAAATCTCTTCAAGATAATGTTCGATCGTAATCGGGCCGTTCTGGTGGCCGTAGACAAGAACCGCTTTCCAGCGCTTGTCACCATGCAGCTTTACCACGTTACTCATGCCGAATATCTCCTGCGGTCATCGGACAAATCCGGCCGGATTTGCCGCGGGCCAAAAGCTAGCGGAACCGACCGGCATGCAGCCGGTTGAATCGGCATGAAGAGTCCACCTCTGACAACCAGCAATGCAGGCTACATTATGAGCATTCTGCAGAGTACCAAGAAAGCTGTCGAGCGGGTTACCGGTGTCGCAAGACCGGGCAAGCAAGGAGTAACCGATCTCGTAAGGCGGCGAAAAGCGAATGAGTTTCGGTTCAAGGATGATGGCGTGGTGCCCAATCATCCGTTTTGGCCGCTTGTCGTCTATCGCGGCGTCGTGAGACTGCCCGAAGAATTTGATCCTGCAGCCGTCCTGGAGGAGCTTTTCGAGGTTAATGGATGGGGGGACAGCTGGCGGAATGGCATCTACGACTATGTTCACTACCATTCGCGAATACATGAGGTGCTCGGAGTTGCGGCCGGAACGGCCAAAGTCCGATTTGGAGGCAAAAAGGGACGAACCCTGTCACTGAAGGCCGGCGACGTCGCGGTTCTGCCGGCCGGCACCGGGCACCAATGTCTTTCGGCATCCGACGATTTTCTGGTGGTTGGCGCCTACCCTCCATTTGGGACCTATGATGAATGCACGACTGCCCAGGAGCATGATGGCGCGCTGGCGACGATCCGGAAGGTAGGTCGTCCACGCAAGGATCCCGTCTATGGGAGCAAAGGCCCGCTTCTGCAAATTTGGAAGAAGACCTGAACCAGGCGCAGATCGATCGAAGACCCACAAGCACAGAACGCACGAGCGGGGGAGCGCGCAGCTCAGGCTACCGGCCAAGCGCCGCATTGCAATCAACTCCCTCGGCCGACAGGTGAACGATCATCCGCAATCCGGCATCACGGCCGCACGGCCGGCGTCTCGACGAGAAGGCCGCGGGCCCGCTCCGTCAGATGGAGCTCCAGGTCGACGAGTTCGGGCGCACCGAAGGCGAACGGCTCGGCTCTGACCCCGATCATGCAGTTGCGCAGTCGCCGCTGCAGCGAACCGACCGTCTGCCACTCCAGTCGGTAGAGCGGATAGCCGGTCGGATGCGCCTGCGGGATGACACTGCCGCCGAGCCGTTTGCCCCAATTGTCGTCGTGGCAGGAGGCGCAGGAGAGCTCGAGCTGGCCAATGCGGCTCTGGAACAGACGCCGGCCGTTGTCGCGAAACGGCGCGAGCCGGGCGTCGGTCGCCGGAGTGATTGGCATGCCGCGCGACTGATGCGTCACATAGGCCGTCAGCGCGAGCAAAGCGTCGGACTCCGGCGCCAGCGGCTCGGCCTGCTGCCGCTCCGCTCGGCAGGAGTTGATGCGCCCGGCAAGGTCGATCGGCCGGCCCGTCGCCGCGTCAAAGGCCGGGTAGCGCGCGGCAACGCCGCGCATCGTCTGACGCGCATCGTCATGGCAGCCGGAGCAGGCGACATCCGCCCTGCCCTGCGCCTGTTGCCAGAGCTGCTCGCCCTGCAGCACCCACAGCATGCCGGGATTGCTCATGTCGTCGGCCTGCAGCGCCTGCGTCTGCGGCGTCATGAAGTCGAAGCCGGAGCGCTTCTCGCCGACTTCGATGCCGGCGGCAGAGACAATGCCGCAGATTGCGACGACACCGACGGCTGCAAGCCGCCAGAGCGCATGCATCAGTTCACCGTGATTTCGGCCGACGCCGTTTGGATCTTCCCGGCATCGTCCGTCCAGGTGAAGTCGATCGTGCCGCTCGTCGTCGCAACCAGCGTGAAGACAATGAACGGATTGGCCGATACCGCTGGAAAGAGATCGGCCGAAAACACCTCCTCGCCGTTGTAGGTGCAGGTGAAACGGCGGATGATGTCGCGGGGGATTTTGGAGCCGTTCGGGCCGATACGATAGCCGGTCTCCATCGGATGGGCGATCATCGCCTTGATCTCGACGACTTCGCCCTGCTTGGCCGCTTTTGGCACATTGACGAGCGCACGCGCCATTATGAAAGGTCCTCGATACAGGCGGCCAGGGTGACGATGGCGCTCGCCCGGCTCGACCAGAAGCTGCCGTCGCTCATCTGCGCGACCGCGACGACGACCTGCGAGGTCGCGAGCCGGATCCGCGCCGAGACCATGGCGCGGCCGGAGCGCGCCCCGAGGTGGAAAACCGCGACATTCGCCTCCGGGTTTTTCTCGTTGAAGACCGCGATGCGCCGGACATGGTCGTCCTCGGTCATCGGGCTTTCGGCGACGACTGTGATCCCGACCCCGTTGCCGTTCTCGACCAGAGGCGGCAGGTCGAGCCGGACGCGGCCGTCGAGAACGTCGGCTCCCCCGGTGAAGGTCCTGATCGCTTCATCGAGGCTCGGACGGGCAACGGCCCACCGCGGCAGGCTGATCGCCAGCAGGCCAGTCATGCCGGCCCGAAGAAACTGCCGCCGTCCGACCAGGCCTGCGTAAACTCGAAGCGGGTCTTGGTGCATGATCACCCCTTCAGCGTCGTGAGATAGGCGACGATATCCTCGATATCGGCGCCGCCCAGGATCGGCCTGCTGCGCCAGACGGTGGCGACGCGCCGGCCTTGCTCATCCGCGACCCGATAGTAGGAAGGCATGATCGTGTCCGGCACGAGCCGCTTCATGTCGACCACGCGCAGCCGGATCTGGCCTTCCGAAAGTCTTGCCCCGACGCCGGTCAGGTCGGGCGCCAGCGTGCCGTGCAAATGCGCGTCGGGAAACGGCCCGCTGTGGCAGAGCGTGCAGAGGCTGCGCTGCCGGTCAGCGATCAGCGCGGCGCCGCGCGCCGGATCACCCTTGCCGCCGACCAGAGGCTGCATGATCGCATCGCCGGTCACGACATAAGATCGCGTCTCCTCGCCGGCAGCGGGCGAGGCGGCAAGCTGCAATCCCATAAGAGCCAGAAAAGCCGCCCGCATCATCCGAACACTTCACTGGTGATCGTCCGGAACCAGTCCTGCGCATAGGCCGCTTCCAGTTCGCGGACGGAAAGCGGCGCTTCGAGCGGGCTGGTGCCGCCCGCACCCTCCACCTCGGCAAGCAAGCCGTCACGCGGCTGGTAGACGCCGGCGATCGAAATGCCATAGCCGGGCGCGACCAGGCTGTAGCAGGTGTTGATGAGTTTCGGCTGCGCCGGCCGCCGCTCCCTGACCAGCGCGGCGACCGCCGCGGCGCAGGCTTTTGCCTGGGCGTTGGCGCTGAAGGCGGATTTCGGCATCGCCCCGCCGATCGCCGCGTCGCCGATGACGTGGATCGCCGGCTGCAGGCGGGACTCGAAGGTGACCGGGTCGATCGGGCACCAGCCCGTCTGATCGGCAACACCGGCCGACTGCGCAATCGCGCCCGCACGCTGCGGCGGGATCACGTTGGCGACATCGGCCTGGTGATTGCCGAACTCGGTCACCAGCGTCCTCGTTGCCGGGTCGACTTCCGTCACCCTGCCCCCCGACGACAGCGGCACCCATTCGATCAAGCCGGGATAGAGCTCTTGCCATGCCGCTTCGAACAGCCGCTGCTTCGAAAAGGCGTCCTTGGCGTCGAGGATGATCAGCTTGGAGCGCGGCTTGCTGGTCTTGAGATAATGCGCGATCAGGCTTGCCCGCTCGTAGGGCCCAGGCGGGCAGCGGAACGGATTGGGCGGCACGGAGAGGATGACGACACCACCGTCCGGCATCGCCGCGAGCTGGTCGCGCAGCAGCAGCGTCTGCGCCCCAGCCTTCCAGGCATGCGGCATGATCGCCGACGCCGCCTCGTCGTAGCCCGGCAAGGCGTCGAAGCGCAGGTCGACGCCGGGCGCCAGCACCAGCCTGGTGTAGCCGATGTCCGTACCATCATCCAGCCGAACGCGCCGGCGCTCGGCATCGACGCCGACGGCCCGCTTGCGGATCAGCGCGATGTCGCCGAACCGGTCATAGCTGCCAAACTGGTCATAGCTGAAAGTCTGCGCCTCGATGCCGCGCAGCCCGGCAATCACGGCATTGGAGAACGGGCAGGCCAGATAGGCGGCCTCCGGCTCGATCAGCGTCACGGCAAGGTCGCGATCCATCCGTTTCAGCGCGCGGGCGCAGCTTGCCCCGGCAAAGCCGCCGCCGACGACGATCACGCCGGGCTGCGTCTGTGCGCGCACCTCCGGCGCGGCAAGGACGGCCGCGGCGACGCTGGCCGCCACGCCGCCGATCAGGGCTCTACGGCTGGGCATGGCGTGCCGCCTCCGGCTTGGCGAGCCATTCGGCGATGGCGCGCGTCTCCTCCTCGGAAAATCCCCTGGCAATGCGGTCCATGACCGTCGCCTTGCGCTCGCCGGAACGGAAGGCGTGCATCTGGGCGACGATCTCGTCTGCCGCATGGCCGTCGAGCGAGGGGATGGCTGAGCTGAGCGCTGCCGGCCCGTGACAGCCGCTGCATGCCGCAGCACCAGGCGCCGCGTCGGCCCATGCCGGTGCGCTGGCCACAAGCGCCGCAAGCAGGACAATCGCCGCAAGCGGGACAGGCGCCGCAAGCAGGACAGGCGCGGGCGATCGTCCGCCGCGCCTGTGCTTCGCACGTCTCATATTCGTATCATGCGAGGTCATGGTTCTTCAGCGGCAGTGTGCGGATGCGTTTTCCGGTGGCGGCGAAGATCGCATTGAGGACAGCTGGTGCTGCGACCGCGATGGTCGGCTCGCCGACCCCACCCCAAAAACCGCCGGACGGAATGATGATCGTCTCCACCTCAGGCATTTCGGCCATGCGCAGGACCTCGTAGCTGTCGAAGTTTTCCTGCTCCATGCGGCCGCCATTGACGGTGCATTCGCCGTAGATACAGGCGGAAAGGCCATAGACGAAGGAGCCCTCGACCTGCCGCTCCACCTGTGCGGGGTTGACGACATGACCCGGATCGGTGGCCGCCACGATGCGATGGATCCTGAGCTGCCCATCGGTGACCGAAACCTCAGCCGCCGCCGCCACATAACTGCCGAAGCCCATGATCTGCGCCAGGCCGCGGTGAACGCCGGCCGCGGGCGGGGTGTCCCAGCCGATCCGTTCGGCGACCGCCTCCAGCACGGCGAGATGTTTTGGATGTTTGGCCATCAGCTTGCGGCGGAAGGCGAGCGGGTCGACGCCGGCCGCATGGGCGAGTTCGTCCATGAAACACTCGACGTAGAGCGCGTTCTGGTTGAGGTTGACGCCGCGCCAGAAGCCCGGCGGGATCGGCGGGTTGCGCATGGCATGGTCGACAAGCAGATTGTCCACCGTATATCCAAGCGTGCCTTCCGTGCCGCTGAGGACGAGGCCTTGGAAGACCACCGGGTCCATACCGTTCTGCATGCCTTGCGGCCGCACCGCGGCAAGGATCGACTGGCCGGATATGCGCATGTGCAGAGCTGTCAAATTGCCGTCCGCGTCGAGCGCGCCGGTCAGCCGGCATCGGGTGGTCGGGTGGTATGCGCCGTGCAGCATGTCTTCCTCGCGCGACCACATGAGCTTTACAGGCGTTCCCGGCACCTGCTTGGCAATGCTCACCGCCTGGCGCACATAGTCCTGGAAATTGCCGCGCCGGCCGAAGCCGCCGCCAAGATGGATCTTGTGCACCTCGCATTGCTGCACCGGCAGGCCGGCGGCCTCGGCCGCTGCAGCAAGGCTCGCCTCGCCATTCTGGGTGGGCACCCATACCTCGCAGCGCTCCGGCGTGTAGAGCGCCGTCGCGTTCATCGGCTCCATGGTCGCGTGGTTCTGGTAGGGGAAGGCATAGGTCGCCGTGACCGTCCGGGCGGCTGCGGACAGCACGGCATCGGCGTCACCTTGCCTGGCGCCGACGAAAGCGTCGTTTGCGGCGAGCCCCTCTTCCAGCATCGCCGCGATCGAGGCGCTGGTGACCTGCCTGTTGGGGCCTTCGTCCCAGACGATCGGCAAGGCATCGAGAGCCGTCTTCGCCCGCCACCAGGTGTCGGCGACAACCGCAACGGCGGTTTCGTCGACCTGAACGACAGTGCGCACGCCCGGCATGCCGGCGACCGCCGCCGCATCAAAACTCTCCACCTTGCCGCCGAAATACGGGCAGGCCCGGATCGTCGCGTTGAGCATGTTCGGCAGCTTGAGATCGGCGCCGTAGACCTGGCTGCCGTTGAGCTTGTCGGCCGTGTCGAGCCGCGGCAGCGGCCTGCCGGCTATGGTCCAATCCTTCGGGTCCTTCAGGGTGACGTTGGTGGGCGGCGTCATTTTCGCGGCGGCGGCAGCCAGCTGTCCGTAAAAGGTGGCGCGATCTGATGCTGCATGCGTGACCACGCCCGTCCTTGCGGTGCATTCGCTGGCCGGCACGCCCCATTCGGCGGCCGCTGCGGCAATCAGCATCTCGCGCGCAACGGCGCCACCAATGCGCACATATTCGTGCGACTCGCGGATGCCGCGGCTGCCGCCGGTCGAGAAATTGCCCCACACGCGATCACGCGTCAGGTTCTGGGCCGGCGACGGATATTCGGTGGTGACCTTGGACCAGTCGCAGTTCAGCTCCTCGGCGACGAGTTGCGCCAGGCCGGTCAACGTCCCCTGCCCCATCTCGGAGCGGGCGATGCGGATGACCACCGTATCGTCGGGCCTGATCACCACCCAGGCATTGATCTCCGGCGCCGCCTCGCCGCCCTCGGCCAGTGCCGGCTTGATGAACGGCACGTTGAATCCGAGGGACAAGCCGCCGGCCGTGGAGGCTACGCCGATGATGAAGCTGCGGCGCGAGAGGGAAATTGTGGCGTTCATGACAGTTCTCCTCAACCGCGTTGCGTGGCTTCGCCGGCTTTGGCGGCCAGCTTGATCGCAGCGCGCACCCGGTTGTAGGTGCCGCAGCGGCAGATGTTGGTGATCTCCGCGTTGATGTCCTCGTCCGCCGGGTTCGGGTTCTGCATGAGCAGACCCGCCGCAGCCATGATCATGCCGGCCTGGCAGTAGCCGCATTGCGGCACATCGAGCGCCAGCCAGGCCTGCTGGACCGGATGCGAGCTGTCCGGCGAAAGCCCTTCTATGGTGGTGATTTGCTGGTCGGGCTCGACCGCGCTCACCGGAAGCACGCAGGAGCGCGTGGCGACGCCATCTATATGGATGGTGCAGGCGCCGCAGGCGGCAACGCCGCAACCATACTTCGTTCCGGTAAGCCCGATCTGCTCGCGGATCACCCACAGCAGCGGCGTGTCCGGATCGACCTCGATGTCACGTGGCGTGCCGTTGATAATCAATCTGGCCATTGTGCAATCCTTTCGATCAAAGGCTGGCGAGGACCGGGGTCTGGATGCCGCCCCTGGCGACGAAGACCGGACGTCCCGGCTAGCGACGAGGCCAAGTTAGGCGGGAGCTGTCGCAGAACCTTGTCCCGAACACCGGCAGTTCATCGCAAGTTGTCGCGGGCTCTGCGCTCTGATACATTTTGTTACACTTCTCACGCTTTGTTGATGTCGGGCGAGATTGCCGCCATGGCGCGGAAGGTGATCATCCGTGTAGACGCAAACTAGATATCGTCGATACTGACCGACTATTCAGCGGCGACCTTGGAGCATTGCATGGAAGTGGCGCAGCACATCGCGGTCGTCGACGACCACAGGGACATCCGCGATCTCGTGGGGAAATACCTCACCCAGCAGGGTTATCGCGTCAGCGTCGCCGACAGCACGGCCGCGCTCAAGCGTCTGCTCGACCGCAGCCTGCCCGATCTTATCGTCCTCGACGTCATGATGCCGGGCGAAGACGGCATTGCCGCCTGCCGGCACGTGCGCGGAACGGTCGACGTTCCGATCATCTTCCTTACCGCCATGGCCGAGGAGGTCGACCGGATCGTCGGCCTCGAGATCGGGGCCGACGACTACCTGACCAAGCCGTTCAATCCTCGGGAACTGCTGGCGCGGATCAAGGCGGTGCTCAGGCGCGTCCACAGCCTGCCGCCGCAGCGCGGTCGGCTCAAATCGAACGCGCTGCGCTTCGACCGCTGGACGCTGAATGTCGGCCGCCGCGAACTGGTCGGGCTCGACGGCGTGGCGGTCGCGCTCAGCACGGCCGAATTCAGCCTTCTCACCGCCTTTATCGAGCATGTCGGGATCGTGCTCAGCCGGGATCAGTTGCTCGACCTCACCGTCGGGCGCTCGGCCGACGGTTTCGACCGGGCCGTCGACAACCAAGTGAGCCGGCTGCGCAAGAAGATCGAGGCAGACCCGAAGAATCCGATGCTGATCAAGACGCACTGGGGCGGCGGCTACTGCTTCACCGCCGAGGTGGCCCAGGCATGATGCTGTTGTGGAGACGCAGCCTGGCGGCCCGCTTCCTCATTCTGGTGCTGCTTGCGCTCGGCCTGTCGCAGGCGATCACCTTCCTGATCTCGTGGGACGAGCGCGGGCAAGCCCTGCAGGCGGCGGCCAAGGGCGAGTTCGTCAGCCGCACGTCCTCGCTTGCCATTTTGCTGGACACGACGCCGCCCTCGCTTCGGCCCGACATCCTCACCGTCAGCGGCACGGCCTATACGCGCTTCTGGACCTCGCACGACGGGCCGAGCAATCCCCTCGCCTGGCAACAGGAGGCGTTGACGCAACTCGCCAAGCCGCTGCCAGGGGTTGCCGCCAAATATGCAGCCTACATGAATGGGCAGGCCTCGAACGCGGTCGCTGCCGCCGATCCTTCGGTGCCGCCGCGCATGCTGAACCTGTCCGGCAATGGCAGCCCGTTCACGCGACCTGCCAAGTTCCTTTATCTGGACGGCGCCCCAAACGGCATGGGGCTTTCCGTCCGCCTCGATGACAGCACCTGGCTGAACGCCGCCTACGCCAAGGTGATGCCGAGCGCCTTCTGGACGACGCAATCGGCGATATCGCTGGCGCTCACCGCACTCATCCTGTCCGCCATAGCGATTTTCGGGGCGCAGGCAATCGCGCGTCCGCTGCGACGGCTCGCCCATGCCGCCGAACTGTTCGGCCGCGGCGAGGCCGTGCCGCGGCTGCCGGAATCCGGGCCGGACGACATCCGCCAGACCGCCGAGGCGTTCAACCGCATGCAGGAGCGCCTGCAGCGCTTCGTCGAGGACCGCACGCGCATGCTGGCGGCGATCAGCCATGACCTGCGCACGCCGTTGACCTCGCTCCGGCTGCGCGCCGAGTTCGTCCAGGATCACGATCTCCAGGAGAAGATGCTGAAGACCATCGAGGAAATCCAGACGATGACGGAGGCGGCGCTCGCCTTCGCGCGCGAGGACGCCGCGGTGGAGGAGACGCGAACCGTCGATCTTTCGGCGCTGGTCGGCAGCCTCTGCGACGACCTCGAGGAGCTGGGCCAAAACGTCACCGTCAGCGACGGGCCCAAGGTGCTGTACCGCTGCCGGCCGGACTCGCTGCGCCGGGCGATCCGCAACCTCGTCGAAAATGCCATCCGCTACGGCGAGCAGGCCAAGGTAAGCCTGGTCAGGCGTACCGACAGTCTGGACATTGTGGTCGAGGACGCCGGGCCAGGCATTCCGCCAGGCGAAATGGAACAGGTATTCGCGCCCTTCTTCCGCCTGGAGCAGTCACGCAACCGGGAGACCGGCGGCGTCGGGCTCGGCCTGTCCATTGCCCGCGCCATCGCCCGCCACCACGGCGGCGACATCGTGCTGGAAAACCGCAGCAACGGCCTTCGCGCGGTCATCAGGCTGCCGCTGATCGACATGGCCAGGCAGCTTGCCCCGGCGCCTGTGCCCGAGACGAGCCCTCCGACCGGACTGCGATCCTTGCCGGCTTGACCGAAACCCATCCCGCGATCGGAACTCCCGCGCTGTCGCGGCGTGGTCGATCGATGTCGTCGAAACGAAGGGAAAGTCGTCACCCGTATATCCTCCCCGGCGCCTCCCCGAACCAGCCGCCGCCCTCGCTGTTGAGCGGCTGGTCCTGCCGGAAGCTTCCGGCCACCAGCAAAGCCCCTCCCTTCAACGTTCCGCAGAGGTCATCCGATGAGCCATTCACAAGCCACGACACGCAACCAATTTGTTTCCGTTGGAGTTGCGACCGCATCCCCGGCTACGTCGATCACGCGAGCGCGTGCGTTCCTGGCTGCGCTCTGGGCCGCCGGCCTGCTGTTGCCGGACGCCGCTTCCGCGCAGCAGGCCGACGGCGAGCGGCTGTTCCGGCAGCGCTGCGCGGCCTGCCACAGCCTGGAGCCCGGCCAGACCAGGGCCGGCCCGCATCTGTCGGGCATCATCGGCCGCGCGGCCGGCAGCGTCGAGGGCGCCCGCTATTCGGCCGCGTTGCGCGAGTCTGATATCGTCTGGGACGGCGGTACGCTTGATGCCTTCCTCGCTGCTCCGCGCCAGAGGGTTCCGGGCACGTCGATGACCGTTGGCGTTCCCAATGCCGCCCAGCGCGCCGCCATCATCGGCTATCTGGAAGGTGCACTCGTGCAATAGTATGCGCTGGTGAACCAAATCAATGTCCGCGATTCGGTCTTACATTAGGCCCAGCACTGCTCCGGCGACAAGCAGATAGCGCGAAACCTTCGCCAGGGCGACGATAGCGACAAAGCTCCATAGCGGCTCGCGCAAAACCCCAGCGACCACGGTCAGTGGGTCGCCGACGATCGGCATCCAGCTTAACAAGAGCGACCATCTTCCATAGCGGTGATACCAGTTCGTGGCGCGGTTGAGCCTCGCGGGGCGCAGCGGAAACCAGGGCTTGTCCCGGAAGCGTTCGATCCCTCGACCAAGACCCCAGTTCACTGCCGAACCAAGGATGTTCCCTGTGCTGGCGACAACAACCAGCATTGCGGGCGAGAAGGAATCCATGGCGAGAAGCCCGGCAAGGGCGGTCTCCGACTGCGCCGGGAGGATGGTCGCCGCAGCGAAGGCAACAGCAAACAGGCCGCCGTAAGCGGCAAAGTCATCCATCTATGTTTTCGCTTTGCGCAGAGGCTTTTGGAGGTGCCCGCCGTCCGCCGACGCCGACGGAAAAGTGAGGCACCGCCGCATCAGCCATTCCCGAATCTGGATAACATAGTCGTGGACTGCCGCAATCTCGTTCTGGGGATTGGCGGGATCAACGTACGTCGTAGAACCGAGCACCCGCTGGCGGTGTCGTGCGAGTGATAGAAAGTAAGCCCCGATTGGCCCGCCGTGAGGCAATGGCCAACAGCGGCGCGGGAAAGCTACATCTCCGGCAGGCGTGGCAAGTACTACAAATCTGTCGCATCGAAAACCGCCGCCACCCAGTCGAGGAAAACCCGCACACGTGGCGATAGCTGACGGTTCTGCGGATAATAGGCAGCGAGCGGCAGTGGTGGCGGGCGCTGGGCCGGCAGGACCTCGACAAGTGCGCCTCGCGCCAGATCCTCCCGGAAGCGATAGCGCGGCGCCTGAATCAGCCCGTAGCCCATCCGTGCGAGATGATGCGCCGTCTCCGCCTCGTTGGCAGTCACGCGGCAGGGAAGTATCACCTCCCTGATTCCCTCGGCGGTCTGGAACTCCATCGGCATCACACGGCCCGTGCGCGACGACACGAAGCCGATCATCTGGTGTCGGTCGAGATCATCGACCGAAGCGGGCATCCCGTGATGCTCGATATACTGGGGGCTAGCGCAGGTCTGCTCCGGGATATCGGGGAGCCTACGCATGATCAGGCCGCTGTCATCCGGTTCGCCCGCCCGGATGACGCAATCCACCCCCTCGCGCACCAGATCGACCAGCCTGTCGCCCTGGCCGATCTGCAACCTGATCTGTGGGTATGCTTCCAGGAAGCCCGGCAGGCGCGGCAGCAGGAAGGCCCGCGTCAATGCGCCGTGCGCATCGATGCGGAGCACCCCCGAGGGTTCACCGCCCCGCAAGGCGCCCTCCGCTTCGTCGATATCGGCGAGGATCGACAGGCACCGCCGGTAATAGGCTTCGCCATCCGGCGTGGGCGCCACATGCCGGGTGGTGCGTTCCAACAGCCGGCTGCCGAGATGGCGCTCGAGCCGCCTGATCGCTTCGGTGGCCGTCGAACGTGGGATGCCAAGATCGGCCGCCGCGGCCGTGAAGCTGCGACGGTCGATGACCCGCACGAAAAGACGCATTGCCTCGAGGCGATCCATGATTGTTCGGATTAGCCGAATTTTGTTGCCCGCAAAAGGGCGATTATCCCGCCTCTAACACTCCTTACCTTCTTGCCGAGCAACGGAGGTCAAGAAATGAGACTGAAAGACAAAACCGCAATCGTGACCGGCGCCGGCAAGGGCATCGGCGCGGCAATCGCACGACGGCTCGCCCAGGAGGGTTGTGCTGTCGCGGTGAACTATACGCGCGATGAGGCTGCTGCCCATCAGGTCGTGCAGGACATCGAGCAGGCGGGCGGCAAGGCGGTCGCGGTGCAGGCTGACGTCGGCGATCCGGCTGGCATGCCCGCGCTGTTCGATGCGGCTGAAGCCGCGTTCGGCCCGGTCGATCTACTGGTCAACAATGCAGGCATGATGCGGCTCTCACCCGTGGCCGACGCGACGGACGCGGACATCGAAGACCACTGCGCCATCAATCTTGGCGGCACGTTCCGCGGCATGCGCGAAGGCGCCAAGCGGCTGCGCGATGGCGGGCGGATCATCAGCGTGTCCTCAAGCGTGGTGGGCTTCTACCAGCCCGGTTACGGATTGTATGCCGCGACGAAAGCCGGGATCGAGGCGTTGACGCACGTGCTTGCCAAGGAGTTGGGCCCGCGCGGGATTACCGTGAACGCGATCGCGCCCGGCCCGGTCGAGACCGATTTCTTCATGCGCGGCAAGTCCGAGGAACTGGTCGCCAGCATCACGCGGATGATCCCGCTCGGCCGCCTCGGTCGTCCCGATGACATCGCGGAGACCGTCGCCTTCCTGGCTGGGCCGGAAAGCGGCTGGATCAACGGCCAAACCATCCGCGCCAATGGCGGCGCGCTCTAATCGCAAACCCTCAAATCCAAGGAACACACCATGCCTTTCGCGAACTACAAACTGCCCCAGGCCTCGCTTTCGACGGCGCAGAAGGAAGACCTGATCCACAAGACGACCGAACTCATGGTCGGCTATTTCGGGGAGGTCGTGCGTCCGACCACGATGGTCCTGATCGAGGAAGTGCCCGACGGCGGATACGGACGTGCGGACGAGGTCTTCGTCATGCCGGAAGAGTACCGGGCCAAGGACTGACGCCTAAGAGGCTGCCGATTACAGGGAGACGCGTGATGGAGACTGAAAAGACAGCATGCACCGATAGGCGCGATTTGCTGAAGCTGACGGTCCTGGCTGGACTGGCGGGAATGATTCCGATCCGCGCAAGCGCCCAAGAGCAGGACACGTTGCAACCGGCCGCGCGGCCAATACCGGCTGTGGATACGCGTTTTCCGGCGGAGATGGCGCCAGGTGTCTTTCTTATACCCGACAAGCGCATCCCGCTCGTTCCGAATATCGGCATCATCGTCGGCACAGAAAGCGTGCTGGTGGTAGACTGCGGTCTTGGTATCGAGAGCGCCGAGAACGTCCTGCGCCTGACGCGAGAAATCGCAGTGGGACGGCAGATCATCCTGACGGTAACCCACGCCCATCCGGAACACGGCTTCGGTGCCCAAGTGTTCAGGAGCGACGCACGCATCTACTACAACAGTGCACAACGGGACTATTTACAGCGCTCGGGTCAGACCTTGCTGGACGGCTTCAGAGCCGGCATCCTGCCGGAAGGGCAGAAGCATCTACTGGACGGGATCAAACTGACGCCACCGCATGAGACATACGACACCGCGGAGACCGTGATCGATCTCGGCGGCCGTGAGGTCCGGCTTCGGACCTGGGGCACCGCCCATTCTCCGGGGGATCAGATCGTCTTCTTGCCTTCGGAGCGCATCCTGTTCGCAGGAGACCTCCTCGAAGAGCGGATGTTTCCGATCGTCCCGTTCTTTGCGCCTATGATCGGTGCCGGCGACATTGACGTTGCAAAGTGGGAAACCGCTCTCAATGATATGATGCAGTTGCAGCCGCGTCTCATTGTGCCCGGGCACGGAAATCTCGGCGACGCCGAGCTTCCTGAGGCCGTGCTTGGCTATTTCCAAACGGTACGTGGAATGCTCGCCGAGGCCGGTCCCCAGGCCGCCAATCTTCCGTCGCTCCTTCGCACGCGTTATGCAACGTGGGAGAATCCGGAGTTCATTTCGCCAGTACTCCGATATTTTCAGCAGAGAGCCTAATCAGCAACTGCTGTAACAGGGGAATCTCGCCGATGCAGATAGCGCTGGCATGGCTCCTCGCCCCGATCGCCCAGCATCTCGTCGATGCCGGGCGCCCTAGCAGCTACCTTAGGCCAACCTTGTTCGTCACAGCCACATCTTATGCGCCGGCGATAGATCAAGGTGTTGCCGGAAACGTGACGACGAAGCAGGCGCCGCCGCCGGATGGCGTTTCGTGTTGCACGGTTGCGCCATGATGCAAGGCGATCTGGCGCACCAGCGACAGGCCGAGGCCCCAACCGCCGGCCGTCTCGCTCCGGCCCTGTGGCCGGAAAAACGGCTCGAAGACGCGCTCACCGGTTCCTTCCGGCAGGCCCGGTCCGTGATCGCGCACCTTGAGCACCACCGAGCCGCCTTCGGTCCCCACATGCGCGGTGATCGGCGGACCGCCATGTCTGTGCGCGTTCTGCATGAGATTGCGCACCAACCGCGTGAGCAGTGTCGGGTCGCCCGATACGACGCCGGGTTCGCCCGAGACGTCGACGCCGGAGCGCGCGCCTTCCTCGGCCGTGAGCGCCAGCAGATCCACCAATTCCACCCGTTCCAGTTTCTCGATATGGTCGAGCCGGCTGGCAAGCAGGATTTCCTCCACCAGCGCGTCGAGTTCGGCGAGGTCGCGCACGATTTCGTCGCGCGCCGGGCCGCTTTGTCCGTCCGCATGAAGGTCGATCGCCATGCGCAGGCGCGCGAGCGGCGAGCGCAACTCGTGGCTGGCATTGGCAAGCAGCGAGCGGTGCGCGGCAAGCAGCCGCTCGATCTGCTCGGCGGCGCGGTTGAAGCTTGCCGCCACCGCCGCCACCTCGTCCTTGCCGTTCACGGCAACGCGCGTATCGAGAGCACCTTCACCCCAGCGGTCCACGCCCTGGCGCAACGCTTCAAGGCGGCGTGTAAGGTGACGCACCACCGGAAACGCGGCGAGCCCTATCACCCCGGCGATCAGCACGAGATAAGCAAGGGGGTTGCGGCGTCCAGGGCTGAACGGCATTCTCGGCCGCGCCGCGACAACCCTTCCGTCCGGCAACCGGTTAACCAACAGGTGATGCCCGCCGGAATGCATCCTGCGGTGGAATCCGATCTCGCGTTCGGGAATCGGCCGGCCGGCCGCCGCAAGCAGCCGTCCCTGCGGGCTGTAGACCGAGATGTCGGCGTCGACGGCCGCGGAGAGCCGTTGGACCGTCGCCTGCAGCAAAGCGGGGTCGGAACCTGCCGGCAGCATCGCCGCGATGAAGGCATCGCGCCTGCCGCTCCAGCCGGCATATTCGCGTTCCTGGCCCATGCGCACGAAGATCGCGCTGGCAATCGCTACCACCGCGAGGCTGGCCAGCACTGTAAGATAGATCTTGACGAAAAGGCTGTTGCGCATGGCCTATTTGTCACCGTCCTGGAACCGGGCAAAGACATAGCCCGCGCCGCGTACGGTGATGATGCGGCGAGGATGTTTCGGATCGGTCTCGATGGCGGCGCGGATGCGCGAGACATGCACGTCGATCGACCGGTCGAACGCTTCCAGTTCCTCGCCCTTGACCATATCCATGAGTTGTTCGCGCGACAGCGTGCGTCCGGCATTTTCGGCGAGTGCCACCAGCAGGTCGAACTGGTAGCTGGTCATAGGACGGTCGCGCCCGTCGACGCGAGCCGAGCGCGACGCGGGATCGATCTCCAGCCGTCCGAATCGCAGGATGCGCGGGGAGCCGTTCGTGCCGGCGTTGCGGCGGCGCAGGATTGCCTTCAGCCGCGCCAGCAGTTCGCGTGGATTGAATGGCTTTGGCAAGTAGTCGTCGGCGCCGATCTCCAGCCCCACGATGCGGTCGGTCTCGTCGCCTCGCGCCGTCAGCATCAGCACCGGTACGTCGGAATTCGCGCGGATGCGTTTGAGCGCCTCGAAGCCATCCATGTCGGGCAGCATGACGTCAAGAATCACGGCATCGGGCGACAGCCGCGCGATCTCGACAATGCCTGCGCCCGCCGTCTCCGCCGCCTGCACACGAAAGCCATTGCCCGTCAGATATTCTGCAAGCATGGCGGACAGGCGCCTGTCGTCGTCGACGATGAGAACCTGGTCCGCCATGCCGGTTTATTTGCTCCGATTCGAAACTGTGCCGGCAGAGAGCTTACCAGCGGCGGTGCCAGCCGCGATCCTCGGAACGTTCGGCCAGTTCCGCCCGCTGCTCGGCCGTGAGCACATCGGCGGCGTCGAGCAGGGCGGTCGTCAGCTTGCGCGAGGCCTCGTCGACCGCCGCAACGCGCTCGGCGCGCAGCTTCTCCGCCGCCCCGCGGTCGATGGTTGCGGCGCCGAGTAGCTTGGCGACATCGTCGCGTGTGTCGCGAAAGCCGCGCATGATCGGGCGCACATCGTCATGAAGCTTGTCCACGATCGCTTCCAACTTCTTTTCCTGCTCAGGTGTGGCGTCGATCTCGTCGAGCATGCGCTCGAAGTGGTGCCCGCCGAAACCTGGGCCGCCAAACCCCATGCCGTGGCGGAAATTGGCCTGCATGTGCATGCCGGGTCCGCCGTCGCCCCAGCCCATGCCGAAGCGCTGCATGCGCTCGTAATCCTGACTGAGCGCGCCAGCGACGCCGACGCCGGCAAGAGCCGCTATCGCAATGCCGCCGATGGCGATGCGCTTGCCCCAGCTCTTCTTCTGCGGGGCCGGTTCCGGATGGTTCGTTTCCATGATGCTGGTCCTTTCGCTAAAGCGGCATCCCTGCCGCGACTGGGCCAGACTAGGAGCGCAACGTTTCGGCTGTTGCGGGCGAATGTAAAGTTGTGTGAAGCCGGCAAGGCGCTATTGCGGCGCGGCTATGCTGCGAAGGTTCTCCAACCTAGCTGAAATCCGGCATCTTCATGCGACGAGTCCGTCCAGTCAAAGTCGGGCGACACGCAACGCTATGTCTTGAATGATCCATCCCCAGGCATCCGTTCAGGGATTATCGATTGCTCGCAACCAGGTGCCAGATCCATCACCGCACTGCGCGTCGCCATATCGACGGGTAGCGAAACATGCTCATGCGCAATACGCCAGGTGCCGGCCATCCTTCGCAGACCATTGGTCGTGCGAACCCAGTACTTCACATCTCGCCCGCCCTTCAGTGTGCCGCGTGCCTCGATGAGCATGAAAGCTGTCGCCACATCAACGCCCGAGATGATCTGCAAGCGGTCGACGCGCTGGCCGATCGGACTTTCCCAACGTCCGAACCAATCCAGGAAACGCGCCCTCAGCGATGCTGCACCGGAGTAGGAAAGCGGCGGCACAAGGTCGAAGTAGACGACGTCGGTCGTATAAACTGCCATCAGGCGCTCGATATCGCGCGCCGCCATTGCCGCGGCCCGCTCCTCCATCACCGCCTCAATCTGTGCTTCGT
Source organism: Mesorhizobium sp. L-2-11 (assembly GCF_016756595.1). Lineage (NCBI taxonomy): Bacteria > Pseudomonadati > Pseudomonadota > Alphaproteobacteria > Hyphomicrobiales > Phyllobacteriaceae > Mesorhizobium > Mesorhizobium sp. L-2-11. Next base: position 3,755,621 of record NZ_AP023257.1, on the reverse strand, counting down.
TGGAAGCCATTCCAGTCTCCTCCAAATGAAGTGTTCGACATTCTCATCACTGTCCAACATGTCAAATGTGGGCCAGCACGCTTCTAACGGCATGCTCACGGCTCTTCCGCCATTTCCCTGTTTTTCTTCGCCACAGTACGACGATCGGTTGTTGTACCGCCCTGATCCGCCGACTATCGAGCACCCTTCCCGCAAGCGTCTCGTAGGTGGTGATGATCTGCTCGTGAGGCCTGGAGAGATGAAGGCGGAACAGATGACATTGGGCGCGCCGCTAGAACAATCCGAGCTTCTTGGAGTCCGCCTTCCACTGCACCAGACGGCGCGTCGCCTCACTCTCGTTCGCCGTGGCGGCCGATCCACCATCAGGCTCAGCGCTGCAACGTTGCCGATCGTGGATTCTAAAACAGACCGGTCCTCGAAGGGACATATATCGCCGCGTCGGCGATGTCCCAGCTCCAGTGGCAATTCGTCGGATACGATGTTACGGCGCGGCCGGGTCGATATGCCGGGCTATGGATCCCGTCGCGCTGAAGAAGTGCTCGGATAGGTTTTGGTTCCCTTCAGCCTGCCTAAAGCGCTGGTGCGCATTCGCGCGCCGCATTGCGGCGATGCGCAGTTCGTTCCCTGCTGCTTGACTTTCCGTGTTTTTCGCGGCACTTTCATCAATAGGTCAGACCAATTTACCGATCCGGGATCAGTCCAGATGATTCCCTTGAAGTAGAACTGGGTAACAATGCCGATCCAGGCCGTTGAACCGCGTCGACTTTACCGACAGATCGCCGATCAGCTCAGGCAGCTGATCGACGCGGGCGAGTTCGCAGTCGGCGATCGGCTGCCGACCGAGCGCGAACTGGCCGATCAGCTTGGCATCTCCCGCCCGACTGTGCGTGAAGCGCTGATCGCGCTCGAGGTCGAGGGACGCATACGCATTCGCGTCGGTTCCGGCATCTACGTCACCGAACCGCCGCGCGCCGAAATTTTGACGGCAGAAATGGATGAAGGCCCGTTCGAGCTGTTACGGGCACGCGAATTCATCGAAGGCGCGATCGCCGCCGAAGCCGCCCTCCAGGCTCGGCCGATCGACATCGAACATATGGACGACGTGCTGCGCCGCATGGAGGACATACCTCACCCGACCAGGATGACGATCGCGCTCGACCGCGAGTTCCATACGATGGTGGCGGGCATTCTGGGAAACGCCGTGCTGGTGCGATGCATCGGCGAGCTTTTCGACCAGCGCATGAACCCATATTTCGAACGCCTGTCGAGCTATTTCGAAAACAGGGAGTCCTGGCGGGCCGCCGCGGAGGAGCATCGCGCGGTGCGTGACGCGATCGCGGCGCGCGAGCCTGAACGGGCCAAGGCCGCGATGCAGGAACATCTGCGTCAGTCGCAACTGAGATTCTCACGCAATTTCGGTGAGAAATCCTCGGCCAGGGAGGTCGCGGAATAGAGCATCGGACCCAAAAGCCTGCCCTCGGGCCGGGGTGGGAAGCGGTTTTGGGAAATCCGATGCTTGAACTAAGAAGGTCTAGTCAGCCGACCGGGAGGATCCTGTCGGCACCGTCAATCCATTCACAGGGAGGAATATGATGTTGAGGAAATACGTCGTTCTGCTCGGCACGATCGCCGCAATCGCTCTGCCCATGGCTTCGGCCTCTGCACAAACCGCGCTGAAATGGGCCCACGTCTACGAAACCTCCGAACCCTTCCACACGGAGTCGGTGTGGGCGGCGGAAGAAATCAAGAAGCGCACCGACGGCCGCTATACGATCGATGTCTTCCCGGCCTCGCAACTCGGCAAGGAAGCCGACATCAACCAGGGGCTGACCCTCGGCACGGTCGACATCATCATCTCCGGATCGAGCTTCGCCGCCCGCGAATACCCGCCGATCGGCGTGACCTACTTCCCGTTCACTTTCCGCGACGCTGATCACCTGCTCGCTTACACCAAGAGCGACAAATACAAGGAGTTGACCGCTGGCTACGAAGAGGCCTCCGGCCATCACATCACCGCGACCACCTACTACGGCACGCGTCACACCACCTCCAACCGGCCCATCGAGAAATGTGCCGACATGCAAGGCCTGAAGATCCGCGTGCCTGATGTGCCGGCCTATCTCGCCATGCCGCGCGCCTGCGGCGCCAACACCGCGCCGATCGCCTTCGCCGAGGTCTATCTCGCCCTGCAGCAGGGCACGGTGGAAGCGCAGGAAAACCCGCTGACGACGATCGACGCCAAAAAATTCTACGAAGTGCAAAAGCACATTATCCTGACCGGGCACATCGTCGATCATCTCAACACGGTCGTGTCGCAATCGCGCTGGTCGCAATTGTCGGACGAGGACAAGGCGATCTTCACCGAGGTGATGCAGGAAGCTGCCGCGCGAGCGACCAAGATCATCGTCGATCGCGAGAAAGCCCTGGTTGAGACCTTCAAGGAGCGCGGTCTCACCGTCACCGAAGTCGATCGCGCCGATTTCGAAAAGAACGTGATGGAGAAGGTGACGTTCGAGGAGTTCGGCTACCGCAAGGAGGATTGGGAGGCGATCCGCGCCGTCAAGTAAGCCGCATCGATCCGGGCCCGGCGCGACAAGCGCGTCGGGTCTGTCGAGTCCGCTGTCCAACAGTGCCCGGAGCTTGCCGATGACCCAAGAGGTCCACACCCAGGTTACCCCAGAAGAACTGGCGCATGCCTTCGAGGAAGAAGCGCCGCCCATCGATCTGTCGCGATACGCGGTCGAGGACTGGGTCACGCTCGCCGTGTTCTGGGGCATGTCGTTCTGCGTGTTTCTGCAGTTCTTCACGCGCTACGTCATGAACAACAGTTTTGCCTGGACCGAGGAGATCGCCATCAACTGCCTCGTCGTCGTGGTCTTCCTGGGCTCGGTGATGTGCACGCGCACCACGCGCCACATCCATGTCGACGTGCTCTATCATTATCTCCCCGCTGGGGCGGGGCGCTACCTGGCGCTCGCGGTCAATGTGATTACCATCTGCTTCTTCGCCTACATGTCTTGGCTCCTCTGGCGCTATGTCGGGATCGTCCACCGCGAGCGGATGGTCACCATCAACCTGCCGCGCAACGTCGTCTTCTACGCCGTCTTCGCCGGTTTCGTGCTGATGATGCTGCGCGCCATCCAGGTCTTCATCGGCAACGTTCGCCGCGGCTACTCGGCGCTGGAGCGCCCCGCCGCGTTCGACGGATTGGGGGAATAGGCCATGCTGCTTCTGATCGGAGCCTTTCTCGTCCTGATGCTGGTCGGCGTGCCTGTCGCTGTGTCGATGGCGGTGTCGTCGCTGCTCTATCTCGTCTTCTATGGCGTGGCGCCCGACATCATCGCCGCGCAGCGCATGATCGCCGGCGTCGAGAGCTTTCCGCTGCTTGCCGTGCCGTTCTTCATCTTCGCCGGCAATCTGATGAACATCGCCGGTGTCACCGGGCGGATCTATTCCTTCGCGCTGGCGCTTGTCGGCTGGATGAAGGGCGGCCTCGCGCAGGTGAACATCGTCGGATCGGTGGTCTTCGCCGGCATGTCGGGCGCAGCCCTTGCCGACGCCGCCGGCATCGGCACCATCGAGATCAAGGCCATGCGCGACCATGGTTATCCCGTGGAGGCGGCGGTCGGTGTCACTGCCGCCTCCTCGACGCTCGGCCCGATCTTCCCGCCGTCGCTGCCCTTCGTCATCTACGGCATGATGGCCAACGTCTCGATCGGCGCGCTGTTCATGGCCGGCATCCTGCCCGGCGTCGTCATGACGGTGCTGATGATGGTGACGGTCGCGATCTTCGCCCACCGCCGGGGCTGGGGGTCGGACACGCCGTTCAAACTGAACCGGCTTGCCGCCGCCTCGATCGAGGTCGCCGTGGTGTGCTGCTTTCCGCTGGCCGTTTATGTCCTTGTCCAGATGGGACTGTCGCTCAACATTGCCGTTGGCATCGCGCTCGTTATCCTGATCGCCTGCGACTGGTATTTCGATTTCTCCGCCGTCATGGCGCTGATGACACCGATCATCCTGATCGGCGGCATGACCATGGGCTGGTTCACGCCGACCGAAGCGGCCATGGCCGCCGTCATCTGGTCGTTGTTTCTCGGGCTCGTGCGCTATCGCACGATGACACTCGCAGCCCTCGCCAAGGCCAGTTTCGACACGATCGAGACGACCGCGTCGGTCCTCTTCATCGTCACCGCCGCGTCGATCTTCGCCTGGTTGCTCACCGTCAGCCAGGCGGCGCAGCTGTTTTCGGTCTTCATCACATCGCTGACCGAAAACAAATGGGTGTTCCTGATCCTGGTCAACATCCTGATGCTGGTCGTCGGTTGTTTCCTCGACACGATCGCCGCCATCACGATCCTTGTGCCGATCCTCCTGCCGATCGTAGTCCTCTACGGCATCGATCCTGTGCATTTCGGTCTGATCATGACGCTTAACCTGATGATCGGTCTCCTCCATCCGCCGCTTGGCATGGTGCTGTTCGTCCTCTCACGGGTCGCCAAACTGTCGGTCGAGCGTACGACCATGGCAATTCTGCCCTGGCTCGTCCCGTTGATCGTCGCGCTGATCCTGATCACCTTCATCCCCGCCATCACGCTGTGGCTGCCGACGCAAATGGGACTGATCCGTTGATCGACAGTGCAATCGCCGCAACGCTGTTCGGCCCCGAGGATCTACGCCTCGTCGAGCATCCGCTCGGCCCCCTCGCGCCGGGAATGGTGCGCGTGCGCTTCGGCGCAGGCGGCATCTGTGGTTCTGACCTGCACTATTTCCGCCATGCGCGGACCGGCGATTTCGTCGTCACCTCGCCGCTCGTGCTCGGCCACGAGGTCGCCGGAGAGATCGTCGAAATCAGCGCGGACGCGCCAGGACTTGCCGTCGGCGATCGCGTGGCGGTCAACCCGTCGCGCTGGTGCGGACAATGCGCGCGATGCGCCGAGGGTCGCGTCAATCTCTGTGAAAACATTTATTTCATGGGCTCGGCGTCGAAAACGCCGCACATGCAAGGCGGTTTTGCCAGCCTGTTCGATGCCACGCCGGCGCAATGCGTCAAGATTCCGCCCGATGTCTCCTACCAGGCCGCGGCACTCGCCGAACCGCTCGCCGTCAGCCTGCATGCTGTCGCACGGGCCGGCGACATCGCCGGCCGCAACGTCATCCTGTTCGGCGCCGGCCCTATCGGGCTGCTGACCATGCTCGCCGCCAAGCTCAACGGATGCGGCGAGCTGACCGTCGCCGACATAGCAGAGGCGCCGCTCGCCTTCGCCAGCAGACTTGGAGCAAACAGGACGATCGACCTGTCTGGCGGCGACGACGAGCTCAAGGCGCTCGCGGCCGGCAAGGCGATCGATGTCGCGTTCGAGATTTCAGGCACCGCAGCCGGTCTCGCCGCGGCGATCGCCAGCGTCCGGCGCGGCGGCACGGTCGTTCAGCTTGGCAATCTGCCGGGTGGCCAGATCCCGGTGGCCGCCAACGCGGTGATGGCCAAGGAAATCAATCTGAACGGCACGTTCCGTTTCGGTGCGGAATTCAACCAGGCGGTCGATCTCATCGTCAGCGGGGATATAGATGTCCTGAAGCTGGTGACCGCCGAACGCCCCCTCGCCTCGGCCTGCGATGCCTTTCGGCTGGCCGCCGACCGCTCGCAGAGCGTCAAGGTCGTGCTGACCGCCGACTGAGGACTTTTTCACCGGGCCTCAAACGTTTCCGTCTCAGCGCGCCGGACCGGCTTCCTTCCTGTTCGCCTGCTTGCGCGCCCGCGCGAACTGCAGCCCGGCAACGCCGGCGGTCGCAGCGAGCGCCAGGCCGATCGGAATGAGGCTCGATGGCTGGTCGGCCTTTCTCAGCACCCCCACCACGTCATACCCGACATCCAGCCCGATGCGCTTGGCGTAGGATCCGAAATCGACATTGCTGATCATCAGCGCATCGCCCGCCTGCGTGATGGTAAGGCCGATGCCGCGCAGCCGCTCCAGCGGCTCGCCCGGCTCACCGAGCGGCACGTTGACGGTCTTGCGTACATCTTCGCCCATGAGGTCGACACCCTCGACGACGAAATTGATGCGGCCATCGGCCGGCGCCTGCGCGACTGCCGACAGGAACTCGCTCGCCGGCAGCTCCTCGTAAGGCGGCGACACCTGATTGAGCCACCAGTCCGGCCGAAACAGCGTGAAGCAGATGAGAAGCAGGGCCGCACTTTCCCAAAGTCGGCTTTTCGTCACGAACCAGTTCATGGTCGCGGCCGAAAACAGCAGTATGGCGATCAGCGACACCGTCGCCACCCAGATCGTCTGCGGCCACGTGTCGACTCCGATCAGCAGCATCGCCGGATTGAAGATGAAGACGAACGGCAGGATCGCCGTGCGCAGCGAATAGAGCGCGCCCTGGAAACCGGTGGCGATCGGATCCTCCTTGGAGATCGCCGCCGCCGCGAACGCTGCCAGCCCGACGGGCGGGGTGATATCGGCCATTATTCCGAAATAGAAGACGAACAGGTGGACCGCGATCAGCGGGATCGGCAAGCCGGCCTGCGCGCCGAGATCGACCACGACCGGGGCCATCAGCGTGGCGACCAGGATGTAGTTCGCGGTGGTCGGAATGCCCATGCCGAGCACAAGGCTGATCGCGGCGATCAGGATCAGCATCAGGATGACATTGCCGCCGGAGATGAACTCGACGAGTTCCGTCATCATCAGGCCGAGACCGGTCAGCGTGATCGTGCCGACGACGATGCCGGCGGTGGCCGTGGCGATACCGATGCCGATCATGTTGCGGGCGCCGAGCGCCAGCCCATCGATCAGATCGTCCCAGGCAGCCCGCACTGAGGCCGCGAGATTTTCTTTGCGGAACAGCGCCATCAGCGGCTTGCGGGTGGCGACTATGCCGAGGATTGAAACTGTCGCCCAGAACGCCGAGAGACCGGGCGACATCTGCTCGACCATAAGGCACCACAGAAGCACCGCGATCGGGATGAGGAAGTCGAGCCCGGTCCGCGTGACGTCCCAGGCGCGCGGCAGTTCGAGGATTGGCGCGTTCGGATCGTCGAGTGCGAGGTCCGGATAGCGCGAGGAATACCAGACCGAGGCGACGTAGAGAGCGACGCCGGCGATTGCGAGCAGCGGCGGCGCGGCCCCGCCGAAGACAGCCTGGATAGCAACGATCCCGTAATAGACGATACAGACTGCGAGAACGCTGCTCGACAGTCCCAGCCCCATCCGCAGCATCCGTTCTCTTGCCGGCGTCGGACGCTGCGGGATCGTCTTCAGGCCCATTTTTATCGCTTCGAGATGAACCATGTAGAGCAGCGCGATATAAGAGAAGACCGCCGGCAGCAGCGCGTGCTTGACGATCTCCGCATAGGGAATGCCGACATATTCGACCATCAGGAACGCGGCCGCGCCCATGACCGGCGGCATGATCTGGCCGTTGATCGAGGCCGAAGCCTCAATGGCGCCCGCCTTGACGCCGGAAAGGCCGGTGCGCTTCATCAGCGGGATGGTGAAGATGCCGCCTGAAACCACGTTGGAGACGGACGAGCCGGACACGACGCCGTTGAGGGCCGACGAGACCACCGCGACTTTCGCCGGGCCGCCTCGCAGATGGCCGAGCAGCGCAATGGAGATCTGCATCATCCAGTTGCCGGCGCCTGCCTTTTCCAGAAGCGTGCCGAACAGGACGAACAGAAAGACGAAGCTCGTCGACACGCCAAGTGCAATGCCGAAGACGCCTTCGGTTGTCAGCCATTGATGGTTGAGAAACTTGGTGAGTGATGCGCCGCGATGCTGAATCACGTCCGGCATGTACTGGCCGGCAAAGGTGTAGAAGATGAAGGTACAGGCCACGACCACCATCGGCAGGCCGAGCGCACGGCGCGTCGCCTCGAGCAGCAACAGGATGCCAACGGTGCCGGTCACCAGATCGAGCGTGGTCGGCTGGCCCGGCCGTCCGGACAGCACGACGTAAAAGAGAAAGAGGTAGGCGCCGGCAAATCCGCCGGCCACGGCCAGCACCCAGTCGAGCAGCGGCACGTGATCGCGGGGCGAGGATCTCAGCGCCGGATAGGCGAGGAAGGTCAAGAACAGCGCAAAGCCGAGATGGATGGCGCGCGCTTCCGTGTCGTTGAGAATGCCGAAGCCGAACACGAACGGCAACGGCGAAGCGTACCAGAGCTGGAAAAGCGACCACGCGACTGCAACCCAGAGCAGGACTCGTCCGACCGTGCCAGCCGGATGCCGGCCACCCGTGTCGGCCTCCGCGACGAGTTGTTCGAGCTCTTCGAGATCGACGCCGGCCGGTTGTGCCTTCACTTCGCTCATGACGTCGTCTCCTGTTGCGGATGGCCCCGGCGGATCAGCTGGACCCGCCGGACCGTCGTCAGGTCACGAAGCCTACTTCAACCAGCCCTTCTCCTTGAAGTATTTTTCAGCACCCGGATGCAGCGGCGCGGAATTTCCTTCCGCAACCATCTTGGCCGGATCGAGATTGGCGAAGGCCGGATGCAGCGACTTGAATTCGTCGAAGTTCTCGAACACCGCCCTGGTCAGCTGATAGACGCTCTCGTCGGGAACCTTGGCCGAAGTGACCAGCGTGGCGAGCACGCCGAAAGTCTCGGTATCGTTGGGATTGTTGGCGTAGAGCCCGCCCGGAATGGTCGCCTTGGCGTAGTACGGATTCTCGGCGACAAGCTTGTCCACGACCTCACCGGTCAACGGCACCAGCTTGGCACCGCAGGTGGTCGTCGGATCCTGGATGTTGGCCGAGGGATGACCGACGCCGTAGAAAAACCCGTCGATCTTGCCGTCGCAGAGCGCCGGTCCGTGCTCGTCAGCCTTCAGCTCCGATGCGAGCGAAAAGTCGGCCAACGTCCAGCCCATCGCGCCGAGCAGACGCTCCATCGAAGCGCGCGTCCCGGAACCGGGATTGCCGACGTTGAAACGCTTGCCCTTGAAATCCTCGAACTTCGTTACGCCGGCATTGGGATGCGCCAGCACCGTGAACGGCTCCGGATGGATCGAGAAAACCGCGCGCAAATCGGTATGGGCGCCTCCGTCCTTGAACGATTCCAGCCCCTTGTAGGCGTTGTACTGGACGTCCGACTGGGCCATGCCGAAGTCGAGTTCGCCTTCCTTGATCGTGTTCACGTTGAATGCCGACCCGCCGGTCGATTCGACCGAGCAGCGGATGCCGTGTGTCTTGCGATCCTTGTTGAGCAGGCGGCAGATAGCGCCGCCGGCGGCATAGTAGACGCCGGTGACGCCGCCGGTGCCGATGGTAACGAAATTCTGCTGCGCCATTGCGCTGGCCGAAAACAGCAGCGCCGCCGACAAGGCGGCGATCTGCGCTCCGAGGCGTGCAGTCCGGGCATGTTTCATCTGGTTCTCCCTTGGTATTTTGCGTGCCGTCGCGGCCGTCCGGTGTTTTGGTGTCAAGGCACGTCGATGCATGCTACGATTGTTGCGCTTTATCAATCAAGGGAAATGCTTGTTACAATGAATAGTCGGGAGATGGGTTTCGACGCGCTGCTGGCGCGCATACTGACCGAACTCCCCGAATTGAGCTCGGAACTGCGCAAGGCGGCGCGCTTCCTAGTCGATCATCCCGACGAGGTGGCGCTGGTTTCCATGCGGGTGCTGGCCTCGCGATCAGAGGTGACACCGACGACCTTCGTGCGACTGGCGCGGCGGCTGGGCTTCGGCGATTGGGCGGCGCTGCGCAAGCCGTTCGAGGATCGGCTGCGCTCCGGCAAGGCGCCTTTCGCGGCAAGGGCCGATGCGCTTGTCAGGCGCCGGTCGGAGGCGATCTTCGCCGAATCGCTGAGGACGACGGTGGCCAATCTGGCGGCGGCCGAAGCGGTCAACGGCAGCGAAGAAATCGCAAGGGCCTGCTCGATACTGGAGAAGGCTCAGCGCATACGTGTCGCCGGTTTCCGAAGCTGCCGCGCGCCCGCCCACGCGCTCGTCTATCTCTGCCGCATGTTTCGGCGCGACGTCACGCTGCTCGGCGGCGACGGCGGTGCGATCGAAGCGGAACTCGCAGCGCTTGGAAAGAGGGAAGCAGTCGTCGCGATCGGCTTTTCGCCCTATTCGCGTGAACTCGGGCCGGTGGTCGAGGCTGCACAACGACACAGCGTTCCGATTGTCGCGATCGTCGACAGCATGGCCGCTCCGATCGCGCGGCATGCACAGGTTGTCTTGCGATTCTCGACCGACAGCCCGTCTTTCTTTCCATCGGTAGCCGCAGCCATGGCTATCGTGGAAGCGCTGGCTGCAACGATGCTGGCGCGCAGCGGACCGGCCGCCGCGGCTCGCGTCAGGGAGACGGAACTGGAATTACAGGCGTTCGGCGCCTATCTGCCGGAATGAGGGTCGCTGGCTATGCCACCGCAGCGTCTATCGCGTCGCCAAGCCGTTCAACAACAGCGTCGATTGCCGCGGCGTCAATGATGAAGGGCGGCGCGAGCAGCACATGATCGCCGCGCATTCCGTCGATCGTGCCTCCGGCGGGATAGACCAGCAGGCCGCGCGCCATCGCCTCGCGCTTGATCTTCGCATTGAGCTTCCGCTTCGGTTCGAAGGGCGCCTTGGTAGAGCGATCCTCGACCAGCTCTACACCCATGAAAAGGCCACGGCCGCGGATGTCGCCGACATGGGCGTGATTGCCGAACCGTTCGCCCAGTCGCCGCGAAAGATGAGCCCCCATCGCCCGGACGTTGGCGAGCAGATCGTCGCGAACGATCACCTCCTGGACGGCGAGCGCCGCCGCGCAGGCCATCGGGTGGCACATATAGGTGTGGCCGTGCTGGAAGAAGCCGGAGCCTTCGGCGAAAGCGTCGAAGATGCGGCGTGAAAGCAGCACCGCACCAATGGGCTGGTAGCCGCCGCCGAGGCCTTTGGCGATTGTCATCAGGTCGGGCGCGACGCCGTCCTGCTCGCAGGCGTGCAGCGTGCCGGTGCGGCCCATGCCGCACATCACCTCGTCGAGGATGAGGAGCACGCCGTAGCGGTCGCAGATTTCGCGAACGCGTCTGAAATAGCCGCGAACCGCGGGCACCGCTCCTGCTGTCGCGCCGACCACAGGTTCCGCGACGAAGGCCATGACGGTGTCCGGACCGAGTTCGAGAATCTTATCCTCGAGCGCCTGGGCAGCGCGCAGTCCGTAGGCCGCCTCGCTCTCACCGGCTTCCTGGTAGCGGTAGGCATAGCATGGGTCGATGTGATGCGTGTCGATCAGCAAAGGGCGGAATTGGGCACGGCGCCACTCATTGCCGCCGGCGGCGAGAGCGCCGAGCGTGTTGCCATGATAGCTCTGGCGGCGGGCGATGACGTTTCGCCGCTCAGGCCTGCCGGTCTCGACGAAAAACTGCCGGGCCATCTTGAGCGCCGCCTCCACCGCCTCGGAGCCGCCGGACACGAAGTAGACGTGGCTAATTCCTTGTGGCGCGCCGGCGACAAGCTTGTCGGCCAATGCCTCGGCCGGCTCGTTGGTGAAGAAGCTGGTGTGGGCATAGGCGAGCTTGTCGGCCTGCGCATGGAGCGCGGCCGTCACGTCGGGATGGCCGTGGCCGAGGCAGGAAACCGCCGCGCCGCCTGACGCGTCGATATAGGCGCGGCCATCGCGGTCGAAGAGTTCGATCCCCTTGCCGCCGGCCGCGACGGGCAGGCTCGCATGGATCTGGCGATGCAGGATGTGTGTCATGCCGTCCCCGATTTGACGATCGCGCGATTTGCAGCGAACCTATCATGCAACATATGTTACATACTGCGCAATACTGAAACGATTGGACTGAGCCTATGACCGTCGACGTGGACGTGACCGGCCCCGGACTTAACCCGCTGGCGACAATCGCCGTTGCGCCGAATGGTGGACGGCGTGGCAAGCAAGACCACCCTGCCCTGCCGATCGGCCCCCGGGAACTGGCCCGGACCGCCGCCGCCTGCCTCGAGGCGGGCGCCGCCATGATCCATACCCATGTCCGCGACCGCGACGGCGGCCATTTGCTCGACGCGCAGGCTTATCGCGAAACGACGAAAGCGATACGTGATGCGGTGGGCGAGCGGCTGATCGTCCAGATCACCAGCGAGGCGGTCGGCCGCTACCAGCCGGCCGAGCAGATGGCGGTGGTGCGCGCTGCCCGCCCTGAGGCGGTTTCGCTGGCGCTGCGCGAACTGGTGCCGGACGCTGCCCATGAGACCGCTTTCGCGCAGTTCCTGGCGTGGTTGGAGAGCGAGCGGATCGCCCCTCAGATCATCCTTTACGCGCCCGAAGAAGCGTCGGCCCTGGCCGCCATGCAGCAGCGCGGGCTGGTGCCTTTCGACGACATTCCGGTGCTGTATGTGCTCGGCCGCTACACGCCGGGACAGGTTTCGCGACCGGCCGACCTGCTGCCCTTCCTTGCAGAGGACCGGCCGCGCTTCGCGCACTGGATGGTCTGCGCCTTCGGTCGGCAGGAGACCGCCTGCGTAACGGCCGGTACGCTGCTGGGCGGTCATGCCCGCGTCGGCTTCGAGAACAATTTTACGCTGCCCGACGGCACGACTGCCAAGGGCAACGCCGCGCTCGTGACAGCGACCAAAGGCGCTCTGACTGCTTGCGGCGTCAGGATCGCCCAAGCCAACGACCTGCGCGCCGCTTGGTCGATCCACGGCTAACCCTCGCCCGCACGCCTTGAATCGGGCTTCCGTTCTCATCAAATGCGCCGGCAGAGGCCTGTTCGGTTCGTCACATTTGTCGAAAATCTCTTTGCTACGCTGCAACCGAACTCTTTGGCTGACGTTTGGGTTGCAATGGGCGCTGGGGAGGCCTTTATGCAGACGTACCTCGTCGAACAAATGGAGGGCGATGACGTGATTACGGTGCGGGTCATCGACGCGCCGAGCCCCTTCAAAGCCGCCGCCATGTCGACAGATCGACACGTTACGCTCCGGACATGGGAAAAGGATTGGATCCGAGTAACCGACGAGAACCGGGGACACATCTTTGCATACAGCTTTGTCTCCGACGCAAACCCGGACAGCAGCGGGCTTGTAATGGCACCGAACAGATCAAGAAAAGCCCAAAAAGCCGATCAGGGACGCGAGTAAGCGCCAATTTTTACTGTTTGCTGGAGCACGCATGAACCGTGACACCGCGAATTTGAGCCAGCAGTTGCGGCATGGCTGACGCTCACGGCGTGGTATGTCCCACCACCACCCTTCCCTCGCCGGCTTCGTTCGTGACCGCCCGGATCCCCACGAAGGACTTGGAGCGCTCGAGCAAACGCATGACCTGCCGGTCTTGGCCGAGACCGACCTCGAAGAGCAGGATGCCTCCGCGCCGCAAGTAGCGCGGCGCGTCCTTGATCACCCGCATATGGATGCTCAGGCCGTAGGGGCCGGCTGCAAACGCTTCACGCGGCTCGAGCTCGGTCAGATGCGCGCGGTCGCCCTCGAGCCGCTTTTCCGAAATGTAAGGCGGGTTGCAGACGATCACGTCGATCGTGCTGTCGAGCTCCAAGTTCGAGAAAGCACTGAACAAGTCACCCCTCAGCACCGACACGCGATCCGCCATGTCGTGATGGGCGACGTTACGGCGCGCGACCTCGACGCATCCATCGGTGAGATCGCTCGCCCAGACCTGCGCGGCAGGAGCGTAATGCGCGATGGCGCAGGCCAGATTGCCGGCCCCGCAGCACATGTCGACAACGCGCGGCGCCGACAGGTTCATCCGCCTCAGAACATCAAGTGCTGTCGTGCCGAGCAACTCCGTCTCCGGCCGGGGAACGAGCGCACCGGGCGCGATGAGCAACTCCAGCCCCATGAAGATAGTGCGGCCTTTGCGGTAGGCTTCGGCGACACTGATCTCTTCGCTCACGACAGCCCCCTTCCGTCTCGCCGGTCGCGGTACCCGACAATTGTGTGGAAGTTAAATCACTAAGTTACCGATCGGCAAACGAAAAACACGCCTCGCCATCGGCATTGGCGATCGCGAGCTATCGGCAGTCTCAAGGCGTTGGCACATGGTCCCTAGAGGATAGGAACGGATGATTCGACGTGTTCAGCAGCTCCCGTTGGCAGGCTTCAAAAAAAGAGGAGCCTTACCTGCCTTTTCGGATTATATTAGCAATCAGGGCTTGCGGTGTTGGGGCACCGCTGGCGTTGACTGGATGAATTGACGAGTGATTGGCCACGACTCCAAAGGCCCGTGACCGTTCAATCCATTCAGGTTTCGTTGGGGTAGTTCAATGTATCGAATCGTCATCGCCGACGATCACGGCCTGTATCGTCGTGGCCTGCGATTGGCTCTGAGCGCAGGCATTCCAGGTGTGGAAATTTTTGAGGCGTCGTGTTTCGACGCCGCGCTCAATCTGCTGGCCGAGCAGGCGTCCGTTGATCTTGCGATCCTGGACCTGAACATGCCGGGATTGTTCAATCAGGAAGTGCTCAGCGGCATTCTGACAGCTTATCCGGATACCCGATTTGCCATCGTTTCCGGGAACGATTCACGCTCGGAGATACTCACGGCTCTGTCGATCGGTCTCCACGGCTATATCGTAAAGTCGCAAAAAGACGAGGAGGTCGTTATGGCCGTCAACGAAATCCTCTCGGGCCGCATCTACGTCCCTGCACTTCTGTCGCGCCCCGGTGCTGCGCCAACAACTCACGCACCTGCTCCCACCGAGCAGGTCCCGCACCGACGCACCACCACCGGCAATCTTGGCAGGCTGACCTCGAGGCAAAAGGAGGTCCTCAAGCTGATGGCGGAAGGATATTCGAACAAGGAAATCGCGCGCGATCTGGAGATCGCCGAAGCGACGACGAAAATCCATGCCGCTGCGGTTCTGCGTGAGCTTGGGGTGCGGAATCGGACGGAGGCTGCCGTTATGCTGAAGACTTGGTTAACTAGGGATGTCAGTTAGTTAGAGCGACGCGTTCTTTTTATACGCGAGCGGCGCTGTTAAACGCTTCCGGTCTTGGCCGGCTGACGTCAAGGGCCGATTTCCTTGCGCGACAGCCGCAGCGAATATCGCAGCCCGTGATCCGTCATTTCCAGCTTGGGAGAGTGACCGACAAGCGGCGCCCCATCCACTCCGATTATCATTGAACCGAAACCATGGCGGACAACTTTTGAAGGTCGCCGCCGCCCTGATTCCAGCCAATCGAACACGATGTCACCGCCCGCATCTGCCGATGCGAACGTCCAATTTACCTCGACCCGGCCTTTTGAATCGCCAAGCGCTCCATGCTTCAAGGAATTGGTCGTAAGCTCGTGAACAATCATCGCAAAGCTCTCGGCGGCGCCTCCCGACATCGTAACCGAGGGACCGCTGACAGATATTTCGCGTGTCCCCATATACGGTTGCAACTCCTGGACAACGAGATCGTGAAGCATCCCCGACCCGCTGCTGTTGCCCGAAAGGAGCAGATGCGTTGCCTCGAGCGAACGAATCCTGTCGATGAGCGTCTCCTTGAACCTGGCGACATTGTTCTCGGGAACATTGACCATGTTCACCAGTGCCGTGATCACCGGGAACAGGTTGATGAACCTGTGGCGTTGCTCGAGCATGATGCGCTCCCGCTTCTTTGCCGCGGCACGCAGCAGCGTGGTTTGCCGTCGCTCGGTCAGGTCGGCGGCGACACCGAGCCGCTGTAGACGATCATCGTATTTCTCTTCCCTTCCGCGCAGAGCAACCCAGCGGATATGTCCATCCGGTCGTCGAACGCGAATCTCGACGTCGTAGTTGGTGACCGATGCGAGCTTTCTCGATACAGCCAGCTTTGGCCAGTCGGCCGGATGAACGACGGCCGACAGTTCCTCCAACCGGCGGCTGCCGGCCGGGGGCAGTCCGAGAATGTCCCAGAATGCGCCCGAACCGGTGACGATGCCGTCCTTAAGGTCGATCCGCCACGTCGCCAGGCGTCCAGCGGACAAAGCGAGATCCAGCCACTCCTTCTGGGCCCGAAGCGCTTCATGCACGGCTCGTCGTCCCGAGATATCGTCGACCACCACGAAAATGGTCTCTGAGAGAACCCCGTCGGGCACCGACGAAGACAGCGTTAGCCGCGCCCAGAAGGCCGTGCCGTTCTTTCGTAACAGGCGCACCTCCGACGAGAACGAAGCAGAGCCTTTGCCCAGGCCAGCCAGCAATTGCGCCAAGGCATCACGGTCGTCCGGATGGACGAGTGTCTCCAGCTGCAGTTGGGCAAGCTCCTCCTCCCCGTAGCCTGTCATCTCGCTGAGGCGTCTGTTGGATTGCAGCAACTCACCTTTCTCGTTGGTGTTTGCGAACCCCATGGCGGCGCGTTCGAATGCCCAACGATAGCGGCTTTCGGTTGCTTCGACGGCAGCGAGCCTGGCTTCGGCTACCTCCAGCAGCTCACGCAGGTCCTGCCGCAGCCGATGGAATGTCATGGCAATCACGCCACCGGAAATCAGAAGCAGAACGGCGCGCGCCCAGTCTTCGCCGGAGATCTGGCCATGCAGGGTGCTTCGTGTCCACAAGCCGGCGGCCACCATCAGGACCGTCGCCGCAAGCGCAGGACCACGGTCTTCAAGGTAGGAAATGATAATGATAGCTGGAATAAATTCCAGGAAACTCGACCCTTCTCCGATGTATACTGACGCTTTTGTTTCAAAGATCAGTGTAGCAGCCAGTACCGATGCGGAGGCCAGGTGAGTTAGCAGTCTGCCTGTTGGGTTCAAATCCGACCTGCGCGACTGCCGGTTCATCGACATAGATTACTACCTTTTGACTAGGCCGTCGAGACTAGAGCAAAAAACGTACAACCTAGTCCGACTGCGGGATTGCCATACCACTATCACAGCGCGCATTTTATCAAACAGGGGCGAACAGGTTCATCAGAATATAACGAGTTTCACGATAGTAGGGAGCGCATTTTTTGCGAGCCCTATGCAAGAAGACTGTTCGTAAATCCCGGACACGTTATTGCGGGCTGAAGGACCTTTGGGGAGGTTGAAAAATGACTATGATCGGTAGATACAGTGATGCCGTTGCGGGCGACCGGTACATCACGCCAGGAGCCAAGTATAACCCTGACGCGCAGGTGACGCGGCCGTTATATGCTTATCCTTCAGCTCGTGCATCAGATCGGCCGGAGACAGGGGGCGACGAACCAAAGAGACGCAGCCTGGAATCCGTCACCGGCATGCTTGATCGCCTCGGCTGTGGTTATCTCGTACTAAACCGCGACAGAAAAGTAATCGAATGGAACGCGGCCGCTCTAACCACGCTGGAGCGCCCCACGCCGGAGCACAAAGGCGAAGCGGCTGATACAGCCAGTGAGCTTTCGGCAGCCTTGAGACGGCTGGTCGCAAATGTTCCGGCGCCTTTCCTGCCGGGCTCGCTTTCCTGGGTGGTGATCCGCAGCACAGGTGACAAGCCGGTGATCCTGAAAGAGAACGGTCTTATCGCCCCCGACGGAACGAGCATCGTGGCATTGCTTGGCCGTGTGAACAGGTCAGGGCCAAATCCTCAGACACTGCAAAGGATGTTTGGCTTGACGAGCGCGGAAACGCATCTGGCTCTGCGTTTGGCTCAGGGCGATGCGCCTTTGGAGATCGCCCGCAGTTGGCGGCTCAGCCGCACCACGATCCGCTCACAGCTTGCCTCGCTGTTCGCCAAGACCGAAACGAGACGTCAGGCGGAACTGGTGGCTCTCCTGGGGCGCATTTCGGTCTTGCCATAAGTTTGGGCCTTGATTTTGGGCTCGGCCTGGATCTAGGAGCCCGTGCATCCTGCGCACCGACGCAAATCGCCCGGTATCGCGGTGATGCTGCTCGCCAACTGGGCTGGTCGGTAACCGGCACCTGGGAGCGCCGGCGTCTATCGCCGAGGCGTGTATGCGCTGTCCATCCTTTCGCCGCGTATCGGCAGCGCCATGTCGTCATCCAGGAGCCGGGTGATCCGGGCAAAGCCCGTAAAAGCCTTTCTTGCTTCCTCGGCAGACATCCGACCTGCCAGTGCCGCAGCGCAGCAGTTCAGCGCGCATTGATACACCGGGCCGCGCCTGCCCTTCGGCCAGTGGCGCAAAAACGTCATCGCTTCGCCGACGTTGTCGATTTCTTCGACAGGTTCTCCGTGCCCGCGCGCAATTCGCACCGGCGTAAAGAATTCTAGGCGATTCATCTTTTCCTCCCGTCGATCGCGATGCGTTCGATCGAACCTTATTAAATTCACGGCCAGCCAATTGGTTCCCGAAAAAGCGCGAGAAATGGTAGCGGGCCGGCTGGCTCAATCGCCACTCATCACCCGAGTTCTCGCCCCCGACTTCTTGGTCGTCGCGGGAACGTTCGGGGGATTGGTGCATTTCGACACCAGCGACGATCTTTCAGGGAAATGCCAGCCTATGAAAATAGCCCATGTGGCGCCGCTCCACGAATCCGTGCCGCCTCGACTCTATGGAGGCACGGAGCGCATTGTCTCCTATCTGACTGAAGAGTTGGTCGAGCTGGGCCATGACGTAACTTTGTTCGCCAGCGGCGATACAAGGACCTCGGCAAAATTAGTGCCATGTCGCGAGCGTGCGCTGCGTCTTGACCCAAGCCCGCTGAAATCCGAGACAGCCGCGCACCTTTCGATGCTTTCCGAGGTGAGGAAACGAGCTCAAGAATTTGAGATCATTCACTTCCATCTCAGCCATTTCCTGCATTTTTCCTTCTTCGAGCACATGCATGAGCGGACGGTGACGACGCCGCATGGCAGGCTCGACTACGTCGATCTGGCACCGGCCTATGAGCGTTTTCCGCGCTTTCCGATGATCTCCGTGTCCCGCAGCCAAAGGGCGGGGCTGGCCGACGCCAACTGGCTGGCGACGATCCACCACGGGCTGCCGACCGACCTCTACCAGCCGGTTTTCGCGCCGAGCCCAGGAGAGCCCTACCTCGCCTTCCTTGGCCGGATGTCACGCGATAAGCGTCCGGATCGTGCCATCGAGATCGCGCTACGCTCGGGGCTGAAACTGAAGCTTGCAGCAAAGATCGGCGACGACGACCGGGCTTATTTCCGCAAAATGGTCGAGCCGCTGGTCGACGGCGATCGTGTCGACTATGTTGGCGAGATCGAGGAAGACAAGAAGGCGGAATTCCTCGGCAACGCGGCCGGCCTCGTATTCCCGATCGACTGGCCGGAGCCGTTCGGTCTTGCCGTCATAGAAGCGATGGCCTGCGGCACGCCCGTGATCGGCTGGAACTGCGGCGCCTTGCCGGAAATCGTCGATCAAGGCGTGACCGGTTTTATCGTGGA
The DNA here is from genome assembly GCF_016756595.1 of Mesorhizobium sp. L-2-11. NCBI lineage: Bacteria > Pseudomonadati > Pseudomonadota > Alphaproteobacteria > Hyphomicrobiales > Phyllobacteriaceae > Mesorhizobium > Mesorhizobium sp. L-2-11. The sequence goes on along the minus strand of NZ_AP023257.1, from coordinate 3,736,387 downwards.
TTCCATGCAAGCCGCGGTTGCCTCGGTGCCCGACTTGCTGCGACTCGACAGGCGGAAGGTGCGAGCTGTCTTCGAAAGGCGGTTTTCTGCCAAGAGAATGACCCGCGACTATTTTTCCGCCTATGCGCGCCTGATCGGCGCCTCGGCCGAAGCAAGAGCGTCGTGAGCGGCATTATTTCGGGGAGGCGAAACGAGGGAGATATGTAGACAATGGCCCAACTCGACGAGCCCAGGCTTGATCCCGCGGTAGCACTTGCGTCCCTGGACGCCACCGCACCTCGAGAGCCGCATCGGCTGTTCGCTCTCAAGCAGGGCGATTGTTTTGCCGTGGCCGACGCCTACGGCGATATCCGCGGCGCCGGCGATGGTTTCTTCCGTGACGACACGCGAGTGCTTTCCGAATTCCGGCTGACCGTCGGCGACCGGCAGACATCGCTGCTCGGTGCGTCGCTCAGCCAGGACAATGTGCTGTTCACCTCCAACCTGACCAATCTGCCGATGCAGAGCGTCCGCGGCCGGGACATTCCGCAGGGCGCGATCCATATCGAACGCGTCAGGCTGCTTTGGCAGGACCGGCTGTTTGAACGCATCACCCTTTCCAACTACAGCCAGGAACAGTCCACCATCCGCGTTTCGCTGCATTTTGCCGCCGATTTCCGCGACATGTTCGAAGTGCGCGGCTCGACAAGACCGAAGCGCGGCATGGCCCATGCTGCCAAGACGGATGCGACCTGCGTGCTGCTTCGCTACGACGGGTTGGATGGGCTGGCGCGGATGTCGGCGATATCGTTCTCGCAGGCGCCGGACCAGCTGTCCGCCGACCGTGCGGATTTCCTGATTGCCGTGACGAGGCGCAGCCGCAAGATGCTGTATGTCGAAGTCGGTCCCGAAATGACGGAAACGCCGAACCGTGATCGCTTCCGCGCCGCCGCGGCCCGGGCTCGCTTCGGCATGCGGGCCAAGCGCCGCCATGGTGCTACGGTGCACAGTTCCGGGCGCGTCTTCAACGATTGGGTCGAGCGTGCCCGCGCCGATGTGGCGCTGCTGACCACCGAGCTTTCGACCGGACCCTACCCCTATGCGGGCATCCCCTGGTTTTCGACGGCGTTCGGCCGCGACGGCGTGATCTCCGCCTTGCAGATGCTGTGGCTCAACCCGGGCCTGGCGCGAGGCGTGCTGGCCTTCCTTGCCCAGCACCAGGCGACGGAGACATCGCCGTTCAGCGATTCTCAGCCGGGCAAGATCATGCACGAGACCCGCAAAGGCGAAATGGCGGCGCTGCGGGAGCTCCCCTTCGGCCGCTACTATGGCGGTGTCGACACGACGCCACTCTACATCCATCTCGCCTGCGCCTATGCGGACCGTACCGGAGACATGGCGTTCGTCGATAGCCTGTGGCCGTCGCTCTGCGCTGCGGCTGAATGGACCGAGGAGGCAAGCCGGCCGACCGGCTTCGTCACCTATCAGCGTGCCGCCGAGTCCGGCCTCGCCAACCAGGGATGGAAGGACAGCCACGATTCCGTCTTCCATGCCGACGGCCGAACCCCCAGGGGACCGATCGCCCTGGTGGAGGTGCAAGGCTATGCCTTTGCCGCGTTCCGGGGCTTGGCGGCGCTCGCCCGCCGCCGCGGCGAGATCGACAGGGCCGATCATTGGGAGAGCAGCGCCGAGGCCATGCGCGCCGCTGTCGAACGCTATTTCTGGCTGGACGATCTCGGCTTCTATGCCTTGGCGATCGACGGCGCCGGCGAGCCCTGCAAGGTGCGGACGTCCAATGTCGGGCACCTTCTGTATGTCGGCCTCCCCGCGCCGGCACGGGCGCAGATGGTCGCCGACCAGCTGCTTTCAGCCTCCTTCCATTCGGGCTGGGGGCTGCGGACGCTCGCCGACGATGCTGTGTTCTTCAACCCGATGTCATACCACAACGGCTCGATCTGGCCGCATGACACCGCCATTTGCGGCGCCGGTCTGGCACGCTTTGGCGAGCGTGAACACGTGATCCGGCTGATGAGCAGCACCTTCGAATCGGCTGTCCATTTCAACATGCGGTTGCCCGAACTGTTCTGCGGCTTTACGCGCGCGCCGGGCGAGGCGCCGATCGCCTATCCCGTCGCCTGCCTGCCGCAGGCATGGTCGGCTGGGTCTGCCTTCATGCTGATGCAGGCCTGCCTCGGCCTCGAGATCGACGGCTGGGACGGCGAAATCCACGTCACCCGTCCCAGGCTGCCGATTGGTATCGACACGCTCACGCTGAGGCATCTTGGCGTTGGCACCAGGAAGGTGGATCTGACATTCCAGCGTGTCGGCGACAGGGTTGTCGCCTTTCTCGCCGAACGGCATGAGGGGTTGGTGCCGCTCGTCGTGCGGACCTAGTTTGGCTTTTCGCATGGAACCAGCCGCGGGACTGCAATTAGCGGAACCGATGGCCCATCCGAGCGTTCCGACGCACGGCAGCTTGTCACGATTGGCGGGCTGCGAATTCGAAACAGACAAAATGGCCACCGACCGGCCGGAGAATCGTTGTTCCAATGTCAGATTTTGGCATCGAAGTACTCTGGGTTCTGATCATTGTAAGCCTTGGCCTTTCCGCTGTTGCGCTGGTGCTTTCGATATCCCACCGGCGCCACATACCTGCGGCCGCATCCTCCGCAGGCGATGACGTGGTTTCGGAAGCGGCTCGCACGCTGCTGCGGGAGTTTGAAAAGAATGGCCACTCGACCGATGCAGCGCTGATCACATGGTCGCCCGACACGTTGCGCAAGATCCTGGCCGACGATCTGCCGGAGACGCAGGTGATCGTCGTATCCAACCGCGAGCCCTACATCCACAACACCAGGGATGATGGCATCGAGCTCCTGGTGCCGGCCAGCGGGCTGGTTTCGGCACTTGAGCCGATCACCCGCGCCTGTGCCGGCACCTGGATTGCGTATGGCGGCGGAACAGCGGACCGTCTCACCGTCGACGAGAACGACCGGGTTGAGGTGCCGCCCGGCAATCCGTCCTACACGCTGCGAAGGGTCTGGCTGACCGAGGAAGAATACCAGGCCTATTATTTAGGCTTCGCCAATGAAGGTCTGTGGCCGCTTTGTCATATCGCCTTCACCCGCCCGATTTTTCGCGCGTCGGACTGGCAGGCCTATGAGGCCGTCAACCGCAAGTTCGCCGACACGGTGGTTGCCGAAGCGCGCAACGAGCGGCCGATCGTGCTGGTCCAGGATTACCACTTCGCGCTCTTGCCGCGCATGATCCGTGAGCGCCTGCCCGAGGCGATCATCATTACTTTCTGGCATATCCCATGGCCGAACTCGGAAGTGTACAGCATCTGTCCATGGCGTGAACGGATCCTGGAAGGTTTGCTTGGCAGCTCCATCATCGGCTTCCATACGCAGTTTCATGCCAATAATTTCACCGAAAGCGTCGATCGCATCCTGGAAAGCCGGATAGAACGGGCGGACGCGGCGATCTCCTATGGCGGGCAAACGACTTTGGTCCACGCTTACCCCATCTCCATAGAATGGCCGGCCGAACTGCTGGCAAGATTGCCGGCTGTCGAGGAATGCCGTGCCCGTGTCCGAGAAAGATTCGGGCTGCCTGCGAACGTCAAATTGTGCGTCGGCGTCGAGCGCCTCGACTACACCAAAGGCATTCCCGATCGCTTTCATGCCCTGGACGAATTGTTCACGCGATATCCCGAATGGCTAGGCAAAGTGGTTTTCCTGCAAGTCGCGGCGCCCAGCCGAGGCACTTTGCCGGCCTACCGGCAACTTCATGAGGAATGCCTTCGCTATGCCGAAGAGCTCAACCAGCGCTACGGCAGCGAGACCTACAATCCCGTCCTGATGCTCGCCGAACATCACTCGCAGGAGCAGGTCTACGAGATCTATCGGGCCGCCGACATATGCATGGTCACCAGCCTGCACGACGGCATGAACCTGGTGGCCAAGGAATTCGTCGCGGCGCGCGACGACGAACAGGGCGTGCTGCTGCTCAGCACCTTTGCCGGCGCTTCGCGCGAACTGCTGGAGGCACTGATCGTCAACCCTTATGATGCGACCATGATGGGCGAAGCGCTGCTGCAGGCGCTGACCATGACGCCGGACGAGCAGCGCGAGCGCATGCGGCCGATGCGCGAGATGATCCGCGACAACAATGTCTACCGCTGGGCCGGCAGCATGCTCTTGGACGCTGCGCGCCTTCGCAAACGCGGGGTGACCGGCAACGGCGAGCGGCCATCCAACAGCAACAACGTCGTTTCCATCTTCGAGCGGGCACGAAAGGCGGCGTCGTGACCGACCTTCGACTGCCGCTGGCCCCCGACCTGCCGGACGGGCAATGGGCGCTTTTTCTCGATATCGACGGCACCTTGCTGGAACACGCCGCTCATCCCGACGCTGTCTTCGTCGGTGATGAATTGCGTCAGCTTCTCGGAAATATCGAACGAAGGCTGGGCGGCGCCCTCGCCTTCATCACCGGGCGTTCGGTTTCCGCCGTGGACAGATTGTTTAACCCCCTGAAACTGCGCATTGCAGGGCTGTACGGACTCGAGCATCGGTTGACGGCGGACGGTCAAGTCGACATTGCCGACGCTCCGGCGGATATCGCGGCCCTTGCCGACGAGATTGAGGCCGAACTGGGTGGAGGCAAGGTCTACGTCGAGCGCAAGGGACCGGTCCTGGCCATCCATACCCGCGCGGCGCCGCAACTGCTTGCCCGGGCAACGCAGCTTGTCGAACAGGCATTGACGCAGCTTCCGCGGGGGTACCGGGTGATTGCCGGAAACGCTGGCGTTGAACTCATGCCGCTGGAAGCCGTCAAAGGGGCTGCCATCCGGCGTTTCATGGAAATCCAGCCCTTTGCCGGCCGGCGGCCCGTATTCCTCGGAGATGACACCTCGGATGAAAACGGTTTCGAGGCAATAAACGAGACCAACGGCATCTCTATCCGCGTGAAGCCGCGTGGGCCGACGGTTGCAAGCTACGGTCTTGATGACGTGACCGAGGCAATAGCCTGGCTCGAGGCCAATTTCGGCGCGGCGCAGGTGTCCTGATCACGATCCCGCGATCAATTGCACAGGCTCGCGCCATGCCTGATCCCATCAAGGGCGATTGGTTCCGGTTCAGCCGATCTTCCCGTCCACGATGTGAATGCGGCGATCCATGCGCGCCGCCATGTCGAGATCATGGGTAACGGCCACGACGGTCTTGCCGCGCTCGCGCACCAGATTCTCCAGAATTGCGAAGACCTGCTCGGAGCTCTTGCTGTCGAGGCTCCCCGTCGGCTCATCGGCGAGGATGAGCGGCGGATCGTTGGCGAGCGAGCGTGCCACCGCGACGCGCTGACGCTGGCCGCCAGAGAGTTGGTCAGGCCGCTTGTCGAGATGTTCGCCGAGCCCGAGGGATGACAGCAGCTCCCCGGCCCGTTCGCGCATCTGAGGCCGCGCCAGCCGGCCAAGCTTGCGCATTGGGATTTCGACATTTTCGCGCGCCGTGAACTCCGGCAGCAGAAAATGAAACTGGAACACGAAGCCCAGCATCGAAAGCCTGGTCCGCGCGCGCTCCCTTTCATTCATCGGCTGGGCTTCGCGGCCGCCTATTGTCAACGTGCCGGCGGTCGGCCGGTCGAGCAGCCCGAGCAGATAGAGCAATGACGATTTTCCCGAGCCGGAGGGACCGGTGACGGCGACGAATTCCCTTTCGTTAATCGCCAACGTGATGTCCTTGACCAGCGTGACGGGAACCGTCTCGGGCAACACGCGCGTCAGTTTCCTGGTCTCGATGAGGACGCTCATGACGCGCCTCTGATGATCTCGACGGGGTTCAGGCGCGCCGCACGACGCGCCGGCAGGTAGCCGGCCACTGCCGCCGAGCCCAGCGCAAAAGCCGACGCGATGACGTAGTGCATCAAGCTCCAGGCGATCGGTAGCCGGGTCATCTCCTGGCCGGTCGCGGCGATCTCGAAACGCACCAGCGACAGCGCATAGGTCATGGAGACGCCGAGCAGCCCGCCGAGCACGGAGCCGGCAGCGCCGATCGCAACGCCTTCCAGCAGAAAGAGCCGGCGCATGTCGGCCTCCGGAAAGCCAAGCGACTTCATGATGGCGATGTCGCGCGCCTTTTCGTGCGTGATGGTGGAGATGATGTTGTAGATGCCGAAGCCAGCGACCAGCATGATCGCGCCGACAACGGTGTACATGATGACGTTGCGTACGACGAGCGCTTCGAGAATCGATTCATTGGCCTCCTGCCACGCCACCGCCTTGTAGCCCAGTTCGGCTTCGGCACGCTGCGCCACCGCCGGAGCGCGGTCAGGATCGTCGAGCTTGATGCGGATCTCGTTGATGGCGTTCGGACGCGCCGAGAGGATCTGCGCGTTTTTCAAAAGCACATAGGCCTCGCCTTCGTCGCGCGCGGTGGTGCCGGTGTGGAACAGCCCAGCGATCTTGAAGTTACGCGTCAGTCCCTCGGCGGAGACCGCAATTATCGTGTCGCCGAACCCGGCGCCGAGCCGGCTCGCCATCGTGTCGCCGATGAGCACGTTGTTGCCGCCCGCGGCAAGCGCCGAAAAGCTGCCTTCGACGAAGTCTCCGACAATCGGCGACACGCCGGGCTCGCGCTCCGGTTCGATGCCAATGATCGCCGCGCCGACTTCGCGGCTGGAAAAACGGATCACACCCTGCGTTTTGAGGCTTGCCGCGAACCGGCCGGGAATCCAGCTTTCAAGCCAGGAGGTCGCGGCCGTCGGGTTGATGATGCCGCGTCGATCGTCGCGCGGCCTGAGCCCGGAAATCGCGACAGTCGCGAAGGCCTCCTCGGCTGGCTGACGGCGGGCCGTGCGCTGCTCGTCGGTGATGTCGACATGCGGCATCGTGTCGACGAGTTGCCTGACGAAATCGTCCTGCCCACCCTGCATCAGCGCCGCCATGGCAATGGAGAATCCGACCCCGACCGCAACGCCGATCACGGCAACCAGCGTCTGGCGACCGCGGCCGGCAATATGCGTGAGGGCGATGTCGAAGATGAGCGGCATCGTTGCTTCATCACTCCTGGGCGCCGGTGATGCTCACGCGGGCGCCATCGGCGAGCTCGGCGGGATAGGGCGAGACGACGCGAGCCTTCTCATCGAGCCCCGACAGAACCTCGATGCCATTGGTGCCGCGAATGCCGGTTCGGATTTCACGTCGCCAGGCCGCGTCGCCTTCGACGGCGAACACCTTGTTTCCGTCCACGGCAACCGACGGGATCAACAGCGCATTTTTCGAAACGCTGATGACGATGTTCACGTCGGTCGACATGCCGATACGAAGCGGCGTATCGTCCGGCAGGCGGAAACGGACGCGATAGGTCTTCGTCACCGGATCGCCCTTGGGTGTGATGCTGTCGACCACCGCTTCCAGGTCCTGCTGGCGGAACGCGTCGGATTTAAGCAGCGCGCGCTGGCCGACCTCGACCCGGGGTATGTCCTCCTCGTTGACTTCGGCGACCACCAAGAGCGGCCTGGGCTCGCCGACCCAGAATAACACCGTGCCGAGTTCGGCTACCTCACCCACCTCGCCGTCCTGCCTGAGCACGACGCCGGCGCTCGGCGCGCGTAACACGTAGGAGTCAAGTCGCGCCTTCTGTCCGGCGACCAGCGCTTCGATCTGACCGAGCTCGCTCTGCGCACGATCGAGAGCCTGCTGGCTCGCCGCACGCCTTTCGGCAAGCACCGTCAGCCGCCGGAGCTCTTCCTGGGCAAGCGCTTGACGCGCCTCTAGTTCGCCAAGCACGGCCCGGGCCTCGCTGTCGTCGAGCCTGGCGAGCACGTCGCCTTGTGCAACCCTCGACCCCTCGCAATTGCATTGCTCGACGATCCTTTCGCGAACCACGGGAGTTACCTTGGCCCAGGTTCGCGGCTCGACGGAGCCACTCGCGTAAACGATTTCCGCCGCGTCGCCGCGTTGTGGCGTCACTACCGAGACCTTGGCCGGTTGCCACAGATACCAGGCGCCGAAAGCAGCCGCGGCCGCGACAACAACGATGCTGGCCGTCCAGCGTATCCGTCGCAAGAGACTCTCCTTCATGATCGAATCCGAATATCCCGCGGTGACAGATAATAGCACCAGACCGACCGTCGGTCTATAAAAGTTGCATAAAGCTCCGGTTCGTGCTCCTCTTGCTCCACCTGTTTTATGAGGTTCGATTTGCCCCGAGTGATAAAGTCGCCGGAGATACGATCCGCCGAGCTCCTCGACTGCGCCCAGCGGCTTTTCTTCGAGCACGGCTACGACAACACGACGGTGAACGACATCATCCGCGAGGCTGGCCTGTCGAAGGGCGCGTTCTACCACTATTTCGCATCGAAAGAGGCCCTGCTGGAGGCGCTCGCCACACGTCTCGCCCGCGACAGCTTCACCGAGCTGCAGCCCGTGCTCAACGATCCCTCACTCGATGGGCTTGGCCGGCTCAATGCCCTGTTTGCCGGCTCGCGGCGGCTGAACGTCGAGCTTGCCCCGCAAATGCGCAAGACATTTTTCGTCCTGTTCCGGCCCGAGAACCTTGCCCTCTTCCATCGGGTCGACCAGGCGGCCAGGGAGTTGGCCATGCCGATAATCACCGATCTGCTCAGGAAAGGCAGCGACGAAGGCATTTTCGACGTGCCCGACCCGGAAGCCTTCGCCGAGATGTTCTTGCAGCTGCGGCTGATCTTTCGGGATGTAATGCACCGCGCCCTGCTGAAGGCCGAGCAGGGCAATATCGAGGAAGCGGCGCGGCTGCTCGACGAGCGGCTGCGGCTCTACGGCATCGCAATCGACCGGCTTTTGAAGCTGCCCGATGGAACGATAGAAGCTGCGCAACCCGGGTTTGCCCGGGCTTTCCTCGAAGCAGGCCCGTGAGCGGCCGAGCCAGGCCACCCCGCAGCGATTCGTTATCCTGTTTTTGACCATGCGCCGACAAAGGGCGGCAGCATAATGCACATTTTCTGCTCGACAGCCTCGCCGCGCAGTCGCTCGGCGATCGTATCGACCCTCATTTCGGCGGCGGTCGCGGCGCCGACGGCCTCGGCCATCGGCAGCAGGCTGCGCAAGGTCTCGGCAACATAGTCGTAGATCGGCGAGTCGGGCCCGCTACCGGCGAGGCCGGCGGAATTCATCTGCGGCGCCGGCAGCCCTGCGCCGGCGAAGACCATCGGTAGCCTGCCACCCATGTCGACCTCGAAACCCGCCCGCTCTATCGTCTCGATAATCCAGCCGCGGCATTTGCTGAACAGCGGCGCCTCGGGAAAACTGCGGGTGAGCGGCATCGCCATTTCCTGGAAGGCAATGATGCCGCCCGGCCGAAGAAACCCGACAAGCCTGCGCAGGGTTGCGGCGGGATCGGGCAGATACATCAGGACGAGCCTGCCGATCACCGCATCGAAAGTCTCGTCGGGCGAGAATGTATCAAGCTCGCCTGTGGTAAAGCGTGTCCAGTAACACTGGCCGGATTCGGTGGCGCGCCGCTCGGCTACATCTACCGCCCCCGCCGAGCGATCGACGCCGAGTACTCTTCCCGAGGGCCCGACCAGCAAGGAGACGTCGCCGAGCACGCGCAACTCGGCAGCCCGCCGGAAGTGCCGCCCATCATCCTCATCACCGGCCACAGGCGCGACGAGGTGGATCGCGTCGTCGGCCTGGAACTCGGGGCTGACGACTATATCACCAAGCCCTTCAGCCTCAGGGAACTGCTTGCGCGCGTTCGCGCCGTGCTGCGGCGATCGGGGTCAACGCGCCAGCAGTCGCCTGGCAAGAAGCCCAGGCGCTACCGCTTTGCCGGCTGGGAACTCGATATGCGGATGCGGCGCCTGAGCTCGCCCGCCGGCGAAGCGACGCCGCTGACCGCCGGCGAGTTCAACCTGCTGGCAGCCTTCCTGCAATCGCCGCAACAAATCCTGAGCCGCGAGCAACTTCTCGCTGCCAGCAGGATTCACGACGAAGAGGTGTTTGACCGCAGTATCGATGTGCAGATATTGCGACTGCGCCGCAAGCTCGAGGTCAGCCCGAGCGAGCCGAAACTCATCGTCACCGAGCGGGGCGCCGGCTACGTCTTCGCTACCCCGGTCGAGGTGCTGTGACGTTGCCGACGCCCGTTACTGGCAAGGGTCAAATAGGTACGTTCATCGCCTCAGCGCATGAACGCTATGAAGATTGCCGCCACCTATCGGCAGTGCCATGTCTCCGTCGAGCAGGCGCGTGATGCGGGCGAATCCGGTAAAAGCCTTCCTTGCTTCCTCTGCCGACATCCGGCCGGCCAGAGCCGCGGAACAGCAATTCACTGCGCATCGGTAGACCGGCCCACGCCGGCCGGTTGGCCATCTGCGCAAGAACTCCATCGCGTCGGCTACGCTATCAACTTCTTCGGCAGGACTTTCCTGCCCGAGCGAAATACGCACAGGCGTAAAGAATTGCAGGCGATCCATTATTTCCTCCCGGTCGATCGTTATGTGCCTGATCGAACCTTTTGAACTTGCTGCTGACCATGTGTTTCCGGCAAACAGAACCCGATGATGAAAAAACTCGGGCCAAAAACGAAGTCTTTCACATCACTCGACCGAAATCGAATCACCAAACGTGACAAGCGTGTGACGAACCGTTGCCCGCCGCCGCACTGGACTTTAATTTTCCCGGGCCGGAGGGTCGTGTCCCACCGCGTAGTGTGGGTCGGCGGTAGCCAAGCCGGATTTGGCTAGCCGCAGCAGACCCCTTTGGGATCGGTAAGATTTCCGCGCTGTAGTCCGTCACGGTGCCCTGCAGCCATGCCATTAGAGCGGGATGAGATTTATGGGAGTCGTGGGATTCCCAAATCAGCGATGATCTGATTCAACCTTGCTGCTGGGCAGGAGGCCAGCATTGATGGTTGGATATTCAATGGACCTGCGCGAACGGGTTGTTGCGGCGGTCAAGGTTGAAGGGCTTTCGCGGCGCGCGGCGGCTGCTCGATTTGGCGTCAGCTACAGCGCGGCGATCGAGTGGCTGAAGCGGGTGGAACAGACGGGGAGCGTGGCGCCCCGCCAAGTGGGCGGCTACAAGCCGAAGAAGATATCGGGAGCGTGGCGCGACTGGCTTGTCGAGCGCTGCCGGGAGAAGGACTTCACCTTGCGCGGGCTTGTGGCCGAACTTGGCGAGCGTGGCCTGAAGGTTGACTACCGCTCGGTGTGGGAGTTCGTGCACGCCGAGAAGCTGTCTCACAAAAAAAGACGCTGATCGCCGCCGAGCAAGATCGTCCCGATGTTGCGCGCCGACGGAGGCAATGGGTTCTGTATCAGGACCGGATCGACCCCGCCCGCCTGGTGTTCATCGACGAGACCTGGACCAAGACCAACATGGCCCCGCTCAGGGGTTGGGCACCGGTCGGACAGCGGATCAAGGCCAAAGTTCCCAATGGCCACTGGAAGACAATGACCTTTCTGGCTGCGCTGCGTCATGATCGCGTCGAAGCGCCCTGGCTCATCGACGGGCCGATCAACGGCGAGAGGTTCCTCCTCTATGTCGAGAAGGTTCTCGTGCCCACTCTCCAGCCGGGCGACATCGTTGTGATGGACAATCTCGGCAGCCACAAAGGCAAGGCCGTGCGTCGCGCCATCCGAAAGGCCGGCGCGAGGCTCTTCTTCCTGCCGAAATACTCGCCTGACCTCAATCCGATCGAACAGCTCTTCGCCAAGCTCAAGCACTGGCTGCGAAAGGCCGCAAAGCGCACCGTTGAAACGGTCTGCAACGCCATCGGCCAGATTCTCAACCGCGTCACACCGCTCGAGTGCTCAAATTACTTCGCAAACTCAGGCTATGACCGCAGGTAATCTCATCCCGCTCTAGCGTCTGAGCCTGCGCCGTGGCTCCCGAGCGGTCGAGCTTGGCGATGCCTCTCCGAAGTTCGTGGAGGGCAAAGGCAGGCACAAACAAGTTGCCCGTCTGCTGCAATAGCCAAGCTGCCGCATCCGGGGGCAGCGGAGGCTTTCCCGGCGCGGTCGCCGACAGCACCGAGGTGTCGAAAAGGTATGAGGTCAAAGGTTAACCTCGCGGCTTTGCTGGGTGCGGTCGCGCTCCGGTATACTCTCCCTGGGAGAAGGGAAGCCCTATCCGCCGACCATCTCGGCCAGCCTGCGCACGGTGTTCCAGTTGCGTGAGGTGCCGACGCCGAGCCGTTTATTGCCTATCGCCGCCACAAGCCGCGAGCTTTGCGTCTCGCGCGAAAAGAAGATCCAGATGTCACCGCCGACGGCCTGCATCCGCTCATCCTTGCCGACATAGGCCTCCAGTGCCGCGACGGCCTCAGCGGCAACAGGCTTGCGCATCACGCGCACCGCTACCTGATCCGCGGCGGCAGCCGATTCGGCGGGAAACGGATTGCCTGCCGCAAGCTTCAACCAGTCGTCCGCACGGCGCACGATGATGTCGACATGGCGGCCGAAGGTCTTTTGGAACGCCGCCTCCAATCGGCGCTCCAGCGCGGCAACCTCTGTTGCTTTCGTCTCGAAAACCAGATTGCCGGTCGCCACCAGCGTGCGCGGGTTGTTCAGGCCCAGGCCTTCTGTCATGGCCCTGAGATCGGACATGACGACACGCCGCCCCTCGCCCAGGACGATGCTGTAAAGCAGAGCGACGTAGGTTTGCATGGCAGCCCGGATATCTTCACCATAGCCTGTCGATTTAGACCAGGCGGCTCTGCTCCACTGCCGCTTCGATGAAGCTGGCGAACAGCGGGTGCGGGTCAAGCGGCCGGCTTTTCAGCTCGGGATGATATTGCACGCCGATGAACCAGGGATGGTCGGGATATTCGACCGTTTCCGGCAGTACGCCGTCCGGCGACATGCCGGCAAAGACCAGGCCGCAATCCTCGAGCCGCTCCTTGTAGTCGACATTGACCTCGTAGCGATGGCGGTGGCGCTCGGAAATCTGCGTATCGCCATAGATTTCGGCGATCTTCGAGCCCTTGGCGAGGTCCGCCTGATAGGCACCGAGCCGCATCGTGCCGCCGAGATCGCCGGTTTCCCTGCGCTTCTCCAGCATGTTGCCTTTCAGCCATTCCGTCATCAGGCCGACGACCGGTTCCTCGGTCGGACCGAATTCGGTCGACGAGGCATGCTTGACGCCGGCCAGCGAACGCGCTGCCTCGATGCAGGCCATCTGCATGCCGAAGCAGATGCCGAAATACGGCACTTTTCGTTCGCGGGCGAACTTCGCCGCAAGGATCTTGCCTTCCGCGCCGCGCTCGCCAAAACCGCCGGGGACCAGAATGCCGTGGACCTTTTCCAGCCACGGCGCCGGGTCTTCTTTCTCGAATATCTCGCTTTCGATCCAGTCGAGCTTGACCTTGACGTCGTTGGCGAGACCGCCATGCGACAGCGCCTCGATCAGCGATTTGTAAGCGTCCTTGAGGCCGGTATATTTGCCGACGACGGCGATGGTCACCTCGCCTTCCGGATTGTGGATGCGTTTGGACACTGCTTGCCAGGGCTCCATCCGTGGCTTCGGCGCCGGATCGATGCCGAAAGCGGCGAGCACTTCCGAATCCAGGCCTTCATTGTGATAGGCCATCGGCACGTCGTAGATGTGCGGCACGTCGAGCGCCTGGATGACGGCGCTCTCGCGCACATTGCAAAACAGCGACAGTTTGCGGCGCTCTTCCCTGGGGATGGGGCGGTCGGCGCGGACCAGCAGGATGTCGGGCGCGATGCCGATGCCGCGCAATTCCTTGACCGAATGCTGGGTCGGCTTGGTCTTCAATTCGCCCGCCGTTGGAATGTAGGGCATCAGCGTCAGGTGCACGTAGACGGCGTTGTTGCGCGGCAGGTCGTTGCCAAGTTGGCGGATCGCCTCCAGAAACGGCATCGCCTCGATGTCGCCGACGGTGCCGCCGATCTCGCACAGGACGAAGTCATAGTCGTCATTGCCGTTGAGGATGAAATTCTTGATCTCGTCGGTGACGTGCGGAATGACCTGCACGGTGGCGCCAAGATAGTCGCCGCGTCGCTCGCGCTCGATGATGTTCTTGTAGATGCGACCCGTGGTGATGTTGTCCTGCTGGTTGGCCGAGCGGCCGGTGAAGCGCTCATAATGGCCAAGATCGAGATCGGTCTCGGCGCCGTCATCCGTCACGAAGACTTCGCCATGCTGGTATGGCGACATCGTGCCGGGATCGACATTGAGATAGGGATCAAGCTTCTTGATGCGCGCGCGATAGCCTCGCGCCTGCAAGAGAGCCCCAAGGGCCGCTGCAGCGATGCCTTTTCCGAGTGAGGAAACCACGCCGCCTGTGATGAATACATATCGCGCCATGGGAGTCATCGCTTAACGCGGCCGAATTGATTCCGCCAGAGAAAAAACCGCCGCGAAGGCTTTTTCCAGAGAAGGCGCCGTGGTGATGCTCGAAGCAAAACAAAAGGGCCGGCGAGGCCGGCCCTTTTGTTTGACCCTTCAAGGTGTCAGATGATGACGACCTTGGTGCCCACTTTCACCCTGCGATAAAGGTCCATGACGTGCTCGTTGATCATGCGGAAACAGCCGTTGGAAGAGCTCGTCCCGATCGTCTGCGGCGCAATGGTACCGTGAATGCGCAGATGGGTGTCCTTCTTGCCGTCGTAGAGATAGATGGCGCGCGCGCCGAGCGGGTTGTCGCCGCCGCCGGGCATGCCGTCCTTGTACCGGCCGTAATTCTTCGGTTCACGCTTCTGCATGTCGAGCGTCGGGATCCAGCGCGGCCATTCCTGCTTGTCGCCAACGGCGACCGTGCCCTTGAACTGCAGGCCGTCACGACCGACCGCAATCGCATAACGGCGGGCGGTCCACGACGATTCGACGAGATAGAGGCGGCGCGCACTCGTATCGATGACAATGGTGCCGGGGCTATAGCCGGTGAACTCGACCTCTTGCGGCACGAACTCCGGCTTCACCTTGAACTGCTTCCTGGCTTCCTTCCTGGCGAGCGCGGCATCGAGGGCGCGGGTTTCGGGGAGCAGCGACATCGATGAGGACGTGCCGCCGAACAGGCCGGCGAACAGCCCGACCCGCTGCGGCTTCTGTCCTACCGGCTCGCTGCGCAATTCCCCGTTGTTGCCGGTCAGCGCGACGTTCATGGCTTCGGCGGGAATTGCCTCGGCCGACTGGATTGCTGCGATGGGCTGCACCGGTTCGATGATCTTGACCGGCCTGGCGTCAGCCAGCCTGGCCTGGCCAGCGGACTTATCCTTCCTGGCGAGGCCCTTCCTGGCAAGAAACGCCTGCCGTTCCGCGTCCGACCTGGCTTTGGCCGCCTCGCGCATCGCCAGCTTCCTTGCCTCGATAGCCTTTAATCGAGCAGCCTGCTTGTCGGCCGCGATCTTAACTTCGAGCTTCCTGATCTGGGCAAGATCAGCCGGGCTCGGGTCTTTTTTCTTCTTGAGGAGCCTTAGTTGCGCCGTGTCGCTTTTGGCGGCGACGTTGACGACGTCAGTTGTGACTGCGGATTTAGGGGCCGAATTGCCCGCCGGCATGGCCGCGTAAGCGGGCGCACCAAGGCTGAGCACGGCCCAAAGGCCGGCTGAAATGAAGCTGCGAAGCTGCATGGCGAAGATCCGATCGTTCAATGCTTGTTGCCACGGCGTCGCCCGGCATCCCCCAAGGACCCCGAAAGTGCCGCGCGCAATCTATAATCGATTAATCGGAGACGCCTCAAGCGCCCTGGCATGCCGCGCCCGGTCGAATCCTCGCGATCGTGCGGCATTTGCCGCGACTGTGTTCAAACAACAACAGATCGCGGCGCCGGACGTCTGCTGATTACTGGTTTGGAACCTGCGGCGTTACTGGCTGGGTGGCGCCGTTTGTGGCCGGCGGCGTGGGCGCTGGCGGTGCAGCGGGAGCCGGGGCTGCGGCATCATTGCCGGAAGGCGGTGTTGGCGCCGTATTGCCGGACGGCGGTGCCGGCGTCGTGGTGCCAGGCAACTGGTCGAGCACGCCGCCCCCGCCGTTCGTCACAGGCACGCGATCGAGAATATCGATCGGCTTCTCGCCGTAACGGGCAACGATCGACAGGGTCAGCGAGGTGGCGAAGAACGCCGCCGCCAGGATCGCCGTCGCCCGCGTCAGCGCGTTGGCGGCGCCGCGCGCGGTCATGAAACCCGATCCGCCGCCGATGCCGAGGCCGCCGCCTTCGGAGCGCTGCAGCAGCACCACGCCGACAAGAGCGAGCACGACCATGAGGTGGACGACGATCAGTACGGTTTCCATAATTTATCCTGGCAAAGCCTTGCGCGGCCGCGGATACGACCGGTGATTTGGACGCGGCTCATACAATGCTTTGACGGCATTTCCAAGCCCGTGGCCGGAATATGGGAAGCAATGCGGCCGTTGCAACGTTTTCCGCTGCAGCACAGTATCCGAAGTGGCCGACAGCCTTTCGATGCTTAAGAGATATTTCGATAGGCTTCGGCGATGCCGAGAAAATCCGCCGCCTTCAGGCTGGCGCCGCCGACCAGCGCGCCGTCGACATTGTTCACGCCGAGCAGTTCGACCGCGTTCGACGGCTTGACCGAGCCGCCATAGAGGATGCGCATCTTCGCCGCCGCGCTGCCAAGCTTTTCCGACAGTTTTTCGCGAATGTGCGCATGCGCCTCGGCAACATCGGCGGCGGTCGGCGTCAGTCCCGTGCCGATCGCCCATACCGGCTCGTAGGCGATGACGGTATTCGATGCCGTGGCGTTGGGCGGCACCGAGCCGGCGACCTGGCGCGACAGAACGTCAAGCGTAGCGCCCGCCTCGCGCTCGGCTCTCGTCTCGCCGATGCAGATGATGGCAACCAGCCCGGCGCGCCACGCGGCGGACGCCTTTGCCTGGACAATGGCGTCGTCCTCATTGTGATCGGCGCGGCGTTCGGAATGGCCGACGATGACGTGGCTGGCGCCCGCATCTTTCAGCATCTCGGCCGAAATACAGCCGGTATGGGCGCCGCTCTCCTTTGTGTGGCAATCCTCGCCCCCGGCCCGGACCGGCGTGCGCGACAAAATCTCCGCGGCATGCGCAAGCAGCGTCGCCGGAACGCAGACCAGCGCTTCGGTCTCCGCATCGAGCCCGCTCATGAAGCCGTTGCCGATCATCCTGAGTTCGTTGAGCGAGGCGCTGGTGCCGTTCATTTTCCAGTTGCCGGCGACCAGCGGGCGGATTCCAGGCGTCATGGGATTTGCTTCTCCAGGCAATATTCGGCTGCGTCCTCACTACCAAACTCAGCCCACAAAGCAATCGACAGTGGGCCGGAAGGACGCTATTGCGCTTGTTTCAGACTCGGCGCATGCGAAAATGCGCGAAAAATCGGAAGTGACCATGCTTAGTGTCTTGAGAAGCGCGGCGGGAACCTGGATCGCGAAAGCGCTGCTGATATTGTTGGTGTTGAGCTTCGCCGTCTGGGGCATTTCCGGACAGATGGTCGGTGGTTTTGCCGGCCACGATGCCGTTGTCACGGCCGGAGGCACCAAAGTGTCGATCAACGAGTATCGGCTGGCCTATGACCGGCAGATCAGCGTGATGTCGCAACAATTCGGCCAGCGCATCAGCCGCGAGCAGGCGACGGCGCTCGGCCTCGACAACCAGGTGCTGGCGCAGCTCGTGTCGGGGGCAGTCCTCGATGAGCAGGCCCGCAAGCTCGGGCTTGGGCTGTCCAAGGACCGGCTGGCCCAACTCACGCATGAAGACCCGGCCTTCAAGGGTCCCGGCGGCAGCTTCGACAGAAGGACTTTCGAATACATACTGCAACAGGTCGGCATGCGGCCGGAAGACTATCTCAGGAATCGCGCCCAGGTGGCTGTGCGCCAACAGATCGTCGAGGCGGTTTCGGACGGCCTCAAGGCCCCGAACACGTTCTTGAAGGCGGTCGCGCTTTATCGTGGCGAAGACCGCACCATCGACTACGTGACCTTGCCGAAATCGCTGGTCGAGCCGATCGAAGCGCCATCCGAAACTACGCTTTCGGCCTATTTTGAGGAAAACAAGAAGACCTATGCGGCGCCCGAATACCGCAAATTCTCCTATGTCAGGCTCGAGCCGGAAGACATCATGGATGTAAGTGCCGTGACCGACCAACAGGTCAGCGACGACTACAACAAGAACAAGGGGCGCTACACCACGCCGGAAACGCGCACCATCGAACAGCTCGTGTTCAAGACGCCCGATGCCGCGAAGGCCGCGCTCGATTCACTCAAGACCGGCGCGACCTTCGACAAACTCGTCGCCGCCGAGGGCAAGACGCAGGCCGACACGCTGCTCGGCACGCTGTCCAAGGACAAGATCGCCGACAAAGCGGTGGCGGATGCGGCGTTTGCGCTCAACGTCAATGAAGTCAGCCCGGTCGTTCAGGGCGCCTTCGGTCCGGTGCTGCTGCGCGTCACCGAGATCAAACCCGAAGTGGTGAAGCCGCTGGCCGAAGTGGCCGCCGACATCCGCAAGGACCTGGCGCTGGGCGAGGCAAGCCGCATTCTGCTCGACGTGCACGACAGTTACGAAGATAGCCGCGCTTCGGGCAGCACGCTCAAGCAAGCGGCCGAAAAACTGAAGCTGAAGGTCGTCACCGTCGACGCGATCGATCGCACCGGCCTGCGGTCGGACGGCAGCATCGTCAAGGATCTGCCGGAATCGCCGGAGCTCATCAAGGCGGTGTTCGATGCCGAACCCGGAACCGAGAATCCCGACCTCACCACCGCCAACAACGGCTTCGTGTTCTACGAGGTGGATTCGATCACGCCGGCCCGCGACCGCACGCTGGATGAAGTCCGCCAGAAGGTGGTGGCCGACTGGATGGCGGCGGAAACGACCAAGCGGCTCACCGCAAAAGCGCAGGAGCTCGAAAAGCGTCTCGAGGCCGGCACCACGCTCGACGTGATCGCCAGCGAGCTCAAGCTTGAGAAGCAGACCAAGCGCGGCGTCAAGCGCGGGGCCGACGACGCCGATTTCGGCAAGGAAGGGGCGGCTGCGATGTTCGGCGAAGGCGAAGGCGGGACCGGATTGATCGCCTCGCCCACCGGCGACGGACAGATCCTGTTCAGGATCGCCGAAGTGTTCGAGCCTGCCGGAGCCGACGCCAGCTCGGTGCCGGACGACGCGCAGAAATCGTTCACCGCCGGCATGTCCGACGACCTGCTTGACCAGCTGGTGGCGCAGCTGCAGACGCAATATGACGTTCGCATCGACCAGACCGCCGTTGCCCAAGCCCTGACCAGATGAGCGCGCTCAAGACCCACATCGCCAAGGTCGCCGCCGGCAGCTCGCTTTCCTTCGAGGAAGCGCGCGATGCCTTCGACATCATCATGTCGGGCGACGCCACGCCCGGCCAGATCGGCGGCTTCCTGATGGCGCTGCGCGTGCGCGGCGAGACGGTGAGCGAGATTTCCGGCGCCGTCGCCACCATGCGCGCCAAGATGCTGCGCGTCGACGCGCCGGCTGGCGCCATCGACATCGTCGGCACCGGCGGCGACAATTCGCACAGCGTCAACATCTCGACCGCATCCGCCTTCGTCATCGCCGCCTGCGGCGTGCCGGTGGCCAAGCACGGCAATCGCGGACTATCCTCGCAGACCGGCGCCGCCGACGTGCTGACCGCGCTCGGCGTCAAACTCGACATCCCGCCGGAAACGATCGGCCGCTGCATCCACGACGCAGGCGTCGGCCTCATGTTCGCGCCGGCACATCATCCGGCGATGAAGCATGTCGGCCCGATCCGGGTCGAGCTCGGCACCCGCACCATCTTCAACCTGCTTGGCCCGCTCTCCAATCCGGCAGGTGTCGTCAGGCAGATGGTTGGCGTCTTCCTGCCGGAATGGATCATGCCGGTGGCCGAGACGCTGAAGGCACTGGGCGCCGACCACGCCTGGGTCGCCCATGGCGACGGCTATGACGAGATCACCACCACCGGCGAAACCCAAGTGGCCGAACTGGTCGGCGGCGAGATCCGCAGCTTTACGCTGACCCCGGAAGCGGTCGGGCTGAAGCGGCATACCAAGGACGAATTGCGCGGTGGCGATGCCGCCTACAACGCCCAGGCGCTGCGCGACATGCTGGGCGGCGCTGCCGGCGCCTTTCGCGATACGGTGCTGATGAACGCCGGCGCCGGACTGGTGGTGGCGGGCAAGGCGACGACGCTTGCCGATGGCATGGCGACGGCGGCGCAAGCCATCGACAGCGGCCGGGCGCTGAAAGTGCTTGACCGGCTGGTCGAGATTTCGAACGGATAGCCCCGTGTCTGATATCCTGCGCAAGATCGAAGCCTACAAGCGCGACGAGATCGCCGCGGCGAAGGCGCGCGTGCCGCTTGCCGAAATCAAGGCACGGGCAAAGGCTGCCGACGCACCACGCGGTTTTCTCTCGGCCCTTGAAGCCAAACGCAGATCCGGCAGTTTCGCGCTGATCGCCGAAATCAAGAAGGCGAGCCCGTCCAAGGGCCTGATCCGCGCCGATTTCGATCCGCCGGCGCTGGCCTGGGCCTATGCCAAAGGTGGGGCTGCCTGCCTCTCGGTGCTGACCGATGCGCCGTCCTTCCAGGGGGCGCCTGAATTCCTCACCGATGCGCGCAGCGCCGTGACATTGCCGGCTTTGCGCAAGGATTTTCTGTTCGAGCCCTATCAGGTGTTCGAGGCCCGTGCGTGGGGCGCGGACGCCATCCTGATCATCATGGCGAGCGTCGATGACACCGTGGCCAGGGAACTCGAAACGACGGCTTTCGAGCTTGGCATGGACGCGCTGGTCGAGGTGCATGACGAGGCCGAGACTGAACGCGCGCTGAAACTGTCGTCGCGGCTGATCGGCATCAACAACCGCAATCTCCGGACGTTCGAAACCAGCATCGAGACATCGGAGCGGCTCGCGGCGATGGTGCCTGCCGACCGGCTGCTGGTCAGCGAGAGCGGTATTTTCTCGCACCAGGACTGCCGCAGGCTGGAACGGAGCGACATTGGCACGTTCCTCGTCGGCGAGAGCCTTATGCGGCAACAGGACGTGGCCACTGCGACGCACCTGCTTTTGACGGGCAAGGCGCCCGCCAATGCATCCGCCCGAAAATCGGAATCGATTTTCGGAGAGCATGATGCCTAGATACAAAGCGTTAGAGCGTAGTTTGTGCGTCCAAATGGTCGCACGTCGCGCCAAGGTGACCTGACGATGTCGGCCGCCCTCACCCATCTTGGCGCGGAAGGCGAAGCCAATATGGTCGATGTCGGCGACAAGGCGGAGACGACCCGCACGGCAATCGCCGAAGGTCTTGTCTCGATGCGGCCTGAAACGCTGAAAATGATTCTCGACGGCGATGCCAGGAAAGGCGACGTGCTGGGCACGGCGCGCATCGCCGGCATCATGGCGGCCAAGAGGACGCATGAGCTGATCCCGCTCTGCCATCCGCTGCTGTTGACCAAGATATCGGTAGACATTGAACCGGACGCCAACCTGCCCGGCCTGAAGGTCACGGCGCTGGCCCGCGTCACCGGCAAGACCGGGGTCGAGATGGAAGCGCTGACTGCCGTCTCGGTCGCCTGCCTGACCATCTATGACATGGCCAAGGCGGTCGATCGCGGCATGGCGATCTCCGGCATCAGGCTGGTGGAAAAGACCGGCGGCAAATCCGGCGACTACAAGGCGGATGCCCAGGGGGCAGGCCAATAATGGCGCTGCTTGCGGTCGCCGAGGCGCTTGAGCACCTGCTTCAGGATGCTGCGCCCTTGCAGGCTGAAAGCGTCGCCCTGATGGACGCCGCCGACCGCGTGCTGGCGGGGCCGCTCGTGGCGCTCCGCACCCAGCCGCCATTCAACGCGTCGGCAATGGACGGCTATGCCGTGCGGGCCGAGGATGTCGCGTCCGTGCCGGCGAGACTCTCGGTGATCGGCATGGCGCCGGCCGGACGCGGCTTTGCCGGAACAGTCAGCCCGGCGCAGGCCGTGCGCATCTTCACCGGCGCGCCGCTTCCCGCGGGCGCCGACACCATCGTCATCCAGGAGAATGTCCGCGACCTCGGCGGCGGCATGGTCGAAGTGACCGCGCCGACGGTTGAAGGCCGCAACATCCGCCGCATCGGGCTCGATTTCTCGCAGGGCGACGTGCTGCTGGAGAAAGGCCGCCAGCTTGATCCGGCGGCATTGTCGCTGGCGGCATCGGCCAACCACCGGCAGGTCAGCGTGGCGAAACGGCCACTGGTCGCCATCATCGCCACCGGCGACGAATTGCTGCCGCCGGGCAGCGAGCTTGGCGCCGACCAGATCATCTCCTCCAATGCCTATGGCGTCGCCGCCGCTGTCCGCTCGGTCGGCGCCTGCGCACTCGATCTCGGCATCGCCCCCGACCGCAAGGAGGCGATCGCCGCGCTGGTGAAAAAAGCGGTCGACGCAGGCGCCGACGTCGTCGTCACGCTGGGCGGCGCCTCGGTCGGCGACCACGACCTCGTCCATGACGTGCTGACCGGCGAAGGCATGGCGCTCGATTTCTGGAAAATCGCCATGCGGCCCGGCAAGCCACTGATGTTCGGGCGGCTGGGCGACATCCGCTGCATCGGCCTGCCCGGCAATCCGGTGGCCAGCCTGGTCTGCACGCAGCTCTTTCTGAAGCCTCTGCTGGCGCGGCTCGGCGGCCGCGCCTTCCGCCAGGACATGCGTCAGGCGCGGCTCGGCGCCGCCATGCCGGCCAACGATCTCAGGCAGGACTATGTACGCGCGGTGGTTAAGGAAGAAGCTGGCACGCTTGAGGCAATGCCGTTCAGTATCCAGGATTCCTCGATGCTCAGAATGCTGGCCGACGCCAACGGACTGATCGTGCGCGAGCCATTCGCTCCCGCAGCCGAAGCGGGCGCCGCCTGCAGCGTGCTGATGCTACGCTGAACAAAACGTCAACGCATTCATTAAACTTTAAATGGTTGCGGAACACAACTGGAACAGATAGTGTTTGTTCTGGGTTTGTTTTTCTGATTCTATTGGGGGTCGCGATGCTGACACGCAAACAACATGAACTGCTGATGTTCATCCACGAGCGGCTGAAGGAAAGCGGCATTCCGCCCTCGTTCGACGAGATGAAGGAAGCGCTCGACCTCGCCTCCAAATCGGGTATCCATCGGCTGATCACGGCGCTGGAGGAGCGCGGTTTCATTCGCCGCCTGCCCAACCGCGCCCGCGCGCTGGAGGTGCTGCGCCTGCCCGATTCGATCGCGCCGGGCCTCAATGCGGCGCGCAAATTCTCGCCGAGCGTCATTCAGGGCAGCCTTGGGCAGGGCGGCCTCGGACGCCAGATCAAGCCGGCGCCGTCGCGCATGCGTGCGGCCGGCAATGACGACGACGTCGTTGCCACCGTCTCCATACCGGTGATGGGCCGCATTGCTGCCGGTGTGCCGATCGACGCCATCCAGCACCAGACCCATTCGATCTCGGTGCCACCGGACATGATCACCGGCGGCACGCACTACGCGCTGGAGGTCAAGGGTGATTCGATGATCGAGGCCGGCATCTTCGACGGCGACACGGTCATCATCCGCAACGCCGACACGGCCCAGCCTGGTGAGATCATTGTCGCTCTGGTCGACGAGGAAGAAGCGACGCTGAAGCGATTCCGCCGCAAAGGTGCCTCGATCGCACTGGAAGCCGCCAATCCGGCCTACGAGACGCGCATCTTCGGGCCGGACCGCGTCAAGGTGCAGGGCAAGCTCGTCGGACTGATCCGGCGTTACTGAGCGGCAGGTTTTTTGGGTTTCTCGGCCCTCTGGTATGGCGGCAGGCCCCTCGCCTCGCGCGAAAATCGCCGCTGCTCATGCCAGGGCCTGTATGGCTGTCTGACGGCAAAACGGATTTCTGCGCGCGTCGTCGCCGATAGCGGATCGAAGAAGACGGCGGCACTGCCCATGCGAGCGAGCTGCCGTTTGGTGACGACGAGAACCAGCGGATTGCGGCAGGGTTTGTAATAGGCTGTGGCATCGTCGATGACGATCAAATCAGCAAAGGCACAGGCCGGCCGCGCGGTTTTGCGGTTGTCGGCGAGCGCGATGAGCGCGCCGGACGGATGCCGGGCCAGGCACAGGCCGGCAGTGCAGCTGAAAGGCGCTCCCGGCGGCAGGTCGGCCGGGTCGGCGATGTCGAACCGCACATCTCCTTTTTCGAATGTCTCCGGCTCGACGATCGTTGTTGAAACCAGCGCATGTTTCCAGTTGTCGGTGGTGAATTCGTTCGAACGCACCCGGTTGACGGCAAGTTCGCCGCCGCCGATCGGCAGCGCCACCAGATGCGCATCCTCCGAGATCAGCACGTCGGGGGTGCGCGTCCCGGAAATCGTCAGCAGGCCGGCGAGCGCAAAGGGAAGTGCCGCAAGCCGCAGCCATGTCGTCGCCATCGTGGCGATGACCAGGGCGACCGTCACCAGCAGAACCGATTGCAACGAAATCAGTCCGACTGCATCGATTGGCGAACGCTCCGAGATCCATCCCGAAATTGCGATCATGGCCGTCAGGCCCTTGCCCATCATGTAGAGGAAAGGGCCGTCGAGGCCGAAAGGCATCGCCAAGGCGCTGAGGACGGCCAGGAACATGACGATGGTGACGATCGGCATGACGGCCAGATTGGCGAACAGGCTGAGCGGCGAGACGCGCTGGAAGTGCCATATGGCGAAGAGCGCAGTGGCGCTGCCGGCAATGATGGAGGTCATTGCGATGGTGCCTGCCCCAGCGACGAGTTTGCGCGTGACGAAAGCGACCGGTGACCGTCGCTGTCGCGGCGTCGTGGCCTTGTCGGCACGATAGTCGGACCAACCGGCGTAGGCGCCCACGAGAGCCGCAGTCGCGGCGAAGGACATCTGGAAGCTTGCGCCGACCACCTCATGCGGCGACACGACGATGACGGCGATGGCCGAAATCGCCAGGTTCCGCATCGTGAGTGCCGCCCGGTCGAACAGCACGGCGACAAGCATTACCGCCAGCATGATGAAGCTGCGTTCAGCCGCGACCACGATACCGGAGAAAATCAGATAGGCAGCGATGGAGACGAGTGCGGCAGCAGCCGCATATTTTTTGACCGGCCGGCGCGACGAAAAGTCGGGAAACAGCGCAAAGGCGCCGCGCAGCAATCCCATGACAGTGCCGGCGACAAGCGCCATGTGCAGGCCGGAAATGGAGATGATGTGGTAGATGCCGGTGCGCCGCATCGATTCGTTTATCTCTTCGGGGATGCCGGCACGCACGCCGACGATCAACGCAGCGGCAATCTCCCCCTCGGCACCACCGATGCTGTCCCTGATATGGTCGGCGATGGTTTCCCGCGCCTTCTCGATCGACGAAGAAAGGCGTGTGGTTAACGGTGCATCTTCCGAGACGACGATCTTTGGACTGCCGAGGAAAAAGCCACTGGCACCGATACCGGCGAAATAGCTGTCAAAGGAGAAGTCAAAGCTGTCCGGTCTGACCGGGCCAGTCGGAGGCAGAAGCCTCACATAGCCGGTTGCCACCGAGCCTGCGGTCATCTCAGCGGGAATCTTGCGTGCCGATACCCTGACACGTTCGGGCGCATAACGCAGTGTCGGCCGGGCGGTCGATATCACGTCGATGGTCAGCCTGATCCGGCCGTTCGCCATCTGGTCGAGCCTGACGACACGGCCGGTCAGCTGGGTCTGGATTTCCGAACCGAGCATCCTCGTTCCGGCGCGCCAGGTTTCAACCTTGGCGGCGAGCACACCGAGCGCGCACAGCAACGCTGCCATGAAGCAAGATGCGTTTTGCAGCGTGAGCGCGTGACGGCCGCACACAATGCCGTGAGGACCACGACGGCAATCGGCTGGGCAAAGTCCGGTTCGACGGCAAGCGAAAAATAGACGATCACCCCGCTTGCCAGAAAAACCGGCACCAGCAGGAAGGCGACGCCGCGGTCGAGTTCCAGGCCGGCTGCCGAGGCCACGCTGTTGCGGATACCGGACGGTGAAAAATGGCTGAGCTGTCGGCGAAAACGAATGACAGGCCAGGGTGCTGGAGCCGCTACCGGCGCGGAGCGATGCGGCGAAAGAGGCTGAATGCCTGGCGTCGATGCAGGCGGCGAAACGGGTAGCGGCTCAGCGTCGGGAACGCCGGCAAACAGCGATCGTTCGCTGACGCTTGCGATCGCGCCCTCGCTCTCGTCCACGCCGCGGCCTGGTCCAGCCATAGGGTTCGCCCCTTGCGCCCTTGACCTCCTATGCTACATGAACGCGCGACGCGCGAAAGTCCGCGCAACCCTATCCGTTTTCTGCGCTTGCCCCGAGAGTTCCATGTCCGACAAGGTCGTCACCCGTTTTGCCCCTTCGCCCACCGGTTTCCTGCATATTGGCGGGGCGCGCACGGCGCTGTTCAACTGGCTGTATGCGAAACACACCGGTGGCAAGATGCTGCTGCGCATCGAGGACACCGATCGCGAGCGTTCGACCGATGCGGCAACCGCTGCCATCCTCGATGGGCTCTCCTGGCTCGGCCTGACCTGGGACGGCGAGCCGGTATCGCAGTTCGAGCGCGCGCCGCGCCACCGCGCGGTCGCCGAGGAACTGGTGCGCCTCGGCAAAGCCTATTACTGCTATGCGACGCCGGCTGAGCTGGAGGCGATGCGCGAGAGCGCGCGGGCCAAGGGCTTGCCGCCCCGCTATGACGGCCGTTGGCGCGACCGCGACCCGTCAGAGGCGCCGGTTGGCGCCAGGGGCGCGATCCGCATCAAGGCGCCGGCCGACGGCGAGACGGTGGTGCATGACCGCGTGCAGGGTGAAGTCCGCTTCCCCAACAAGGATCTCGACGATTTCATCATCCTGCGCTCGGACGGCAACCCGACCTATATGCATGCCGTCGTCGTCGACGATCATGACATGGGCATTACCCACATCATCCGCGGCGACGACCATCTGACCAACGCCGCCCGCCAGATGGTGATCTATCGAGCCATGGGCTGGGACGTGCCGTCGATGGCGCATATCCCGCTGATCCATGGCGCCGACGGCGCCAAGCTGTCGAAGCGGCATGGCGCCCTCGGCGTCGAAGCCTATCGCGCCATGGGCTATCTGCCCGAGGCACTGCTCAACTACCTGGCGCGGCTTGGCTGGAGCCACGGCGACGACGAGGTGATGTCGATCGCCGAGATGATTGCCTGGTTTGACATCGGCGATGTCAACAAGGGAGCCGCCCGCTTCGACTTCGCCAAGCTCGAGGCACTGAACGGCGTGCATATGCGGCGCATGAACGACGCCGAATTGCTCGATATCTTCATCGCCACCTTGCCCTATCTCGAATTCGGCCCGGCGATCGCAGCGCGCCTCGACAACACACGCAAGGCGCAGTTGCTAGCCGCCCTGCCCGGCTTGAAGGAGCGCGCCAAGACGCTGGTCGAGTTGGTTGACGGTGCGGCCTTCCTGTTCGCCGAGCGGCCGCTGCCGATCGACGAGAAGGCGGCGGCTCTGCTCGGCGGTGAGGCGCGCGAGATCCTGCGGGGCGCCCATGCGGCGCTGAAGGCGATTTCAGGAGATTGGACGGCCGCAGCGGCGGAAGCGGCGATCCGCGAATTTGCGCTGGCCGGCGGCCATAAGCTAGGCGCTGTGGCCCAACCTTTGCGCGTCGCGCTCACCGGCAAAAGCACCTCGCCCGGCGTATTCGACGTGCTTGCCGTGCTTGGCCGCGAGGAAAGCCTGGCGCGCGTCGCGGATCAAATCGATTAGCAAAACTGGCCCAAGAAGATTGGCATTGAAAGGTGGGTTTCGCAGTGCAACATTAGGTCTTGGCCCAATTTGGCACGCAAATCCAATTGCGGGCGCAAACGCGCGAACTCCGATACTTTCGACGTGTTGCGTTGCAGAAATTTTGCCTTTGCCGACATGAGAAAACAAAAGGAGTTTGCAATGTCCGAAGCTGCGACAAAAATGGAATATGGCGGCAAAACCCACGCGTCGACTGCGAAACTTGAATTCGGCGGCAAAACTCACGAACTCAAGGTGCGAAGCGGTTCGGTCGGACCTGACGTCATCGATATCGGCTCGCTTTACAGCACCACCGGGGCCTTCACCTATGATCCCGGCTTCACGTCGACGGCAAGCTGCGAGTCGGAAATCACCTTCATCGATGGCGACGCCGGCATCCTTTTGCATCGCGGCTATCCGATCGACCAGTTGGCCGAGCACGGCGACTTCCTCGAAGTCTGCTATCTCTTGCTCTACGGCGAACTGCCGACCAAGGCGCAGAAGGACGATTTCGACTACCGGGTGACGCGCCACACCATGGTGCACGAGCAGATGTCGCGCTTCTTCACCGGCTTTCGCCGCGACGCCCACCCGATGGCGGTGATGTGCGGCGTGGTCGGCGCGCTGTCAGCCTTCTATCACGATTCCACCGACATCTCGGACCCCTACCAGCGCATGGTCGCGTCGATGCGGTTGATCGCCAAGATGCCGACGATCGCGGCGATGGCCTACAAATATCACATCGGCCAACCGTTCATTTACCCGAAGAACGAGCTGAATTTCGCGGCCAACTTCTTGCATATGTGTTTTGCCGTACCGTGCGAGGAATACAAGATCAACCCGGTGCTGGCGCGTGCGATGGAGCGCATCTTCATTCTGCACGCCGATCACGAGCAGAACGCCTCGACCTCGACCGTTCGCCTCGCCGGCTCGTCGGGCGCCAATCCGTTCGCCTGCATCGCCGCCGGCATCGCCTGCCTGTGGGGACCGGCCCATGGCGGCGCCAACGAGGCAGCCTTGAACATGCTGGGCGAAATCGGCCATGTCGACCACATCCCGGAATTCATCGCCCGCGCCAAGGATAAGAACGATCCGTTCCGATTGATGGGATTTGGCCACCGCGTCTACAAAAACTACGATCCGCGCGCCAAGATCATGCAGAAGACCGCACATGAGGTTTTGGGCGAACTCGGCATCAAGGACGATCCGCTGCTCGACATCGCCATGGAACTGGAAAGGATCGCCCTGACCGATTCCTATTTCATCGAGAAGAAGCTATATCCGAACGTCGATTTCTATTCCGGCATCACGCTGAAGGCGCTGGGCTTCCCCACCACCATGTTCACGGTGCTGTTCGCGGTCGCCCGCACCGTCGGCTGGATCGCGCAGTGGAAAGAGATGATCGAGGATCCGCATCAGAAGATCGGCCGCCCGCGCCAGCTCTACACAGGTGCGCCGGAACGGGATTATGTGCCGATTGCGAAACGGTAAGATCGAGCGAGTAGCGAAAGCGAGTAGCGAATAGGGAATAGCGAGTAGGGATAAAGTTGCGTCTGCGGCGATCCACTCCTCGCTATTCGCTACTCCCTATTCGCTCCTTTGATACACCTAATCACGACCCCCGCAGCGATGTCGCCGGACGGTCTGTGGACGGCCTAGCGAATAGGGAATAGCGAGTAGGGATAGAGTTGCGTCTGCGGCGATCCACTCCTCGCTATTCGCTACTCCCTACTCCCTATTCGCTCCTTTGATACACCTCATCACGACCCCCGCAGCGATGTCGCCGGACGGTCTGTCGACGGCCATGCGTCTGGCCACCTCGGCAAAACCGTCCTTCTGCCATGCGCGATAGGGGGTGTTGGAAAACAGCGCCTCCAACTGCCGCGCCAGATAATGCGGTCGCACATATTCGTTGTAGCTTTCCGGCACGATCGCGCGGTCGGCGATGAGATTGGGCAAGGAGGCGCTCCATACGGTGATCAGGCGTTGGGCTATCCGCATGACCGGATCGAGCCGGTAGCAGGAGATCATCGGCACACCCGACAGAGCCAATTCCAGCGACACCGTTCCCGATGCGATCAGCGCTGCATCGGCCTTGCCGATGGCCTGCCATTTGCGCTCGGAATCAAGGATGATCTCCGGCTTCTCGTCCCAGCTTGCCACCGAAGCCCTGACCAGGTCGGCGACATGCGGCACCGTCGGCAACAGCAGGCGCAAGCGGTGTCCGCGCGCACGCAGGATCGAGATCGTCTTGCCGAACGGGCCGGCCAGCCGTCGCACCTCGCCGCGACGCGAGCCGGGCAGCACAAGCAGCGTCTTCACACGATCATCGGACAGATCGCGCGGCAGGCTTTGCGCCTTGGCGGCGCCGAGCACGCCCGGATCGTGGGAAAGGCGATGGCCGACATAGGTGCCGGTCGGACCGCCGAGGCGGGCGAGCTCCCTCACTTCGAAAGGCAGGATGCAGAGGACGTGGTCGACATACGGTTTCATCGCCACCGCCCTGCCCGGCCGCCATGCCCAGACGCTCGGGCAGACATAGTGGACGATCGGGATTGCCGGATCGGCGGCACGCACCTTTTTCGCCACGCGCAGCGAAAAATCAGGGCTGTCGATGGTGATGAGGCAGTCGGGCTTTTCGTTGGCCACCGCACCGGCCGTCTGGCTGATCCGTCGTATCAAGCGCGGCAGATCGCGCAGGATGGCGCTCAATCCCATCAGCGCGATCTCGCCGCCGTCGAACAGCGGCGTGAGGCCGAGCGCCTGCAAATGCCGGCCGCCGATGCCGACGAGCCGGACCTCGCGGCCGGTGGCGCGCTTGAGCGCCTCTACGATGTCGGCGCCAAGCAGATCGCCCGATTCCTCTCCGGCAACGATGGCTATCTTCAGCGGTCGCTCAGTCGCCATGCACCGGCTCCGCAGCAGGCAGGCCGATCACGAACAGGCCGAGCGCGTTGGCGCGAGCGACGACTGTCGGGCCTTCCAGAACCAGCGAGCGGCCGGCTTCGACGGCAATGCCGGCAAGTCCGGCGGCATGCGCCGCCTCGATCGTCTGCGGGCCGATGGAGGGTAGATCGGCGCGCAACTCCTGGCCAGGCTTGGCGCATTTGACCAGGACGCCACGCGATTTGCCGGCCAACCTGCCATGGCCGCGCAACTGCCGTGTTCGATCGAGCAATCCGTTGGTACCCTCGATGCCTTCCAGCGCGATTGCGCGGCCGCCGATCGCAACAGCCGCCTGGCCGATATCCAGCGCGCCGATGGCCATCGCAGCTGCGTGGGCCGCCTTGATGTCGCGCCAGTCGGATTTCTGCGGCGCTGCCTTGGTCAGCGCGCCTTCGGCGGCGACCAGTTCCGGCACGATCTCATGGGCGCCGACCACCTTGACGCCACGCGCCTCCAGGGCCCGCGTCAAGACCTTCAGCAGGCCGTCGTCGCCACGGGCAAGCGCCATGACCACCGAAGGCACCACGGCAAGCAAGCCAAGGCTCGGGCGCATGTCGATCAGCCGAGGCCGGCGCCTGATCTCGCCGGCAAGAACCAGATGGCTGATCCGTCGACGCTTCAGCAACGAAGCAAGCGAACCGATATCTTCCAGAGCGAGGCTGTCATGCTCGTAGCCGCCGAGGTCGGATTTGCGGTCGGCTTCGCCCTCGATCAGGATAATGACGGGCGGATAGCCTTGTGCAGCCAGGCTGATCGCAACTTCGACCGGCAAGCTGCCGCCGCCGGCAATGATGCCGACCCTGGCGTCTGGCGCGAGATCAAGGCCCATCCGGCTGGCCTCAATCTTCGTCATCTGCCCTCAATCTTCGTCATCTGCATCGTCGCCGCCGCCAGCCTTGAGCGACGGGACGGCATAGTGCCGCTTACCGCGACTGGCGATGAAATCGATGATCTTCATGGCGGTCGGTGACGAGGCGAACTCCGCCTTGGCGAGTTCGACGTTCTCGCCGACGGTTCGGGAGCGATCGAAGATCGTCCTGTAGGCCTTGCGCAGCGTGTGGATCTCGGAGCGCGGCAGGCCCGTGCGCTTCAGGCCGATGATGTTGAGGCCGCGAAGGCTGGCGCGATTGCCGACGGCGATGGCGTAGGGAATGACGTCGCCGACGATTGCCGAGCAACCGCCGAGAAAGGCGTTGTCGCCGACGCGGACAAACTGATGAACGGCGGTAAGGCCACCGATATAGACGTTGTCGCCGATCTCGCAATGGCCGCCCAGCGTCGCCTGATTGGCGAAGGTGGCGTTCTTGCCGACGATGCAGTCATGCGCGATGTGGGCGTAGGCAAGGAAGTTGCCGTTGTCGCCGATCGTCGTCTCGCCGCGGCTGGAATCGGTGCCGAGGTGCATGGTCACGCCTTCGCGGATCGTGCAGTTCTCACCGATGACCAGCGTGGTACGACCGCCCTTGTGCTTGTTGTTCTGCGGCGGCGCGCCCAGCGTCGCCATCGGATAGACCTTGGTCGACGCACCGATGGTGGTCGCGCCGATCACCGAGACGTGGCCGACCATTTCGACGCGGTCGCCGATCACCGCGTCGGCGCTGATGTGGCAGAACGGCCCGATGCGGACGCCCTCGCCGATTTTAGCGCCGGCCTCGATGACCGAAGATGGATGGATGACTGTCTGGATTTTCATAAGCATTCGATCGTCAGTCGCTCGTAACCATCATCGCCGAGATCTCGGCTTCCGCGGCCTTGACGCCGTCGACCAGAGCCTCGCAGGCGAATTTGAGAAGGTTGCCGCGTTTCTTGATTTTCTTCACATGGATCTTCAACTGGTCGCCGGGAACGACCGGTTTACGGAATTTGGCATTGTCGATGGTCAGGAAATAGACCAACGACGGTTTTTCGGTACCAAGGCTGCGGATGCAGATGGCGCCGGCCGTCTGCGCCATCGCCTCGACGATCAGCACGCCGGGCATGACCGGCTGATCCGGGAAATGACCTTGGAAATGCGGCTCGTTTATGGTCACGTTCTTGATGCCGGTGGCGGACTCGTCGCCGTCGACATCGATGATGCGGTCGATCATCAGGAACGGATAGCGATGCGGCAGGAGCTTCATCAGCCCCAATATGTCGACCGCCTCGAGCGTCGTCGCCGCAACCATCTCAGCTCTTGCCTCCGTCGCCCGACTTGCGCGCCCTGGCCAGTCTTCGCAGAGCCGCGATCTCCCGCATGGCTTCCGCCATCGGCTGCGCCGGGTAGCCTCCCCAAATCTCGCCCGCGGGGACGTTGCTCATGAACCCGCTTCTTGCAGCAAGCTTGGCCCCTGTTCCTACGGTCAGGTGATCCGCAAGGCCGACACCGCCACCCATGGTGACGTTGTCGCCCACCGTTACGGAACCGGAAATACCCGAGAGGCCGGCGATTATGCAATTGCGGCCGATGCGGACGTTATGAGCGATCTGGACCAGATTGTCGATCTTGGTGCCTTGACCGATAATCGTGTCGGACATGGCGCCTCGATCGACCGTGGTGTTGGAGCCGATCTCGACGTCGTCCTGGATGACGACCCGGCCGATTTGCGGCACGCGCTCCGGGCCCTTGGCGCCGGCCACGAAGCCAAAACCGTCCTGGCCGATGCGGGCGCCGCCATGAATGATGACGCGGTTGCCGATCAGCGCGTACTGGATGCTGGCGCCTGGGCCGACATAGCCGTCGCGGCCGAACTGACAGGAGGGACCGATAACGGCATGAGGGGCAATGACGGTTCCGCTGCCGATCGAAGCGCGAGGGCCGATGATCGCGCCGGCCTCGACGATTGCGCCGGCCTCGATACGCGCCGATGGATCGATATGGGCATGCGGCGAGATACCGGTTTCGCCGGTCATCGGCGCCGGTGTCGCAGCCGCCGGGAAAAGCAGGCGTCCGACCATCGCGAAAGCCTGTTGCGGGCGCGGATGGACCAGGACCGCGATGCCAGCCGGCGCTTTGCCGGCAAATTCGGCAGGGCATAGCACCGCCGCCGCTCGCAGCGATTGCATCAACGCGAAGTTGCGTCTGCCATCGACGAAGACAAGAGCGTGCTCGCCGCCTTCGCTTGCCGGCGCCAAGGCTTCGATCGATCTATCGGAGAGGCCGGAATCGACAAGCACGGAGCCGGTCAGATTCGCGACTTCGCCAGCCGTATACCGGCGTGATGGCGCGAAGAACACCGGATCGGTCATTCCAGAAGCTATATCCAGCTAGCGCACGACCCCGAAAATCGGAATCGATTTTCGGAAAGGATCATGCGCAAAAATCAAAGTCCTGCAGCGTCCTATGCGCGTCCAGAGGACGCGCGGCGCCGTAGTGTCGAATTACTTTCTTCCGGCCCCCTACGGCCCGGAAGTATCGTTGCCCGCCGATCAGAAGCGGGACGATATGCCGAAGTTGAATTCCTGCACGTCGTCGGTGTCCTCCTTGAGGACCGGGATCGCATAGTCGATGCGGATCGGGCCAAAGGGCGACGCCCACATCAGGCCGACGCCGGCAGAGGCGCGCCACTGCATGTCGGTCGTCGATGGATCGACACCCGCCACATCGTTGCCATAAAGTGTCGCCGCATCGGCAAAGACCGCGCCGCGCAGGCCGAAGCTCTCCGGAATGACCGGCATCGGAAACTGAGCTTCCGCCGAGGCATTGAAATAGGTGGTGCCACCGAGATGGTCGTCAAAGCCCTGGTTGTCGACAGGACCGATGCCGCCATAGGCGAAGCCGCGGATCATGCGGTCGCTACTCTGGAAATGATCGAAGATGCGCAGGTCGTCATTGCCGAAGCCCTGGATATGGCCAGCCCCGCCCGAAATCAAACCAACCAGATCAAGCTGCTCCGACAACGTCTGGTAGACACTGCCACGCGCCGTCACCTTGACGAATTTGGCGTCGCCGCCGAGGCCGGCGAATTCCGTGGTGACATTGGCGAAGATGCCTTCATGCGGGTTCTTCATGTCATCGATGGTATTGTAGGCCAGACCGAGACTGACCGACGACTTGAGCCACGGGCTTTGCGCAATGCCGTCCAGGATAGCCGTAGAGACGGTGCAGCCAGGGAGATCGCAATCATCGTCGAGCTTATACTTCTCCTGCGAGATATTGTACGCCAGCTGCGTCGAGATGTCGTCGGTGATCGGCAGGCCAAAGCGCACTGTCGCGCCTAGCGTTTCGCTCTTGTAGTCGTCGTATTCCCTAGTCCGGTTGAAGATATCGAAACCGGCGGCAATGCGCCGCCCGAGGAAATAGGGCTCGGTGAAGGAGAAGCTGTAGTCGCGCGAATTCTTGCCGCCGCCCGCCGATAGCTTGATGAACTGGCCGCGTCCGAGGAAGTTGCGTTCGGTGATCGATCCTTCGACGGATGGGCCTTCGGTGTCGCCGCCTGTCGAATAGCCGGCGCCGACCGAGAACTCTCCAGTCGATTTCTCGACCACGTCGACCACCAGCACAACCTGGTCCGGCTCAGAGCCGGGCACGGTCGAAACCTCGACTTTCTCAAAAAAATCGAGCGCTTCCAGCCGTTTTTTCGCGCGCTGAATGAGAACCTGGTTGAAGGCATCGCCCTCACTCACGTCGAATTCGCGACGAATGACATAGTCGCGTGTCCGGTCGTTGCCGCGAATCTCGATGCGCTCGACATAGGCCTTGGTGCCCTGGTCGATCGTATAGACCACTGAAATGGTGTGGTTCTCGAAATTGCGATCGCCGCGCGGCGTCACCTGGGCGAAGGGATAGCCGGAACCGGCGACCCTCTCGGTCAATGCGATGATGGTGTCTTCGACATTCTCGGCGTTGTAGACGTCGCCCTTGTGGGTTTCGACCACCGACTGCAGCGATGCGGGGTCGACCTCGGGAATCGTGCTCTCGACGCTGACGTCGCCGAAGGTGTAGCGCTCGCCCTCCTGCACGGTGATGGTCACCGTGTATTTATTAGTGGTTTCGTCGAGTTCGCCGACCGCGGATATCACCTGGAAGTCGGCATAGCCGTGATTGTAATAGAAACGGCGCAGCAGTTCCTCGTCGGCGCGCAGCTTGTCTTCGTCAAAGACGTCGTCGCGCAGCACGAACGAAAGAATGGACGAGCGCTTGGTCGAGATGACGTCGGACAGGCGGCGGCTCGAATAGGCGCTGTTGCCGACGAAATTGATCGCGGCGATCTGCGTGCGGCCGCCTTCATTGATGTTGAAGATCACATTCACGCGGTTGTCGCCGAGATCCATGATCTGGGTCGTCACGGCGGCGTCGTCGCGGCCGATACGCCTGTAGGCGGCCTTGACCGCTTCGACATCGGCATCGAGCGCCTGCTGCGAGAACGTTCCACGTGGCTTCAACTGGACCGCTGCCGCAAGGGCGTTGTCCTTGAGCTTCTTGTTGCCCTGGAACAGCACCTGGTTGACGACCTGATATTCGGAAACCTTGATGACCAGCGTCGAACCGACCTGGTTGATCTGGACGTCCGAGAACAGTCCGGTGCCGAACAGCGCCTTGACCGCTTCGTCAATAT
The DNA here is from genome assembly GCF_016756595.1 of Mesorhizobium sp. L-2-11. Lineage (NCBI taxonomy): Bacteria > Pseudomonadati > Pseudomonadota > Alphaproteobacteria > Hyphomicrobiales > Phyllobacteriaceae > Mesorhizobium > Mesorhizobium sp. L-2-11. The sequence continues at coordinate 3,700,240 of NZ_AP023257.1, read as the reverse complement.
CGGCGCTGGAAAACGGCTTGCCGGGCTTGATCGTGACGTAGTTGCGGATCGTGTCGGCGTCGACACGCTGATTGCCGCTGACTTCAACTCTTGAAACAACAGCGGCCTCGGCCGCCGATGTGGCAACGAACTGCACTGCGAGCGCACCTGGGACGACCAGGGCGGCGGACAGGGCCACCGCGGACGCGGCGCTCAGAAACTTGGATGCCTTCATCGGGCTTTTGTACCTTTTCTCGAAGTCCCCACGGCGAGAAAACCGGACGTGCGGTAATTTCCCCTACCGTATTAACCGGATTTTCCCTACACGCAAGGCTCCTGGTTAATTTGTATTTACTTAACCCAATTGCGTGGCTTTCGCGTCACGCATATCCCCACGCATGGTAAACGGCGTCTCAATATTGGCTGTGCTGAAGCCAAATTTCTTCATGATTTCAGCATCCAAACAGATCGTTCCAGAAAACGAACCCCATGAAGGCCAAGACGAGAAACAGGCCGACCCTGTAGCCCAACTCCATCATCCGTTCCGACACCGGTCGCCGAATGACGGCCTCCACGCCGTAGAACAGGAGATGGCCGCCGTCGAGCGGGGGAATCGGCAAAAGGTTCAGAATACCGATCCCGACCGACAGCAGCGCAACAAGTTGCACAAGCCAGTCGAAGCCAAGTTTTGCCGCCTGCCCCGACATCTGTGCGATCTTGATTGGGCCGCCCAGCTGGCATTTGTCTTCGCGACCGACAACGAAACGCTGCAGGAACTGACCGGTGCGCTGAATGATGTATCCCGTCTCCTCGACCGCCGCCCCCACCGCTGCGACCGGGTTGTAAGTGATCAGCCTGGGCTGGCCGAATTCCTGGTTGTTGACGACGCCGATCACCGCCACCTTGACCTTGTTGCCCAGCCCATCCTGCTGCTCCATCAATTCCGGCGTCGCCGTAACGGTGATCTCCTTGCCGTCGCGCAGCATGACGAAGGTGATGGGGTCGCCGCCGCGGCCCGAGACCCGGCGCTGGACGTCGGCGAAGGTCTGGACCTTTTTGCCGTCGACGCTGACGAATCGGTCGCCGGGCAGGATACCGGCCCTGGCCGCTGGGCTGCCCGCGGTGACTTCAGCCACCATAGGCTCCAGGACGGGCCGGCCATAGGCGGAAAACAGCACCGCAAAGACGGCGATCGTCAGCAGAAAATTGAACAGCGGGCCAGCCACCACAGTTGCCGCGCGCTTCCAGACCGGCTGCGTGTGAAAAGCGACCTTGCGTTCGGCAGCCGTCAGCGTTTCGATCTCCTCCGAGCTGGGCTGGCTCGAGGTGGCGTTCATGTCGCCGACGAATTTGACGTAGCCGCCGAGTGGTATGGCGCAGAGTTTCCAGCGCGTGCCATGGCTGTCGTTAAAGCCGAAGAGCTCCGGGCCGAAGCCGATCGAAAAGACCTTCACGCCGATGCCGCACCAGCGGCCGACGAGATAATGGCCCATCTCGTGAACGAACACGACGACGGTCAGCACGAACAGGAAAGGCACCAGCGTGCCGAGGACAAAGCCCTCCGTGCTGAACACCGCGTGAAGAATCTCGTTCAACTCATGTCCTCAAAATTCGTCCGCAGCACGGTGGTACCGCGACTGTGGCATCAATCCAGGCGAATCCATGGCGCATCCTGCGCAGGTCAGGAAACCAGGCCCCCGAATCAATACCGATAAACAATCAATGCCGATCAAACTGGAAACAGCCCCTGTGCCGGATGGTCGGCGGTCGCCGAAATCCAGCCGATGACGTACAGGGCGAACGCCGCCGCGACAAGACCGTCGACCCGGTCCATGACGCCGCCATGGCCCGGTATCAGCGTGCCCGAATCCTTGCAGTTGTGGCGCCGCTTCACCCATGATTCGAAAAGGTCGCCCACCTGGGAGACGAGCGAAAGCACCAGCGCGACGACGCCGAGCACTGCCAGATTGCCGGCTCCGGCCGCGGCGGCCAGAAGCAGCCCGGCAACCACGCCGCCGACGGCGCCGCCGAGTGCCCCGCTCTGCGTCTTGCCGGGTGAGATAGACGGCGCCAGCTTCGGCCCGCCAACAGCGCGGCCGACAAAATAAGCTGCTATGTCGGTCGCCCAAACAACCGCGAACAGGAAGAGAATGGCGACGAGGCCGGAATGGTCGCCGTCGCGCAAAAGAGCAAGTGACAGTCCGGCAATGGCGGCATAGGCAAGGCCGGACGCGTCCCACTGTCCCGCCTGGTGCATCGAAGGCTGGCCCATCGAACCCACCACCACGGTGACAACGACCATCACCGCCACAAGAAGCAGCAGCCAGGACGCCGGCAGGCCGGCGACCAAGGCGCCGACGAAAACCAGAAGCAGCGCTTCCGGCAGAAGACCAAAACCCGTGGCGGCGACCGGGCGGCACATTCGCGTCCATTCGTAGAAGATCAGGATCGTCATGGCGGCGCAAAGCAGCCGGAAGGGCAGTCCGCCGAGCCAGGTCAGGCCGAGCGTGACGACCGCAAGCACGACAGCAGAAACAACGCGAAGCTGGAGGTTGCTCATCCCTTGGCTGTCACGGCGACGTCTTCAGCGCCAAGCCCGCCGAAGCGGCGCTCGCGACCGGCAAAGTCGCGCAATGCGTCAGCCAAATGCTCGCGGCTGAAATCGGGCCAGTAGCAAGGCAGGAAGACAAGCTCGCTGTAAGCCGCTTGCCACAGAAGGAAATTCGACAGCCTGAGCTCGCCGCTGGTGCGGATGACCAGTTCCGGATCCGGAATACCCTGGGTGTCGAGAGAGCCGGCAAAGGATTCGGCAGTGATCCCCTCGCTGTCGAGCTCGCCGCGCGCCACCGCCGTGGCAAGCTTGCGCGCGGTGCGCACGATCTCGTCGCGCCCGCCATAGTTGAAAGCGATGACCAGGGTCAGCGCTTCGTTGCGGACGGTCAGCGTTTCGGCCTCTTCAAGCAGGCTCCTGATGTCAGGCTGCAGCCCTGCCCTGTCGCCGATGATCCTGACCCGCACGCCATTTTGGTGCAGTTCGGCGAGATCGCGGCGGATGAAGATTTTCAACAGGCCCATCAGGTCGCTGACTTCGGACTTCGGCCGCGACCAGTTTTCCGACGAGAAGGCGTAGACGGTCAGGAACGAGATGCCGAGGCCAGGAGCGGCGCGCACCGTGTTGCGCAGCGCCTCGACTCCGGCACGATGCCCAGCAAGCCGCGGCAAGCCACGCGCCTTCGCCCAGCGTCCGTTTCCGTCCATGATGATCGCGACATGCGCGGGGCTTGTCATGTTCTCGCTTTCGAGCCAGCAGTGGCCAGACCCTAAACCTGCATGATTTCAGCTTCCTTATCGGAAAGCAGATGGTCGATGGTGCCGATCATCTCGTCGGTGAGCTTCTGGACCTGGTCGGACCGCTTGCGATGATCGTCTTCGCTGATATCGCCGTCCTTTTCCGCCTTTTTGAGAAACTCCATGCCGTCCCGGCGCACGTGGCGCACGGCGATGCGCGCATTCTCGGCATAACCATGCGAGATCTTGACCAGCTCCTTGCGGCGCTGTTCGTTGAGCTCGGGCAGCGGAATTCTGAGATTGGTGCCGTCGACGATCGGATTGAAGCCGAGATTGGATTCGCGGATGGCGCGATCGACCGCGCCGACCATCGACTTGTCCCAGACCGAAACCGAAATCATGCGCGGCTCCGGCACCGAGACGTTTGCCACCTGGTTGATCGGCATCGTGGTGCCGTAGGCCTGCACCTGGATCGCGTCGAGCAGGTTGCTCGAAGCGCGGCCGGTCCGCAGCGAAGCCAGATCGTGCTTGAACGCAGCGATCGCCCCGTCCATGCGCCGTTTGAGATCATCGTATTCGCCACTCATCATCGTCTCCTCGACCCGTTAGCCGGGTTCACTTAAGGGTAACCCCTATTCAAGCCTCGATCCAAAAACCGGTTCCCGTTTTTCGCTTGCGGAAAACCTTCGCTTCGGGACCGGGCTCCCGATCAGTCGTCCGTGACGACCGTGCAACGGCCGCCGCCCCTCAGAATATCACCGAAACCACCCTTCTCGTGGATCGAATAGACGATTATCGGGATGTTGTTTTCGCGCGCAAGTGCAATCGCGGCCGTATCCATGATCGAAAGACCGCGTTTTATGACTTCGCCATGGCTGATGCGCTCGAAGCGGGTCGCATGCGGGTCCTTCTTGGGATCGGCGGAATAGACGCCGTCGACCTGAGTGCCCTTGAACAGCGCGTCGGCGCCGATTTCCGCCGCGCGCAGCGCCGCGGCCGAATCGGTGGTGAAGAACGGATTGCCAGTGCCGCCGGCAAAGATGACGACCTTGCCCTGGTTCATGTAGGCGGTCGCCTGGCGCTGCGAAAAGCTCTCGCAAAGCTCAGGCATGGCGATTGCCGACAGCACCACCGCGTCAACGCCGATCTTGTTCAGCGAGGTGCGCAACGCCAGCGAGTTGATGACGGTAGCGAGCATGCCCATGTGGTCGCCGGTGACGCGATCTCCGCCCTTGGAGGCAACGGCGACGCCGCGAAAGATGTTGCCGCCGCCGATGACGACCCCAACCTCGATGCCCAGGGTACGGGCCTCGGCGATGTCGGCGGCGATGCGATCGACCACCGACACGTCGATGCCGAAATGCTGCTCACCCATCAGCGCTTCGCCCGACGCTTTCAGCAAGACACGTCGGTAGAGGGGCTTCACCGTCATCTGGGTCCTCATTATCGTGCGTGTGACGCGCCTCGGGCTGCCGCCGCGCAGGCGCTGCCCCGAAACATTGGGTTCCGATACACGAAGGGCGCCGCGATGTCACGCGGGGCCCAAACCGGAAAACTCTCTTCCAGTCGTTAGCTTACGCCGGCAAATGCATCTTGCACGAGCAGATCCGGGCACGAGCAGATCCGGCAGGTAGCCAGCCGGCTGTCCTTGCATTAGCAATTCCTGTCGCCGACGCCTGGCCTTCATCGATGCCGCGCAAGAAATCGGCCGGGCATCCTCGCGAACACCCGGCCGTAAAGTCTTTTCAGAAAGAGCGTTTTACTTCTTGACCGCCGCCGCGACTTCCGCCGCAAAATCGGTCTCGTCCTTCTCGATGCCCTCGCCGAGCGCGAATCGCAGATAGGCAGTGATCTTGGCCGATGCGCCGATTTCCTTCTCGGCATCCTGCAGCGCCTTCTCGACGGTGATGTCAGGATTGAGCACGAACGCCTGCTTGAGCAGCACGACCTCTTCGTAGAACTTGCGCAGACGGCCCTCGACCATCTTCTCGATGATCGCTTCCGGCTTGCCGGACTGGCGTGCCTGGTCGGCGAAGATCGCCTTCTCGCGCTCGACCGCCGCCGGATCGAGTTCTTCCGTGGTCAGCGCCATCGGATTGGTGGCGGCGACATGCATGGCGACCTGACGCGCAAAGGCGTTGGCGGCCTGCGCGTTGCCAGATGTCTCGATGGCGACCAGCACGCCGAGCTTGCCAAGGCCGTCGGCAACCGCGTTGTGGACGTAGGTTGCGACGGCGCCCTGCTCGACGGTGAGCTTGGCCGAACGGCGAAAGCCAAGATTCTCACCGATGGTGCCGACAGCGTCCTTGATGGTGTCGGCAACCGACTTGTCAGAACCCGGATACGGGGCGGCTGCGACGACCTCGGTCTTGCCGCCATAGGCGAGCGCCACCTTGGCAACGTTGGCGACGATCTCCTGGAAGGCAGCATTGCGGGCAACGAAGTCGGTTTCGGAATTGACCTCGACGACCGCCGCCTCACGCACGCCGGAATCGACGCCGATGAGGCCTTCGGCCGCGGTACGGCCGGCCTTCTTGTCGGCCTTGGAGATGCCCTTCTTGCGCAGCCAGTCGACGGCCTCTTCCATGTTGCCGTTGGTCTCGTTCAACGCCATCTTGCAGTCCATCATGCCCGCGCCGGTCAAGTCGCGGAGTTCTTTGACCTGTGCAGCCGAAATGCTCATTGTCGCCTCTTTGTTTAAAATGCACCGACGCACCACCGGTCCTCGATGATGCGCCTGGCGCCAGCGCTTAGCGCGCCAAAATATGAGAAAGATGAAGGCCGAAACCGGCCTTCGCTGTTACGCTTCCGGTGTCTGGGGGGCCGGAGTCTCGGCGGTCGGCGTCGGCTCGAGTGCCGGCTCGATCGGAGCCTCGGCCAAAGCGCCGACATCGACGCCAAGCGCGCCCTGCTGGCGAGCAATGCCGTCGATTGCCGCCTTGGCGATCAGATCACAATAGAGCTGGATGGCGCGGGCCGCGTCGTCATTGCCAGGAATCGGGAAATCGATCTTGTCCGGGTCGCAGTTGGAATCGATGATGGCGACGACCGGGATACCGAGACGCTTGGCCTCGAGGATGGCGATCGCTTCCTTGTTGGTATCGATCACGAACATCAGGTCGGGCGTCGAGCCCATGTCCTTGATGCCGCCCAGCGCCTTGTCGAGCTTCTCGCGCTCGCGGTCGAGGTTGAGGCGCTCCTTCTTGGTGAGCCCCTGGGCCTCGCCGGCCAGCATCTCGTCAAGCTTGCGCAGGCGCTGGATGGAGTTCGAGATCGTCTTCCAGTTGGTCATCATGCCGCCGAGCCAGCGGGAGTTGACATAGTACTGGGCCGAGCGCTGCGCGGCGTCGGCAACGATATCGGACGCCTGGCGCTTGGTGCCGACGAACAGCACGCGGCCACCCTTGGCGACGGTATCGGAAACCTGCTTCAGCGCCTGGTGCAGCAGCGGCACCGTCTGCGAGAGGTCGATGATGTGGATGTTGTTGCGGGCGCCATAGATATAGGGCGCCATCTTCGGGTTCCAGCGGTGGGTCTGGTGGCCGAAGTGAATGCCAGCTTCCAAAAGCTGGCGCATGCTGAAATCAGGCAGAGCCATTCTTATGTCCTTTTCCGGTTAGCCTCCACGGACACAGGCATTTCTGGACTTTGTCCTCGAACGCCACCGGAGGTTTCAGCCGGATTTCTCCCGGGCAGACACCAAAGTCCGTGTGTGGAATGAGCGCGCATATAGAGGGGTTGCACGGCAAACGCAAGCGCTGCGGTGTCCTGCGGCTCAACGTGCGGCGATCAGCGCACCGGTGCCGATCATGGCGCCGCCGGCAAACCTGTTCATCAAGCGCATCCGCCTTGGCGTCTTGAACCAGCTCGAAGCCTGCCCGGCAAGCACCGCATAGACGCCCATGGTGATAATGTTGACGCCGATCACGACCGCAATCACGAGCAGCCCCTCGGCGAAGCTCATCGTGTTGAGATCGAGGATCAACGGCATGATGGAGGCGTGGAACAGAATCGCCTTGGGGTTGCCCAATGCGATGGAGATGCCGAGGTAAAACGATCGAGACAGTCTTGCCTGCGTTGCCCGCAGTCCATCTGCTCGCGCGGAAGCCGATCGCCACATCCTGATGCCAAGAAACATCAGATAGGCAGCACCCGCATATTTCAGGATGAGAAAAACCCATTCGAAGGTCTGTGCCAGGGCCGCGAGACCGAGCAGCGCCAAACTCACCAGCACCGCGTCGCCAGCGGCGATGCCGAGCCCAGCCAGGAAAGCGCGAACGAACCCGCGCGAGACGCCGCTGGCGATAACCGTGAACATCGCTGGGCCAGGCGTGGCGGCGGCAAATGTGATTGCGGCGCAATAAGCCAGAAATGCCGTCAAAGTCATGGTCGTATCTTCCCCCTCGGCACGCGGACCCGCCGGAAAACAGCAACGATCTCCTCGCGGTTGCATTCGATGGCGCCTAGCCGCACCGCGCGGTCGCGCTCGAAGCCGGTTATGTCATAATGCGGCGCCGATGTCTTCGGCGGCCCCTGATAGGACGAGCGCTTGACGCCGAGCTGTGCTGCAAAACGATGCAGCTCGTCGGTATCGTCGGCCAGCAGGTGACACCAGCGGTGGCCGACCCATTTCCAGATCGCCGCGTCGACATAGACCGCCATGAGGCTTGCCGCACTCCTTCATCTTTCGCCGACCAGCGGAGCCGCAACTCACCCGCAGCCGAGATCCAACGTTAGCGATGCCAATGCTAGCGATGCCAATCCTAGCGATGATAGAAGGGATTCGGATAGAAAATGAAGCTGCCGGCGGCTTCGAGTTCGGCCACGGTCGTGGTGACCGCCGCCTGCATGCGGCTGTGCAGTTCGGCAAGCGCATCGTCGATCGAGTCAGGATAGGCGTGCAATCCCAGCGGCTCCGGCACCCGGATATGCGCGCAGCGCGGCCCGGCCGGCTGCGGCACGAAGCAATTGACCGTGTCGCGCAGCGTGCCCTTGCAATAGTCGTTGCGAATGCGCTTCAGATGCTCTGCGATCTCCTCTTGCGTGATGCGCGGATTGGCTGAGGCCCACGGTCCAACGCGTTGGAGACGCTGGATCGTGTCCGCCAGCGTGCGGATCTGTTTTTGTCGCTCGGCGTCGCCGGTGCCTTCCCGCAGCCAGCGGCGCGACCGGCGCAAAAGCTCGGCGATCTCGCTGGTGCCGGGATCGACCGAAATACCCTCCCCCAGGCGCCGGCTCAATTCGAGCAGCAACTGCGTCTGACGCGTAGTGTACGAGGCCCGTTCGTCGGGCGCCGTACCGCAGGCAATCTCATCGCGCGACAGCAGCGTCGCATAGATATGGTGGACGCGCTCCGGCAGCGTATCGGCGGCACGGCGTTCGATCTTCAGGCTCTTCTCGACATAGGCGCATTCCTGCGCCAGCGCCGGCTCGACATTTTTGGTGAAGGCGAGCTTCCAGACAACCGGCCCGATCCAGACTTTGAAATCCTGATCCGTAGCGCGACCGCGCTTGAGCGCTTCGAACCCCATCTCGACCGCGCCCGGGAGAAGCGGAGCGACGACATTGGCATGCCAGCCGACGCCGCCCTCGGGATGCAAGAGAACGCCATGCCCTTTCAGCGCCCAGGCGATCGAGTGTTCCTTGGCAGCACCGCTGTTGCCGGGTATCTGGGCGATCAGATTGTTGGCCAGCCAGAATTTCTGCATGATCCGGCCGAGGCCGTTGACGACGTCATGCGTGGCCCAGGATGCCGCGAGCGGACTGACCTGCGAGACGATCTCCTTGTCGATCATCCAATCGGTGAAGAATTCCGGATGGTTGGGCGTGATGAATGTTGCTTTGCCTGCGCCGCAACAGGCCTTCAGCCGCTGCCGGTCGTCGTCGGGAAAGTCGATATGGCGGACATTGGCGACACCGCGCAATCCGGCCACGCGGTTGAACGGCAACAGGTCACGAAAACCGGGAATGCCATGCAGCATGACGACGCGGTTGACGACAGTCATGATCCTGATCAGCGCCGGATTGGGCGTCGGCGCCACGAACACATCGATTTTGCTCAACCCACCCCCCGATCGATCCCTCGGAGTAGAGGTTGAAATGCAATTGCGGCGTGTTCAAGTCATGGCGCATGACCTCAACAATCGGAATCGATTTTCGGAAAGGACCATGCGCAAAATCAAAGTGCTACAGCGACCTTTGCGCGTCCAAGGACGCGCGGCGGTGTAGGCGCCGCCCTGCGGCGTGGCTAAGCTGACGCTCTATTTCGGCGGACAGGGTTTCGTTTGATCGAACAGCGAAAGATTGACCAGCTTGCCGGTCATCGAGAAGTCGTTGTAGTCCATGAGCAGGTCGCGCGTGATGCCGTTCTCATGCAACTTGAAGCTGATCCGGTATTCCGGCACCTCCTCGCCTGACTTGTCGGTGCTGTCGAAATAGGCGATGTCGACTGGCCAGTATTTGTCGGTGGCGAGTTTAGCCAGTACCGGCACTTCCGGATCGGTCTTGTCGGCATCGGCTTTCTTGCCGACGACGACGGTGGTGGTCATCACCTTGTTGGCATCTTCCGAACCGTCGAACAGATTGGTTTCGTAGAAATTTTCGCCCTTTTCGGCCTTGTCGATCAGTTCGACCAGATGCTGCGTCGGAAACTGGGTGGCCGGCAGTTCGACGCTGCTCGTCTCCGGCTTGTCGATGTCGACCTTGAGGCCGTTTGTCTGCTTCGTCGCGGTGCCCTTGACCTCCTTGTCGAGATTCTGGTCGACGAAGGATTTTGTCACGAACGAGAAGGTCTTGCCTTCGGCGTCCTCGAAAGTGGTCGTCTGCTGGTCGGTGAGCCTTGTATTCTCGTTGGTGACGATCTGGGTGACGAAACGGAACTTCACCGTATAGCCTTCGCAAGGCGAGCCGTTGAACTCATAGACCATGCGGCCGGAAATGCCGGTGATGCCGGAGCGGTCGGAAGCCTTGTCCAAGGTCAGATCATAGACCGCGCGATGCGCCTGCAGCGCCGGTACGGCAAAAGCCGGCGCCATCGAGAACACCGCTGGCAGCAGGACAGCGTGGAATGCGAGGCGTGTTGCGCGCATGAGGGGCTCCGATCATCGCGCCTGATGGCAGGCCGCAGGGAAAGAGGGTCCAGCTTAAAAAAAGTCGTGGCGGAAGCGAGGCAAAAATTGCAATTTCGGCCCGGCCTGCGCAGCGTCATCAAGCAATAGGGAAATACCATGAGTGAAACAATCGAAAAGCGGCTAAGCGATCTCGGCGTGACGCTTCCGGTCGCTGCCGCGCCCGCCGCCAATTACGTGCCCTATTGCAGGTCAGGCAATCTGCTGTTCATCGCCGGACAGCTGCCGCTCCAGCAGGGCAAGCTGCAGGCGAGCGGGCTGCTCGGCGGTGATGTTGACATCGCAATTGGCCAGGAAGCGGCAAAATACTGCGCGATCAACATATTGGCGCAGGCCAAGGCAGCACTTGGCGATCTCGAGAAAATCCGCCGCGTGGTGAAGATCACCGTCTTCGTCGCCTCGGCGCCGGATTTTTTCGAGCAGCACCTGGTTGCCAACGGCGCCTCGGATCTTCTGGTTGCAGTGCTCGGCGACCCCGGCAAGCATGCCCGCGCCGCCGTCGGTGCCGCCTCCCTGCCGCTTAATGCCGCAGTGGAAATCGAAGCCATCTTCGAAGTCGAATGAGCCCGGCATGACCGACCTTTCCTGGCTGACCGCCCGACCCATTGCCCATCGCGGCCTCCACGACATGAACAAGTCGCGCTGGGAGAACACGCTTTCCGCCTTTGCCGCTGCGGCTGAACGCGGCTATGCGATCGAATGCGATGTGCATCTGTCGTCAGACCGCATCCCGGTGATCATCCACGATAGCGATCTGAGGCGGCTGACCGGCCAGGACGGTTTTGTCTGGCAGCGCACGGCGGCAGAAATGACGGCCCTCAAGATCGGCGGCACATCGGATCGTCTGCCGACGCTGCAGCAGGCCCTCGACCTGGTCGACGGCCGCGTGCCGGTGGTCGTCGAACTGAAAGGGGTTCCCGGCCGCGACGAAGGCTTGGTGGAAAGCGTCGGCAAGATGCTCAAAAACTACAGGGGCAAGGCGGCGATCATGTCGTTCGACCATTGGCTGATCCGCAATTTCCCGAAACACGCGCCCGGCATTCCGGGCGGGCTGACCGCTTATGGCAACGAAGTCAAGTTGATCGAGGCGCATTTCGCCATGCTGGCGCACGACATCGCCTTCACCTCCTATGCCGCAGGCGACCTGCCGAACCGGTTTGTCAGTTTTGTGCGCGAAAGGCTCAAAATGCCGGTAATCACCTGGACCGTGCTCGACCAACCGGCGGTCGACCTGACCTTCAGATATGCCGACCAGATGACGTTCGAAGGATTTGAGCCGGATCTCGTGCAGGTCGCTTGAACCGAGCTTGCATGGACCGGCACGGAGCTTAAATAGGCCTCATGGATCAAGGCGATGAAGGCGACGGGCAAACGGCGAATGGAGCGTATGCGATCCGGATTGCCTCCGGCATCGGCGCCTTTACCTGCGCCGAATGGGATGGCCTCGGCGGGACCTCGCGCGGCGATATAGAAAACGGCTACAACCCACTTGTTTCATTCGCCTTTTTGAGCGCGCTTGAGGATTCCGGCTGCGCTGTGCGGCGCACCGGCTGGCAGGGCCATCATCTCAGGCTCGAGACAGCGCAGGGAAAGCTGCTCGGTGCCATTCCCTGCTACCTGAAATCGCACAGCCAGGGCGAATATGTTTTCGATCACGGCTGGTCGGACGCGTTCGAGCGCGCCGGCGGGCGTTACTATCCAAAACTGCAGTGCGCCGTGCCGTTCACGCCGGTCACCGGCCCTCGCCTGCTGGTCGACAAGGGCGAGGACAGTCGCGCCGTGAAGGCCGGCTTGGCAGCCGGCCTGAAGGCAGTGACGGACAAGCTCGGCGTTTCCTCCGCGCACGTGACCTTCGCGCAGCTGAGGGATGTCGAGGCGCTGGAAGCGGCGGGTTTTTTGCACCGCACCGACCAGCAGTTTCACTTCTTCAACGAGGGTTATTCGACCTACGACGATTTTCTCGCCACTCTGGCATCGCGCAAGCGCAAGGCGATGAAGAAGGAGCGGCGCGAGGCGCTCGCTCACGGCATCTCGATCGACTGGTTGACCGGCAAAGACCTGACCGAAAGGGTCTGGGACGACTTCTTTGCCTTCTACATGGATACCGGCAGCAGGAAATGGGGGCGGCCCTATCTCAGCCGCGAGTTTTTCTCGATGATCGGCGAGCGCTTGGCCGACGACATCCTGCTGGTGATGGCCAGGCGCAATGGACGCTACATTGCCGGCGCTATCAATTTCATCGGTTCCGATGCGCTCTACGGGCGCAACTGGGGCTGCATCGAGGACCACCCCTTCCTGCATTTCGAGGTCTGCTATCACCAGGCGATCGACTTCGCCATCGACCGTAAGCTGAAGGTGGTCGAAGCCGGCGCGCAAGGCGAGCACAAGCTGGCGCGCGGCTACAGGCCGGTGACCACGCATTCGGCGCATTACATCGCGCATCCCGGCTTGCGTAACGCGGTCGCCGACTATCTCAGGCGCGAGCGCCGCGAAGTCGAGCGGATGGCCGGCTATCTCGAAGAGCACACCCCGTTCCGCAAGGATCTGGCGGACGATTAAAGTTAGAGCAAGCAACAATGCGGAGGGCACGCCATGGCCAAAAAAACCATCTACGACAGCAACAATATCTTCGCGAAAATCCTGCGCGCTGAAATCCCGTCGCATCGCGTCTATGAAGATGACGCTGTTGTCGCCTTCATGGATGTGATGCCGCAAGGGCCGGGTCATACGCTGGTTGTGCCGAAGGCGCCATCGCGCAACCTGCTTGACGCGGATCCTGCAACATTCGGCTCACTCTTCGCCATCGTGCAAAAGGTGGCGGTGGCGGTGAAGAAGGCTTTCGACGCCGATGGTGTCACCATCCTGCAGTTCAACGAGCCCGCTTCTGGCCAGACCGTCTACCACCTCCATGTCCATGTCATTCCACGCTTCGAGGACATCCCTTTGAAGCCGCATAGTGGGCAGATGGAGAAGCCGGACGTGTTGGCTGAGCACGCGGGCAAGATACGGACGGCGCTGGCAAACTGACGTCGGGCGTCGCGCGTCCGGCCACCCACCAGTTCCTCAACGTAAAAAAGCCCCGTTTCCGGGGCTTTTTTTCTTTCAGGCCATCATCCCTTGCGGGGCAGTTGCGGCACCAGGCTGCGCTTGCTGCCATCCTTGCCCTTGGGCTGCGCGACCGCCTTTTTCGCGGCCGGCTTCCTGCCGGCAGCTTTCCTGGGCTTCGGCGTGTCGTCCGGTTCTTCCTTCTTCGGCTTGACCGGCGCCTCGTCGGCGAGTGACTCGAGCTTCAGCCCGGTTTCGCCGGTCTCTTTCCTGTCGACGGTGACACGCACCGTGCCGCCCTTCTTGAGCTTGCCGAACAGCACCTCGTCGGCCAGCGGCTTCTTGATGTGCTCCTGGATGACGCGGCCGAGCGGCCGTGCTCCCATGCGCTCGTCATAGCCCTTCTCGGCCAGCCAGGCGATCGCCTCCTGCGACAGGTCGAAGGTGACGCCACGCTCGGAGAGCTGGGCCTCGAGCTGCATGACGAACTTCTGCACCACCTGGTGGATGACCGGCACCGGCAGCGATCCGAACGGGATGATCGCATCGAGACGGTTGCGGAACTCCGGCGTGAACAGCCGGTTGATCGCTTCGATGTCGTCGCCTTCGCGCTTGGTCGAGCCGAAACCGATCGCCGCGCGCTGCGCATCCGAGGCGCCCGCATTGGTGGTCATGATCAGGATGACGTTGCGGAAGTCGATCTGCTTGCCGTTGTGATCGGTCAGCTTGCCATGGTCCATGACCTGCAACAGGATGTTGAACAGATCCGGATGCGCCTTCTCGACCTCGTCCAGCAGCAGCACGCAATGCGGATGCTGGTCGACGCCGTCGGTCAAAAGGCCGCCCTGGTCGAAGCCGACATAGCCGGGAGGCGCGCCGATCAGCCGCGAGACGGTGTGGCGTTCCATGTATTCGGACATGTCGAAGCGGATCAGCTCGACACCGAGCGAGGCGGCGAGCTGCTTTGCCACTTCGGTCTTGCCGACGCCGGTCGGCCCCGAGAACAGGTAGGAGCCGATCGGCTTCTCCGGTTCGCGCAGGCCGGCCCGCGCCAACTTGATCGCCGAGGTCAAAGCCGTGATCGCGGTGTCCTGACCGTAGACGACGCGCTTCAGCTCGACGTCGAGACCGGCCAGCACCTTCTCGTCGTCGGCGGAAACCGTCTTCGGCGGAATGCGGGCGATGGTGGCGATCGTCGCTTCGATCTCCTTGATGCCGATGGTCTTCTTGCGCTTGGCCTCCGGCACCAGCATCTGCGAGGCACCGGTCTCGTCGATCACGTCGATCGCCTTGTCCGGCAGCTTGCGGTCGTTGATGTAGCGCGCCGACAGTTCGACCGAAGCCTTAATCGCCTCAGACGTGTAGCGAACCTTGTGGAACTCCTCGAAATACGGCTTGAGACCCTTCATGATCTCGATGGCGTCCTCGATGGTCGGTTCGTTGACGTCGATCTTCTGGAAGCGCCGCACCAAGGCGCGGTCCTTCTCGAAGAACTGGCGGAACTCCTTGTAGGTGGTCGAGCCGATGCAGCGGATCGTCCCGGACGACAGCGCCGGCTTCAACAGGTTCGACGCATCCATGGCGCCGCCAGACGTCGCCCCTGCCCCGATCACGGTGTGGATCTCATCGATGAACAGAACCGCGCCCGGATAATCCTCGAGCTCCTTGACGACCTGCTTCAGCCGCTCCTCGAAATCACCGCGATAGCGGGTGCCGGCCAGCAATGTCCCCATGTCGAGCGCGAAGATGGTGGCGTTGTGCAGCACTTCCGGCACGTCGCCCTCGACGATGCGCTTGGCGAGGCCCTCGGCGATCGCCGTCTTGCCGACGCCAGGGTCGCCGACATAGAGCGGATTGTTCTTGGAGCGGCGGCACAGCACCTGGATGGTGCGGTTGATCTCGGACTCGCGGCCGATCAGCGGATCGATCTTGCCGGCCTTGGCCTTGTTGTTCAGATTGATGCAATAGGCGGTCAGCGCGTCCTGCTGCTGCTTTTTCTTGCCGCCGTCCTCTTGCGGCTCGGCGCCGCTCTGGCCTTGCTCGTCATCGGCGCCGCGCGGCGACCGCGTCTCGGATGCGCCGGGCCGCTTGGCAATGCCATGCGAGATGTAGTTGACCGCGTCGTAGCGGGTCATCTGCTGTTCTTGCAGGAAATAGGCGGCATGGCTCTCGCGCTCGGCGAAGATGGCGACGAGCACGTTGGCGCCGGAGACTTCCTCGCGGCCGGACGACTGCACATGGATCACCGCGCGCTGGATGACGCGCTGGAAACCGGCCGTCGGCTTGGAATCCTCGTCATAGCCGGTAACGAGATTGTCGAGCTCGGTGTCGATGTAGGTGAGAACCGTATGCTTCAACTCGTCAAGATCGACGTTGCAGGCGCGCATGACCGCGGCCGCCTCGGTGTCGTCGATGAGCGCGAGCAGCAAATGTTCAAGGGTTGCGTATTCGTGGTGCCGCTCATTGGCGAGCGTCAGCGCCTGGTGAAGCGCCTTTTCCAGGCCTTGGGAGAAAGCCGGCATGTTACCTCACTTCTTCTCCATCACGCATTGCAGCGGATGCTGATTCTGTCGGGCGAAATCCATGACCTGAGACACTTTGGTCTCGGCCACCTCGAATGTATAGACCCCGCACTCGCCCACTCCATGATTGTGAACATGAAGCATGATGCGTGTGGCGGCTTCACGGTCCTTCTGAAAAAAACGCTCCAGCACGTGAACCACGAATTCCATGGGCGTGTAGTCGTCGTTGAGAATGAGGACCCGATAAAGGCTAGGTTTCTTGGTCTTGGTTTTGGTGCGCGTGATGACAGCCGTGCCGCGACCGGTCTCGTTGCCGTCGCTGCCGTTCTGCATCCGCGCCACGTCTGTTGTGGCAGTCAAACCTGTAGTCACCTAGTCCTGCCTTTTTCGAATCCCTAGCGCCTTCGACATGTAGGTGTTCGATGAATGATTTTAAGCCCTTCTGTTTAGCTGACAATATGGCTAGGTGGCCAAACTTGACCGATTTTTCGAAATCGTGAAGGCAGCGGAGCCCCTGATTTCAAAATCGAGGGCATCGGCAAGATCCGACAGGCGTCGAGCACTTACGGTTTATCGTGGATGCGTCAGCTAACAGCCGCGCTTTAGGAGCCAGCGAGACTGTCAAGGCCGAACACACCTAGGATTTCCATCGTCCAAAACGAGCGAGAATGGCGACAGGCAAGGTGCCGACGAGAACTATGGCAAGTGCCGCGATCGACGCTTCCTCGTAGGTTCCGCGCGCCGCCTCGCCGTAGAGATGCGTCGCCAGGGTCTCGAAATTAAGCGGCCTCAGCAGAAGCGCCGCCGGCAATTCTTTCATGCAATCGACAAACACGAGCAAGCCCGCAGCGACGAGCGACGGTTTCGAAAGCGGCAGATGAACATGCCGGAATGTGCCAGTCACATTCTGGCCGAGGCTGCGCGCGGCGTGATCGAACGAGCGCGGAATGCGGCTGAAGCCCGCCTCCACCGAACCGACCGCAATCGCCAGGAAGCGTGCGACATAGGCGTAGCCGAGCGCTGCTCCGGACCCGATCAGCAGCAGGCCGGTTGGCGCGCCCAGCCATGCCAGCGCGGCTCGGTCGATCATCTGGTCAAGCGCCGCGACGGGCAACAATATTCCGATGGCAACCACGGTGCCGGGCATCGCATAGCCGACCGTGGTAATCCGCTGCAAAGCCGCCGTGATGCGGCCGGGAAGCGAGCGCGCGGTATAGGCGATGACCACGCCAAAGAGGAGGATTGCGAGCGTAGCCATGGCCGACAGGGTGACGGTGTTGAGCGTTTCCGATAAAAGCCGGGGCGACAGCCCTGCGAAACGGACGCGCTTCCATGCCTCGACGACGAGATAGCTCGCCGGGGCGATGAACCCGATGAACACCGGCAAAAGGCCGAGTGCAAAAACCACCAGACCGGAAACGGTGCCGAGACGATGCGGTGTGAAACTCCGCGCCTTTTGTGGGCTCGACCAATAACGCTGACGACGGCGCGCCCAACGCTCGATGGTGACGAGCGCGACCACCAATGACAGCATCGCGAGCGCAATCTGCGCCGCGCCCGGCAGGTCGGACCGCGTCACCCATGTCGTGTAGACCGAGACCGTCAGTGTCTTCACGCCGAGGAACTCCGAGGCACCGATGTCGTTCAGCGCCTCCATCAGCGCCAGGCTGACGCCGACAGCGATCGCCGGGCGCGCCAGCGGCAGCGCGACGCGCCAGAAGACGCCGCCTCGGCCACTTCCAAGCGTGCGCGACACCTCGACCAGATTGGCCGCCTGGGTGAGAAACATCGCCCGTGTCGTCAGGTATACATAGGGGTAGAGCACGAAGCCGAGCAGCACGATGCAGCCGGCCATCGACCGGATGTCGGGAAGGCGGAATTCGTGCGGGCTGGTGTAGCCAAGTGCTGCTCTGACCGCACCCTGGATCAAGCCGATCGGATGGAGAAGGTCGAGATAGACGTAGGCGATTATGTAGGTCGGCACCGCGAGCGGGAGCAGCAGCGCCCATTCGAGAAACCTGCGGCCGGGAAAGTCATAGGCGGTGACAAGCCAGGCCGTCGAGGTGCCAAGAAGCGTGACGAGGACACCGACGCCGACGAGCAGCGTCGTGGTCTGCTGGAAGGCCTGCGGCAGCACGTAAGCGAGTAGATGCTGCCAGAGCCCGCTCGACCCCCGCAGCGCCTGCCAGACAAGGGCGAGAACCGGAGTGGCCACCAGCACAGCGACAAGCACGGTCGCCGTGAACCACAGTCGCCCGGACCTGTACCGGGCGACCAAGGGAGTGGAGGCATTAGGCAGGTCGACATCCGACATCGGGAGATCACCGGGCGCAGCACTGCCCACGCCCGGATCGCCCATCAGTTGTCGAAGCCGACCTTCTCGGCCAGTTCGCTTGCCTGCTTGCGATGCTTGACGATTTCCGTCATCGGCACGGGATCGACCTTCAACTCGCCAAACGAGGCGATGATCGGGTCGATCGGAGCGCCGGCCTTGACCGGGTATTCGAAATTTGCCTTGGCATAGAGTTTCTGGGCGTCGTCGGAGACCAGATATTCCAGCAGCTTCACCGCCTCACCCTTGTTCGGCGCATGCTTTGCGACGGCCGCGCCGCTGACGTTGACCTGCGTGCCGCCATCCCTAAACGTTGGCAGGACGACCTTGATCGCGTCGCCCCAGGCGACCTGCTCCTCACCGCCCTTACCGGAGCGCATCAGTCCGACGTAATAGGAATTGGCGATGCCTATCTGGCAAATGCCGCCGAGGATGTCCTTGGCCACATCGCGGTCGCCGCCGCCCGCCTTGCGGGCGAGATTCCCTTTGACGGCAGCAAGCCATGCTTCCGTCGCCTCGGCGCCGTGATGTGCCATGTAATCGGCGAAAAGAGCGGTGTTGTAGGGATGCTGGCCGGAACGGATGCAGACCTTGCCCTTCCATTTTGGATCGGACAGGTCCTCGTAGTTGAACGCGGCAAGATCGAGATCCTTGGCAGCGTAGAGCACACGGGCCCGCATCGACAGAGCAAACCAGTTGTTGGCCGGGTCACGCAGGTTGTCCGGCACCGCGGCTTTCAGAACATCTGATACGACCGGCTGCGTCAGGCCTTTTTCGGCCAGGTCGGCGAGGTTGCCGACGTCGACCGTCATGAGGATGTCGGCAGGTGAGCTTTCCCCTTCCGAGGCGACACGCTCCGCAAGACCATCTTTCATGAAGACTGTATTGACCTTGACGCCGCTCGAGGCGGTGAAGGCGTCAAGCAGCGGCTGGATCAGCCCAGGCTCACGCGTGGTGTAGATGTTCAGTTCGGCCGCCATGGCGCTGACCCCGCCAGCGAGGGCGAAGACGCCGCCCACCAGGGCGAGTCGCAATGTGGAAAGGCTCTTCATGAAGCGGTCCTCCATTAATTGATTGGTGCGGCTGGCATTGTTGACAGCCCGAGAATTGCTCGATCATATGTGACTAATTTAGTCAAGTTACTTTGCGACCAAAGCGCTTGCGACTTATGCCGCAGCGAATATCAGGACGCCGCCTGCATCGATGGTCAGGTGGATCGGCTCACCCGGCTTTACATCGATCCGGCTTGTGGTGCGCAAGCGCAAGGGGTCAGCAACGCCCTCGATCCTGACCAACAATTGTTCGATCTCACCCAGAAAAGAACGGTTGACGACAAGCGCCGGCAGACCTTCATCGGGACCGAAAAGGCAGAGAGCCTGCGGGCGGATGCAGGCAAATACTTTGCCGCCTTCCGGAAGATCGAGCCGGGCTGGAAAGATGCCCAGCACCGTTTCGACCCGGCCATCGCGGTAGATACCCTCTACCCTGTTGCACGGGCACAGGAATTCGGCGGCGTAGAGCGAATTGGGATGATCATAGATATCGTATCCCGTCCCGACCTGCACAACACGACCCTCCTGCATCAGCACAACTCGGTCACCGACGGAAAGGGCCTCCTCTGGGTCGTGCGTGACGAGGATCGCCGTCGTCCCCAAGGCTCTCAACGTCGAAATGGTCTCCTCGCGCACCCGCTCCCGCAGGCCACGATCAAGATTCGAGAAAGGCTCGTCCATCAGCAGGATGACGGGTTTTGGGGCAAGCGCCCGCGCCAGTGCGACTCGCTGCTGCTCGCCACCCGAAAGCGTGTGTGGATAGCGGCCGGAAAGCGCCTGGATGCCGATTCGGGCGATCACCTCGGCCGCACGGGCGCTCGCCTCGCGCCGCGACAGTCGCCCGAGGCCGAAGGCCACATTCTCCTCGACGGTCAAGTGCGGGAAAAGGGCGTAATCCTGGAACATGAAACCGATGTTGCGGTCTTCGGGCTCGACAAAGCTGTTCGCGCCCGCGATCTCAGTGCCATTGAGCAGAATTCTTCCGCTGTCGGCAGTATCGACTCCTGAAATGATCCGCAAAAGCGAGGATTTGCCGCAACCGGACTGGCCGACCAGGCAGACGATCTCTCCGGGCGCAATCGAAAGCGAAACATCATCCAGCGCCAGGGTGTCGCCGAAGCGTCGGCTGATGTGTTCCAGCGTTAGCGGAGCGCCGGCATCACTTATCGACCCATGCATCATTCGCCCCTCAGCTAAACCGACAACCCGGCTCATTGCTGTTTAGATCAGCGTTGATTGGCTGGAAACCAACGATATGCGCTCAAATTTCCATGAAAAAAACCCGGCCGCACATTCGCGACCGGGTCCGTCTTGCAGGCCCAAGGGCCATGCTCACATCTTATAGCGAGATTATTTCGCCTTTGCGACCATTGATTCGAACGGCTTGTAGGCTTCCTTGGCGAGTTCGGCATAGAGATCACCGATCTTGGTGGCTTCGGTGACGAAGGATTCGTACGACTGCCTGGCAAAATCGGACTGGATCTCGATCGCCTTCTCCAGCGACTTGGCCGACAGAAGTTTCTCGGCTGCTGCGCTGCCGGCCTCGAAGCTTTTCTTGGTGTACTCGCCCGCCTCGGTGGCGATGGCCTGCGCACCCTTCGAAAGGGACGCGAAGCTCTTCAAGCCGTTATCCGCAAATTCCTTGCCGTATTTGCTGAAATCTTCATAGGTCTGGGTCATTCACGCAATCCCTTGACAGTTGTCGTTGAGCGGTGGACGCGGCCTTGTCCCGGGCCGCGCTGTGCAATGCAAGTAATATATTGTGCACTGCACAAAAGTCAAGGTTTCACCGACTCCGCGTTTCACCAGGTGCGGCCCGGCCATCCGGCAGCAGGCCGGCGCAACCATCGGGTAATGGCTAAAATTCGAATAAAGAAAAGCTCAAGCTCGAAGAAAATGGTGAACGCCGCGGTTACCATAAACGGATTGGTAACGCTGACTGCGATAGCTTGGCTTGAAGTGAGGCAGGACCCCTTTGCCGCCTCCACCGCAACAAAAAATTCAAAGGAACCATCGGTGCGTCAGGCGTTGTCGGGCATTCTCTCCAAATCCGCGTCCTCTTTGAAAACGATCATGATCCTCGCTTTGGCGATGACGTTCGTCGTTGCCGACGCTGCTTCGTCCATGGCGGCGAGGTCGGCGTCCATCGTCATCGACGCCAAGACCGGCAAGGTCCTTTACTCCCAGAATGCCGATGGCCGACGCTATCCCGCCTCGCTCACCAAGATGATGACGCTTTACCTGGCCTTCGAGGCCATGGCGAACGGCAAGATCAGCAAGAGCTCCCGGGTCGTCTTCTCGGCGAATGCTGCTGCCGAGCCGCCGACCAAGCTCGGCGTCAAACGGGGCGGCGCGATCACCGTCGAGACCGCGATCCTGTCGATGGTGACCAAGTCGGCAAACGACTCGGCAACCGCAATCGGCGAGCTTCTTGGCGGCAATGAAGCCAATTTCGCCCACATGATGACAGCCAAGGCGCGGGCGCTGGGCATGAAGGGGACCGTTTTCCGCAACGCCCACGGCTTGCCAAATCCCGGTCAGTTCACCACCGCGCGCGACATGGCGGTGCTCGGCATCGCGCTGCGGGAGCATTTTCCCCAATATTACGGCTATTTCTCGCAGCGTTCCTTTCTCTACGGCCGCAGGCGCATCAACGGCCACAACCGCCTGCTGGGACGCATCAAGGGCGTCGACGGCATCAAGACTGGCTACACCCGCGCCTCCGGCTACAATCTCGTCTCCTCGGTCGACGACGGCGATCGCCGCATCGTCGCGGTGGTCATAGGCGGCAAGTCCGGCGGCAGCCGCGACAATCAGATGGCAGGCTTGATCAAAACCTACCTGCCGAAGGCGTCGTCGCGCGGCAGCGGCATGCTGATCGCCAAGGCTGGCGGTGGCAACCCGATCACCGCGCTGGCGAAAGTATTCCTGCCCAAGCGCGACGCGCCGACGCCGGACAGCAGGCCCGACGGCGATGCCCCGAATTACGATGCCCAAGATGGCGATGCCCAGGACGGCGATGCCATTGCCTCCCTGGTGGAGGAGGCCGAGCCCGTCGTTGACGAAGCCACCCCCGTGGAGACCAGGCCCGTCTCTCAGACCAGTAAGGTCGAGACAGTGGCCGCGGCGACGGCGGACGATTTGGCGACCGCACGGGTCGCAGCAGCCTATGCCGAACCGGCAAAGGTCGATCCCGTCAACACGGCGTCGGTGCCGTCCGGCTGGGCAGTCCAGGTAGCCTCTTCGCCAAAACAGTCCGAAGCCCAGGCTCTCCTGGACGAGACGAGCAAACAGGCGCCTTCGGTCCTGGCCGATGCTGTGGGCTTCACCGTCGCCTTCGAAAAGGGCGGCGTCACCTACTACCGCGCCCGGTTCGGTTTTGGCTCGAAGACTGCCGCCTGGAAAGCCTGCAACGCCCTGAAGAAAAAGAAGATCGAGTGCTACGCCGTCCACCAGTAGGAGGCGTCGAAACATCTCCCGGAAGAATTCTGCGTCGAAGGAGACTAGTTGTGATTGGAGAGCAAGACGTCCTTGGCTTCGTTGATCCGCGCCGCCAGAAAAGAAGTGCCGCCGAGATCGGGGTGCAGGCGCTGCATCAGGCGGCGGTGCGCCTTGCGGACATCCGCCGCGGCGGCCCCCGCTTCAAGACCAAGGATCTTGTAGGCCTCCTCCTTAGTCATGGCGCCCGAACCTGGCGAAACACCCAGCCCGTCGCCACCATTCGCCTCCGCGTCTTTGCGCCAGATGGGAAATCTGCCGTCAAGATACGTCTCTAGGAGCTGGCGGCTCTCCGGGTCGCCGGGAAGTTCGCGATAAAGCTGCTGCAATTCCGCAAGGCTCATCGTGCCTAGCATCTTGCCTTCATGGCGGCCGGCCAGCACGAGGCCCTCCAGATTGCCGGTATCGTGATCGAGCTCCATTTCGAGTGCCGCGGTGCGCACCGTCGAATACTTGCCCGGCTCCAGTTTCGCCGTCGGCCGCTTCATCCGCATCGAGCCCCACCAGGCGAGCGCCGTCGACAGGATCAAGCCGCCGAGGCCTGTGCGTCCAACCAGAAGCGCAGCGACGCCGATCAGCGCCAGCAGCGCGGGCCCAACTGTCCTCATCCAGATTGCGAGTTTCCCGGGGTCGGCGCGCAGAAACACCGCGGCCGCGCCGAGCAGCGCCAAAAGCAACGCCACGAATGCGATAGTCGCGCCCATCATTTCCTGCCGCTCCGCAGATGCTCGATCATCAGCCGGTCTTCCGGC
Source organism: Mesorhizobium sp. L-2-11 (assembly GCF_016756595.1). Lineage (NCBI taxonomy): Bacteria > Pseudomonadati > Pseudomonadota > Alphaproteobacteria > Hyphomicrobiales > Phyllobacteriaceae > Mesorhizobium > Mesorhizobium sp. L-2-11. Next base: position 3,676,645 of record NZ_AP023257.1, on the reverse strand, counting down.
CTGCCCCTGGCCTCCAGAGCCTTCAGCCCGCCGGTCGCAAACACCGCGACCGCCGATAGCAGGCTGGCCAAGGTTGCGGCGGCCCGCCGATCAAATCGGAACCAGGCGCCTTTGGACAACCGCGCAATTTCCTTGAACGCCTTTTCCGCGCCGGCATCATGGCCCTCCTGAAAGACGAAGACAGGAACGCCGTGCAGGCCGAGGCTGCCGGCCTTTTCCGCCAGATCGTCGATGTTTTCCTCCATCGCATCGCCGATATAGACCAGCGCGTTGACCTTGGCCGCCGCCGTCTGTTTCAGCGCATGCGCGAGCACCTTGCCGATCTGGGTGTGGCCGCTTCGGCATTCGATCCGCGTCATCAGCTGCTTCAGCGCGTTCGTATCAGTGACGAATGCGGATGAGCGGCACTCGCCAAGACCGCGAAAATAAACCAGTTGGACCTTGAGCGCCCCGGCCTTGCCGACGGCGTCGAACATCTCGCCCTGCAGCGCACAGGCGAGATCCCAGGTCGGCTGGCGGCTCATTGTCGCATCGAGGGACAGGATCAGCCTGCCGGTACCGGTCGCGGACGCAGCCAGCGTCCTTGCCTGACGGATAAACGCATCGATCTCGCCGGTGCTCGATTGGGGTTCGACCGGCGCAGGATTGGCCTTTGCGGGCACGGGCTGCTTCTTGTCACTCATGACATTCAAGATGTGGCGTTGTCGCACAGCTTGCAAGCCCAGCATGGGGCGATCTGGAGGGCCGGCGATCACCGCAGCTTGAATTTTGGGGCCTTCCTAGAGCAGGCCGAGATCGGCAAGCTCGCGCCTGAGTTTCGGCGGCATTTCGACCAATCCCGCTTTGCCCTTGGAGAGATCGGCCGGTGCGTCCGACGGTTTCAAATAGCGCCAGCCTTGAAAGGCGCGGCGCGGCTGCCATTCGGTCAGCACGACCGCGGGATCGAGGATCAGGTGACAGCGGCCGATACCCTCGTCATCGGTGAAAGGACGGATTTCGGTGATCAACTGGCGGCATTGCACATTGCCCTTGATCACCCAGTAGAGGGAACCGCCATCGGTGACCTCGGCGCTGCGCGTCGGCGTCATGCGGGTGGTATGGTAGTGCTCGACCGGTTCACCGGCGCGCCGCCGTTCATCGAGGCGGAAGGCGATCCACTCTTCGAGATCTTCGACGCTGTCGCAGCCAACGCAGAGCTTTATGAGATTGAGGGACATGGATTAAGGTTTAGTCCGCGGCGCAAAGGCGTCAACCGGCCCAATCGACTTTCTCCACAGTGCCGACTTTCTCCCCAGTGCCGCTGTTCTCCACGGCGTCAATCCCCAGTGCAAAGTTTGGCCACAGTGCAAAGTTTGGCCATAGTGCAAAGTCTGGCTCAGCATTCCACGATATTGACGGCCAGGCCGCCGAGGCTGGTTTCCTTGTATTTCTCGTTCATGTCGAGGCCGGTCTGGCGCATGGTCTCGATTGCGGCATCGAGCGGCACGAAATGAACGCCGTCGCCCTTGATGGCCAGCGACGCGGCAGTCACCGCCTTGACGGCGCCGAGCGCGTTGCGCTCGATGCAAGGCACCTGCACCAGCCCGCCGACCGGATCGCAGGTCATGCCGAGATGATGCTCGAGCGCGATCTCGGCGGCGTTCTCGACCTGCTCGGGCGTGCCGCCCATCACGGCGCACAGCCCCGCTGCCGCCATCGCCGAAGCCGAACCGACCTCGCCCTGGCAGCCGACTTCGGCGCCCGAGATCGAAGCGTTGGTCTTGATGATGCCGCCGATCGCTGCCGCGGTCAGCAGAAAGTCGCGGATGCTAGGCTGGTCGGCCTCGGGGTGGAAATGCAGCCAATAGCGCAGCACCGCCGGCAGCGTGCCTGCAGCACCATTGGTCGGCGCGGTGACGACGCGCCCGCCGGCGGCGTTCTCCTCGTTCACCGCCATGGCATAGATCGACAGCCAGTCGTTGGCGAGCAGCGGATTGGGCCGGTTCTGCCGCCACTGCTCCTGCAGCCTGTCATGCAACTGCCGCGCGCGTCGGCGCACCTTCAGGCCGCCCGGCATGATGCCATCCTGCGACAGGCCGCGCTCGATGCAGCCCTTCATGGCGCTCCAGATGCCGTCGAGGCCGGCGTCGAGCTCCTCGCGCGTCATCTGCGTCTCTTCGTTGACGCGTTTCATGTCGGCGATGGAAAGACCGCTTTTCGCGGCCATCGACAGCATCTCGACAGCATTCTTGAAGGGGTATGGAACCTTCTTGCCTTCGCTCGTCGCCGAGCCCTTCGCCTTCATCCGCTGCAGTTCTTCCTCGGAAACAACGAAGCCGCCACCGATCGAATAGTAGATGCGCTTGAGCAGCAGGCGGTCGTCGGCATCATAGGCGCAGAAAGCCAGGCCGTTGGCGTGGCCGGAAAGCGGCGTCTTGCGATCCAGCACCAGATCCGTGGCCGGGTCGAAGCGATAGGATGGGTGGCCGGGCGGCGAAATCCGCTTCTCGGCGGCGATACGCTCGACGATGCTGTCCGCCTGATCGGGGTCTACCGTCTGCGGCGTCTGGCCGGCAAGGCCGAGCACGACGGCGCGATCTGAACCATGGCCGATGCCGGTATAGGCAAGCGAGCCGTGCAGGCTGGCGGCGATGCGATCAACCTTGGCGCCGGCCGGGCGCGGCCAGTCATCCCCCGCGACCTCGTCGAGAAAACGCCGCGCAGCCGTCATCGGTCCCATCGTGTGCGAACTCGATGGTCCAATGCCGATCTTGAACAGGTCGAAAACCGAAAGGAACACGCGCCGCTCTCTCCTATTGGAATTTACATATAGGAATTCCTGTGATGTTTCCGCTCTTTCGAAGATTGCGGCGCTGCACCTGCCGACCTTGTTTGCTCCGCCAGCGACATCGTTGCGTTCCGCCATCGAAGCACCACCACCGCTTGTGGTAAGAGGGTTGCATGGGCGATTCCTTCCATTTGTCGACGGCAGACCTCGTTGCGCTGGGTTTCTTCCTTTTCGTGTGGGTGATGCATACGCTCGCCTCCGACGGAAAGCTGGTCAGGCGCATGTCGCTGACGACGGCGATGAACGTCCAGCGTCAAGCCTGGATGCGGAACATGGCCGAACGCGAAGTCCGCATTGTCGACACCGCCATCATGGCCGGCCTTCAACAGGGAACCGCCTTCTTCGCCTCCAGTTCGCTGATTGCGATCGGCGGCTGCTTTGCCCTGCTCGGCGCCTCCGAGCAGGTTGTCTCGGTGCTGAGCGACCTGCCGCTCGGCGCGACTTCGTCCCGCTCCGCCTTTCAGATGCCGGCTTTTCAGATGAAGGTGTTCGGATTGGTGCTGATCCTTGCCTATTCCTTTTTCAAGTTCGGCTGGGCCTACCGGCTGTTCAACTATTGCTCGATCCTGATCGGTGCGGTGCCGATCCCGCACGGAGAGGCTTCACACAACCCGGTCAGCGAGACAGCAGTATGGCGGGCGGCGCGCATGAACATGCTGGCCGGAAAACATTTCAATTCCGGCATGCGCGGCGTGTTCTTCTCGATCGGCTATCTCGGCTGGTTCGTCGACCCAAAAGTGTTCGTGCTGTCGACGCTGCTGTTGCTGGCGGTTCTGGTGCGTCGCCAGTTCTTCTCGGCGGCGCGGCAAGCCGTGATCGGTCAGCCACCCGAGCCGACACCCGGTCCGGGAAAAAGCCGATCGATGCGGCCCGACAGCCGGTAGGCGACGAGCCCGATCCATTCGCGGACCGCCGTGCTGGTGGTCTGCAGCGAATTGAAGGGATCGTCGCGAGACAGGCCTATGCCTTCCTTGCCGGAGGTGCGGTAATCGACCGGCCAGGGAACGGTGGCAAAGCCGACCTTGTCGAACAGCGCCTTGGCGCGCGGCATGTGGAAGGCCGAGGTCACCAGCAGCCAGGTCTCGCCCGGTTTTGGGGTGACCAGTCCCCGGGTGAAGGCGGCGTTCTCGTCGGTGTTGCGGGATTTTTTCTCGAGGATCAGCCGATCGGCCGTCACACCAAGCGCGGCGAACAGCCGCGGCGCTGTCTCTGCATCGCCCTCACCATCGCCGATCATTGCGATGCCGCCCCCAGAGATTACGACTTTCGCTGTCGGATAATGCCGCGCCAGCACGGCCGCCGCAACCATCCGATCGCCGCTTGCGCTCAGTTCATAGCCGCCACGCACGAAATTGACGGCGCCCTCCATGCCGCCCCCCAGCACGACGATGCCATCGACCTTTTCCGGCAGCGGCGGGCGCGGAAAACGTTCTTCCAACGGATTGAGCAACAGTGCTCCGAGCGAGGTCCAGGTCGAGAGGGCGAGGACGAGAAACGCCAGCCCGCTGCCGAGGGCAAACAGCTTTCTGCGCCGGACCAACGCAGCAAGCAAAGCAACCAGCAGCAGGATGATCGCCAGGTTCAATGGCTGGACGAGGAGCCAGAATATTTTGGAAAGATAGTAGAACATCCCTCACCCTTCAGATGGGAGATGACACTACCACCACCACTTTTCCGGCTGGAACGTGCCCGCCGCCTGTTCGATGACATGGGCGGTCTGGAACAAGGTTTCCTCGTCGAACGGCCGGCCGATGAGCTGCAGGCCAAGCGGCAGGCCCTTGGCGTCAAGCCCTGCGGGCACGGCGATGCCCGGCAGTCCGGCCATGTTCACGGTCACCGTGAAGATGTCGTTGAGGTACATCTTGACCGGGTCGGCGGCCATGTCCTCGTCGGCGATGCCGAAGGCTGCCGACGGCGTTGCCGGTGTCAGGATGACATCGACGCCGGCAGTGAATGCGTTTTCGAAATCCCGCTTGATGAGGTTGCGCACCTTCTGCGCCTGCAGATAGTAGGCGTCGTAGTAGCCGGCGGAGAGCACATAGGTGCCGATCATGATGCGGCGCTTGACCTCGCGGCCGAAGCCGGCGGCGCGGGTCTTTTCGTACATGTCGACGATATCCTTGCCCGGCACGCGCAGCCCGTAGCGAACGCCGTCATAGCGGGCGAGGTTCGACGACGCTTCGGCGGGCGCGACGATGTAATAGGCCGGCAGCGCGTATTTGGTATGCGGAAGCGAAATGTCGACGATCTCGGCGCCGGCATCTTTCAGCCAGGCAATGCCTTTCTGCCACAGCGCCTCGATCTCGTCGGGCATGCCGTCGACGCGATATTCCCTGGGGATGCCGACCTTCATGCCCCTGATCGGCTTGCCGATCACCGCTTCGTAGTCCGGCACCGGGCGGTCGACCGAGGTGGTGTCCTTCGGATCGACCGAGGCCATCGATTTCAAGAGGATCGCGGCGTCACGCACGTCGCGGGCGATCGGTCCGGCCTGGTCGAGCGACGAAGCGAAGGCGACGATGCCCCAGCGCGAGCAGCGGCCGTAGGTCGGCTTGATGCCGACCGTGCCGGTGAAGGCGGCGGGCTGGCGGATCGAGCCGCCGGTGTCGGTGGCGGTGGCGCCGGCACACAGGAGCGCCGAAACGGCGGAGGCCGAGCCACCCGACGAGCCGCCCGGCACGAGCCGGGCATTATCCAGCGTGCGCGCGGTCCTGGTGCCGCCGGCCGAGACAAAACCGCCATCGCCCTGATGCGTGGTCGGCATCACCATCGTGTCGACGCGTGAACGCCGCCACGGATTGACGACTGGGCCGTAGTAGGAGCTCTCATTGGACGAGCCCATGGCGAACTCGTCCATGTTGAGCTTGCCGAGCATGACGGCGCCGTCGGCCCACAGATTGGCGGTGACGGTCGATTCGTAGTGCGGCTTGAACCCATCCAGCACATGGCTGCAGGCCTGGGTGTGGATGCCTTCGGTGCCGAACAGGTCCTTGATGCCGAGCGGAATGCCTTCGAGCGACCTGCCCTCGCCCTTCGCCAGCTTTGCGTCCGAGGCCTTGGCCATGTCGCGCGCCTTGTCATCGGTTACCACGACATAGGCATTGAGCGTCGGATTGGCCCGCTCGATCGCCTGGAGATAGGCTTCGGTGATCTCGGATGCGGTGATTTCCCTGGCGCGCAGCTTGGCGCGGGCCTGCGAAATCGTCAGCTGGGTCAGGTCGCTCATCAGGCAAGGCTCTTTTCGTAAAATACCGACCACCCGGAATCGGGATAGTCCAGCACCGGGCCGCAGCGCGAAAATCCGGCGCGTTCATAGACGGTCCACGCGGCCGGATGGCGGTCGCCGGTTTCCAGCACCAGACGCTTCAGCCCTTCATTGCGCGCCAGCGCCTCGATCCGCTCGACGATCCTTGCGCCGATCTTCTGTCCGCGATGCGAAGGCCGCGTGTACATGCGCTTGACCTCGCCGACGGCACCGTCGTGGCGCTTCAGCGCGCCGCAGCCGATGGCGAGGCCGTTGTCGCGAGCGATGAAGACAGTCGTGTCGTTGTCGGCCATCTGCTCGACGGTCATGTGAGAGCAGTGCTCCGGCGGCGTCAATTCCAGCAGCGTGGCGTTGAGCTCCTTGACCAGCCCGCGTACGTCGTCCTGCAGCGGCGTTTCGATGGCGATCTGGATTGCCATCGGTCCGCTACTCCACGACCTTCGGAACGAGGAAGAAATTCTCTTCGGTCGCCGGTGCGTTGGCGACGATGTCGGCAGCCTTGCTGCCGTCGGTGACGACGTCCGGACGCTTCTTCATCTCCATCGGAATGACCGACGTCATCGGCTCGACGCCGGAGACGTCGACCTCGTTCAACTGCTCGACAAAACCGAGAATGGCGTTCAACTCGCCGGTCATGCGCTCGGCATCCGTCTCGCTCACCGCAATGCGGGCGAGACGCGCGACGCGCTTCACTGTTTGCAGATCAACGGACATATTTGCTTGTGCCTCGGGAAAACCAGTCCGCGCTATAGCGGCGCGGCGCGTGCCGCGCAACATGCATCGTGCCGAGAACCGGCCCGGAAGGTCGATGGCAGCACAACGCAGTCGGCGAATTTGCCAGCCGGGCTGGTGGCCGACCAGATGCACGCCGCCCTGCAAGCCAAGGTGGCGGCCATCAAGATCGGCATGCTCGCGACGGAGCACATCATTGCCGGCGTTGCGGCTGTGCTGCGCGGAAAATCGGCATATCCCGGCCGTGCTCGACCCGGTGCTGGCCTCCTCTTCGGGCGGACCGCTTCTGGAGGCAAGCGCGATCGGCTCGCTGACACGAAATCTCATGCCGCTCTGCCGTCTCGTCACACCCGACCTCGTCGAGCTGGCCATCCTCGCCGGCTCACGACCGGCGGTGGACGACTGCGAGATCTTGCGCCAAGGACAAGGATTGCTGGCCACCGGGTCGCAGATCGTGCTGGCCAAGGGCGGGCACGCAACGGGGCCTCGGTCCACGGAAATTCTGCTGCGTTCCGGTCAAGAACCCATCAGCTTCGATGCGCCGCGCCTTGCCGGATCGATGCGCGGAACGGGCTGCATGTTGGCCTGCGCGATTGCCGCGCACCTGGCGAATGGGAGGTCGCTTGAACACGCCGTCGGCCAAGCCAAGCAGTTTGTTTTCGCAAAGCTTTAAAAAATCGGTTCCCCGGGACTGACGGCTCCGGAACCCGCATGCGTCGACTTCGTGCCTTAGTTCAAGCCCGCGTTTGTGAGGCATCGTAGCACTCCTTTATCACGCAGACCCGGAGCCTGCCCACGCTGCTGAGCTGATGCCGCCACCGACATCACGTGGCTTGACACAGAACTCGGAGGTGTGGCCGTCCACCACATCACCTCTATGCGCGAATGAACGGGTCCTGCGGCCGCTATCCCAATTTGGATTAGCTCAATTTGCCAAAGCAACGCCATTGCGTTGCGCATCGCGGATGACGTTTTCCGAGAAACCTCCTCGAAGAGCCTCCTCGACAAATTCGCGCACCAGGAGACCCGCCGCTGGATGGGAACAACTGACAGCGATCGTTTGTCTGATAACGAGGAATGGTTCCGCTAGGACGCGGAAACCCTCACGCGCGCTCGCAAAGCGCTCAAGCGCTTGCCGCACACCCGCCGCGGCGTGATGTTTGCCTTCGACAAACATTTCAAGGGCTTCCCCTGGGGTAGACGAATGAACGATTTTGGCATGCGCGAGACGCCGCGACAAATAAAGGTCATAAGCAGCGTTTCGTGTGGCGCAAATTTCCACGCCCTGCGCGTCGACGTCTTGAAACGTGTGATACGGTGTTGCCTCTCGAACCACAAGCGTGCCCTCGATCAGCGCATAGGCAGGCGAAAACAGCAGCCTGTCTTCGCGCGCCGGGTCGGCGGCCAGGAAAGCGATGTCCCACTCGTCCTGATCGACCCGCTCCAGGATGCTGGCTGCCGACGGATAGACGACGAATTCGACGCGACAACCGAGGCGCTCTGAAAACTCTCTGGCGAGTTGTGGGCTGACACCTTCAAAGACTCCTGTATTCGAATCGAACTGCACCAAAGCGATATTGGCGAGGTTTACCGCCGCGCGCAGATAGCCTTTGGGGATCAGTGCGGTGAGCGGAGCTGCGATATCGTCGGTCATGTCTCGATCTCCCGCCGGACAGTGCAATCTTGCGGTCACTGTTGCCTGAATTTCGCTGCCAGCGCCTCGGTTCCGCGTGCGAGAAGGCCGGCGTCGACACCGACCGCGGTAAAGGTGGTGCCAAGTTCGATACAGCGTGCAGCGAAGGTGATGTCGGGCGTCAGGATGCCTGCGGGCTTACCGAGAGCCGCAAGGCGGCGGATCGCACCCTCGACGGCAGCCACGACCTCAGGATGGCCGGGCTCCCCCGGATATCCAAGGATGGCGGCAAGATCCGCCGGGCCGATGAAGACACCATCGACACCATCTACCTGTGCAATGGCCTCTAACGCCTCCACTGCCGCACGGGTTTCCAACTGCACCAGCAGGCACAGCTCCTCCTCTGCCCGCTTAGCGTAGCCGGTGACACGCCCAAACCGCGTCGCCCGCGTCAGCCCCGACACACCGCGGATACCGGCAGGTGGGTAGCGCATGGCGGAAGCCGCGGCTTCGGCTTCTTCCCGGTTCTGCACATAGGGAATGAGCAGTGTCTGCGCACCGATGTCGAGATAGCGCTTGATCAGCACCGCATCGTTGCTGGCAGGGCGCACGATGGGCGAGACGTCGTAGGCCGCAACTGCCTGCAACTGCGGCAAGACCGTCAGGACGTCGCCCGGCGAGTGCTCGGTGTCGAACAGCAGCCAGTCGAACCCGGAGGGCGCGACGATTTCGGCGGCATAGCTGCCCGGGAGGCTGCACCAGAGACCGATTTGCTGCCTTTTCTCGGCCAGTGCACGCTTGAAGCGGTTTTTCGGAAGATTCACGACACCACCTATAAGAACGATACTCCGAGCGCGCCGATCGGACCGTAATCCGCCTGGACGACATCGCCGGCGGCGATATCGACGGGCCGCGTAAACGAGCCCGCAAGCACGATCTGCCCCTTTTCCAGCTTGCCCCCGACCGCATGGAGCTTATTGACAAGCCAGGCGACACCCGCTGCGGGATGCCCCATGACGGCGGCCGAAACACCCGATTCCTCGATGATCCCGTTCTTGGAAAGCGTTGCCCCGATCCACCGGATGTCGATGTCCATCGGACGGATGACGCGACCTCCGACGACGATGGCGCCGAAGGCTGCGTTATCCGCGATGGTATCAGTGATCGCGCGCGGAACCTCGGTTCTGTAGTCGATGATTTCGAGCGCCGGCACAATGAATTCGGTGGCGCGCATAACGTCGTAGATTCGGGTGCTCGGGCCCTCGAGATTCTCGCCCATGATGAAGGCAAGTTCCACTTCGAGGCGCGGCTTGATGAAGAGGTCGGCCCTGATCTGGGCGCCGTCATTGAAAAGAGCATCATCAAGGATGCGCCCGTAATCCGGCTCGGTCATCTTCGATGCCATCTGCATGGCTCTTGATGTCAGGCCGATCTTGTGGCCCGCGACGCGCGCACCTTTGGCAATCCTGCCCTCCGCCCAAAGATCCTGGATGCGATAGGCATCCTCGATCTCAATCTGGGGATAGGTCTTGCTGAGTTGCGGGATCGGCACCCGGCTTTCCTCGGCGCCCAGCAATGCCTGCGCCGCGCTGCGTCGTTCTTCATCCGTCAACATGATGTGGTTCTCCCGTTTGTTTATTTGATTGGCGCGCGCGGCAGAACCGCTTCGCCCGGCTCCATCACGTATGTGTATTCCAGGGAAAACCAGGGAACGTTCACATTCGGATCGTCCGGATGTGGTTCGTCATGCTGCACGAAATCGCCCGTCAGCGCGGACGTCACCCCGAACTGCACGTCGGTATCGATGTTCGGATCGCTGGGGTCGAAGACCTGCGAAATCAGGGTCTTGTAACCTTGCTTGAAGATCAGCGCGTGCAGATGCGCCGGGCGATAAGGGTGACGTCCTTGCGCCTTCAAAAGCCGACCGACGACACCGTCCACCGGGATCGGATATCCGATCATCTTCACCGTGCTGAACCAGAAGCGGCCCTCCGCATCCGTCGTGAATTTACCTCGCAGATTCATTTCGGCCTGATCGGGATCCTGGTTCTCGTAGAGGCCGACGGGCGAGGCATGCCAGACGTCCACGTCGGCGCCGGCGATCGGACTTCCGTGTCTGTCAACAACCAAGCCCCGCACAAACAGCGGAGACCCGGGCGTATCCGAACGGATAATCGTGCCGCCGTTGTCGACCCGCGGTGAGTTGAGGCGCCAGAAGGGACCAAGCAGCGACTGGGACGTTTCCGTCTGTCCCCGATCGCCGTTGTTGAGCAGGCAGACCAGCGTCGAAACGCCCAGCGAGCCCGAGATCAGGACGAACTCGTTATGGCTGTCCGTTTGCAATTGGCCGATTTCGTTGAGGACCGCCGTGGCATCGCGAAACTCCGGCTCCGTCAAGCGGACTTCACGAACAAAGGCGTGCAGATGCTTCACCAGCGCCGTCAGGATCTCGCGAAGCCGGTGGTCCGAGGTCTGCTCCATAGCCTTCAGAACAGCCGCCGTCACATCCTCTTGGGTCCGTATCACCATCTCACACCTCCCTGTGGGCGTGCCTGTTTTGATAAATCATCGATTATTTGTCAAGCCGACATTGCTTTACGGCCGGGAGATTCTCCCTAAATTCTCTTTATAGAATCACGATTGTTGTCCGTATAGAATTGATTTCATTATATAAAATTCCACTTCTGGCAATTCTAATGGAGGCTCAACTCCACATTTCACCAAAACTGTTTGACAAAAATAATCGTTTATTATATGGATCGTCGATCAATGAATCCGCTACCAGAAAACGTGGCGGGAACCATCTGGGGAGGATGTCAATTGCGATCAGGGCCCGGGAGCCTCATTTTGGAAAGTGGCGCGGAGGCGGCAACGCCATCCTTTCCCGATGACGGCAAGAACACGATCGCCAGTCAGCTTGTTTCACGTCTGCGCGAAGCGATCATTTCCGGCCAGCTCGAGGCGGGCAGCAAGATCAATCTCGATCGCGCAAAGCAAAGCTTTAACGTCAGTCTCAGTCCTTTGCGGGAGGCGTTGGCGCGTTTGATTTCGGACGGGTTGGTCGAGTTCGAAGACAATCGCGGCTACCGCGTGTCGCCCGTTTCACTTTCGAACCTCGAAGAGATCACCAGTTTGCGTGAGGAATTCGAAACCTACGCGCTGCGGGAATCCATGCGCGTCGGCGATGTCGATTGGGAAGGCAATGTCATGCGTGCGCTGCACCGCCTGAACCGCACGGAACGGGATGCAGCAAAACCCGAAACGCTTGAGCAGTGGGAAGCCGTCCACCGGGAGTTTCATCTCACCCTGATTGCGGGCTGCCGTAAACCGCTGCTTCTCAGCTTCTGCAAGACCATGCTGAACTTGAACGACCGCTACCGGCGCACCTTTCTTACCCGCACGTCCGGCGACCGCAATGTCAGCGTTGAACATAGTGAAATCGCGCAAGGGACCGTGGCGCGGGATATGGACTATGCCTGCGACCGGCTGCGCGAGCACATCCATCGTACCGGCACAAATCTGCGACGGCATCTCGCTGAAAAGGGAATTGCCTGAATGGAGACCCGGGAGGAAACCATACCACCCAACGCTTCGGCATCGCCGCTGGGGGTCGCGCATTTCTCAGCGATTGATGTCGCGCCGGCGAAGTTCGTGTCGCTTGCCGCGGCCACCGGTTTTTCATCGGTTGGCCTGCGCCTTCATCCGGCTTTTCCCGGCGCTCCCTATTATGAGTTGCCGGTGGGAAGCGACGCAGCTCGCGACGTAAAAGCCCGCCTCGATGGCGAAGGTATTTCGCTCTATGACATCGAATTCGTTGTCATCGGGCCGCACTTCGATGTCATTGCCCTGGTGTCAATGCTTGAAGCCGCCAGCGCGCTCGGTGCGCGACGTCTCAGCGTTTGCGGCGACGACCCGGATCGGGGGCGCCTGATTGCCAATTTTGCAGCGCTTTGCGACCTCGCGGCCACCTTCGGCATGGGCGTCGACCTGGAGAACATGGGCTGGCGCACCGTCGCCAGCTTTCATGACAGCCTGTCGATCGTGCAGGGATCGAGCCGGGACAATGCCGGCGCGCTGGTCGATGCGCTGCACTTCTTCCGCAATGGCGGCCAAGCCAAGGATGTCTTAGCTGCCCCTCAAGGCATGGTCAGGAGCATTCAGCTCTGCGATGCGCGGGGACCTGCGCCGATAACGGCGGATCAAAAGGTCAGCGAGGCCAGAACGGGACGTTTTGCGCCGGGGCTGGGTGAGCTTCCCGTTGCGAGCCTGATGAGGGTGTTGCCCGCAGGCGCCGCCGTCTCGGTAGAGGTGCCTATCCATTCCAGCCAGGCGCCGGAGGAGCATTTGCGTCACCTGCATGATGCCGCCCGTGCGTTGGCCGGCTAAGCACGAGCAACGGCGCAACAGCTAACTACGACACGGAGACAGGCTGAGGAGCCTGTCGGCGGAGAGAGATATTGTCATGAACTACGTGCTGGATTTCAGCGTTGTCTTCGAAAAGATGCCCGACCTGCTGATGGCGGCTCTGGCGACGATCGGTCTTGCCCTGGCCGGCATGTCTCTGGCGCTGGTGATCGGTGTGATCGGCGTCGCGGCCCGGTCATCGAATATCCGTCCCTTGCAAGCGGCGGTCATCGCCTTCGTTGAAGTGGTCCGCAATACCCCTTTCCTGGTGCAAATCTTCTTCATTTTCTTCGCCCTGCCTATGATGGGTGTTCGCCTCAATCCCACTGTCACGGCGATCATCGCGCTCGCCATCAATGGCGGCGCCTATGCCATCGAAATCATTCGTGGCGGTGTCGACAGCATCCACAAAGGTCAGGTTGAAGCCGGGCTCGCACTCGGCCTTCACAAGGCGCAGGTGTTTCGCCTGATCGTTCTGAAACCGGCGCTCAGGGCAATTTACCCCTCGCTGACCAGCCAGTTCATCATGCTGACGCTGACGACATCGGTCTGCACGTCTATCGCGGCTTACGAGCTGACCTCCGTCGCGCAGATCATCGAGTCCGACACGTTCCGCAGCTTCGAGGTCTATTTCACGATCACGCTGATGTACCTCGTCATTTCCTGGATGATGATGGGGCTGTTTGCGCTGATCTCGCGGCATTTCTTCAGCTATCCGGTGCGGTAGGGACAGGACAATGGGTGTTATCGGCCAAAACGAAATGCTATTCCTGCTGCAGGGCCTGAAGTGGACATTGCTTCTATCTGCGATCGGCTTCATCGGCGGCGGGGTATTCGGACTCGTCATCGCGCTTGCCCGCACATCTGAACTCTCAGCCCTCCGCAAGACGGCGGCGGGCTATATCTCAGTCTTCCAGGGTACACCGCTGCTGATGCAGCTCTTCGTCGTCTACTACGGGATCGCGCTTCTCGGCGTCAGCGTCGAGGCCTGGGTGGCTGTCGCGATCGCCTTCACGCTGCATGCGAGCGCATTCCTGGGCGAGGTCTGGCGTGGTGGTATCCAGGCAATCCCGAGGGGCCAGACCGAGGCCGCCAATGCGCTGGGGCTTCACTATGTGTCGCGGATGAAGGACGTGGTCCTTCCGCAGGCGTTCAAAGTATCGTTGCCGGCAACCATCGGTTTTCTCGTTCAGCTCATCAAAGGCACGTCGCTTGCCGCCATCGTCGGCTTCATCGAGCTCGCCCGCGCCGGACAGATCGTCTCGAACCAGACGTACCGGCCGTTGCTTATCTTCGGCATCGTCGGCGCGATTTACTTCATCATTTGCTGGCCTTTGTCTCTCTACGGGGCCCGGCTCGAAAATCGGATGGCAAAGGCCGTCCGGTAAGTTGGCAATCCAACGAACGCATAAGCTCTATCAACCAAGGAGGAGAGCGTAATGATCAGCAGCTTTAATACCGGTCTGAAGCGCCGTGGAATTCTGTTCGCAGTAGCAGCTCTGATGATGGCCCCGTGGCTATCGCCGATGTCTGCCCAAGCCGCGACGGTGGAGGAGGTCAAAGCCAAGGGCAAGATCATCGTCGGCATTCAGGGCGACAACGCGCCCTGGGGCTTTGTCAATTCGAGCGGCGTTCAGGACGGTTTCGATGCCGACATCGCCAAGCTCTTCGCCAAGGAACTGGGCGTGGAGGTCGAATTCGCACCGCTCGCGGTCGCCAACCGCATTCCGGCGCTTGTCACCGGCAAGGTCGATATCCTGTTTGCCACCATGGCAATGACGGAGGAACGGGCCAAGTCGATCCAGTACAGCAAGCCATATGCTGGCAACACGATTTCGCTTTACGGACCGAAGGACAAGAAGATGGCCGAGATCGCGGATCTGGCAGGCGTCGAAATCGGCGTCCCACGCTCAAGCTCTCAGGATAAGGCGGTGACCGACGCGGTCGGCTCCAACGCAACGGTACGCCGCTTCGACGATGATGCGGCCACCATCCAGGCGCTGCTTTCCGGCCAGGTGCAGGCGGTCGGCGGCAACCAGTTCTACCTCGACCGTCTGGAAGCAGCCAGTGCCGGCACATATGAACGCAAGATCGATTTCCTCACGACATTCAATGGCGTCGGAACACGACTTGGCGAGAAGGACTGGAATGAAACCGTCAACGCCTTCCTCGACAAGATCCTGTCGAACGGCGAGCACGCCAAGGTCTATGCGAAGTGGATGAAGGTGGAAGTTCCGAAGTTCCCCGAATCCATTCCGAACATCCCCTTCACCATCAACTGAACACGTTCTACGCAGGAGATCGCCGTGCCGCACGCCGCTGACACGCAAAGCCCGCTTCTTTCCATGGAAGCCGTGGATAAATGGTACGGCGAATTCCATGCGTTGAAGAACATCAACCTTACGGTTCGCAAAGGCGAGAGAATCGTCCTTTGCGGACCGTCCGGATCTGGCAAGTCCACGCTTATCCGCTGCATCAATGCGCTCGAGAAAATCGAGAAGGGCATGATCATGGTCGAGGGGACAAAGCTGGATGACAGTGGCAAATCGATCGACGCCGTCCGGCGCGAAGTCGGCATGGTGTTCCAGAGCTTCAATCTTTTTCCGCACATGACAATCCTGGAAAACTGCACGCTTGCGCCGATGCGGGTGCGTGGAACAGGCAAGGCCGAAGCGGAGAAAATCGCCCGTAAATATCTAGAGCGCGTTCGCATTCTCGATCAGGCCGACAAGTACCCAGCCCAACTCTCCGGCGGGCAACAGCAGCGTGTTGCCATTGCACGTGCGCTCTGCATGGAGCCGAAAGCCATGCTGTTCGATGAGCCGACCAGTGCGCTCGACCCTGAGATGGTCAAGGAAGTCCTCGACACGATGATCGGTCTGGCCAGAGACGGCATGACGATGATTTGTGTCACCCATGAAATGGGCTTTGCCCGGCAGGTGGCCGACCGCGTGATCTTCATGGCCTCCGGCGAAATCATCGAAGAAGCGCCGCCGGAAACATTCTTCCGCAATCCGTCGCATCCGCGCACCCGGGCCTTTCTCGGCGAAATCCTGGCTCATCATTAAGGCGATCCGCAGATGACGGTTTCAACCGAAACGACAAAACGCGCTGTGTTGGTGGGACTGATCGGCGCGGATATTCAGATGTCGAAATCTCCTGCCCTGCACGAGCGCGAAGGGGCGCTTCAGGGGCTCGACTATCGCTATGAACTCCTCGACCTTGCGGAGCGCGGCCTTACGGCCACCGCCCTGCCTGATCTCCTTGCGGAACAGGAAGCGCGTGGCTTTGCCGGCAGCAACATCACCCATCCCTGCAAGCAGACGGTGATTCCGCATCTGGCGGATCTGTCCGAGGACGCCCGCATGCTGGGCGCGGTCAACACGGTCGTGTTCAAGGATGGAAAACGAACCGGCCACAACACCGACTGGCACGGTTTTTACGAAAATTTCGGGCGCGGCCTTCCAGACGTTCCGCGGCATCGGGCTGTCCTTCTCGGCGCGGGCGGCGCCGGCGTCGCGGTCGCGCATGCCGCGATGAAACTCGGCATCGAGCGTCTCGCGATTTTCGATCAGGATGTTTCTCGCGCAGATCGCTTGGCCGAAGATCTGAACCGCCGGTTTTCCGCCGACCGGGCCTTTGCGATCATCGATGTCGAGGAAGCGATGAGGACTGCCGACGGACTCATCCACGCCACCCCGACCGGCATGAAGAACCATCCGGGCTTGCCCATCGAAGAGAGCTGGCTGGAACCCCGCCACTGGGTCGCCGACATCGTTTACATGCCGCTGGTAACCGAGCTTCTTGCGCTTGCAACCCGGCTTGGCTGCCGCACCCTGCCGGGTGGCGGGATGACGGTGTTTCAGGCGGCCGCCGCGTTCAAGCTCTTCAGCGGAATCGAACCCGACGCCGAACGCATGAGCAGCCATTTCACCGCACTTTGCAAAGCCTCTTGATCCAGGCTGGCAAAGGAGAAACACAATGCCGCACATCGTGATCGAATACAGCGAGGGAGCCGGGAGCCGCATCGACATGCCGGCGCTGGTGAAGGCCGTTCATCGCAGCGTGCGAGACAGCGGCGCGGTCAAGCCGAATGCCGTGCGCACCTTTGCGCGAGGCCACGCATTCGCTGGTCGCCGACGAGCATCCCGCCAACCAGTTCGTGCAGATCATCCTACGCATCGCGCCCGGACGCTCGGCGGCCGAACAGCGAGCGATATTGCAGACGGTCTATGACGCAGCCGAAGGCGTCGCACGTTCGGCACTCGATGAGGGACGCTGCGCCCTGCGTGCCGATCTCATCCAGTCGGATCCCGATTTTGCGATCCACGAGACCACGCTGCCGTGACCATTCCGGCGATTCGAAAGGAAGAAGAATGAGCCTGATCTATGTTCTCAACGGTCCGAATCTCAATCTGCTCGGCAAGCGCCAGCCGCATATCTACGGCCACGAAACGCTCGCCGATGTCGAAGCCGATTGCCGCCGGCTCGCCTCTGAACTCGGTCACGACGTCCGCTTTCACCAGAGCAACCGCGAATACGAAATCATCGACTGGATCCATGAGGCGCGCGAGGACGGCGCCGGCATCGTCATCAATCCAGCCGCCTTCACCCATACCTCCGTTGCTATTCTCGATGCGCTGAATACCTTCGAGCAGCCGGTGATCGAGGTGCATATTTCCAACGTCCACAAGCGCGAACCCTTCCGCCATCATTCCTTCGTCTCGCACCGCGCCGACGGCGTGATCGCCGGTCTTGGCACCGAAGGCTATCAGCTTGCGATCCGAAGGCTGGCAAGCCTGATCACGTCTGCCGAGAAGAAGTGACGGGAAGCGGCTCGGCATGGATCGGAAAGTAAGGCTTGCGGTGCTCGGCGCCGGCCTGATCGGCAAGCGACATATCCAGCACGTGCTTGCCGAGCCGCAGGCGGAACTTCTTGCCGTCGTCGACCCGATGCCGCTCGGGCAGCAGATCGCGCAGGAATCCGGCGCTAAATGGTTTGCGAGCTTTGCCGCAATGATCGAGACGGATCGTCCCGACGGCATTATCGTCGCGACGCCCAACCAGGTCCATGTCGCCAATGGTCTCGAAGCCGTTGCCGCCGGTGTGCCGGCGCTGATCGAAAAGCCGATCGCCGATGATATCGCTGCCGGTGAAAACCTGATCGGCGCGGCAGAAGCCGCCGGCGTTCCCCTTCTGGTCGGCCACCATCGCCGCCACAATCCGATGATCCAGAAGGCGAAAGAGATCATCGACAGCGGCGAGCTTGGCCGCATCCTCGTGGCCAATGCGATGTTCTGGCTGTTCAAGCCGGACGACTATTTCGACATCGACTGGCGGCGCCAGGCCGGCGCCGGCCCGGTCTTCCTCAACTTGATCCACGACGTCGACAACCTGCGCTACCTTTTCGGCGACATCGTTGCCGTCCAGGCGCGCGAATCCAGCGCCGTCCGCGGCAATGCTGTCGAGGAGACCTCAGTGATCCTGATGGAATTCGAAAGCGGTCTTCTTGCCACGGCGTCCGTTTCGGACTCCGTCGTCGCGCCCTGGAGCTGGGAGATGACGGCGGGCGAAAACCCAGCTTACCCGAAAACGGAAGAGGCATGTTACGCAATCGGCGGGACCCACGGATCCCTGACGATCCCGGCGCTGGACGTGTGGACGAACGGTATAAGACGCAGCTGGTGGGAGCCCTTCCAAAAGCGCCGCGTAGCCGTTCAAGACGAAGATCCGCTGGTGCTGCAGATCCGGCAGTTCTGCAAGGTGATCCGCGGTAAAGAACCGCCGCTGGTCAGCGGTCGCGAAGGGCTGAACACGCTGAAGGTTATTATGGCCGTTAAACAATCGGCGGCAAGCGGCGAACGCATCGTTCTAGGATAGAAAGGAAATTGCTTGCGCCTTTGGCATGCTCTGCAAGGTGCATGCTCTATAAGGCGATTGTCCCGCCGATCTCCGGCAACGCCACCTTCACACCGGAACCCTCCAACCCCGCGACAAACTTGTCGGCGGTCTGGTCGATGATCGGAAATGTGCCGAAGTGACTGGGGATGACCGTCTCGAACTGAAAGAAGCGCCGGCAGGCAAGGGCTGCCACCGCGCCGCCCATGGTGAAGCGATCGCCGATCGGCACGATGCCGATCTTCGGCTCATGCAGTTCGTTGATCAGCGCCATGTCGGAAAAGATGTCGGTGTCGCCCATATGATAGAGCGTCTTGTCTTCCTCGAAATGCAGGACAAGGCCGCCGGGATTGCCGAGATAGGTGTTCTGGCCCTTGTCGCCCGGGAACGACGAGGAATGCAGCGCCTGGACGAAGGTGGTGGTGAAGCCGCCGCAATCGACAGTGCCGCCAATATTGCCGGGATTGATCTTCTTGTCGCTGACGCCCTTGCCGACCAGGTACATGCAGATCTCGAAATTGGCGACCAGCATGGCGCCGCTTTTCCCAAGCACTTCAAGCGCACCGCTGATGTGGTCGCTGTGGCCGTGGGTCAACAGAACATGCGTGACCCCTTCCGCCGGCTCTTCCCAGCCGCCCGTCCATGACGGATTACCGATCAGGTAGGGATCGATGAGGATTTTCGCCTCGGCGGTTTCGACGCGAAATGCGGAATGTCCGTACCAGGTCAGTTTCATGAATGCCTTCCTCGATTTTTGCTTCGGCAAAGGATAGAACGCCGGCAGTGAAATTAAAGTCCCACAGCGTCCTTTGCGGCGTAAAGTCCGAGGAAAGCCGTTGAGCATCATCACCATCGAGGAGTTGCCGGCGCGGCTCGGCGGCGGCAAGACGCTGGCCGGGCTCGACCTTGGCGACAAGACGATCGGCGTGGCGGTTTCCGACCGGGGCTTTGCCTTCGCCCACCCGCGTCCCGTCATCATGCGCAGGAAATTCTCGCTGGATGCCACAGTGCTGCTCGACTTGCTGGAGAAAGAGAATGTCGGGGCCGTGGTGCTCGGCCTGCCGGTCAACATGGACGGGTCGGAAGGCCCGCGCGCCCAGAAATCCCGCGCCTTCGCCCGCAACATGGCTGGTTTGACCGACCTGCCCTTCGTCTTGTGGGACGAGCGGCTGTCGACGGTGGCGGCCGAGCGGACGCTGATCGAGATGGACTTTTCGCGCCGCAAACGCGCCGGCAAGATCGATTCGGCCGCGGCGGCCTTTATTTTGCAGGGCGTTCTCGACCGGCTTCAAAGTCTGCTTGCAAACTCTACTCTGCCGGACACCTGACGGCTTTCTGCGCTACTACAGCGCCACGCGTCCTTTCGGACGCGCAAAGGACGCTGTAGCACTTTTTAATTTTGCGCATGATCCTCTCCGAAAATCGACTCCGATTTTCGGGGTCATGCGCGAAGCTCACCGACCTGGTGTCGGCTCCGCTCCGGTTCTCGAAACCCAAATCATCCGCCTCGGCATAGCGAGTTATCAAACAGACTTCAGGCGCTCGGCGTCGAGGCCTGGTCGAAATAGCGGTCGCGCATTATCCTGATCCAGCTAGCGATCACGCGGCGGCGGCGAAATGCCCAGAACGCCATGAGCAGCAGGCTGTCGACGATGCAGGCCTTCGCCACCATGCCGGGAATGAGCGCCGGATCGATGCCAAGCATCTCGCCATACAGCTGGAAGACGAGGTCATGCAATTGGCGGCTCAGCATGACATAGCCGAAATTGATGTCGTTGAGGGACAGGAAGAACCAGCCCCAGAACAGGGCGAGCGGCGCCGCCCACAGCGCGAACAAGGTGCGCATCAGCGGTCCCTCAAGTAAGTGTCCGGCCTCAATTCGGTGTCCAGCCGGCCGGAAATGCGCAAGAGCGCCGGCGCCGCCGCCTTCGCCATCATATGCGCGGCGGCACTGACTTCTCCGGTGCCCGGAACCGCTGCAGCCAGGGCCGACCGCCGCTCTGCCAGCATGGCGACATAGGAAGCCAGCAGTGCCGCCAGTTGCACCGCGACGGCCATGAACAGCCCGTTGATGCCTTGCGCGGCGCCGCCGACGACGATCAGCGACAGCACGCCGGAGGCGGAGATGAAGGCGACCCGCACGACGCTATCGGTCGCGTCCGGATTCTTCGGGTCGCTAAACAGAGCCTCGACAAAGGCCCAGCAGAACAGCACCGCGACGACCAGCAGCGCCACGGCAAGCAGCGCCACCACGACGGCGTTTTCGAGGGCGCCGAAGCGGGTGTTCTGGACGGCGACGCCGAGCACGTCGAGCGCTGCCGCAACACCGCGATTCCCATCGATGCAGATGAACGCCAGCAGGGCGAAAACGACCGCCCAGTGCAAGGCCAGAAAGGAGCTCAATATATGCCGCATAGCGTTCCTGCTTCCGTAACAGGACAGTGGGCTTTGCGGCCTGCCGCCGCAATGGAAACCATTTGTTAAGGTTAACGGCAATCCACAGCGGTGGTGAACGTTATCTCGCCTGATACGCTCGTGATCGCGGAGAATTCTCGGAACGGCCGGGAAGTGGTAAGGACGTACCAGACGCTTGATACCTCAGCTTCAGCTGCTGACCTTGATGTCGTTATCCGCGCACCAGGTCTTCAACGCTTCTTCCGTGGCTTTTTGCTCGAAGTCGTACCATCGATCAACGGCGCCCCTGTGCTCCAAAAGATCCTTGAAGCGGGCATAGGCACCCGCCCGGCTGAAGATCTCTCGAACCTTGTCGAAATCGTCGGGCAGGTGGTGGCGCGCGAATGCCAGCACCAGCGGTTTGCTGAGATCGAGTTCGCGCTTGTCCGGGATGGCGATGTATCTTTCGTCGTCCTCGACGTCGTCAGGCAGTTCTTCAACATCGTCCGCCCATTCGGAATGCCAGTAGATCTTGCCTGTCTCCTTGCACAGATAGGCCTCATTTTCGCCGGCTCCGCCGGTGTTCACGAATTCGAACGCGTCCAGAAGCTCGCTGAAATTGACTGCCATTGGCATCTCGCTGCGCACCTCAGGTGACCGGTGGGTAGAGAGTATCGATGATCATACGCGCGTCATGGCGTGAGTCGAGCATACCATAGGTGTTGCGCCACTGGCCGGCGAGGCGCGTCTCGACGAAGGCGTCGGCGATCCGCCCTGCCCCCAGCCTGCGAAGCTCCGCCGCCGCCGCCGACAGCGCCAGTTGCTCGGTGAGCAGACGCGCCGAGCCCTCATCGGTTGCCGCGACCTGCATTGCTGCCTTGAGCACACCGACGGTGCCGCGTCCGCCGGCGCCGAGATCGCGATCGATGCCGGCCAGCACCTCCTCGAACAGGCCGGGTGCGCGGCCCAGCACGCGCAGCACGTCCAGCGCCATGACGTTGCCGGATCCCTCCCAGATCGCGTTGACCGGAGCCTCGCGATAGTAGCGGGCGAGCGGCGCCTCCTCGACATAGCCATTGCCGCCGAGGCACTCCATCGCCTCATAGAGCAGCGGCGGCGCGATCTTGCAGACCCAGTATTTGACCACCGGCGTCATGGCGCGGGCGAAGGCCGCCTCGCCGCGGTCGCCCGCCGCCTCGTCGAAGGAGCGCGCCAGTCGGAATGACAGCGCGGTGGCGGCGGCGACGTCGAGCGCCATGTCGGCCAGCACGCGCTGCATCAGCGGCTGCTCGATCAGATTTGTTCCAAACACCTGGCGGTGACGGCTGTGGTGGACGGCTTCGGCCAGCCCGGCTCGCATGATCGCCGACGAGGCGATCGCGCAGTCGAGCCGGGTCAGCGTCACCATATCCATGATCGTCTTGACGCCTGCCCCGGGCTCGCCGACCATCTCGCCGATGGCATTGACGAACTCGACTTCGGACGAGGCGTTGGAGCGGTTGCCAAGCTTGTCCTTCAGCCGCTGGAAGCGGAAGCCGTTGCCCGAGCCATCGCCGAGAATGCGGGGAACGAGAAAGCACGAAAGCCCTTCCGGCGCCTGTCCAAGCACCAGGAACGCATCCGACATCGGCGCCGACATGAACCATTTGTGGCCGGTCAGCCGATAGAAGCTGCTTCCGGCGCGCTCGGCCCTGGTGACGTTGGCGCGGACGTCGGTGCCGCCCTGCTTCTCAGTCATGCCCATGCCGAGCGTCAGCCCGCCCTTTTCGACCGGCGGCTTCTGGCTCTGGTCGTATTTGCGTGTCGTCACCCGTGGCGCCCATTCGCGAAACAGTTTGGGGCTTGCCATCAGCGCTGCCAGCGAGGCGCTGGTCATGGTGATGGGACAGAGATGCCCGGTTTCGAGCTGCGCCGTCAGGTAGAAACGGGCGGCGCGCACCTGATGGCGGCGGCCGATCTCGGCATCGCCATTTTCCCAGACCGACGAATGCAGCCCATTCGCCACCGACCGGCGCATCAGCGCATGATAGGCTGGATGGAACTCGACCAGATCGATGCGCCGGCCCTGGCGGTCATGGGTCCTGAGCTTCGGCGTCTCGACATTGGCGAGGCGAGCCAGTTCCTGCGCCTCCTGCGTCAGCACGAAACGGCCAAGCCCATCGATATCCTTGCGCACCGGATCGGAAAAACGCTCGGCAAGCTGGATCAGCAACGGATCGCCCCGCCAGGCGTTGCCGCCTGCCAGCGGCGGCGGCTGGTTCGTCACGTCGTCGGTCACACACTGTCCTTATCGTCACACAAGGCCACGAATCCGAAGCCATCAGCTAGATATAGCCCAAGCCGCGCAACGAACGCGACGAAAATACCGGGGAGAAAGGCCGCAATGCAAAGCTGGTGCTTGCAGCCAAAGGTCCTCCACCCTATAGCAGCGCCTTGAGATGACCGACGCTTCGTCCCTGCCACTCTATCCCCACCGCCATCTTCTGGGCATCCGCGATCTTTCCCCTGCCGATATCGAGCTTTTGCTGGACAGGGCGGACCGGTCGGTGGCGATCTCGCGGCAGTCGGAGAAGAAGGCCTCGACGCTGCGTGGCCGCACCCAGATCAACCTCTTCTACGAAGCTTCGACCCGGACGCAATCGTCGTTCGAACTGGCCGGAAAACGGCTCGGCGCCGACGTCATGAACATGTCGGTGGCCAGTTCTTCGGTGAAGAAGGGCGAGACGTTGATCGACACGGCGATGACGCTGAACGCCATGCACCCCGACATCCTGATCATCCGCCACCAGTCGGCGGGTGCCGCCGCGCTGCTGGCGCAAAAGGTCGGCTGCTCGGTGATCAATGCCGGCGACGGCGCCCATGAGCACCCGACGCAGGCGCTGCTCGACGCGCTGACCATCCGCCGCGCCAGGGGCCCGCTGTCGAAGCTGATCGTGGCGATCTGCGGCGACATCCTGCATTCGCGCGTGGCGCGTTCCAACATCATGCTGCTCAATGCGCTCGGCGCGCAGGTGCGCGTCGTGGCGCCATCGACGCTTTTGCCCGCCGGCATCGAGAAAATGGGCGTGATCGTCACCCGTTCGATGGCCGAAGGGATCAAGGACGCGGATGTGGTGATGATGCTGCGGCTGCAGCGCGAGCGGATGGAAGGCGCCTTCGTACCTTCGGTGCGTGAGTATTTCCACTATTTCGGCCTCGACGCCGAAAAACTGAAGGCGGCCAAGGACGGCGCTCTGGTCATGCATCCCGGCCCGATGAACCGCGGCGTCGAGATCGCCTCGGAAATCGCCGACGGTCCGCAGAGCGTCATCCAGGAACAGGTGGAGATGGGTGTCGCCGTGCGCATGGCGGTGATGGAAGCGCTGCTCGATCCCCGTCGCAACCGCGAAGCTGCCCGATGAGCACAACGGTGTTCAGCCGGGCCCGCATTGTCGATCCGTCGCGCGGCATCGACGAGGTCGGCACGGTCATTGTCGAGGGCCGCAAGATCGTCGCCGCCGGCAAGGCGGCCTTGAACCAGGGCGCCGCGCAGGATGCTACCGTCATCGACTGCGCCGGCAAAACAATCATTCCCGGCCTGATCGATGCGCGCGTCTTCATCGGCGAACCGGGCGGCGAGCACCGCGAGACCATCGCCTCGGCCAGCGTGGCGGCGGCCGCCGGCGGCGTCACTTCCATCGTCATGATGCCCGACACCGACCCGGTGATCGACAATGTCGCGCTGGTCGAATTCGTGCTGCGCACCGCCAAGGACACGGCCGTCGTCAATATCTTTCCGGCGGCGGCGATCACCAAAGGCCTCGAAGGCCGCGAGATGACCGAATTCGGCCTGCTGCGCGAGGCCGGCGCGATCGCCTTCACTGACGGGCGGCACACCATATCGAGCGCACTGGTGATGCGCCGTGCGCTGACCTATGCGCGCGATTTCGGCGGCGTGATCGCGCATGAAACCCAAGACGCCGACCTCGCTTCATCAGGCGTCATGAACGAAGGCCTCTATGCCAGCTGGCTCGGCCTTGCCGGCATTCCGCGCGAGGCCGAGTCCATTCCTCTGGAGCGCGATCTTGCGCTGGCGCGGCTGACCGGCGGCGCCTATCACGCGGCCAAGATTTCGACTGCCATGGCGGCAAACGCGGTAACGAGGGCCAAGGCCGACGGCGCCAACGTCACAGCAGGCGTCTCGATCCACAATCTGTCGCTCAATGAGAACGATGTCGGCGAATACCGCACCTTCTTCCGGCTGACGCCGCCGCTGCGCGCCGAGGAAGACCGGCTGGCGATGATCGAAGCGGTCAAGGACGGCACGATCGACATCATCGTATCGTCGCACGACCCGCAGGACGTCGACACCAAGCGCCTGCCTTTCGCCGACGCCGCGGCCGGTGCCATCGGACTGGAAACGCTGCTCGGCGCGGCGCTGCGGCTCTATCACAATGGCGATATGACGCTGCTCAGGTTGGTTGAGACCTTGTCCACTGCCCCGGCAAGACTGTTCGGCCTGTCCGGCGGCACGCTGAAGCCGGGTGCGGTCGCCGATCTAGCGCTGGTCGATCTCGACGAGCCATGGATCGTCAGCGAAAGCGGCATCCGTTCGCGCTCGAAAAACACCTGTTTCGAAGGCGCGCGGCTGCAGGGCAAGGTCTTGCAAACGATGGTTGCGGGCCGCACAGTGTTTTCGGCCTAGAGGCTAGCTGGGGGAACAATGGCTTACGGCATCGTCTTGGCGCTGGTGTTCGGCTATCTGCTCGGCTCGATCCCGTTCGGCCTTCTGATCACCCGTGCTGCCGGCCTTGGCGACGTCCGCAACATCGGCTCCGGCAATATCGGCGCCACCAATGTGCTGCGCACCGGCAACAAGGGCCTGGCCGCCGCCACGCTGCTGCTCGACGCGCTGAAAGGCACGGCGGCGGTGCTGATCGCCGGTTATTTTGCCCCGGAGCTCGGGCTCTGGGCCGGCCTCGGCGCCTTTCTCGGACATCTCTTCCCGGTCTGGCTCGGTTTCAAGGGCGGCAAGGGGGTCGCCACCTATCTCGGCGTGCTGATCGCGCTTGCCTGGCAGGTGGCGCTGATCTTCGCCCTCGTCTGGCTGGCCATGGCTTTCCTGTTCCGCTATTCCTCGCTGGCGGCGCTGACGGCAGCAATCGTCGTTCCGATCGCGCTCTATGTCCTCAGCACGCCTGAGATTGCCGGGCTGTTCGCGCTGATGAGTCTCATCGTCTTCGTAAAACACCGGGCCAACATTACCCGGCTGCTGGCCGGCACCGAGAACAAGATCGGGGCCAAGGAGTGAGCCAGCGCGCCGCCGGGACGCGGCTCAGCGACCGGCAGCGGTTGAGCTGGCTTCGTTTGATCCGTACGCCGAATGTCGGCCCGGCTACCTTTCGCGACCTGATCAACCGATTTGGCTCGGCCGAGACGGCGCTCGAGATGCTGCCCGAGCTGATGGTTTCGGGCGGCGCCAGAAAAGTCGTCGGCATTCCGACGATGGCCGAGGCCGAGGCGGAACTGGAGACTGCCCGGCGCGCCGGCGCCCGCTTCGTCGGCATTGGCGAGGCCGACTATCCGCCGCTGATGAAAAGCATGGACCATCCGCCGCCGCTGCTCGCGGTCAAGGGCGAAGGCGCGGTGTTCCGGCTGCCGGCGGTCGCCATAGTCGGCGCCCGCAACGCCTCGCTGGCCGGCATCAAGATGGCGCGGACGCTCGCCGCCGAACTCGGCCGCGACGGCTTCGGCATCGTCTCCGGCCTGGCGCGCGGCATCGACACGGCAGCCCATCAGGGCAGCCTTGCGTCAGGCACGATCGGTGTGCTGGCCGGCGGCCTCGACCTGCCCTACCCGCCCGAGAATGCCGGCCTATGCAACGAGATTGCCGAGCGCGGCGGCGCCATCATTTCAGAGATGCCGTTCGGCTGGCAGCCGCGCGCCCAGGATTTTCCGCGCCGCAACCGCCTTGTCGCCGGTGCGGCATTGGGGCTGGTCGTGGTCGAGGCGGCGCTACGTTCCGGCTCGCTGATCAGCGCCAGGCTTGCCGGCGAGATGGGCCGGCTGGTCTTCGCCGTCCCCGGCTCGCCGCTCGATCCGCGCGCCGCCGGCGCCAACGCCTTGCTCAAAGACGGCGCCACCCTGGTCACCGAAGCATCGGACATTACCGGTGCGATCGCGCCGCTGGTCGGCGCACTGGCGCCAAGGACGCCGCTGCTCGAAGAGCCGCCCGACTTTTCGGCAACGCCGCCACCCGGCGAAGACGACCGCGCCCGCGTCATCGAAGCGCTCGGCCCGACGCCGGTGGCGGTCGACGAAATCATCCGTCACACCGGCCTGCATCCCGCCCAAGTTTTCATGGTGCTGCTGGAACTCGACCTCGCCGGCCGGCTGGAGCGCCACGCCGGCGGCAATGTCTCGCTGGTGTGATCGAGATTTTCCGGATGTCTCAGCACACGAACCTTATGAGAACCTGTTCCGATGTTGGCACCATCCGGCTATTGCCGGTCGCGTTTGTCGCGGCAGATCAATCTTTGCTTGCAAATCCCGGTCGCCGCCTTCGAACGAGACAGATCCTGTGCCTTGCCTTTTGCCATGCCGAAAACCTCCTGTGGTTGCCGGCAGAATAGACGTCGGGCACAATCGTTAATTGCAGGGTGCGGAAATTGCGGGTTTGACTGTTCGGCGTTGCCAGCGCTTATCGTGCCCCCAAAAGGGCATCTGGGGGCTCAAGGAAATGCGACTTGACAGCATTCAGGTGGGGCGCGGAGCCGCAGCGGTCTTGGTTGTTCTGCTGCATTCGGAACTCGCCGTCACCAAATATTTCGGCGCGCCCATCACGAATGGCGCGCTGCTCTTTGGCAAGGCAGGGGTCGACTTCTTCTTCGTCCTGTCAGGTTTCATCATTTGGTGGGTGCACAGCCGCGACATCGGGTACAAGTCCAGGCTAGCAAACTATACGATGAGGCGTTTGCGCAGAATCTATCCGACCTATTGGGTCGCCCTGGCCTGTGTGATTTCGATTTTTGCCGTGATGCCGGAAGCGGGAACTGGCAGCGAATTGGAGGCGTCGTCTCTGTTCCGCGCGATCTTGTTATTCCCCAATCCAGACGGGCAGATTCTCGGCGTCGCGTGGACACTTTGCTACGAGATGCTTTTCTATACCCTGTTCGGCATCTTGATATTCGCGCCGATAGCCGGAATCGTCTTAATGGCTGGCTGGCTGTTGGGCGCCATGGCCTTTCCCGACGCGAACTCCTTCATTTTCGCGCCCTATCCTGCTCATTTCGCCATGGGTATGGCGGCCGCGCTCCAATCGAGGGGCTTAAACCTTCGCTATGGCGTCGCTATCGCGGCAGGTGGAGTGTGCCTCTTTGCTGCTTGTGCCGTTGCCGAACAGCATCTCGGCGAGGTGGCTCGCCACTTGTGCTACGCCGTCTCCAGCATGGTGATCATTGTCGGTCTTTGCAGCATGGACCTGAAATCGCCCACTTCATGGCCAAAGCCATTGCTGCTGTTGGGCGCGGCGTCCTACTCCTTGTACCTGGTTCACTATCCAACGCTCATCGGAACCAACAAGCTGCTCTCAAAGCTGTATCCAGAACTTTCTCCGTCGATCGCGCTCATTTGCGCGATCGCTGCGGCAACTGGAGCCGGGATTACTTTCCATCTCGTGGTTGAGCGACCAATCAGTGACTTCCTACAGCGTCGAGACTCGCGAATGGCGCAAGCGGCGCCTGGTTAGGCTGCCAGGAGCGGCATGTTCTTGAAGACATGCGCGGCGCGGCCCCTCTGCCACGCTCAAATCAACGGCGGTGTTCACAAAAGCCGGCGTTCCGCGAGATTGCCGCACTCGATGTTGATCGCCGCGCCGCCCCCTGCGGGCCGATGACGAAACCACGATGGCCGCAATCAGGGCAGTGGCCTTCGGCGTCGTCCTTCCCTCTTTCCGACTTGGAACCAAATTTGGAACCAAATTCGATTCGGAGCCAAAAGCCGTTTTGGTTCCATTCGCTATTTCATTGGTTTTCTTGATGTTTTTGGTGAGCGCGCAGGGATTCGAACCCTGGACCTACTGATTAAAAGTCAGTTGCTCTACCGGCTGAGCTACGCGCTCCCGCGGGCTCAGGATGCCGCCCTCGAAATTGCGCGGAACATAGGGAGAGTGTCTCGAACGGTCAACCGGAAAAAGAGGCCTCGCAAGCCGGACTTTTCGCAGTCTCCTGACGCCTCTCAAACCGTCACGACAAGATCGCAGTGGCTGTCTCGCACAAAAGCCGAGACCTATTACAAATCAGCAGCTTGCTTTTTTTCGCGGAACAATTGCGCAACCTGCCCGTTTTTGTCGGCACAAGGGACGACGCTTTCAAGGAGAAGACTATGAACAGGATCATGTCGGGCTTGTTGGCGACCGCGCTGTCAGCGTCATTCATTGTAGCAGGGATCGCGCCTGTCAACGCCCAGCCTATCTACGTGCCACTAGGCCAGAGCGTCTCGTCGGATGTCCAGACTGTCGAGCACAGGCGGTGGAGACGTTTCGACGGCGATTTCCGTCGTGATTTCCGTCGCGGCGACTTCCGCCGTGATTTCCGTCGCGACTTCCGCCGTGGCGAATTCCGCCGTGATTTCCGTCGCGATTTTGCCCGTCGCGATTTTTCCCGCCGCGATTTTCGTCGTTTCGCCCGTGATGACGATTTCAGGTATTGGCGCGGCTATCGCGGCTATCGCTACTATCGTCCTGGCTATCGTCGCTACAACGACTACTGGTTCCCGCTGGCGGCCTTCGCCACCGGCGCACTGATCACCGGCGCGATCATCAACAGTCAGCCCCGCCGCATCTATCGCGGCGATGCGCATGTGGAGTGGTGCTACAGCCGCTACAGATCTTACCGAGCATGGGACAACACGTATCAGCCTTACTACGGTCCCCGCCGGCAGTGCATCTCGCCCTATTGATAAGCCGGGGCAGAGCTGAACAAGAGCCGTTGAAGAGAAGAGCCTGCGCTGGCAACGCGCAGGCTTTTTCTATTCGGTGCGCCAATCTACAGCGTGCTCAGTGTCCGGCGCACAGCATGGCGCCAACCCGCCAGCTTTGCGGAACGGACCAACGCATCCATGTCCGGTCGAAACCGTCGCTCCAGCGCCCAGCTCCTGGCGAATTCCCTTGTCTTCGGCCAGACGCCGGCCTTCGAGCCGGCCAGCCATGCCGCGCCGAGCGCCGTCGTCTCCAGGATGGTCGGACGGTCGACCGGCGCATCGAGGATGTCGGCAAGCCGCTGCATCGTCCAGTCCGACGCCACCATGCCGCCATCGACCCTGAGAACGGTCTTCGCTGACGTGCCCTTCCAGTCCCTGCGCATCGCATCGAGCAGGTCGCGCGTCTGGAACGCAACGGATTCGAGTGCGGCACGGGCAAATTCCGCCGGGCCTGAATTGCGGGTCAGCCCGAAGATGGCGCCGCGCGCCTCGGCGTCCCAATGCGGCGCGCCAAGCCCGACGAAAGCCGGCACCAGGTAGACTTGTTGAGCCGGGTCGGCGCTCGCCGCCAGCACGCCGCTCTGCTCGGCCTTGCCGATCACCTTGATGCCGTCGCGCAGCCATTGCACGGCAGCACCTGCGATGAAGATCGACCCTTCCAGCGCATAGGTGGTCTTGCCGTTCAGCCTGTAGGCAATGGTCGTCAGCAGACGGTTCTTCGAGCGCACCAGATCGCTGCCGGTGTTGAGCAGCGCGAAGCAGCCGGTGCCATAGGTCGATTTCATCATGCCCGGCTCGAAACAGGCCTGGCCGATGGTCGCTGCGTGCTGGTCGCCAGCCACACCGAGAATCCTTATCTCTGCGCCGAACAGGCTTTTCTCTGTGATTCCATAGTCGTCGGCGCAATCCTTCACCTGCGGCAGCATTCTTGCCGGTATGCCGAGGATGGCCAGGAGCTCGTCCTCCCAGGCATTCTTTTCGATGTTGTAGACCAGCGTGCGCGAGGCGTTGGTGGCATCGGTAGCGTGAACCTTGCCGCCGGTCAGCCGCCAGATCAGAAAGCTGTCGACGGTGCCGGCCAGCAATTCGCCGTTCTCGGCACGTTTTCTGGCGCCCTTCACCTTGTCCAGCATCCAGGCGATCTTGGTGCCGGAGAAATAGGGATCGAGCAGCAGGCCGGTCTTCTTGGTGAACTTCTTCTCCAGACCCTGCTTCTTCAATTTCTGGCACAGCGGCGCGGTGCGGCGGTCCTGCCAGACAATCGCGTTATGGATCGGCTTGCCGGTCGCCCTGTCCCAGATGACGACGGTCTCGCGCTGGTTGGTGATGCCGATTGCCGCGATGTCCGACGCGTCGCGGCCGGCGCTGTTCAGCGCAGCCTTCGCCGTCGCCACGACACTCGACCAGATTTCCTCCGGATCATGCTCTACCCAGCCGGAGGCCGGATAATGCTGGGTAAACTCTTTCTGTCCGCTGCCAATGACCTGCATGTCACAGTCGAACAGGATCGCCCGGCTCGACGTCGTCCCCTGGTCGATTGCTAGGATAAGGCCACTCATTCTCACTCCCTCGGCGCCACGGCTTCACTCCCTGGCGCAAACAGGGGAGACGGCAATTTGCCGCCTCCCCCGATCGTTGCTATGCGGGCGCGGACGCCCGGACCGATGCTCAGTTGCTCCAGCTCTTGACCAGCTCGTCGTAGTTGACGGTCTGCGGCTTGTCCTTCTCCGGCTCGATCTTCAGCTGCGGCGCGAGATTGCCCTTGGCGACGGCATCGGCGTTCCACTCCTCCAGGGTCTTTTCCTCGGCCAGTTTCGGTCCGATATCGCCTTGGATGCCGGCACGCTCAAGGCGCTCTAGCACCTTTTCCTGCTCGCCGCAGAGCGAGTCCATCGCCTCCTGGGCGGTCTTGGCGCCCGACGAGGCGTCGCCGATCGCCTGCCACCAGAGCTGCGCCAGCTTCGGATAGTCAGGAACGTTGGTGCCGGTCGGAGTCCACTGGACGCGAGCCGGCGAGCGGTAGAACTCGATCAGGCCGCCGAGCTTCGGCGCGCGCTCGGTAAAGCTCGGATGCTGGAGCGTCGATTCGCGGATGAAGGTCAGGCCGACATGGCTCTTCTTCACGTCCACGGTCTTCGAGGTAACGAACTGCGCATAGAGCCAGGCGGCCTTGGCGCGGTCGTCCGGGGTCGACTTCATCAGCGTCCACGAACCGGCGTCCTGATAGCCGAGTTTCATGCCGTCTTTCCAGTAGACGCCATGTGGCGAAGGCGCCATGCGCCATTTCGGCGTGCCGTCGTCGTTGAGCACCGGACCGGGCTTGACCATGTCGGCGGTGAAGGCGGTGTACCAGAAGATCTGCTGAGCGATCGCTCCCTGCGCCGGGACCGGGCCGGATTCGGAGAAGGTCATGCCCTGGGCTTCCGGCGGCGCATAGGCCTTCAGCCACTCCAGGTATTTTTCGATCGAATAGACGCCAGCCGGGCCGTTGGTGTCGCCGCCGCGCGTTACGCAGGAGCCGACCGGCTGCGACTTCTCGTTGACCTTGATGCCCCATTCATCGACCGGTCGCCCGTTCGGAATACCCTTGTCGCCGTTGCCGGCCATCGACAGCCAGGCGTCGGTGAAGCGCCAGCCGAGCGACGGGTCCTTCTTGCCGTAGTCCATGTGGCCATAGACCTTCTTGCCGTCGATCTCGCGGCCGGTGAAGAAGGCGGCGATGTCCTCATAGGCCGACCAGTTGACAGGAACGCCGAGGTCGTAGCCGTACTTCGCCTTGAAATCGGCCTTGTTCTTCTCGTCGTTGAACCAGTCGTAGCGGAACCAGTAGAGGTTGGCGAACTGCTGGTCGGGAAGCTGGTAGAGCTTGCCGTCCGGCGCCGTGGTGAACGACTTGCCGATGAAATCGTCGATGTCGATATTCGGGTTGGTGACGTCCTTGCCTTCATTGGCCATCCAGTCGGTCAGGCTGCGCGCCTGCTGGTAGCGCCAGTGCGTGCCGATCAGGTCGGAGTCGTTGATGTAGGCGTCGTAGATGTTTTCGCCCGACTGCATCTGCGTCTGCAGCTTCTCGACGACGTCGCCTTCACCGATCAGATCGTGGGTGATCTTGATGCCGGTGATGTCGGTGAACGCCTTGGCCAGCGTCTTGGACTCGTATTCGTGGGTGGTGATGGTTTCCGAGACCACCTTGATGTCCATGCCGGCGAAAGGTTTCGCGGCATCGATGAACCATTGCATCTCGGCTTCCTGGCCGGCGCGGTCGAGCGTCGACAGGTCCTTGATCTCGGCATCGAGAAACGCCTTGGCTTCGTCCATTCCGGCATAGGCCTGGCCCGCTCCAAGGAGCAGGACCAGAGCGGTCGTTGACGTCAGAAATTGCCTTCGCATGTGTTTCCTCCACTGTTCAGTTCCAAGTGCTATCTGGAGCAGCCCCCGGGCATGCTCCAACAGTTTCCCCCTCTATACGTAGCGGAACACGCCGATGGCGTAGACCACGGAGAGAGCGAGAGCCCACCACAGGTTGGGTCCGACAAGACCCAGCCAAGCGAGATGGATAAAGGCGCTGCCAAGCAGCGATAGGAAGAGACGGTCGCCGCGCGTCGTCTCGAAGCGCAAGACGCCGATGCGCGGATTGCCGCCCGGCGAGGCGTATTCCCAGACCGCCATGCCGCAGAGCAGCAGGAAGATGGTGCCGAAGAAGGCGGCGGTCGGCCAAGTCCAGGCCATCCAGGAGAAGCTCATGATCACACCCTCCCCAGGGCAAAGCCCTTGGCGATATAATTTCGCACGAACCAGATGACGAGCGCGCCCGGTATGATGGTGAGCACGCCGGCTGCGGCCAGCACGCCCCAGTCGAGGCCCGAGGCCGAGACCGTGCGCGTCATGATCGCGGCGATCGGTTTTGCCGCGGTCGTGGTCAGCGTCCGCGCGATCAGCAGTTCCACCCACGAGAACATGAAGCAGAAGAAAGCCGCGACGCCAACGCCGCTCGCGATCAGCGGCATGAATATCTTCAGGAAGAAGCGCGGGAAGGAATAGCCGTCGATATAGGCGGTCTCGTCGATTTCCTTCGGCACGCCCGACATGAAGCCTTCCAAGATCCAGACCGCCAGCGGCACGTTGAACAGGCAGTGGGCCAGCGCCACGGCGATGTGGGTGTCGATCAGGCCGAAAGCCGAATAGAGCTGGAAGAACGGCAGCGCGAACACCGCCGGCGGCGCCATGCGGTTGGTCAGCAGCCAGAAGAACAGATGCTTGTCGCCGAGAAAACGGTAGCGCGAGAAGGCATAGGCTGCCGGAAGCGCCACGGCGACGGAAATCACCGTGTTCATAACCACATAGATGATCGAGTTGATGTAACCCCTGTACCAGGACGGATCATTGAAAATGACCGCGTAATTGGCAAGCGTCGGGTTTCTCGGCCACAGCGAGAAGGCGCCGAGGATCTCCTGGTTGGTCTTGAAGCTCATATTGACCAGCCAGTAGATCGGCAGCATCAGGAAGATGATGTAGATTGTCGGCACCAGCCACCAGAACCGTGACTCCTCGCCCCGCCGCCGCATCTTGCGGGCCAGCGTGGCGTTCGCCGTCTGCGCTTCCGCTGTAGCGGGGGTCTGCCGCATCAGCGTTCGTTCGTTGGCCGTGGTTTCTTCGAGGCGCGCCATTTCACCGCTCCGCATCGTAGGCTGTCATGACGGTGTAGAACACCCAGGACAGGAGCATGATGATCAGGAAGTAGACGATCGACATGGCCGCCGCCTCACCCAGGTTGAACTCGCCGATGGCCAGCTTGACCAGATCGATCGACAGGAAAGTGGTGGTGTTGCCAGGCCCGCCGCCGGTGACGACGAACGGCTCGGTGTAGATCATGAAACTGTCCATGAAGCGCAGCAGAACCGCGATCAGCAGCACACGGTTCATCTTCGGCAGCTGGATGTAGCGGAAGATCGCCCAGCGCGACGCCCCGTCGATCTTGGCCGCCTGGTAATAGGCATCGGGGATCGAGACCAACCCTGCGTAGCAGAGCAGGACGACGAGGCTCGTCCAATGCCAGACATCCATGACGATGACTGTGATCCAAGCATCGAACGGGTCGTTGACATAGTTGTAGTTGAAGCCGAGCGCCCGCAGCGAATATCCGAGCAGGCCGATGTCGACGCGGCCGAACACCTGCCAGATCGTGCCGACGACGTTCCACGGGATGAGCAGCGGCAGCGCCATCAGCACCAGGCAGACCGGAACGCCCCAGCCCTTCTTCGGCATGTTGAGCGCAATGAAGATGCCGAGCGGAATCTCTATGACCAGAATGATGGCCGAGAAGATCAGGTTGCGGCCCATCGCTTCCCAGAACCGGTCGGAATGCAGGATTTCCTCGAACCATTCCGAGCCCGCCCAAAAGAAGACGTTGTTGCCGAAAGTGTCCTGCACAGAATAGTTCACGACCGTCATCAGCGGGATGATCGCCGAGAAAGCCACCAGCAACAGCACCGGCAGCACCATGAACCAGGCCTTGTTGTTCCAGGTCCTTTCCATGCTCAGCCTCCCATCTCGACGCGCCAGGAATCGGCATAGATGTTGATGCCGGCCGGGTCGAAAGCGATCTTCGGATCGGCGGGAATGTCCTCGTCCTCGCCGATGATCGCCGCAATGGCGCGGCCTTCGAAACTGGCGCGCACCACCTTGTGGCGGCCGATATCCTCGACCTTGCGGATTGAAACCGGCATGCCGCTGGCGCCAAGCCTGATATATTCAGGGCGGATACCGAGTTCGATCGCACCGGTGATCCCGGCCTTGGGCGCGCCCGGCAATTCGATGGTCTGGCTGCCGAGCCGCGCGCTCCTGCCTTCGACCGCGACCGGCATGACGTTCATGCCCGGCGAGCCGATGAAATAGCCGACGAATGTATGCTTGGGGCGCTCGAACAGTTCGGCTGGAGAGCCGATCTGCACGATCTCGCCCTCATACATGACGACGACGTTTTCGGCGAAGGTGAGCGCCTCGGTCTGGTCGTGCGTGACATAGACCATGGTGAAACCGAAGCGCCTGTGCAACTGCTTCAACTGCGAGCGCAGCACCCACTTCATATGCGGGTCGATGACGGTCAGCGGCTCGTCGAACAGGATCGCGTTGACGTCGGAGCGCACCAGCCCGCGTCCGAGCGAGATCTTCTGCTTCTGGTCAGCGGTCAGTCCCCTCGCCTTTCGCTTAGCCATGTCGGCCAGACCGGTCATGTCAAGGGTTTCGCGCACCTTGCGGTCGACGTCGGGTTCCGCAACGCCGCGGTTGCGCAGCGGGAAGGCCAGATTGTCGTAGACGGTCATGGTGTCGTAGATGACCGGGAACTGGAACACCTGAGCTATGTTGCGCTCCTGCGTCGACAGATTGGTCACGTCCTTGCCGTCGAACAGAAGCCCGCCGTGCGACGGATACAACAGGCCGGAAATGATGTTGAGCAGCGTGGTCTTGCCGCAGCCCGACGGCCCGAGCAGCGCATAGGCGCCGCCGTCCTCGAAGGTGTGATGCACCTCCTTCAGCGCATAGTCCTTGTCCGACTTCGGATGCGGTCCGTAGGCGTGGCGGATGTGATTGCAGTCGATGCGCGCCATGTGCCCTCCTCCTCAAGCCGCCAGCATCTGTGTCGGCGCGGCCGAGCGGCCGTTCGCGTCGAACACCATGATGTGCCGCGGATCGATGAATACCTCGATGGTCTGGTCCGGCTCGAACACCAGGATGCCGTGCTCCAGCATCACCCAGCGGACATCGGCGAAATCGAGATGCACAAAACTTTCAGAACCGGTGATCTCGGTGACCGACACCTTGGCTCTCACCGGCACCGCCGACGGGCTCGGCCGGGCAAGGGAAAGATGGTGGGGCTGGAAGCCGATCGTGTAACTCGTATCGGCAATACCGGCGAGTTCGGCCGGCACCGGGAGGCTCACCCCACCTTCAAGAAGGAAGCTCGAACCGCTCTTCTTCAGCACGATCGTGTTGAGCGGCGGATCGGCGAACGTCCTGGCTGTGACGAGGTCGTTCGGCCTGCGGAAGACGTCGATCGTCGGGCCGAACTGGGTGATGCGGCCTTCGGAGAGCGTCGCCGTGTTGCCGCCGAGCAGCAAGGCTTCGTGCGGTTCGGTCGTGGCGTAGACGAAGATGGTGCCGGTTGCCGCGAAGATTTTCGGCAATTCCGCACGCAACTCCTCGCGCAGCTTGTAGTCGAGGTTGGCGAGCGGCTCGTCGAGCAGCACGAGGCTGGCGTTCTTGACGATTGCGCGCGCCAGCGCGGTGCGCTGCTGCTGGCCGCCGGAGAGGCTGAGCGGTGTGCGGTCGAGAAAGGGCGTCAGTTTGAGAAGGGCTGCGGCATTGCGCACCTCCTTGTCGATCTTTGCCCGCTCGGCACCGGCCACCCTCAGCGGCGAAGCGATGTTCTCGTAAACCGTCATCGCCGGATAGTTGATGAACTGCTGGTAGACCATGGCGACGTTTCGCTTCTGCACCGGGATGCCGGTGACATCCTTGCCATCGAACCAGACCGAGCCGGATGTCGGCACGTCAAGGCCGGCCATCAGCCGCATCAGGCTGGTCTTGCCGGAAAGCGTCGGTCCGAGAAGGACGTTGAGCGAGCCGTGCTGAAGCGTCAGCGAGACGTCGCGTATATGCTCCGTCGCGCCGACCGTCTTCGACACGTTTCTCAGTTCCAGCATGATGCCTCCTCCCAGGCTTTCT
Organism: Mesorhizobium sp. L-2-11; assembly: GCF_016756595.1. Lineage (NCBI taxonomy): Bacteria > Pseudomonadati > Pseudomonadota > Alphaproteobacteria > Hyphomicrobiales > Phyllobacteriaceae > Mesorhizobium > Mesorhizobium sp. L-2-11. The sequence goes on along the minus strand of NZ_AP023257.1, from coordinate 3,638,809 downwards.
GCATGACTATTCGGCAGCCGCGACATGGCGCCGGCTTATCCCGCGCATGAATTCGTCGAGCGCTGCCGCCTGTTCGCGGCTCAGTTGCAGGCCGCGCTTGGTCCTGCGCCACAATACATCTTCGGCGGTCATCGCCCATTCATTTTGAACGAGGTAGCGCACCTCTGCCTCGTAGAGATCGGCGCCAAAGTTGCGGCCAAGGTCGGCATTCGATCTGGCGAGGCCCAGCAGCATCCTTGCGCGAGTTCCGTAAAGCCGGGTCAGGCGGCGCGCCAGACGCGTATCGAGGAACGGATAGGCCGTCTTCAGTTTCGCCACTTCGGCGTCGAAGCCGCTGACCGGGAAATCGCCGCCCGGCAGCGGCGCGTTTGCCGTCCACGGCTTGCCGCGCTTGCCGAGAAAACCTTCGATTTTCTCGAGCATCGATTCCGCCAGCCGGCGATAGGTGGTGATCTTGCCGCCGAAGGTGTTGATGATCGGCGCCATGCCTTCGCCGCCGTCGGTCTTCAGCACATAGTCGCGGGTCGCTTCCTGCGCCTTCGAGGCGCCGTCGTCATAAAGCGGACGCACGGCGGAATAGGTCCAGACGATGTCGGAACGCTTGACCGGCTGCGTGAAATATTCGCTCGCCGCAGCACAGAGGTAATCGATCTCGGCGTCGCTGATCTTCACGTCGCGCGGGTCGCCGGAAAAGTCCTGGTCGGTGGTGCCGATCAGCGTGAACTCATCCTCGTAGGGGATGGCGAAGATGATGCGGCCATCCTTGTTCTGAAAGAAATAGGCGCGCGGATCGTCGAATTTCTTGCTGATGACGATGTGGCTGCCCTGTACCAGCCGGACATTATGCACGTCGTTCAAGCCGACCGTAGCCGACAGCACGTGGTCGACCCATGGGCCGGCGGCGTTGACCAAAAGCCGCGCCTTGATCTCCTCGGTGTCGCCGGTTCGCGTGTTTTCCAGCCTGACCGTCCAAAACTCGCCTTCACGGCGTGCGCTGACGACTTTCGTGCGGGTTCGGATCGTCGCGCCGCGATCGGCTGCGTCGCGAGCGTTCAGAGCCACCAGCCGCGCATCGTTGACCCAGCCGTCGGAATATTCGAAGGCCTTGCCAAACAAAGGCTTCAGCGGCTTGCCGGCTGGGTCCCTTGCCATGTCCAGCGTCTTGGTCGCCGGCAGCAATTTGCGCCCGCCAATGTGGTCGTAAAGGAAAAGACCGAGCCTGATCAGCCAGGCCGGACGCAGGCCCCTGGCATAGGGCAGCACGAAGCGCATCGGCCAGATGATGTGCGGCGCGTTCTTCCAGAGGATCTCGCGCTCCATCAGCGCCTCGCGCACCAGGCGAAACTCGTAAAACTCAAGATAGCGCAAGCCGCCATGGATCAGTTTGGTCGAGCCGGAAGACGTGCCGCTGGCCAGATCGTTCATTTCGGCAAGGAAGACCGAGAAGCCGCGCCCAACCGCGTCGCGGGCAATGCCGCAGCCGTTGATACCGCCACCGATGACGAAGATGTCATGGATCGGGGATGCGCTCACAAAAAGTCCCTCCCGGATTTCGCATTGCAGCATTTTTAGGTTTTTACGAAACCGTGATGGGATTATTTCGAAATTAGAACGAATGTCAAACGAAATATAAACAGCAGCGGTTGCCGCAACGGCATCTCTAGGAGAGCGCAGTTTCGATCAGTTGAACCTCTGCTTCCTGGCATATCTTGCGCACCGACGGGATGTCGCAGCGGTCGGTGATGAAAGTGTTGACCTGCGACAGGTGGCCGATGCGAACCGGCGCCGTCCGCTCGAACTTGGTCTGGTCGGAAACCAGGATGACATGCCGGGCATTGGCGATGATCGCCTGCGCCACCTTCACCTCGCGAAAATCGAAATCGAGCAACGCACCGTCAAGGTCGATCGCCGAGGCGCCGATCACCGCGTAGTCGACCTTGAACTGCCTGATGAAATCGACCGCCGCCTCGCCGACCACACCGCCGTCGGAACCACGCACGACGCCGCCGGCAATAACGACTTCGATGGAAGGATATATGCGCATCCTATTGGCAACATTGATATTATTGGTGATGACCATCAGGCCGGCATGATCGAGAAGCGCCTTGCTGACCGCCTCCGTCGTGGTGCCGATATTGATGAACAGCGAGGCGTTGTCGGGGATCAGCCTGGCTGCGGCGCGGCCGATCGCCTCCTTCTCGTCGGCGGCGATCTTGCGCCTCGCTTCATATTCCATGTTCTCGATGCCCGAAGGGAACAGCGCCCCGCCATGGATACGGGAAAGCAGCCGCTGGTCGCACAGATCATTGAGATCCTTGCGGATGGTCTGCGGCGTCACGTTGAAATGCGTTGCCAGGTCGTCGACCAGCACGCGGCCATTGTCCTTGGCCATCTGAATGATTTCGGAATGACGCGGCGACAGATACATTGATGACCTCCCGTTTTCGTTTTTCTTGTCTATAGCGCAAAACGAAAGTGATGAACAGGCACAAGCCGGATAACGAAACGACATGCGTCGAAAGACAAACCTCGACGCAACCTGCCGACCAGTTTCAGGTCAGCCCGCGGGCGATTTCGGTGATGACCTCGAAAGCGATGTCGACATCCGCCGCCGTCGTCTCGAACTGACCGACCTGAAAGCGGATCGCGACTTGGCCGTCCACCCGTGTCTGCGTCAGGTAGATGCGGCCATCGTCGTTGATCGCATTGACCAACCGCAGATTGTGTTGGTCCGAATCGGTGCCGGCCACCAGATGCCGGAACGAGAACAGCGACAGCATCGGCTCCGTGACGATCTCGAAATCCGGTTCCCCCGCCAGCCGCTCGGCCAGCCCTGCGCTCCAGGCGACATGGTTGCGGATCATCGTCCGCAGATTTTCCAGCCCGTGGGCGCGCAGCAGGAACCAGAGTTTCAGTGCGCGAAAGCGCCGCCCGAGCGGCACCGACCATTCGGAATAGTTGATGATGCCGTCGCGCCCATGCGTCTCCAGGTAATCCGGTTTGATGGCCAGCGTCCGCACCAGGTCTTCCGGCCGGCGGATGAACTGCATCGAGCAGTCGAACTGCGCGCCCAGCCATTTATGCGGGTTGAAGACGATGGAATCCGCCTGCTCCACACCCGCCCAGAAATGCCGATATTCCGGGCATATCATCGCCGATCCGGCCCAGGCGGCATCGACATGCAGATAGAGCCCCTGCCGTTTCGCCACCGCGGCGACGCCGGCGATATCATCGGTGCCGCCGGTGCTGGTGCCGCCGACGCAGGCGATGATGCCGGCCGGCAGCATGCCGGCTTGCCGGTCGGCGACGATAGCCGCTTCGAGAGCTGCGACATCCATGGCGCGGAAGCGGCCGGCAACCGGAATGCGCACGAGATTGTCCTCGCCGACGCCCGACACCCAGATTGCCCGATCGATCGAGGTGTGGACCTGATCGGAACAATAGACGCGCAATATCGGCTGGCCTTGCAGGCCCATCCTGTTGCCCTGCCAGTCGAGCGCGCGCTCGCGCATGGTCAGCACGGCGGCGAGCGTCGCCGACGATGCCGAATCCTGCATGACGCCGGAAAACCCTTCCGGCAGGCCAAGCGCCTGACGCATCCAGTCGACGACGCGCGTCTCGAGTTCGGTCGCTGCCGGCGAGGTTTGCCAGAGCATGCATTGCGCGGCCATCGCCGAGACCAGATATTCGGCCACCACTGAGACCGGTGCGGCATTGGCCGGGAAATAGGCGAAGAAGCGCGGATGCTGCCAATGCGTCATGCCGGGCAGGATTTTTCGCTCGAAATCGGTGAAGATTGCCTGCATCGTTTCGCCATGTTCCGGCGGCGAGACGTCGATGCTTCTAAAAATTTCGCCCGGCTCGACGAGCGGCCGCACCGGTCTTTCGCGAAGTGTGCTCCTGTAGTCGGCACCCCATTCGGCCGCGCGCAGCGACCATTCCCGGAATTCGTTGCTATTCATCTTGCTCTCCGTCGCATTAGCGATCAAAGAGCACGAAAAACCGAGGCTTTCACTCGGGAAAATCGGGCAGGCTCGCAAAAGCAGCCTTCAGTGCATTCGACCAGCCGTCCGAGATCGTCCGATAATATTGGTCGTCGTGGGCTATCCGCTTCTTCAGGCTGACTTTAAGGCGTCCTTTTCGTAGAACAGCAGGTCGAGCGGCAGGCCGACCGACAGGTTCGATTTCAGCGTCGAGTCGAACGACACCAGCAGCAGTTTCACCGTCTCGGCGAAACTCATCGCCTTCTCATAGGCGCGGATGATGATCGGCTTGCCGTATTTGGTCTCGCCGATCTGGAAGAACGGCGTGTCTTCGGTCGATTCGATGAAATTGCCTTCCGGATAGATCATGAACAGCCGCGGCGCGCTGCCCTTGATCTGGCCGCCGAGGATGAAGGAGGCATTGAAATAGGAATCGGCCTTTTCGCCAGCCGGCGTCGAACTGGCGATGACTTCCTTAACGGTGTCGCCGACCAGCCGCACCGTCTGGTACATCGACGGCGTTTCAAGCAGCGTGGCGTGGCGATCGGCCACCGCCTTGGTGCGTTCGTCGAGCAGGCTGACGACAGCTTGCGTCGTCGCCAGATTGCCGGCCGACATCAGCACGATGACGCGCTCGCCCGGCTCCTCCCAGACATGCATCTTCTTGAAGGTCGAGATCGAATCCATGCCGGCATTGGTGCGTGTGTCCGACATGAACACGAGCCCGCGATCGATCTTCAGGCCGACGCAATAGGTCATCGAATCCCTTTGGCAGCAAATCTTGCCAGGGATTACTGCTCCACGGTGACGGTCACCGCAAGCAGTTCTTCCGCTTGTCCCAGTCGAATTCCTGATACGGGCGTGGCGTCGCGGTAATCACGGCCGGTTGCTACCTTCACATAGCGTTCGTCGGGCGAAATGCCGTTGGCGACGTCGAACGCGACCCAGCCAAGGCCCGCAACATGCGCTTCGGCCCAGGCATGGCTCGCCGCCTGCTCGACCGCGGCATCCATCATCAAATAGCCGCTGACGTAGCGGGCCGGAAACCCCATGGCTCGCGCGGCGGCGGCAAAGATGTGGCTGTGGTCCTGGCAGACGCCGGTCTTGAGCGCCAGCGCGTCCTCGGCCGGGGTCGCCGCGTTGGTGGTGCCCGGCGTATAGGCGACGCGCTCGCCGATCACCGCCATCAGCCGGTGCAATCTTTCGATATCGGCCCCCTCGCCGACCGAGGCCGCGAGTTCGCGAATGCCGCTGCCGATCGTGGTCAACGGCGTTTCCTGGTCAAACAGCCAGAGCGGCGCGAAACCCTGATGTGGCCCGCAAACGCCTGATGTGTCGCGTGTAACCACCTCACCCGATGCCTCGACGGTGATGAAATCGCGCTCGCCTTCGACGCTCAAAAGCCGCGTGTCGTTGCCGAAATGGTCGGTGAAACGCACTTCTTCGCGCGCCCCTTCGATCTTCAGCGTCCAGGACAAGACGGTCTGCGTCGGTCCGCTGACTGGAAGCAGCCGCAACCGCTGCAACAGATAGTGCACCGGCGCATCATAGCGGTATTCGGTCCGGTGGGTGATCTTCAGCCGCATTGCTCTCGTCCCCTGAGCATGATCTTTTCCGGCAACCGGCTTCCACTTTCCGGGATCATGCTCGTCCCCCTGAGCATGATCTCTTCCGGCAACCGGCTTCCACTTTCCGGGATCATGCTCGTCCCCCTGAGCATGATCTTTTCCGGAAACCGCCTTCCACTTTCCGGGATCATGCTAATAAAACCTGTAGTCCTGCGCGATCTCGTCGCCGAGCCTGATGTTGTCGCGGATGAAATTGGCCAGGAATTCATGCAGGCCGGCGTCGAATATGTCTTTGATCGAGCCGGCGGCCAGCATCGCCTGGGTCTTGCCGGCCGTCACATGACAGGCATGGCGCTCGCCATAATCATCGCCAAGGAATCTGAGATGCTCCGTCAGGAAACGGTAGCAGAAGGTCAGCGAGCGCGGCATGCGAACGTTGAGGATCAGATAGTCGGCGATGTTGCTCGGCTTGTAGTCGGCCTCGTAGACCCAGCGATAGGAACGGTGCGCCGACACCGAGCGCAGGATCGATTCCCACTGGTAATTGTCGAGCGTGGAGCCGACCCACGAGATCGACGGCAACAGCACGTAGTATTTCACGTCCAGGATGCGGGCCGTATTGTCGGCGCGTTCGACATAAGTGCCGAGCTGCGAGAAATCAAAAATCTCGTTGCGCAGCATGGTGCCGTAGAACGCGCCGCGGATCAGCGCAGTTTCGCGCTTGATCGCGTCGAGTACGCTGGGCAAATCACGTTCGTCGATCGGCTTGGCCAGCATGCGCTTCAGTGACATCCAGGCCTCGTTGATGCTTTCCCAGGTTTCACGCGTCAGCGCGGTGCGCACCATGCGGGCATTGTTACGGGCCGTTTCGATCGAAGCCATCGTGCTCGACGGATTGGATGTGTCGCGCAGCAGGAAATCGGCGACATTGGCGGCGGTATAGTCGGAATATTTCTGCGTGAAGGCAGCGTCCGAACCAGCACTGAGCAGCACCGAATTCCATTCTTCGGAAGCGTTCTGGGTTCGGGTAAGCGCCATGCGCAGCCCGGCATCGACCAGCCGCGCCATGTTTTCCGCCCGCTCGATGTAGCGGTTCATCCAGTAGAGCCCGTTGGCGGTGCGGCCGAGAAGCATGGAAAAGGGCCCTTCGGGCTAGTGAGTAGTGAATAGTGGGTAGTGGGTAGTGGGTAGTGAGTGTTTGGATTTCGACGGAGTATGGCATTGTTCTTTCCCTGACTACTGACTACTGACTACTCACTCTCTAATCATCCAGCACCCACGTATCCTTCGTCCCGCCGCCCTGGGACGAATTGACCACCAGCGAGCCTTCCTTCAGCGCCACACGCGTCAGCCCGCCCGGCACGATCTGGATGCGATCGGAAACCAGCACGTAGGGCCTGAGATCGACATGGCGCGGCGCCAGCCCTTTGTCGGTCAGGATCGGACAGGTCGACAGTGCCAGCGTCGGCTGGGCGATGTAGTTCGACGGTTTTGCCGCGAGTTTCCTGGAAAACTCCTCGCATTCCTTCTTGGTCGCCGCCGGCCCGACCAGCATGCCGTAGCCGCCGGAGCCATGCACCTCCTTCACTACCAACTCGTCGATATGTTCGAGCACGTATTTCAGGCTGTCCGGCTCCGAGCAGCGCCAGGTCGGGATGTTGCCGAGGATCGCTTTGCGGCCGGTGTAGAATTCGACGATCTCGGGCATGTAGGAATAGATCGCCTTGTCGTCGGCGATGCCGGTTCCCGGTGCATTGGCGATGGTGATGTTGCCGGCCCGGTAGACGTCCATGATGCCCGGCACACCCAGTGCCGAGTCGGGACGGAAGGTCAGCGGATCGAGGAAAGAATCGTCCACCCTTCGATAAAGCACGTCGATCTGCTTGTAGCCTTCGGTTGTGCGCATCGCGACGTGGCCATCGACGACGCGCAGATCCTGCCCCTCGACAAGCTGCACACCCATCTGGTCGGCAAGGAAGGCATGTTCGAAATAGGCGGAGTTGAAGCTGCCCGGCGTCAGCACGGCGATGGTCGGCGCGCCCTTGGTGCCATGCGGCCGCACTGCCGCCAGCGACTGGCGCAAGAGCTGGGGATAGTTTTCCACCGGCCGCACCTTGATCTGCTGGAACAGCTCGGGAAAGAGCTGCATCATCGTCTCGCGGTTCTCCAGCATGTAGGAGACGCCGGACGGCGTGCGCGCATTGTCCTCCAGCACGTAGAATTCGTTCTCGCTGATGCGAACGATATCGACGCCGATGATATGGGTGTAGACGCCGGCCGGCGGCCGCACTCCGATCATCTCCGGCAGGAACGCCTCGTTCTTGGCGATCAATTCCTTGGGGACGCGCCCGGCGCGCAAAATCTCCTGGCGGTGGTAGATATCGTCGAGAAAAGCGTTCAGCGCCTGGACGCGCTGCTCGATGCCTTGCGTCAGCCGTCGCCATTCATTGCCGGAAATGATGCGCGGAACGATGTCGAAGGGAATAAGGCGCTCGGAGGCTTCCTGCTCGCCATAGACGGCAAAGGTGATGCCGGTCTTGCGAAAGACGCGTTCGGCGTCCTGCATCTTTTCGCTAAGCCTGGCCGGATCCTGCTCCTTCAGCCAGCGATCGTAAGCCGAATACGGTTTTCTCAATCCGGAGATTTCCGGAAGCATTTCGTCGAACGCTGCCAATGGCATACTCCCCTGTGAGGCCATTTCACTGGCGTCACCGGAGAAAATCAAGCGCAATCGGTGATTTGGAGGATGTTGGCGCTCAGTATGTCGCGGCCTGCCTAAAATTAGGGCAGCGCCGATAGGCCTGGGTCAGGCTTTGCCTTGTGCCCGGGCAGGCGGCCGGCGTCGCTCAGAGACTGTTTCGAAATTCGCTCTGGCGAGTCATATGGTGGTGGTTTCGAGAACCGGCGCGCAGCGGACATTAGAGCGCCGCGCGTCCAATTGGACGCGCAAGGGACGCTCTAACACTCTGCATTTTCGCATGATCCTTTCCGGAAACCGAAATGGGTTTCCGGGGTCATTCGCTGGTCCGTGAGCACCGGAAGCGCAGAAAACGCCATCAGATGGCCGCCAGAGTAGAGTTTCCAAACGGTCTCTCAGAACGCGCGGAAGGTGACGACTGTAAACGTGTCCTTGATGCCTGGAAGAATCTGCACCTTCTCGTTGACGAAGTGGCCGATGTCCTCCTCGTCGTCGACATAGAATTTGGCGAGCAGATCGTAATCGCCGGCTGTCGAGTAGATTTCCGAGGCGATCTCGGCATCGGCCAATGCGCCGGCAACCTCATAGGACTTGCCCAGATCGCACTTTATCTGCACGAAAAATGCCTTCATTGCCGGATCCTGCTCAAGCTTGCACGCATAGGCCGCCCTTGTGGCAGAGTGCCGCCCGGCTTTCAAGCTTCAGGACGGAGCCCAGGCAGAACGCGGCTTGGGTGAGCCATTCGCCGAAATGTGCCGATCGTCGGGCCGGACGGCAAGGATTGCTCAACGGCAGTTTCCGCATCACTGGCAGCATCCTGCGCACGGTACTTCGCTGAGCACCGGAGCGCTCGCTCACATCGCCGGAATATCGCCCCTCGCCCAGCCGTCGGAGATCTCTGCCGCCCGTGCCTCGAACGCGCCGGCCTCGATGGCGGCACGAATGTCCTGCATCAGCTTCTGATAGTAGGAAAGATTGTTCCAGGTCAGAAGCATCGCTCCCAGCGCCTCTTGCGAGCGGACGAGATGGTGCAGATAGGCACGTGAATAATCCCTGGCGGCCGGGCAGTCACTATCCTCGTCAAGCGGGCGCGGATCGTCGGCATGGCGGGCGTTGCGCAGATTGACCTTGCCGCGCCTTGTGTAGGCTAGGCCATGACGGCCGGCGCGTGTCGGCATCACGCAATCGAACATGTCGATGCCGCGCGCCACCGATTTCAATATGTCGTCGGGCGTGCCGACACCCATCAGATAGCGCGGCCTGTCCGCCGGGAGCTCCGGGCAGGTGATGTCGAGCATTTCGAGCATCACCGCTTGCGGCTCGCCGACCGCCAGCCCGCCGATCGCGTAGCCCTTGAGATCCATCGCTTTCAGCGCCTGCGCTGAGCGCAGCCGCAGGCCCGGTATGTCGCCGCCCTGGACGATGCCGAACATTGCCTTGCCCTGCTGGTCGCCGAACGCCGTCCTGCAACGCTCGGCCCAGCGCAGCGACAGCTCCATCGCCCGCTCGATCTCCTTCTCCATGGCCGGCAGCGCGGTGCATTCGTCGAGCTGCATCTGGATGTCGGCGCCGAGCAGTCCCTGGATTTCGATCGAGCGCTCGGGCGACATCTCATAGGCGGCGCCGTCGATATGGGAGCGGAAGGTGACGCCTTTTTCGGTCAGTTTCCTCAGCTTCGACAGCGACATCACCTGGAAGCCGCCGCTGTCGGTCAGAATCGGATGCGGCCAGCGGGCGAATTCATGCAGACCGCCAAGCCGCGCCACACGCTCGGCGCCCGGCCGCAGCATCAGATGATAGGTGTTGCCAAGGATGATGTCCGAGCCGACGCCGCGCACCTGATCCATATACATGGTCTTGACCGTGCCGCCGGTGCCGACCGGCATGAAGGCCGGCGTGCGGATTTCTCCGCGCGGCATGGTGATGGAGCCGCGCCGCGCTTTGCCGTCGGTCGCCAGCACCTTGAAGGTGAACGCCTTAGTCATTGAATTCCCTGTTCTATACCGGGCGCGCGTCCATCGTTCTCCGCTTTGAACAGAAGGCTTGCATCTCCGTAGGAGTAGAACCTGTAGCGGTTCTCGATGGCATGCGCATAGGCCGCACGCATCGTTTCCAGACCGCAAAACGCCGAAACCAGCATGAACAGCGTCGAGCGCGGCAGATGGAAATTGGTCATCAGCATGTCGGCGGCCTTAAAACGGTAGCCGGGGGTGATGAAGATGTCGGTCGGACCCGACCATCCGGCCAGCATGCCGTCCTCCCGCGCGGCGCTCTCCAGCAGGCGCAGCGACGTCGTGCCGACGGCGATGATGCGCCCGCCACGCGCCTTTGCCGCGTTCAGCGCCTTGGCAGTTTCCGGGCTGACCGAACCGATCTCGGCATGCATCTTATGATCGGCGGTGTCGTCGACTTTCACCGGCAGAAACGTGCCGGCGCCGACATGCAGGGTGACGAAGCGCCGTTCGACGCCCTTGGCATCGAGCGCAGCGAAAAGCTCGGGCGTGAAATGCAAGCCGGCAGTGGGGGCCGCCACAGCCCCCTCCTCCCTGGCATAGATCGTCTGGTAGTCGCTGCGGTCGCGTTCGTCGTCGTCGCGCTTCGAAGCGATATAAGGCGGCAGCGGAATGTGGCCGACGGCGTGCAGCGCCTCGTCGAGAAACGGACCTGAGAGGTCAAAACGAAGCAAAGCCTCGCCGGCCTCGCCCTTCTCGATCACCGTGGCATCGAGCTGGCCGAGAAAGCAGGAATTGGCGTCATGGCCGAAATGGATGCGGTCACCAGCGGCGATGCGCTTGCCCGGCCTCATGAAAGCCAGCCAGCGATCCGGCGCCACCCGCATGTGTAGCGTGGCTTCGATTTGCGCCGCCGCTTCGCCGCGCCGCCTGATGCCCTTCAGCTGTGCCGGAATGACCTTGGTGTCGTTGAAGACCAGCACGTCACCGGTCTCGAGCAGCGACGGCAGCTCGCGCACCGTCCGGTCTTCGAGGCCCTCATCCGGCCTGACAACCAGCATTTTGGCGCTGTCGCGCGGTTCTGCCGGTCGAAGCGCGATGCGCTCCTCCGGCAAATCAAAGTCGAAAAGATCGACGCGCAAGAAAATCCCGCTTCAAAGTTCCGGGCAGGTCATCGCCGGCTGCAGACGACCGATTCCGTCGCCAGCGGCGGAGCGGCCGCCGCGGCAAGCATCACAGTGATAGCCGCGACAGCCCGGTAGGTCATTCCACGTCAGCCGCGACCTTCAGCGACACGATCTTATCGGGATCCGGCACCGGCTCGCCGCGCTTGATCTTGTCGACATTGTCCATGCCTTCGATGACCTGGCCCCAGACCGTGTATTGGCGGTTGAGGAAGGCGGCATCGTCGAAGCAGATAAAGAACTGCGAGTTGGCCGAGTTCGGGTTCTGCGAGCGGGCCATCGAGCAGGTGCCGCGGCCGTGATTGGCGTTGGAGAACTCTGCCTTCAGGTCGGGCTTGTCGGAGCCGCCGGTGCCGGCGCGCGCCGGTGCGAAAGAGGGCTTGCTGGAATTGCCGAATTTCACGTCGCCGGTCTGCGCCATGAAACCGTCGATGACGCGGTGGAACACCACCCCGTCATAAGCGCCTTCGCGCGCCAGTTCCTTGATGCGGCCGACATGGCCAGGCGCCAGATCGGGAAACAGTTCGATGACGACCTTGCCCTTGGTCGTTTCCATGATGAGCGCGTTCTCGCGGTCCTTGATCTCGGCCATGTCAGAATATCCTTTGCAACAAATGGGGTTTACTTGCCGTCGGCGGCGATGCGCACCTTGATCATGCGATCGGGATCGGTGACGACCCCGTTCTGCGCCGCGTCGCCTTTCTTGATCTTGTCCACCAACGCCATCCCGTTCTCGACATTGCCGACGATGGTGTACTGGCCATCGAGCGGCGGCGCCGGCGCGAACATGATGAAGAACTGCGAATTGGCGGAATCCGGGTCCTGCGAGCGGGCCATCCCGACCACGCCACGCTCATAGCGCTCGGTCTTCGAGAATTCAGCCGGCAGGTCGGGAAGATCGGAACCGCCGGTGCCGACAGCGTCGGCGCTGAAGCCGCTCTTCATGTTGCCGAACTTCACGTCGCCGGTCTGCGCCATGAAGCCGTCAATGACACGGTGGAAAGCGACGTTGTCATAAGCGCCCTGGCGCACCAGCTTCTTGATCTGCTCGACATGCTTCGGCGCGAGGTCGGGCCTGAGCGCGACGGTCACGTCGCCGTCCTTCAGCGTGATGATCATGGTGTTTTCCGGATCGGCGGCGTACGCCGAAACGGAGGCGGTCACAAGGCCGAAAAGAACGACAAGGCAGGTGGCGAGCCTTTTGAGCTGCATGGATCTTTCTCCGAAAACCTTTGTTTCACGCATGTCGTTGCCCCAAAACCGGTTCCACGTTTGGACGACATGCATCATTTCGCAAATTTGGCGGTGAGTGCGCCAGCCACGGCCGCCGGCACGAAGGGGCGGATGTCGCCGCCCATCGAGGCTATCTGACGGACAAGTGTGGCGGTAATGGTTCGCACCGAAGGGCTGGCGGGCAGAAAAACCGTCTGCAGTTCAGGCGCCATGGTTTCGTTCATACCGGCCATCTGCATCTCGTAGTCGAGATCGGTGCCGTCGCGCAGACCACGGATCATGATCGAGGCGCCCTGCTTCCTGGCAGCGTCGATGACCAGCCCATCGAAAGCAACGACCTTGATCCGCGCGCCGTCGCGGCCGAATTCGGCCTTCGTCGCTGCTTCGATGAGGCCGACCCGTTCCTCGAACGAAAACAGCGGCTTCTTGCCGGGATGAATGCCGATCGCCGCATAGACGGTGTCCGCCACGGCCAGCGACGCCTTCAGCACGTCGAGATGGCCGTTGGTCGGCGGGTCGAAGGAGCCGGCATAAAGGGCGATGCGTTCGGTCATGGCAGGTGCTTCTAGCGAGCCTCTCTCACAAAGGCAAATCCGATCGGCGAGCCGCCAATGCAGGTCGCCGCAAAAGCCTGCTCTTGGGCCTGACCCAAGGGTCTGACCGAGGGTGCGCAGCCGTTTGGAACAACTGCATCCACCCAAACGGGGACTTCAAAGCGCATCGCCTGAGCCACGGTAATCGCGATGCGTTTCGAGTGAACCTTTTGGCCGAGATGAACGACCAATGAATGGGTCGATCACGAAGGCCTCACGCAGCGTTCATTAGATTGCAGCTTCAGAAGATGAAACCAAAACCCCATTTGATCGTTGCTAGGTGCAGGAGAACTCGCACATGCTGATCTACATGCTCGCCACCGCAATGACCGTCGCCATGCTGATCGCCACCGTATTCGGGCTACATCAGGAAGCAGAGCGCGTCCGCGCCAAGTCCAATGCCAAGCGGTTCGGAGGCTTCGGTATCCGCAAGCCTTCACGCCACTTCTAAACCGGCCGCCATCTGTTGACGGCGCCGGTCCGTCGGGCCGGCATTGCTATCAAGACCTACTCGGCGTTGTTTTCCGGGCCAATGCCTTCGGTACCGGTATCCAGAGTTGCGTCGCCCGCGACACTCTCTTCGGCTTCCTCGTCCGATTGCGGTTCGGATATCCGCTCCACTGAAACGACCTTCTCGCCGTCGGCCGTGTTGAAGATGGTCACGCCCTTGGTGGCGCGGCTGGCGAAGCGAATTCCATTGACCGGCACGCGGATCACGGTGCCGCCATCCGAGACGAGCATGATCTGGTCGTCATTGCCGACCGGGAAAGTCGCCACCAGACGGCCGATCTCAGCCACTTTCGACACATCGGTGGCGCGGATGCCCTTGCCGCCGCGCCCTGTCAGGCGGAAATCATAGGACGATGAGCGCTTGCCGTAGCCATACTCCGTCACCGTCAGCACGAACTGCTCGTGTGCCTTGAGGAATTCGTAGCGCTCCTCGGAAAGCTCCGTCTCCTCGCCGACCTCCTCATTGGTGAGCTGGAAGTCTTCGTCCTCGCCCGCCGCAATGCCGGCGGCGAGCCGCCGTTCGGCCGCCACCCGCTTGAGATAGGCGGCGCGCTCGGCCGGCGACGCATCGACATGTTCGATCACCGCCATCGAGATCACCCGGTCGCTGGCGGCCATGGCGATGCCGCGCACGCCGACCGAGTTGCGGCTCTGGAAAACGCGCACGTCGCTGACCGAAAAGCGTATGCACTGGCCGGAGCTTGCGGTCAGCAGCACGTCGTCATTGTCGGTGCAGGTCTCGACGCCGAGTATCTCGTCGCCTTCCTCTTCCAGCTTCATGGCGATCTTGCCGTTGCGGTTGACCTGGATGAAGTCCGACAGCTTGTTGCGGCGCACCGTGCCGCGCGTCGTGGCGAACATCACGTCGAGCTCGCCCCAGCTGGTCTCGTCCTCGGGCAGCGGCATGATGGTGGTTATGCGTTCGCCCTGCTCCAGCGGCAGCATGTTGATCAGCGCCTTGCCGCGTGACTGCGGGTTGCCGATCGGCAGGCGCCACACCTTTTCCTTGTAGACGATGCCGCGCGAGGAGAAGAACAGCACCGGCGTGTGCGTGTTGGCGACGAACAGCCGGGTGACGAAATCCTCCTCCTTGGTCGACATGCCGGAGCGGCCTTTGCCGCCGCGGCGCTGCGCCCGGTAGAGCGACAACGGCACACGCTTGATGTAGCCGGAATGGCTAACCGTCACGACCATGTCCTCGCGCTGGATCAGGTCCTCGTCTTCCATATCCGCCCCGCCCTCGGACAGCTCAGTGCGGCGCGGCGTGCCGAACTCGTCGCGCACGGCGGCAAGCTCGTCCTTGACGATCTGCTGGATGCGCGCGCGGGACGACAAAATGTCAAGATAATCAACAATTTCCGCGCCGATCGTGTTCAACTCGTCGGCGATCTCGTCGCGGCCGAGCGCTGTCAGCCGCTGCAGGCGCAGTTCGAGGATGGCGCGGGCCTGTTCCTCGGACAGATTGTAGGTGCCGTCCTCGTTGATGCGGTGGCGCGGATCGTCGATCAGCAGGATCAGCGATTCGACGTCGCCCGAGGGCCAGCGCCGCTCCATCAACTGCTCGCGCGCCGTCTGCGGATCCGGCGCGCTGCGGATCAGCTTTATCACCTCGTCGATGTTGGCGACGGCAATAGCAAGGCCGACCAGCACATGGGCACGGTCGCGTGCCTTGCGCAGCAGGAATTTCGTGCGCCGGCTGATCACGTCCTCGCGGAAGGCGACAAACGCCTTCAGCATGTCGGTCAGCGTCAGCAATTCCGGCTTGCCGCCGTTCAGCGCCACCATATTAGCGCCGAACGACGTCTGCAGCGGCGTGAAACGATAGAGCTGGTTGAGGATGACGTCGGCGACCGCGTCGCGCTTCAATTCGATGACGACGCGGTAGCCCTGGCGGTCGCTCTCGTCGCGGATGTCGGAAATGCCCTCGATGCGCTTATCGCGCACCAGTTCGGCCATCTTCTCGATCATCGACGACTTGTTCACCTGGTAGGGAACCTCGGTGATGACGATCGATTCACGGTCGTTGCCGCGCGCCTCGACGTTGACGCGGCCGCGCATGACGATGGAACCGCGGCCGGTCGAATAGGCGCTGTAGATGCCGGAACGGCCGAGCACGATGCCGCCGGTCGGGAAATCCGGCCCTGGAATGATCTCCATCAGCGCCGGCAGATCGATCGCCGGATTGTCGATGAGGGCGATGGCGCCGTTGCAGACCTCGCCCAGATTGTGCGGCGGGATGTTGGTGGCCATGCCGACGGCGATACCGCCGGAGCCGTTGACCAACAGGTTCGGGAAGCGCGCCGGCAGCACTTTCGGTTCACTGCCCGACGCATCATAAGTGTCCTGGAAATCGACGGTGTCCTTGTCGATGTCCTCCAGCAGCTCATGCGCGACCTTGGTCAGCCGCGATTCGGTGTAACGCATTGCCGCCGGCGGATCGCCGTCGATCGAGCCGAAATTGCCCTGCCCGTCGATCAGCGGCACGCGCAGCGACCAGTCCTGCGCCATCCGCACCAAGGCGTCGTAGATCGAGGCGTCGCCATGCGGATGGTATTTACCCATCACGTCGGCGACCGGGCGGGCCGACTTCACATACTTGCGGTTCCAGTGATAGCCGCTCTCGTGGGCGGCGTAGAGGATGCGGCGATGCACCGGCTTCAGCCCGTCGCGCACGTCGGGCAGCGCACGGCTGACGATCACGCTCATGGCGTAATCGAGATAGGAGCGCTGCATCTCCTCGATGATGGATATCGGCTCGATGCCGGTGGGCCCGCCGTCGGCGCCGCGCGGTGTCTTCTGGTCGGTCAAATCAGGTCACAATCTAATCGGGAATCACTCGGTGCTTATATAGGAAGCCGGGCCGAAACTCCAATGTCCGCGGCAGTTTTCCAATGTCGGTTTTTGTGGTGATTTCAAAAGGATATCACTGATTGCGACGATATGGCCGAGGCGCTTTCATGGCCGCCGGGGCAAAGCTCATTGTCAGGCCAATTTTGCTTCACAAAGCCGGAACGGCGGACGTGGTCGGCGCTTTATCGCCTCGCTGCCGGAGCCGGTAGGCGCCAGGCGCCTCCCCCATCACACGCCGGAAACGGCGGTTGAAGGTCGACAAATCGTTGAACCCGGCCTCGAAGGCGATCGTCGAGATCGCCTCGTCCGACATGCGCAGCCGCACCGCCGCCCTGTGCAGCCGGGTTTTCAGCACGAACTGGTAGGGCGTCATGCCCGCGACATGCCGGAAGCTGCGCAGGAAATGGTAAGGACTGGTCGCCGTTTCGCTTGCAAGCTCGGCGAGCGAGACCGGCCTTTCGGCATCCTTTTCGATGCGCCGCACCGCCTCCGCAACGCGTTTCTGGTCGCGGCGGCTCGGTGACCGGGCAGCGGGGGTGATACCGGAGGCGACGGCTGCGCCGGCAAGCCGCAGTCCGAGTTCCTCGAACGCCTCGATGTCGGCCATCTCGCGCGCGGCTTCCGCCTCGGCCAGCAGCCGTGCCAGCGCCGGCAAGGGCGGCAGAAGCGGCGTCTCGAAGGCCAGCTTCTTCGCGCGCGGTGTGTCGGCGGCGATCTGTTCCATATAGGTCGGGCTGAAATGATAGGAGATGCAGCGGTCGCCGGCGCCATGCTCGTGTCCACACTCGTAGCAAGTGTGGGGATTGCCGAGCAGAATTGCGCCCGGCATCAGCATCGCCGTGCCCTGGCGTGCGCGGTAGCGGAAGGTGCCGTTGGTCACCACTGCGACGCAGAAGTTGCGATGCTCTTCCTCGAACGGGCGATCAGCGACGCCAGCAGTGCAGATCACGTCCGACACCCGCCAGCCTTTTCCGGACGCCAGTGTATGCACGCTCGTCGTCATGGCCGAAAACATAGCAATTTTTCCCAAGCGCAAGAAGCCTGGCGCGGCGTACTCATCCCATTCTCCTGACAACGTGGGCAGAAACTATGTTCAATTCATCTTCCTTTGCCGAAGCCCTGCACAGTGACGGGCCAGCCGCAGACCTTGCCGAAAAACTGAACCTTTACGGCCGCTTCGTCGGCGCCTGGACGTTCGACGCCACGCGCCATCTCGAAGACGGCCAGGTGCTGACCGGACGCGGCGAGGTGCATTTCGGCTGGGTGCTCGAGGGCCGCGCGATCCAGGACGTATGGATCTTGCCCGCGCGGAACACTGGCGCACAGAGCTCGCTCGGCAAATGGACCTTCTATGGCACGACATTGCGCGTCTATGACCCCGGCGTCGACGCCTGGCATATCTTCTGGAGCGATCCGCGCACCCAATATTACAGCCGCCAGCTCGGCCGCGCCGAGGGCGACATCATCGTCCAGCAGGGCGCCGACGGCACCGGCGCCTCGGTGCGCTGGAGTTTTTCCCGGATCACCGAAGATTCGTTCCGCTGGCTGGGCGAACGCTCGCAGGACGACGGCGCGACGTGGCGGCTCGAAGTCGAGTTCCTGGCGCGGCGCGCGGGTGGAAATTAATCCCCCACAAGGGACCCGCAGGGGGACCCTTGTGGGGGAGATGCCCGGCAGGGCAGAGGGCCTAGGGGAGTTTGGATCGCGGCTTCATTTCAGCTTGGGTTCCTCGCCCCCACGAAGTGGGGGCGAGGTGGCTCGGCGAAGCCGAGACGGAGAGGGGGACTGCGCCCTACGAAAGCCCCCTCTCCGGCCGCTTCGCGGCCACCTCTCCCCCGCCTTTGGCGGCGGCGAGGAACCCAAGCCTTGAGAGGTCGAGCGACAGCGCCCCCCTCTCCTCAACCCCGCAAGGGGGGATCGGATCTCCAACATTGAACAGGATGGCGCGGCTAGCTGAGCTGCCCAATCTCCCTCCTTGTGGGGGAGATGTCCGGCAGGACAGAGGGGGGCGCTGTCCCTCCGGCATCAAAAGGTTGAATTTCCCGGCACGCGAACCCGCTTTTCCACCACCAGTTTTCACCGCCCCTGCTTTGCTCTACCAATACTGATGTCTCGGGCACGGCCCGGCGGGGAGGGTCAGAGATGCCGAGCTTCGACAGCCTGTTCAACGCGTTCGTCACCATTCTGGTGACCATCGACCCGCCTGGCCTGGCGCCGCTCTTCCTCGCCGTGACGCGCGGCATGAACCGCGAGGAGCGCAACCAGGTTTCCGTGCGCGCCTCGATCATTGGTTTCCTGGTGATGGCGCTGTTTGCAATCGCCGGCGCGTCGATCCTGTCGGTGTTCGGCATCACGCTGCCGGCGTTCCGCGTCGCCGGCGGGTTCCTGCTGTTCTTCATCGCCTTCGAAATGGTGTTCGAGCGCCGGCAGGACCGCAAGGAGAAGATCGGCGACGTCGCCATCACCAAGGACATGATCCACAACATCGCCGCCTTTCCGCTGGCGATCCCGCTGATCGCCGGTCCGGGCGCGATTTCAGCGACCGTCCTGCTGTCCGGCTCGTTTCCAGGTCTTGGCGCGCAGGCAGCCCTTGTCGGCATCATCGCGATCTGCCTTGTCATCACTTACCTGGTGTTCGTGCTGGCCGAGCGCATCGACCGGGTCCTCGGCCAGACCGGCCGCTCGATCCTGACCCGGCTGCTCGGTGTCATCCTGGCGGCGCTCGCCGTGCAGTTCGTCGCCGACGGCGTCAAGGCGTTGATGGCAGCATGAAAATGAAAGCGGCCTCGCGCTTTATTGCCGAGGCCGTCATTCGTCGTCCAGTTCGCGCGACGAACCGCCGCCACTGGGCGCCATCCTACTTCGCCGTCGTATCAATAACCTCGAAATCATGCGTGACGGTGGCGGTCTTGGCCATCATCGCCGTGGCCGAGCAGTATTTTTCGATCGACAGGTCGATCGCCCGTTTCACCTTGTCGCGCGAAAGGGCGCGGCCCTTGACGATGAAGCGCATATGGATGCGCGTGAACACCCGCGGCTCCTTCTCCGCCCGGTCGGCGTCGAGTTCGACCACGCAGTCTTCGACCGCCTCGCGGCCCTTTTCGAGGATGTGGACGACATCATAGGCCGAGCAGCCGCCAGTGCCGAGCAGCACCAGTTCCATCGGGCTCGGTCCCGGCGTCTTGCCATCCGGTCCGAACGCGGTCCCCAGAACCACCTTGTGGCCGCTGCCGGACTCGCCGACGAAAGTGCGCTCCTCGACCCATTTGACCCGTGCTTTCATCTGATACGTCCTTTCACTGCGCACTACTCAAACGCACAACGTCCCGAAAATCCAAGACAGATTTTCGGGACGCCAATGCGTGGCCTCAAGTAGCTGGCGTTGTCAGCTCGCGCAGAGCCGTTCGCTCCTCATCAATCAGAACGGAATTTCGTCGTCGAGTTCGCGCGACGAACCGCCGCCACCCTTGTTGCCGCCACCGCCGCCGCGATCGAAACTCTCGCCCGGGCCGGACTGGCCGAAATCGGAACCGCGGCTGCTGCCGCCACCGGCATAGCTGCCGACCTGACCGCCCTCGCCCTGCCCGCGTGAGTCGAGCATCTGGAGCTCGCCGCGGAATTTCTGCAGCACGATTTCGGTCGTGTAGCGGTCATTGCCGGTCTGGTCCTGCCACTTGCGCGTCTGCAGCTGGCCCTCGACATAAACTTTTGCACCCTTCTTCAAATACTGCTCGGCGACCTTGGCGAGCTGCTCGTTAAAGATCACGACATTGTGCCACTCGGTCTTTTCCTTGCGCTCGCCGGAAGTCTTGTCGCGCCAGCTTTCCGACGTGGCGACGCGGATGTTGACGACCGGCTCACCCGAATTCAAACGGCGGATTTCCGGGTCCGCCCCGAGATTGCCCACCAGAATGACCTTGTTGACGCTACCCGCCATGATACTTCTCCGCGCTCATACGAAACAAAATTTCTGTCGCTCACCTTATAGACTGCGGACAATCACCGCCTGCCGTGGCTGGCTTTTCCCACAAGGTTTTTGTTCTCTTTTCGTTCTAGGCTCATCAATCCGTATTGTCAAGGAATGTCAGCAATCGATGGGTTCCGCCGCACCGTTCCCTATGGGCGCGAAAAGACTGCTTGCTAAATCAATAAGTGTAGACTTATGCTTCTGCGATGATCGAAGCTGAGATTTTCCGAGCGCTTGCCGACCCGACGCGCCGCGCCGTCTACGAGCGGCTCACCGCCGGCGAGATGACGGTGTCGGAACTGCGCCGCGGCATGAGCGTGTCGCAACCGGCCGTCTCGCAGCATCTCGCGGTGCTGCGCGGCGCCGGCCTGGTGGCCGAGCGGCGAGCCGGCCGCAACGCCTATTATCGCGCCGATCCGCAAGGGCTTGATCCTCTGCTCGGCTGGATCGAGCGTTACCGTGCGTTCTGGCCCGAGCGTATCGAACGGCTCAAGGCGGTTTTGAAGGATATGGACCAATGACGGCAAAACAGCATTCAGACATGACGGCTGACTCGATCGAGTTCGAGTGCGAGCTTCCAGACCCGCCGGAAAAAGTGTGGCGGGCGCTGACGGTGCCGGACCTGCTCGCGGCCTGGATGATGCCGAACGACATCAAGCCGGAGGTCGGCAGCCGCTTTGCCTTTGCCAAGGCGGATGCACCGATCGAGTGCGAAATCCTCGACGCCGAGCCCGAACGCCTGCTGCGTTATTCCTGGCGGGAGCGGCCGGCGCCTGGCAATACAGCGAATCCGCTGGACAGTTTCGTCACCTTCACGCTCGACCGCACCATTTCAGGCGGCACGCATCTGCGCATCGTCCACGACGGATTTGCGCGGGTAGCTACGCCTGCGGTTGCCGGCGCCTGTTGCCGGCTTTCGCTCAACGCACACAACCCCAAACGGACCATAGCCGCAAACACGCCTCGCCTCTCCCTGCGCGCGGCCTGAGCGGCACAACGGAGAAGAGCGATGAGCGGTTTTGCCAACCTGGTGCCGATGGTGATCGAGCAGTCGAGCCGCGGCGAACGCGCCTTCGACATTTTTTCGCGGCTGCTGCGCGAGCGCATCGTCTTCATCAATGGCCCGATCGACGACAATGTGTCGGCGCTGGTCTGCGCCCAGCTTCTGTCGCTGGAATCCGACAATCCCGACAAGGAGGTTTCCCTCTACATCAACTCGCCGGGCGGTGTGGTGACCAGCGGTTTCGCCATCTACGACACGATGCAGTACATTTCTTGCCCCGTATCCACCGTCTGCATGGGCTTTGCCGCGTCGATGGCCTCGTTCCTGCTGATGGCGGGAACGCCGGGCCGGCGCATCGCACTGCCCAACACCAGCATCCTTCTGCACCAGCCGTCAGGCGGTTTCCAGGGCCAGGCCTCCGACGTCCAGCGCCACGCCGAAGGCATCCTGAAGACAAAGCGGCGGATGACCGAGCTTTACGCGCACCACTGTGGTCGCACGTTCGAAGAGGTCGAACGCACGCTCGACCGCGATCATTTCATGACCGCCGCGGAGGCAAAGACGTGGGGGCTTGTCGACCATGTTTTTGATACGCGCAAACAGGCGGCTTGAAAGGGATGCCGAACGCCATGAGCGATAACAGCCAAGTCGTTCGGCCAGGTTGATCGCCACCGGTCTGGCTTCGGCCAGAGTGCGGCGATACAGTCCGCCGATGTCCAGGATTTCACGCATTTGCTTGAACCGGCTGATTATCGGCATCGCCGTCGCGGCGATAACCTCCGGCACGGCGTTCGCCGAAGACAATTCAACGCCGCCGCACCAGGGCACGCTGCCCGGCGTGACCAGCGACTACCGCATCGCCAAACCGGCTCCCGAGCCCGACGATGCCGCGCCCAGCGGCAACGGCCAGTTCAAGATCGGCGATACCGACGTCAGGATTTCCGGCAGCGTAAACTTCGATGTCGGCGCCGGCGCGATCGAAGCCCCCCGGCGAAAGCGGCGATAGGGCCTTTATCGCTACCACAACTCGCTTGGGCCACTGAAAACGATAGCCCCGCCGCTGCTTCCGCAAACGGTCGGGGCTTTCCTGGATCTAAAATCCAATTGCCGGGAGCGCACTGCCGGCTCTTGATCTCGGATGCTTCGCGGCGTTCAGCCGACGATCCGACTAGTAGTCTCTGATTTTGGTGGGGATCGGCAGGTCACGGTTTGTCGGGCGGCGCAAACGCCTGGCCCTGGCACTTATGCCTGCCGCGGCTCCAACGACACGTGGAGCCTCAAGGGACTGTCCGGTGGAGTCATTCCTCTGCTCTCCTCTTCTGTCCATTGCGACTGGGTCGCCGAAGCGCATATCGCAAAAGCCTGCATATCGTGCAGGCACGCCTTAGGGCGGCGAGGCCATCGAAAGATAGTCGGCTTCGGTGACGTTTGGAGTCTGACTCCCCAAGGCTGAGACGTCAACAGCTGGATAGCCGATTTACCAAAAACGTGATCGCTTGTGTGGCGAATCCGAAATTTGCATCCGTTTTGAGCAGCGCGGCGTGGCACCGCTCCCCTTCTCCCCCTGCCTGTGGGAGAAGAGGGCCCTCGCGAAGCGAGGTCGGATGAGCACCACCGTCGCAAGCGGCCCGTGCTGGCGAAGCGCCGGACCGCGTTCGTGTTCGACACGCCCTATGGCCCGAAACGCCTCTCAATTTCGTCCAGGCGATCCCTGACGTCGTTGGCGTCGCTGACATTGCGTAGACCGGCCTGCAGTGCGTTCAGGATTTCGTTCTGCTGGGCAACGATCTCAGACCTGGCGCCCTTGATCTCGACCGCGTTCTGGTCGGCGAGATGCTCGAGTTCCCCGAGTCTGCTGCCGACGGCATCGAGCCGAACGGTGATGTCGGACCGAAGACCCGAAAGCTCCGACTGCAGCTTCAAGCCCTGCCGGGTGAGCTTCACCATCTCCGTGTCTATTCTATCGAACCTGTCTGTGACCGTGGCGAGCGATGCCAACATCCGCTTCTGCGAATCGATCAGGGCTTCGAGCGTCGGCAGCAGCCGCCCTTCCGTCCCGGTTCTCTCCTCGGCCATGTCGCCTGCCTCATTCGAGTTCGTTGTCAGGCGGAATATGGCTGCAGTGGCCGCATATGACAACTCTTAAGCCTTTCGCCATGCCGACGGGCCGCCCCGCGAAGCTTGTTTGATGAACGCTTTTGTCAGGAGCTTGTTCGACCTTTGTTCTTTCCGCTTGCTCGCCCGCGCGAAAGACGGTTAAAGGCTTTGGTCGAGAGTTCTCTCGAAACGGTGGCAAAATTACCTACATAGGGGATGGTCGGGACAACCCGCCATCCCAACGAGATTTCAGATCTGAGGCGGCGACCGGCGATGGCCGACCATAAATATCTTTCGATTCGCGGGGCGCGCGAACACAATCTGAAGAATGTCGATCTCGACCTGCCGCGTGACAGCCTGATCGTCATGACCGGCCTGTCGGGGTCCGGCAAGTCGTCGCTCGCCTTCGACACCATCTACGCCGAGGGCCAGCGCCGCTACGTCGAGAGTCTGTCGGCCTATGCGCGGCAGTTCCTCGAAATGATGCAAAAACCTGACGTCGACCAGATCGACGGCTTGTCGCCGGCCATCTCCATCGAGCAGAAGACCACGTCGAAGAACCCGCGCTCGACGGTCGGCACCGTCACCGAGATCTACGACTATATGCGGCTGCTGTTCGCGCGCGTCGGCATCCCCTATTCGCCGGCCACCGGCCTGCCGATCGAGAGCCAGACGGTATCGCAGATGGTCGACCGCGTGCTGGCGGTCGAGGAAGGCACGCGTCTGTTCATCCTGGCGCCGATGGTGCGCGGCCGCAAAGGCGAATACCGCAAGGAACTGCTAGAACTGCAGAAAAAGGGTTTTCAGCGCGTCAAGGTCGACGGCGTCTTTTACGAAATCGCCGACGTGCCGGCGCTGGACAAGAAGTACAAGCATGATCTCGACGTCGTCGTCGATCGCATCGTCGTGCGCGGCGATCTGGCGACGCGGCTTGCCGATTCCATCGAGACCGCGCTGAAGCTCGCCGACGGGCTGGCGGTGGCCGAATTCGCCGATCGGCCGCTCGACGCCAGCCAGACCGGCGAGGATTCGGTCAACAAGTCGAAGAACGAGACGCATGAGCGCATCCTGTTCTCGGAAAAGTTCGCTTGCCCGGTGTCCGGCTTCACCATTCCCGAGATCGAGCCGCGGCTATTCTCGTTCAACAACCCGTTCGGCGCCTGCCCGACCTGCGACGGCCTCGGCAGCCAGCGCGCCATCGACGCCAGCCTGATCGTGCCCGACGACAATCTGTCGCTGCGCGCCGGCGCCGTCAGCCCATGGGCGAAATCGACCTCACCCTATTACGTGCAGACGCTCGAGGCGCTGGGCAAGGCTTATGGCTTCAAGCTCGGCGACAAGTTCCGCGACCTGACCGCAGAGGCAAAGCAAGCCATCCTGCACGGCACCGGCGAGCGCGAGGTCACTTTCCAGTACGATGACGGGCTGCGCTCCTACAAGACGACAAAGACCTTCGAAGGCGTCATCCCCAATCTCGAGCGGCGCTGGAAGGAAACCGAATCCGCCTGGATGCGCGAGGAGATCGAGCGCTTCATGTCGGCCACGCCTTGCCCGGCATGCCGCGGCTACCGGCTGAAGCCGGAAGCGCTGGCGGTGAAAATCGCCGGCAAGCATATCGGCGAGGTCACCGAACTGTCGATCCGCAAGGCCGACCAATGGTTCACCGAGCTGCCCGCCACACTCAGCGACAAGCAGAACGAGATCGCCGTGCGCGTGCTCAAGGAAATCCGCGAGCGGCTGCGCTTCCTCAACGATGTCGGGCTCGACTATCTGACGCTGTCACGCAATTCCGGCACGTTGTCGGGCGGCGAGAGCCAGCGCATACGGCTGGCCTCGCAGATCGGATCCGGCCTCACCGGCGTGCTCTATGTGCTGGACGAGCCGTCGATCGGCCTGCACCAGCGCGACAATGCGCGCCTGCTCGACACGCTGAAGCATCTGCGCGACATCGGCAACACGGTGATCGTCGTCGAACATGACGAGGACGCCATCCTGCATGCCGATTATGTCGTCGATATCGGCCCTGCCGCCGGCATACACGGCGGCCACATCATCGCCCAGGGAACGCCGCAGCAGATCATGGCCAGCCCCGCCTCGATCACCGGCAAATATCTGTCCGGCGAGCTCGAAGTGGCGACGCCGGCGGTGCGGCGCGAGGCCAGGAAGAACCGGCGCCTGAAGATCGTCGGCGCGCGCGGCAACAATCTCAAGAACGTCACCGCCGAAATCCCGCTCGGCACCTTCACCGCCGTCACCGGCGTCTCCGGCGGTGGCAAGTCGACCTTCCTGATCGAAACCTTGTTCAAGGCGGCTTCGCGCCGCATCATGGGTTCGCGCGAGCACCCGGCCGATCACGACCGCATCGAGGGGCTCGAATTTCTCGACAAGGTCATCGATATCGACCAGTCGCCGATCGGACGGACGCCGCGTTCCAATCCCGCCACCTATACCGGCGCCTTCACGCCGATCCGCGACTGGTTCGCCGGCCTGCCGGAGTCCAAGGCGCGCGGCTATCAGCCGGGCCGCTTCTCATTCAACGTCAAGGGCGGTCGCTGCGAGGCCTGCCAGGGCGACGGCGTCATCAAGATCGAGATGCACTTTTTGCCCGACGTCTACGTCACCTGCGACGTCTGCCATGGCAAGCGCTATAACAGAGAGACGCTCGACGTCCTGTTCAAGGGCAAGTCGATTGCCGACGTGCTCGACATGACGGTCGAGGAAGGCGTCGATTTCTTCGCCGCGGTGCCGGGCGTGCGCGACAAGCTGGAGACACTGAAACAGGTCGGCCTCGGCTACATCCATGTCGGCCAGCAGGCGACGACTTTGTCGGGCGGCGAGGCGCAGCGCATCAAGCTCGCCAAGGAGCTGTCGCGCAAGGCAACCGGCAAGACGCTCTACATCCTCGACGAGCCGACCACCGGCCTGCATTTCCACGACGTCGCCAAGCTCTTGGAAGTGCTGCACGAGCTGGTCGACCAGGGCAACACGGTGGTCGTCATCGAGCACAATCTCGAGGTGATAAAAACCGCAGACTGGGTGCTCGACCTCGGCCCCGAGGGCGGCGACGGCGGCGGCGAGTTGGTGGCGTTAGGCACGCCGGAGGATATCGTCCGCGAAAAACGCAGCTACACCGGCCAGTTCCTCAGAGAACTTTTGGAGCGGCGGCCCGGAGGCAAGCGCGAAGCGGCGGAGTGAGTGAGGGCTGGCTGGCGTTTGAAAGAAACTTCAAATGAAGATCAGAAGAGCGCTTGCTGAGGATCTCGCCACAATCGTCCGGCTGACCGAGGCCGCCTATGCGCCCTACACCGCCTTGCTTGGCGCGCCGCCGATCCCGGTCACGGAGGACTATGCGCCGCGGATCGAACGCGGTGAGGTCTGGCTGCTGGAAAGCAGCGGCGAGCCGGCCGGGCTGATTGTCCTCGAGCGGCATCCAGACCACACGATGATCTTCTCCGTCGCCATCGGCCCTGCTTTCCAGGGCAACGGTTTCGGCATCGCACTGCTCAAATGGGCGGACGAACAGACACGCCTGTGGCATCTGCCCGAGGTGCGGCTTTACACCAACGCCAGGATGGAACGAAACATCGCGCTCTACAAAGCCTATGGCTTTCACGAAACGGGTCGTCGGCCCAATCCATACCGGCCAGGATGGACCATCGTCGACATGGCAAAGACGGTTGAGACGATAGCAATCGCCTGATTTTTTACAGACCGGGAGGACGACAGTGACGCAACCTGGAAAAATCCGCGCCGGCATGGGCGGCTGGACCTTCGAGCCATGGGACACGTCTTTCTACCCGGACAAATTGTCGAAGGCGAAGCAGCTGCACTACGCAACCCGGCAGGTGCCGAGCATCGAGGTCAACGGCACCTATTATTCGAGTTTTAAGGAGCCGACCTTCGTCAAATGGGCAAACGAGGCGCCGGACGGTTTTGTCTATTCGCTGAAAGGCAACCGCTTCGTCACCAACCGCCGCGTGCTCGGTGAGGCCGGCGAGTCGATGACGCGTTTCCTGGGATCGGGCGTCGCCGCGCTCGGCGACAAGCTCGGGCCGATCCTGTGGCAGTTCGCGCCAACCAAAAAATTCGACCCGGACGATTTCGAGGCTTTCCTCAAGCTGTTGCCTGAAAAGCAGGACGGCGTTGCGCTGCGCCATGCGGTCGAGGTGCGCAACGACAGCTTCGTCGTGCCGGAATTCGCCGCCCTGGCGCGCCAATACAAGGTGGCGATCGTCTATGCCGACCACGCCAAATATCCAGCAATAGCCGACGTCACCGGCGATTTCGTCTATGTTCGGTTGCAGACCGGCAGCGATGACAATCCCGACTGCTACACGCCAAAGGCGCTGGACGAATGGGCGGCGCGGGCAAAAACCTGGGCGCAGGGCAAGGCGCCGGCCGACCTGCCGCGCGCCGAACCCTCTACCGAAGCACCGGTCAAACCGCGTGATGTCTTCGTCTACTTCATCACCGAAGGCAAGGCCCGCGCGCCGTTCGGCGCCATGGCGCTGATGAAACGCGTGTCAGGCTGAATTTGGCAGCACAGCGCATCCACCCCTTCCGTCACGCCGCCACCACGACTTCGTTGAAGGCATCGAGATCGACGAAGAATACCTTGGTGAGTTCTGCGATCAGTTCGTCGTGGTCGTATCCTTGCGATTTCAGAATATCGATGGCGGTCATGATGTCGACGCGCTCGGTAAGCCGTCGTTTCTGGTGGTCCTCGAGGTAACGTTCCATCGGCTGCCCTGGCCCAAGTGCCCCAAAATGCGTTGAACAACGATCAGATCGCCGGACGGGCTGCTTGCACGAAACGTGCCGGCTGAGCCTGCGGCTGATCTGTCGACGAGACTGATACGGAAAGCGGCCGACTCAACAAGGCCAAGTAAAGCCTAGCACGCAATCTTCAGCGCGCCAGAGGCGTTCCGCGACTTCGTCATCCTTGGGCGCAGCGACGCGAAGCGGAGCGAAGACCCAAGGATCCATGCCGTAACCTCTGGGCGTCACCACGGTACAGAATCCAGGATAGTGTACGCTGGAAAACTGCTTCTGTTCTTTGACCCGCTGCAATCCTTTGACTGACGGCACGGCATGGGCGCCGCGTCGCTTTGCTCCTTGCTTCGCCCCAGGATGACGAAGGGAGGCAGCGAGGAGAACCGTCATTCTTCCCGCGCTAAACCGTCAGAAATTTCCGCACATCCGCCCGGTCGAGATCCTCGGCCGGGCCGGTGTGGACGATCAGGCCGCGGTCCATGATGTTGACCTCGTCGGCCAGTTCCCGGCAGAAATCAAGATACTGTTCTACCAGCAGCACGGCGATGCCTGCCTGGTCGCGCAGATAGCGGATGGCGCGGCCGATATCCTTGATGATCGACGGCTGGATGCCTTCGGTCGGCTCGTCGAGCACCAGCAGTTTCGGCCGCATCACCAGTGCCCTGCCAATGGCAAGCTGCTGCTGCTGGCCGCCGGAAAGGTCGCCGCCCCGGCGCGCGAGCATCTGCTTCAGCACCGGGAACAATTCGAAGACGTGGCCAGGAATGTTGCGGTCGGCGCGCTTCAATGGCGCAAAGCCCGATTCGAGGTTTTCCCGCACGGTGAGCAGCGGGAAGATCTCCCTGCCCTGCGGCACGAATGCGATGCCCGACCGGGCGCGATCATACGCCGCGCTCCGGTCGAGCGCCTTCCCCTCGAAGGCAACGCTTCCGCTCGTCAGCCGGTGGTGGCCGACGATCGATCTCATCAAACTGGTTTTGCCGACGCCGTTGCGGCCGAGCACGCAGGTGATCCTGCCGGCGCCGGCCTTCAGCGTGACGCCACGCAGCGCCTGGGCGGCGCCATAGTGCAGCGTGGCGTTGGAGACTTCGAGCATGGTCAGCGCCTTCTCCAGCGCCTGAAGAACGAAAGATCGAAATGATGGAACGGAACGCGCCACACCATGATCATCTCCCAAGATAGACTTCGACGACACGCTCGTCGGCCGAGACGAAATCGAGCGAGCCTTCGGACAGCACCGAGCCTTCGTGCAGGCAGGTGACCTTGACGCCGAGCTCGCGCACGAAATGCATGTCATGCTCGACGACGATGACCGAGTGGTCGCGCGCAATATCCCTAAGCAGCCGCGCGGTCTCCTCAGTCTCGGCGTCGGTCATGCCGGCGACCGGTTCGTCGACCAGAAGCAGCTTCGGATCCTGCGCCAAAAGCATGCCGATCTCGAGCCATTGCTTCTGGCCGTGGCTGAGATTGGCGGCGAGTTCGTCGCGCTTGTCACCGAGCCGGATGATGCCGAGGATGTCGTCGATCTGCCGCGCCTCCGCCGCCGATCGGCGATGGAACAGTGCCGGGAAGATCGAGCGTGGGCCGTTCAGCGCCAGCATCAGGTTGTCCTCGATCGTGTGGCTTTCGAAGACCGTCGGCTTCTGGAATTTCCTGCCGATGCCCATCATGGCGATCTCGGCCTCGTCATGTTTCGTCAGGTCGACCTGCCCGTCGAAGTAAACCTCGCCCGCGTCGGGACGGGTCTTGCCGGTGACGATGTCCATCATCGTGGTCTTGCCGGCGCCGTTCGGACCGATGATCGCCCGCATCTCGCCCTTGTCGAGCACCAGCGACAGATTGTTGATGGCGCGAAAGCCATCGAAGGAAACCGAGACCCCGTCGAGATAGAGGATGGTGTTGCTCTTCGACATCGCTCACTCCGCCGGCTGCGGTTCGGGGCCGGACGCGGACCAGTCGCCAGGCGTTCTCGCAGCCGAGCGAACGATCTTCGGCGGTGGCGGGACGTCGGGATCGGTGCCGGCTTCCTCGGCGATCGAGGCTGCACGGAGCGCCCTGGCGTTGCCGCGCCAGGAATCCCACATGCCGACAATGCCCTTGGGCAGGAACAGCGTGACGGCGACGAACAGCCCGCCCAGCGCAAACAGCCAGAACGCCGGCAGCACGCCGGTGAACCAGGATTTGCCGGCATTGACCACCAGCGCGCCGATGATCGGCCCGACGATGGTGCCGCGTCCGCCGACGGCCGCCCACACCACGACCTCGATCGAATTGGACGGCTCGAACTCGCCCGGATTGATGATGCCGACCTGCGGCACGTAGAGCGCGCCGGCAATGCCGGCCATGACAGCCGACACGGTGAAGGCGAACAGTTTGACGTTTTCGGCGCGCCAACCGAGAAAGCGCGTGCGGCTCTCGGCGTCGCGCACCGCCATCAGCAGCTTGCCGTATTTGGAACCGACGATCGCCCAGGTGACGAAGACGGCGAGCGCCAGCGTGACGGCGCTGGCCGCGAACAATGCCGAGCGTGTCGCATCGGCCTGCACGTTGTAGCCGAGAATATCCTTGAAGTCGGTCAGGCCGTTGTTGCCGCCGAAACCCATGTCGTTGCGGAAAAATGCAAGCAGCAGCGCGTAGGTCATCGCCTGGGTGATGATCGACAGGTAGACGCCGGTGACGCGGCTGCGGAAGGCGAACCAGCCGAAGACGAAGGCGAGCAGGCCGGGCACCGCAAGCACCATGATCGCGGCAAACCAGAACTGGTCGAAACCGTACCAGAACCATGGCAATTCCCCATAATTCAGGAACACCATAAAGTCCGGCAGCAGCGGATTGCCGTAGACGCCGCGCGAGCCGATCTGGCGCATCAGATACATGCCCATCGCATAGCCGCCGAGAGCGAAGAAGGCGCCGTGGCCGAGCGAAAGGATGCCGCAGTAGCCCCAGACGAGATCGAGCGCCAAGGCGAGCAGCGCATAGCAGAGGTATTTGCCGGTGAGCGCGACGACATAGGACGGCACGTAGAAGGAACTCGTCGGCGGGACCGCAAGATTGAGCAGCGGCACGATGATGGCGACCGCCAGAAGGATGAAGATCGTGATGGCGATGCGGCGGTCGGCGCCGGCGGCGAAGAAGCGTCCGGTGATCATGCTTCCACCGACCTGCCCTTCAGCGCGAACAGGCCGCGCGGGCGTTTCTGGATGAACAGGATGATGAGGACCAGCACGACGATCTTGCCGAGGACCGCCCCGGCATAGGGTTCGAGGAACTTGTTGACGATGCCGAGCGAGAAGGCGCCGACCAGCGTGCCCCAGAGATTGCCGACGCCGCCGAAGACGACGACCATGAAGCTGTCGATGATGTAGCCGCGGCCAAGATTGGGCGAGACATTGTCGATCTGGCTGAGCGCGACACCGGCGATGCCGGCAATGCCAGAACCCAAGGCAAAGGTCAGCGCGTCGACCCACGGCGTCCTGATGCCCATCGAAGCGGCCATGCGGCGATTGGCGGTGACGGCGCGCATCTGCAGACCCCAGGGGGTGCGCTTCATCACATAGAGCAGCACCGCGAACACGCCGAGCGCGAATACCAGTATCCAGAGCCGGTTCCAGGTCACCGCAAGTTGGCCGATATAGAACGAACCCGACATCCACGACGGATTGCCGACCTCCTGGTTGGTCGGCCCGAAGATGGTGCGCACGGCCTGCTGCAGGATCAGCGAGACGCCCCATGTCGCCAGCAGCGTCTCCAGCGGCCGGCCGTAGAGAAAGCGGATCACGCCCCGCTCGATGACCAGGCCGACGAGCGCCGCGACCGAGAAGGCGAGCGGCAGCGCGATAACCAGCGACCAGTCGAACAGACCGGGAAAGGAGGTTCGGATCACCTCCTGCACGACAAAGGTCGTGTAGGCGCCGAGCATCACCATTTCGCCATGCGCCATGTTGATGACGCCCATGACGCCAAAGGTGATGGCGAGGCCGATCGCCGCCAGCAGCAGCACCGATCCGAGCGAAATGCCGTACCAGATGTTCTGGCCGGCATCCCACAGCGCCAGCGTCGAATTGATGTTGGCGATCGCCGCCGTCGCCGCGTCCTTGACCGCGCCTTCGGAATTGGCCTCGATGGCGGTGAGCAGGGACAGAGCATTGCGATCGCCGCGCCCGCCGATCAGCGCGATGGCCGCCAGTTTGTCGGTCTCCGGCCTGTCCGACACCAGAACCGATGCTGCGCGGGCCTGTTCGAGCAGCGCTTTGACGCTTGCCACGGTCTCGCTGGCGATTGCGGCATCAAGCGGCTCGATGTTTGTCGCGTCTGGCGTTTTGAACATGGTGTCGGCGGCGGCAACGCGCGCGGCCGGATTTTTTGCGCCAAGCGTCAGCGTGCCCAGCGCATCGCGGATGGCGCGGCGCAGCGTGTTGTTGACCTTGATCTTGGTGATCTCGCTTTTGGCCGCGTCGCCGGATTTCTCACCGCTCAGCGGATCGAGCAGCTCAACGCTGCCGCCAGCTGCCTTGCCGATGAAAACCAGCGAATCGGCCTTGCGGACGTAAAGATCGCCCTCGGCAAGCGCGCCAAGCGGACGTTCGACGGCAGTATCACCGGTGGCGGCGAGTTCGCGCACGACAGCTTCGGTGGCCGAGAAATTCGCGGCAGTGGCAAATTTGGCGATGATGGCGCGCAGATCCGCTTCGGCAGCGTTCGACGGCGACAGCATCCCTAGGAGGAGCAGCAGCGTCAGGCCGATCGCGCGGGTGAGGATCATCGATTTCTGGCGACTCTTTAAAGGTTGAAACTTCGCGTCCGGGCGGACTGGAGGAGAGACGAGCTCGCCCGGACGCGTCGCGGTCCCGGTCGTGGAGAAATCCACGACCGTCAGGCCCGGGAGGATCAGTTGGTTCCCTTGCCGCCGCACTTGCCGGTTGCGACATTGAAGTTGCCGCAGGACAGAGGCGCGCGCCAGTCGGAGATCAGGTCCTTCGAATCGGCCAGATAGTCGGACCACTCGTCGCCCATCACTAGGCCAGGCGTCTGCGAGACGGCCTCGAACTGGCCGTCGGCCTGGATTTCGCCGATCAGCACCGGCTTGGTGATGTGATGGTTCGGCATCATGGTCGAATAGCCACCGGTCAGGTTCGGCACCGAGACGCCGATCACCGCGTCGATGACCTTGTCAGGATCGGTGGTGCCGGCCTTCTCGACCGCCTTCACCCACATGTTGAAGCCGACATAATGGGCTTCCATCGGGTCGTTGGTGGTGCGCTTGTCGCTCTTGATGAACTTGTGCCAGTCGGCGATGAACTTGGCGTTCTCGGGCGTATCGACGCTCTGGAAATAGTTCCAGGCGGCGAGATGGCCGACGAGCGGCGCGGTGTCGAGACCGGCAAGCTCTTCCTCGCCGACCGAGAAGGCCATGACCGGGATGTCCTCGGCCATGATGCCCTGGTTGCCAAGCTCCTTGTAGAACGGCACGTTGGCGTCGCCATTGACCGTCGAGACGACGGCGGTCTTCTTGCCGGCGGAGCCGAACTTCTTGATCGCCGCGACCTCGGTCTGCCAATCGGAGAAGCCGAACGGCGTGTAGTTGACCATGATGTCTTCGGCAGCGACGCCCTTGGCTTTCAGATAGGCTTCGAGGATCTTGTTGGTGGTGCGCGGATAGACGTAGTCGGTGCCTTCGAGCACCCAGCGCTTCACCGAACCGCCGTCCTCGCTCATCAGATAGTCGACGGCCGGAATAGCCTGCTGGTTCGGCGCCGCACCGGTGTAGAACACGTTGCGCTCGCTCTCCTCGCCCTCATACTGGACGGGATAGAACAGGATGCTGTCGAGCTCGCTGAACACCGGCAGCACCGATTTGCGCGACACCGAGGTCCAGCAACCGAACACCGCCGCGACCTTGTCCTTGGAGATCAGCTCGCGCGCCTTTTCGGCGAACAGCGGCCAGTTCGAAGCCGGATCGACGACGACCGCTTCGAGTTTCTTGCCGAGCAGGCCGCCCTTTGCATTCTGCTCGTCGATGAGCATCAGCATGGCGTCCTTCAGCGTCGTCTCCGAAATTGCCATCGTCCCGGACAGCGAGTGGAGAATACCCACCTTGATCGTGTCGTCAGCCGCCCTGGCCGGGACGCTCATCAGCAGGCCGGCCGTGACCGCGCCTGCCGAAAACATTTTTGTTATTGTCGAGAAACTGCCCCGCATATTTCAAAACTCCCTGACTGGTTGATCGCATCGCAAACAGACCATGCAACGGCTATGCCAACCGCAGGAGCAAAATTGAGTGGGCCTGGATTTCCTAGCCCTATCAGCCGGTTAATATATTAGCCGCCAAAGATAAGCGCCGCCGCCAGTGCTCTGCTT
Organism: Mesorhizobium sp. L-2-11; assembly: GCF_016756595.1. Lineage (NCBI taxonomy): Bacteria > Pseudomonadati > Pseudomonadota > Alphaproteobacteria > Hyphomicrobiales > Phyllobacteriaceae > Mesorhizobium > Mesorhizobium sp. L-2-11. The sequence continues at coordinate 3,604,041 of NZ_AP023257.1, read as the reverse complement.
GAGAAAAAATTCTCCGCCCTCGCCTAATTTTTGGTCACTCGCGAATTAATGCATGAATTTTGAGCAAGGCCGCTTCAAAGGCGGCGAACCGTTGCAGCGCTGCAGGAAAATGGGGCAAGATCGAACTTCAAAAGAGCGACCGCATGACCTCCAGGATTTCTCGTATTTTCAGCACCATGCTTCTGGTTGCGGCAACCGGCAGCGCCCGCGCCGACTTCACCGACGGCAAATTGCCGGACGGCACCTATCACTGCGAAGTCTATCTGCTTGGCATGTTTCTCAGCCTTGGCGACATCACCATCAAGGGCAATGTCTATAGCGGCCCGGTGAGCTTCGGAACCGCTGGGCAGGGCTACAACTATCAGATGAATGCAAATGGCGAGATCACCTGGTTGGGCCCGCTGGGCGGCTACACGACCGGCGGCAACTCGATCTCGCTTACGCAAGCCACCCTGGATGGTCAAACGAGCCCGTCCTTCGACATCATCATGAAGCAGCCTGACGGCGCCTTCACCGCCTCGACCTGCACGAAGCGTTGAACAGCCGACAAGAAGAGGCGCGAAACCTTGTGAGGTTCCGCGCCAGCAGCGGTCGGGAGGGTATGGCTAAATGCTTTTGGCCGACATTTGTCCGGCAATGTACTCGGCCTGACGGACCGCCAGCGACACGATCGTCAATGTCGGATTTTCAGCGCCGCCGGTGGTGAACTGGCTGCCATCCGACACGAACAGGTTCTTGATGTCGTGCGCCTGGCCATGCTTGTTGACGACGCCGTCGGCCGCCTTCTCGCTCATCCGGTTGGTGCCGAGATTGTGGGTCGACGGATAGGGTGGCGTCGGCAAGGTCCGCGTCGCCCCGACCGCCTCGTAGAGCGCCGAGCCCTGTTTGTAGGCGTGGTTGCGCATCGCCGTGTCGTTGGCATGGTCGTCGAAATGGACGTTCGCCACCGGCATGCCGTGCTCGTCCTTGATATCGGCATGCAGCGTGATGCGGTTTTCCTCGCGCGGCATGTCCTCGCCGACGATCCACATGCCGGCCATGTGGTCGTAGTGGTCGAGCGCCGTGGTGAAGGAACGCCCCCAGCCGCCGGGATTGAGGAAGGCGGCCATGAACGGCAGGCCGATCGACAGCGTCTCGAGTTCGTAGCCGCCGACGAAGCCGCGCGAGGGATCGTTGCGGGCCTCATCGCGGATGATACCGGCCATGGTGGTGCCGCGATACATATGCACCGGCTTGTCAAAGATGGCGTAGACCGAGCCGGTGGTGTGGCGCATGTAGTTCTTGCCGACCTGCCCCGACGAATTGGCAAGGCCGTCGGGAAACTGGCTCGATGCCGAATTGAGCAGCAGCCGTGGGCTCTCGATCGAATTTCCGGCGAGGGCGACGATGCGGGCCTTCTGTTCTCTCAGTCTGCCGCCCTTGTCGGCATAGACGACGCCGGTTACCTTGCCTGACGCATCGTGGTTGATCTTGATGGCCATGGCATTCGGCCTGACCTCGAGATGGCCGGTCGCCTCGCCCTTGGGAATTTCGCTGTAGAGCGTCGACCATTTGGCGCCCCATTTGCAACCCTGGAAGCAGAAGCCGGTCTGCTGGCAGGCGTTGCGGTCGTCGCGCGGCTCGGAATTGATTGCCATCCGGCCGGTGTGGCACTCCTTGTATCCGAGCTTGTCGGCGCCGGCCTTCATCACCTTGAAGTTGTTGTTGCCGGGAAGGCCCGGGATGTTGTTGGTGAGCGTCACGCCCAGTTTGTCTTCGGCCTTTGCGTAGTAGGGCTCCAGCTCGGCAAGCGTGATCGGCCAGTCGAGCAGGTTCGCGCCTTCCTGTTTTCCGTAGGTCGAAAGCGTTTTGAATTCGTGCTCCTGGAAGCGCAGCGAGGCGCCGGCCCAGTGCGTGGTCGAGCCGCCGACCGCCTTGACGATCCATGCCGGCAGGTTGGGGAAATCCTTCGCCACCCGCCAGTCGCCCGAGGTCGTGCGCTTGTCCGTCCAGGCGAGTTGGGCGAATGAATCCCACTCGTCATTGATGAAATCCTCGTATTCGTGACGGGCGCCCGCCTCCAGGATGACGACATCGATGCCCTTCTGCGCAAGTTCATTGCCGAGCGTGCCGCCGCCGGCGCCCGAGCCGATGATGACGACCACGCCGTCGTTCTTGAGATCAAATGGTGCTGCCAAGGTTTCCTCCCATGATGTCTGTTGTGTGCGGTTGCGACGATGGGGCTCAGAGCCACTCGATGTCGTCGAATCCGCGCGCCATGTAGCCGCCCTTGGAGTAGGATTCGCCCTCGTAGCCGAAGATCGGCCAGACCTCCTTCTGGTTGTAGAGGCCGACGACAAGCCCGCCGCGGACGGCCTGGAAGAACGGCGTGTCCTCGATCTCTTTCAGCACCGCAACGCGCTGCTCCTCCCAGCCGAGACCGGTGTAGCCGTCCTTGCCCGATTTCAGGTCGAGATCGGCGATGCCCTTTTCGATAAGGTCCTTGTGGGCAGGGTCCTTGCCGGCCTGCTCATCGTGCGCCTTGACGGCGATTGCGTAATATTTGTCAGGCACTTGATCGTGCGGGTAGATGTCACGCGCCATCTGGATCAGGGTCGCCATGGTTTCGGGCTTGAGCGCGGATGTTTCGAGACCCCAGGCATGTTCCGGGCTGATGACGGCACTGCCTGAAATCACCAGCAACGCGCCGACACCGCCGCGCTTCAGAAGCTCGCGGCGCGATAGAACTGGCTTCGTTTCATGGACCGTCTTGCTCTCATAAATTGTGACCAACTGTTCCTCCCTTGCTTGCTATCTGCACCCGAAGGTGCCCTGGCTGGCGCCGCGCTGGCCGGCGCGGCCGTAGTATCTCCTATTGGAACCGGCCCTGACGCTGCAGAACCTCGACCTTGTAGCCATCGGGATCCTCGATGAAGAAGAAGCGTGCGAGCAGTGCTCCGTCGCGGTTGAGCTCGACGATCTTCTTGGGGTTCAGGCCAAGCGCGCCGAGCCGGTCATGTTCGCTGTCCAGATCGGCGACCGAAACCGCGAGGTGGCCGTAGCCGTCGCCAAGCGCATAAGGCTCCTGGCGACCCTTGTTGACGGTGAGCTCGACCTCGAGCTCCGCCTCGGCATTGCTCAGATAAACGAGCGTAAAGGTTTCGAAATCGAGCCGTTCGGCGACGTCCAGTCCAAACGCTTTCCGGTAGAAGTCGACGGACCGGGCCTCGTCGAGAACCCGGATCATGGTGTGGATCGGCTTCGCCAAATGACACTCCGTGCGGTAGGCGCGATGTGCGCGTCGGCGTATTATGCGCGGGTTGCGGCAAACGTGGTGGCAGCCGATTACCACGCGCTAATCTAACGACGGGTGCGAAACCGCTAAGGACGAAAGTCCGATTGCTGTTTTCCGCATTCCAGCTGAAGATCTTTGGCCAGCTGAAAACCGAAGGGAACGGGAGGTAACGATGTGCAGGGTTTTTGCCGGGCAGGACCCGGAGGGCTACCGGCAGATCAACCGGTCGATCCGTATCGACGGGCATTCGACCAGCATTCAGCTCGAGGCGACGTTCTGGGCATTGCTCGACGAGATCGCCGACAGCCAGGGCCTGACGACGCCGAAATTCATCTCGAAGCTTTATGACGAGGCCATCGAGATCAATGGCCAGATTCCGAACTTCGCCTCGATGCTGCGCACGACCTGTGCTCTCTATCTGCGTGGCCATCGGCCCGGCATCGAAGAACACACGGCGCCGAAGCGGCAAGCAGCTTAAGTTTCGATCGCGACATCGAGCGCCAGCCGGGTCATATCGGTGAAGAGCGCCTGGCGTTCGGAATAATCGGTCTGCTCGCCGGTCACCACATTGTCGACGACAGTCAGGACCGACAAGGCCCTGGCGCCGAAATGCGCGGCGATGCGATAGAGCGCGCTGGTTTCCATATCGACGGCCAGCGCGCCCTGTGCCTGCGCTTCGGCAAAGCGGTCGCGCCCCTTGGGATGATAGAATATGTCGCTGCAGATGGTCAGCCCGGCCTGATGTTCGATGCCGATTTCGGCAGCCCGGGCCAGGGCTTGGGAAACCAGCTGCGGATCGGGTCCGGCATCAGCACCATAGAGCCCAAAAACCTGGCCGCTCTCGGCACTTTCACCCCGCACCTCTTCCGAGATCACCAAACTGCGCAGTTTGACCGCGGCACTCAGGGCACCACAGGTCCCGGTGCGGATCAGTGTCCTCACGCCATGGAAGTCAAGCAATTCATGCGCGTAGATCAGGAATGACGAGACGCCGATGCCGGTGGACTGGATGCTGACGGGCTCGCCGCGAAACAGGCCGGTAAAACCGAGGGCCTGCCTTCGACGGTTGACGCAGCGTGGCGCCTCGAGAAAGGTTTCCGCCATCCATTCGGCACGCTGCGGATCGCCCGGCAACAGCACTGTTGCCGCATAATCACCCTTGCCTGCCTCGTTGTGCGGCGTCACGGCATGCTCCCCCAAAACCCGCCGTCTGTTTGGCCCCATAATCATGGCAGTCTCACGCCATTTCGCAAGTGCGAATTAGTGAGCCCTAAGATTCCAGCACGTCCTTGACGATTGTGGCCAGTTGCTTGAGCGAAAACGGCTTCGGCAGGAAGCCGAAATGCGCGTCTGCCGGCAGGTTCTTGGCGAACGCGTCCTCCGCGTAGCCGGAAACAAAGACGAATTTGATGTCCGGCTGCCGCTTGCGCAATTCGCCAAGCAGCGTCGGCCCATCCATTTCCGGCATCACCACATCGGAAACGACAATGTCGACCTTGCCGCCGAGCGCCTCGAATATTTCCAGCGCCTCGACGCCCGAGGACGCTTCGTGGACGGTGTAGCCGCGCGACGTCAGCGCCCGCATGCCGCCCATGCGCACGGCATCCTCGTCCTCGACGAGCAGCACCGTGGCCGAACCCGACAGGTCCTTGGCTGCGTCGACGATCTTTACCGGTGCAGCCGGCGCCTCGCCGGGCTCGCCTGCCGTTCTCGCCTCTGCAATGTAGCGCGGCAGGAAGATGCGGAACACCGATCCTTTGCCGACCTCGGAATCGCAGAAGATGAAGCCGCCTGTCTGCTTGATGATGCCATAGACCATCGACAGGCCGAGGCCGGTGCCCTTGCCGACTTCCTTGGTGGTGAAGAAGGGTTCGAAAATCTTCTTGAGCACTTCGGGGGCGATGCCGCTGCCGGTGTCTTCGACTTCGACCACCACATAATCGGCCGGCGCAAGTTCGCGGTAGGGAAGGCTCTTGCTCTCCTCAGTGGTGACGTTGCGGGTCCGCACGGTGAGTTCGCCGCCGTTCGGCATCGCATCGCGCGCATTGACCGCCAGATTGACCACCACCTGCTCGAACTGCCCGATGTCGACCTTCACCGGCCACAGATCGCGGCCATGATCGACCTTCAGCTTGATGTCGTTGCCGACCAGACGGGCCAGCAGCATCCGCAGATCGGCAAGCACGTCGGTCAGGTTGAGCACTTCCGGCCGCAGCGTCTGCTTGCGCGAGAAGGCGAGAAGCTGCCGCACCAGCGAGGCCGCCCGGTTGGCGTTCTGCTTGATGTTCATGATGTCGGGGAAGGACGGGTCCGACGGGCGGTGGTTGGTCAACAAGAGGTCCGAGGCCATGATGATGGCGGTCAGCACATTGTTGAAGTCGTGTGCGATGCCGCCGGCAAGCTGGCCGACCGCCTGCATCTTCTGGCTTTGCGCCATCTGGCCCTCGAGCGCCTTCTGCTCGGTGGTCTCGACGGCGTAGACGATGGCCGATTCTTCGGCGCCCTCGCCGGTGCCGTCGGCAACCGCGTTGACGTAGAAGCGCATGTGCCGTTCTTCATTGCCGGGCAGCAGCGTATCTATCGGTTCGATATCGGCCTGCCGTTGTCGCGCTTTTTCGAACGCCGCGGCAAAAGCGGGACGGTCGCGCTCATGGATCACCGTGTCCAGCCGCACGCGCCGATCGACCGCGTCCCCGTCGACGACGGAGGAAAACAGCGACAGGAAAGGCGCGTTGGTGCGCAGGATGCGCCCGCGGTTGTCGACAGCCGCTATTGCCATCGGCGTCGAATTGAAGAAACGAGTGAAGCGGATCTCGGAGGCGCGCAGATCGGCGGAAGCGTCCTCGCCTTGCGTCCGGTTGAGCACGATGGTGCGCGTCGGACCGTTGGCGCCCTCGCGGCTGGCCGAAACCCGATGCATGAAACGCACGGGCAGCGCCTCGCCCTTCACTGTCGTCAAATCGAGATCGATGACCGCATTGCGGGTGGTGCCGGGATCGGCCTTGACCGAGCGGACCAGCGCCATGCCGTCGCCGGCGACGATCTCCGAAAGCGTGACGGCACCAGGCGTGAAGCTCGTCAGGTCGATGCCCAGCCACTCCGCAAGCGTGGCGTTGATGTAGGTGACGCGGCCTTCCTGGTCGGCCGAGAAGAAGCCGGCAGGCGCATGGTCGAGATGGTCGATAGCCTCCTGCAGATCAAGGAAGAACCGCTCCTGCTCGGCCCGTTCCTTCGAGACGTCGGCGAGTTGCCAGGCGAGCAAGGGCAGCCGCTGGCCGGGAACGCTGAAGGCGCGGGCTCGGACACGGTACCAGCGCGCGCCCGGCTCAGCGCCGGGTCGAATGGATTGGGCAAGCCGAAACTCACCGTCGCCGGGCTGGCCGTCGCGCAGGCCGGAGGCGAGCCGGTATATGGTCACCGAGGCCTCGGGAACATCGGACAGCAACCCTTCGACCGTCTTTAGATCCGCCGCAGAAGCCGCGCCCGTCATCTCGGCATAAGCCCGATTGGCGTAGACGACACGACCCTTGGTGTCGGTGACCAGAAGGCCTTGCGACATTGAATCGACGAAGGCTTTCGACAGCTCGTCACTCGTCGATCGCGGTGTGATCTGCACGAAGCCGATGGCGGTGGCGAACAGGAAGCCGACACCAATCATTGCCAGCACGCCAAGCATGCCAAGCAGGAATGGATCGCCGAGACGTTCGCGGAAAAGGCCGAAAACGATCGCCGCTCCTGTCAGGACAACGATGAAGACGATGAGCCGGGTGACCGCGCCCGGTCGCGTATTCTGGTCGACGATCGGTACCGGATAGAAATCGCCGCGCGCTTCCTTGGCCATGTGCCCCCTGTTCGTGAATTCCGGTACTTGCCGTGCCCGGTTGAATCACATTCTCAGGGTCCGGAAAAGGCCTTGGCGGCAACTGTCCGCTAAAAATGACACCCGTTCGGCGCCGGGTGCGGTGAATCCGAAATTCGCATCATCCTGGTCCGACGCGGAGCGAATTTCGGATTCATTCACCAGCAGCTTGCTGAAAAATCCAGAGTTGTGGATTGAAGTGGGAGCGCTCACGCCCGCAATTCGCAGAAACCTGAAATCCACCACATGGGCGCTTCAAGCTGTTCACGAAGCGCGAAACGTAACTTGCAGTCGCGTGCCGCAACAGTCTAGTGTCGCGTCTTCTCGAAAGCTGATTTGGGTGCTCCAATGCTGCAGTGGCTGGATAGCGTGGCGGGTCCTGGTTATGCCGCGGCAATCCTGTGGACCTTTGTCGCACTCGTCCTTGTGGTCATCGTTCTCCTCATCATCAAGCTGGTCCGGAATCTCACCTTTGGAACATTCGTTGCCGGCGGCAGGAACCGCAAGACGCGGCTGGCGGTGATGGACGCCACCGCTGTCGACAGTCACCGCCGATTGGTGCTGGTGCGCCGCGACGATATCGAGCATCTGCTGCTGATCGGCGGCCCGACCGACGTCGTCGTCGAACGTGACATCAGGCTGTCGGCGCTGCGCCGCCCTGCACTGACCGGAGATGGCGGCGGCCATCAGCCGGCACCGCCGCCGCGCGCGCCGCAACCGGCTCCCGCGCCAGTGCGGCAAGCACCGTCTCCGCCGCCGGCAAGCACGGGCCCGACGCCTGTCCGGCCGCATCAGCCCGCACCGGCGCCGGCGCCGAGGCCAGCAGCGCAAAGCCCCCAATCGGCGACCATCACGCCGCTGCCCGCCTACACCAATGCCGTTCGGTACGCGCCATCGCCGGCCAGACAGGATTCCCCGGCAAGACAGGATTCCCCGGCAAAGCCGAATTCTCCGGTAAAGCAGGATTCCCCGGCAAAAGAGGATTCCATTGACGATACGCTGATGAGGGAGCTCGAGGTCTCGTTTGATGACCCGCACCCCGCCAAGCCGGAGAGCAAGCCGGCAGCGAAAGCGCCATCATCTCTCGATGACGAGATGACGAAGCTTCTCGGCGAGTTGTCCAGCCAGAAAAGATAACCGGCCAACAGCTAAAGCGCGTCGTGCGACGCGCTTTAAGTTCTTGTTTGTCGTCCGTGAAAAACTCGGAATGCTTTGATTCCGTTTAACAATTTCCCCTGATTTCGGTTTTCAGATTGCCGAATTTCGTGGCTTTGGGCTGCGGTTTCCGGCAAATTGGATGCGCTTGTTCTGCGTGATTCGAGACGATGACGAAGCAGCGAGGGAAGCGAGCGATGCGACCGAAGGAACGGCGCGAGAGCGGCCAGACGGACCTGTTGCGATCCCGGCTCGACCACATTCTCAATATGGATCATGCGCTGGTGAAGCTGGCCAAGACGATCGACTGGCGTTTCCTCGAAGAACGGCTGGGCGAGGTCTATGACGACGATCCTGGCCGGCCGCCTTTGCCGACCCGGCTGATGGCGGGATTGGCCATCCTCAAGTCGATGCACAACCTGTCCGACGAAAGCCTGTGCGAACGCTGGCTGGAGAACCCCTACTACCAGCTGTTCTGCGGCGAGGAGTTCTTCCAGCACCGCTTGCCCTTCGACCGCACGTCATTGACGCGCTGGCGCCTGCGCATGGGCGAAGAACGGCTCACGGCTCTGCTCCAGGAGAGCCTTGCGGCGGCGACCAGGTTGGGGGCGGCCAAGCCGTCGGACTTCCGCGCGGTAATCGTCGACACTACCGTGCAGGAAAAGGCCATCACCTTCCCGACCGACGCCAAGCTGATGCATCGCGCCCGCGAGCGGCTGGTCAAGCTGGCCAGGAAGCATGGCATTGCCCTGCGCCAGTCCTATGCGCGGGTCGGCAAGATCGCGCTGATCAAGCATCAGCGCTATGCCCATGCCAAGCAATTCAAGCGGGCCAACCGGCAACTCAAGCGCCTGCGCACCATGCTGGGAGCGGTGATCCGCGACATCGTCCGCAAGCTCGCCATGCGGCCAGAGCTGATGCAGGTCTTTGCCCTGCCGCTGTCGCTGGCCCGGCGCGTCAGGGACCAGCGCCAGCGCGAGCGGGGCAAGAAGGTGTATTCCCTGCACGCTCCGGAGATCGAGTGCATTGGCAAGGGCAAGGCCCACAAGCCCTACGAGTTCGGCGTCAAGGTCTCCGTCGCCACCCCGCTGCAGCGCAGCCGCGGCGGCCAGTTCGTCGCCCATGTCAAGGCGCTGCCCGGCAATCCGTATGACGGCCACACGCTGGCGACCATCATCCCGGCGATCGAGGACACCATCGGCGTCAGCCTCGGCAAGATCGTCACCGATGCCGGCTACCGCGGCCACAACGCGCCGAAGGACAAGATGTTCAAGGTCCATGTCGCCGGCTACAAGCGCGGCCTCACCCAGGCCGTCAAACGGGCGCTGCGACGCCGGGCCGCCGTAGAACCCGTCATCGGCCATCTCAAGAACGACCACCGCATGGGCCGCAACTTCCTGGCCTTCTCCGAGGGCGATGCCAACAACGCTGTCCTTGCAGCCGTCGGCTATAACTTCAGCCTCCTGCTCAACTGGCTGAGGCTTTTGTGTGCCTTCTTCCTGGTACTGCTCACGTCCGCTGCAGTGCCACCAATCCGGCCGCGATCAGCCTGACGCCATATCAGCTCTGATATGGCGGGTGGGAATGCTCCCGCTTCGCCTCCGATCCCGAAATCAACCTTCTTCACAGACGACTTGTTTTATGCATGTCGTTATCGCAAAACCGCTGCGCGCCCTCGGGTCAGGCCCGAGGGCATGCTTTTTGCGCGACATGCATTAGCCAAAAATGGCCGGAGACCGGCCATGACAAATTCGCTAATGGCTGCTTTTAGACGCTTCGCGGGTGCTTCAGTCGTCGCGGTAGACCTTCTCGCGGCGTTCGTGGCGCTCCTGCGCCTCGATCGACAGGGTCGCGATCGGACGCGCATCGAGCCGCTTCAGCGCGATCGGCTCGCCGGTTTCCTCGCAATAGCCGTAGGTGCCTTCATCGATGCGCTGAAGCGCGGAATCGATCTTTGAAATGAGTTTCCGCTGGCGATCGCGGGCGCGAAGTTCGATGGCGCGGTCGGTTTCCGAAGAGGCGCGATCGGCGAGATCGGGGTGGTTGGCGTTTTCCTGCTGCAGGATTTCGAGAGTTTCGCGCGCTTCGCGCAGTATGTCGTTCTTCCAGGTGACGAGCTTCAGGCGAAAGTAGGATTTCTGCCGCTCGTTCATGAACGGCTCGTCTTCGGAGGGTACGTAATCGGCGGTAACGATGTCGTTCATTCGACTCACCCAGACAGCCCCAAATTTGGCGCCTATATATTCACGGACCGAATGCTGCACAAGCGCAATCGACAACAGATTCACGCAATTGTTAATCTCGGCCAAAATGCCATGGGCCGCATCATTCGCATGAAGGGCGCGACCGAATTCGCGTATGATTTGTTGGGTTTGAAGGCTGCCGGCCATTGTGCGCAAGGCATTTCTCATGACTAATCCCGCAGCGCCTTTTGACGAGTTTCGGTGGTTGGCACAAGCGAGGGACCGGTGAGCAAGCTTTATCTGCTGAGGCATGCGAAGGCCGGGTGGGCCCTGCCGGGGATGCGCGATTTCGATCGTCCACTCGACGCATCCGGCATCGCCGACGCCGAAACGATGGGTGCAGTCATGCGGGCCTGCAACTACATTCCGGACCTGACCCTTTGCTCGAATGCAAAGCGAGCGCGCCAAACGCTTGAAGGCCTGGCCGGTCACACCGATACGGGCCGGGTTCTGTTCCTGGAGACGCTCTACAGCGAGGATGCCGCCGGCTATCTCAACCTCATCCGCGGCAATGGCGGGCCCGGCTCGCTGCTCGTCGTCGGCCACAATCCGATGACGGAAGATCTCGCCATCGCGCTTTCGGGCGACGGCGAGGAGGCTGCCAGGGGAATGCTGAACTACGGCTTCCCGACCTCCGGCCTCGCGGTCGTCCGCTTTCCAGGCGGTCTTGCCTACGCCGCGCAAGGCACCGGCTATCTCGAAGCCTTCCTGTCGCCGGCCGATATCTGACGCCATTTCAAACGTAGGTGGCAGCGCCTATATCGGGCGTTCCGAAGCCCCGAGAGACCGCATTTTGGCATCATCGCTGACCACTTTCACCGACGAGGCGAAGATTGCCCTGGATACGCTGTCGGGGCGCGCCACCGGGCTTTTTTCGCCATCGCTGCGGCTGGGTGTTACCGGCCTCTCCCGCGCCGGCAAGACGGTGTTCATCTCAGCCTTTGTCCACAATCTGATCCATGGCGGGCGGTTGCCGCTGTTCGAGGCGCAGAAGTCGGGACGTATCGCCCGTGCCTTCCTCGAAGAGCAACCCGATGACGCCGTGCCGCGATTCCAGTACGAGGACCACATCGCGGCCCTGGTCAACGACCGCCTGTGGCCGGATTCGACACGTGCCATTTCCGAACTGAGGCTTACCATCGAATATGAATCGGCCTCCGGCTGGAGCCGCATGTTCTCGTCAGGCAGATTGTCGGTCGATATCGTCGACTATCCTGGGGAATGGCTGCTTGACCTGCCGCTGCTCGGCAAATCCTACGCCGATTTCTCACGCGAAGCCTTTGACTTGGCCGTGCTGCCGGCGCGCGCCGACCTTTCGCAGGAATGGCGCGCGCTCTCCGCCGCAACTGACGCGAATGCCGACGCCGACGAGATGACGGCGCGAAGCCTCGCCGAGAGCTTCGCCGCATATCTCAAGGCATGCAAGCTCGACGAGCGGGCACTTTCGACCCTGCCACCCGGCCGTTTCCTGATGCCCGGCGACCTTGAGGGCTCACCGGCGCTGACCTTCGCGCCGTTGCCGGGCCTGAGCGAGCGGCGGGCGCGGTCCGGGTCGCTTCAGGCGATGATGGAGCGGCGCTACGAGGCCTACAGGACGCATGTCGTAAAGCCGTTCTTCCGCGAGCACATCACGCGCCTCGACCGTCAGATCGTTGTGATAGATGCCTTGCAGGCCCTGAATGCGGGGCCCGGCGCGATGGCCGACCTCGAACGTGCGGTGACCGAAATCCTCGCCTGCTTCCGCCCCGGCCGCGGCAACTTCCTGACCGACTTCTTTTCAAGGCGCATCGACCGCATATTGGTGGCGGCGACAAAGGCGGACCATCTGCATCACGAAAGCCATGACCGGCTGCAGGCGATCGTGCGGCGGCTCGCCGACCGCGCCGTGGCGCGGGCGAATTTCACCGGCGCCGATGTCGATGTGGTCGCCCTGGCGGCGGTGCGAGCAACCCGGGAAGGCACGGTCAGCCGAGGCCGTGAAACGCTGCCGGTCATCATCGGCACACCGCTGAAAGGTGAAAAGATCAACGGCGAAACATTTGATGGTAGAACAGAAACAGCCATATTTCCCGGTGACTTACCGGAGAAAATTGATGCAGTGTTCGATGTCTCTGGACCAGACCGTCGGCAGAACCCAAGCCATCGGCAAAGTAATGATGACCCGGCGATCCGCTTCGTGCGCTTTCGCCCGCCAAAACTCGAACGCACTGCCGAAGGCGTCACGCTGTCGCTGCCGCATATCAGGCTCGACCGCGCCCTGCAGTTCCTGATCGGAGATCGTCTGGCATGACCCCGCCCCGCAAGCCGGCGGCATTTCGCATTGAGCCGGAAGCCCCGCCAAAGCAACAGGCGGCCCCGCGCCAGCCCGACGCTCCATCGGCCAGAAAGCCGCGCGCCGCGAAGGCTGATCTTGCCGTGGTCACGCCGGCGGAAATCGACGTTTTCGACGAGCCGGACATCATCGCCGCCGAACCGCCGCCGGCGACCGCGCCGCGTAAGCGCTCGATATCAGGTGGCTTGTTGTTCGGCGCATTGGGCGTTCTGGTTTCGCTGGCCCTCGGCCTTTGGACCGACCAGCTGATTCGCGATCTGTTCGCCCGTGCCGAATGGCTGGGCTGGCTGGCCGCCGGCATGGCGGTGCTCGCGTTGCTCGCGCTTCTGGTCATCCTTTTCCGCGAGTTCCTGGCGATCGCCCGCCTCGCCGAGGTCGAAAAGCTGCAGAAGCGGGCGCTCGACGCCATCGCCCGCGACGATCCGAAAGCCGCTCGCGCCGTGGTCGACGAACTGTCGGCCTTCGTCGCGGCCAAGCCCGAAACCGCGGCCGGCAGACGCACCCTGGCAGACTTGCGCGACGAGATCATCGACGGTGGCAATCTGGTGCGCCTGGCCGAGACTGAAATCCTCGGCCCCCTCGATGCGCGCGCCAAGGTGATGATCCTCGAAGCGGCAAAGCGTGTGTCGCTGGTGACGGCGGTCAGCCCTCGCGCTCTGGTCGACGTCGCCTATGTCGTGTTCGAAGCCGGCCGGCTGATTCGCCGGCTGTCGGAGCTTTATGGTGGCCGTCCGGGCACGCTGGGGTTCTTCCGCCTGGCACGCAGCGTTCTCGCCCATCTGGCGGTGACCGGCTCGATTGCCGTCGGCGACAGTTTCGTGCAGCAGATCGTCGGCCATGGCCTTGCCGCCCGGCTCTCGGCAAAACTTGGCGAAGGCGTCGTCAACGGCATGATGACGGCGCGCATCGGCATTGCTGCGATGGAGACCGCAAGGCCCCTGCCCTTCAGCGCCGCGAGGCGGCCCGGCATGGGCGATTTCCTGTCCGCGCTGACATCATTTGCAACCAAAAAACAGAAGGAAACATCCGCTTCCGACAGCTGACAACCGTCTCTCCGACGCCGCACGGCCTGGTGGGCGCAAAGGGACGCTGCAGCACTTTGATTTGCCCCTGATCCCCAGCGCAAACCGCGTCCGATTTTCAGGGCCATGCGCATGCGGTGACGAAGCATTAACCAATCTTGTTCATGGTCGGACGGGTTCCAAACCAGTCTCTTTGTTGCCGGGTGTCGTCGATGAAAAGCGTGATCTTGTCTAGCGTCCTGCCCATGGCAGTCGTGGTTTCAACAACTGCCGGCATGACCGAAAAGACCTTTGCGGCAGAACGTGACAAGAAGTTCTTTCAATCGGTGGAAGGCGAATGGGTCGGCCCGGGGGAAATTGTCGCCGGCAAATACAAGGGCACGAAATTTACCTGCAATTTCACCGGTTCGACGCCGGACGGCAAGATCGGCATGTCGCTCGACGGTGGTTGCCGGGTCGGCATGTTCACCCAGCAGATGTCGGCGACGATCCAGCACAAGGGCCGCGAGGGCTACAAGGGCAGCTTCATGGGCGGTGCCGCCGGTTCCGGTCTCGACATCATCGGCGGCAACGTGGTCAGCGCCAACAAGGTCGTCTTCACCATCAACCGTAACCAGCTGCGCGGCGTCATGCAGGCTCTTGTCCCCAACGACAATTCGATGACAGTGACGGTTGCGGTGCGCGTCGACCAGCAATTGGTGCCGGTCATCGGCATGAAGCTAAAGCGCGTCGATACGCTCGAAGTCGGCGCCATCGCGCAGTGAGTGGTGAGTGGTGAATGGTGAGTGGTGAATGGTGAATGGTGAATAGTGATATCACTTCAGACTACTACTGACTACTGACTACTGAATATTCACTAATTCACCATTCACTATTCACAAAAAAGCGACCAGCCACGACCACCGGAGCGCGGCTGCAACACTGCTGCACCAGTTTCCGGATTCGGACTGTTCGATCTCTGCCGAAGCCCCTATCTTGGCCGCTTGATGCCGCAGCACGTGCAGCGGTCCTTAGAGAGAACGGAACGGCAGGCATGGCGGCAGAAGCAGCGGGCAGCGATCTGATCCACGTCGTGGCACTGCTCGCCGCCGGTGTTGTCGCCGTGCCGATCTTCAAGCGCATCGGGCTTGGCTCCATCCTCGGCTACCTGGCGGCCGGCGTGGTCATCGGCCCGTTCGGCATCGGCATCTTTTCCGAATCGGAAGCCATTCTTCACGTCGCCGAGCTCGGCGTCGTCATGTTCCTGTTCATCATCGGGTTGGAGATGCAGCCGTCACGGCTGTGGGGCTTGCGCCGGGAGATCTTTGGCCTTGGGGCATTGCAGGTCGGCGTGTGTGCGCTGCTGCTGACCGGTGTAGGACTGGCGGGAGGTTTTCCGGTCTCGCAATCCTTCGTCGCCGGCGCCGGTTTCGTGCTGACCTCGACGGCGATCGTCATGCAGCTTCTGGAGGAACGCGGTGAGATGGCCGCGCCCAAAGGCCAGCGCATCGTTTCCATCCTGCTGCTCGAAGACCTGGCGATCGTGCCGCTGCTGGCGCTGATCGCTTTCCTGGCGCCGGGCGGCGCCGATATGAGCCTGACGCAGCGGCTGACGGAGGTGGGCATCGGTCTTGCCGCCATCGTCGGGCTGGTGCTGGCCGGGCGTTACCTGCTCAATCCGTTCTTCCGCATCCTGGCCGATGCCCGCGCCCGCGAAGTGATGACCGCCGCCGCCCTTCTCGTCGTTCTGGGATCGGCGCTTGCCATGCAGCTCAGCGGCCTGTCGATGGCGATGGGCGCTTTCCTGGCCGGCGTGCTGTTGTCGGAATCCACCTTCCGCCATCAGCTCGAGGCCGACATCGAACCATTCCGCGGTGTGCTGCTCGGGCTGTTCTTCCTCGCTGTCGGCATGTCGCTCGACCTGCACGTGGTGGCCCAGAACTGGCGGCTTGTCGCCATCTACGTCGTCGCCTACATGGTGATAAAGGCGATCGGCATCTACCTCGTCGCCCGCATCCTCAAGACCGGCCACCGGGAGGCGCTCGAGCGCGCCGTCTTCATGGCGCAAGGCGGCGAATTCGCCTTCGTTCTCTATTCCGCCGCCGCGGCGGTCGGCATCATCGACAGCCAGGCTAACGCGACGCTGACGGCGATCGTCATCATCTCCATGGTGCTGACGCCGCTGGCCATCCTGGCGTTGCGGCATCTGACGCCGCGCGACGAGCAGTCGCTCGAAGGCGTCGACATCGCCGATGGCCTGACCGGCAGCGTACTGATCATCGGCTTCGGCCGCTTCGGCCAGATCGCCAGCCAGCCGCTGCTGTTGCGCGGGATCGACGTCTCGATCATCGACAATGAGGTCGAGATGATCCAGGCGGCGGCCGATTTCGGCTTCAAGGTCTATTATGGCGACGGCACGCGGCTGGACATTCTGCGTGCCGCAGGCGCCGGCCGCGCGCGCGCCGTGTTGATCTGCGTCGACAAGCCCGATGTCGCCGTCCGCATCGCAAAGCTGATCAAGGCGGAGTTTCCCCTGCTCACCTTGCTGGCACGCGCTTTCGACCGCGGCACCGCACTGCAGTTGATTCGTGCCGACGTCGATTTCCAGATTCGCGAAACTTTCGAGTCTGCGCTTGTCTTCGGCGGCTCCACGCTGGAAGCGCTGGGCGTCGACCCGGAGGAAGTCGCCGAGGTGATCGAGGACGTCCGCCATCGCGATGCCGCCCGTTTCGAGTTGCAGCTCGCAGAAGGCGTTCGCGCCGGAGCGCGCTTCCTCAAGGGCAATATCGGCACCCCCATTCCGACGCCGCTCAGCCAGCCGCGCCGCACCGGTCAGGCGCTCAATGAAGAGACCGCCGGCGTTCTGCATAAATCCGAGCCAGCCGACTAAAACATGTGGAGACCAAACAGATGACCGTACTGGACGAGCGCGCGCTCTCCGTCACCAAATTCTGGCGTGACGCCGGGAAAGATGCATGGTTCGAGAAGAACGACGCCTTCGATACGGAGTTCCGCAGCCGGCTTCTCGACCTGCATTACGCTGCGGCGCGACGTGAATGCGACGACTGGTCGGAGCATGCCGAAGGCTCACTGGCGCTGATGATCCTGCTCGACCAATTCCCGCGAAATTGTTTTCGCGGCACCGGCCATATGTATGCCACCGACCCGCTGGCAAGGTATTTTGCCGAAAAGGCGATCGCCGCCGGCCAGGATCTGGCGCTCGACGAAGAGCTTCGCGTCTTCCTCTATTTGCCTTATGAGCATTCGGAAGATCTCGCCGACCAGCTCAAATCGGTGGACCTCACCACCGCCAAAGCCCAATCCTACCTGAAATATGCCGTCGAGCACCTGGAGATCATTCAGCGCTTCGGCCGCTTTCCACATCGAAACAGGATGCTTGGCCGCGAGACGACGCCGGAGGAACAGCTGTTCCTCGATGGCGGCGGGTTTTCCGGCTGACTTCGCGCGGGGCAATTGCCTCAGGCAATGCAACTGCCGTTGATGATTGCGGCCCGCATTTAGCCCGGATTTCTCACTAAGACGTCAAGTCAGCCACCAGTCCCGGCCAGACGGCAGTCGCTCGATGCCGGCGCTGTCGAGAGCGGCAAGCCGCTCCGCCACGCTTTTGCCGTCGACGGTCAGGTCAGGCGCGATCTCGGCCAGCGGCGCCAGAACGAAGGCGCGCTCCAGCATGCGCGGATGCGGCACCTCCAGCCCGGTTTCGTGGATGATCCGATCGCCGAACACCAGAATGTCGATGTCGATCAGCCGTGGACCCCAGCGCTCCTCGCGCACCCGCTTCAGCCTGCGCTCGACGTCGAGACAGAGATCGAGCAATGCGTGTGGTGCGAGCACGGTCGAAATTTCGGCGGCCGCATTGAGAAAATCCGGCTGGTCGAGCTTGCCCCAGGGCGGCGTGCGGTAAAGCGAGGAGACCACAACGACGCGCGTGTTCTCGTTGGCGTCCAGCAGGCGCAGCGCCGCGCCCATCGACCTTGCCGGGTCGCCGAGATTGCCGCCAAGGCTGAGATAGACCGTGTTATTCAGGCCAGACAACTGTCACCTCGACATGATCGAGCACGCCGGGCACCGGCGCGTTCGGCTTGCGCACAGTGATCTCGGCCTTTTTTATCTGGGGAAAGCGGGCCGTCAGCGCCCGGGCCACCTCCAGCGCCAGCGCTTCAATCAGAAAACGCCTCTCCCCGGTGATGATCTTTTCGATCACCCCGAAGGCAACGCCATAGTGGACGGTATCCTCGATGGAATCATCGACCAGCGCGCGGCCGGGTTCGACGGTGAGCGCAGCGTCGACATAGAAACGCTGGCCGAGCGTCTCCTCCTCATCCAGCACGCCGTGCCGGGCGAAGAAGGCGCAATTTTTCATGCGGATGACATACATCGCTCAGCGTCCTGCTCGGTTAAAGCGATGCGCGTCCGCTTGGGCGCACAGACTACGCTCTAAGGCTTTTGATCTACGCATTTCGGTTTGCGAGCTATGCGGCGGTTTCACGCGCCAGCATAGCATCCGCAACCGCCAGCGCATCCACATTGATTGCGACATCGTGGACGCGAAAAAGCTGCGCGCCCTTGAGCCTCAGTATGACGCTCGTCGCCGCTGTTCCGGCCCCCCTGGCCGAAGCGTCGCGGCCGGTGACGGCGCCGATGAAGCGCTTTCGCGATGTACCGGCCATCAGCGGAAATCCCAAAGTACCGAGCTCGGAAAACCGTGCCATCAGGTCGAGATTTTCCTCCGCGGTTTCCTTGGCGAAGCCAAAGCCCGGATCGAGCACGATCTGATCGTCGGCAACGCCGCTTCGCCGGGCGATTTCCAGCGACTTCCCGAGGAAGAAAAACTGATCTTCGATCACGTCGGGCAGTGTTTGCCTGTCACGCCCGGTGTGCATGATGACAAGCCCGGCGCCGGTCTCGGCCGCGACCCGCGCGATGCCCGGTTCGCGTTGCAGGCCCCAGACGTCGTTGAGGATATGCGCGCCGGCGGCGACGGCGAGCCGGGCGGTGTCCTCCCGATAGGTGTCGACTGAAATCAGCGCCTCGCCGAGCCCGGCGAGCGCCTCGATGACAGGCAGCACGCGGGCCTGCTCTTCCTCGAGGCCTACCGGAGATGCGCCGGGGCGTGTCGATTCCCCACCGACGTCAATGACGGAGGCCCCCTCTTCCACCATCCGGCGCGCCTGAGCGATCGCCTGTTCGGGCGCGACGAACAGCCCGCCGTCGGAAAAACTGTCCGGCGTGACATTGAGGATCCCGACGATCACCGCCTTGCCGGCAAGGTCGAAATGGCGCCCATGCGCCAGCTGCCATCGCCCTGTTGTCATTGTCGTCATTGTCGATCAACCATGTGTGATCCGCCAAAGATCAATTCCGTTGCGCCGGCAGCGGCCGTAGCGCATGGTAGGCAAAGAGGCAACATGATGAAACGATCACTGCTTTGCGCCCTGATGCTCGCTTGTTCTGCCTTGCCGGCGGGCACGGCGAGTTTGGTTAAGACATATAGCTATTTCAGCATCGGCGGCAGAACGCTCGATGATATCGGATCCCAGCTTACGAAACTTGGGCCCCAGGTGAAAAGCACCGGGATGCGGCATCCAGGCGCCACGCAGATGGCGTTCACCACCCGCGTCAGCTATGCGCAAAAATCGAACTCCTGCGCGATTGCTGACGCCGACGTCACGCTCAAGGTCAAGGTGATCCTTCCCGAGTGGCGCCGCCCGCGCAAGGCTGATGCCGGCGTAAGGCTGTTTTGGGATACATTGTCGGCCGACATCAAGCGCCATGAGGACCGCCATGTCGAGATCGCCAAGAACCATGCCAGCGAACTCGAGGCTGCGCTGAAGGCGACCCACCCGCGCAAGACTTGCCAGCAGGCCAAGGCCAAGGCAGCGGAGATCTCGGCCGCTATTCTTGCCAAGCACGACCGTGCCCAGATGCAATTCGATCGCGTCGAAACCATCAATTTCGAAAGCCGCATCCTGCGGCTGCTGCGCTATCGCATGCAGCGCATCGAGAACGGCCGGCTGCCGGGGTAGCTTCGGCCAGACGGTAAGGTCGAGTCTCGTGGAATAAGAGCTCAGCCGGCGACGCCGAGCTTCTTCTGCAGGCTGGTGGACGACGTCGTATACTGGAATACGATGCGTTCGCCGGGGCTGACGATGCGCTTGGCCGCCTGCGCCATCAGGGCGACCTCATGGAAGCCCGACAGGATCAGCTTCAGCTTGCCGGGATACCAGTTGATGTCGCCGACGGCGAAGATGCCCGGTACCGACGTCTGGAATTTCTCGGTGTCGACCGGGATCAGGTTCTCATGAAGATTGAGCCCCCACTCGGCGATTGGTCCGAGCTTCATGGTCAGGCCGAAGAACGGCAGCAACCGAGTGCACGGCACCTCGGTGTCACCGTCGGGTCCCTTGATGGTCGCCGCCGAGAGATGGCCGTCCGTGCCGGTGAGCCCGGTCACCTGCCCGACCTGGAAATCCAGTTCGTTCATCTCCTGCATGGCGTACATCTTGTTGACGCTGTCGGGCGCTGCGCGGAACTCCGGCCGCCGGTGGACCAGTGTCACGCTCTTGGCCACCGGCTGCAGGTTCAGCGTCCAGTCGAGCGCCGAGTCGCCGCCGCCGACGATGACGAGGTCGTGGCCGCGGAATTCCTCCATCCGCCGAACCGAGTAGAAGACGCTCTTGCCCTCATAAAGCTCGATGCCCGGAATTGGCGGCCGCTTCGGCTGGAAAGACCCGCCGCCGGCGGCGATAACCACAATTTTGGCTTCAAACACCTCGTTCTCGTCGGTGATGACGCGAAAGCTGCCGTCCTCGAGCTTTTCGAGGCTCGAGACCATGCGGTTGAAGGTGAAGTCGGGCTTGAACGGCGCGATCTGCTCAATCAGTCTGTCGACCAGGCCCTGGGCCGAGATCGATGGCAGGCCTGGAATGTCGTAGATCGGCTTTTCCGGATAGAGTTCGGCGCATTGCCCGCCGGGCCGATCGAGTATGTCGATCAGATGGCATTTCATGTCGAAGAGGCCGAGTTCGAACACGGCGAACAGGCCGACAGGCCCTGCCCCGACAATCAATACGTCCGTCCTGATGATATCGGTCATTGATGCGCCTTCGATGCGCATGACCCCGAAAATTGGAATCGATTCTCGTCGGGGATCACGCGCCAAATTACGGTGCTACAGCATGCTCTGCGTGTTCTGGGGACCCGCGCCGCGCTGTAGAGAACGGCGCGACACTGCATGACCATTGGCCCGCTGCCAAGCGGGGGCCGAAAGAATCGGCTATATCCAGCGCTTAAGCCTCCACGCTTCAGCCTTCACGCTTCAGCCCTGGCGGGCGGGCACGCGCACAACCAGGCCGTCGAGAGCGTCGCGCACCTTGATCTGACAGGAGAGCCGTGAGTTCGGCTGGACGTCGTAGGCGAAGTCCAGCATGTCCTCTTCCATCGCTTCCGGCTCGCCGACCTCCGCCGTCCACGCCTCATCGACATAGACATGACAGGTCGCGCAGGCGCAGGCGCCGCCGCATTCGGCCTCGATCCCCGGCACGGCGTTGCGGATCGCGTTCTCCATGACGGTCGAGCCGTTTTCGGCATCCACGTCAAATTGTGTGCCGTCATGGGCGATGAAGGTCAGCTTGGTCATTTGTCACCTGAAGGGAGTCCCAGCCGAGATAATCACTCCCGCTGACAAGTCAACTGCGGCACGAAAGCGGCGCTCTATGCCGTTTTTTTCGGAAATGGGTTTAACGGCTGATGGCGGCGACGAAATCGCGGACTTCTTCGATCAGCGAGCCAAGCCGCTTGAGGGTATTGGTATCTTCAGGTTGAAGTTCGATCGCGCCGGCGCAATCGGCAACAGCAAAGGCGCCGACGCCACGCGCCGAGCCTTTCAGCCCATGCGCCAGGAGCAGTCTTTGCTTCACATCGGCGTCGACGATCCTGTCGCGAACCGACAATGCCTGCTGCACGAATAGCGCCAGCACCTCCTGTTCGAGGCTACGGTCGCCCATCGTCTGGCGCGCCAGATGCGCCAGGTCCACGGGCCGTGACCCGGCCGTTCCCGACACATCGCCGCCGGGCATCGAGAAGGCAATGCCGTTTTCGCCACGCATGACTCTGCAACTCCGTTCTTCCAGCGGCCAAAAAACCAGGCAGCCGCCAAAAAAATAGGCCCATCCCGTGGACGACGGGTTAATGATTGGCCCGGAAAAATGTTGCGATAGCGGCGCCGGAATCACAGTTCTGTTAACCTTATATTTAAAGTTTTACGTATCGCGCCGAAAGCATGTTTTCTTTACCCCGGTGTGTCATTACGATACGAAAGGTCCATTTTCAGCCTCTTGCGTGGGACACGAAAAGCAAAACCAACAAGTCCCGCGGCAGCTTGTACAGGGTAGCGAAGGCATGGCGAAGAAAACAACGACGACAAGAACGCTCGACAACGACGTAGCCAGGGAACTCGAAAAAGCACTTGAAATCGATCTGAGCGGCGATACCGGCGGCGACCTCGACATCGCAGCGTCGATGGAGGATCTGGAAGCGCAGATATCGCAGGCCGCCGATGAGTTGGCACGCGAGGGCCGTGACCAGGATGCCGAGCCTGTCGCCAACCAGAACCAGAATGCCGCGCCTGTCGTCAACCAGAGCCAGAATGACGAGCCTGTCGCCAATCTGAGCCAGAATGACGAGCCTGTCGCCAATCTGAGCCAGAATGCCGAGCCTGCCGCCAATCAGGACCATAGAGCCCAGGACCAGAGAGAAGCGGCAACCGCCAAGCCGGCTGAACCGCGCCCTGCTGAACTGCGCCCTGTTGAAACGCGCCGTGATGAAACGCGCCCCATTGAAACGCGCCCCATTGAAACGCGCAACGGCACGCAGCCGGCCGGCTTCACGCCGGCCAACGATCCTCGTCAAAAAGATTACAAGACGCTGCTGCACACCCTCAATCGGCGTGCCTCGAACACGATCTATTGGGTCGTGGCGCTCGTTTCGCTCGCCTGGATTGCCGGCGCCGGTGCATTGGCCAATCTGCTGTTTGGCCCAGGCATTTGGCAAATCCGCACCCCCGGCCAGTTTCTCGCCCGTCCCGAACTGATTGGCCTGGCGATCGCTGCGATCCTGCCGATCCTCCTGTTCTGGGCGTTTGCAGCCATGATTCGCCGCGCCCAGGAGATGCGCATCGCCGCTCAGTCGATGACGGAAGTGGCTTTCCGCCTGACCGAGCCGGAGCAAATCGCCCAGGATCGCGTCATGATGATCGGGCAAGCCGTCCGCCGCGAGGTTGCGGCCATGGGTGAAGGCATCGAGCGCACGCTTGCACGTGCCGTCGAACTCGAAACCCTGGTCCACAGCGAGGTCAACCAGATCGAGCGCTCCTATTCGGAGAATGAATCCCGCATTCGCTCGCTTGTCGACGGGCTGGGCAGCGAGCGCGAAGCGGTGGTCAGCCACGCCGAACGCGTGCGCGCCACGATCACCGGCGCGCATGAGACGCTGAAGGACGAAATCGGGGCTGCCAGCGACGTCATTCGCGACAGCATCCTCAACGCCTCGACCAACCTGTCGATGACCATCACCAATTCCGGCGACACGCTGATCGACAGGATCAACCAAAGCTCGCTGTCGATCTTCGATTCGGTGGAAGGCCGGCTCGAATCCATCACCGACCGGCTGTCGACCTCCGGCGAAGCCTTCGCCAGCCTTCTCGACACACGCATTGCCAAGCTGACGGAGACGACCGACGGCCTCACCCGGTCGCTGACCGATCTGCTCGACGATCGGACCTCCGGCATGGTGTCGCTGCTCGGCGGCGCCGCACGCACGCTCAACTCCGAATTTGAAGCCAGCCTTGACGGCATCGAGCGGACGCTGGCCGAACGCGGCCAGGTGCTGATCAGTGAGTTCCAGACCCGCGCCGAAGCGCTGGACACCGGCACCCAAAAGCTCAACGCCGCGCTCGAGGCCCGCGCACGCCAGATCAACGAGACCCTGGTCGAGCGCGCGCGCGAAATCGCCCACACCTTCCAGGAGAGCAAGGAGACGCTTTCGGCGATGATCGATCAGGGCAAGACCCAGATCGGTGCCGACATGGCCGACATCGTTTCGTCGACCTCGTCCATGCTCGAAGCACGCGCCGGCGATTTCGCCGGCCGCATGGAAGCGGCCCGTCATGTGGTGTCGCGCGCCTTCGACGCCGACATCCAGCGGCTTGCCGATGCCCGCGTCGGCATCGAAGAGGCTGTCGAGAATCACAGCCGCAAGCTTTCCGAAAGCCGCGAACAGATGACGGCGGCCATGCAGGCCGATCTGGAGAAATTCGCCGAAAGCCGCGCCGGCATCGACGCGGCTGTCACCGACCAGGTGCAAAGGCTTGCAGAAGGCCGCAACCTGATCTCGCGCGCCCTCGAAGAGGATCTGCGCAAGGTCAACGAGTCGCGCGCCGCCATCGATGCGTCGCTCGGCAGCCATCTCGAACGGCTCGAAGAAGGCCGCAACAGGCTTTCGCAGGCCTTGAACGAAGACTCCGGAAAACTTGTACAAGCCCGCACGATCATTGACGAAATGGTTGCCGGTCATGTTGGCAAGCTCGCCGAGGGTCGCAGCATTCTTTCACGCGCTCTCGATGCCGATCTCGGCAAGCTGGCCGACAGTCGCGCCAGCATCGATGGCCTGGTTGCTGGCCAGGTCGAGAAGATCGCCGAAGGTCGCGCCCTACTCGCCAAGGCGTTGGAAACCGACATTGTCGGCATCAAGGGTCTCATGGAGACCCATTCCGCCAAACTGGCGGAGGACCGCAGCGAGCTTTCGCGCTCGCTCCAGGACGACCTTTCCGGCATCCGAGGCCTGATCGAGGACCATTCGGCCAGGCTCGCCGACGATCGCAGCCTGCTTTCGCAAACGCTCGAGGCAGACCTTGCCAAATTGGCGGAGAGCCGGTCGAGCATCGACGGGCTGGTCGCCGGTCAGGTCGAGAAGCTGGCCGAAGGCCGCAACATCCTCAAGCGCGCGCTCGAATCCGATCTCAACACGATCAAGGAGGTCATATCTGGCCAGTCCGAAAAGCTGGCGGAAGACCGTGACCAGCTCTCGAAGGTGTTGGAAACCGACCTGCAGAGCGTCAATGGCCTTATCTCCGATCACATGAACAGGCTCGCCGAGGACCGTTCAGTCCTGTCGAAGGCGCTCGAAGACGATCTCGCCAAGCTGGCCGAAAGCCGGTCGAGCATCGATGGGCTGGTTACCGGGCAAGTCGAGAAACTGGCCGAGGGTCGCGACATTCTCAAGCGCGCGCTCGAATCCGATCTCAACACGATCAAAAGCGTTATATCAGACCAGTCCGAAAAGCTTGTAGAAGACCGCTCCATCCTGTCGAAGGCGCTCGAAGACGATCTCGCCAAGCTGGCCGAAAGCCGGTCGAGCATCGACGGGCTGGTTGCCGGCCAGGTCGAGAAGCTGGCCGAGGGCCGCGACATCCTCAAGCGCGCGCTCGAATCCGATCTCAACACGATCAAAGAGGTCCTATCAGGCCAGTCGGAAAAGCTGGCGGAAGACCGTGGTCAGCTCTCGAAGGCGTTGGAGACCGACCTGCAGAGCGTCAATGGCCTTATCTCCGATCACATGAACAGGCTGGCCGAGGACCGCTCAATCCTGTCGAAGGCGCTCGAAGACGATCTCGCCAAGCTGGCCGAAAGCCGGTCGAGTATCGATGGGCTGGTTACCGGGCAGGTCGAGAAACTGGCCGAGGGTCGCGACATTCTCAAGCGCGCGCTCGAATCCGATCTTAACACGATCAAAAGCGTTATATCAGACCAGTCCGAAAAGCTTGTCGAAGACCGCTCGATCCTGTCGAAGGCGCTCGAAGACGATCTCGCCAAGCTGGTCGAAAGCCGGTCGAGCATCGACGGGCTTGTTGCCGGCCAGGTCGAGAAGCTGGCCGAGGGCCGCGACATTCTCAAGCGCGCGCTCGAATCTGATCTCAACACGATCAAGGACGTCATTTCAGGCCAGTCCGAAAAGCTGGCGGAAGACCGTGGTCAACTGTCGCAAGCGTTGGAGACCGACCTGCAGAATGTGAACGGCCTGATCTCCGATCACATGAACAGGCTCGCCGCAGACCGCTCGACCCTGTCCCAGGCGCTCGAAGACGATCTCGCCAAGCTGGCGGAAAGCCGGTCGAGCATCGACGGGCTGGTTTCCGGCCAGGTCGAGAAGCTGGCCGAAGGCCGCGACCTGCTCAGGCGCGCATTGGAAGCAGACCTCGATACTATCAAGGGTGTCGTCGCCGACCAGTCTCAGCAGCTGGCCGACAATCGCGCAGAGTTTGCGCGGGCGCTGGAGGCCGATCTCGGCAGTGTCAATGGTCTTGTAAACAGCCACGCCGAGAAGCTCATCCAGGACCGCTCGATCCTGTCCAAGGCGCTTGAAGACGATCTCGCCAAGCTGGCGGAAAGCCGGTCGAGCATCGACGGGCTGGTTGCCGGCCAGGTCGAGAAACTGGCCGAGGGCCGCGACATTCTCAGGCGCGCGCTGGAAGCAGACCTGCAGAAAATTGCGGCAAGCCGCAGCGACATAGACGACATCATCGCCGGGCACGTCGGCAAGCTGGCCGAAGGCCGCGACGCGCTGACCCGTGCGCTGGAGGACGATCTCGCCAGGCTGGCCGACACGCGCAAGGACGTCGACCGTTCCCTGTCCGGCCATATCGACCAGATCGCCGCCAGAAGCACCGACATCTCGGACGCCATTGCCGCCGACGTCGAAAAGATCGAGCAGGCGTTCAGCCGCCAGACCGGCATCATCGAGGAGCGCGCCGGGACCATGGAGCGCGCGCTGTCGACCGGCGTCGACAACGTCCGCAACGTGCTCGAAAAGAGCGCTGTCTTCGTTGCCGGAGCGCTGCGCGAAAAGGTCATGGAAGTCACCAGCGCACTGCATGAGCAGGCGGGTGCTGCTTTCAGTGACGCCGATCGCAAGATCGCCGAACGGGCGGAGCAGACCTCTGCTGCCCTGCTCGCCAGGGCGGAGGATATCGCACGCACCTTCGAGGAAGCGGATCGCCGCCTCGCCGCACGTGCCGAAAACACGTCGAGCGCGCTCGTTGCCCGGGCCGAGGATACATCGAGCGCAATCATGGCCCGCCTCGACGACACCTCGAACTCGTTGCTGGCGCGCGCCCAGGAAACGGCCGACCAGCTGGCTGCCCGTGCCAGCGAGATCGCCGGTACATTCGATGCGGCGGACCAGAAGCTGGTTGCCCGCGCGGTCGAAACGGCGCAGTCGCTGGCGGCCCGCGCCGGCGACATCCTGCGCAATTTCGAAGGCGCCGACGAACGGCTCAGCGTGCGCATCGGCGAATCGGCCGAAGCGCTCGCAGCGCGTGCATCGGACCTTGGCCGCATTTTCGATGCTGCCGACCAGCAGCTGATTTCGCGCATCGCCGAAGGTTCGGAAGCGCTGTCGGCCCGCGCGTCCGAGATCGGCCGTATCTTCGATGAGGCGGATCACCGCCTGGTGTCGCGTATCGCCGACAGCACGTCGACGATCGGAGAACATGCCGACAACATCGTCGGGGCGTTCGCCAGCACCGAGCAGCGGGTTGCCGAGCGTGCAAGGCAGACCGGGCAGGACCTGGCCGTCCACGCCCGTGAGATCGAGCAGGCGCTCGCCGGCGCCGACGAGCGCCTGGCTTCCAGCGCGGCAGCTGCGGCGGCTCGCGTCGAGGAACAGGTTGCCGGCGTCGAAAACCGTCTGGTCCACACCACCGAAACGATAGGCCAGAAGCTCAACGAGCAGGTTTCGACCGCTGAGGCGCAGCTCATTTCGCGCGCCAACTCGATCGCCGAAACCTTCACGGCCGTCGGCCAGCATATCGGCCAGAGCACCAACGACGCCGCAAAGACCATCGGCACCAACACCCGCGAGCTCAACACCATGCTTGCGGCACGTTCGGCCGAGATCTCGAAAATCCTCGACGAAACGGCTCGACCCCTGGTCGAGCGCTTCGCCCACGGCGGCTCGGAACTGCAAAAGAGCATGCAAGAGGTGACCGAACGCGCCACCGAGAAGCTGCGCAGCGAAAACGCCGCCTTGGTCGACGCGCTCGCCAGCCGCACGGCCGAAACATTGTCGGCCGTCGAAGGCGCGCGCTCGACGCTTGCCGACAGCGTCGCCGACCTCATCGGCCGCATGAGCACCTCGAGCGCAGAGCTCGGCCAGCTGATCGAACAGGCGGTGGCCAATCTCGGCCAGGTAGACGAACGCCTGACCGGCAGCACAAAAAGCTTTGCGGCGACAACGGAAAAAGCCGCGCAGACTTTCGCCAGCTCGGCGCGTCTGGTCGACTCGAACACGACACGGCTTACCGAGCTGTCGTCCTCGACCTTGCGCGAGGTCGCCTCGATCGCCACCAAGTTCGACGAGCACAGCCGACTGCTGTCGAGTGCTTCGGACCTGTTGAGCTCAGCCCAGAGCAACCTCGAACACACGCTGGAAAGGCAGTCGTCGCTGGAGGACCTCGCCGTCGGCCTGGTCAAGAAGTCGGAGGATCTCGAAAAAGTCATACGCTCGTTCGAGGATCTGGTCGGCCAGACGTTGCAGAACGCCGAAGGCAAGACGCTGGAGTCGGCGGACAAAATCCGTACCTCCATTGCCGACGTCGTCGATTCGGCAACCAAGCGTTTTGCCGAAGCGACCGAGGAGATGCGACACACCGCCAGCTCGATCAAGAGCGAGCTCGACCTTACCCGCGCCGAGCTCAAGAAGGGTGTCATCGAGATGCCGGAGGAGGCAAAGGAGTCGACCACGGCCATCCGCCGTGCGGTTTCCGAGCAGATCAACGCGCTGAAGGAACTCTCGGAAATCGTTGCGAAATCTGGCCGCAGCACCGACTCCTCCGAGCCGCGCAACCTGCGTCCGACACAGCAGACGCCTGCCCCGCGCGCCACAGAGCCGCTGCGCCGTCCTCCGGCCCCGGAACCCCTCTCCCCGCAGGCGCCGTCGGGTGACACCGCGCTGCGCGGCGACCTGGAACGCCCGGCGGAGACGGCGCCGCGCCAGCGCGACCCTAATGGCCGCACGCCGCAGGGCGGCTGGGTGCGCGATCTCCTGACCGGGGCATCGCGCGAAGACGCCGCCAAGCCCGCAGCACCTTCGGAAGCGCCACGCTCGGCTGCCCCTGCCCAGCGCTCACCACTTCATGTCGTGGAGTCGCTCAACTCGCTTTCCGTCGACATCGCCCGCGCCATCGATCACGACGCCTCGATCGAGCTGTGGAACCGCTACCGCAGCGGCGAGCGTGACGTGTTCACCCGGCGTCTCTACACGCTGAAGGGCCAGCAGACGTTCGACGAGATTCGCCGCAAATATCAGATGGAGGCAGAATTCCGCGCCGCCGTCGACCGTTACTGCGACGACTTCGAAAAGCTGCTCAAGGACGTGTCGCGCAACGACCGCGACAACATGATGGCGCAGACCTACCTGACGTCGGACACCGGCAAGGTCTATACGATGCTTGCCCACGCCAGTGGCCGCCTGCATTGATCAGGCGACAAGCGAACGGGAAAAGGCGGGAAATTCCCGCCTTTTAGGGCAATCGCTTCGGGTTTGAATTTCACACCGTTACCGGCGTTGGCGCCGCCGGGTTCGACAATTGAGTGCCGTGCCGGGCAATTCCGGCCGCGGTCAGATCACCGAATCGGTCCAGCGGACGATGTCCTTGGCGGCAACGCCGAACGCCCTGTCGAGTGCGTCGACATAGGCCTGGTTGCCGCCGCCCGAGACGGGCGCGGTCGCGTTGAAGCTCTTGGAGGCGCGCACCTCGCCATTGCGGTCGTTCAATATCCGCACGAACAGCTCGACCTCGGCATGTTGGCCGCCGTCGACACGCACTTCGAAGGAACGGACCTCGACGATCACCTGATAGTCGATCGCCAGGCCCTCGCCTGGCTTGCCGACGCCGGCGAAACTGCCCGAGCGCTGGAATGTCTCGGCCAACCGCGCCTGCACGATCAGCGGCAGCCGGTCGGCCCATTGCGCTCCCTTGAGGTACTGGATCGAGCGCACCGACGGCTTGATGACGATGTTCTGGCTGTCCAGCGCCTTGAGCGCGGAGGGCTGGGCGATGAGGATTTGTTGGCGGCCGCGGCCGCGCGCATCGAGCGACGGCGCCGACAGTTCGAATGTGTCCAGGGGCGCCGGCCCGCCGCCCGGCAAAAACGCGCAACCGGTCAGCGAAAGCGCTATCAATGCCACACCCGCTGCGAGCCCGCCCGATTTGACCCCGCCCAATTTAAGCACGCCCAATTTAAGCATGACCGACTTCACACGCGATCCCCGTTGTCCCCGAATCGAATGAGCAAATCGCATCCGCAGCGTACTTGCCTGCCGTTCTTGGGGCCGGCGAAAGCCGAAGTCAACGCCGCACCCTGCCGTCGAATTGCCGAACTTCGCCTTCACCGCCTGATAGGATTCGCTGCGGATTGCGGCTGAGATCCGTCACCGCCTCTTCGATGCGGTTGATCGAACGACGGCTGTCCTGGACCAGCGCCTCGACGTCCTGCAGGCCCTGGCCGGAGAATCGCGCCAGATTGTCGGTGATGGTGCCGAGGCGGGCGTTCAGCGTGTCGGCGACCTGCTTGAATGATTTCAGCGTATTCCTGGCATCGGCTATCATGCCGTCGGCCTGGCCTGAGCCGAGCAACGTATCGACCCTGGCGAGGATGCCGTCGACACGCACCGAAGCGTCGTTGAGGCGCTCGGCGAGTTGCTGGGCGTCCTTGATCGTCTGGTCGATATCGTCGGCCCGGTTGGCGAATTTGCCGGTCACCTTGGCGATGTCGGCGGCAGCCTCGTTGGCGTTTTCGCTGGCCTTCTGGATGTTGGCCAGCGCGGTGCGGACCTGTGCCGGGTCGATGCCGTCGAGAACGCCGTCGACCTTGGCCAGCGTGCCTTGCGTCCTTTGGGCGAAATCGTTGATCGACCCCACTGCAGTGTCGACATTCCTGACGACCCTGTCGAACTGCTTGCTGGTTTCCTTCAGGTTAGAGGTCACGGTATCGACATTGGCGACGATGCTCTTGATCTGATCCTTGTCGACGGCGTTGAGAAGCCCTTCCGCCGCCTTCAGCGTGCCGTCAAGCTTGCCCGAGACGCCCCTCAGTTCCTCCGACAGCGAACTGACGCTGGCGAGGAATTTGTCGATACCGTCGGAGTTCTTGGCCAGCGCGTCGGAGAAGGTCTGCACATTGTTGACGGTCTGCGTCAGCGGCCCGCGAACGTCCCTGGTGAAGCCTTCGAGCTGGGTAAGAACCGAATCGGCGCGGGTGAAGATGTTCTGCGCCGTCTGCAACAGGTTGGTGACCGCCGACGGGTTGGCGACGATCTCGGCGACGCGGCCCTCCGCCTCAGCCTGGTCGAGAAGATTGACCTCCTTGGGGTCGGCGCCCCTGAGTTCGATATTGGCCTGACCGGTGAGGGTAGCAAGGCCGATATCGGCCCGCGTCGATTTGGTGATCGGCGTCGTGCGGCCTATTTCGGCTTCGGCTATGGCGGCGTTCGGATTGGCGAGGTCGATATAGACGCGCCTGACATCCCCGACCCTGACGCCGTTGAACAGCACGAAACTGCCGCGCCCGAGGCCGGAAGCCGATCCCGGAATGCGCACCTTCAGCATCGCCGTCTCACCCCTGTCGCCGATCGCGGCCGTCCAATAGACGAATGCGAATGCTGCCAGGATCGCGGCTAGCGTGAAAATGCCGACAATAACGTAGTTGGCTCTGGTTTCCATTTATCCACTTATGGCTACGCGCGGGCGGCAAGATCAAGTTGCCGCGCACGTTTTCCGCGAAAATAGGATTTCACCCAGGGTTCCTCGCTCTTGAGCATGTCGTCGATCGTGCCTTCGACCAGCACTTTCTTGTTGCCGAGCACGGCCACCCGGTCACAAGCAGTGAACAGCGTGTCGAGATCGTGCGTGACCATGTACACCGTCAGATCCATCGTATCGCGCAGCTTGACGACCAGTTCGTCGAACTCAGCCGCGCTGATCGGATCGAGGCCGGATGTCGGCTCATCGAGGAACACGATGTCGGGGTCGAGCGCCAGGGCGCGCGCCAGCGCCGCACGCTTGATCATGCCGCCGGAAAGCTCGGACGGGAATTTCTGCGCCGCATCCGGCGGCAACCCGACCAGTTCGACCTTGAGCATCGCCAGCTCGTCCATCAGCTTTTTCGGCAGATCGAGATATTCGCGCATCGGCACCTGCACGTTTTCGAGTACCGTGAGCGCCGAAAACAGCGCGCCATGCTGAAACAGGACGCCAAGGCGCATGTCGATGCGAAGACGCTCCCTCTCGCTCGCCTTTTCGACATCGACGCCGAACAGCTTGATCGTTCCCGACTGCTTGTGCACCAGGCCGAGGATGGTGCGCAGGAGAACCGACTTGCCGGCACCCGAGGCGCCGACGAAGCCGAGAATTTCGCCACGCCGGATATGGAGCGACAATTTGTCGAGAATGACCTTGTCGGCGAAGGAGACGGTGATGTCGTGAGCGGAAAGCACGATCTCGTCCTCGTCGGCTTTTTGCGTAGTCGTGGTCGGCTTCGTGCCAAGCAGCGCCATGTCAGAACTCGATCGCTGCGTAAAAAATGGCGAAAAGCCCGTCGAGGATGATCACCACGAAGATCGACTTCACCACCGAAGCCGTCACGTGCTGGCCGAGCGATTCGGCGCTGCCGCCGACCTTCATGCCTTCGACGGAGGCGATCGTGCCGATGATCATGGCCATGAACGGCGCCTTGATCAGGCCGGCAAAGATGGTGCTGAGATCGATGGCAACGCGCAGCCGGTCGATGAAGGCGGCCGGTGCGATGTCGGAATAGAGCCATGCCGCCGCGATGCCGCCGCCAAGTGCGGCGAAATTGGCGATGATCGTCAGGCAAGGCAGTGCGATCACCAGCGCGACCAGCCGCGGAAACACCAGAACGCCGATCGGATTAAGCCCGATGACCTTCAACGCGTCGACCTCCTCGCGCATCTTCATCGAGCCGATTTCAGCCGTGATGGCGCTGCCCGAACGGCCGGCGATCATGATCGCCGTCATCAGCACGCCGAGCTCGCGCAGGATCAGCACGCCGACAAGGTCGACGACGAAGATATCGGCGCCGAAATAGCTGAGCTGATAAGCGCCTTGCTGGGCGACGATCGCCCCGACGATGGCCGACATCAGCACGACCACCGGGATGGCGCCGACGCCCATCCGGTCCATCTGGTTGAAGATCGCCGCCGGATTGACCGCATGGCCGCGGCCGAGCTTCATCTGCGCGCCGCGTATCGTTGCGCCCAGTATGTTCATCGCGGCCAGGAAATCGTCGCGCATCTCATAGACGCGCCGGCCAACCGCCTCGAGCCCGCGAATGATGATGTTCGGCGGCCCAACGGTGCCGGAATCAGCTTCGCGTCGAACCGCGTCACCGACGGCGCCGAGCAGGATCGAGGCAACCTCGCTTTGCCCCTGCATCGTGATTTTCACACCCTGCTTTTCGAAGGCGCTGACCAGGCGGTCGATCACCCAGGCCCCGGCGGTGTCCATCTTCTCGATATGCGAGAGGTCGAGCGCCAGCGTCTGGAAGCCGCTGCGTTGCTCGATCTTGCGCATCTCGGCATCGACGAGCGCCACGGTACGTGTCGTCCAGGTCCCGGAGAAAGCGCAGCCGAGGACGCCGCCGTCCTCGCCGACCACAACGCGCGGCTGGTGGTCGGCCTCCTTGGCGGTCGTGCCGCTTGCGTCGCGTTTGCGGATCGTCAACATGGCGTCCTGTTAAGCCTGACGGGCCGATCTGTTTAACCTGACAGAACCCACCTGTCGATTTGCCGACAAGCTTGTTGTCGCACACCCGGAGCAGAAAAATATGGCGCGTGTCATTTCGGTCGAGTCCGAGCGCTTTCCCATCGCCGGGACCTTCACCATCTCGCGCGGATCGAAAACCGAAGCCGAGGTCGTCACAGTGACGATTCGCGAGCACGGCCGGAGCGGGCGCGGCGAATGCGTCCCCTACAAACGCTATGGCGAAACCATCGAGGGTGTGCGCGATGCGATCGAGGCGATGCGGGAGCGGATTGCGGGCGGGATCAGCCGGGCCGCGCTGCTCGACGCCATGCCGGCGGGCGCGGCGCGCAACGCCGTCGACTGCGCGCTATGGGACCTCGAGGCGAAGATCACAGGCAAGCCGGTGGCTTCCAGCATCTGCACGGCACCGCCGAGGGCGCTCGAAACGGCTTACACGCTGTCGCTCGGCGAGCCCGAAGCAATGGCAGCCCAGGCCCGCGCCAATGCCCTGCGCCCGCTGCTCAAGGTCAAGATCGGCGGCGACAACGACATGGCCCGCATCCGCGCGGTCAGGGAGGCGGCACCGGCGAGCCGCATCATCCTGGACGCCAATGAGGGCTGGAGCGACGACAACATCGTTGCAAACCTGGCCTTTGCCGCCGAGCACGGCATTGCGCTGATCGAACAGCCGCTGCCGGCGGGCCGTGACGGCATCCTTCGCAACATCGCCCATCCGGTGCCGATCTGCGCCGATGAAAGCGTGCATGAGGCTAAAGACCTTGCCTCGCTGGTCGGCCTTTACGATGCGGTCAACATCAAGCTCGACAAATCGGGCGGCTTGACCGCTGCCCTCGTCCTTCGCGATCGCGCCCGCGAACTGGGTTTTGGCGTCATGGTCGGCTGCATGGTCGGCACGTCATTGGCCATGGCGCCGGCGGTGCTGTTGGCCCAGGACGGCGATTTTGTCGATCTCGACGGTCCGCTGCTGCTGGCCCGCGACCGTGCGCCTGGCCTTGCCTACCAAGGTTCGCTGGTGTCACCGCCCGATACGGCGCTGTGGGGCTGAACGCGCCGCAAGCCCGATCAGCACAAGGCCGACCAGGGCGATCGGGATCATGGCAAAAAAGCCGTCGACGCCGAAGCGGTCGTAAAGCGGGCCGCACAGGAGCGTCACCACGGCGGTGAAAAAGCCGTTGGAGAAATAGGCGATGCCTTGCGCGGCCCCGGTGCGTTCCTCCGCGACCGTCTCACCGATCATTTTCTGCAGGCCGATCAGCACCAGCGCCACCGAAACCGCGTGCAGCGTCTGGACTGCGAAAAATCCGCCTACGCCAAGGCCAAGCGGCCAGATCAAGGGAAAGGCAATCCAGCGCACGATCGCGCCTATTCCCGCCATCACCATGATGGACACGACCGAGAAGGAACCGAAAACCCGGGTAAAGATCATGAACATGGCGATCTCGGCCAGGACACCCCAACCCCAAAGCAGCCCGACCACAGAATCGCCGATGCCGATCGATTTCCAGTAGATCGAGACGAAGCCGTAGAAAAATGCGTGGCTGGCGGTGATGACGCCGACGCCGACGGAAAAATACAGGAAATAGCCGTTGAGGAGTTTTGGCGCCGATTGCTGGATGTCGGCAGCCGAAAGCGGCGAGGCACGGCGGGGACGGCCGAGCCGCGGCGCGGTCAGCGCGACGACAAGTGCGGCGCCAAACGCCACGAAGATGATCACCGGAACAGCCTGGGCGCCGGTCGCTGACAGGATGAAACCGCCGGCAAGATTTGCGCACAGATAGGAGATCGATCCCCATTTGCGCATGTTTGCATAATTCGAGCCGAAGCGACGCACCCCCGACAGCGCCAGCGAATCGGCGATCGGCGAATGCGGCGTCCATGCGACGGTGAGCGCCAGCGAAACGGCCAGCACCATGGCATAGGTCGGCGTCAGGAAATAACCGGCGGACAGCGCCAGCGATGCGGCCGTCAGCACGACATAGACATGGGCGCGATCGCTCGCCCTGTCGGCCAGTGCCGTAAGCAATGGCGTCGTCACCACGCGCAGGAACATCGGTGCCGCGAGAATGATCGCTATCTGCTCGGCGTCAAAACCGTTTGCCTGCAGCCACAGCGGAAAGTATGGCAAATGTATCCCGAGCGGCACGAAAAGCGTGAAGAAGATCAGGCCCATGCGCAGTTCGAAATGACGCGGCTTGACGAGCTGTTCGGGTGAAAGCGGCGGCAGGGAGGACATCAGCAGGCAATCCGTCGGCGCGGCATTCGACCGGCCGGCCAGCCCAACGCACGCCGATCCAATAACATGGCGAAAAAAGCGATGAAACCGCCTGGGCTAACGCATCGTCGCGTCAGGCAGCCTGGACTGCCCTGCCCTTGATGGCGACGATGTCGATCGGCACCAGCACTTCGCCGCCGACCGGAGCCTCCGGCAGGACATGCGCCCAGTGCAGGATCTCCATCTGGCCGTCGAAATGCTCGACCACTGCGGTGCAGCTCTCCACCCAGTCGCCGGTGTTGATGTACTGCACGTCCTCGTAGTTTTCGATCGCGGCATGGTGGATGTGACCGCAGATCACGCCGTCGACATGCGAACGGCGCGCTTCCTCGGTCAGCATGGTCTGAAAAGAGCCGATGAAATTCACCGCCTTCTTGACGTTGACCTTGGCCCAGGACGAAAACGACCAGTATGGCAGGCCAAGCAGTTGGCGAAGCCGCGTCACCACGCGGTTGACCAGCATCGCCGCGTCATAGGCGTAGTCGCCGAGATAGGCCAGCCAGCGCGCATTGTGGACGACGGTGTCGAACTGGTCGCCATGGATGACAAGAAAGCGTTTGCCGTCGGCGGTCTCGTGGATGACGCGGTCGGCGACGACGATGCCGCCGAAATGCACGCCCTGGAACTGGCGCGCGAACTCGTCGTGATTGCCGGCGATGTAGGTGATGCTGGCGCCCTTGCGCGCCTTGCGCAGCAATTTCTGGACGACGTCATTGTGGCTTTGCGGCCAGTGCCAGTTCCGCCTCAGCCGCCAGCCGTCGACGATGTCGCCGACGAGATAGATGATATCGGCGTCGTGATGGCGCAGAAAATCGATCAGGAACTCGGCCTTCGCCGCCTTCGATCCGAGATGGACGTCGGAGATGAACATGCTGCGGAATGTGCGGGGCTCTGCGCCAGGCATTGGATTCTCACCGTTGCTCTCGTGCAGCCTATGCCCCGATTCATGCAACAACCGTATGACGGTTGCGATTGGTCCAGCCCCAAGAGTAGGTTGCGACCCCAATCAGAGGAGAAATCGCCATGGATCTCGGTATTCGCGGAAAAAAGGCCATCGTCTGTGCTTCGAGCAAGGGCCTTGGGCGCGGTTGCGCCATAGCGCTGGCCGAAGCCGGCTGTGATCTGGTCGTCAACGGGCGCAACGCCGACCAGCTGGCCAAGACCGCCGCCGAACTGCGCGAAAGATTCGGCGTTGAGGTGACCGAGATTGTCGGCGACGTGTCGAAGCCCGAGCTACAGAAGGCGCTACTTGCCGCCTGTCCCGATCCCGATATCCTCGTCAACAACAATGGCGGACCGCCGTTTCGCGATTTCCGCGAGCTCGACCGCGAAAAGATCCTCGAAGGCGTCACCCAGAACATGGTGACCCCGGTCGAGCTGGTTCAGGCTGTGATCGACGGCATGGCCGAGCGCGGCTTTGGCCGCATCGTCAACATCACCTCGCTGTCGGTCTATGTTCCCATTCCCGGCCTCGATCTGTCGTCCGGCGCGCGCGCCGGCCTGACCTCGTTCCTTGCCGGCGTCGCGCGGACGGTGATCGACCGCAATGTGACGATCAACAACATGCTGCCGGGCAAGCTCGACACCGACCGGCTGCGCCCTCCGCACGAAGCCGGCACCCCTGAAGATCCGGCTGCCGCCGCCGCACGCAAGGCCCAGGCAGCAGCCAACGTTCCGGCCAAGCGGCTCGGCACGCCGGAGGAATTCGGCCAGATCTGCGCCTTCCTGTGCTCGGTTCACGCCGGCTACCTGACCGGGCAGAACATACCGGTCGACGGCGGCCTCTACGTCAGCGCGTTCTAGCGTCTGGCGCATGGCACCCGCTGTGAGCGACGGGAGATGATCCATCTCGGCCGTTCTTGTCAGGAAGTGACAGCTCTGAAAGCGGGGCTATGATCGCCCCTTCCCGCGCTGGCCGCCGCTACAGTGCATAGGACCATTCGTCCGGCACGAAGCGATATGCGTCGCCATCGCGCGCCACATGGCCGATGCCGGGGAACGGCAAATGCATGCCGGCGATCAGCATCCGGTCAGCGGCGACCCGGTCGAGGGTCCGCTTGCGCGTTTCGGCAGCCAGTTTGGAATCGACATCGAAGGCGATGCTCCAGTCCGGGCGCGCGAACTGGTAGGTCGCCATGTGCACGACATCACCCCAGATGAACAGCGCCTCGCCGTCCGATTCGACGATGAAGCCGGCATGGCCCGGAGTGTGGCCGGGCAGCGGCACGGTGCGGATCGAGCCGAGCGCCTCGCGCTCGCCGTCCACTTGTCGCAGGCGGTCCGCATAAGCGGCGACAGCCTTGCGTGCGCCGATGAAGAACGGCTTCGCCTCGTCCGGCGCCTGGTTCATGTTCGTGTCGTCGTGCCAGAACGCGTAGTCGGTGGCGGTGACGACGAGCTCGGCATTGGCAAACAGCGCCTGGCCGGCGGGAGTCAGCACGCCGTTGATATGGTCGGGGTGCATGTGGGTAATCAGCAATGTGTCGATCTGGTCCGGAGAGACGCCGGCCGCCTCGATAGCGGCCGGAAGTCGGCCGAGTGACGGGCCCATGCTGTCCGACGTACCGGCGTCGACGAGCACCAGACGGTCGCCCAGGTTGATGAGATAGGCATTGACCGGTGCCCGGCGCGGTCCGGGCTTCTGGAAACTGGCCTCAGCCAGCCGCTCCGCATCGGCCTCAGCGAGCCCGATGACCAACTCGGAACCAATGTCGATATAGCCGTCCAGCAGCGCCGTGACCTCGATCGAACCCACTTTGCGGCGCAGCGCGCCAAGGGTAGGAGCGTGAGCCAGCGGCGCGCGGGCCAGTGCCGGAGCGGAGGCGTCGGCTAGAAGCGCGCCGCCGGCTAGGCCGGCACTGGCGAGAAAATGACGGCGGGAAAGCGTCATGGCATCAACTCCGGTTGGGGGATCGTAGAGGCTCCGGGTCAGAGCAAGACGGATCTACTTCACAGGTTCAGCTTTTTGAACTTGCCACTATTTTATATCAGCTATTACCCTTGCTTATTAATTACAACGGAGAGTTGCTATCATGGACCGCCTTGACGTGGCGCTGACCGACAGCTTCGTCGACGTGATCGCAGAAAGGCTCGACGTCGTGATCCGCATGGGGACCATCAACGACGATCGGCTGATCGTGCGCAAGCTCGGGATGATGGAGCGACGCCTTGCGGCAACGCCGGACTATCTCGACCGGATGGGACGGCCGCGGCGGCCTGAGGATCTTGCCGAGCATGACTACCTGCTTTATGCCCATGTCACGACGCGCGATATCGTTCCGCTTACCGGCCCAGGCGGCGAAAAGGCCGAGGTGCGAATCCGGCCGACGATGTGCTCCAACAATTCGCTCCTTAACCAGCAGGCACTGCTGTCTGGCATCGGCATCGGTCTCGGGCACAAGGTGATACTCGACCCGCTCGTTGCGCAAGAGCGGCTCGAATATGTGCTGCCGGACTGGCACTACGCACCGCACCACGTGCATGCGGTGTATCCATCGAACCGCTTCATTCCGTTGAAGGTCAGGCGGTTCGTTGCCGGCTTCGCCGAGCACCTCGCCGCGATGGGTGCGTTCATCGATGACAAAAAAGCATGTACATCCAAGGAAACGGCGCCGGCCTGGTGAAGTCTGACGTTTGTACGCGCACCTTCGTCAGCAGCCCCAGAGTCGCCATTCATGAACCTGACCGATAAGTCCAAGTGGATTGATCGATCTAATGCGATCGACATTGGGGCGCTATTTTCCTGAGCGAGCGGTGAACTGGCGGCGTGAACGCGCCGCCTGCCGCTTGTCAGGACGCCCGTCATGGAAACCACCTACGACACCCGGATTTTAGATGACCGCACGGCGTGGGGCGCGGTGCTGTCGATGGCGCTGTGCGTCGCCGTGCTGATTGCGTCGGAGTTCATGCCGGTCAGCCTGCTCTCTCCGATCGCGGTGGATCTCGGCATCTCAGAGGGCCGGACTGGCCAGGCCATCTCGATCTCTGGCGCCTTTGCCGTGGTTACCAGCCTGCTGGTCGCCGACCTTACGCGCCGGATCGACCGAAAGCTTGTCGTGACCGGCTTCACGGTGCTCCTGATCGTTTCCGGTCTGGCGACGACCTTCGCGCCGAATTTCGCGTTGCTGATGGTCGGTCGTGCGCTCCTCGGTGTGGCGATCGGTGGCTTTTGGTCGATGTCGACTTCGATCGTCATGCGCCTCGTATCGGAAGACCGTGTCCCGAAGGGCCTCGCCATGCTGAATGCAGGGAACGCGATCGCGGCCACGATCGCCGCCCCGCTAGGCAGCTTTCTCGGGGCCTATGTCGGCTGGCGCGGCGCCTTCTTCCTTGTCGTCCCGCTCGGTCTTCTGGCGCTGGTCTGGCAATGGATCAGCCTGCCGCCGCTGCCGCCGCGCGGCAGAACGGTATCCGGCAATGTGCTGGCGCTGCTTGGCCGCCGCCCAGTCGCGCTCGGCATGGCTTCGATCCTGTTTCTCTTCATGGGCCAGTTCGCGCTCTTCACTTACCTTCGCCCCTTCCTCGAGAGCGTCACTGGGGTCGGCATTTCGGCGCTCTCGGCTATGCTCCTCGTCATCGGACTGGCGGGTGTCGCGGGCACCTGGTGCATCGGGCGGCTGCTGCACACGCGCCTGTTCAGCATCCTGATCGTGATCCCGCTCGTCATGTCGATCCTTGCCGTCGCGCTGATCGCCCTCGGATCAACGCCCGTCCCCGTCGCGCTGCTTCTTCTCGCCTGGGGGTTCTTCGGCACAGCCGCCCCCGTGGCATGGGGGACATGGCTGAGCCGCACGCTGCCGGATGATGCGGAGGCCGGAGGCGGTCTCCAGGTCGCGACCATCCAACTCGCCATCACCGGTGGTGCGGCGATCGGAGGAACGCTGTTCGACGCGATCGGGTGGTGGGGCGCATTCGCGTTTGGTGCGGCGCTGCTCTACGGGTCATCACTGCTTGCACTCGTCGCATGGCGCACAACCCGGAGGGCTTTGCCCTGACCATCAAGCAGGTTGCGCATGCCTGCAGCGCCATGGCCAGGCGGCGGGCCGTCAAAATGCCGCTTCGGGTCTGACTAGCGGCCGACGGGCGATAGTGAACGCGCCTGAATGACGCTTCCGCCATGTTGAGCGACCGCTGGAGGAAGCCGCAGCGCTTTCAAGCCCCGCCATAGCGCAGGGCATCGATGATAACCTTGAACGCTGGCAGGTTCTGCCGTCGGCTCGGATAATAGACGTAGTAACCCGGGAATTTCGGGCACCAGTCATCGAGCACCTGCACGAGCTTGCCGGATGCGATGTGACGCTCGACGAGGTCCTCCGGCACGAAGGCGATGCCGTACCCCTTCAAAGCCGCATCGACCATGGCGTAGGAGGCGTTGAAGGTGAGTTGCCCATCGACCCGGACGCGCAGCTCATGACCGTCCTTCTCGAACTCCCAGGCATAGAGCCCGCCGCCACGTGTCTGGCGCATGTTCATGCAGTTGTGCTGGATCAACTCCTGAGGATGCCGGGGCGTGGGATGCGCGTCGAAATAGTCGGGCGAAGCCGCAGCGACCATGCGCCAGTCCGGGCCAATACGGACGGCAATCATGTCCTTCTCGACGCTTTCACCCAATCGAACGCCGGCGTCGAAGCCATCCTCGACGATGTTGCGCAGTCCGTTGTCGATGCTGAGTTCCAGCTTGATGTCGGGATAGGTTGCGAGCGCCGGCCTGAGCTTCGGCCAGACGAGGCTGTCGAACGCGTGATCCGAAAGGGTCAGCCGGATGGTTCCGGCGGGCTTGTCGCGAAACTCCATCAGCGCGGCGATCTCCGCTTCGATTTCGGCAACACGCGGTGCAAGCGACTGCCGCAGGCGCTCGCCGGCCTCGGTCGTCGCCACGCTGCGGGTCGTGCGCGTGAGCAGCCTGATGCCCATACGCGTTTCCAACCGCTTGATCGTGTGGCTGAGGGTCGACTGCGTGACGCCGAGCTTTGCCGCGGCGCGCGTGAAGCTCTTTTCCTCGGCAACGGCGAGGAACCACAAGAGGTCGTTGAAGTCTTGCCTAGCCATGCCGTTTCCCAAACCGATCGCTGAAGATTTATGTCTCCCATCGATCAATGCAAGCGAATTAACGTCCTAGTGCTGTTGATCGGGAGCGGCTAGCCTGCAGGTCCGACAAGCCGGCAGCCAGTCGTGTTGGCTTTCCCGCGAACCAAAAAGGTGAAGGCCATGGAACTGACCATCAACGGCTCGACATTTCAGGTCGACGTCGAACCGGATACGCCGCTGCTCTGGGTGCTACGTGACACGCTGGGCATGACCGGAACGAAGTATGGCTGCGGCGTCGCCCAGTGCGGCGCATGCACGGTGCTGATCGACGGACAGGCCACGCGATCCTGCGTGACGACGGTCGACGGCGTCGTCGGAACGGCGGTCACGACGATCGAGGCGATCGAACAGGATACCGAGGGCCGGAAGGTGGTCGAGGCGTGGGTCGCCAATCAGGTGCCGCAATGCGGCTACTGCCAGTCCGGCCAGGTGATGGCTGCGACGGCGCTGCTCAAGCAGACCCCGCAGCCGACCGAGGAGGATATCGCCGGCGCAATGGTGAACCTCTGCCGCTGCGGCACCTACAACGCGATCTCGGCTGCCGTCCGGCAGGCCGCGCAGGCGTGAGGAGGAAACCATGAACGACATGACTCCTCTTCGCAACCACCGGTCCACGGGCAGCGAGGACGGTCCGCTCAACGTCTCGCGCCGCGGCTTTCTCGGTGGCGCCGCAGCGCTCGTCCTATCCGTCACGGTGCCGGTCGGACGCGCCCGGGCGCAGGCCGCCGAATCGATCACGCCCGGAAGTCGGGTCAGTGCGTTTCTGGAAATCCGCCCCGACAGCACCGTGCTGTTCCGCAGTGCCTTCATCGAAGGCGGGCAAGGCATCTTCACCGCCATGGCGCAGATCGTCGGCGAGGAACTGGACGTCGATCCCGTCAACTTTACTGTCGAGGGAGCGCCTCCCGGCCCCGATTATCTCCTGATCGGCGGCGGCCGCTTTACCGGCGGCAGCATGTCGGTGCGCACGAGCTACGAGACCATGCGCAAGCTTGGCGCCTCGGCACGCCAGATGCTGCTGCAGGCAGCGGCCGCGCGGCTCGGGCTGTCGATCTCGGAGCTGTCCACCGAACCGGGCCGCGTGATCCATGCAGCGTCCGGGCGGGCGATCCCTTACGGCGAGCTCGCCGATGCGGCCGCGGCTCTGTCGGTGCCGACAGATGTCGTACTGCGCGACCGTGCCGACTTCCGCTGGATCGGCAAGCCGGTCGCAAGGCTCGACGCGCGTGACAAGTCCACGGGACGCGCGCAGTATGCAATCGACCTCAAGGTCGACGGCATGCTTCACGCCGCCGTCCAGCACACCCCGCGCCTCGGCGGGGAGCCGGGCGTCTTGACGAACGAGGCCGAGGTTAAGGCCATGCCCGGCGTGCACTCGATTCACCGCTTGGCCGGCGCCGTGGCGGTCGTCGCTGACAGCTGGTGGCGGGCGCGCCGCGCGGTGGAAGCCCTGCAGGTGACCTGGACGGAGCCTGCGGCTGCAACGCCTCGCGTCATGCCGGCTGATTTCTCCTCCGAGACCCACAAGGCAATGTTGAAGTCGACACCCGGAGACGGCGTCGCTTTCGAGCAGGAAGGCGATGCCGCAGGCAGCCTTGCCGGCGCAGCGCGGATCGTGGAGGCGACCTATGACGCTCCCTACCTCGTGCACGGGCAGCTCGAGCCGCCCTCGGCGATCGCGCGTTGGAATGCCGACGGGACTCTCGAGCTTTGGATCCCAAACCAGGCGCCCGAGATGTTCCAGGCCGAGGCTGCAAAGGTCGCAGGCATAGAGCCGGGCAAGGTGATCATCCACTCACCTATGCTCGGCGGCTTCTTCGGGCGGCATTTCCTTTATCAGACGGCCAATCCGTTCCCGCAGGCGATCCTGCTGGCGAAGGCGGCAGGTCGTCCCGTCAAGCTGATCTGGAGCCGCGAGGAGGAATTCCTGCGCGACACGATGAGACCAATGGGGGTAGCCCGTTTCCGCGCCGGTCTCGACGGCGACGGTTTGCCGGTCGCTCTGGATGCCGTTGCGGTGGGTGA
The DNA here is from genome assembly GCF_016756595.1 of Mesorhizobium sp. L-2-11. Taxonomy (NCBI): domain Bacteria; kingdom Pseudomonadati; phylum Pseudomonadota; class Alphaproteobacteria; order Hyphomicrobiales; family Phyllobacteriaceae; genus Mesorhizobium; species Mesorhizobium sp. L-2-11. Next base: position 3,559,932 of record NZ_AP023257.1, on the reverse strand, counting down.
AGGTCCGACAGGACGTTGGTTCGGTCGCCAGCCGGACAAGGTGGACAGCTCCGCCGTCGAAGGCATCGCGGGTAAGGTCTATGCGATTGCGAACCGGCGCGTCGGCCAGGTTCACGTCGATGATCCGGCGATCATCGGCTTCTGGCGGTCGGTTGGTCATTCGATGAACGACTTCTTCTACGAGACGTTCTTCGATGAAATGGCCGACGCAGGTCAGCAGGACCCCTACGAACTGCGGCTGCGGCTTCTCGCGGACAGCCCGCGCCACAGCAAGCTTCTGCAGGCAGTCGCCGATCTGGCCGGGGGGTGGAAGCGCGGTCCCTTCGCGGCGGAGGACGGCAGCCGCCGCGCGCGCGGCGTCGCGATGGCCTCGCCCTTCGGCAGCGAGGTGGCGACGATCGCCGAAGTCTCGCTGCGCGACGGCGAGGTCGTCGTGCACCAGATATGGGTGGCCATCGATCCCGGAAGCATCGTCAATCCGGCCATCATCGAGGCGCAGGTGAACTCGGCAGTCGCACTTGGCCTGTCCTCGGCATTGCTGGAGGAAGTCGTCTATGTCGACGGCATGCCGCAGGCGCGCAATTTCGACGGCTATCCGATCCTGCCTCCAGACCGCATGCCGCGCGTGCATGTTCGCATCGTCGAAAGCGGTGCGCCGATGGGCGGCGTCGGCGAGCCTGGCCTGCCCGGCGTGCCGCCGGCGGTGGTCAATGCCGCCTCGGTGCTCACGGGCCAGCGTATCCGCAGCCTGCCCCTCTCGAAGCTCGACCTGAAAGGCATGGAAGGATAAGGCATCTCATACTTCCTGCCTTGACGATGATCGCAGCAGCCTGGGCAACGGGTATGTCCGTTGCCCAGGAGGCGGGCCCCGGTTCAGGAGAGCGCCTGTTCCGGCAGCGCTGCGGGCCTGCCACCAGATCGCGACCACCCGGAACGGTGCCGGACCTCACCTGCAGGGCGTGGTCGGCCGCGCCGCCACGCGGCAGTATTTTGGCAAGCCTCTGAGCCAAGCTGCGATATTCATTGGGCTCCCTCCGCAGCCATTTGGCCTCGCTTCGGTGGGGCAGGAAACATATCACAAAGGCTTCGCGATAACACGCGGGTCAGACGCAAAACAGTCGCTTTAATCCGGGACTTTGCGAAAACCAGGCCGCCGGAATCGACCCATGCAGACCTTGAGCTGTTGTGCCGCGGCACCCTACTCGGATAGCCAGTCTACCCTGAGCTACCTCTCGGGCAACCCGGCCTTGATCAAGTCACTCACCTGTCGGTCAAGAACCTCGTCGTCGACGAAAGTGATTTCCCGCCATTTCGCTGCCGACCAACTCGGGTCGAACTCGAGTGCCTTCTTTATGTTCGCTTTGGCTTCCTCCAGCATCCCCATGTTGACGAAGTTGATGGCCTTGATCACCGGAATGTGCACGACCCAGTCGTCCTGTTCCTCCATAACTGCGGCCGAATCCTGATATTTGCCGCCTGCAGTCAATGCCCAGCCCTTGAACCACAAATACAAGTAGGACAAAGCCGGATCATTCCGGATGCCGAAGTCTGACCATGATACCGCCTTTTGGGTATCTCCAGCCCCGGTGGCCACATCAGCCAAGACAGCAGCCATGTATGCATCGCCGGGCGCCATGGCGATTGCCGCTTCAGCTTGGGCCAGGGCCTTCTTGAAGTCGCGTTCGACGTGACTTGCATAGGCGAGAAGCCAATTCCCCAATTTCTTTTCCAATGGCGACAAATTCGGTTTGGACATGCCCTCCCTTGCCATCTCACCCACAAGGCGCAGGTCTTCCTCTGGATCTTTTGACCATCCATTGCTGGCACGGATGTAGTAGAGGAACCCCATCTTGAACTTCAGGAGTGAGGACTCAGGGTATTTTGAAATCGCCTCCGTCCATATTTGGTAAGCTTCCTCGACGGCCTCCGGCGTGTTTTGAAGAAGTTTGTCATGCCCTCGAAGGTAGTAATCATATTCCTCGAGACTTGCGGCGTCCTTGCCCCAAGCCTCGCGATAACTTGACCGCTTTATCTGCCCGGTCTCGCTTGCGAGGGCTCCGACAATTCTCTCCGTCACTGCATCCTGAAGTGCCATCGGGTTGCTGCCTGACTGATCAAACCGCTCTGCCCAGACGTGAGCGCCCGTCTTTGCGTTGATCAGCTGCGCCACAATCCGAACCTGGTCCGCATCCTTCCTGACGCTCCCCTCCAGGACATAGTTGACGTTGAGGTCAGTGCCGATCTGCCGGACGTCGGTGGGCTTGCCCTTGTATGTGAACGACGAGTTCCGGGCTATGACCGACAGATCGGTCGATCTTGCCAGGCCAGCGATAATGTCCTCGCTCACGCCATCGCTGAAATAGCCAAGGCTTGGGTCCCCGCTCATGTTGTCGAAAGCGAGAACGGCGATGGAGGGAGCACTGCCGGAAGCCGGAGTCCCGAGACGATCGAAATAGAGCCACGCCCCTCCGGTGGCCGCAAGCACTGCTACCGATGCCGCAACTGCCCACGGCACAAATGAACTCCGACGTCTGGAACGGGACCTGATTTTTGGAGTGCCTTGGACCTTGACACGGAAGACGGAGACGGGTTCGTCAATGTTTTTCATCCGGTGCTTGCCCAAGGGCTCGAAGCCAAAGGAAAGTTTCTTTTCGACTTCGTGAGCGACTTTGCCCGATACATAAACGCTGCCAGGCTCAGCCATATGCTCAAGGCGAGCAGCTATGTTGACGCCTTCACCGTAAAAGTCCTCGCCTTCGATGATCAGCTCGCCCAAATTGACGCCGATACGCACGTTGATGCGGTCGTCCTCCGCAACAGATGAGTTCCGTTCAGCAAGTCCGCACTGAAGAGCAACGGCGCATTCGACGGCGTCAACAACGCTCGCGAACTCGGCCAGCAGCCCATCGCCCATGAGTTTGAAAATACGGCCGTGATGACGGGCTATTTCGGGCTCGAACAGCTCCTTGCGGCCGGATCGCAGGCGTTCAAAGGTTCCCTGCTCGTCGGACTCCATCATTTTGGAGTAGCCAACGACATCGGCCGCAAGAATAGCTGCAAGCTTCCGGTCCATAATCGGACCCTCAGCACCTACTAGCCAAAATTACCACAAATCTGGAGGAGAAGCAGCGGCAATTTTCTGTGGGTTCCCAGGTTCGTCGTCACCGGCACTCGGAGAATACCGCAAGGAACGAAAAACGCTTTTGCAGCTAAAGCGTTTGCCGATGGTCCTGCAGAATCCAACGGTCGGAACGGCGGGAACGACACCGTAAGTGGGAGCTCATTTGCCCTCAGTCGAAGTCACGCCCATGACCCTAGTCGGACATTCCAGGCTCAAATTTTCTCCCGGAAAGCGGACTCTTGCGCGGAACACCGCTTTGACACCTAACGGAGATAAGCTTCCGGCTAGATGTGGTGTCGCAGAGCCACCTACCGAGACTGCCCGATTTGCCGATTACGGAAGACTGAGGCGAAGGCGCGCTACAAATCCCACATCCAATCGGCTTGGATCCAGCGGTAGGCCGTCCCTTGTCGGGCGACGTGGCCCAAGCCCGGGAAGGGGAGATGATAGCTTGCGACAAGAACCTTTTTCGAAGCGGCACTATCGAGAAACGACCGGCGAGTCTTAACGCCCTGATCGAGGTCGAGATCGAAGCCACCGCGCCAGTCAGGATGCTGAAATCCGACAGCGCGATTTCCGACCACGTCGCCGGTGCAGACGAGTTCTTCCCCTTCCGAGGCTATGTGAACGGAAACGTGGCCTGGAGTATGGCCCGGCGTGCTCATTGTCACGATACCAGGGGTGACCTCGCCGCCGGCCTTTATAGTGCGGATGCGATCATCGATTGCTTCGAAGTTGTACGTGTTGCGTCGCCAAATGAAGCTCCAGTTGGCGTCCGTTTCGAATGGATGGTTTGGCATGCGCCAGAAATTCAGTTCGTCCTCGCAAAACACGTATTCGGCGTTCACGAACGTCCGCTCTTTATCCACGGCATCGGTCACACCCCAGAGGTGGTCCGGGTGAGCATGCGTGACGACGACAATATCGACCTGCTCCGGCTTAACTCCCGCGACTGCAAGATTTGCAAGGAATTTGCCCGCCGTAGGCATCAACTTCCCGCGCGACCCTGCATCGATGAGAACGAGATGATCCCCCGTGTTGACGACAAGCACGTTGGTTTGAAGGACAACCGTCTCGGTTGAGGTGAAATCACTGCCCAACACAGTATCCCGCTCGTCCTTACTCACCTCTGGCCAAAGAACTTCGGGCGGAAAACTGATGGTGCCGTCGCTAATGACAGTGATCTCAAATGAACCAATTTTGAAGCGGTATACTCCAGGAACCTGAACGCCGCTGAGGGGTGCTTCTGCTATAGCCTCGCGTGCAGTCGGCAAAGCTAGCAACATGCCGACCGCTCCCACGGAAGAATAGGTCAGCAAATCACGTCGGGAAATGGTCATAGCATCCTCCCTTCTGCCCTGGCGGCCGCTAGACAAGCCGATCCTGCCAAATCACAACCCGAAGGGCCGCAATCGGACACTCTCGACAGCATGATAGCACAGCTGCCCGGTTGGCCTCTCGAAATCCCGTCGGGCTTTCGGCACGGCTTTGCCACCTTATGGACCTTCCGTGCCGGTGGTTCTATGTCGGCATCGGGTCGACTCCAGCCGCATCGCAAATGTCGGCTTCGGAGAATCATCATGAGTGTCAAGAAATGGCGCCGGCGGCGTGGCTCGCCGCAGCACCCCGCCTGTCGTCCCAACATTCAATGGCAGACCGCACTAGGCAGCGCTGCGCTCCAAAGCCATAAGGGTCGCGCTTGCGACATATCACCTCTCGAAAAGCCTCGGCTGCATGCTAAGAGACTCAAAACAGCAACGGACTGAACTGAGGAGCGGCCGCATGCAAGGCGAAAACAAGAAAGCAGCCCGGTCGGACCTCGACGAAGCCGCCCTCTATTTCCATAAGCACCCACGCCCTGGAAAGCTTGAAATCCAGGCGACAAAGCCGCTCGGCAACCAGCGCGATCTGGCGCTTGCCTATTCGCCGGGCGTCGCGGCGCCTTGTCTCGAAATCCGCGACAATCCGGCGGCCGCCGCCGACTACACGGCACGCGCCAATCTGGTTGGCGTCGTCTCCAATGGTACGGCGGTGCTCGGCCTCGGCAATATCGGCCCGCTGGCTTCGAAGCCGGTGATGGAAGGCAAGGCGGTGCTGTTCAAGAAATTCGCCGGCATCGACGTCTTCGACATCGAGATCGACGCGCCTGACATCGAGCGTATGGTCGAGACGATCTCGGCGCTGGAGCCGACTTTCGGCGGCATCAACCTCGAGGACATCAAGGCGCCCGAATGTTTTGAGGTCGAGGAACGGCTGAAGGCGCGCATGGCCATACCGGTCTTCCACGACGACCAGCACGGCACTGCGATCATCGTCGCCGCCGCGGTGCTCAACGGGCTGGAATTTGCCGGCAAGACGATCTCCGACATAAAAATCGTCACCTCCGGCGCCGGGGCAGCCGCCCTCGCCTGCCTCAACTTGCTGGTTTTGCTCGGCGCACGCATTGAAAACATTTGGGTCACCGACCGTTTCGGCGTCGCCTACAAGGGCCGCGTCGACGAGATGGACCGCTGGAAGGACCCTTATGTGAAGGACACCGAGGCGCGCACGCTGGCCGATGTGCTGCCGGGCGCCGACGTGTTCCTGGGGCTTTCGGCCGCCGGCGTGCTGAAACCGGAATTGCTCCAGCTCATGGCGCCGAAACCGCTGATCCTGGCCTTGGCCAACCCCAATCCCGAGATCATGCCGGAAGCGGCACGGGCGGCGCGACCCGACGCGATGATCTGCACCGGCCGTTCCGATTTCCCCAATCAGGTCAACAACGTACTTTGTTTTCCTTACATTTTCCGTGGCGCGCTGGACTGCGGCGCCAGCGCCATCAACGAAGAGATGAAAATGGCTGCGGTGCGGGCGATCGCCGCCCTTGCCCGCGAAGAGCCGTCAGATGTCGCCGCCCGCGCCTATTCCGGCGAAACGCCGATCTTCGGGCCTGATTTCCTGATCCCCTCGCCCTTCGATCCCAGGCTGATCCTGCGCATCGCGCCGGCGGTGGCCAAGGCCGCCTGCGACACCGGCGTCGCGACACGGCCGATCACCGACTTTGCCGCTTATATCGATACGCTCAACCGCTTCGTCTTCCGCTCCGGCCTGGTCATGAAGCCGGTGTTCACGATGGCCAAGACGTCGAGCGCCAAGCGCGTCATCTATGCCGACGGCGAGGACGAGCGCGTGCTGCGCGCCGCCCAGGTGGTGCTGGAAGAAGGCATCGCCGAGCCGATCCTGATCGGCCGCCCGCATGTCATCGAAGTCAGGCTGAGACGCTACGGACTGCGCATCAAGCCGGGTGTCGATTTCGGCCTGATCAATCCCGAGGACGATCCGCGTTATCGGCACTATGTCGACCTTTTGATCGAACATGCCGGCCGGCGTGGCGTGACGACGGAAGCCGCCCGCACCATGGTGCGCACCGACAACACGGTGATCGCCGCACTTGCCCTCAAGCGTGGCGACGCCGACGCCATGGTCTGCGGCCTGGAAGGACGTTTCGAGCGGCATTTGCGCAATGTCACCCTGATCATCGGCCCGCGCCCCGGCATCAAGGATAACGACCTGTCGACGCTTTCCATGCTGATCTCGCAGCGCGGCATCATTTTCCTGACCGACACCCATGTCACCGTCGATCCGACCGCCGAGGAGATCGCCGAGATGACGGTGCTGGCGGCCGAGGAAATCCAGCGCTTCGGCATCGAGCCCAAGGCCGCCCTGCTGTCGCATTCGGATTTCGGCTCGCGCGATTCGCCAAGCGCGCTCAAGATGCGCCAGGCAGCGGCGATCCTGGCGCGCATCGCGCCGGACCTGCAATGCGACGGCGAGATGCATGCCGACTCGGCTCTGTCGGAGCCGCTGCGCCAGCGGGTCTATCCGCATTCGCGGTTGAAGGGCGAAGCCAATCTGCTGGTCTTCCCCAATCTCGATTCGGCGAACATCACGCTCACCGCGCTGCGCGCGATGATGGACGCGCTGCATGTCGGCCCGATCCTGCTCGGCACCGACAGGCCGGCGCATATCTTGACGCCGTCGGTGACATCGCGCGGCGTCGTCAACATGACGGCGCTCGCCGTGGTCGAAGCGGCCCATAAGGCGCAGGCGGTCGTAAGTTTGGGCGAAACCGGCCTTTCGCGGTAAGCTCAATGAACAGTTAACCGCAGACGCGGTACCTTTCGCAACGGACGAGGCAATCGGAGTTCCGGATGGGCCGACGGTGGAAGCTGACGCGTGCCGCATCGCTGCTCGGTGCCCTGGCGCTGTCAGGCTTTGCCGCCACCGAACTGCAGGCCGCCTCCGGTGTTTGCCGGCAGCTGGAAGCCGATCTCGCGGCCGCTTCGCGCGGTGGCGGCAGCAAGCCGGCCCTGCTCAGCAAATATGATGATGCAATCGTGCGGCAGCGCCAGCAGATTTCAAAGGCGGTCAGCCAATCCAGCCGCGCCGGCTGCGGCTTTTCGCTGTCGCGCCGCAACGCCAACGCATGCGCCACACTCGACGCCACCATCGATCGCATGGCAGCCAATCTCGACGGCTTGCAAGCCAAGCGCGCTGAACTCGCCGGCGGCGGCTCGGGCCGCGATCGCGCACGTATATTGGATTCGCTCGACGCCAATGGCTGCCGCGATGATGCGGCGCCGCCAAAGCCGGTACCGGGCCGCGACGCCAGCCGTGGAACCGGAAACTTGCTCGACCAGCTTTTGGGCAGCGACGCAATTGAACCCGGCGCGCGCGACCGGCCTGAAGCGCCCGACCAAGCTGTAGGCCCGCGCGACATCCGCACCATGCTCGCCGACGACATGGGCCAGCCGCTCGGCGAATTCCGCACCATGTGCGTGCGCGCCTGCGACGGCTATTTCTTCCCGATGTCGAACGCCGCCTCGCTGGGCGATTTCGAGCGCGACCAGAAGAACTGCGATTCGAGTTGCCCCGGCACCGAGATGCAGGTGTTTTATACGCGCGGCTTTGGCGACGACTCGGGCGGCATGACGTCTTCGGTCACCGGCAGGCCCTACAGCGAACTGCCGACCGCCTATCTCTACAAGCAGCCCGCGCGCCCGCCGGCCTGCGGCTGCAACGCTGCACAGAATTTCGAGATCATTGCCGGCAACCCGCCAGGCCCGGAACCCCCCGCCGACCCCGAGAGTTTGGCCAATGTCGAAGGCGAAGCCATCGAGCGCCTCGCCGTAAAACCCTCGCCGACGACCTTGCCGCCGCCGGAACAGCGCAAGGTCAGGGTCGTCGGGCCAGCGTTCCTTCCCGACCCAGCAGCGGCAACAGATCTGCAAGCTCCGGCCCCGAGGGCTGGCCGGTAAGCGCCAGCCTGAGCGGAGTGAACAGCGCCTTGCCCTTGCGGCCGGTCGCTTCCCTGATCCTGCCGGTCCACTCCTTCCAGACCGACCCGTTCCAGGGGTCTTCCGGCAAAAGGTCGAACGCCTGGCGAAGGTACTCGCGGTCGGCGTCGGAAAAGTCCGGCTGCTCCTGCGGGCCGTCGCGAAGCGTGCGCCACCAGATTGCTGCATCGGCCAGCCTGTCGAGATTGCCGCGCACCGCCAGCCAGAAGGGCTCAGCCTGTTCGCCGGAAATGCCGAGCACGATCAGCCGGTCGCGCGCCTCGGAAAACGGCATATGGTGCAGCAGCGCGCGGTTGAGCACGAAGAGCTCGTCCGGATCGAATTTGGCGGCGGATTTCGATGTCGCCGCCGGATCGAAGCGCTCGGCAAGCTCAGCCATCGTCTGCACGGCAACGACGTTTTCCGAGGTGCCGACGAGCACCGCCAGCGAGGCGACGGCCATCGGCTCGATGCCGGTCTCGCGCAGGCTTTCGATGGACAGCGCACCGCTCCGCTTCGACAGGCCCTCGCCCGATGCGGTGGTCAACAGATTGTGGTGGCCGAACACCGGTGGCTCGGCACCCAGCGCCTGGAACAAGGCTAACTGGACGCCGGTATTGGTGACGTGGTCGTCGCCGCGGATGACATGGCTGACGCCCATATCGATGTCGTCGACCACCGAAGGCAGAGTATAGAGGTAGGTGCCGTCCTCGCGCATGAGAACCGGGTCGGAAAGCGAGGCAAGGTCGACGGTTTCCTCGCCGCGCACCAGATCGTCCCAGTGGATTTCGGTGCGCTCCGGCTGCAACGGGTCGCTGGTGAAATTGGGCAGGAGAAAGCGCCAGTGCGGCCGGCGGCCATCGGCCTGGTATTCGGCGATCTGCTCAGCCGTCAGCGTCAGTGCCTCGCGGCCGTAGACCGGCGGCAGGCCGCGGGTGCGGCGCACCTTGCGCCTGAGATCGAGCTCTTCCGGTGTTTCGTAGCAGGCATAGAGAAGGCGCGCCGCCTTCAATTTCTCCACCGCCGCATCGTAGATCTCGAAGCGCCGCGACTGGTATTCCGTGGCGTCGGGAAAAATGCCCAGCCAATGCAGGTCATAGAGGATGGCGTCGGAGAATTCCTGCGTCGAGCGGGCAACGTCGGTGTCGTCGAAGCGCTGGATGAAGCGGCCCTTGTTGTTCATGGCGAATAGCCAGTTGAACAGCGCAGTGCGGGCATTGCCGATATGAATGCGGCCGGTGGGTGATGGGGCGAAACGGACGGTTACTGTCATGAACGGGGCGTACCGGATGGTTTTGCTGTTGACAAGACGCCCCCGCGCTCGGCCGCAGACATAGGACATGACGAAGGCGATGAAAAGGCGGCAGCGCCGCGCGGCGCTCTGACAGACGCGCGCGGCGCTAAGTCGTCAGATCGCCAACCCCTTGGTCAATTCGAGCGCCTGGCGCTCGAACAGCCGGCGGTAGATGCCGCCTTGCAGCCGGATCAGTTGATCGTGCGAGCCCTCCTCGACGATGCGGCCGCGATCGAACACCAGAAGCCTGTCCAGCGCCCGCACCGTCGAAAGCCGGTGCGCGATGACCAGCGTCGTGCGGCCGACCATCAACCGTTCCATCGCCTGCTGGATCAGCACCTCCGATTCTGAATCGAGGCTGGAAGTCGCTTCGTCCAGAATGAGGATCCGCGCATCGGCGAGGAAAGCCCGCGCGATCGCCACCCGCTGGCGCTCGCCGCCCGATAGTTTCACGCCGCGCTCGCCGACCAGCGTGCCATAGCCTTTCGGCAGGTCGACGATGAAATCGTGCGCGCTTGCCAGCCGTGCGGCGTGCTCGATCTCGGCCTGCGTGGCGCTCGGCCGGGCATAGGCGATGTTTTCGGCCAGCGACCGGTGGAACAGGATCGGCTCCTGCTGGACGATGGCGATCTGCCCGCGCAGCGATGCCTGCGCCACCACGGAGATATCCTGGCCGTCGATCAGGATGGTCCCCGCGTTCACGTCGTAAAGCCGCTGGATCAGCTTGACGAAGGTCGTCTTGCCCGAACCTGAATGGCCGACCAGCCCGACGCGCTCGCCCGGCGCGATGTCCACCGAAAAGTCGCGATACAGCGGCAGTCGGTGGCTGCCGTAATGGAAGGTGACGTTGTCGAAGCTGATGCGGCCATCGGTGATGCGGATCGGTTTGGCGCCGGGCACATCCTCGATGCCGAGCGGCTCGGACTGGAAGTCGACCAGTTCCTCCATGTCGTTGATCGAGCGCTGCAGATTGCGGATGTGCGTGCCGATATCGCGCAGATAGCCTTGCAGCACGAAGAACGAGGTCAGCACGAAGGTGACATCGCCGGCGCTCGCCCGCCCCCACGACCACAAAAGCAGGGAGAATCCGATCACCGCTGTTCGCAGAAGCAGCAGCATCGAGCCTTGCGTGGTGCCGTTGATGGTGCCGCGCACCCAGGTGCGGCGCGTGCGGGCGCGCCATCTGGCGACGACTTTGGCGAGGCGCGTTTCCTCGCGTTCCTCGGCGCCAAAACCCTTGACCACGGCGTTGCAGCTCACCGCATCGGCCAGCGAGCCGCCCAGGCGCGTGTCCCATGCATTGGCAAGCCTTGCCGCGGGCGCGACATAGCCAAGCGACAGCAGCGCCGTCACCGCGATGAACAGCACCGAGCCTGCGGCGACGACAGCACCCATCAGCGGCCAGAACCAGCCGAGCAGCAGCGTCGAGCCGACGAGCATGACCACCGACGGCAGCAGTGCGATCAGGATCGTGTCGTTGAGCAGGTCGAGCGCCCACATGCCACGGGTTATCTTGCGCACGGTCGATCCGGCGAAGCTGTTGGCGTGCCAGTCGGTGGAGAAGCGCTGGACGCGGTGGAAGGCGTCGGCGGCGATATCCGCCATCATCTTCAGGGTCAGTTCGACGATGGCCATGAAGGCGAGGTTGCGCAGCACGACGCCAGTGAGCGCCAGCGCCACCAGCATCGAAAAGGCCGCCATCGCCGCATTCCAGGCGACGTCGTCGGCCGCAGCACTGCTGGCGACGGCGTCGACCAGCCGTCCGGAATAGAGCGGCGTCAGCACGTCGGCCAAGGTCGACAGCAGGAACGTGCCCATGATGAGCGAAAGCCGCCACGGCTGGCGCCGCCAATGGCTGAGCGTGAAGCCAAGGACGCTGCGAAAGGCGCCGGCGCGCAAATCGATCTGAAAACGAGCCATGATGTCATTCGGGCGCAAGAGAGCCCGGTCCCGGTAAGGTCGAAAATTGAAAACCCGCGAGGGGCGCGTTGGCGCCCAGGAATGCGGAGGTTTGGCAAATTGGCGGCTCGCCCGAATATGGGCGGCGACCGGCATCGACGAACGCCTGTTGTCAGATGGGCTTGGCCATGAAGGTGAGAACCTTCCGGCGCGCCGTCTGCGACCTAGGCTTCGCGGCCTCGCATAACGATGTCAAATCCTGGCATTCGGTCCTCCCGAAAAGGGGAATCGCGGAGACAGCCTTTATAGAGACGCCTCGACGCCGCGCCAAGCCAGAGAGCGGCCAAAAGCCCATCTGGTCCAACCAGTGAGGCAACTTTGCCACAACGGAGGGTTGTGCGCCACAGTCGGTGAAGCTGCCAATCTCCCCCCAAGTGGGGGAGATGCCCGGCAGGGCAGAGGGGGGCGCGGTCCCGCCGATGTGTCAAAAGGCTCCGCACCGCCACGCCGCTCAAAAGGAACGGCATGCACAGCCTAGCCGCCGTCCCTGAACCGGTTGGTGATGGGATAACGGCGGTCGCGGCCGAAATTCTTTTTGGTGATCTTGACGCCCGGCGCTGCCTGCCGGCGCTTGTATTCGGCGATGTAGAGCAGGTGCTCGATGCGCGTCACCGTTGCCCGGTCGTGGCCGCGGGCAACAATCTCGTCGACACCCATCTCGTTCTCGACCAGACACTCCAATATGTCGTCCAGCACCGGATAGGGCGGCAGCGAATCCTGATCCGTCTGGTTCTCGCGCAGTTCCGCCGACGGCGCCTTGTCGATGATGTTGTTCGGGATCACCTCGCCGGAAGGGCCCAGCGCACCCGGCGGCACATGCGTATTGCGCCAGCGCGCCAGCGCATAGACCTGCATCTTGTAGAGGTCTTTTATCGGGTTGAAGCCGCCATTCATGTCGCCGTAGAGCGTGGCGTAGCCGACCGACATCTCGCTCTTGTTGCCGGTGGTCACCACCATCGAGCCGAACTTGTTGGAGATCGCCATCAAAATGGTGCCGCGCGCGCGGCTCTGCAGGTTCTCCTCGGTGATGCCTTGCTTGGTGCCCTCGAAAAGCTGCGTCAGCGTATGCAGGAATCCCTCGACCGGCTCAAAGATCGGCACGATGTCGTAACGGCAGCCGAGCGCGCGGGCGCAATCCTCGGCGTCTTTGAGCGAATCCTTCGAGGTGTAGCGGTAGGGCATCATCACGGCGCGCAGTCGCTCCTCGCCGAGCGCATCGACGGCAAGTGCTGCGCAGATCGCCGAATCGATGCCGCCGGAAAGACCGAGCACAACGTTCCTGAAGCCGTTCTTGTTGACGTAGTCGCGCAGGCCCAGCATGCAGGCGCGGTAGTCGGCCTCCTCCTTTTCCGGGATCTTCGACATCGGCCCTTCCGAGCAGACCCAGCCCTCGGCGCGGTTGCGCTTCCAGGTGGTGACGTTGACCGTTTCCTCGAACTGGCTCATCTGGAAGGCCAGCGTCTTGTCGGAACCTATGGCAAACGACGCGCCGTCGAAGATCAGCTCGTCCTGACCGCCAAGCTGGTTGGCATAGATGATCGGCAGTCCGCATTCGATGACCTGGCGAATGACAATTTGGTGGCGAACATCGACCTTGCCGCGATAATAGGGCGAGCCGTTCGGCACCAGCAGGATTTCCGCGCCGCTTTCGGCCAGCGTCTCGCAGACGCCGACATCGCCCCAGATGTCTTCGCAGATCGGAATTCCCAGGCGCACGCCGCGAAAATTGACCGGCCCCTGGATTTCAGGGCCGGCCTGGAAGACGCGCTTCTCGTCGAATTCGCCGTAGTTCGGCAGATCGAGCTTGTAGCGCTCGGCAAGGATCTTGCCGCCATCGGCAAAGATGATCGAATTGTGCGTGCCGCTCTTGCGCTTCAGCGGCGTGCCGATGACGACGCCGGGCCCGCCATCGGCAGTGTCGCCAGCGAAATCCTGCGCCGCCCGCTCGCAGGCGTTCAGGAACGCCGGCTTCAGCACCAGGTCTTCGGGCGGATAACCGGCGAGGAAAAGCTCGGTGAACAGCACGAGGTCGGCGCCCTGTCGGGCGGCATCCGCCCTCGCCTCGCGCGCCTTGGCGAGATTGCCGGCGACATCGCCGACCGTTGGATTGAGCTGGGCGACGGCGATGCGCAATATGTCGGAAGTGGTGTTGTCGGTCATGCCTGCTGACTTAGCGCGACAGAATTGGGCGGGCAATGGCGTTTGCTTGGACCACCCCGGACCGAATGACCTATGTCATTCGTGTCCCGGACCGAATGACACTGTCATTCGTGTCCGGACCGATCGGACCGCCGGATACCGATCGCGTCCTATTCGCCCATATATTCGCGCAGAGCCTGCGGCGAGTGGTTCTCGCCGATCGACATCGCCAGGATGCGCGAAATATGCCGGCGCGGCAGCCCGGTCTGCGCCGCCCAGGCATTGATCTGGTTCTGGATCTTGTCGAGATCCCGCTTCGATGTCGGGTGTTCGGCGATGTCGAGGCCGGCGTCGCGCAGCGCGGCCGCCATGTCGCCTGAGATGATGAAGGCGTCCCACTCCAGCCACCTCAGAAAATACTGGCCGGTATTGCCGCCGAGCCGGCTGCCATGCTTGCCGAGATAGGCCATCAGTCCAACCTGGTCGTCTTCTGGCCAGTCCGCGAGGAACCTGCCAAAGCCGCCATGCTCCTTCGACACCCGCTCGACGAAGGCCGCGTTTTCGCGAACCGACTTGATCTTCTGCGGATTGCGCACGATGCGCTCGTCGGCTGTCAGTTCGTGCCAGAAATCGTCGGGCTGGAACAGCAGCCGCTTCGGCTCGAAGCCAAGGAACGCTTGTTCGAAACCCGGCCATTTCTGCTCGATGACCCGCCAGACGAAGCCGGCGGCGAAAACACGCTCGGCCATCGTCGACAGGATGCGGTCGTCCCTAATGTCAGCCACCGCGGCATTGTCGGGCATCGGCCCCAGCAGCGACGCCAGCACCGCTTCCCCGCCCTTGCGTTTGGCCGCGCGGGCGCGGATTTTCTGAAAATCCATCATTGCTTCCTCACCCTGTCGCGTCAATCTACCACTTCCCGTGCGAACCGGCAGCCTCTACCTCTATCGCTGACGACGGAGCCGACAATGAACAAGACGATCGAAGATCTGGCAAACCGCTGGCTGAGGCGAAGGCCGGATGGCCTGAGCCAGGTCGAGAGCCAGGTGCTGCAAAGCACGCTCGAACGCACCACGATCTCGAAGGACACCAACAAGGCCGTCGCATTTCACCAGACGTTTGGCGACCGCCTCGCCGATACCATCGCCCGGATCGGCGGTTCGTGGTCCTTCATTCTTGGCTTCATCGCCTTCCTGATCCTGTGGACGTCAGGCAATGTCTGGCTTCTGTCGCGCGATGCCTTTGATCCCTATCCCTTCATCTTCCTCAACCTTGTCCTGTCGATGGTCGCTGCGCTGCAGGCGCCGGTGATCATGATGGCGCAGAACCGCCAGGCCGAGCGCGACCGCATCGACGCCGCCCACGACTACGAGGTCAATCTTAAGGCCGAGATCGAGATCATGGCGCTGCATGAGAAGCTGGACGAACTGCGCCACAGCCAGATCGTTGGCATGCGCGACGAGATCGCGCAGCTGGCCGAACAGGTGAAGCGCATCGACGAAATCCTGTCGAAGCAGCGGACGCGCTCATGACCGATGCCATCCATAACCTTGTCGAGCAATATGGGCTGATTGCCGTCTTTCTGGGCTGCGTCGCCGAGGGCGAAAGTGCCGCCCTCCTCGGCGGGTTCTTCGCCCATCAGCATGTTTTCGTGCTGTGGCAGGCGTTTCTGGCGGCCGCCGTCGGCGCTTTTGCCGGCGACAGCTTTTTCTTTATCCTCGGACGAAGCTTCGCCGACCATCCGTTCGTGGTCAAACTGAAGGGCCGGCCGGGTTTCAGCCACGCCTATCGTCTTGTCTCCACCCATCCCGACATTTTCGTGCTGTCGAACCGTTTCATCTACGGCCTGCGCCTTGTCGGCGGCATCGCGTCCGGATTGTCCGGCATTGCCGTGACACGCTTTGTCATTCTCAACGCCATTTCATCGATTGTCTGGGCCGGATTGTTCACCACCATCGGCTATGTGTTCGGGCTGGGCGCGGAGCGCATCGTCGGCCAGGCGTTGGTCCGTCACGAGCGATTGCTGATCGCCCTGGCGATTGGGCTGGGCGTGGCCGTCCTTGCCTGGTTCATCGCTCACCATGTCGCCAGGAAGGAACGTGCCAAGGGAACGTGAGGGCCGACCGAACCTGACCTCGTTGTGCTTAAGGGTGAGCCGCTCGCAAAAAAAGAAAAGTCCTGCTGGATCACTTTGCGGCAGAACGATCCGATGTGAATACTCCATCGTTCGGTGGATCAAATCATCTTGAATGCAGATCTCGATTTGTGATATTCTAGTCAGTATGACTAGAAAAAATAAAACATTGGCCTCGGCCCATTCCCAGTCGTCCAAACGACTCTCGCACGAGCCGCGCGCAGGCCGATGGGCGCTGCAAGACGCCAAGGCGCATTTCAGTGAGTTGGTGCGCCGGGTTCGCATCGACGGTCCTCAACATGTCACGGTGCATGGCCGCCAGGAGGTCGTTGTCATTTCGGTTGAGGAATTCCGGCGCCTCAAAGGCGACCAGACCGGGGAGGCCTTGATCGCCGCCATGCAGGCCTCGCCGTATCGTGACATTGACATCGCCCCGCGCCGCAACGTGCTGCCCGTGCGCGAAGTGTTTTTGTGACCGGTTGGCTTCTCGACACCAACATCCTATCCGAGCTTCGTCGCCCCAGGCCGGAGCCAAAGGTTGTCGCTTTCGTTGCCGCGCAGCCGCTTGACTCGCTCTTCGTCAGTTCCGTGACGCTCGCAGAAATCCGCTTCGGGATCGAGATGGTGGATGATCCGGGCCGGCGCGCGGAACTGACCGATTGGTTATCGCACAAAGTTCGACCGATGTTCGAACAACGCACGTTACCTGTGACGGAAGACGTCATGCTGAAATGGCGACTGCTGGTCGAGGGGGGTCGTAAAATTGGCCACACGTTTTCGCAGCCAGATCTTATCATAGCCGCAACTGCGCTGTTGCATGGCCTGACAGTCGTCACCCGCGATGCGGCGGACTACGAACGCGCGCATGTGGATATCAAGAATCCCTGGTTGGACTGAGAACTCGTCATGCCGACCATCAATCGGGGACCGCTTAGCGCTGTCAGATCGGTAGTCCCATGATTCGCTCGACGATGGCGATGCCCCAGACGCCGGCAACGATCACCACCGAAATCAGCACCGCCAGCGAACCGCAATCCTTGGCGAGCTGGATATCGACGTTGAACTCCCGGCTGAACGCATCGCATGCCGCCTCGATGCCGGTGTTCAGCACTTCGACCATGATCAGCAGCAGCACCGCGCCGATCAGCAGCGCATAGCCGCGCCACGACACCGAAACAAACCAGCCGAGCGGCAGCGCCAGCACGAGCAGCATCAGCTCCTGCTGGAAGGCTTTTTCGCTGGAAGCCAATTTGCGAAATGCCCGCACTGAATTGTAGAAAGCATCGATCAGCCGCTGCATGCCAAACCTTTCCGAACCACTGGCAGGGGATAGCGCAATGGCCGGATCAAGGGAATAAGGCGATCGCGGCAAAAATCATTTGCCGGCGAGCTTGTCACTCATCGGCGACCTTGATCGACGGCGTCGACTTTTCGAACTGCGGCAGCCCATCGTCGATCGTGTAGTAATCGCCTTTGTCGCCAACGAAGATGTGGCATTGGCCCTGAAGTCCGGTGGGCTTGTCGAACAGTCCTGCCAGAACCGAGACATATTCATCATCCTGCGGCTTCCAGAACAGCAACGAGCCGCATGTCTTGCAGAAACCGCGCCTGGCAAACGAAGATGCTTCGTACCAGGTGATGCTTTCCACGCCCATAATCGTGATGTCTGCATCGGCAACATTGGTTGCAGCGTAGAAATGCCCGCTCTGCTTCCGGCACTGCGAGCAGTGGCAGTAGATGACGCCGCGCAACGGCCCGCGCGTCTTGAACCGCACAGCCCCGCACAGGCAAGAGCCGCTTTGTGTGTCGTCCATCTCGGACCTCCCGACGCAGTCGCCATTCTTGGCGTCCCTTGCCAGATTCCAGTTTTGCAGCGGCTGCGCCCAAGCAAATGCGACATTTGATGGGTGGGTTCCGCACAGCACAGTTTGTACAAAGTTGCAGGCCGCGCCAACAGCCTCCAGACGGCCCACCAATTGTTAAGGCTAGCATCTTTCCATATGAATTATTGTGGGTTATATTTTCATTAGAAAGGAGAAGCTGCCGACAATGCGACCCGATCTCGCCGGCAACACGGCCGAAAATGCAGTCCTGACCAAGGCGACGCTGCGCGCCGCAGACCTGCTGGACATTACCGCCAGGATGCTGGCCTCGATCATCGGGGTTTCGGAAGCCACGGTTTCGCGCATGCGCAGGCAGGAGTTCCTGCTGGAGCGTGGAACCAAGCCGTTCGAGCTTGCCGTGCTGTTCGTCCGTCTGTTCCGCTCGCTCGACGCCATTGTCGGCGGCGACGAGACCGTTGCCCGGGCATGGCTGAAGAACGCCAACACGGCCTTCGATGGCACCCCGCTCGAAAAAATCGTGACGATATCAGGGCTTGTCGATGTCATCGCCTATCTGGACTCCCGACGCGCTCTCGTCTGAAGCCGCGAAGCGATTTGGCAAGTATGGGCTCGATGGCAAGTATTGGCGCATGGTCGAGGCGCAGCATCGCGTCTCGACGTTGAAAGTCGTTGATACGCTCGACGAACAGGCCGTCCTCGAAGACCTGATCGAGGAAACCAAGCCGCAAATCCCCTTGGAATGCCGGCATCTGCATTATCTCCTGGCAACGCCCTTCCGCTACGGATCGATCTACCCGCACGGTTCGCGCTTCCGCCGCGCCGGCAGGACCAAAGGCGTCTACTACGCGGCGGAAACCATGATGACCGCAGTTTCCGAAATGGCCTTCTACCGCTTGCTGTTCTTCGCGGAATCGCCGGCTACGCCATGGCCGCGCGACGCCGCCGAATACACCGCTTTCGCCGCCGCGATACGCAGCACAAAGGTGATCGACCTGACGCGGCCGCCGCTCGACCGCGACGCGGCGGCGTGGACGCACCCGACCGACTACGCAGCCTGCCAAAATATTGCCGATGTCGCGCGCGAAGCCGGGCTGGAGGCGATCCGCTATCGCTCCGTGCGCGATCCGAAAGGCGCCAATGTGGCGCTGCTGTCATGCAGCGGCTTTGCCAGGCCGAAACCGCTGGAACCCCATACCTGGCGCATCCGGCTGGGCGCCTTCGGCGTGCAGGCGATCTGTGAGTTCCCGCAAAAGCGGATCGAGTTTTCCAGGACGGCGTTTGCCGCCGATCCCCGGCTCAATGGACTGCGCTGGGAGCGCGGGCGCTGAGCAGATCCTGGCGAAAATCCGACGCTAAACTACCGCTTGGGCTGGGATGCGCCTTGGTCAAATGGAAAGTGCCAGGAGCGGACGCTTAGCGCCCATATACCAAACGTCTTGACGGGTGCCGGTAGCAGACTGGCAGCTCCTGGCACCAGGGAGCGATAGCAGACATCCACCCTGGTTGGATTGAAGTCTCAAACTGACCATCGCGCGAGCTTGGCCGCTCCCGCCTGACGGCTGATACTGCTTGACATCGACTCTCCGTTCAGGAAACACTGGTCAGACCACTGTAAGGCCAGTGGGAAGGAGGGGCGGCCGATGTTAACGATGCTTGCCGAGGGCGACGACCTATCGGGCGCAGAGAAGGTGTTCACCTTCTTCCGCGACGCGTTGCTGAACGGCACCCTGAAGCCGGGCGAGCGCCTGCTGGGCGAGCGTGAACTGTCGCTGAGCCTCAGCGTGTCTCGGCCGCTGCTGCGCGAGGCATTGCGTTCGCTCGCCATGCTCGGCTTCCTCGATATCCGCCATGGCAAGGGCGCCTACGTCCGCCAGGCCGATATCAACGTCCTCTCGGATTTCTTCACCTTCAGCCTCGCTCAGCAGCCCGACATCCTCGACGACGTGATGCAGGCACGCATTGCGATCGAGTGCCAGGCGATCCGGCTTGCCTGCGAGCGCGCGACGGAAAGCGATCTGAAGCGCATCGGCTCGAAGCTCACCCAGCTGATGGACACGCTGCACGATCCGGTCGAGGGCGGCGCAGCCGACTTCGCTTTCCACCAGGCGATCGTCGAGGCCGGGCACAGCGAGGCACTGACAACACTCTACGGCGCGATCGGCGAATTGCTGCGCCGCAGCCATGTCCAGCGGCGCGAAGTGACTGTCTCAGAGCCCGGCATCGTGGACTATCTCGTGGAAGCGCACCGCGAAGTGTTTCTATCGATTGTCGATCGCGATGCGGACGCGGCCGACCGCAAGCTCCGCGACCATTTCGCCATCGGCGACGAATTCCGTCGCCGCAGCCTCATCTCGGCCTTCGTTCGTAGGCCGCAGACCTAAGCAACAGGGATGAAAATCAAGGGAGGATTTCCGACATGCTGCACAGGACCATCATCAACGCACTGACAGGCGCGGCCGTCGCGCTCGTCATGACGGGCGCAGCGCTCTCCGCCGAGCTGCGCTACGCGCATGTGGGTGCCGAGGGCGACATCCAGACGATCTACGCCGCCGAGGCCGCGAAAGGCATCGCCGCAGCCACGAACAACGAAGTGACCGTGACGGTTTATCCGGCGAGCCAGCTCGGCGGCGTCGCCGAGATGGTTGACGGCGTCAAGATTGGCTCGATTTCGATGGGCCACCATGACTTCGCCTCGCTCGCACGCCTTGTGCCTGAGGTCGCGGTGTTCAACGCTCCCTTCATCTACCGCGACGGCGCGCATGCGCTTGCCGCAACCGACCCGGCGACGTCGCCCGCGCTGCAGGCGCTCAACGAGAAGCTCGTCGCACAGGGTGTGCGCATCATCGGCCGCATCTACCGCGGCGACCGCCAGATCTCGTCCAATTTCCCGGTCAAGACGCCGGCCGATCTCGCCGGCAAGCCGTTCCGCGCCGTCCCGCTCGAGCTGTGGGTCTCGATGGTCAAAGGGTTCGGCGCTATCCCGACGCCGGTCGAGGTCGCGGAATTGCCGACAGCCCTGATGACGGGCGTGGTGGTCGGGCAAGAGAACCCGCTGACCATGATCGCCTCGAACAACCTCAACGAAGTGCAGTCACATATCTCGATGACCGGCCACATGCGTGCCGTCCTCGCCGTGTTCGTCAATGAGGAGGTCTGGCAGGGCCTGACTGAGGCGCAGCGCGCCTCGATCACCAAAGTGCTCGACGACGAGGCAAAGAAGTCGCTGCAAATGGCCCAGGATGGCGAGGCCAAGCTCGTCGAAGAGCTGAAGGGACGCGGCATGACCATCATCACCGAGGCCGACGGGCTGGACATCGCCGCATTCCGCGACGGCGTCAACATGCAGATCGCGCAGGACTTCCCGAACTTCACTCCGCTAATCGAGCAGATCCAGGCGGTCAAGTGATCGACGACGGCCGGGGCTCGCGCCCCGGCCAACCCCTTTGGTAAATTGTCGCCGCCAGCGCCGGTTCGCCGGCCGGAAGGGAGGACGCGATGCGCATCGCCGAACGCATTCTTACAGCTTTCGTCGTCATCATCATGACCGGCCTCGTGCTCGTGCCGACCGCGCAGGTGATCATGCGTGGCGTCTTCGTGCTGCCTTTCATCGGGGCCGAGGAGTTCACGCGCTTCCTGCTCATCTGCCTGGTCTTCTGCGCCTATCCACTGGTGGTGCAGAACGGCGAGAACATCGTCATGGGCGAATTCAAAGCCGCGATGCCGGCGCGCCTGCGCGGGATCGTCAACTGGTCGATCTCGATCGGCGCCATCGCCGCGACCGGCTTCCTCGCCTATGTCACGGCAACCAACATTTCGAGGAACCTGGCCAACGCGACGCCGACGCTCGGCATCCCGTTCTGGATCTTCCTGGGCGCGACCTTGTTCGGCTTCGCCGGCGCGGCTCTTGTCCACCTCCTCCACCTGCGCAAGCCGCCGCAGGCCGACACCAATATCGCGGTCTAACATGGGTTTCGCGGTCGTCATCGCCTTCCTGGCGCTCTTCATGCTCGGCTTTCCGGTGGTCTATGCCATCCTCCTGCCGTCCATTGCCTACGTAGTCATCGAAGGCCTTCCGCTCGGCCTCCTTGCACAGCGCGTCACTTATGCGCTCGATTCCTTCCCGCTGGTTGCGGTTCCGCTGTTCATCTTCGTCGGCAATCTGATGAACCTGTCGGGGATCACCGACCGCATCTTCCGATTTGCCTACACTCTGGTCGGCCGCGTGCCGGGCGGTCTGGCGCAGGTGAATGTATTCGGCAGCTTGGTCTTCTCCGGTATGTCGGGGGCCGCGCTCGCCGATATCGGAGGACTCGGACGCATCGAGATCGATGCGATGAAGAAGCGCGGATTCGACGCCTCCTTCGCAGGCGCCGTCACCGGCGCCTCGGCGACACTGGGGCCGATCTTCCCGCCGTCCATTCCCCTGATCGTCTACGGCTCGGTGACGAGTGTCTCGATCGTGCAGCTCCTGGTCGCGGGTATCGTGCCCGCCATACTGTGCACTGCGCTCCTGATGCTGACGGTGCTCGTGGTGGCGACAATCCACAAGCATCCGCGGGCCGACCGCTGGCCGACGCTGTGGGAAGTAGGACGCGACTTCCTGCCGGCGCTCCCTGCGATCGTCGCGCCCGCCCTGATGATTGCCGGCATGACAGCCGGCGCCTTCACGCCGACCGAGGCGGCGGCCATCACCACCGTCTACGTCATCCTCATCAGCGCCTTGCTCTACCGCGAGTTGACCCTCGATCATCTGTGGAACTCGGCCGTGCTCACCGCGCGCAGTTCCTCGGCGATCCTGATCATCGTGGCGGCAGCGGCCCTCTTTGGCTGGATCCTCGCGGTCGAGCAAGTGCCGCAAAGCTTCGCGGCCGCACTGCTTGGCCTCTCACGCGATCCGGTAATGCTACTCGTCATCGCGAATCTCATCTTCTTTGTGGCGGGCATGTTCCTGGATTCCACGACGGCTACACTGCTGCTGGTGCCGATCATCGCGCCGCCGCTGGTGCTGGCAGGCGTCGACCCGGTTCAGCTCGGCATCGTCACGATCTTCAATCTGATGCTCGGCCTGCTTACACCGCCGATGGGCCTGTCGCTTTTTCTGGTGGCCGACATCGCCAAGGTCTCGATCCGGCAACTGCTCAAGGCGCTGCTGCCGTTCTACATCCCGCTGCTGACCACGCTTGCGATCCTGACCTTCGCGAAGGATCTCACCTTGTGGCTGCCCCGCATGATCGCTCAGTAACCCTGGAGAATTCTGAAGATGCGCATAGTCATCGGTTCCGACCACGCCGGCTTCCCGCTCAAGGCGACAATCATTGATCATATAAAGTCGCTGGGACACGAAGTGCACGACGCCGGATCCTACGATCCCAATCCGGTGGATTTTCCGGACATCGCGAAGACGGTGACGTCATCGATTATCGAGGGCAAGGCCGAGCGCGGCCTGATGGTGTGCGGCACGGGAGTCGGCGCTTCAATCGCGGCTAATAAGGTGAAGGGCATCCGTGCGGCGGTCTGCCACGACGTGCATTCGGCCCACCAATCGGTCGAGCACGACGACGTCAACGTCATGTGCATCGGCGCACAGATCGTCGGTGCCTGGCTCGCCAAGGACCTTGTAACGGCCTATCTCGCGGCCGAGTTCTCGACCGACGAGGATTTCCGCCGCCGTGTACGCAAGCTCGCCGAGATGGATGGCGAGCGGTAGTTTCAAGAGAAGAAGGCACTATCCGGGCCGAAAACTGCCCTTCCGCTTTCGGGACGAAGTTACAGACAAGCAGCCATTCCGCTGATCGACCCAATGCGGACGTTCGCTCTCCGAGAACGAATTCACGCCCATGACCCTGGGCAGACGCCTTACCGCCGGCCGGCCAACGTCTGCTCTGGACGTGGAAGCTGACGTCGCGTTGCTCCCGCCCGAGACATAAGGCGGGAGACCGCAATTTGTTGCATCAAGCCGGCAGCGGCTTGTGGAAACGGCACCAGCCATTTGGGCTGATTGCACCGGCAACGATCTCGCACCCGTTTGGCTCTCGGAAGTGAGTACACCCACCGCAGCGTCGGCCACGATTTGGGGTGTCCTGGTACAGCGCCAGCGCCTTGGTTTTCTTTCCGGCTGCCATCGGTACAGTCATACAGGCTGAAAGGCCGCCGGCGCTGGCGATCGCCGCACCAGTCACAGAGACTTTCAGGAAATTGCGGCGAGACAGCGCTCGGCTTAAAGCTGCCGATCCGTGGTTCACATCATCATCTTTACTCATGGTCTTTCTCCAGGAGCAGCCCTCGTCAAAATGGGCTCAGGTGCTCTTGAGCGTGCCGTTCATCCCTTCCGGATAGAAGCCGCCCTTGTTCACTCCGTCCTTGTCGCTGAGATAGACGATCCGGAGCACCTCCTGTGGCGTTCTGGTGAAGGCGATCGCATCGGGCGTCGAGGGAACGATGTTGGCTTTTCCGTCCACCTGGATCCCTTGGTCCTTATCGTCAGATCCGTCGATTTTGTCTCGGGCATCGGAGACGGCGTTGGCGGCCTTCCAGGCTTCCTCTCCCTTCCGATATAGCGTAGATCGCGCCATGCCCATGTGGTAGGCCTCGACCGCCAGGATGCCCGCGGCGG
This sequence comes from Mesorhizobium sp. L-2-11, assembly GCF_016756595.1. Classification (NCBI taxonomy): domain Bacteria; kingdom Pseudomonadati; phylum Pseudomonadota; class Alphaproteobacteria; order Hyphomicrobiales; family Phyllobacteriaceae; genus Mesorhizobium; species Mesorhizobium sp. L-2-11. Next base: position 3,535,513 of record NZ_AP023257.1, on the reverse strand, counting down.
CGGCGAGGAAGTCTTTGTTTTTCAGAACCGTCGCCGCACCGGCATAGGCGGTGACGCCGACATCCTCGAACAACATCCCGCCGAGAACGAAGTTCGTTTCGTTGCCGAAGGGGTCGAACTCCGGCCCGAGGCCAGCTGCCTCCGCAACCGCCTTGAACCCCGCGTCGAAATCGATGGCCGGCCGGTCAACAGCGTCCGTTCCAAGCGTCTTGCGGTAGAAGCGGACGTGCGCGAGTTCGTTTTCGGCGACTTCCTGCATGAATTCGCCGATGGCCGGCGTCTCGAACGAGACCTGCTTTCCACCAACGACGTCGCCGGGTTTCGAACCGGCATCGGCTGCGTCGATGCCTTTTCCGGTGGTGCCGCGGAGGTAGTATTCAGCCTCCATATATTCGAGGTTGAGCGCAAAGCGGAAAATGTCCTCGTCCGATATGTCCTGTGCCAATACCGGAGAAGGCCGTGCGATTCCGCCGAGTGCCGCTCCGGCACCGAGTACGACAAGTCCCTGAAGCGACTGACGCCGGGATAGGTGAAGTGCGCCCTGCATGGCAGTCTCCTATGTTTGTTGATTCAACGCCGCTGTCAGAACCGCGGCGCCGAGTGCATTTGCCTGATGATTAGATGGTCCGGGCCGCCAAAATATTCCCGCGTCCCGCTACAACATCCCCGCGAAAGGAGCCGGCGTAATCTCGACATGGACGGCGTCTACGTGCGCTCAGTCGCCGTGTTCAACGGATGAACATCCTTTCGAACCAGGCGGATTGCGAGCCGGTCCAGGACTGATTGCGCGAGGCGGTCACAACGGGCGCCAGCGAAGAGAAACGTATCCGTGAACACGGTGGCGAGCTTGTCCCGCAGCGCCTCGCGGAGCAGCCGGCGTGCGCGATAAAGACGGGTGCTCACCGTCTGCGGTCGCAATGCCAAGAGAAAAGCCGTTTCCTCAATGCTCATTTCCTCGAGACGATGCGAAAGGGCTCTGGCAAGCCACCGACGGCTCGCTCCAGGAGGTTGCGGATTTCAGCGAGAGCGGCCGCCTCTTCGGGATCAGGCTTGTGGGCGCTGAACGGAGCGACCATGCCTTCGATGGCTTTCACGTCGACGGTGGGCCGCTTTTTCCGGCGGCGTCCCAGCGCCTCGTTCAGCGCGATCCGGGTGAGCCAGGTCGACAGCTGCGCCTCCGCGCGGAATTCGGCCAGATGGGTGAAGGCGTGGATATAGGTCTCCTGAAGTACGTCCTCGGCCTCGGTGTCGTCATTCAGGACGGCGCGGGCGACCCGGTGAAGCCGCTGATTGTGACGCTTGATGATTAACCAGAATGCGGCGGGGTCACACTGTCGCGCGTGTTCAACCAGCCCCGCGTCGTCAAGGTCCTCGATCCTCAGTGCCTCGGTGGATCCGGTCGGCTTCATCATAGGCGCTCCAGATGCATCAGCTGCCGCGACGCAGGCGGGGGATGGCTCCGCCCGGGCGTGGCCTGAGGAAGTTCACCGCAAATTGCTCTTCGGAAACAGCACGCGATCGGGTTTTGCATTCATTCGCGCCAGCATTTCCTTGATCAAGCGTGTTTTGGTGCGCCCCGCTTCCTTCGGCGGCACGAGGTAACGCACGATGGCCTCGAGCCAGGTGTTTTCACTGACGCGAAAATGAACCACGGGATGCTCCTTCACTTCGAGTTCGTCCACCGGCGTTTGCGACAGGATGTGCTTATAGACCTTCACCTTCTGGCTCATGATGTCGCCGATCTGCTCGTCGACGACCTCTTTCATGGTTTTCGCTACGAATTCCAGATCGCTTTCATACGCGAGCTGGAACTTGATTTCGTTCCAGACATAGGGAAACAGCGGCCAGGAATAGTTGAATACCGGCATGTCAAACACGGTGGAATTCGGAAACTTGATGACGCGTCCGCTCGGATGATCGGTCCAAAGATGTTCGCCGCCGAATTCCCATAACGTCGTGTCGAGATAGCTGACATCAATGACATCGCCATGGGCATCGCCGATGCGAATGCGGTCGCCAACGCGATAAGGCGCCCTGGCCAGAATATAAATCCACGCGATGAAACTGGAGATCGGCATTTGCAGTGCAAAGCCGAGAATCAGTGAAATCAGGCCGAGTGAGACAACCGCGGCGTACCAGTTCACAAATAAGACTGAAATGGCCACGAAGACGATGGCGACGACGACGACCAATCGAAAAATACGTTGCAAGTTGAAGCGCGAAACACGATTGGGAATTCGGCCAATGACAAAGACTTCAATAACATTCGCAACGGTCAGCATAATGAAAATGAGAAGGCCGCCCCTGACGTAGTTCAGCACGCGAACGCGCAAAGGCGCGTCAAGCCATTCTAAGCGCCAATTGATCAGGAGTTGGATGCCAAAAAGCAGCAAGGCAGCGGCAGCGAAACCAAGCGTCCACCAGACGTCTTCCTTGCGAAGGCTGAAGCGGAATTTTTCCTCGGGCTTTTTCGCCTTCTGTTCCATAGTTTTTGGATCAGCAGTCTGTTGCGCGGCCCGTTCGAGTCGGGAAAGGTTCTCCTGTTCCTTGGCGCGCGGTTCCATGGGTTCACCTCCCGATGTGGCCATCAACACCCCGCCAGTGCCTTCTCGTTCCTCGACGGCGGCATTCCGGAAAACGAGCCGAAGTCAGTCGCTGACTGGCTCCCTGCCGGTTCCCGACAGCTGGTCTTCTTTCCGGCGGGCCCGTCTTTGGTGAAATAGGGCGGCAAGCACATCGCCACCATATTCGGCAAGTGCCTTATAGCCCGATCCGAAATTAGTTGAGTTTGGTATCAGCAGCTCCCCGAGAGCTCACCGGTAGAGATCTCGACTGTTCATCGAGCGGCCGTTGGTTCGAATCCAACTCGGGGAGCCAGCCTTCATCGGCCGGCGCGTTTCTTGCGTACCTTCCAGCAAATTTCCACCACATCCCAGAACTAACGATCGCTTCATCGGGATTGGCTGATAGCTTCGGCACGTCTTGGCATGACATGACTGCGGGAGGATGCCCCTTGAGAATGAGATATCTGCTAGCAGCCTCACTCGTTGTGGCGATCGTCCTGACGCTCAAATGGGAATGGCGGGAGCCCCATCACTTCGAGGATGAGGTCATGCGAGCCGCGCTGGCGGAGGAAGTTCGCCGGGACGACACCCGTTGCCCGCTCAGCAGCAAAGCTGTGGAGCAGGCTCGGCCATGGGTTCTTGCAGCCTGCGCGGCAGGCGGGCTCGGCTGGCATGAGGCAGCGGCGAAATATGGCGACGATGCAGCCAGAGTGTTCCTCGTCTATGGCGAGGATCCGGGTTTCGTGGAGGTTTTCGACCGTCTCGGCCATCCGGTCGTGCCGGTGATTGCTTACTTCGTGAAGAATGGATCGTCGCAGTACTTGTTGCAGGAAACCGTCGGTCAGGGCCTCTCGAGCCTGTGGGACGACCGGCAGGTGGGATTCGGCCTCGCCGAGATTTCGCCGGAGCAATATGGGCTTATTGCCATTCACGAACTCAAGGATCGCGGGCACGAAATGCTGTCGGAGTTCGAGATCGTTGACGGAACAGCAGTCCGCAGACAGTTCACCCGCACGCTGCTCGGTGCGAAGAACATAGTCCTGGGCGGCGTTTCCGATCTGGAAGGGGTGATCACCCGCGGCGAGCGGCTTCCAACCTGGGGTGAGATGGGTTGGGCGGCGTTCGATGCGGCAATCGTCGTCGGGGGCATGGGCGCCGCAGCCAAGGCATTGCGCGTTGCGAGGGCACCGGTGGCCGCAGCTGGTCGCGGAACTGTGCGGATGGCACATTTGAGGGCTGCGGGCAAAGGTGCGTTCCAATCGCTTTCCGCCGTCGGCACCGCAGCCGGTGTCGCCGCCGTCGTCGCACTTCCCTATGTGGCGATCACGCGACCTCACCTTCTGACAAACGCGGCCGGATGGATAGCCGAACAAGCAGGTCTCCCGGCCTGGCTCGGCGCCTTTGCGGCCTACCTCATACTCTGTCTTGTCCTGGCTTCTCTGCTGAGGATGGTTCTGACGCCGCTGGCCTGGACGCTGCGAACGCTGAGCAAGATCGTTGGACGACTCGCCGGTGCCGGCGGTGTCCGGCCCGCGGCAGCCTAACTCCCGCGCACCTGAGGCGGAAGACGCCTTCTGACGCACCACCACCTCCGACGGGGTTGATCCGGACCTGGTGCCGCGACATGTTTGGTGAGATCGGAGCGGCGTTTGCTTCAAATGGCCGCCGCTTTGTTCTCGACGTCGTGGGCCAGGAGAGGTTCATGAGTGCTCTAGCCCAGTGCCGAGCGTTGCTGGCCGCGTTTCTCGCGAGTGTCGCCGCCTTCGTTTCGACATCGGCGCCCGCTCAGGACCGCGTAGCCGAGCGTGCGGCCATGATCGAGACGATAAAGGGACATGCCCGTTCCGCGGCACACGATATCGATCCGGCGGTGCTCAAGACGATGGGCACCGTGCCGCGCGACCATTTCGTACCCGAGGCACAGCGCGGCGCGGCCTATCAGGACCGGCCCCTGCCGATCGGGCACGGTCAGACGATCTCGCAGCCCTTTATCGTCGCGCTCATGACCGACCTGATCAATGTCCGGCCTGGCGACACCGTCCTCGAGATCGGCACCGGCTCGGGCTATCAGGCAGCCATCCTGTCGCCCCTCGCCGCCAAGGTTTACTCGATCGAAATTGTCCCGGAACTTGGCAAGAGGGCAGCGACACGGCTTGCGGTGCCCCGCTTCGACAATGTCGAGGTGAAGGTGGACGACGGCTACTACGGCTGGCCTGAGCGCGCGCCCTTCGACGGCATCGTAGTGACCGCGGCTGCCAGCCATATCCCGCCGCCGCTTGTCGAGCAGCTCGCTGAAGGAGGTCGGATGGTCATCCCCGTGGGAGGCCCCTTTGCAACCCAGTTTCTCATGCTCGTCGAGAAGCGACGAGGCGGCGGCATCATGACCCGGCAGCTGCTGCCGGTGAGCTTCGTTCCGCTGCGGGGTGGTCCCTCCCGGTGAGAGCGGGCCGCATGCTACCAGTCGGTCTCATTTCGGCAGCGGTTCTCGGCTACGAATTGCTGCTGATGCGATTGTTTTCGATCGTTCAATGGCACCATTTTGCCTACATGATCATCAGCATCGCGCTCTTGGGCTTCGGCGCGAGCGGTACGTTCATTGCGCTTGCCCAGCGCTGGCTAGTGGAGCGCTACCCGGCCGCTTTCGCGGCGTCGGCAGCGTTGTTCGGCATGACCGCGATCGCCAGCTTCGCCATCGCCGAACGTCTGCCGTTCAACGCGCTCGAGATCATCTGGGCTCCGCGACAGCTCGCTTGGCTCGCGGCCAACTATGCGCTTTTGATCCTGCCGTTCTTCTTTGGCGCGACCTGCGTCGGCCTTGCTTTCTGCCGCCATCCCGGACAGATCGGACGCGTCTACGCCTTCGACTTGGCCGGCGCAGGGATCGGTGCGCTGGGTATCGTCGGGCTCCTGTTCCTGGTCTTTCCATCTACGGCGCTGCGTTTCGTTGCAGCACTGGCCTTCGCGGCGGCTGCCTTTGCCGCCTTCGGCATGGTCCGCCATCGGTGGCTCGCAGCCGGCGGCCTTGGGTTGGCAGCGGCGTTCGTTGCAGTATCGCTACCGCCGTCCTGGGTGGCCCCCGAGCCGCATATGTCGCAGTACAAGGGCCTCCGCATAGCCCTGGAGGTTCCGAACGCGCGGGTGATCGAGGAGCGGTCGAGCCCGCTCGGGTTGCTGACGGTTGTCGAGAGTCCGACCGTCCCCTTCCGTTACGCGCCTGGCCTAAGCCTTGCCAATACCCAAGAGCCGCCTGCGCAACTCGCCGTCTTCACTGATGGCGACAGTATTTCGGCAATCACTGCCTATGGAGGCGATCCGGCGAAGCTCGCCTATCTCGACCGGACAACGGCGGCGCTGCCGTACCGCATCCTCAAGCGGCCGCGTGTACTAATCCTCGGCGCCGGGGGCGGCGAGCAGGTGCTGCTGGCGCTGCGCGCCGGGGCCGATACCGTGGATGCGGTAGAAGTCAACCCGCAAATGATCGACTTGGCTCGGAATCGCTTCGCCGACTTCGCTGGCGGTATCTTCAGCCGACCGAACCTGCGCTTGCATTTGGCCGAGGCGCGCGCCTTCGCTGCGACTGCTGGCGAGCGCTACGACCTGATCCAGATGCCGCTCCTCGATTCCTTCAGCGCGGCCGCGGCCGGCGTGCAGAGCTTGCATGAAAACTACACCTATACCGTTGAGGCAATGCGAGATTACCTCGCGATTCTCGGACCAGATGGTATCGTCGCTATCACACGATGGCTGCGAGTGCCGCCGCGTGACAGCCTTAAGCTGTTCGCCACCGCCATAGCAGCGCTCGAGGCGGAAGGCGTGGCCGAGCCGGGCCGGCACCTGGCGCTGATCCGGAGCTGGAATACCGCAAGTTTGCTCGCCGCCAGGTCGCCGTTCAAAGGCGAAGACATTGCGGCCATTCGCAGCTTCGCGGCCGAGAACTTCTTCGACATCTCTTGGGTGCCAGGCATCTCCGCGAGCGACGTGAACCACTTCAACCAGCTCGATCAGGAATATCTCTACGAGGGAGCCCTCGCGCTCCTCGGCCCTGAGCGCGCCGACTTCATCGAGCGCTACAAGTTCGCCATCGCACCGGCCACCGACAATCGGCCCTATTTCTTCGACTTCTTCCGCTGGCGCGCCCTGCCCGAACTCCTGGCCCTGCGCAGCCAGGGCGGGGCAGCGATGCTCGACTGGAGCTACCTGATCCTCGTGACGACTCTGGTCCAGGCTGCCATCCTCAGCGCCGTCCTGATCCTCCTGCCGCTATGGATTCGCAGACACGCGCTCGGGAAAGCTTTGCACCGGCTGCGCTTCGGGCTCTACTTCCTTGCCTTGGGGCTAGCCTTTCTCTTCATCGAAATAGCCTTCATCCAGCGCTTTGTGCTGTTCCTCGGTCACCCGTTCTACGCTGTCGCTGTCGTGCTTGCGGGCTTCCTCGCCTTCGCCGGTCTCGGTAGCGCCGTTGCCGCACGCTGGGCCGCGACGGTCGGGCGCGGGTCGGCGGTGCGCGGCATCGCTCTCGCTGTCGGGGTTATCGCGATCCTGGCTGCCACCTACCTTCTCGCGCTGCCCTCAGTATTCGAAAGGCTACTGGCATTCCCGGACGCCGCGAAGATCGCGATCGCGCTCCTTCTCATAGCGCCGCTCGCACTTTTTATGGGCATGCCGTTTCCCCTCGGCCTCGGGCATGTCGGCGCGCGTTCGGAGACATTCATTCCCTGGGCGTGGGGCATCAACGGCTGTTCGTCCGTGCTGAGCGCGATTCTCGCCACGCTGCTTGCCATGCATATCGGGTTCTCTGGCGTCGTGATGATCGCCGTGGTCCTTTATCTTGTCGCCCCAGCCTTGCTTGCAAACAGGCTCGCGATTCGAACCATGATCCCTTTCCGGTCGTGAAGTTCTTCACGCTTAACCGTGGCGCCATCGAGAGACCGACAGGGTCGCCTCGATGTTGGTCCGGAAATGGCGCAACCGTGACCTCCGGTGCCGTCGCCGGCGATGTCTGCTTCCAGTCAGAGACAAAGTTCATCTCTACGGCTGACATCGGCGCAGAGCTGCCATTCAGAATCTGACGTGTGGGCGTCGCCTTCGGGTCATCTGTGCGATTCGTCCTGGCTGACGAACTTCCGCTCTCCTCAAAACAACGTTGAGCCACGCTTCAACCGGCGGGTGCGTAGCGCAGCAGCGTCACGCCTTGGGTAAGGCTTTCCTTACCGAGCGGCTTCAAGGTCAGCGACAGGCCGGACTGGAAGTACGGCTTGCCGCCGCCAAGCACGACCTGGTGCATGTAGAGCCTGTACTCGTCGATCAGACCGGTGCGTGCAAGTTGCGCGGCAAGATTGGCGCCGGCAACGGTGATATGGCCATCCGCTTCCGACTTGAGGGATCTCACCACGTTCTCGACATCGCCGTTCATCAGCCGGGCATTAGGGCCGACTTCCCGGCGACTGATCTCCGGTTTCCGGAAAGATGCTGCCGATCACTAATTCTTTCTGCTATCATGGCAGCACCGGACAGTCTTCCGGAAAAGCGACCACATGGGCTAGGTGTCGGTAGAGCCGAAATGCAGGTCGCCGCAAGGGCCCATCCGTTCCTTCAAATTGCAAGGGAGAGCGAAGCTTGGGAGAAATTTCGGAGCAAGGCGTATCCCGCCGAGGATTCTTAAAGGCTGGCGCTGTTGGCCCGGCATCCGCGGCCGCCGTGCTCGCCACGCCCTCGGTGCTCAGGGCGCAAAGCCCGATCGTTGTGAAGATGCAAACGTCTTGGCCATCGACTGATTTTGGGATGGATGCCGCGAAGGCATACGCCGACTGCATCCGAGCTATGTCTGGCGGACGACTTGCGATCGAACTAACCCCGGCAGGTGCGATTGTCGGGGCTTTCCAAGTGCTCGACGCTGTCCATGATGGAGTGCTCGACGCCGCGCATACCGTGCCGGCCTACTGGTACGGCAAGCACAAGGGCGCATCGCTATTTGGCACCGGGCCGGTGTTCGGTGGTAGCGCAACCGTCATGCTGGCCTGGATTCACCAGGGCGGCGGGATGGAGCTTTACCGGGAGTTGACTCAAGACATACTTGGCCTCAACACCTACGGCTTCTTTGCTTTTCCAATGCCCGCGCAACCCCTCGGCTGGTTCAAGGAACCAGTCACCACAGTCGCCGACATCAAGGGTCTGAAGTACCGAACCGTCGGTCTAGCAGCCGACCTGATGCAGAAAATGGGGATGAATGTTGTCCAGCTTCCGGGTGGCGAGATCGCTTCAGCCATGGAGCGGGGCGTGATCGATGCCTTCGAGTTCAACAATCCTTCGTCCGACATGAGCTTCGGCGCGCAAGACACAGCCAAAAACTACTTCCTCTCGTCCTATCATCAAGCCAGCGAGTTGTACGAGATCGTATTCAATAAAGACTTCTTTGATGGACTCGAAGAGGACCTTCAGGCGATCTTGCGGTATGGTGTCGACGCGGTCAGCACAATCAATACTGCTATGGCGCTCAACACCTACTCGACGAGCCTGCAGAAGCTTAAAGATGAGCACGGCGTCAGGCTGCATCGCACGTCGAAGGAGCTACTCGATGCACAGCTCCGAGCCTGGGACGCGCTCATTCCAGAGCTGGAGCGGGACGATTTCATACAGAGGTGCATGGACAGCCAACGCGCATGGGTCGAGCGGGTGGTATTCTACGAGCTGATGAACGCGCCCGACTATGCATTTGCCTACGACCACTATTTCCCTGGCAAGCTGAAGCTTTGAACGGCGCGGCAGGGTTTGTGCCAGGGCGTACGACATGCGTTATTGGTCGGGCACCCAGAAGATGAACCGCTACGGGCTCGGAGTTGAGGCCGCTCTGCATACGGTTTCACGCGACAGCAACTCGACCCGCTCGGTATAGCTTTTCTTGTTTCTAGCTTGGAGCAGAGGCAGCCGTGGATATCGCGGATTGGCTGCGAGCATTGGGAATGCAGCACCTTGAGGGCGCATTCGTTGCGAACGACGTCGATCTTGAACTACTGCCCAAGCTGACCGCTGCTGACCTTGAGGCGCTCGGCATCAGCTCGGTCGGCCACAGGCGAAGGCTACTTGATGCCATTGGTAAGCTTGTTGCGGAAACAGAGCCTTCTGCGCAGGGATCCGGGATCGTCAAGTTAGCAGGAGCCTTTCAGTCCCAAGCTTCAGCTGAACGCCGCCATCTCACCGTCATGTTTGTAGATCTGGTGGGTTCGACCGAATTAGCCGAACGGCTTGACCCGGAGGACTTGCGAACCACGATCCGCTTGTATCAGGACGCCTGCTCCGCCCTGATCGTGACGTTCGGTGGGTTTGTCGCCAAGTATCTCGGCGACGGCATACTGGCGTATTTCGGATGGCCACGCGCGCATGAGGACGACGCCGAGAGGTCGGTCCGAGCGGGGCTAGCAATTGCCGAGGCGACGTCACGACTGACCGTCCCTGGTGGACCACTTTCAGTTCGGATCGGTATCGCTACCGGCTTGGTGGTAGTAGGCGATCTGATCGGCGAAGGCGCGGCGCGAGAAGAGGCGGTTGTGGGCGAGACGCCGAACCTTGCCGCGCGTTTGCAGCAAACTGCAGAGCCTGGGACTATCGTCGTCGCCGACGCTACGCGCCGCCTGCTCGGCGCGTCTTTCGAGATGGAGGAGCTTCCCGCAGCTAGACTGCGAGGCTTTGCGGAGCCGATTCGGGTCTGGAAAGCGATGAACGAACGTCCCATCGCAGAACGGTTCGAGCGGCGCCGAGCGCTAGGATTGACCAAACTCGTCGGGCGCCGTCGCGAAACAGCAGTTCTGTTAGATCGCTGGAAGCTGGCCAAAGGTGGCAAGGGGCAGGTCGTACTATTGTCCGGTGAACCCGGCATCGGGAAATCGCGTATCATAGACGAGCTGAGGCAACGGCTCAGCGATCATGCATTTACATCTTTGCGCTTCCAGTGCTCGGCCCAAAATATCGGCAGCGCCCTGCATCCGATCATTTCTAGAGTCGAGTCAGACTGCGGAATAAACCGGAACGATACACCGACTGCCAAGCTGGCAAAGCTCGAGATTCTTCTTGAGGAGGAGTTTGGCGACGCGACAAGCGTAACCCCCCTGGTTGCGGCGCTCCTCGGCATTCCCTTCAATGAAAACTATCCGCCGCTCGGACTTACGCCGCGGCAGCAGAAGGCAAAGACACTGGAGACTTTGGCCATTGAGATTCAGTGCTTGGCCGCCCGGCAGCCCGTACTGTTTTCTTTCGAAGATATACATTGGGCCGACCCGACTTCGCTTGAGTTCCTCGACATCGTCGTCAATCGGATCGAACGCTTGCCCGTTATGGCGATCTTGACATTCCGATCTGAGTTCGAGGCGGCGTGGCCGTCGATTGCACATGTCACTCAGCTCAGTCTCAAGAGGCTTGGGCGTCGATACGCCACTGCCCTAGCCAAACAGGTGGCCGCAGGGGTGGAACTGCCTGCCCGAACTCTCGAGCAGATCCTTGCCAGAACAGACGGTGTTCCACTGTTCGTGGAGGAGCTGACAAAGGCTGAGATCGAAGCAATTTCCGCAACGCCGCGACAAAAACAATACCTTGACCGGGCGACATCACGGGACGTTCCGTCAATACTGCACGACTTCCTGATGGCTCGCCTTGATCGCCTCGGCGGGGCGAAAGACGTTGCTCAACTGGCTTCATGCTTGGGCCGGGAGTTCTCACATGAGATGCTCGCTGCAGTTTCGGGGCTGCAGGGAGGCGAACTCGAAGCCGCGATCAATCGGCTTATCGCTAGCGAACTGATAGAGCGTGCCGGATCACCTTCAACCCGGTCTTATATGTTTCGTCACGCGCTGATCCAGGAGGCCGCCTACATTTCTTTGCTGAAAAGCCGCCGCCAGCGCTTACACGCACATATTGCCGAGACCGTCGAGGCGCAGTTTCCGGAAATTGCCACGCAACGCCCCGAGTGGCTCGCATACCACTTCGCGGAAGGCAGCACGGTTACGCGAGCGGCGACGTACTGGCTGAGAGCAGCGCAGCTCGCGAAGAACGCGTACGCGCTTCGTGAAGCCGCCGCCCACCTCCAGAAGTGCCTCGAGCAAATCGCCAAGCTCCGTTCGATAGCGCCAACGGCGCATTTCTCCGAAGGCCGCGTGCAGGAAAACGATGCACTCGTGCTGCTGGGAGACGTTACAAGCCTTATGGGACAGTTGGAGTCCGCCAATCGGTATTACCAGCGGGCTATAGATCTTATCGATGATGATGATGGGGATTCGAACGCAATTAGTCGCAAGCAGCATCTACAGCGTGTCGCCGTTCGGGGCGGAGCCAAGATTGCTTATTACGAGCACGGCGGTGGCTCCGACACTCTCGTTATTGTCAGCCCCCTCGCCTATGGACTCGCTACGATCCAGCCGGTGCTCGAGCGCCTATGCCAAGATTTCCGGATCGTGACGATCGATGCACGAGGTTCGGGCGCATCGGATTTGCTGACGCGTCCATACCCGATCGATGAGCATGTAAAAGACTTGAGAGCGGTGCTTGGCGCTTTGGGCGATAAGCCCGTAGTGGGAGTCGGGATTTCCGCGGGCGGGAACACTCTATTGAAACTCGCCTATCAAGAACCACGGCTGTTCAGCAAGTTAGTTACGCTCGGCACGCCACCCAACAATGAGGCTTTCAACGCAGCGTATATGCGCATTCGTGAGGAGGACCTCCGCAGAGAAGATCTCGAGGGCCTGATCCGCTCCCACACCGACCTCATCTATCACGAGCCTGAGATGCTTGAACTCAAAGAGCAGGTCATCCGAGACCGGATGCTTCTACCTAGGGAGACCATTCTCAGCTTCTTCGAGTTCGACCCGACCAAGGATGTTACGGGGCTTTTGAACGGAATTCGCCTGTCGACGCTCGTAATCCATGGGCGTGACGATCGTCTCGTTCCGTTCTCTGCGGCCGAGCAGATCGCGACCGCACTTCCCAATGCGCAGCTCTATGCCTTCGAAGGCAAGGGGCATCTCCCCATCTTCACCGCAACAGACGAGTTCTGCCGGGTGCTGCAGACATTCGCACACACGGGAGCCGCCGTGCGCGAGGATTTGAGCCTTTGAAGCTCACGGACGGCTGCCCTGCCTTAATTCGAGAAAACTTCGTTCAATGTTCCGCCGCCACAAAGAGGCAACAGCCCAAGCGACCCTCGGCCCCAAGAGGCAAACAGGCAAACAGTGAAGCTGCTCATGATCCAACATGGGCATTGGCATGAAGGATTGGGGGAGGCCGCAACGGGTCCGCAACACGACCTTTTCGACTGCGCGTCCGAACGTCTGGATATGGCGCAACAACGATGTCCAGGGTGGTCGCCGGCAACGTCTGCTATCGGGCAACAGCAAAGATCACCTCAACGGCCGACATCAGGCGCAGAGCTGCCATTCAGAATCTGACGCGTGGGCGTCGCCTTCGAGTCATCTGTGCGATTCGCCCTTGGCTGACGAACTTCCGCTCTCGTAGTTGTGTGCGTCAAGTTCTGCAAAAATGGCGTGGCATTCAGCGGTGACGTTGGCGTGTCCGCCGCGCAGCCCCCGTGTTTAGCGGAGCGGCGGACATGGCGGCCGCGTCAGGCGGCCAGTGCCCTCAGGTTCTCCTTCTTGTGCTCGCGCAGATGATCCATGTTGAGGTAGCGGGTCGCCTCGAGCCAGTTCTCGTGGATCTCCACCGCCAATGCCCGAACCAGCCGCAAACAGCTCTGCGGGTTGGGGAAGATGCGAACGACCAGGGTGCGCCGCTTGATCTCCTGGTTCAGCCGCTCCAGCATGTTCGTCGACTTCATGTGCTTGTGATGCGGCAGCGGCAGCCGATAGAAGCTCAGCGTCTCCTCGATGTTGTTCTCCACCCAATCCACCAGCTTCGGGTATTTGGCCTGCCATTTGGCGATCCACTGCGCCAGGTCGCGCTTGACCTCGGCGAGGTCGCGCCGGTCATAGAACCATCTGAGCTCCATCAGGCAGTCGTCATCGACCTTGCGCGGCACATAATCGAGCGCGTTTCTGAGGAAGTGCACGTAACAGCGCTGCCAGACTGCCTCGGGCAGGACTTCGCGGATCGCTGCCCTGAGCCCCGGATGGTCGTCGGAGACGACAAACTCGACGCCGGCGAGCCCGCGCTGCTTGAGCCCTGCCACGAACGCGCGCCAGCTCGAATGGCTTTCACGGTTGGCCAGCTCGACACCGAGCACCTGGCGCCGGCCTTCCCAGTCGACGCCGATCGCCACCAAGACGGCCTGGCTGGCGATCACGCCGGCCTCGCGCGCCCGCTCGTAGCGCGCGTCCAGAATGAGGTACGGGTAAGGTTCGGCAAGCCGCTGCTCAAAGAACGCCTTCAGCGCCTCATCCAGCCGCGCCGTCGCCTGGCTTACCGTCGAGGCCGAGAAGGAATGGCCGCACAGATCCTCGGTGATCGCCTTCACCTTGCGCGTCGACACGCCTTGCACGTACATCTCGACCAGCGCCGATACCAGTGCCTTCTCCGAGCGCTGGTAACGCTCAAACAACTCCGTCGAGAACCGGCCGGCCCGATCTTGCGGAACCCGAAGTTCCAGCACGCCAACCCGCGTCACAAGCTTGCGTTCGTAATAGCCGGACCGGTAACCAACCCGCTCCGTCGTCCGCTCGCCTTTCTCGGCCCCGATCGCCTCCGTCATCTCGGCTTCCAAAGCCTCCTGCACCACAGTCTGCAAAACTCTGCGGAAGCCGTCCTCATCCGACAACAGCAACGCTTTCAACTCGCCTCTGCTCAGTCTAACCTCTCGCTTGGTCATGGCACTTACCCTTCCACGGGAATCGGTGATCGCAACGTCACCAGCGTGCCATGGCCGCCCCTCGCCTCAGAGTAAGGGCTGTTCTCTCTCCAGAGCTTTTTGCAGAACCTTCAGAACACTATCGCTCTCGTCAAAACAACGTTGAGCTACGCCTCAACCGGCGGGTGCGTAGCGCAGCAGCGTTACGCCTTGGGTAAGGCTTTCCTTACCAAGCGCCTTTAACGCCAGCGACAGGCCGGTCTGGAAGTACGGCTTGCCGCCGCCAAGCACAACCGGGTGGATGTAGAGCCTGTACTCGTCGATCAGACCGGAGCGTGCGAGATGCGCGGCAAGATCGGCGCCGGCAACGGTGATCTGGCCATCCGCTTCCGACTTGAGGGATCTCACAACGTTCTCGACATCGCCGTTCACCAGCCGGGCATTAGGGCCGACTTCCCGAAGCGTCGTCGAAAACACGGTCTTTGGGTCTCGCGCCAGGCGCGGGCAAAATCCAGCTCGATCTCGGCGCCGGTCTCTCGGTCCGGACTGTCCCAGAAGCGCATCGCTTCGTACATCCGGCGTCCACAGAGCGCGATCGAGGTCTGCCTCATCATGTCGTTGAAATGCCGGTGCAGTTCCCCTTCGGGTACCGGCAGGGCAATGTCTCCGTCTGGCCCGGCGATATAGCCGTCCAGGGACATCAGCATGGCATAGATGATCCTGGCCATCGGCGCCTCCGTTCATGTCCTGGACGACTGATTGCATTTAGCAATCAGTCTATCGCAAGATGCGTGGAATGCAATGCACGATAAAGAAGCACCGGTGCTTCTTTATCGTGAAATTCCGATGACGGCTGAAATCAGCCGTTGACGGCCTGCTTGTGCTGGACCGGGTGGCTTTTCTTGAGCAGGTCCGACACCAGGAACGCCAGTTCGATCGCCTGGTCGGCGTTGAGGCGCGGGTCGCAATGGGTGTGATAGCGATCCTGCAATTCCTCGGCGGTGATGGCGCGGGCGCCACCGGTGCATTCGGTGACGTTCTTGCCGGTCATCTCGATATGGATGCCGCCCGGATGCGTGCCTTCGGCGCGATGCACCTCGAAGAAGCTCTGCACTTCCTTCAGGATGCGGTCGAACGGCCGTGTCTTGTAGCCGGCGGCCTCGATGGTATTGCCATGCATCGGATCCGACGACCACACCACGCTGCGGCCTTCCTTCTGCACCGCGCGCACCAGCTTCGGCAGATGCTCGGCGACCTTGTCGGAGCCGAAGCGCGCGATCAGCGTCAGCCGGCCGGGCTCGTTTTCCGGATTGAGCAGGTCGATGAGCTGCAGCAAGTCGTCCGGCGTCAGCGACGGGCCGCATTTCAGGCCCAGCGGGTTCTTGATGCCACGGCAGTATTCGACATGGGCATGGTCGGGCTGGCGGGTGCGATCGCCGATCCAGATCATATGGCCTGATGTGGCGTACCAATCGCCTGACATCGAATCGATGCGGGTCAGCGCCTCCTCGTAGCCGAGCAGCAGCGCCTCGTGGCTGGTGTAAAAATCGGTCTCGCGCAGCGCGTAATTGGTCTCCGAGGTGATGCCGACAGCCTTCATGAAGTCCATCGTCTCGGTGATGCGGTTGGCGAGCGACTCGTATTTCTCGCCCTGCGGACTGTCCGAAACGAAACCCAGCATCCATTGATGCACGTTCTCCAGGCTGGCGTAGCCGCCCTGCGCGAAAGCGCGCAACAGGTTGAGCGTCGCCGCCGACTGGCGGTAGGCCATCTCCTGGCGTGCGGGATCGGGAATGCGCGACTTGGCGTCAAACTCGATGCCGTTGATGATGTCGCCGCGATAGCTGGGCAAGGTCACGCCGCCCTTGGTCTCGGCGTCGGACGAGCGCGGCTTGGCGAACTGGCCGGCAACACGGCCGACCTTCACCACCGGCTGCGCGCCGGCGAAGGTCAGCACCACGGACATCTGCAGGAAGACGCGGAAGAAGTCGCGGATGTTGTCGGCGCCATGCTCGGCGAAGCTCTCGGCGCAATCGCCGCCCTGCAGAAGGAATGCGTCACCGGCAGCGACGGTCGCAAGCTGCTTCTTCAGCTTGCGTGCCTCACCTGCAAAAACCAGCGGTGGAAAAGTGGCGAGCTGGGCTTCCGTGTTCTTCAGCGCGGCAAGATCCGGATAGGCAGGAACCTGCTGGATCGGCTTTGCTCTCCACGAATTCGGCGACCATTTCGTCATCGTTGCACCCAAAATTCTTTCCAGCGGGTGCTATCGCCCGCCATTTCGCCCCAATACGGGGATCGCGGCTCCATACACGAAGCCGATTTCCTATTCTAGACCGGAATTTCGGTGGTGGCGAATGGCGCAAGCTCGCCGCCTGTCTTCCCTTCTCCCCTTGTGGGAGAAGGTGGATTGGCGCGCAGCGCCAAGACGGTTGAGGGGTGCTGGACGGAGCGCGGCGATGCCAAGCTGGAGCACCCCTCATCCGACCGAGCTTCGCTCGGCCACCTTCTCCCACAAGGGGAGAAGGGGGAGCGGCTGCGACGCTGGACGATAGTTACCCATCTCATCCACCGCGCTAAGCCGCCTTCTCCGCCAGCCGAGCCAATTGCGTCATGACGACCGCTGAACCCGCCAGCCGCTTTTCAGGTGTCGGCCAGTCGCGGACGAAGACGACGCTGTGGTCCGGCCGGATCTTGGCCAGCGAACCCTGCTCGCCGATCAACGTGACCAGCCCGACGGGGTTGGAGAACTCGCGCTTGCGGAAGTGGATGACGACGCCCTTTGGCCCGGCATCGAGCTTTTCGACATTGGCCTTGCGGCACAGCGCCTTGATGAAGACGATCTTCAAGAGGTGTTTCACTTCCTCCGGCAAAGGTCCGAAGCGGTCGATCAGCTCGGCGCCGAAAGCGTCGATCTCCTCGGTGTTTTCGAGATCGCCGAGGCGGCGGTAGAGCGCCAGGCGCAGCTGCAGGTCCGGAACATAGCTTTCGGGGATCATCACCGCGGTGCCGACGGCGATCTGCGGCGACCAGCCGCCATCCTGCACCTCGCCGGAATCCTTCACCTCGGCGACGGCCTCCTCCAGCATCTGCTGGTAGAGCTCGAAGCCGACCTCCTTGATGTGGCCGGACTGCTCCTCGCCGAGAAGATTGCCAGCGCCGCGGATATCGAGATCGTGGCTGGCGAGCTGGAAACCGGCGCCCAGCGTGTCGAGCGACTGCAGCACCTTCAGCCGGCGCTCGGCGGTGTCGGTCAGCTTGCGGTTGGCCGGCAGCGTGAACAGCGCATAGGCGCGCACCTTCGAGCGGCCGACGCGGCCGCGCAGCTGGTAAAGCTGCGACAGGCCGAACATGTCGGCGCGATGCACGATCAGCGTGTTGGCGGTCGGGATATCGAGGCCGGATTCGACGATGGTGGTCGACAACAGCACGTCGTACTGGCCGTCGTAGAAGGCGTTCATGATGTCGTCGAGCTCGCCGGGCGGCATCTGGCCGTGAGCGACAGCCACCTTTAGCTCGGACACGGATTCACGAAGGAAATCATGGATTTCCGAGAGGTCGCTGATGCGCGGCACGACATAGAAGGAATGACCGCCGCGGTAGCGCTCCCGGAGCAGGGTCTCGCGGATGACCAGCGGGTCGAAGGGCGAGATGAAGGTGCGCACCGCCAGGCGGTCGACAGGCGGCGTGGCGATCAGCGACAGTTCGCGCACCCCGGTCAGCGCCAGTTGCAGCGTGCGCGGGATCGGCGTCGCCGACAGCGTCAGCACATGCACGTCGCTCTTCAGGTCCTTCAGCCGTTCCTTGTGCTTGACGCCAAAATGCTGTTCCTCGTCGATGATCAACAGGCCGAGATTCTTGAACGAGATCGATGAGCCGAGCAGCGCGTGAGTGCCGATGACGATATCGACGGTGCCGGCGGCGATGCCTTTCTTGGCCTCTGCCAGTTCCTTGGCGCCGACCAGCCGCGAGGCCTGGGCGACGCGGATCGGCAGGCCGGAGAAGCGCTGCGAAAAAGTCTTGAAATGCTGGCGCGACAGCAGCGTCGTCGGCACCACCACCGCGACCTGAAAGCCTTCCATCGCTGCGACGAAAGCGGCGCGAAGCGCAACTTCCGTCTTGCCGAAGCCGACATCGCCGCAGATCAGCCGGTCCATAGGCTTGCCGGCGCCCAAATCGCCCATGACCGAATCGATCGCCGTCTGCTGGTCGTCGGTTTCCTCATAGGGAAACCGCGCGGCGAATTCGTCGTAGAGACCGTCGGCAGGGACCAGCGAAGGGGCAGCGCGCATCTGCCGCTCGGCGGCAATGCGGATCAACTGTCCGGCCATGTCGAGCAGGCGTTTCTTCAGCCGCGCCTTGCGCGATTGCCAGGCGCCGCCGCCAAGCTTGTCCAATGTCGCCTCAGTCGAATCCGAGCCATAGCGCGACAAAAGCTCGATGTTCTCCACCGGCAGGAACAGCCGGTCGTCGCCGGCATAATGGATTTCGAGGCAATCATGCGGCGCGCCGACCGCCTCGATGGTGCGCAGCCCGATGAAGCGGCCAATACCGTGGTCGCTATGGACGACGATGTCGCCGGCGGACAACGCCGAGGCCTCGGCGATGAAGTCCGAGCCGCGCTTCTTGCGCTTCGAGCGACGGATGAGCCGGTCGCCCAGAATGTCCTGCTCGGCGACGACGACCAATTTCTCGGTCTCGAAGCCGGATTCGAGCGGCAGCACGGCAAGTCCCGCCTGCCCCGGTTCGAGCTTTTCCGCCTCGGCCAGCGTGGCGACTGGCTTGAGATTGCCGAGATGATGCTCGGCCAGGATCTGGCACAGCCGGTCGAGCGAACCTTCGGTCCAGCCGGCGACGACGACGCGGCGGCGGGCGGTGCGCTCGTCGGCAATGTGTTTTACGACGACGTCAAAGACGTTGACGTTGGGGTCGGCGCGTTCTTCGACGAAGCTGCGGCCATGCCGTGAGCCGGCATGGAAGATTTTCCTGGCGCCGGCATCGGGCGCGTCGAACGGCGTGAAGTCGATCGCTTCGCGCGGCCCAAGCGCGGCGATGAGGTTTTCCGGCGACAGGTAAAGCAGGTCGGGCGGCACCGGTTTGTACGGAACGGCGTCCTTCAGTGCGCCGTCGGCCTGCTTCCTGCGTGCCTCGTAGTGGTCGAGGATCAGCGCATGGCGCTCAGCCAGCGCCTCATGCGCCAGATGGTCGAACACGACAGGCGTGTCCGGCAGATAGTCGAACACCGTCTCCAGCCGTTCGTAGAAGAACGGCAGCCAGTGCTCCATGCCGGCGAAACGCCTTCCCTCGCTGACCGCCGCATACAGCCCATCGTCACGCGACGGCGCGCCAAAGGCATCGATGTAGCTGCGGCGGAAGCGGCTGATGGTCTCCGGCGTCAGCGCCACTTCGCTCATCGCCTGCAGCGCCATCGACTTGCGCTGGCCGGTGGTGCACTGCGTGGCGGCGTCGAAGACGCGGATCGATTCCAGCGTGTCGCCGAAGAAATCGAGCCGCAGCGCTTCCGTCCAGCCCGGCGCGAACAGGTCCAAAATGCCGCCGCGCACGGCGAACTCGCCGACGCCGCGCACGGTTGGCACCCGTTCGAAGCCTGATATCTCCAGCCGCGACGCCAGTGCGTTCATGTCGATCTGGTTGCCGGGTTTGGCGTGAAATGTCTGCGCCTCGACAAGGCTTGCCGGCGGAATGCGCTGCAGCAGCGCGTTGGCGGTGGTCAGGATGACGGCGCGGTGTGGGTTTTTTGCCAACGCGATCATCGCGGTGAGCGCGTCCAGCCGCCGCGCGGCTGCATCCGAGCCGGGCGAAACGCGGTCATAGGGCAGACAATCCCAGGCCGGCAGTTCGAGCACCGGCAGGCCAGGCGCGGCGAATGAAAGCGCCTCGACGATCGAAGGCAGGCGCTGGCCGTCGCGTGCCACGAACAGCACTGGCTTGTCGGGCGCGATCTCGTGCGCCGCCTGCACCAGCGCGAAGGCTTCGTAACCGTCGGCGACGCCGTCGACGATGAACTGGCCGGCGCGGCCTTTCGGCAGGCCGATCGAGGGAATGAGGCTCATGGATTACACGTCGTTCAGAATGTCATCGTTTGGCGTGACGCCAGGATTTTTTGCAGGACGGCACAGTCGATGTGAGCCGGAATCGGCCGCTCGCCGGTGATCACGGGCAGGAATTCGGTGTCGGCAATGTCGAGGAGCCTCTCATATTGGTCGAGTTCGTCGCCGGTCAAGCCGCCGATCTCGGCGTCTGCGAAACTGCCGAGGATAAGGTCCATTTCGCGCATGCCGCGATGCCAGGATCGAAACAGAAGCTTGCGGCGGCGGGCGTCGAGCCCCTCGCTTGATCGTCTCGTTCCGGTCATTGTCGAGCATCCTAGCCTGAAGCGGCGCATATAGCGTGGATAGAGCGCGGTGTCAGCCTTGCAACGGTCCGGTGGGTGTCTAACATCCCGGTGTGAGATACACTCCTGACAACATCGGCGCAGGCACCCCCCTCTGGCCTGCCGGCCATCTCCCCCTCAAGGGGGGAGATCGGATGTTGTTTCTGCTTTCGCAAATCTCCAAGGCTGTAGAAGGAACGCTGTCGGTAAAGCTGCCGATCTCCCCCCTTGAGGGGGAGATGGCCGGCAGACCAGAGGGGGGTGAGCGCCGACATCGCGTGGTCTCTCACCCATGAGACCTTCCCTCCTCGATCCGCTGTTTGTCCCGATCACCTCGCTTGCCGGCGTCGGGCCGAAGGTTGGCGCACTGATCGAGAAAATCGTGCCGGCCGATCTCGGTGATCGCGCGGCGCGCGCCGGCGACCTTCTGTTCGTGCTGCCGCATTCGGTAATCGACCGCCGCAACCGGCCGGGCATCGCCGGTTCGGCCGAAGGCGCGATCGTCACGCTCGAAGTGCGCATCGATCGCCACCAGCCGCCGCCGCGCGGCAACAGATCAGTGCCGTATCGGGTTTACGCCCATGACGACACCGGCGAGATCGCGCTGACCTTCTTCCATGCGCACGCTGCCTATCTCGAAAAGGCGATGCCCGAGGGCGAGCATGTCGTGGTCTCCGGCCGCATGGAATGGTTCAACGGCCGCCCGACCATGGTTCATCCCGACCACATCGCGTTGGCCAGTGAAGCGGAAAACCTGCCGCTGGTCGAGCCGGTCTATCCGCTCACCGCCGGGCTCTCGGGAAAAGTGCTGCGCCGGGCAATCGGCCAGGCACTCGCTCGCTTGCCGGTGCTGCCGGAATGGCAGGAGGGTGAGTTTCTGCGCCGCCTCAGCTTTCCCGCCTTCGGCGATGCGCTCGTCCGCATCCACAACCCAGCCGACCCGATCGACGTGTCCGTCGATGGCGCGGCCTGGCGGCGTCTCGCCTATGACGAGTTTCTGGCAGGCCAGGTGTCGCTGGCGCTGGTGCGGGCAAAAGTCCGCCGCCTGTCCGGCCGGCCGCTGGTCGGTGACGGCCGCTTCGTCGAAAAGCTGCGCGCCGCCCTTCCCTATTCGCTGACCAATTCGCAGGAAATGGCGCTTGCCGAAATCAATGCTGATCTCGGTGACCCCGAACGCATGCTGCGCCTGCTGCAGGGGGATGTCGGCTCCGGCAAGACGGTTGTCGCGCTGCTCGCCATGGCGCGCGCTGTCGAGGCCGGCGGCCAGGCGGCATTGATGGCGCCAACCGAAATCCTGGCGCGCCAGCACCTTGCGACGATTGCACCGTTGGCGGAACAAGCCGGGCTGCGCATCGCCATCCTCACCGGCCGCGAAAAGGGCCGCGAGCGCATTGACACGCTGGCCGGTCTGGCCAGCGGCGAGATCGACATCGTCGTCGGCACCCACGCGCTGTTCCAGCAAACGGTGACGTTCCACGACCTGGTCCTCGCCGTCATCGACGAGCAGCACCGCTTTGGCGTCCACCAGCGGCTCGCCATCACCGCCAAGGGCGACGCGCCCGACATGCTGGTGATGACGGCGACGCCGATCCCGCGCACACTGGTGCTGACCGCTTTCGGCGACATGGATGTATCGAAGCTGACCGAAAAACCGGCCGGTCGCCAGCCGATCCGCACCGTCACCCTGCCGCTCGAGCGGCTCGACGAACTGGTCGGCCGCATGCGCGACGCCGTCGCCGACGGCCAAAAGATCTACTGGATCTGTCCGCTGGTCGAGGAGTCCGAAGAGATCAAGCTGATGTCGGCGGAGGACCGGTTTGCCTCCTTGAAGCCGCTGTTCGGCGACCGGGTCGGCCTGGTGCACGGGCGCATGAAGGGCGCCGAAAAAGACGAGGCGATGCGCGCCTTCAAGGCCGGCGAGACACGCATCCTGATCGCCACCACGGTCATCGAGGTCGGCGTCGATGTGCCGGATGCGACGATCATGGTCATCGAGCATGCCGAGCGCTTCGGCCTCGCTCAGTTGCACCAGTTGCGCGGCCGGGTCGGGCGCGGCGAAAAACCGTCGTCCTGCGTGCTGCTCTATAAAAATCCGCTCGGCGAGACGGCATCGCGCCGGCTCTCGGTAATGCGCGAGACCGAGGACGGCTTTCGCATCGCCGAGGAGGATCTGAATCTGCGTGGCGAGGGCGAGTTGCTTGGCACCCGCCAGTCCGGCACACCTGGCTTCCAGGTGGCGCGCATCGAGGCGCATGCCGACCTGCTCGAAGCCGCTCGCGACGACGCACGGCTGATCCTGTCGCGCGATCCGGAATTGCAATCCGAACGCGGCGAGGCCCTTCGCATGCTGCTTTATTTGTTCGGACGCGACGAGGCGGTGCGGCTCTTGCGCGCCGGCTGAGACTCGGCATCCACCGGCGGATTGCCGACCTGGCCGCCGATCGGCTTGCCGTTCAACGTCACCATTTTCGTCTTGACCGCCGGCGCCACCAGCCCGGCCGAAACGATCAGCTTGGCGCCTTCCTCGATAGTCATGTCGAGCAGCACGATGTCGGATTTCGGCACATACATCAGAAAGCCCGTGGTCGGGTTTGGCGTGCACGGCATGAACACCGCGATCAGCGGATCGCCTTCCGGATCGAGCTTCTGGTTGATCTCTGTCTCCTTCTCGCTGGCGACAAAGACCAGCGACCAGACGCCCTTGCGCGGGTATTCGACCAGCCCGACCTGGCGGAACATGTCGCCCTTGTTCGACAGAACGGTCTCAAAAATCTGCTTCAGCGACCCATAGATGCCGCGCACCAGCGGCATGCGGCCGAGCAGCCGCTCACCGAACAAGACGATGGCCCGACCGACGATATTGGCGGTCAGGAAACCGATCAGGGTGATCAGGATCAAGGCGACGATCAGGCCAAATCCCGGAACCGGCGCCGGCAGATAGCTATCGGGGTTGTAGCGCGCCGGGATATAGGGTTTCACCCAGGAATCGACCCAGCCGATGAACGACCAGGCGATGTAGGCGGTGATCGCCAGCGGCGCGCAGACGACAAAGCCTGTCAGGAAGTAATTCCGCAGCCGGGTCATGCCTGAGGTCTTGGAAGCATCGGACATGGTTCACCGCAGCGCTGATTGCGGCGCGACATTAATGAACCGCATTCGGCTTTGGAACTGCGAATTTTTTAAACCACGCCTATTCCACAGTCACTGATTTCGCCAGGTTGCGCGGCTGGTCGACGTCGGTGCCCATGAACACCGCGGTGAAATAGGCCAGCATCTGGATCGGCAGCGCGTAGATGATCGGCGAGATGATTTCCGGCACGTCCGGCAGCACGATCGTCTCCATCGTCTTCACCGTAGCGTGGGCGGCACCCTTGCTGTCGGTGATCAGGATGATCTTGCCGCCGCGCGCCGCCACTTCCTGCATGTTCGACACGGTTTTTTCAAAAATGCGGTCATGCGGGGCAATGACGATCACGGGCATGTTCTCGTCGATCAGCGCGATCGGCCCGTGCTTCAGCTCCCCGGCAGCATAGCCCTCGGCATGGATATAGGAGATTTCCTTGAGCTTCAGCGCACCTTCCATGGCCAGCGGGAAATTGGTGTCGCGGCCAAGATAAAGCACGTTCTTGTAGTGCGAGAGGTCGCGCGCGACCTTTTCGATCTGGCCGTCGAGTTTCAGGACCTGGTTGGCATAGCGCGGCGCTTCCGACAGTTGGCGGACCAGCGTCGTTTCCTGTTCCGGCGAAATGGTTCCGCGCGCCACGCCGGCCCGCACGGCAAGCGAGGCCAGCACCGACAATTGACAGGTGAAGGCCTTGGTCGAGGCAACGCCGATCTCCGGCCCGGCCAGCGTCGGCAGGATGACATCGGATTCGCGTGCCATCGTCGATTCGCGGACATTGACGACCGCGCCGATCTTCATGCCCGCCTTGCGGCAATAGCGCAGCGAGGCCAGCGTGTCGGCGGTCTCGCCCGATTGCGAGATGAAGAAGGCGGCGTCTGTCTTCGACAGCGGCATTTCACGGTAGCGGAATTCCGAGGCGACATCGATGTCGACCGGCAGCCGCGCATAGCGCTCGAACCAGTATTTGCTGATCAGGCCGGCCAGATAGGCAGTGCCGCAGGCCGAAATCGCCAGCCGGTCGATTTTGGCGAAATCGAACGGCAGGTCGAGCGGCTTCGAGACGCCGCCAACGAAATCCACATAATGCGCCAGCGTGTGCGAGATCACCTCGGGCTGTTCATGGATTTCCTTCTCCATGAAATGGCGCCGGTTGCCCTTGTCGACCATGAAGCTGGTGCTGAGCGACTGCTGGCGCTTGCGCTCGACCTTGTTGCCGTCCATGTCGAAGATGGCGACGTCGTTGCGGCGCACCACCGCCCAGTCGCCGTCCTCCAGATAGGTGATCGAATTGGTGAAGGGGGCAAGCGCGATGGCGTCGGAGCCCAAAAACATCTCGCCGTCGCCATGGCCGACGGCCAGCGGCGGGCCGTTGCGCGCGCCGACGATGAGATCCTCGTCCCCCCTGAACATGATGGCCAGCGCAAAGGCGCCTTCCAGCCGCTTCAGCGCCTGGTGCGCGGCCTCGACCGGCTGCAGACCCCTGGCCAGTTCGCGCCCGACCAGGTGTGCGACGACCTCGGTGTCGGTCTGCGATGAAAATGTGTAGCCGTCGCGCATTAGTTCGTCGCGCAATTCGGCGAAATTCTCGATGATGCCGTTATGGACGATGGCGACGCCGTCGGAAAAATGCGGATGCGCATTGGTTTCGTTGGGCACGCCGTGCGTCGCCCAGCGCGTGTGGCCGATGCCGATCATTCCGTCGAGCGGTTCGTCCTTCAGCCGGCGTTCGAGATTGATCAGCTTGCCCTCGGCGCGGCGACGCGCCAGCTGGCCGTGCTCGACGGTGGCGACGCCAGCCGAATCATAGCCGCGATATTCGAGCCTTTTCAGCGCATCGACGATCAGTGGCGCGACCGGCGAGTGACTGACAATTCCGACGATACCGCACATAGACGTTGCCCCCGATTCCGGCATGAAAACCCGGCGCCATTTAGGGTTGGCCGGGCTGCCGCGAAAATCACATTGCGTTTCGTTCCGTATCAGCCGGAACGGTTCTGCACAGATGCACCATGACCGAGCGCGCTTGCAATCCGGTTACCGCAACCCGGCTAGGCTTTTTTCCGGGCCACTGCCGCCGACGCAAAACGCTCGCGCAATTCCTTGCCCTTCCCAGGCAGCGTCCTCTGGCGGGCACGGCCGAAGGCCAGCGCGTCGTCGGGCACGTTTTCGGTGATCACACTGCCCGAAGCGACGTAGCCGCCCCTGCCGATTGTGACAGGCGCCACCAGAGACGAATTCGAGCCGACGAAGGCGCCCTCGCCGATGTCGGTGAAGAACTTCGAATAGCCATCATAGTTGCAGGTGATGGTTCCAGCGCCGATATTGGCGCCGGCGCCGACGCGGGCATCGCCGATATAGGTCAGGTGATTGACCTTGGCCCCCTCCTCGATAACAGCCTGCTTGACCTCGCAGAAATTGCCGACCTTGGCTTTTTGCTTGAGATCGGCGCCCGGCCGCAGCCGCGCAAATGGACCAACATCGCAATTCGAAGCGATCGTGGCGCCTTCAATGTGGCTAAAAGCATGGATCCTGGCGCCGGTGGCGATTGTCACGCCCGGCCCGAACCAGACATTGGGCTCGACGATCGTGTCGGCGCCGATCTCGGTATCGTGCGAAAAGAACACGCTTTCGGGCGCGATCAACGTGACGCCGGAGAGCATGGCTTCGCGCCGCCGGTGCGTCTGCCAGATGCCTTCCGCCGCAGCCAGTTCGGCGCGGTTGTTGATGCCGAGCACATTCTCGAATCCGGCCTCTGCCGCAACGACGTCAAAACCCTGCCCGCCGGCGATCTCGACGATGTCGGTGAGGTAATACTCGGCCTTGGCGTTGTCGTTGCCGACCTGGTCGAGCAGCTGCAGCGCGTGCTTGCCGGCGACCGCCATCAGACCGCCATTGCAGAAGGTGATTTTCTTCTCCTCGTCGGTGCAGTCCTTTTCCTCGCGGATGGCGATGAGCTTGCCGCCCTTTTCGATCAGCCGGCCATAGCCGGACGGATTTGAGGTGCGGAAGCCGACCACAACGACGGCAGCGCCTTCAGCCAGTTTCAGGCGCGCAGCGGTCAGCACCTCCGGGTCGATCAGCGGCGTATCGCCGAACATCACCAGGATGTCGTCGTAACCCTTTGAGATTGCACCGCGAGCCGCCAGTACGGCATGCGCCGTGCCGAGCCGCTTGTCCTGGACGAAGGTTGCCGCCTTCGGCGCGAATTTTTGCGTCGCCTTGCGCATCTCGTCCGCGCCATGGCCGATCACCAGCGCCAGATCGCCGCTGCCTGCGGCTTCCGCAGCCTTGACGACATGGGCGACCATCGGCAGGCCGGCGATCGGGTGCAGCACTTTTGGCACGGCGCTTTTCATGCGCGTGCCCTCGCCGGCGGCGAGGATGACGGACAGGCAGGTTCTCTGGCTCATGGAATGCGACCATATGAAAAGGGT
The DNA here is from genome assembly GCF_016756595.1 of Mesorhizobium sp. L-2-11. Taxonomy (NCBI): domain Bacteria; kingdom Pseudomonadati; phylum Pseudomonadota; class Alphaproteobacteria; order Hyphomicrobiales; family Phyllobacteriaceae; genus Mesorhizobium; species Mesorhizobium sp. L-2-11. The sequence goes on along the minus strand of NZ_AP023257.1, from coordinate 3,508,218 downwards.
TGGGAATCAAGGCATGTCTAGTCCGGAATCTCACTACCATTGGCGCCATGCTGCACCAATGCGGTTAAATTCCGGTGAGACTGGAGCAGCTGACTCTTAATCAGCGGGTTCACAGTTCGATCCTGTACTGTGCTTCGGCTTCTGAACAGCCAGCACGCTAACCCAACTGGCCCAACACCGGAAAGTTCTCCAGCAGCCAGTAGGAAGCGGCCTGCACGCCGCCGGTCAGGAAGAACACGCCGGCGACGACCAGCAGTGCGCCCATCGTCTTTTCGACACGGCCGAGATGGACGCGGAATTTTGCCAGAAAGCGCATGAAGGCGCCGGAAAACAGCGCCGCGATCAGGAACGGGATGCCGAGGCCGAGCGAATAGGCGGCAAGCAGTGCCGCGCCCTCGCCCACCGTCTCGCGGCCGCCGGCCAGCGTCAGGATCGGTCCCAGCACCGGTCCGATGCAGGGTGTCCAGCCGAAGGCGAACGCCAGTCCCATGACGTATGCGGCAACGATACTGGCCGGCTTGCCCTGCGACTGGAAGCGCGCCTCGCGCGACAGCAGCGGGATGCGCACTATGCCGAGAAAATTCAGCCCCATCAGGATGATAAGCACGCCGGCGGCCATCGCCAGCGGTTCCTGCCAGACGCGCAGCAGCCGGCCGATGGTCGAGGCGCCGGCGCCCAGCGCCACGAAGACTGTCGAGAAGCCGAGAACGAAGGCGATTGAGGCATAGAGCAGCGGGCTGCGTGCGTCGGCCTTGGCGGTGACGCCGGCATTGCCGCGGAAATCATCGACCGACACGCCGGCCATATAGCAGAGATAGGGCGGCACCAGCGGCAGCACGCAAGGCGACAGGAACGAGATCGCCCCCGCCCCGACCGCGCTGACATAGCCGATGTCCAATGCCATTCCCGAAACTCCTGATGGTTTGCGCTGCCATATAGCGGCGACCGCGCCGATCCGCCAATCACCAATGCGTGGCAAGTCGCACACGGCCGCCTGCCACGCCTGTCTCGCCCATCAAGGTCGCATCATGCCGGCCGCCTCTCCACACCAGGGCTGGCGCGTGATCGATGTTTCTCTTATATCGGCGGAAGTATTTGTCCCGTTCTCCCGGATTCATTGCCGGTTTGTCCAACGATTAGGGCAGCCGCTCTGCGTATCCAGGATTGCGGATATCACGTGACGCACCCTGGGTTGCGCGCCCAATGCAGGACTGCATTTTGGCCGCTTCCCCTTGACCGGATGCAAAAGCGCGGCCATGTGAGCGACAATTATACGAGATTTCGTCGCGCGCAGCGGAATTCTTCTGCCGCACCACAGCTGATATGAGACCTCATGGACGTCGTCGTCGTCGAATCGCCGGCCAAAGCGAAGACAATCAACAAGTACCTCGGAAAGAACTACAAGGTCCTGGCCTCGTTCGGCCACGTCCGCGATCTGCCTGCCAAGGATGGCTCGGTGCGTCCGGACGAGGATTTTGCCATGTCCTGGGCTGTCGACACCGCCTCGAGCAAACGTCTCGCCGACATTGCCAAGGCGGTCAAGGACGCCGACGGCCTGATCCTCGCCACCGATCCGGACCGTGAGGGCGAAGCCATTTCCTGGCACGTTCTGGAAGTGCTGAAGCAGAAGCGCGCGCTGAAGGACAAGCCGGTCAGCCGCGTCGTCTTCAACGCCATCACCAAATCGTCAGTGCTGGAAGCGATGGCCAATCCGCGCCAGATCGATGCGCCGCTGGTCGACGCCTATCTCGCCCGCCGCGCGCTCGACTATCTCGTCGGCTTCACGCTGTCGCCCGTGCTGTGGCGCAAGCTGCCCGGCGCCCGCTCCGCCGGCCGGGTCCAGTCGGTGGCGCTGCGCCTCGTCTGCGATCGCGAATTGGAGATAGAGCGCTTCATCCGCGAGGAATACTGGCAGATCGCTGCCATTCTCGGCACGCCACGCAAGGAAAATTTCGAGGCGCGGCTGACCGCCTTCGATCGCAAGAAACTGCAAAAGCTCGACATTTCCAACAAGGCGCAGGCCGACGACATCAAGGCGATGCTGGAAGGCGCGACCTTCAAGGCGCTGTCGGTCGAAGCCAAGCCGACCAGGCGCAATCCAGGTCCGCCCTTCACCACCTCGACGCTGCAGCAGGCCGCCTCCTCGCGCCTTGGCTTTTCGGCCACCCGCACAATGCAGGTGGCACAGCGGCTCTATGAAGGCATGGACATCGGCGGCGAGACCACCGGCCTGATCACCTATATGCGAACTGACGGGGTGCAGATGGCGCCCGAGGCGATATCAGCCGCGCGCGAAGCGATCGCCAAAGAGTTCGGCCCAAAATACCTGCCCGAAAAGCCGCGCAACTACACCACCAAGGCCAAGAACGCCCAGGAAGCGCACGAAGCGATCCGCCCGACCGACTTCATGCGCACGCCGGCTTCGGTCAGGCAATATCTCGATGCCGACCAGGCGCGGCTTTACGAGATTGTGTGGAAACGCGCCATCGCCAGCCAAATGCAGCCAGCCGAGATCGAGCGTACCACGGTCGAGATCGAGGCGGTCAACGGCGCCCGCAGCGCGGAGCTTCGCGCCGTCGGTTCGGTCGTTCGTTTCGATGGCTTCATTGCCGCCTACACCGAGCAGAAGGAGGAGGATGCGGAAGACGAGGAAGACCGCCGTCTGCCTGAGATCCGTGCCGGTGAACAACTCGAGCGCGAGGCGATCAACGCCACCCACCACACCACCGAACCGCCGCCGCGCTATTCCGAAGCCTCGCTGATCAAGAAGCTGGAAGAGCTCGGCATCGGCCGGCCGTCGACTTACACGGCGATCCTGAAGACGCTGGAGGACCGCGACTACGTCACCCTAGACAAGCGCAAGCTGTTGCCGCAGGCCAAAGGCCGGTTGTTGTCGGCCTTCCTCGAAAGCTTCTTCGAGCGCTATGTCGAATATGATTTCACCGCCTCGCTCGAGGAAAAACTCGACGAGATTTCCGACGGCAAGCTCGCCTGGAAGGATGTGCTGCGCGATTTCTGGAAGGATTTTTCCGGCGCCGTCGCCGACATCAAGGAATTGCGCGTCACCGACGTGCTCGACGCCCTCAACGAGGAACTGGCGCCGCTGGTGTTTCCGGCGCGAGAAGACGGTTCGAACCCCCGCATCTGCCCGAAATGCGGCACCGGCAACCTGTCGCTGAAGCTCGGCAAATTCGGCGCCTTTGTCGGCTGCTCGAACTATCCCGAATGCTCCTTCACCCGCCAGCTCGGCGACGCCGCCAACCCCAATGCCGAAAACGGCAATGGCGAGGACGGCACCAAGGTGCTGGGCAAAGATCCCTACACGGCGGAGGAAATCACGCTGCGCAGCGGTCGTTTCGGCCCCTATGTCCAGCGCGGCGACGGCAAGGAAGCCAAGCGCTCCAGCCTGCCCAAGGGCTGGACCGCCGATTCGATCGACCACGAAAAGGCCCTCGCCCTGCTGTCGCTGCCGCGCGACGTCGGCAAGCATCCGGAATCCGGCAAGATGATCTCGGCCGGGCTGGGGCGTTACGGTCCGTTCGTGCTGCACGACGGCACCTATGCCAATCTCGACAACATCGAGGACGTGTTCTCGATCGGTCTCAACCGCGCCGTATCGATGATCGCCGAGAAGCAGTTGAAAGGCCCGGGCGGGCGCAATGGCGGCACGGCCGCCGCCTTGAAGGAACTTGGCGAGCATCCGGCGGGCGGCGGCAAGATCGTCGTGCGCGACGGCAAATACGGGCCCTATGTCAATTTCGGCAAGGTCAATGCGACGCTGCCGAAGGGCAAGGACCCGCAGTCGGTGACGATCGAGGATGCGGTGGCGCTGATTGCCGACAAGGAAGCCAAGGGCGGCAATGGCGGCAGAAAGCCCTTCCGCAAAGCGGCCGCAGCTGCCAAAAAGCCTGCGGCCAAAAAGCCGGCGGCCCAGAAAACGGCGGCGAAGAAAGTGGCCAACAAAAAGGGATAGTGCATCGTGGCGCGCAGGGTATCCGGAAGAAGTCATGGCGATCTGCGCACCGCCGACACCAGGGCCAAGGTCAAGGATGATTACCGGCCGTCCCGCGACGAGATCCTGCGCTACATCGCCGAAAATCCGGATCGCTCAGGCAAACGCGACATCGCCAAGGCGTTTGCGCTGCGCGGCGAGGACCGTATCTGGCTGAAGGACGTTTTGCGCGACCTGCAGGATGAGGGGCTGCTGACCAAGGAGCGCAAGCGGCTCGCCCGCGTCGGCGCCCTCGCCCATGTCGCCGTGCTCGACATCTTTGGCCGCGACGCCGACGGCATGCTCTTGGCGCACCCGACCGAAGCTGTGGGCAACGGCGAGCCGCCTGTCATAGCGATCCGCGTGTCGCGCGGCGCCGGCGGCCCGACACCGGGCATTGGCGACCGCGTGCTGGCCAAGACCTTTCCAACCGATGATCCGACCGGCCCTGCCTATACCGGGCGGGTGATGAAGATCTTTGAGAAGCGCAGCGAGGCCGTTCTCGGCGTTTTTCGCGTGCTGCAGGACGGTACCTTCCGCATCGAGCCTGTCGAAAGACGCCAGCCGGAGCTGGTCGTCGACAAGGAATTCCAGAACGGCGCCAGGAACGGCGATCTGGTCGAGGTCGAGCCGGCGCGGGCCTCCCGCTACGGGCTGCCCAGGGCCAAGGTGCTGGCGGTGCTGGGTTCGCTGACCAGCGAAAAGGCGGTCTCGATGATCGCCATCCACGCGCACGACATACCGCATATTTTCCCGGCAGACGTCATCGCCGAGGCGGAGGCGGTCAAGCCTGCGGCATTAGCTGGCCGCGAAGACTGGCGCGAGCTGCCGCTGGTCACCATCGATCCGGCCGACGCCAAGGACCATGACGACGCCGTGTTCGCGACAGCAGATCCGGACGAGAAAAACCCCGGCGGCGTGGTCGTTACCGTGGCGATTGCCGATGTCGCCGCTTATGTGCGCTATGGCACTGCGCTCGACCGCGAGGCGCTGAAGCGTGGCAACTCGGTCTATTTTCCGGATCGTGTGGTGCCGATGCTGCCCGAGCGCATCTCCAACGATCTTTGTTCGCTGCGCGAAGGCCAGGACCGCCCGGCGTTGGCGGTCCGCATGACCTTTTCGGCCGATGGCCGCAAGCTCAGGCATTCGTTCCACCGCATCATGATGAAATCGGCGGCGAAGCTCGCCTATCGCCAGGCGCAGGCCGCGATCGACGGCGCGCCGGACGACAAGACCGGCCCGATCCTCGACACGGTGATGAAGCCGCTGTGGGACGCCTATGCCGTGGTGAAGCGCGGTCGTGAGACGCGCCAGCCGCTCGAGCTCGAACTGCCGGAGCGGAAAATCCTGCTCAAGGAGGACGGCACCGTCGACCGCGTCGTCGTGCCGGAGCGGCTCGACGCGCACAAGCTGATCGAAGAATTCATGATCCAGGCCAATGTCGCGGCGGCCGAGACGCTGGAGGCGAAACGACAGGCGCTGGTCTACCGCATCCATGACGCACCTTCGCTCGCCAAGCAGGAATCGCTGCGAGAATTCCTGCAGACGCTTGGCCTGTCGCTGGCGCGCGGCGCCCAGATGCGGCCGAACCAGTTCAACGGCATTCTGGATCGCGTCCGCGGCGCCGACCATGAAGGGCTGGTCAACGAGGTGGTGCTGCGCACGCAGATGCAGGCTGAATATTCGCCCAGCAATATCGGCCATTTCGGCCTCAATCTGAAACGCTATGCGCACTTCACCTCGCCGATCCGCAGATACGCCGACCTGATCGTGCATCGCGGGCTGATTGCCGCGCTCGGCTTCGGTGCAGGCGGACTGACGCAGGATGAAGCGGAGCGGCTGGAAGAAGTTTCTGCTCTGATCTCAGCCACCGAGCGCCGCGCCATGGCCGCCGAGCGCGACACGGTCGACCGGCTGATCGCCGCCTATCTGGCAGAGCGTGTCGACGATCGCTTCGATGCACGCATTTCGGGCGTCACCAAATCGGGACTATTTGTCCAATTGCCGCAGTATGGCGCAGATGGTTTCATTCCGGTCTCAAGTCTGGGCGGCGATTACTATATATACGACGAAACTGCCCGATCGCTTTTCGGAGAACGCACCGGCAAGGGCTATCAGCTTGCCGACCGCGTCGAGGTTCGCCTGATCGAGGTGGCGCCTATGGCCGGCGCGATGCGTTTCGAGATGCTGACCGACCCAAAGCCGCTGCCCGGCTCCAAACGGTCGTTTCACAAGGCCAAGGGCCGCGCCCGTGCGTCGCAATCGCGTCCAGGCTCGCGCGGCAGGAGACGGTAATGCCAAGCGATCTGAAAAAGAACGAACAGGTTTTCGGCGGCCAACAGCACTCGGGCCGGATCGCCCGCCCGCTGTGGACAGCGATGAAGCGTGGCGCGCTTGGCCGCTGCCCGCATTGCGGCGAGGGAAAGCTTTTTCGTGCCTTCGTCAAGACCGTCGATAAATGCGATCATTGCGGCGAGGAGCTTCATCACCACCGCGCCGACGACCTGCCGGCCTACCTGGTGGTGGCCATCGTCGGCCACATCGTGCTCGGCGCCTTCATGGGTTTCGAAGCGGCCTCCACTCTGTCCACCTGGCAGCACGTCGCCATCTGGGTGCCGCTGACCATCCTCATGGCGATCGTCTTGCTGCAGCCGGTCAAGGGCGCCGTCATCGGCCTGCAATGGGCGTCCTATATGCACGGCTTCGGCGGGGAAGAAGATCTGATCGCACCGCATCCCGAGGCTTGAAACCGAGGCTGGCGCAAATCGGCATGGCTGGACGCCACTTTCGCATCGGAGCAGATTCCGCTAGGTCGTGCGCATGGACGTTATGACCAAGGCGGAAGTCGACAAGGTTGAGCCGATCGCGCTCAACGCCAAGCCTATACGCCCGCGCGACGCCGCGACATTGATCCTGCTCGACCGCAGGGGCGCCGAGTTCCTGGTGCTGATGGGCAGGCGCCACGCCCGTCACGCCTTCATGCCGGGGAAATTCGTCTTTCCCGGTGGCCGTACCGATCCGGTCGACAGCCGAATTCCCGTTGCCACAGCGCTGCACCCTGAGGAACAGGCGAGGCTGACCGCCGGCGTTGGCCGCACCAGCCCGGCCCGCGCTCGCGCCATCGCCCTGTCGGCGATTCGCGAAACCTATGAAGAAGCCGGCCTGCTGATCGGCCAGAAGGGCGCCTTCGCCACGACCAGGCGCGATTGGCAGGGTTTTGCCGAGCACGGCGTAAGACCGTCGCTGGAGGCGCTGCGCTTCATCGCGCGCGCCATCACGCCGCCAAACCGGGTGCGACGCTTCGACACGCGCTTCTTCAGCGCCTGGCGCGAAGACGTCGCCGTGGAGCTGCCGGACGGCGGTCCCACCAACGAGCTGGAGGAACTGGTCTGGCTGCCGCTCGCCAAGGCTAAAGAAGCTGATGTGCCCGATATCACCAGGGCTATCCTGGAGGAGCTGGAAAAGCGGCTCGTCGACGATCCGCTGCTGCGCCCCGGTGGTTCCGTGCCGTTCTACCGGCTTGTCCGCAATCGCTTCGTTCGCGAAATTCTGTAGAGCTAGAGCATTCCCATCCCATGACGGTCGATACCCAGCAAGAGATCAAGGAACGCGTCCATTGGCTGCCGATGATCGCGGCGATCTCGTCGATCAGCGTCGTCGGCATCGCCATCGGCCTCGGCATGCCGCTGCTCAGCGTCATTCTCGAAACGCGCGGCCATTCGGCGTCGATGATCGGCTTCAACACCGCTGTCGCCGGCCTCGCCTCGATCGCTGGCGCACCGCTCGCCACCCCGCTCGCGATGCGGTTCGGCGTCGCCAGGACGATGCTCGCTATGATCGCCACGGGAGTGCTGGCCTTTGTCGGCTTCCATTTCGCACCGGACTTCTGGATGTGGTTTCCGCTGCGCGTCCTGCTCCACATCGCGCTGACGGTGCTGTTCATCCTGTCGGAATTCTGGATCAGCACATCGGCGCCGCCGCACCGGCGCGGTCTCGTGCTGGGCATCTACGCCACCGTACTGTCGCTCGGCTTTGCAGCCGGGCCATGGCTGTTCGCCCAGCTCGGCAGCGCCGGCTTCCTGCCCTTCGGCGTCATCATGGCGCTGGTGACGCTGGCAGCCATTCCAGTTCTGGCGGCCCGCAACGAGAGCCCGATGATCGTCACCAACGGCGAAACCAGCAACTTCCTGCGCTACATCTGGTTGGTGCCGACGGCGACCGCTGCGGTGCTGGTGTTCGGCGCGGTCGAGACCGGCGGCTTTGCGCTGTTTCCCGTTTACGGCAATCGCATCGGCTACTCCGAGGCCGACGCCGCCCTGCTGCTCACCATGATCGGCCTCGGCAACGTGCTGTTGCAGATCCCGCTCGGCATGATCAGCGACCGCGTCAGCGACCGCCGCTATCTGCTTCTGGCCTGTGCAACCATCGGTCTTGCCGGCACCATCTTCATGCCGCACTTCGCGCAGAACTGGCATCTGATGGCGGCGCTTCTGTTCGTCTGGGGCGGCGTCGTCGCGGCCATGTACACGATTGGCCTGGCCCATCTCGGCTCGCAGCTTTCCGGCCACGACCTGGCCTCGGCCAACGCTGCCTTCGTGCTCTGCTACGGTGTCGGCATGGTGCTCGGTCCGCAGGCGATCGGCATCGGCATGGACCTTTTCGGCCCCTCCGGCTTCGGCTGGGCGCTCGGCATGTTCTTTGCCTTCTATATCGCGCTGGTCGGCGCCAGGCTTATCCGGAAAATCCTGTAGAAAGTCCCGATCGATGCCTCGTGTGGCGCAAGGCTGCTGACATAACCGTGTCAGCAGCACCTGGGTAGATTGTCAGCAACACGCCACGAATATGAGGATGCCGCCATGATCGACTCCGGGTTTGAAACGAAATCGCTGCGGATGGAATTGCTGCTGCTTGTGACCTTCCAGGCGCCGGCTTCCGATGTCGACCGCATCATGGAAGCGGTGGTCGCGATCGCCCCGCTGACGATGGGCAAATACGACAGCAATGCCTACCAGTCGGCGCACGGCATCGAGCGCTACCGGGCGCTCGAAGGTGCTGCCGCCGGCGCCGAGACCGAATTGCGCCGACGGCATGGCACGGTGGAAGTGTCGTTCGAGCTGCCCGACGACCAGGCGTTGGCCGCCCGCATCGTCGAGGCGATCTTCCAGGTCCACAGCTACCAGGAGCCGGTGATCCGCATCCAGCCGATCCTCGCCAGCCGCTCGAAGGGATTGGACGACAGTTGCAATCCGAACCGCTGGTGGAACACCACGGGAGATTGGAAGAAGGCGGCTACAGTTAAGGAAGAGGCGCTCTCGCAGGGTTGACTTTCCGGGCGCGTTGTTTATGTGTCGCGCCAAGTTTCCCGCGTCCGGGTGTTTTCCCGTGCTCCAGCGGCCAAGACCCACGAACATAACGGACTGAAACAATGGCCAAAGCCGCAAACATCAAGATCAAGCTCCTGTCGACCGCCGACACCGGTTTCTTCTACGTGACCAGCAAGAACAGCCGCACCAAAACCGACAAGCTGTCGTTCCGCAAATACGATCCGGTCGCCAAGAAGCACGTCGAGTTCAAGGAAACCAAGATCAAGTAATCTGCTTCCTGCTCTAGACAAAAACGCCGCCCCCTGGGCGGCGTTTTTGTTTTTAACGCTGGAAAAGTGCATAATTTCCAATGCTTGGCGCAGAGTCTTGATGTCATTTTTAGAATGGGGGCCGGCCGGCGTTTGGCAGCGGTACGAGGAGGCCACTGTGTGCCAGCGCCGGCCGGCCGACCCCACGGACCCAGGAGATGCGGCGGACCTGAATCATGGGGTATTCTTCGGATCGATACGGCGATCTACGCTCGCGCCGGTCCCGTCATTGGCCTGCACATTTGCGCAACAGCCTGTGAAAATCAACAATTTCTTAACCACGCCCGGCGAATCGCCTGCGTTAAGGTAAATTCGTAACCCTGTCGCATTGACAGGATAATCAGCCCTTACGCCGCCTTGGCGACGACCCGATTGCGGCCGGCGCTCTTGGCTTCGTAGAGCGCGAGGTCGGCCCGCTTCATCAGCCCGGAAACCGAGTCGACACCCTTCAGCACCGCCGACACGCCGACGCTGACGGTAACCTCGATCGTCTTGCCGTCCTGACCGACGGCAAACGGCATCTGGGCGATCTCGGCGCGAATACGCTCCGCGACCTTTTCAGCGACCGCGCCGTCCGTGTCCGGCATCACCACGACGAACTCCTCGCCACCGAAGCGGCAGGCGAGATCGATGCCGCGCACATTCTTGCGCAGCCGTCGCGCGAATTCGCGCAGCACCTCGTCGCCGCCGTCATGGCCATGCGCGTCGTTGACGGCCTTGAAGCGGTCGAGATCGGTGATCATCACCGACAGCGGCCGCCGCCGCGCCACGGCACGGTCGAACAGTGTCTGCAGATGGCTGTCGAGGTAACGGCGATTGTGCAATCCCGTCAGCGCGTCGGTCACCGCCATCTCGATGGTCTGGGTGACGCTGGCGCGCAACTGGTCGTTGTAGCGCTTGCGGCGCACCTGCGTGCGCAGCCGCGCGGTCAGTTCCTGCTGGTCGATCGGCCGCATCAGATAATCGTTGATGCCGAGCTCGAGGCCGCGGACGATGCGCCCCTCCTCACCCTGCTCCGCCAGAAGGATGATCGGCACGAAACGGGTGCGGTCGAGCGAACGCAGTTGCGAGCAGAGCCTGAGCGGATCGAAATCGGCAAAACCCGTCGAGATCATCACGCATTCATAGGGCGTCTCGGCGGCCTGGAAGAATCCGGCATGCGGATCGGTGGCGATGTCGAGGTCGGCGCTGCCGCGCAGCATTTTCTGGACGCGCTCAAAGGAGGATTTACGCTCGTCGATCAGCAGAACCTTCGGCATGGTGTCCGCGGATGCGAAGTTGCGGCTCAACAGCTCCTCGATGCCGATATTGCGCGTGGTCGAGGCGCGCAGGCGCAGCTCATCAGTCAAGGTCTTCAGCCTGACCAGGCTTTTGACGCGGGTCATCAATTGCAGATCTTTCACCGGCTTGGTCAGAAAATCGTCCGCACCGGCCTCGAGGCCGCGCACCCGGTCCGAAACCTGGTCGAGCGCGGTGATCATGACGACCGGGATGTGCGACGTCGCCGGATCGCTCTTCAGCCGGCGGCAGACCTCGAACCCGTCCATGTCAGGCATCATCACGTCGAGCAGAACGACATCGACCTTGCCGTTTTCGCAGGTCTCGATCGCATCCAGCCCGTTGGTGGCGGTCAGCACCTCGAAATATTCGGCAAGCAGCCGGACCTCGAGCAGCCTGACATTGGCAGGGATGTCGTCGACGACGAGGATCCGTGCGGTCATCTCATAAAGCTCCGGCTCGACTGGAAGGACGCATCAGGCGTCGCCCAGGTAGGATTTGATGGTTTCGATGAAACGCGGCACCGAGATCGGCTTGGAAATATAGGCTTCGCAACCACCCTGGCGGATACGCTCCTCATCGCCCTTCATCGCGAATGCGGTGACGGCAATGACCGGGATGACATGGAGGTCGTCGTCCTCCTTCAGCCATTTGGTCACTTCCAACCCCGACACTTCGGGCAGCTGGATGTCCATCAAAATGAGGTCCGGCTTGTGCAGTCGCGCCAGATCCAGCGCTTCCAGACCGTTTCGCGTGCGTACCGTCTCGTAACCGCTCGCTTCGATGAGGTCGCGAAAGAGCTTCATGTTGAGCTCATTGTCCTCGACGATCATGACCTTCTTAGGCATCAAATTCCCGTCCCGGCCTGCCTTCCGCTCGAAGGATGCCGCCATGCGCCCTCGCCGGTACGCACCAAACCCTGCTCCACTCTACCGCGAGATAATTGACGAAACGGAAACCGGCTGCCGGAAAAGCTTCGCATTTCACCGCGAACTCCGCATTGCAGAGACAGATGGCTTGCCGCAGGCGACGCTTGCGATTACTGCCAAAAACAGACTCATTCCACGCACAAGAAGGTAGCGATGGCAAACGCAGCGTCAATGCGCGAGGAAGCAGAAACCATTGCCGTGAAGGCATTGGGCTTCGTCGCCGCCGATCCGGAACTTCTGCCGCGCTTCCTGGCGATCACCGGCATCGAGGCACATTCGATCCGCCAGGCCGCCGGCGAGCCGGGATTTCTGGCCGGCGTGCTGCAGTTCATCCTCGCCCACGAGCCGACGCTCATGCGGTTCGCAGCGGAAACCGGAACGCCGCCGGCTTCCGTCGGCATGGCGCTGCGGGCGCTGCCGCTTGGCGACGACGATCATGAGCGTTCGATATAAGCGACGACCGGATCGCCAAAGCGCTTACGGCGTCTGTTCTTCTTCGCTGTCGCCACCGTCATCATTCCCATCCGGATCGGCCGGTTTGACCATGACACCATTGACGGTGACCGAACCGTCCGGCTTGCCATTGACGACCCATTCGATGCGGCCGTCCGGCAGCGTCTTGCCGAATCCCTTGATCGCAAGCGCCACCGGCACATATTGCGCGGCTTCCGGCTCCGACTTCGCCGCCGCCTGCAGGCTCTCCACGATCCTGTCATAGCCTGCTATATCGATGGTCACATTGGCCTCGGGCTTCATGCCGGCGAACGTCATCTCGCCTTGCATCGCGATTTCCATGTCGCCGTTTTTCACCGTGCTGTGGCCGATGACAAATTTCGGCGTCTTGGCCATGAAATCAGCCTTGATCTGATCGCCGAAGTCGGCCGGCAGCGGTGGATTCCTGTTCAGATCAAAGGCTTCGATCGCTTTCTTCGCCATGCTGTCGAGATCGATATTGGCGCCGCCGAAATTCAGGCTGACATCGGTGGGCAGCAGCGCCGTGCTCCAGGCGGGCACAAGACTCTGGGGGATCTTCAGTCCCGCGGCCCTGATCGAATAGTAGATTGCTCCGTTCTGGGCGATGCCGTCGGCCCCGAAGCCCGTGTCCAGCTCGGTCGCACCGAAATGCCCGACCGGGCTTTCGACGGTGAGATCCTTGAACCCGTAGGTTCCGTCGATCCGCTCCCACAGCGGCAGCGCGGCGAGCAAGAGCGATTTGAGCTGCCCCTGGTTGGCCTTCAGGCTGGCCTCGTCTCCATTGGCGACGGCAAATGCCAGCAGATCGAGAAGCGGTCTGGTCCGCACGCCTTTGCCGGTCGCGTTCACCGACAGCGTTGGCGATTTGATCGTAAGCGGGAATTTCAGCCCGCTCTTGGGATCGTCAAAGTCGAGCGCTTCGGTGAAATCGGCGAGCGTCTGCGTCGCGGTGAAATCCACGCCGCCATTCGCAGCTTTGCTTGCTTTCATGGTGGCCGTACCGGCGCCGGTGCTCACCCTGGCGCGCTGCACGCTGTCCCGGGAATTCATCGTCATCCCGGCTATCGACTGTGTGGCGCTGGTGAAAGCCGCCAGTTCGGGATCGTAGACGCCGGAAAACTTGCCGTCTGTAATCGAGAACTGCATGCTCTGCGGGCCCTCTGGCCCCTTGAACTCGAAGGACCCGCTTTGCGACACATCCGCCGAGACGCTCCATGTCCCGTTGCTGCTTGGCTTGACGAGCAATGCGTAGGGGCTGAAGTCGAACTTGAAGGAATGCTGTGCCGCCAGCAGGTCCACGACAGGTTTGAAATCGACGGCGAGCTTGTAGGCGTCGCCTTCCACCGAAACCTTGAGGAAACCGCTGTCGATCGCCTTGCTGCCGATATAGCGGGCAAGATTTTCGGAGAGCTGCTTGGCACCCTCGCCGTCGACGGTCTGGCCGAAGGCAGGCGCGCTGAGCGCGAGGACAAAGACGGCCGGCAGAACACGATTCACGCAGAATCTCCGTTGCTATTTCCGTGGCAAGAACTCCAGCCGCAACCGTAAGCGGAAACCGGCGGGCTGCAATCCCCTCGTTGCGGCTGGAAGCCGATCTATAACGACCCTTCGCCGCCTGCGCTATCCTCCGGCATCGACTGTGGGGTCGCCTTCTTCGACGTGACAACGCAGGCGGTGCGGGCGTTGAGCAGGCCCCAGCCGAAGACGGCGTCCTTGCCCGGCGCGCCGAGATCTTCCGCCGACTTGCCAAGCGCGTCTTGAATGTCGGCAGCGGTGGCGTTGCTGTTTGCCGATTTCATCAAAGCAGCGGCTGCGGTGACGAAGGGCGCCGCGAAGGAGGTGCCGGTCTTCGGCCGTGCGCCGCTGACCGACGCGGCCGTCCACACCTGGACGCCGGGAGCGGCCAGGTCGATGTGCTCGCCACGGCCAGCACGCCTGTAGGGGCGCTTCATGCGATCGACCGCCGTCACCGCGATCACTTCAGCGTAGGCCGCCGGATAGGCAGGTTCGGCCCTGGGACCGCCATTGCCAGCGGCGGCGACGATCACCATGCCGCGTTCGGAAAGTTTTCGGACAAACTGCTCGAGAAGCGCATTCGCAGGACCAGACAGGCTCATATTCGTCACCTGCACGCCGCGCGCCGAAAGCAGGTCGAGCGCGCGAAGCAGATCGTAGGCGTCCGAGCGGTCATCCTGGCGATCGCCGCGATGAAACGAATCGACCGCAATGAGCCTGGCGTGCGGCAGCAGGCCGGGGGTACGGCTGTCAGCGCCGCCGACGAGCAGGGCCGCGACGGCGGTGCCGTGCTGGCGGCCGGACTCGGCAACGCCGTCGTCCGACAGGCGAAGAACTTCGACCCGGCCTTTCGAGAAGGCGGCATGCGCAGGATTGATCGCCGTGTCGATAAGGCCGATCGTGACATTGCCACCGCAGCCGGCCGGCAGCCCGGTACCGGCCGGCCAGCCGATCAGGCCCGCGGCGGTGCAGTGCGGCCCGGCACATTCGGTTTCTTGTCCGGGTCGGTAGTAATGCACGAAATCTGCCGTCGACTGCGGAGCGGCATCGATGACAAGATCGCGCGCAGCCTCCAGCGGCATGTTGGGTGGAATGCGCAGCCGAATCAGCTGCGATCCAAGAAGCTGAATGTCGGCACGGTCCAGTACGGTGAAGCCGGTTGCCTGAAGCCGACCGATCTCAGCCGAACTCAGCCCGGTCGCCACGATCTGGTCAGGTGCCCGAGACGGCAAAGGGAGGGCTGGCCGTTGCGTACGCCGGCCGCTGCGCCTTGGCGGGCGTGGAAGAAACCGATCCGTTAGCGTGCGAAACAGGTTCGGTCCGGTCGATCGGCGGGACGACGTTTGCGATCCACCAGACGAAGCGCCGGACCGACCCCCGTCATCACCACCGCCGTCGTCGCCGCCATCGTCACCGCCACCATCGTCATCGGCGAACGCCGATCTTGGTCCGAACTCGCCGAGCCCCAGTTGGCCGCTCGGCGCCTGAGGATCGACGATCAATGCAACGGCGACCCAGAAAAGCAGCAGGGCTTTTTGCCTCAACCAGGAGTTGTGGAACATCATCTCCCTCGCATTTCCGGCCTTCGCCGATTTTCCGACATCGCGAGGCTAGCGGAGCTATCCGGCGATAAGCTAGCCTTGCGAGGAACGGGCGCGGGGCCGCTTTATTCCAGAACTTGGAGCAACATGCCGGAAAAAGCCGACCGCGTCCAAGATCAGCTTGTCGCTTTTCTGCCGAATCTGCGCCGATTCGCGATTGCGCTGTGCCGGTCCCGCGATATGGCGGACGATCTCGTCCAGCGCGCCTGCGAACGGGCGCTCGCCAACGAGCAGCGTTTCGAGCCAGGGACGCGCTTCGACGCGTGGATGTTCAAGATTCTGAGAAATCTGTGGATCGACGATATCCGCAAGCGCAGGGTCGCCGGCCCGCAGGACGATATCGACGAGCGCCATGACATCGCCGGCGCTTCCGGTGAGCGCGAGATGGAGGCGCGGCTGGCGCTGAACAGCGTGGCGCAAGCCATAGGCGAGCTCGCCGCCGACCAGCGCGAGGTGCTGCTTCTGGTCTGTGTCGAAGAGCTTTCCTACAGGCAAGCCGCGCAAGTCCTTGCCGTGCCGATCGGGACGGTGATGAGCAGGCTGGCGCGAGCCAGGAAGAATCTGGCGGAGGCGACTGGAATATCTTCGGCGCCCGCCCGTTCTCCGGTCACAAAAGGGGCTGCAAAATGACCGAAGAGACTTTTTCGGACGAAATCCTGATGCGATTCGCCGACGGCGAGCTTGATCCCGACATGGTCGCCAGGATCGAGCAGGCGATGGAAACGGACGACCGTCTGGTTGCCAGGATCGCTGTGTTCATCGAGACAAGGGCGCAGGCGCAGGCCGCGCTGAAGCCGCTGCTCGACGAGCCGGTTCCCAAAAAACTTATCGCGGCCGTCGAGCAGGTGATCGAGGCCAGGCGTGCCGGCGAGAAAGCGGCGACGGCGTCGATATTGCCCTTCGGCAGCAGGCGCGTAGCAGGGCCCGCCTCGAGGTCTCGATGGATGCTGCCAGTTGCCGCCTCTCTCGCGGCGGCCGTTGTCGGCGGGCTCGCCGGCTATTGGGCAGCAGGCACCGACGAACGCACGCGGGGCGGCTTGTGGGTAGCCGGCGTCATCCGGCCGGCCCTGGCCCAAGCCCTTGAAACGGTCGAGTCCGGCAAGGAGATCAAGCTCGCCGGGATCAGCGACCGGTTCCGGGCCATCGCTACGTTCCGTAACGATAAGCAGGATTTGTGCCGCGAATTCGAGGTCGACTCGCAGAACCGCTCCACGGTGGTGTCGGTCGCCTGCCGTTCCGGCGACGAATGGCGCGTCAGCTTCGCGGTCGTGGCGCCCGGCGACGCCGGAGGCTATGCCCCGGCCTCGTCAACCGAAGCCCTCGACGCCTATCTTTCGGCGATCGAAGCAGGCGCTCCGATGTCAGCCGAGGAGGAAGTCCAGGCGCTGACCGAGATCCGTCAAAAGGACCGGAAGTGAAGCTGCGACGGCCCGGCTTTTTTGGAATAAAGCCGGGGATCGCCCGTTACTCCGCCGGGCCGCAACTGCCGGCCCGGTCTGAAACAAGGAGTAACTACCATGGCAAGACACTGGAAACTCAAGTCGGCACTGGTCGCAGGAATGGCAGCGCTCGCGGGCACCGCGGCGCAGGCAAAGGAGTCTCCCGCGGCGCCGGAAACCGAGCGTCCGCCAGCCGCAATGTCCAGCCAAAGCGACGGTTCCTTCATCGTCGCTGGCAACAGCTCTTCAAATTCGAGTTCCAATTCGTCGTCCAACGGTTCGTCGAATTCCAGCTCTAATTCGTCGAGCAATTCGAATTCGAACTCGTCGTCGAACTCCAGCTCCAATTCCTCGAGCAACTCGAATTCGAACTCATCGTCGAACAGTTCCTCCAACTCGAGCTCGAACGGTTCGGATCGCGGCTGGTCGCGCAACTGGCGGCGTTGACATCGGCCGGACGATAGAGCGACTGCGCGCTTCGACCCGCCGCTTTCGCAATCCACCGAGAAACGGGGGCCAACTGGCCCCCGTTTCGCATTCGCTGGCGATTGGCAGGCCGGCGCTCCACGGCGCCCCCCTCTGTCCTGCCGGACATCTCCCCCACTTGGGGGGAGATCGGCAGCTTCGCGGACAGCTCCTCCTTTTTTGCAAGGTTAGTGGTTGGCGAAATCAGTGATGAAGGCCGATCTCCCCCCTCGTGGGGGAGATGTCCGGCAGGACAGAGGGGGGCGCGAAGGATCACTACAGATCAGCATTAGGGTCTGCGCCGCTTCGCTTCGCGCCCCTGGCAATCCACAAGGAAACGGGGCCAGCGGCCCCGTTTCGCATTGTTCTCCGGTAAATAATTTAGCGGGCCGCGCGGGCCCATTTGCGATACCAGCCTTCGCTGGCAATCGTGTTGCGGTAGACCGTTTCGCGCTCGGTCGCCTCGGCTCCAGTCTCCGCCCCGATCTCGGCCTTGAGCGCCGAATCTTCGCGGCGAAACGGTATCACCTGGACGAGCGGCGTTGCCTTTTCGATGACGTAGAGGCCATCCGGCACGGTCGCAAAGAACGGAAAATGGATGTGGGCTGCATAGGTGTCGGTATCGACGATGCCGGCGACGCATTCAAAAGGCTGAGCCGGCCGATTGAGCGGCGGCAGGAACAGACAACTCCAGCCCGGCGGGGTACGGATCGACCAGTAATTGTGAAATTTGCATGGCGGTGCCGGTTCCTTCGGATTGCCGGCGACCTGATGGGCGCCATGATTGCTGACCATCACCCTGTCGAACTCCCAGCCGGCATCGACGGCGCTGCCGCCATCCTTGATCTCAAGGCGGACTGTCGCCGCGAGCGGCAGGATCCAGCCGGTTGTCATCGCGTCGAGAAACGGCATGCAGCGCTTGACGGTCAGGCCATTGTTGGTGGCCGAGGCTTGCTGCTGATCGACCGGCGGCAATTTGCGGAACCAATCCGGCAGGACCGTCTTGGCCGCCACCGGCGGCGCGATGACGCCATGATCTTCCGGCCGACAGGAAAACCGGATCGAGCGAGAGGTCTTCTGGGAAGAGCGAGAGGTCTGGGAAAAATGAAACATCGATGGCCTCCATGGAAAAATCCGAGGAGGAACGGGCCGCAGCCGGATTTATTCCCGGGCGGGCGTCAACCATCTGACGATGCAGGCCGACCACGAAAGTTCGGCCGCCGCAGAGCGACAGCGGCGCGCACAGCAGCGTTGGCTAAAGCACCAATCGCATCAGCGGCCGGCCCGCCTTGCGCTCGACCAGCCTCTCGAAACCGGCTTTCTCGAAGACCCGCGACGAGCCGACGAACAGCCCGATCGAACGCGAATCCTTCGACAGGTCGATCGGACATGCCTCGACCAGCCGAGCGCCATTCTGGCGAGCAAATTCGATGCCGCCTTCGACCAGCCGGTGCGTTATCCCTCTGCCGCGCGCCTTGACGCGGATGAAGAAGCAGGAAATCGCCCAGATGCCCGGATCGGTGGCGTCGGCGGGATCGACCGGCGCCGAGCCCCTGCCTTTGTTGTTCCATTCGGGCACGTCGGCGCGCGGGCCGATCTGCATCCAGCCGACCGCCTTGCCATCCTCGAACGCCAGCAGGCCCGGTGGCGGTCCGGCCTCGATCCGCGCCTTGATGTGGTCCTTGTTGCGCTCCCGGTTGCTGGCGCGGCGCGCTGCCGGCGAGAGCCGGAAATGTGTGCACCAGCAGCCGTAGCAGGCGCCCTGCTTGCCGAAAAGATCTTCAAAATCCGCCCAAAGCTCGGGCACCAGCGGCGCTATGGTCGTATTCACGAACTCTCTCCCGGCCCACTGCCTTGTCGTGGCGTCCGTCCTGACGTACCATTGCTTTTGTTCTCTTTATGTTCGCAACAATGGCGGCTCCTGTCAACAATCCCGATCACGGTTTTTGCCGCGACTGCCTGGCCTTTCAGCGCAGTGCAGCACGGCGCTGCGAGCGCTGCGGCAGTCCGCGGCTTGCCCGCCACCCGGAGCTCTATCGGCTGCATCTTGCCCATATCGATTGCGACGCGTTTTATGCGGCGGTCGAAAAGCGCGACAACCCGGCGCTGAAGGACCGGCCGTTGATCATCGGCGGCGGCAAGCGCGGCGTCGTCTCCACCGCTTGCTACATTGCCCGCATCCACGGGGTGCGCTCGGCAATGCCGATGTTCAAGGCGCTCGAAGCCTGTCCGGAAGCGGTCGTCATCCCGCCTAACATGGAAAAATACGGACGCGTCGGCCGCGAGGTGCGCGCCATGATGCAGGCGCTGACGCCGCTGGTCGAGCCGCTCTCCATCGACGAAGCGTTTCTGGACCTTGCCGGCACCGAGCGCCTGCATGGCTTGCCGCCGGCGGTGGTGCTGGCGCGCTTTGCGTTGGGGGTGGAGAAAGAGATCGGCATCACCGTTTCATCAGGCCTCTCCTACTGCAAGTTCCTGGCCAAGGTGGCGTCGGACTTTCGCAAGCCGCGCGGCTTTTCGGTGATCGGCGAGGCCGAGGCGACCGGCTTTCTGGCCGAGCAGCCGGTGACGCTGATCTGGGGTGTCGGAAAAGCCTTCGCAGCCACGCTTGAGCGCGACGGCATCCGCACCGTCGGCCAGTTGCAGCGCATGGAACGCGGCGACCTGATGCGCCGCTACGGCGTGATGGGCGACCGGCTCTACCATCTTTCACGCGGCCAGGACGACCGCCGCGTCCACCCCGACCAGGATGCGAAAAGCGTCTCGGCGGAGAACACATTCGACACCGACATCGCCTCCCCCGAGGAATTGATTTCGGTGCTGAGAGCGCTGTCGGAAAAAATCTCAGGGCGGCTGAAGAAATCCGGCATTGCCGGGCGCACCGTCGTGCTCAAGCTGAAAACGCAGGATTTCAAGACCCGCACCCGCAACCGGCAACTCGGCGACCCGACACGGCTGGCCGACCGCATTTTCTCGACCGGGCTCGAGTTGCTGCGCAAGGAGGCGGACGGCACCAGATACCGGCTGCTCGGCATCGGCGTCAGCGACCTCTCGAATGACGAAAAGGCCGATCCGCCCGACCTCGTCGATATCCAGTCTCGCAAGCGTGCCATGGCCGAAGGCGCCATCGACACGCTGCGCGACAAGTTCGGCCGCAGGGCGGTGGAGACCGGCTACACCTTCGGCAAGGGCCGCAACGCCCCCCCGCCAGAGCCGATCGAGGACTAACGGTCTGGCGTTTGGAACCCAATGCGGGGACGTTGCGGCCAGCCCTTTCTCCCCGTCACTATACGGGGAGAAATGCCCGGCAGGGCAATGCGGGGCAGCGCCGGCTTCAACAATTCCAGGAACCCTGCTCGCCGCCACTATCGACCGGTTGGCGCTGCCCCTCACCCGCCTGCCGGCGACCTCTCCCCGTATAGTGACGGGGAGAGGGACGATCTCGACGATTTTCGCCAATTGTCAGCGTTGGAGGATGTGTGCCGCGGTGGCCAGGCTCTTTCTGCCCGTAACTATACGGGGAGAAATGCCCGGCAGGGCAATGAGGGGCAGCGCCGGCTCGCCGACATCGATCGGGCGTGTGACTATTGGCGCGACTGGCAAAACCGTACTGATAGAAGGAGCAATGACGATGAAAGACCGCAGTCATGACGACGCAATGGCCGATCTTTTCCGGGACGATCCGGCGACGGCCGCTGCCACGCTCGACGCAATCCTTGCGGATGGCGACCAAGGCGAACTGCTGGTGACGCTCCGGCAAATGATCAAGGCGTTCGGCGGCGTGCCCGCCGTCGCCAAGTCGGCCGAGCTGAACCCCACGCAACTCTACCGTACCCTTTCGGAGAAGGGGAACCCAGAGCTGCGCAGCCTGAATGCCGTCCTTCGCACGATGGGCCTGCGCTTGGCGGTGCGGCCACTCGGCGAATCCGTGCCGCACGTCTGACGTTAAGGGGCACTGTGTCGCTTTAATCGGGAATTTCGCGACAATGGCCCTAGCCTTGAGCTAGGGCCTCAACGGTTTTTTGTCGCCGCTTCGATTTCGTCAGAACATCAAAGATCACCGCTCCCATGACCAGGCTGCCGCCAACCCATGTAGCCCAGGCGGGAAGCTCTCGGAAGGCCAGCCAGACCCAAAACGGTGCAAGCGGATTTTCCATGCTGCCTATGAGGGCGGAGCGTGTTGCCGAGATCAGCCGTGTTCCGACCGTCATCAGAAGCAGGCCGAGGCCGAATTGAGCTGTTCCGAACAGCACAAGGTCTAGCATGGTCGGGGCCGTCACCTGCATGGGCTGAGCGAATGGCAGCACCACAAACGCGCAGAGAAAGGCCGACAGGCCGGCGGCCGGGAGCATGGAAACGTGCCGATTCTTGCGGATGATGACCATCATTGCCGCATAGGATAGCGCCATCGTTGTCGCGAAGGCGTAACCCGCCAGATAGCCGCCCGAGGCTTGCGGGTTTACGATGATCGTCACGCCAACTAGCGCGAAGAAACTGGCCGCCCATGTCGTCCAGTCCTCACGCTCGCCTACGAAGACAAGGGCGAGTATGGCCGTCATGAATGGAATTGCGGCGTGGATTGTCATAACGTCCGCCACCGCAGCCAGGCGCAGCGCGTTGATGAAACAGATCGTGGCGAGGGTCGACAGGACCATGACCCAGAGGCCGGGCATCCCCATGGTCCGAATCGCCCCCCACAAGTCGTGCCGATAACGCCAGGCCACATAAGCGCCGATGAACAGGCCGCCGAAGATTCCGCGCCAGAACAGGACCGTCCAGAGATCGAGCGTGATCAGCCGGGTGAAGTATCCAGAGAGGCTATAGGCGATCGAAGAGCCGATAATCAGCAGCGTGCCGAGCCATTTTCCTTGATCGTCTTGCATCGTCACCCCCTTGCATCCGGACCTTTGTACTCCGATGCTACTGACACCGTTTTGTCAGTGGTGTTGGGAGGGACGCTCGTGCGCCGCGCCGATCGACCTTTCGATATTATCCAGGCGTTGCGCGGAAAGACGAAGCCGACGACCGCCGCTGCGCTGGCGCAGCAATTGGGGGGTGACGACCCGCACCATCTATCGCGACATCGCGACCTTGCAGGCGCGGCGCATCCCAATCGAGGGCGAACCGGGGCTTGGCTATTTTGCTGCGCAAAGGCTTCGATCTGCCGCCGCTGATGTTCACGATGGAGGAAGTCGAGGCCATCACTATCGAAGCCAACCTCGTTCATCGCATTCGTGACCTGAAATTACAGGAGGCGGCCGAAAGCGGAAGGGGATACAGTTCGGCCCGTGGGGATCGAACTGCTTGACGTGCGTAATGCCATCCGGACATGTT
This sequence comes from Mesorhizobium sp. L-2-11, assembly GCF_016756595.1. Classification (NCBI taxonomy): domain Bacteria; kingdom Pseudomonadati; phylum Pseudomonadota; class Alphaproteobacteria; order Hyphomicrobiales; family Phyllobacteriaceae; genus Mesorhizobium; species Mesorhizobium sp. L-2-11. The sequence goes on along the minus strand of NZ_AP023257.1, from coordinate 3,485,560 downwards.
GTAAGATCGTAATCAACCTATATCGACGAGCAACAGCGCCGATCGCGACGCACGATTTGGCCATAGCTACGGTCTATTATGTCGATGTCACGTTGATCGCCGCATGGTGCGAGCTTCGCGGGGTTTATCGCTATTTCCGGGCAGATCGCATCGTGCAATCCGAAGTGCTCGAAGAGCGGTATGCCGCCGATAGCAGCCCTATGATGGCCGAGTGGATGGCGAAACGTTCGCAGAAGTCCGGACTTTTGCGCTATCTGCACCCAGATTTGGGTGCGGCAAGGTGACAAGCGTCCCTTGATGCAGCCCGAAGAAAAAGAGACTTGCGGCGACTATACAAATTTTTGTATAGTCGCCGCATGAAAATGCTCAAGTTCCGGGGTAGCGCCCTCAATGATCTGCGCGCTTTCCCGAACTTGGCACGGCGCGAAGCCAGCTCGACAAGGTACAGAACGAGCAACCTCCAACCGACTGGAAGCCAATGGCGACAATCGGGAAGGGTGTGCAGGAAATCAGGATTCGGGACGACGCCGGCGCGTTCCGGCTGATCTACGTCGCCAAATTCGCCGATGCGGTCTACGTGCTGCATTGCTTTCAGAAGAAAACGCCGAAGACCCGCAAAATGGATCTGGATCTGGCGGCGAAACGCTACGGCGATCTGATGAAGGAGTTGGGCTAATGAGCAACGAGACTTTTGCAAGTGTGTGGGACGCCATCGAAGACACCCCCGCCGAAGCAGAGAACATGAAGCTCCGCTCCACACTGATGATGGCGCTGGAACAGCATATAAGGGCAAAGGGCTGGACGCAGGTCGAAGCCGCGCGCCAGCTCGGCGTGACGCAGCCCCGCGTATCCGACCTCCTGCGCGGTAAGATCAACCTGTTCGCCCTCGATACCCTCGTCAATATGGTGGTCGCGGCCGGACTGCATGTTGAACTGCGCGTTCTAGAGGCTACCTGATCGGCATTGCCGGTTATTTTGTCGCTTTGATCGGGAAATTCGCACGAGTCATGCAGTGCCACTGCCAGCGTCGAGGCAGACTTGTGGCAGAACGAGCTTTATTTCTCCGGTCGCTTTGAAGGGCATCCTGCTGAACGGGTAAGCGGTACCCCATAGGTCAGCGCTAGCGGACCGGAGATGCGCCGCCCTATGGGCTTCGCTGACTTCGGTTCGGAAAAAACATGGTCGAACGAGAAGATCAGATGCGCCGCAAATCGATGCGGCTGGTCATCACGCGCTCGCCGGTTTTCGGGTCGACGTCGATAACGGTCAGCCGCATGCCGTCCTCGCCGTTCTTCTCGACGGTCATCTGCGCGGTGCGATCGCCGTTGACCTCCTTGGCCCAGCGGATGCCGAGATTGATCGCATTGCCCGAGCGCTTGCCGCTGAGCTGCGCCGGCCCGGTGCGGGATCCGACATAGGTGCCGGTGTACTTCGTCCCGCTGGATTTCAGATCGGCACTGATGGCGCGCGTCACCACGACGAGACCGCGGCAGGTGCCGTCCAGCGACAAGGAACTCGATGTCGCGTCGGAATCGAAGCGGCAGGAGACGTTCATCGTCGGCGCATCGGTGGTTACCTTGACAGTGCCCTTGCCGGCAAAATTCCCCTCGAACGAGCGGAGAAATTCGGCCTCGTCGGCATGAGCCGCGCCGGCCGCAGCCATCAGGCAGCCGGCAAGTGCAAATCGTGCGCATGATTTCATTGGATCTCTCCCCTTGAACTGGCTGTTGGACCAACGCTCGCCGTGACGGCAGGTTCCGCCTTCAACATGACCGTTTTGCTACAAGTCGCTTCTGGCCCAGCCGAATGCGTCGACTAGCGGTTGCGGTGAAAGTCCAGGCTTGCGACATAGCGCGCATGGCACCTTCGCTCCCCAAGGCCGCGTTCTGGATGGCGCTGTCGATCGCATCGTTTCTGACGATGTCGGTCGCCGGCCGCGCCACGACCGCCGAGCTCAACGTCTTCCAGGTGCTGGAACTGCGCTCGGTGATCGGCCTGTTCATCCTCCTGCCGCTGGTGATGATGTCAGGCGGTTTTGCGGCGATGCGCAGCAATCGCCCCACCGCCCACATCGCCCGCAACGTCGTCCATTTTATCGGCCAGGCGGCTTGGCTCTACGCCTTGACGCTGATCCCGCTGGCCGTGCTGATCTCCATCGAATTCACGACGCCGATTTGGACGGCCATTCTGGCGGTCGGCTTTCTTGGTGAAAGACTAAGCCGGCCAAGACTTGCAGCGATCGTGCTCGGGCTGATCGGGGTGCTGATCATCGTCCGTCCAGGCATCGGCTCCGTCGATCCGGGACATGTTGTCGTGCTGGGTGCCGCGGTCTGCTTCGGTATATCCGTGGTTTTGGTCAAATCGCTGACGCGGACGGACAGCGTCGTGTCCATCATCTTCTGGATGCTGGTCATCCAGTCGGTGCTCGGCCTTATCCCGGCACTCTACGAATGGCGCAACCCGCCGCTCGAACTGTGGCCGTGGATCCTGCTGATCGCCTTCACCGGCATGTCGTCGCATTTCTGCATGGCCCGTGCACTCGCCTATGCCGACGCCACCGTCATCTCGCCGATGGACTTTTTGCGGGTGCCGCTGTCGGCGCTGATCGGCTGGCTGCTGTATCAGGAGCAGATCGACGCCTTCACCGCCGGCGGCGCCTTGCTGATCCTGCTGGGCAACCTGCTCAATCTGCAGAAAAAAGCGACCAAACCAGCGGAAGTGGCAGCGTCTTAGCATTGCAGCCAAACGTCTTCGTTTGGCGTCCGACAAAATGCGTTGAAGCAAAGCGCTAGTGGATGGAATCTAACGCTTGGTGCCCGCGTTTGACGGCGGCAATCATCTGTCGGGGATGCGCTGCTTGTTGACGAACTGGGGATCGTTGGAGGGCTTGAACTGGCGCCGGAGGTTGGGCTGCAGCCCGTGCGCCTTCCAGATGCGACGCCAGCGCTTGCGCTGATGATGCCAGCCGCTTGCGCCATCATGGCGACGGTCCAGTGCGTCGTCTCGCCCGGCGGATCGGCAAGCGTCAGCGCCACCACGCGCTCGGCCACCTCGGGTCCGAGAGGCGGAATGCGCGAGGGCCGGGTCTTGTTGCGCAACAGCCCTCGAAGCCTTCAGTGGCGAAGCGCTCCTGCCAGCGCCACACGCAGGTCTCGATTTGCCGGTTGCCGCATGATCTCGACGGTGCCGGAGCCGTTGACGCCGGACATGCCGAGCGCGATCGCCCCGCCATTGGGGTTCGCGTGGTCGGCGTCCTGGGCGATTACGGCGGCTGATGATCCTCTAGAGCGGGATGAGATTACCTGCGGTCATAGCCTGAGTTTGCGAAGTAATTTGAGCACTCGAGCGGTGTGACGCGGTTGAGAATCTGGCCGATGGCGTTGCAGACCGTTTCAACGGTGCGCTTTGCGGCCTTTCGCAGCCAGTGCTTGAGCTTGGCGAAGAGCTGTTCGATCGGATTGAGGTCAGGCGAGTATTTCGGCAGGAAGAAGAGCCTCGCGCCGGCCTTTCGGATGGCGCGACGCACGGCCTTGCCTTTGTGGCTGCCGAGATTGTCCATCACAACGATGTCGCCCGGCTGGAGAGTGGGCACGAGAACCTTCTCGACATAGAGGAGGAACCTCTCGCCGTTGATCGGCCCGTCGATGAGCCAGGGCGCTTCGACGCGATCATGACGCAGCGCAGCCAGAAAGGTCATTGTCTTCCAGTGGCCATTGGGAACTTTGGCCTTGATCCGCTGTCCGACCGGTGCCCAACCCCTGAGCGGGGCCATGTTGGTCTTGGTCCAGGTCTCGTCGATGAACACCAGGCGGGCGGGGTCGATCCGGTCCTGATACAGAACCCATTGCCTCCGTCGGCGCGCAACATCGGGACGATCTTGCTCGGCGGCGATCAGCGTCTTTTTTTGTGAGACAGCTTCTCGGCGTGCACGAACTCCCACACCGAGCGGTAGTCAACCTTCAGGCCACGCTCGCCAAGTTCGGCCACAAGCCCGCGCAAGGTGAAGTCCTTCTCCCGGCAGCGCTCGACAAGCCAGTCGCGCCACGCTCCCGATATCTTCTTCGGCTTGTAGCCGCCCACTTGGCGGGGCGCCACGCTCCCCGTCTGTTCCACCCGCTTCAGCCACTCGATCGCCGCGCTGTAGCTGACGCCAAATCGAGCAGCCGCCGCGCGCCGCGAAAGCCCTTCAACCTTGACCGCCGCAACAACCCGTTCGCGCAGGTCCATTGAATATCCAACCATCAATGCTGGCCTCCTGCCCAGCAGCAAGGTTGAATCAGATCATCGCTGATTTGGGAATCCCACGACTCCCATAAATCTCATCCCGCTCTAGCCAGAATGATGACTGGCGTCGCGAGATAGTTCCCACCGACGGCAAGGGAAAATGCGATGTGATGACGATACGTCCATTGTCCGAGCAAGCCTCCAGGAATGCCCACCGCGTCCGGCGTGCCTGGTCAGGGTCCGTGTCGTACCGAAAGCTCCAGTCGGGGTATATGCATTGCATCGGCCAATGCATGAGATCGCCGGAAAACACTGCTACGCCTCGGGATCTCAGGCCGATGGCTACGTGCCCCGGGGTGTGGCCCGGCGTCGGCTCCAGCCACACTTCGCCATCGAGTTCATAATCCATATCGACAAACACAGCCCGACCAGCCTCGACGATTGGCAGCACATTGTCCTCATAGGTCCGTTCGTCGGCGTCGCCGGAGGCGGCCTGTGCGGCCTCGAACTCGCGCCGCGCCATGATGTAGCGGGCGTTCGGGAATGTCGGTATCCAACGCCCGTCCACCAATCGTGTGTTCCAGCCGCAATGGTCGATATGAAGATGGGTGCACAGCACGTAGTCGATCTGCTCGGGAGCAACACCCGCATTCGCCAGGCGCGCCAAAAAGGTGCCGTCATTGCGGCGATGCCAATGCGGGAAGTATGCGCACGTCTTGCCGTTGCCGACGCAACTGTCGACCAGAATGATGTGGTGGCCGGTACGAACCAGAAAACTCTGGATGGGAAGAATAAGCCGGCCGGTTGCCGGCGATATCAATCGGGGCGTGAGCCAATGAAGATGCGGTTCGAGTGCTTCCTCGGTGCAGTCGGGGAACCATTCCGACGGCGTCACCAGAGGGTCGCACATCTCCAGAATTCTGGTTACCCAGATATTCCCGATTCTCCAATCGTCCATTGATGCGATCCTTCTTCGATCGAGGACGGATCGCTAGAGATAACATTTGCGGCAAGATGGCGTCAGACATTTCTTCCGATACGAAGAAGGAGGCGCTCGCGATGTGGCCGCGCTTACGTTCTTAACCACTAGAATGCAGTTTTGGATTCGCAAAACCGCGCTCTCGCCTGGCATTTCAGTCGCCTTCGTCGGGTATGTTGAGGAGATGCCCGCAGGCCTTGCAGTGGACGGCGTCGGCTTCATGCCGCTGAAGGCCGCATTGCGGGCACGGGAAGAAGACCTTGTTGGGACGGAAGAGCGCCTGTGCCAGCCTGACGAACAGCGATATGCCGATGATCATGGTGACGATGGCAGTGAGCTTGCCGGCTATCCCCGGCAGGACGATGTCGCCGAAGCCGGTCGTGGTCACCGTGGCGACGGTGAAATACAGCGCATCGACATAGCCTTCGAGACCGGCCCCGGTGCGGAAGAAGAAGGTGTAGACGAAACCGGTGACGACAAACAGGAATGTCAGGAGATTGATGACTGCGTGGCTTGCCTCGCGCCATTTTTTGAGGCCGCGCATCTCGAAAAACCGCCACAGCGCGCCGCTGCGCGACAGCGACCACAGCCGCAATATGCGCAGGAAACCCAGATTGGCCAGCGCCGAAGGCATCAGCAGCGTCAGCAGGATGAAGGCGTCGACCCACGACGTCGGCTGTTTCATCAGGCGCAGCATGTCGTTTGAGGCCAGCAGCCGGGCAATCATGTCGGCGGCGACAAGCGCTGCGACAGAATAATCGAGCCAGAGGAACGAAGGCGATTCCTGGATCACCGGTGTGGCGATGAAGAAGGCGATGATGGCAACGTCGATGATAATAGCCGCAAGCTGAAACCTGAAGGCCGCGGGCGTGCGCCCGTGATAAAGCTTGCGCAACATGTCGCGCAGCCGCGCCAAGGCTGAAAACTCCGACCCGTCCTTGTCTGCCGGCTTCATGACCATTGCGATAGCCTTCGCTGCGACAGCCGTCCAGTGGGCAGAGCAGAGGGAAGCCGCTGTGGCTTGAGAACATCCGGAGCGTTCCAGACCCCGGAACGCAATCAGACCGGTTCGGCCTCGATGATGCTGATGCGAGGTCCGGCTTCAACGATACTCGCGACCCGAAAATCCGACGCCGCCAGCAGCAACCTGAATTCTTCCGCCGTGCGCTCCTGCCCGCCCGGCATGACCAGCATGTTCAGATCGCCGAATTTTGCGGCGGCGCCTTCATTGGACGGCGCCAGAATGCTCTCGATCACCAGCAGCTTGCCTTCTGGGCGAATCGCCCGGCGGCAGGTTTTCAGGATCCGGATGTTTGTGTCGTCGTCCCAGTCATGCAGGATCCATTTAAGCACAATCGCATCGGCGCCCTCGGGCACCGAGACGAAGAAATCGCCGGCGACAATGTCGCAGCGATCTGCCACACCCGCGGCGTCAAAGACCGGGCCGGCCTTCGCCACGACCTGTGGCTGATCGAATAGAATGCCGCGCTGGCCGGGATTGCGGCGGAGGATTTCGGCAAGCAGCGCGCCCTGCCCGCCGCCGACATCCATAACGGCAGAGAACCGCCGAAAGTCATAGGCCGCGAGCACCGCGGCGGCGACGCCACGCGACATCGCCGTCATCGCCCGGTCGAAAATGACGGACTCTTCCGGATGCCCCGCCCGGTATTCCCAAACGCCCTTGCCATAAGCGTGGCGAAAGGCGTTTTCGCCTGTGCTGACACTGTGCAGCAGATCGCTCCATGCCTGACGGAAATAGGGCCGCCCGGCCAGTATCGCCCATGGCGCGACCGAATGCTGAACATCGGATCGCAACGCACTGCCAACCGGGGTCAGCGAGAAGGACCGGTCTTCCGCTTCATGGAACACGCCGACCGACGCAAGCGCGCGCAGCAGCCGGTAAAGCGCCTGCGGATGGGTGTTGGTCAACGCGGCAAGTTCGCCGCTGGTGCGTTTCCCGTCCTTGAGATGGTCTGCGATGCCCAACGTGGCGGCGACGCATATCGCCTGAGACACCTGGAAGCCATTGACCATTTTCTGGAGTTCGGCAGCGGCATCCCGCTCATCCATGACCCGCTCCCCCGGCCGCCAAAAGACCTAGGCCGCCGAGCTCACAATACCAGCGGCATCGTCACCGGGCAATGCGACCGAACTGGCGGAATACGGTCGTTAGCTCACACCAGCTCCACTTCCACCACACCCGGCACAGCGCGCATGGCCGATGCGATCTGTGGCGAGACGCGGTAACGGCTGGGCAGTTCGATCTCGACCTCGCCCTGCGCCTCATCCTTGATGACGATGATGCTCACCTGACTGTCGCCGCGCTGGGTAAGCTGCGATTGAATCGCCGACGCCGGCCGGTCGTCCCTGACAAAGATGCGCAAGGCCTTCTGGATGCGGCTTGCCTCGTCCTCCAGCGACTGCACCGTCTGGATGCGCAGATTGACGCCTTCGGGCCTGTCTTCGGCCGATACTGTGATCACCACCGAACGGCCGGGCTCGAGCAGGTCGCGATATTGCGCCAGGCCTTCGGAAAACAGCACTGCTTCATACTGGCCTGACGTGTCGGAGAACTGCACGACGCCCATCTTGTTGCCGGTGCGCGTCTTGCGCTCCTGCTTGGTGGTGACGGTGCCGGCAAGCCGCCCGGCGGCAGCGCCGCGTTTGACGGCGGCCGAGAACTCGGCCCAGGTCTGCACCCGCATCTTCTGCAGCGCCGCCTTGTATTCGTCCAGCGGGTGCGCCGAGAGATAGAAGCCGACCACCTGGAATTCACGGTGCAGGCGGTCGGCGGCAAGCCACGGGTCGGTCGCCGGCAGATTGAGCGCCTGTGACTGCGCGCCGAGCGAGGCGCCGAAAATGTCGTGCTGGCCCGACATTGCATTCTGCTGCGCCAGCGACGCCAGCCCCATCATCCGCTCGACGCCCGCCATCATCGCGGCACGGTCGTGGCCGAAGCAGTCGAGCGCACCGGCCATGATCAGGCTTTCGAAGACCCGCTTGCCGACGATCTTCGGGTCGACCCTTTCGCAGAAATCGGCGAGGTTCTTGAACGGTTTTGCGCCGCGCATGGCGACGATATGCTCGACCGCCGCGTCGCCGACGCCCTTGAGCGCGGCCAGCGAGTAGAAGATCCGGTTCTCGCCGACTTCGAAGGCGCGGAAGCTTGATATCACCGACGGCGCCACGACATCGATGCCGAGGCGCAGGGCATCCTGGCGGAAATCGGCGAGCTTGTCGGTGTTGCCCATGTCGAGCGTCATCGACGCGGCCAGGAATTCGACCGGGTAATGCGCTTTCAAATAAGCCGTCTGGTAGGAGACGACCGCATAGGCGGCGGCATGCGACTTGTTGAAACCGTAGTCTGCGAACTTTGCCAGCAGGTCGAAGATGAAGTCGGCTTGCGGCTTGCCAACGCCGCGCTCGATCGCGCCCGAGACGAAGCGCTCGCGCTGCTTGTCCATCTCGGCGCGGATCTTCTTGCCCATGGCGCGGCGCAGCAGGTCGGCTTCGCCCAGCGAATAGCCGGCAAGCTCCTGCGCGATCTGCATCACCTGCTCCTGGTAGACGATAACGCCTTGCGTCTCCTTCACCAGATGGTCGATCTTCGGGTGGATCGACGCCATCTCTTCGTCGCCATGCTTTCTGGCGTTGTAGGTCGGGATGTTCTCCATCGGGCCCGGCCGATAAAGCGCGACCAGCGCGATGATGTCCTCGATGCAGTCGGGCCGCATGCCGATCAGCGCCTTGCGCATGCCGGCACTTTCCACCTGGAACACGCCGACCACCTCGCCGCGCGACAGCATGGCGTAGGTATCGGGGTCGTCGAGCGGGATGTGGGCGAGATCGATCTCGATACCGCGGCGACGGATCAGCTTGACCGCGGTTTCCAACACCGTCAGCGTCTTCAGGCCGAGGAAGTCGAACTTCACCAGCCCGGCCTGCTCGACATACTTCATGTTGAACTGGGTGACCGGCATGTCGGAGCGCGGATCGCGGTACATCGGCACCAGTTCCCAAAGCGGCCGGTCGCCGATGACGATGCCGGCGGCGTGCGTCGAGGCGTGGCGGTAGAGCCCTTCCAGCTTCTGCGCCATGTCGAGCAGCGTCTGCACGATCGGCTCGCGCTCCGCCTCTTCGGCAAAACGCGGCTCGTTGGCGATGGCATCGGCGAGCTTGACCGGATTGGCCGGGTTAGACGGCACCATTTTGCTGAGCTTGTCGACCTGGCCATAGGGCATCTGCAGCACGCGGCCGACATCGCGCAGCACCGCGCGGGCCTGCAGCGTGCCGAAGGTGATGATCTGGCCGACCTGGTCGCGTCCGTATTTCTGCTGGACGTAGCGGATAACCTCCTCGCGCCGGTCCTGGCAGAAATCGATGTCGAAGTCGGGCATCGACACGCGGTCGGGATTGAGGAAGCGCTCGAACAGCAGCGAGAAACGTAGCGGATCGATGTCGGTGATGGTCGTCGAATAGGCGACCAGCGAGCCGGCGCCCGAGCCGCGCCCCGGCCCGACCGGAATGCCTTGCGCCTTCGCCCATTTGATGAAATCGGCGACGATCAGGAAATAGCCGGGGAATTTCATCTTCTCGATAATGCCGAGCTCGAATTCCAGCCGTTGGCGGTATTGCTCGACCGTATAGCCAGGGGCCAGGCCGTGCGCGGCGAGCCGCGCCTCCAGTCCTTCATGCGCCTGTCTGACAAGCTCCTGCGCCTCCGCCTTCACCGCCGCGTCGGCGTCGGCGACATCGCCGCCGGCAAAGCGCGGCAGGATCGGGTTGCGGGTCTTGGGATAGTAGGAGCAGCGCAGCGCGATTTCGACGGTGTTGTCGATCGCTTCCGGCAGATCGGCGAACAGCCTCGCCATGTCGGCCTGGCTTCTCAGAAAATTGTCTGAAGACAGCCGCCGGCGATTGTCGACGGCGACGACCGACCCTTCGGCGATGGCGATCAGCGCGTCATGCGCCTCATAGTCGTCGCGCGAGGAGAAAAACGCCTCATTGGTGGCAACCAGCGGCAAGTCGTTGGTATAGGCGAGATCGACTGACGATTTCTCGATGACCCGGTCATAGCCAGAAACCCGTTCCAGCTCGACATAGAGCCGGTCGCCGAACAACGCCTTGAGCGCCAGAAGCCGTGTCTCGGCGAGGTCGCGGCGGTCCTCTTTCAGCGCGTTGCCGATCGGGCCGCGCGGCCCGCCGCTGAGACAGATCAGGCCGTCGCAATAGCCTTGCAGCATCTCGGTCGTCAGATGCACGGCCTCGCCGGGCGGCGTCTCCAAATAGACCCGGCTGACCAGCCTGACCAGATTGCTGTAGCCGGCCTCGGTCGCCGCGATCAAAACCACGGGCCGCATTTCCGGGCCTTGTCGCCTGCGGTCGCGCTGGCTGTCGCTGGCTTCACCGGAAAAAGCGAGAGCGGTCTGGCAGCCGATGATCGGCTGGATACCCTCCTTCACCGCCTTTTGCGCAAATTCGAGCGCGCCGAACAGATTATTGGTGTCGGTGACGGCGATGGCCGGGGCGTCATCCCTCACCGCATGACCGACGACCGTGCCGAGCTGCAAAGCGCCCTCGAGCAGCGAATAGGCCGAATGCACACGCAGATGAATGAACGGCCGCGCCGGCGCTTCCGGCCGCGACGCCTTCACAAAGGCCTCGCGCCGCAACGGATCGCGGGGAAGTGTATCATTCGCCATGGTTTTTTAGCGCCGTTTGAAAGGACTCAGTCGATGAAGATGTATTGTCCGGCACCGGACGATGCGAGTCCAGCGGCAGTGAGGCACAAAGCAAGAACAAACGCGCTGTGCGACAGAAAATGCGAATTCCTGCCCCACCCGAACTCGTGCCAACCTATTGTCAGGTCGCATTCCTTCGCGCCCCCCTCTGTCCTGCCGGACATCTCCCCCTCTAGTGGGGAGATTGGCTATCATCTCGGCTTTCGCCAATCTCGTCGGATGCAGAAGGGGTGCTGTCCTCGAAGCTGCCGATCTCCCCCCTGGAGGGGGAGATGTCCGGCAGGACAGAGGGGGGCGCTGTCCCGCCAACCTTGGAAGAGTGCCAAGGCGCGTTTCAGCCTCACGCAAATTCCATGATCACCGCGTCGACGGCGAGACTGTCGCCCGGTTTTGCCTTGAGTTTCGACACGGTGAGATCGCGTTCGGCGCGCAGCACATTTTCCATCTTCATCGCCTCGACCACTGCCAGCGTCTCGCCGGCCTTGACCTCCTGCCCTTCGGCAACGGCGATCGACACGACAAGGCCGGGCATCGGGCAGAGCAGCATCTTGGAGGTGTCGGGCGCCACTTTTTCCGGCATCAGCCTTTCGAGTTCGGCGATGCGCGGCAGCATGGCGCGTGCGCTCACCGACATGCCTTTCCAGGCGATGCGAAGCCCGTTCGGCACCGGCCTGACCTGCGCGGCAATTCTTCGCTCGCCGACCGTTCCGCGCCAGACGAGATCGCCCGGCCGCCAGTCGGACGCCACCGTCAGCGCCGTGCCGCCGTCGATCGACAGCCCGAGTTCCATCGGAATGGAGATCATGCCTTCGATAACCGAAGCCGAAAGGTAATCCTTGCCGATCTTGACCACCCAATCGCGTTTCAGCACACCCGAATGCGGCGCCAGCCGCCCGCCGAGCCGGTCGAGCCGGTCGCGGCGCAGCAGTTCGACCGCGGTTGCGATGGCTGCGAGCACGGCCTTTTCCTCGCTATCAGGCACGATCGGCGCGAAGCCGTCCGGATATTCCTCTGATATGAAGGCGGTCGATATCCGCCCTTCCCGCCAGCGCGGATGCTGCATCAGCGCCGCCAGGAACGGCATGTTGTGCTCGATGCCGTCGACGACAAAACTGTCGAGCGCTTCGGACATGGCGTCTATTGCCGCGAGCCGCGTCGGCGCCCAGGTGCACAGCTTGGCGACCATCGGATCGTAGAACATCGAGATTTCCGAACCCTCGGTAACCCCGGTATCGTTGCGGATGACGATGTCGCCGGACTGTCCCTCTTGCGGCGGCCGGTATCTCGTCAGCCGGCCGATCGACGGCAGGAAATTGCGATACGGGTCCTCGGCGTAGAGCCGGCTTTCCACCGCCCAGCCGTTCAGCCTGACGTCGCTTTGCTGGATGGCGAGCTTTTCGCCGGCCGCTATGCGGATCATCTGCTCGACCAGGTCGATGCCGGTGACAAGCTCTGTCACCGGGTGCTCGACCTGCAATCGCGTATTCATTTCAAGGAAATAGAAGTTCTTTTCGCTGTCGACGATGAATTCAACCGTGCCGGCGCTCTGATAGTCGACCGCCCTGGCCAGCGCCACTGACTGCTCGCCCATGGCTTTCCGGGTCTTGGCGTCGAGGAAGGGCGAAGGCGCCTCTTCGACAATCTTCTGGTTGCGGCGCTGGATCGAGCATTCGCGCTCGCCGAGATAAAGCGCGTTGCCGTGCGCGTCGGCCAGCACCTGGATCTCGATGTGGCGCGGATCGACCACGAACTTCTCGATGAAGACGCGGTCGTCGCCGAACGAGCTTTTGGCCTCCGACCGCGCCCGGTCGAACCCGTCGCGCACCTCGGCCTTGCTCCAGGCGATGCGCATGCCCTTGCCGCCGCCGCCGGCCGAGGCCTTGATCATCACGGGATAGCCGATCTCGCCGGCGATCTTTTCCGCATGGACAGCATTCTCGATGACGCCGAGCCAGCCGGGCACCGTGCTGACCTTGGCTGCATTGGCGAATTTCTTCGACTCGATCTTGTCGCCCATCGCCCTGATCGCTCTGGGTTTGGGGCCGATGAAGACGATGCCGTCTTTCTCCAGCGCCTCACAGAAGGATGCGCGTTCGGACAAAAACCCGTAGCCTGGATGCACGGCTTCAGCACCTGTCGCCTTGCAGGCAGCGATGATCCTCGCCGGCACCAGATAGCTCTCAGCGGCCGGCGAAGGCCCGATATGGACAGCCTCGTCGGCCATTTCGACATGTACGGCGTCGCGATCGGCATCCGAATAGACCGCCACGGTGGCAATGCCCATCTTGCGCGCCGTCTTGATGACGCGGCAGGCGATCTCGCCACGATTGGCGACCAGGATTTTTGTGAACATGCGGGTTGCGTTCCCTCGGCTGCCTTTCTTTTATGGGCTTCGCCCGGCCGGTCAAGGCAAGTTGGCGCATATCCCCGGGCGCAAGTCGTCCGGCGCCGGCCAAACCCGGCAACGAACTGTCAATTCGTCCCATAGTCCAGAACCTGCAGATACGCTAATGCTCCGCCCCGATTGCAGATTTGCCCTGAGAGGAGATCCCCGATGAAAACCCGCGCCGCTGTCGCTGTCGCCGCCGGAAAGCCGCTGGAGATCCTGGAGGTCGACCTCGACGGCCCGCGCGCGGGCGAGGTGCTGGTCGAGATCAAGGCGACCGGCATCTGCCACACCGACGAATTCACGCTGTCAGGCGCCGATCCCGAAGGCATCTTTCCGGCGATCCTCGGCCATGAGGGCGCGGGAATCGTCGTCGACGTCGGCAAGGGTGTCACCTCGGTCAAGAAGGGTGACCACGTCATCCCGCTCTACACGCCGGAATGCCGGCAATGCCCGTCCTGCCTGTCCAGAAAAACCAATCTGTGCACCGCAATCCGCGCCACGCAGGGGCAAGGGCTGATGCCGGACGGCTCGTCGCGCTTCTCGATCGGCAAGGACAAGATCCTCCACTACATGGGCTGCTCGACCTTCTCCAACTTCACCGTGCTGCCCGAGATCGCGCTCGCCAAGGTCAACCCCGACGCGCCCTTCGACAAGATCTGCTACATTGGCTGCGGCGTCACCACCGGCATCGGCGCGGTGATCAACACGGCCAAGGTCGAGATCGGTGCCACGGCCGCCGTCTTCGGCCTCGGCGGCATCGGCCTCAACGTCATCCAGGGGCTGCGCCTTGTCGGCGCCGACATGATCATCGGCGTCGACCTGAACAACGACAAGAAGGAATGGGGCGAGAAGTTCGGCATGACGCATTTCGTCAATCCGAAGGAGATCGACGGCGACATCGTGCCCTATCTCGTCAACATGACCAAGCGCGGCGCCGACCAGATCGGCGGCGCCGACTATACGTTCGACTGCACCGGCAGCACCAAGGTGATGCGGCAGGCGCTTGAGGCATCGCACCGCGGCTGGGGCAAGTCGGTGGTCATCGGCGTTGCCGGCGCCGGCCAGGAGATCTCAACGCGCCCGTTCCAGCTCGTCACCGGACGCACCTGGATGGGCACCGCCTTCGGCGGCGCGCGCGGCCGCACCGACGTGCCGAAGATCGTCGACTGGTACATGGACGGCAAGATCGAGATCGACCCTATGATCACCCACACGCTGAAGCTGCAGGACATCAACAAGGGTTTTGACCTGATGCATGAGGGCAAGAGCATCAGGAGCGTGGTGGTTTACTGAGAAATCGCGACGTGGACCGCGAAGAAGCATAGCAATCGATTTAGGTTTGCGCTGCCCCTCATTGCCCTGCCAGGCATTTCTCCCCGTATAGTGACGGGGAGAAAGACGCCTTCGCAAAGGATTTCGCCAATCTCCAGCGTTGCAGAAAGTGAGCGGAGATTGCAGCCAGATTGTCCAGCCGATAGATAGGTAACAGTTTGAACCGGATACATAGGTTACAGTTTTCCCCCCTTCTCCTGCGCAGTGGTGTCCGCCGCAGCGCCGGCTGGTCGGGGTTGCAAGGCGCTGCGGCGGACCAGGCGCATTCGCTTGAGATCGATGTGGCCGAGCGGGTGGGCGTAGAAGCGTAAGGCCCATTCGCCGGTTTCGGTTTCTTCGACGGCGACCGGCTCGCCGGCAAGCGAGGCCGAGACATAGATCTCGCCGCCCTGCCACTTGATCGCGCCATTGTTGCGCACGCGCCTGACTGCGGCCTCGGCCGGATAGTCGGGCTCGGGCACGTTGGCCGGCATTTGCCGCTCGCTACCGCGGTAGTATTCGGCCGGCGTGTCCATGCCGAGCGCCTCATGCGGACGCTCCTCATTGTACTCGCGACGGAAGGCGTCGAAAGCCTGGCTCTGCGCCTGTCTGTCGATCTCAGGCGCCTTGGCCAGCGGCAACATGGTCAGGTGAAAGCGCTCGTGGCAGCCGTTCTGCTGAGGCTTGCCGGGCGCGATCCGCTCCAGCGCGATGCCGAGCTTGATGAAGCGCACCGCAAGCGGCGTCAGCCCGGTGACGCCGGCCGACGCGAAGGGTGAACCATTGTCGCTTCTGAACCGATCCGGCAGACCATGCTCCTCAAACAGCCGTTCGAACACCGGCCAGGCCTCCTCATCTGCCGTCGAACCCGTCGCTTCGAGCGCCAACAGGTAGCGGCTCCACGCATCCAGCACTGTCAACGGTTCGCAGCGCCACCCGTCACGGGTCCGGAACCAGCCCTTGTGGTCGCCCGTCCACACCGCATTCGGCCTTTGCGCATCTGGCCAGGGGCCGTTGCCCACAGCTCTCCAGCGCCCCCGCCGCCGGCCGACAAGGCCGTGGCGCTTCAGAATCTCGCCGGCCGTCGAGATCGCCGGCCACGGGTGCGACGGCGCCTCACGCTTGAGCCGCCCGATGATCTTCTTGGGCCCCCATGCCGGATGCGCCTCCTTCAGCGCAACGATCCGCTCAACCAGATCGGCAGCGGTCGCGCGGCCGTGATTGAGCGGCGCTCGCGGCAGATCATGCAAACCTTCCGGGCCGAACTCCCGGTAACGACCAAGCCACTTGTAGCCGATCTTGCGCGATATCCCGTACCGCTCGCAAACAGCCGTCATCGTCTCCTCTCCCGAAAGGCAATCCACTATAAACCTCAACCGCTCGTCCATGATGTCAGTCTCTCGCCAAACCATCGCCGGTACCTCCCGGCGGACAAGAAAACTGTCACCTATGCAATCGGTCTACTCTGTTACCTATCTATCCGGTTCGGACAAGATTCCCTTCTCCCCGTCACTATACGGGGAGAAGGTGCCGGCAGGCGGATGAGGGGCGGCGCCGACATCGACATTAGTCATTCCAACATGGGTTGGCTTTCATACGCTTGGAACGAACCATGCCCGCACCCGCCATTTACGTCGATGCCGATGCCTGCCCGGTAAAAGTCGAGGTCGAAAAAGTCGCCGAGCGCCATGGCGTCGCCGTCACCTTTGTCTCCAATGGCGGCCTGCGCCCGTCGCGCGATCCGATGATCCGCAACGTCGTCGTATCCAAGGGCGCCGACGCGGCGGACGACTGGATCGTCGACAATGCCAAGCCCAACGACATCGTCGTGACATCAGACATCCCGCTTGCCGCCCGCACGGTGGCGCTCGGCGCTCATGTGCTTGGGCCGACCGGACGCCCGTTCACGCCGGAGACGATCGGCATGGCGGTGGCGATGCGCGACCTCAAGCAGCATCTGCGCGAGACTGGCGAAAGCAAGGGCTACAACGCCAGTTTCGCGCCGCAGGACCGCTCGCGGTTTCTCGGCGAGCTCGACCGCATCCTGCGGCGTGCGCTGAAATCCGCCGAACCGGATTAGCGCCTGATCCCGAACCGCAGGTCAGCGCAGCAAAATCGGAATCGATTTTTCGGGATCATGCGCACAATTAAAAAATGCTATGATGACGATTTGCGCGTCCGAAGGACACGCGGCGGTAGAGAAGATGGACCGCCATCAGAGGCCGGGCCATGACGACCGATCTGCCCCTGAAGAAACCACTGCACCGCCACATGCAGTTCGCGGTGTCGGCCTGCGTCGGTGTCGTGGCCCTGGCGATCGCGTTGGTCTTTCGCACTCCGCTCGCCTTTTCGATCGGCGCCAATGCGTTTTTCGCCGCCTACACCGTCATCGTCGTCGCCCAGATGCCGCTGCTCACCGGCCGCTATCTGAGCAAGAATGCCCGCGCCACCGACCAGCCGGTTCTGGTCATCTTTGCGGTGACGCTGATTGTCGTCGCCGTTGCAATCATCTCGCTGTTCCAATTGATCAATCGCGAGGGCAGCGCGCACCCTGTCGAACTCACCTTTGCGCTGCTGTCGATCCCGCTAGGCTGGTTCACCATCCACGCCATGACGGCGCTGCACTACGCGCATGTTTACTGGGTCAATGATGAAGAGACCGACACCGGCAGCAAAGCGAAACAGAAAAAGCCGGTCGGCGGCCTCGTATTTGCCGGTAAGGAACGGCCGGACGGCTGGGATTTCCTCTACTTCTCGACCACCGTCGGCATGACCTCACAGACCTCCGATACCGCGGTCTCGACCACGCAAATGCGTCACATCGTGCTTTTGCATTCGATCCTGTCGTTCTTTTTCAATACAGTGATCGTCGCCGCCGCGGTCAACCTCGCCGTCAGTCTCGGGAGCCGGTAGCACCGGGCAGTCTGTAATAATTCCGTGATCGGATGAAACATCGCTTTGGCCGGCAACGTATTGGGAGGAGAACGATCGGAAAGGCCGACTAAGCGGCCGGAAGGACGCGAAAAAATGCAATCGGTTGCCAGGAGCCAATCCACTGTAGGGCCAGATACTGCCGCGCCGAAGGATGCAACGCTGATCTACCGGCAGTCGCGCTGGACGCGGCTGACGCACTGGCTTTGGGCCATCTCGCTGTTCTTCATGCTGCTTTCCGGCCTGCAGATCTTCAACGCCCGCCCACAGCTCTATATCGGCAAGGAATCGGGATTCGCCTATAACAACACCATCTTCGCCATCGGCGCCGAGAACACCGCAAACGGCCCGCGCGGCTACACCGAAATCTTCGGCAAGCGCTTCGACACAACCGGTGTGCTCGGCTGGTCGGGGCCGGCGGGTCGGGAGACGTCCCGCGCCTTCCCGTCCTGGGCGACGATCCCCTCCTATTATGACCTCGGCACCGCCCGCGTTGTCCATTTCTTCTTCGCCTGGATACTGACCACGACACTGGTCGTGTGGCTGGTCGCCAGCCTGGTCAACGGCCATCTGCGCCGCGATCTTGTCCCGCGCATCGACGATCTCAGGCGCTTGCCGCGAGACATCGTCGATCATGCCAAATTCAAGTTCCACCACACGCGCGAATACAACACGCTGCAGAAGATGGCCTATGGCGGCGTGATGTTCGTGCTGCTGCCGCTGATGATCATCACCGGCCTTGCCATGTCGCCGAGCATGAACGCGGCGCTGCCGTTCCTCAACGACCTGCTTGGCGGCCGGCAGACGGCGCGGACAATCCATTTCATCGTGATGCTGCTGCTCGTCGCCTTCTTCATCATCCATATGCTGATGATCATCGCTGCCGGCCCGATCAACGAGCTGCGTTCCATCATCACCGGCTGGTACCGGACCGATCCGCCGGTGCATGGCGGCAAGACGCCGCAGAGGAGTGCGTGAGATGGCGAAGTTTGTGATCAGCCGCAGAAAATTCCTGACCTCGGCCAGCCTCGGCGTCTCCGGCATCATGCTGTCGGGTTGCGATGCCTTCGACAGCCAGCTTCGCGTCGGCGACGGCCTGCGCAGTTTCCTTGAAGGCGCCAACGGCCTGACCTGGCGCGCGCAACGCCTGCTTGCCGGCGATTCGCTGGCGCCGGAATTCACCGAAGCCGACATTCGCCAGCCGCAGCGGCCGAACGGCGTCACCGCGCCGGACGACGATGTCTACAAGGGCCTACTCGCCAACAATTTCGCCGACTGGCGCCTCGAGGTCTCCGGCCTCGTCGAAAAGCCGCTGTCGCTGACCCGTGAGCAATTGATGAACATGCCAAGCCGCACCCAGATCACCCGCCATGACTGCGTCGAAGGCTGGAGTTGCATCGCCAAATGGACCGGCACGCCGCTGTCGCTGGTGCTGGATCAGGCGGTGGTCAAGCCGCAGGCGCGCTACGTCATGTTCCATTGCCTCGACACGATCGACCGCAGCCTGTCCGGCGACATCAAATATTACGGCTCGATCGACCTGATCGATGCCCGTCACCCGCAGACGATCCTTGCCTATGGCCTGAACGGCAAGCCGCTGCCGGTCGAGAACGGCGCGCCGCTGCGCGTCCGCGTCGAGCGCCAGATCGGCTACAAGATGCCAAAGTATCTCCGCAAGATCGAACTGGTCGACAGTTTCGCCGCCATCGGCGGCGGCAGGGGCGGCTACTGGGAGGACAATGGCTACGACTGGTACGGCGGCATCTGATCGCAGAGCATGATCCCCGAAAAGTGGAAGCCGGTTTTCGGAAAAATCATGCTCAAAAGAAAATAGCCGCTCAGTAGCTATCGCGAAGACTTGTCGCTGACAGGTGACAAGGTGTCGCCGACAGGCTATGGATGACGAGTCGAGGGCTCGAAACGAGTCCTACCTGTTTGCGGGAGAGAGCAGCGAGAGCTGCCGCCGAAGGGGAAATCGCCCGAAATCTCTCAGGCAAAAAGAACCGTAGACGGGAAAGGCACTCTGGAAAGTCGGGGTTTTATTCGCCCCGCGCCGAAGGTGTAAGCGCTGCCGACAGAGTTACGGGGCGCGAGTCTCTCAGGCTTCAGACAGAGGGGCACGGACTGGCCGCCACTCGCGGCCGATTGCGTGCGACTCTGGAGACGACATGACGGGCGACGACACCAAACACCTTCCCCTCGAAGACTTGCACTTGGCCGCCGGTGCGCGCTTTGGCGCCTTCGCCGGCTGGTCGATGCCGCTCACCCATTCGGCCGGCGTGATGAAGGAGCACCTTCATACCCGCGAACATGCCGGCCTGTTCGACATCTCGCACATGAAGCTGTTCGAGATCAGTGGCCCGGGCGCTGAGGCACTGCTCAATCGTGCCTGCCCGTTCGACGCCGGCGCGCTTGAGATTTCCCAGTCCAAATACACGTTCTTTCTCAATGAAGCGGCCGGCATCATCGACGATCTGATCGTCACCAGGCTCGGCCGGCAACGCTTCATGGTCGTCGCCAATGCCGGCAATGCCGAAGCCGACGAAAAACACCTTCGCCAGCTTGCCGACTCTGATGCCAAGGGGGACTTTGACGCCAAGATTGAAGCACTCGACCGCGTCTTCCTGGCGATCCAGGGTCCCGAAGCCTGGGCTGCCCTGTCGCGCGCCGGCATCGAAACCGGATCGCTGCTGTTCATGCACGGCTTCGAGCCGCGCGAAAACTGGTTCATGAGCCGCTCGGGCTATACCGGTGAAGACGGTTTCGAGATCGGCCTGCCGGAAGCGGACGCGCGAAATCTCGTCGCCAAACTGCTCGAGGACGAGCGCGTGATGTGGGTTGGGCTGGCCGCCCGCGACAGCCTGCGGCTCGAAGCAGGGCTGTGCCTGCACGGATTGGACATCACGCCTGAGATCGACCCGGCCAGCGCCGGGCTGATGTGGGCGATTCCGAAGGAGGTTCGCGCCTCTGGCGCTTTCATCGGCGCTGACGCATTGCGTGCAATCCTGGAGCGCGGCCCGGCGCAGAAACGCGTCGGCCTGAAGCCGGAAGGCCGCCAGCCGGTGCGCGCCGGTGCAGCCCTTTTCGATGCCGACGGCAATCCCGCCGGGCACGTCACCTCCGGCGGCTTCGGCCCGTCGGCCGGCCATCCGGTCGCCATGGGCTACGTCCAGGCGTCGCTGGCCAAACCTGGCGCAAAACTGTTCGCCGACGTTCGCGGGACCAAAATCCCGGTCGATATCAATCCCCTGCCCTTCACGCCGCATCGCTATCGCAAAGGATGAACTTCATGGCAAAGACCTATTTCACCGAAGATCACGAATGGCTCCGCGTCGAAGGCGGTGTCGCCACCGTCGGAATCACCGACTACGCGCAGGAGCAGCTCGGCGATCTCGTCTTCGTCGAATTGCCGGAGCCTGGGAAAAAGCTGGCCAAGGGCGATACCGCCGTCGTGGTCGAATCGGTCAAGGCGGCGTCGGACGTCTATGCACCGGTCGACGGCGAGATCACCGAGGCCAACACCGCGCTTTCGTCCGATCCGTCCCTGGTCAATTCGGCGGCGACCAGCGACGGCTGGCTGTGGAAGATGAAGCTGGCCGATGAAAGCCAACTCGAAGGTCTCCTGGATGAGGCCGCCTACAAAGCCCATATTGGTTGAAAGAGCAGGACCAGGAAGATGACCGGAGCACCCTACCCCTTCTCGGCCCGCCATATCGGCCCTGGCCTCAATGATGTCAGAGCCATGCTGGCGACGATCGGCGTTCCCTCGGTCGAGACGCTGATCAGCCAGGCGGTGCCGAAATCGATCCGGCTCGACCGGCCGCTGGCTTTGCCGGCCCCGGCGAGCGAAGCGGAGGCGCTGGCCGAGCTGTCAGCGACAATGGCGAAAAATACGGTTTTGAAAAGCTTCATCGGCGCCGGCTACCACGGCGTCCACGTGCCGCCGGTCATCCAGCGCAACCTGTTCGAGAACCCGGCCTGGTATACCGCTTACACGCCCTACCAGGCCGAGATCAGCCAGGGCCGGCTCGAAATGCTGTTCAATTTCCAGACCTTGGTCACCGAACTGACTGGGCTGCCGGTGGCGTCGGCCTCGCTGCTCGATGAGGCGACGGCGGTGGCCGAAGCAGTCGGCATCGCGTTACGCCACCACCGCGACAAGCGGACCAAAGTGGCGCTGGCCGGCACGCCGCATCCGCAGACGCTTGACGTCGTGCGCACCCGCGCCGAGCCGCTCGGCATCGAGGTCGACGGCGACACGATCGACGACAACACAGCCGCTCTGCTGGTCTCCTGGCCCGATACGTTTGGCATCTATGGCGACCACCGGGCGGCAATCGAGAAAGCCCGCGCCATCGGCGCGCTGGTCGTCTTCATTGCCGATCCGCTCGCCCTGACGCTGACCGACGCGCCGGCTGCGCTTGGCGCCGACATCGCCGTCGGCCCGATGCAGCGCTTCGGCGTGCCGATGGGCTTTGGCGGGCCGCACGCCGCCTATTGCGCCGTTTCCGACAGGCTGACACGGCTGATGCCAGGCCGACTTGTCGGCCAGTCGACCGACAGCAAGGGCCGGCCCGGCTATCGCCTCGCGCTACAGACGCGTGAGCAGCATATCCGCCGCGACAAGGCGACCTCCAACATCTGCACCGCACAGGCGCTGCTCGCCAACATGGCGACCGCCTATGCGATCTGGCACGGCCCTGCCGGGCTGCAGGCGATTGCCGGCCGAATCCATGCATTGGCCAACCGGCTGGCTGACGGTCTCAAGGCAGCAGGAATCTCGGTGCTTGGCGCCAACCGCTTCGACACGGTGACGGTGGAAATGAAAGGCAGAGCCGGGGCGATTGGCGCCGCTGCCGAAAAGACCGGCCGATTGCTGCGCGTTATCGACGCCGACCACATCGGCATCAGCTTCGACGAGACCTCGACCGATGCGGATCTGGAGGCGATCGCGGCGCTATTCGGCGCCAAGCCGGGCACAGCCGTCGGCAGCACCATGCCCGGAAAACCGCGCGGCAAGGCGTTTCTCACGCAGCCTGTCTTCCGCGAAAACCACTCGGAAACCGAGATGATGCGCTTCCTGCGCCGGCTGGCCGACAAGGACCTGGCGCTCGACCGCGCCATGATCCCGCTCGGCTCCTGCACGATGAAGCTCAACGCCGCCGCCGAGATGATGCCGGTAAGCTGGCCAAGCGTCGCCAATCTGCATCCATTCGCCCCGGCAAGCCATTCGGCCGGCTATCGCGCCATGGTCGGCGAACTGGAAGGCTGGCTGGCGGAGATCACCGGCTTCGACGCGGTGACCCTGCAGCCCAATGCCGGCAGCCAGGGCGAATATGCCGGGCTGCTCGCCATTCGCGCCTATCACCGCTCACGTGGCGAAGGCAACCGCACCGTCTGCCTGATCCCGTCATCGGCGCATGGCACCAATCCGGCGAGTGCGGCGATGGCCGGCATGAGCGTCGTCGTCGTGCGCTGCACCGAGGATGGCAATATCGATTTGGACGATATGAGTGCCAAGGCCAATGAGCATTCCAAGAACCTCGCCGCGCTTATGTTCACCTATCCCTCGACGCATGGCGTGTACGAGGAAGGCGCGCGCCACCTCTGCGCCCTCATCCATGAACATGGCGGCCAGGTCTATTTCGACGGCGCCAATCTCAACGCGCTGGTCGGCCTTGCCCGCCCCGGCGACATCGGCGCCGATGTCTGCCACATGAACCTGCACAAGACCTTCTGCATCCCGCATGGCGGCGGCGGTCCCGGCGTCGGCCCGATCGGCGTCAAGGCGCATCTAAAGCCGTATCTGCCCGGCCACGTCAGCGAAGGCTCGGGTCATGCGGTGTCGGCTGCACCGTTCGGCAGCGCTTCGATCCTGCCGATCACCTGGATGTACATCCGCATGATGGGCGCCTCGGGCCTGAAGCAGGCGACCGAGACGGCGATCATTTCCGCCAACTATGTGGCGACGCGGCTCGCACCGCACTTCCCGCTGCTCTACAAGGGCAGGCACGATCGCATCGCGCATGAATGCATCCTCGACACCCGCGTGCTCAAGGACAGTGCCGGCATCAGCGTCGACGATATCGCCAAGCGGCTGATCGACTATGGTTTCCATGCGCCGACCATGTCGTTTCCGGTCGCCGGCACGCTGATGGTCGAGCCGACTGAGTCCGAGCCCAAGAACGAGCTCGATCGCTTCTGCGAGGCGATGATCGCGATATCGGGCGAGGCAGCCAAGGTGGCGAAGGGCGAATGGCCGCTGGCCGACAACCCGCTGGTCAATGCGCCGCATACCGCCGCCGAGGCGCTGGCCGGCCAGTGGACCCATCCCTATTCGCGCCTGGAGGCGGCCTACCCCGCCGGCGATGCCGACACATCAGCCAAATACTGGCCGCCGGTGTCGCGCATCGACAATGTCGCCGGCGACCGCAACCTCGTCTGCTCCTGCCCGCCGCTGTCGGAGTATCTGGGGGCGGCGGAGTAAACCATGATCCCGAAAAGTGGAATCCGGTTTTCGGACAAGATCATGGTCTAACAAGGAGATAGACCACGATCCCGAAAAGTGGAAACCGGTTTTCGGACAAGATCATGGTCTAACAAGAAGATAGAAGCCTCAATCAGGCCGAACGCAAGGCCGGCGCGTCGGCCTTGCTCGCCTTGTTCTGGGCGACGACGCGATTTCGCCCGGCGCGCTTTGCCGCATAGAGTGCAGCGTCGGCTTCGGCCAGCACATTGTCGAGACTGGTGCCATCCGTCCCGCCAAAGCCGATGCCGCCACTGACTGTGCTGCGCAACGGACCAAGCTGGGTGGCGACGACTTCCGTGCCGAAGGCGACGCTGATCTTGCTCGCAATGTCGTAAGCCTTCTCTTCAGTCATCCGCGACATGACGAGGACGAATTCCTCGCCGCCCAGCCGGAAGGCGTCGACTCCGGTCCTGGCATATTTCCTGATGACAGCGGCGAAGCGGCGCAGAACCTGATCGCCGACCGGATGACCGAATACATCGTTCGTTTTTTTGAAATGATCGAGGTCGAACATGGCGACGGACATGAACGGGCCGAAAACCCGCTCACCGTAGAATGCCGTCAACGCCCGCCGGTTCATCAGCCCGGTCAAGGGGTCGGTCATAGTCTCGGCCTTCAGTTCGATCTGCGCCTGCAAATGATGCAGGGAGAGCGTCAATGCGCCGAGTCCCGTCATGCAGGCGACCGCCACGGCGGAATTCAACCGTTCGGCCCAGTTGTCGGGCGCAACGCCGAGCACCCATTGGCCCTTGACCAGCAGGACCGTGCCGCAAAGTCCGAAGGACAGCGCACAGACGCCGCTCAGGAACGAAACGACCAGCAATATCCGGCGATCATGGCCACCTTTGATCCAGAACATCACCCCGATAAGCGAGAGCAGCGCCGTTACCGTCGCGTAGGTGACGATGAAGCCGACGCCATCAAGGCCCAGCGAGGTCGCGCCTGCGCAAACCGCCATCGCAGCCAGGGTCGGCAAGATGGCGCGCCTGTAGTCGCGGACGCCGAGATACTGCATGGCCGACAGGCAGAGGGTCAGGAAGCCCAGGCTGAGAAGCGCAAGCAGGATCTGGCAAAGCCAGGGGCTGGGATGCCTGGCATAATGCCAGAACAGGACCACATGCGCGACGAGCACGAGAATGCCGCACGCCACAGACAGCACAAAGCGTGCCTGTGGCGCGGTGAACCAGATCGCAAACATGGTGATGCTGAGGCACGTGCCCGACAGCGCTGCCGCAAGCAGGAGCGAACTGTAATCCAACATGCCTAAGCGACAGCCTCTTCACGGGTTCTGCCGCATCCTAGGTCAGCAGCAATCCGCGAATACCCTTTTTCGGCCAACCTTCCGGCGTAACCTTCGGACAAGGTTTACAAAACGTCGATGCCCTCGACGCATTTCCGCCGCTTGGTTGTCGAATGGTTTTGCAGTAAGAGGCTCTATCCTCGAACGTAACGGGAACCTCCGTCGCCTGCCCGCAAAAAGCGTGGCAGTATCGGGTGGTGATTCGCAGCATCGCAATCCAGGATCAGCATGAACGACAGCAACGATCTTTTCGGCAATCTTGACAAGCAGCCGCAACCGGTTCGCGCCACCGTGCGCCCGGCCGACCCGCTGGTGCAGGCGGCGAAGCGGCCGGCATCCCGCGACGGCAGCGAGAGCTACAGTGCCGCCGACATCGAGGTTCTGGAAGGACTGGAGCCGGTGCGGCGGCGGCCCGGCATGTATATCGGCGGCACCGACGACAAGGCGATGCACCATTTGTTCGCCGAGGTCATCGACAATTCGATGGACGAGGCGGTCGCCGGCCACGCGACCTTCATCGATGTCGAGCTTTCGGCCGACGGATATCTGGCGGTGACCGACAATGGCCGCGGCATTCCAGTCGATCCGCATCCGAAATTCAAGAAGCCGGCGCTCGAAGTCATCATGACGACGCTGCATTCGGGCGGCAAGTTCGACAGCAAGGTCTACGAAACCTCGGGCGGCCTGCACGGCGTCGGCGTCTCCGTCGTCAACGCGCTGTCGGACCATCTCGAGGTCGAGGTCGCGCGGGGCCGCCAGCTCTATCGCCAGCGCTTTTCGCGCGGCGTTCCGGTGACCGGCCTGGAGCAGCTCGGCGAGGTGCATAACCGCCGCGGCACCAGGATCCGCTTCCATCCCGACGAACAGATCTTCGGCAAGGGTGCCGCTTTCGAGCCGGCGCGGCTCTACCGCATGACCCGCTCGAAGGCCTATCTGTTCGGCGGCGTCGAGATCCGCTGGACCTGCGATCCCTCGCTGATCAAGGAGAAGGACACGACGCCGGCCAAGGCCGAGTTCCATTTTCCCGGTGGCCTCAAGGATTATCTGAAAGCCTCGCTCGGCGACGAATTCCAGGTCACCCGCGAAATCTTTGCCGGCAAAAGCGACAGGCAAGGCGGCCACGGCTCGCTCGAATGGGCGGTGACCTGGTTCGGCGGCGACGGATTTCTCAATTCCTACTGCAACACCATCCCGACCGGCGAAGGCGGCACCCATGAGGCCGGCTTCCGCAACGTCTTGACCCGCGGCCTGCGCGCCTATGCCGAGCTGGTCGGCAACAAGCGCGCTTCGATCGTCACCTCGGAAGACGTCATGATCTCGGCGGCGGGCATGCTGTCGGTGTTCATCCGCGAGCCGGAA
Organism: Mesorhizobium sp. L-2-11; assembly: GCF_016756595.1. NCBI lineage: Bacteria > Pseudomonadati > Pseudomonadota > Alphaproteobacteria > Hyphomicrobiales > Phyllobacteriaceae > Mesorhizobium > Mesorhizobium sp. L-2-11. The sequence goes on along the minus strand of NZ_AP023257.1, from coordinate 3,458,797 downwards.
TTCGTCGGCCAGACCAAGGACAGGCTGGCGACGATCGAGGCGATCAGGATCGTCGAGGCCGCGATCCGCGACCCCTTCGATCACTGGCTGGCCGACAACCCGCAGGAAGCTTCGAAGCTGCTCGAATGGGTGATCGCGCGTGCTGACGAGCGGGTGCGCCGCCGCCAGGAAAAGGAAGTCTCGCGCAAGAGCGCGGTGCGCAAGCTGCGCCTGCCCGGCAAGCTCGCCGACTGCACGCAGAATGCCGCGGCCGGTGCCGAGCTCTTCATCGTCGAGGGCGATTCGGCCGGCGGCTCGGCAAAACAGGCACGTGACCGCGCCAGCCAGGCAGTGCTGCCGCTGCGCGGCAAGATCCTCAACGTCGCCAGCGCCGGCAACGACAAGCTGGCTGGCAACCAGCAGATTTCCGACCTGATCCAGGCGCTTGGCTGTGGCACTCGGTCAAAATACCGCGATCAGGATCTGCGCTACGACCGGGTCATCATCATGACCGACGCCGACGTCGACGGCGCCCATATCGCTTCTTTGCTGATCACCTTCTTCTATCAGGAGATGCCGAGCCTGGTCCGCGGCGGCCATCTCTATCTGGCGGTGCCGCCGCTCTACTCAATCCGCCAAGGCGGCAAAGTCGCCTATGCCCGCGACGATGTGCACAAGGACGAGCTTCTGCGCACCGAGTTCACAGGCCGCGGCAAGGTCGAAATCGGCCGCTTCAAGGGGTTGGGCGAAATGATGGCCGCCCAGCTCAAGGAAACCACCATGGACCCGAGAAAGCGCACGCTGCTTAGGGTCGATGTGATCGACGCCGAGGCGGCGACCAAGGATGCGGTCGACGCGCTGATGGGCACCAAGCCGGAAGCCCGCTTCCGCTTCATCCAGGAACGTGCGGAGTTCGCCGAGACCGAAGTGCTGGATATTTGAGCGTCTTCTGCTCCGCCCAGCACCATCGTCATCCACCTCGCTGACTTTCGAAATTGGCTCCCCCTTCTCCCCCTGTGGGAGAAGGTGGCCGAGCGAAGCTCGGTCGGATGAGGGGTGCTCCAGCTTGGTAAAAACGCACTCCGTCCAACACCCCTCTTCCGTCTCGGCGCTGCGCGCCGATCCACCTTCTCCCACAAGGGGAGAAGGCAAAACCGCGCTATTACCGCCACGGTTTCAACTCTCATCGCCCGATAGAAGCGATTTGGCTCCCCTTCTCCCCTTGTCTTGTGGGAGAAGGTGGCCGAGCGAAGCTCGGTCGGATGAGGGTGTTCCAGCTTGGCAAAAACCGCACTCCGTCCAACACCCCCCTTCCGTCTCGGCGCTGCGCGCCGATCCACCGCCCAGGGCGAGTCACGGGCCTCGCCCGCCCTTCGGGCCCACAAGAGAAGAAGACAAGACCGCGCTATTACCGCCACGGTTGCAAACTCTGGTCGCCGACACTAGGCAGCCGCGATTGCCAGCGCGTGGCCACGCGCGTTTTCGCGCAGCGCATCGAGGTGGATCGATTTGACCAATCCGGCGAGATCGCCTTCGGCCGACTGCCCGCCCAATTCCTTCAACATTAGCCAGCTGACTTCCTGGACGCCGGCGAGGCGCTTGCCGTTGGCGACCTCGCGCCAGATCTTTAGCGCTCGCAGGATGATGGCGTGCGTGACCGCGGCAAGGCCGGCGCTGCGGAACAGCGCCTGCAGCGCCACGTCATGCCCGCCGGCCAGCAACGCCCTCACTCGTTGTTCGGATTGCTGGCTGAGCGCAACCAGCGCCGAGCCGAAGAAGTCGACCTTGCCATGCGCGATGGTGCGAATGATGAAGCTTGCGGTCAGGTCGCCGCGCAGGCGCAGATGCTCGATGAGCGCCGCATGTTCTTCCTGGCGCGTGCCTTCGATCAGCGTCATGGAAGCTTTGACGCAGGCGTCGCGCATGACGCGCTCGGTTCTGGCACGGCCCATCAGTGCCACCACCAGCGGCGAGCCTTTAAGCGTTTCACCAAGTTTTATCAGCAGCATATGCCGGCAGTCGGCCGGCAGGCGCGCATCGGAAATCAGCGCTTCGCGCACCGAAGGCAGATGGCCATGGCGTTCGGCGATACGGCGGAAGCTGAGCGAAGCGATGTTGGCGCCGCTGTTGGCGAGAAGCGTGGCGCAGGCTTCCGGCTCGCCGATTTCGGCGATCGCCGCTGCGACCGCCATGGAGACACGCGCACGATCCGCGATCAGTTTCTGCGTCGCCTTTTGGCCACCGGCAACGCGGTCGATCAGATCGGCATCGGTGAGCATCGGCGAACGTGCCAGCACCAGGCTTGCAACTTCCGGTTGATCGGACGCCAGCGCGCTGATGATCTGCAGCGGCGCGTGATGGCTCATCGACAGCGCTTCTGCAATCGCCAGCCGCACTTTCGACGAGGCATCGTCGAGCAGCAGCGTCAGCGCGGCCTCCGCCGCGCAGCGATCCTCGAAAGGCAGATCGGCATTGATGTAGGCGCGAGCCAGAGCGCCTGCCGCAGCGGCGCGCTCCGAAACCCTCGCCGTGTAGATCCATTTCAGGAAATGCGAAACAACCATGCCGTCCGCTGCGCCCCTAGCCCGAGTCCGTTCCCGCCCCGTGACGACCGTAGGCAGAAATGGTTTACGAACGGTTCACCATGTTTGTTAACTGGCTTGCGAGCGCGGTATGCAGCGCCTATCAACCTTTCCTTAGGGCGACATGGTCCCTTTCGGAAAGTACGCTCTAACACTTTGAATCTTCGCATCGTGCTTTCCGAAAAATCGATTCCGATTTTCGGGCCGATGCGGCAGCGGAGGACATCGATCATGGCTGGGCTTTATCTGGAAGAGTTCGTCGTCGGCCATGTCTTCCGGCACACGCTGCGGAAAACCGTCACTGAAAGCGACAACATGCTGTTTTCGGTAATGACGCTGAACCCGCAGCCGCTGCACATCGATTTCGACTTCGCCGCCAAAAGTGAATGGGGCAAGCCGCTGGTCAATTCGCTGTTCACGCTGGGCCTGATGATCGGCATTTCGGTGAACGACATCACCGTCGGCACCACAATCGCCAATCTCGGCATGAAGGAGACGGTGTTTCCGCATCCGGTCTTCCACGGCGACACGATCCGCGTCGAGACGACGGTGGTGTCGGTGCGCGACTCCAGGTCGAAGCCGGACCGCGGTATCGTCGAATTCGAGCACCGCGCCTATAATCAGAATGACGTGCTCGTTGCCAAATGCACGAGGCAGGCGATGATGATGAAGAAGGCGGCCTGACCGATGCGCTCGCTGCTGTTCGTTCCCGGCGATTCCGAAAAGAAGCTGGAAAAGGCGTTTGGCGCCGACGCCGACGTGGTCATCGTCGATCTCGAGGATTCGGTTGCGCCACAAAACAAGGCTTTGGCACGCGACATCGCCGCACGCTTCATCACCGAACACAGGCAACAAACCAGATCCGCAATCTATGTCCGCATCAATGATCTCTCGGCCGGCCTGACCGATGACGACCTGGCGGCACTCGTGCCGGTGAAACCCCACGGCATCATGCTGCCGAAGTCGAACAGCGGCCAGGATGTCCAGCATCTCTCGGCCAAGCTCAGGGTGCACGAGGCCGAAAGCGGGCTGCCGGATGGTGCGATAAAAATCCTGCCGATCATCACCGAAACAGCTGCCGGCGTGCTGGCGGCTGCGACCTACGCCAACGCAAGTGCGCGGCTTGTCGGCGTGACCTGGGGTGCGGAAGATCTATCGGCAGCAATCGGTGCGCGCACGGCCCGCGACGAGAACGGCCGCTACACCGATGTGTTCCGCTTCGCCCGCACCATGGCCATCCTCGCCGCGGGTGCTGCGGAAGTCGCGGCGATCGACACGGTTTTTCCGCACTTTCGCGACATGGCCGGCTTCGCGGCGGAATGCGCCGAGGCAGAGCGCGACGGCTTCACCGGCAAGATGGCGATCCATCCGGCGCAAGTGCCGGCCATCAACGCCGCCTTCACGCCGTCGGCCGAGGCGGTGAAACACGCCCTGGTGATCGTCGAGGCATTCGAGGCGGCTGGAAATCCCGGCGTCGTCGGCATCGATGGCAAGATGTACGACCGGCCGCATCTCACGCTGGCAGAGCGACTTCTGGCGCGAGCCAGAGCGGCAGGGATTCCGGCCTAATATTTTGCCAGCCTAATCTTTTCTCCAGCGAGGCCGGCTCATTGAAAATATCTCGCTGACGCTGGCATAGTCCATATAGCCGAGACGGCCGACATTGCCCGCCTTGACGATATCGAACATGCCGTCTTTCAGAAATGCATCATCGATATGCACGCCGACGACTTCGCCGGCAACGACGACAGCGCTGGTAAGCGTCCCGTCCAGTGCCTTTGGCCGCAGGATTTCCGTCACCCGGCATTCAAGCGCCGCGGGCGCTGCCGCGACACGGGGCGGCGCAACAAGACGCGAAGGCGCCATGGTGAGATCAGCATAGTCGAATTCGGTGACGCCGCGCGGCGCATCGACCGCCGTGCGGACCATTTTTTCAGCGAGATCGCGGCTGACGAGATTGGCGACGAACTCGCCTGTTTCTTCGGCGAAGGTGGCGCTGTCCTTCTCGCCTTCGGACGAAAACCAGACGATGAAGGGCCGCGTCGAAAACGCATTGAAGAAGGAATAGGGGGCGAGGTTGACCTCGCCAGCCTTGTTCACCGTCGAGATCCAGCCGATCGGCCGTGGTGCCACGATCGCCTTGGACGGGTCATGCGGCAGCCCGTGACCTTTAGACGGCTCGTAGAACATTCAGCCCACCCACGGCCCTGCATAGTCGGCATAGAGCTTTGCCGGATCAGGCCGCGGCCGCTCGGGCGCCGGCCCCTGATAGGAGCCGATATGGACGAATCCGACGACCCGCTCATGCGGCGCCAGTCCCAGGATCGCCCTGCCCTCCGGCACATCGGAATACCAGTTGCTGATCATGTTGGTGCCATAGCCCAGCGCATTGGCTGCTATCATGAGGTTCATCGCCGCCATGCCGCCGGACAGGAACATCTCCCATTGCGGGATTTTTGGGTTTTCCTTCGGACTCGACACCACGCCGATCACCAGCGGCGCGCGCGAAAAGCGCGCCAGTTCCTGGTTGTGGCGGCCTTCTGGCAGCGGCCCTTCGCGCTGTGCGGCAAGGGCTGCCAGCTTCTTGCCGATCTCGACGCGTGCCTCGCCCCGGTAGAGGATGAAGCGCCAGGGCTCGAGCCGGCCGTGGTCCGGCACCCGCGAGGCGGCGGCAATCATCGTCGCGATGTCAGCGTCGCTAGGTGCTGGTTCCTTAAGCTCCGGGATCGGCGCGGAATTTCGGGTCAGCAGAAAATCGATGATCGGCGACGCCATGGGCGCAAGTCTCCTTGGAATTTAAGCTGAAGCGCACCATCGGGGCATCGGGCGGCTCGGGCATTGGCGCGGCGCGCCGACAAAGAGCCTCTAGCAGAAGCTGATCGGACTCTTAAGCCTTGAAATTGCCACCGCCTTGGGCTTCAACGCAAGCCATGTTTGAGGGGACATTGCGACTTTTCCCGATCTGGCTCGCTGCCGCACTGTTGATGGTGCCGGTTTCGCTTGCCGCAGCTCAAGATGCGGACGGCCTCGGTGATCTGAAGCTTCCCGGAATTTCGAACTATGCGCCTCCGAAAAGCGATGCACCCCTGGCAGCGAGGAGCAGCGGCGCGATCACGCTGTCGGCGCAGTTGACCGACAAGGGCGCCGACATCACCCGCGGCATCGTCTGGCGCGTCTTCAAGCCTGACCCCACCGGCGACGGCAAGCTGCCGATGGTCGCTTCCGCCCATGGCGGCAGCGCGGTGTTCCAGCTCGAGCCCGGCAGCTATCTTGTCCATGCCTCTTACGGCCGGGCCGGTGCCACCAAGCGCATCACCCTCGGCAAGGACGCCAAGCGCGAAAGCCTTGTGCTCGATGCCGGCGGACTCAAGCTCGACGCCGTGCTGTCGGGCGGATTGCGCATACCGCCGAAGAAATTGCGCTTTTCGATCTATGAAGGCCAGGCCGAGGCCAATCACGATCGCGCCCTGATCATACCCGATGTCGAGCCGAACAGCGTCGTGCGGCTGAACGCAGGCGTCTATCACGTCGTCTCGACCTATGGCTCGGTGAATGCGGTCATCCGCTCTGACATCCGCGTCGAGGCCGGCAAGCTGACCGAAGCGGCCGTCGAGCATCGTGCGGCGGAGATGACCATGAAGCTGGTGCGCGAGCCGGGCGGAGAGGCGATCGCCGACACCTCCTGGTCGTTGCTCAACGAGTCCGGCGATCCCATCCAGGAAACCGTCGGCGCCTTTGCTTCGATGGTGCTTGCCGAGGGCGACTACACCATTATCGCCAAGAACCGCGACCGCATCTATCAGAAAGATTTTACCGTCGTGGCCGGGCAGAACACGGAAATCCAGGTTTTGGCCACGGAGGCCTCGGCGATCGATCCTCAGGAAGGCGCGGACTAAAGCGTCGGGGCACTGCCTTACAGGCGCCGGCGGTCAAGCCGCTTTGCGCATGCGTCGCGGCAGAAACTGGCCGCCGCCGCGCGGCTCGGCCGGAGCCAGATCGAAGACGGCCCGGTAAAGCCGCTCGAGCAAAGCCTTGCGGTCGCGCACCGGCTCTAGCTCGTCCCATCCCAGCACGTAGCCGACGCGCACGTCGATCGATTTGCCGGACAGCCGCGCGAATTCGTGGATGAGCAGGGAAGTACGAAGCGTTAGCGAAGCCTTGCCGACGAACTTCGCCACGCGCCCTTCACGCTCGGCCAGGTTCATGGGTCCGCTGACCAGGTGGAACAGCCGGCCGTTCTGGCCGGAAAAGTGCATCGGGACAACCGACGCCTTGGCGTCTTGGACAAGACGGGCCGGAAACATCTTCCACGGCAGGTCGCGCGCCCTGCCAAAACCTTTCGGCGCGGTGGCGACGCCGCCCGCGGGGAAGACGACGATGATGACGCCGTCTTTCAACAGCCGCACCGCCTCGTGGCGCACCGCCATGTTGTTCCTGAGCGCGTCCTTGGTCTCGGAAAAGTCGATCGGCAGCGAATAGGGCTCCAGCTCGCGGATCTTGAGCAGATCCTTATGGATCATGACGCGGAACGGGCGCTGCAGCTGCTCGGCCAGCGACAGCACCGCAATGCCGTCGCCGATGCCGAACGGATGATTGGCGACGATCACCAGCGGCGTGTCGGGCAATTTTTCTGGCGGCCACTGGCCAGTGGTCCGCACCCTGACATCGATCAGCTCCAGCATGCGGCTGAACACACGCTCGCCGGTCGGCGCCACATGACGGCGCCAAAAGTCATAGAGCGCCGCGAAGCGGTCGCGGCCGGACAGGCCTTCGATGGAGTGGATGAACCAGCGCGTCAATGCCGGCTGATGCGGGCTGGCATAGGAAAGCTCAGGAAACGGTCTTTCGCGCATCTTCAGCTTGAGCATTAGGGCTCGTTACAAGGCTGGCGTGACAAGCATATGAAATGGCGGTGGTGATCGCTCCACCGCCATTTCATCGACAATCCGGCTGAACTCAGGCCGCTCGTTTGCGCCTGCGGTCGGGCGTCACTGCTTCTTCGGTAAGCATCGCCACCGCCTGGCCAAGGCCGAGCGACTCCTGGTCGCGCGAGCCGAGCCGGCGGATGTTGACCGTCTCTTCCTCCGCCTCGCGCTTGCCGCAGACGAGGATGACCGGAACCTTGGCCAGCGAGTGCTCGCGGACCTTGTAGTTGATCTTCTCGTTGCGAAGATCGGCTTCTGCCAACAGTCCGGCTGCCTTCAGCTGCGCGACGACCTTTTGCGCGTAATCGTCGGCATCGGAGGTGATCGTTGCAACCACCACTTGCAGCGGTGCGAACCATAGCGGGAAATGGCCGGAATAATTCTCGATCAGGATGCCGAGGAAGCGCTCCATCGAGCCGCAGATGGCGCGATGCACCATCACCGGCTGCTTTTTTTCCGAATCCGAGCCGATGTAGAAGGCGCCGAACCGTTCCGGCAGGTTGAAGTCGACCTGCGTGGTGCCGCATTGCCAGTCGCGGCCGATGGCGTCCTTCAGCACATATTCGAACTTCGGCCCGTAGAACGTGCCCTCGCCCGGATTGACGCCCGTCTTGATCCGGTTGCCCGACCGCGCCGCGATCTTGTCGAGCACATCCTGCAGCACGCCCTCGGCATGATCCCACATCGCGTCGGTGCCGACGCGTTTTTCGGGGCGGGTCGCCAGCTTGACCGTGATTTCGTCAAAGCCGAAATCGGCATAGGTCGACAGGATCAGGTCGTTGATCTTGATGCACTCGTCCGCGAGTTGTTCCTCAGTGCAGAAGATGTGGGCATCGTCCTGGGTAAAGCCGCGCACGCGCATCAACCCATGCAGCGCGCCGGACGGCTCGTAGCGATGCACATTGCCGAATTCCGCAAGTTTTACCGGCAGATCGCGGTAGGACTTCAGCCCGTGCTTGAAGATCTGGACGTGGCCGGGGCAGTTCATCGGCTTCAGCGCAAACATCCGGTCGTCGTCGGTGTCGTCGCCGGCAACCGTCACCTTGAACATATTGTCCCGGTACCAGCCCCAGTGACCTGAGGTCTCCCACAGGCTCTTGTCGAGCACTTGCGGCGCGTTGACTTCCTGATAACCCTGCTCGTCGAGGCGGCGGCGCATGTAGTTGACCAGGTTCTGGAACAGTCTCCAGCCCTTGGCATGCCAAAAGACGACGCCCGGCCCCTCCTCCTGGAAATGGAACAGGTCCATCTCGCGGCCGAGCTTCCTGTGGTCGCGCTTTTCGGCTTCCTCCAGCAAGGTCTGATAGGCATCGAGCTGCGCCTGATCGGCCCAGGCCGTGCCATAGATGCGGGTCAGCATCGGGTTGTTCGAATCGCCGCGCCAATAAGCGCCGGCCACCTTCATCAGCTTGAAGGCGCTGCCGATCTGTCCGGTCGAGACCATGTGCGGGCCGCGGCAGAGGTCGAACCAGTCGCCCTGGGCATAGATTTTTAGGTCCTGATCTTCGGGAATGGCGTCGATCAGTTCCAGCTTGTAGCGCTCGCCCTTGTCGGCAAAGATTTTCTTCGCCTTCTCACGCGACCACACCTCTTTGGTGAACGGCTTGTTGCGCGCGATGATCTCGCGCATCTTCTTCTCGATCACCGGGAAATCGTCGGGCGTGAACGGCTCGTTGCGGGCAAAATCATAATAGAAGCCGTTCTCGATCACCGGGCCGATGGTCACCTGCGTGCCCGGCCACAATTCCTGCACGGCTTCGGCCAACACATGCGCTGCGTCATGGCGGATGAGCTCCAGCGCGCGCGGGTCTTCGCGGGTGATGATCTCGACCTTGCCGGACTTGCCGAGCGGGTCGGAAAGATCGCGCAGCACGCCATCGATCGAGTAGGCGACCGCCTTCCTGGCCAGCGACTTCGAAATCGATTCCGCCAGGCCGGCGCCGGTCATCGCCGCATCGTAGTCGCGGACGGAGCCATCGGGAAATGTCAGGGAAACGGAATTCAGCATAAAATTCTCCTATCCAGTCCCGCAAACGAGCGCGGGTGGTGACATGCATGTCGCCCAGAAACTGTGCAGCGGTTTTGGGCAATGACATGCAAAAGTAAAAAGCCGGATGCGTCCGGCGGCAGTCTTTTATGGGCAGATTTTCGTGCCGTAAAGGCGAATGGCCGATCACTTGCTCTTGTTGACGAGATTCGGCAGCTGTTTCAGGAACACCGCCCGCGTCTGAGGACCCTTCGGCGTATCGGAACGTTTCGTATCGATTACCAGGCGGGCAAAGACGATGCTGCGGGAATCCTTGTTGGCCCAGCCGACAAACCAGCCGAGCGAGCGCCAGCCATCTGAGCGCTTGTCGACGCTGTCGCCAAGCCTGGTGGTGCCGGTCTTGCCGTGGACGGTCCAGCCACCTGCCTGGAAGGTCGGCAAGATCGCCCTGGTCATCGCGTGGGCCTTGTCCGAAACCGGCAGTTCGCCGGCAAGCAGCCGGCGCAGGAAGTTCGCCTGTTCGACCGGCGATATCTCAAGCGAAGAATTCACCCAGGACCGGGTGAGGCCATCATTCTTGCCGGCATTGCCGGCAACATCGGTGTTGCCGTAATCGAATTTCGAGACGTAGCCGGCAAACCGCTCGTTGCCGAGCCGGCGGGTGATTTCCTGCGAAAACCACAGCACCGAGTCCTTTTCCCAGATCGTTGGGTCGACGGTTTTCTGGTCGCGCTTGACCGCCTTGAACTCGGGCTTGTAATCCCAGGCCGGCGTGTGCTCGTCGCTCAGGATTCCCGAATCATAGCCGATCAGCGCCAAGGGCACCTTGAAAGTCGAGGCGGGACTGAAGCGCTGGTCGCAGACCCCGTCCCGATACAGCGTTTCACCGCTTGCAGCATCCAGGATCAGCGTGCATTCGACCTCCTCCAGCGGCGCCGATTGAGCGCCGATCGGAAAACCCAAAAGCCAGGCCAGAAGGTAGAGAACCACGGCGAAAACGAATGGACGGCGGTCTAGCTGGCGCATTGGGACAATCTCTCCTGAGGCATGTCAGGAGCGGCTTAGCTAGGCGTCTTGTCTCGATTTTGTCTTAAATGCGCAACGTGCGGTTAACCCTAGCAAATCGTAAAGATCCTGCTCGATGCTGAGCTTACGCCCCACCGGCAGTTTCAGGATCACTGCGCTTTTTTCCGATCCGCCAGTACCGCCAGGGCGTGAACCAGACATAGGGCTCGGCCAGCACCTCCGGTACCCGGTCGATGCCATGCGTTCCGCCCGGCCCGCAGCGCAGCACGCGGAAAAAACCCATCCAGCCGCCGGCCCATAGCCCATGGCGGGCGATCGCTTCGTGCGCGTATTCGGAACAGGTCGGCAAATGCCGGCAGGAATTGCCGACAAAGCCGGACAGCGTCAGCTGGTAGAAGCGCACGAGCGAGGTGCCCAAAATTCGGCCGGGCGTCTTGCGCCACGGACCCGGCCAGTTGCGTGTATATCGCGGCCTCTGATGCGTGTGGTCGGTCGCCATTTGACGGCTAGGCCGCCTGTTCGGCGCGCTTCTTCTCGATCTGGCCGATCGCGTCGACCACGGCATCGAAGGTCAGCATGGTCGAGGCATGGCGCGCCTTGTAGTCGCGCACCGGTTCGAGATATCTGAGGTCGGCGAAGCGACCTTGGGGCGGCGCGCCGTTTTCCTTCAGCATCTTCAGCATCGTCTCGCGAACGCTGCGCAATTCATCGGCGCTGGCGCCGACGACATGCTGCGCCATGATCGAGGACGACGCCTGGCCAAGCGCGCAGGCTTTGACGTCATGGGCGAAATCGGTGACGATGCCGTCATCCATCTTCAGATCGACAGTCACCGTCGAGCCGCACAGCTTGGAATGCGCGCGCGCGGTTGCATCGGGATGGTCGAGCCGGCCGATCCGCGCGATGTTCCCGGCAAATCCCAGAATTTTCGCATTGTAGACGTCGTCGATCATATTTTTCCAATCCGTCGCCGCCGAGCGAACAGCGATTGCCGCAGACGGCCTTCCTTTCGCTCGCAACGATCATATATAATGCTGGTACTCGGGTATGGACAAGGCAACCGACAACCGCGTCCCTGCTCAAATCACTTCACGCCGCTTACGGGCTGGAAACAGGGCACGTTTCTAACACCCGAAAGGTCGTGGTCCGTTCAACTCGTTCCTCCTGAGAGGGGAACTACGGGAGACGCCTTTATGGATGCCGTCATCAAGAAATTCATGCCCCCTTCCGCCTATATGGAAAAGCCGGTCACCGATCGGCCGACCGAAGCCGAAGCCGAGGCCGCGGTGCGCACGCTGTTGCGTTGGACCGGCGACAACCCGGACCGGGAGGGCCTGGTCGACACGCCAAAGCGCGTGGTGAAGGCCTATCGCGAAATGTTCGGCGGCTACGACAAGTGCCCGGCCGAGGAACTCGGCCGCACCTTCGAGGAGGTCGCCGGCTATGACGACCTCGTCCTGGTAAAGGATATAACGTTCCATTCGCATTGCGAGCACCACATGGTGCCGATCATCGGCAAGGCGCATGTCGGCTATCTGCCGGACGGCAAGGTCGTCGGCCTGTCCAAGATCGCCCGCGTCGTCGATATCTTTGCCCAGCGCCTGCAGACCCAGGAAGCGATGACCGCACAGATCGCCGGCGTCATCCAGGATGTGCTCAATCCACGCGGCGTCGCCGTCATGCTCGAAGCCGAGCATATGTGCATGGCCATGCGCGGCATCCGCAAGGAAGGATCCACGACGCTGACCTCGACCTTCACCGGCGTCTTCAAGGACACGCCCGAGGAACAGGTCCGCTTCGTCACCATGGTGCGCGGCGGCAGGGGCTGAACGAGCCTCGCCGGCTGCCAGCCATGATCGTGAGAAATGAGAACCGGTTCTCGAATCAGATCATGGCCAAACAACAAGACAGCGCCTCGCCCATTCCGATCCTATCGGACTGGGCGAAGCGCTGAACAAGGACCGGCGATGTCGGCAGTGGAATTTCCGAAAGCTCCATCAGACAAGAAAACACTGGAAGAAAGCACGGTCTTTTCGCCGCGCTTCGATGCCGGCGGCCTGGTCACCGTCGTCGTCACCAATGCCGAAGACGGCATGCTGCTGATGGTCGCGCATATGAACGCCGAGGCGCTGGCGCTGACGCTGGAAACCGGCATCGCCCACTACTGGTCGCGCTCGCGCAGCGCTCTGTGGAAGAAGGGCGAAACGTCCGGGAATGTCCAGAAAATCGTCGAGATGCTCACGGATTGTGACCAGGACGCAATATGGCTGCGCGTCAAAGTGATGGGCCACGACGCAACCTGCCACACCGGCCGGCGTTCCTGCTTTTATCGGACGGTGGGACTGATCGACGGCAAGGGGACGCTTGCCAGCGATGGCAGCAAGCCGCTGTTCGATGCGCAAGAAACGTATCGAAAGCCCCATGAACCATCCATTTGAACCATTCGCCGAACTGCAATCACGTATATTCATGATTTCGATACGGCCTGCCGATAATTTAGCCGCGGGACAAGGGAGATTGTGATGCTCGACTGGGCGTCATTGCATAACAGACCTGACGTTCGGGAGGCCAATGGCCTGTCATCGGCCGCCGGTGCATCCAAAATCAGCTCCGCCAGGAAAACAGGCATTTCGCTGGCATTGGGCGGCGGCTGCGCGCGCGGCTGGGCCCATATCGGTGTGCTGCGCGCGCTCGACGAAGCTGGCATCGAAGTGTCGATGATCGCCGGCACCTCGATCGGCGCGCTGGTCGGCGGCTGTTATCTTGCCGGCAAGCTGGATGAACTGGAAGAATTCGCAAGAAGCCTGACCAAGCGGCGCATTTTTGGTCTTCTCGATCTCAATTTGCGCGGCAGCGGATTGTTCGGCGGCATGAAGCTCGATGCACGGCTGCGCGAGCACATGGCCGGCATCCGTTTCGAAGATCTGCCCAAGCCTTTCGTCTGCGTCACCACGGAGATCCGCACCGGCCATGAAATCTGGCTGTCGGGCGGCTTGCTGATCACCGCCATGCGCGCCTCCTATGCCCTGCCCGGCGTGTTCGAACCGGTCAGTTGCAACGGGCGCGTGCTGGTCGACGGTGCGCTGGTCAATCCGGTCCCGGTCTCGGTCTGCCGCGCCTACGAGCAGCCGCTCGTGGTCGCGGTGAACCTTCACTACGATCTGTTCGGCCGCGCCGCCGTCATCAAGCACAGCGCCGGCGAACTGGTCGTCGAGAAGGACGCGCCAAGGCCCGGCCTCATCGACACAGGGCACCAATACCAGACACGGCTCGGCATTACCGGCGTCATGGTCGAAGCCTTCAACATCATCCAGGACCGCATTTCGCGGGCGCGTCTGGCCGGCGACCCGCCTGATCTGTCGCTGCAGCCAAAGCTCAGCCATATCGGCCTGACCGAATTCCACCGCGCCGACGAGGCGATCCGCATCGGCTATCAGGTGACGATGGCCCAGATCGACGAGTTGGCCCGCCTGCAGGCGGTTCTCGCCTGAACAGCGACTGACCGTCCGCGCAGAAAAAGGAAGCTAATCCTCAGGCGCGCGCGGCATCGACGATGCGGAACTGCACAGTGCGGTTGCCGTTCCAGTAATTGCCCGACAGCGAACCGGCGACATGCACCGGCTTGCCCCTGTTCTTGAACAGGAATTCGCCGAGCGCCGTATCGACGGCGCGAAACGCGATCGCCTGGATGCGGCCGCCGCTTTCCGACTGCAACTCGGCGCGGATGTGATTGGTGCCGACCGGCCTCGCATCGGCAAGGCGATGGCGCGGCAGCGCAAAGACTGGTGCGACGTGCCCGGCGCCGAACGGGCCGGCTTTCTCCAGTGCATCGAGCAGGCCAAGCGTCGCGCCCTCGGCGGCCAGCGCACCGTCGATCGCCAGGCTTTCCTCGCCCTGCAGCCGGAACACCTCGGCCGCCGCGCGTTCCTCGAAGAAGGCCCTGAGCGCGCCAAGTTTCGCCCGCTCCACCGTGATGCCGGCCGCCATGCCATGGCCGCCGCCCTTGACGATCAGCCCGGCAATGGCCGCCTCGCGCACCAGCCGGCCAAGATCGAAGCCCGACACCGAACGGCCCGACCCCGTGCCGACACCATTGGCGTTGAAGGCAATGGCGAAAGCCGGCCGGCGCGCATGGTCCTTGAGCCGCGAGGCCAGCAGGCCGACGATGCCCGGATGCCAGTTGGAGCTGGCGGTGACGACGATGGCCGGACCATTGCCGCCGGCAAGCTCGGCATCGGCCTCGACGCGTGCCGCGGCCAGCATTTCCAGTTCCATCTGCTGCCGCTCCTGATTGAGCCGGTCCAGCGTCTCGGCGATAGTGCGGGCCTCGACAGGATCGTCGGTGGCGAGCAGGCGGCCGCCGAGTGCTGCGTCGCCGATGCGCCCGCCGGCATTGATGCGCGGGCCGATCAGATAGGCCAGATGAAAGGTGCTGACCGGCTCGCCGATGCGCGAGACCCGCGCCAATGCCGCCAATCCTTCGTTCCGCTGCTGGCGTGCGATCTGCAGTCCCTTGACCACGAAGGCGCGGTTGACGCCGGTCAGCGGCACCACGTCGCAAACGGTGGCCAGTGCAACGAGGTCGAGCAGGCCGAGCAGGTCCGGCGGTGCGGCACCCGGCAACCGGCCGCGCAGGATCTTCGCCGTCTGCACCAGCGCCAGGAAGACGACGCCGGCGGCACAAAGATGGCCCTGCCCCGAAAGGTCGTCCTCGCGATTGGGATTGACGACCGCAACCGCTGCCGGCAACGGACCGCCGAGCTGGTGATGATCGAGCACCACGACATCGGCGCCGGCAGCGTTCGCCGCGTCGATGGAAGCGGCGCTGTTGGTGCCGCAATCGACGGTGACGATCAGCGTCGCGCCGCGCGAGACGAGTTCGCGCATCGCTTCCGGATTGGGGCCGTACCCTTCGAAGATACGGTCCGGTATGTAGATCTCCGCAGGCACCGAGAAATGCGTGAGGAACCGCTTGAGCAGCGCCGACGAGGCCGCGCCATCGACATCGTAGTCGCCGAAGATCGCCACCTTTTCCCTGGCAACGACTGCCCCGGCGATGCGGGCGGCGGCCTTGTCCATGTCGGTCAGCGACGCCGGGTCCGGCAAAAGATCGCGGATGGTCGGATCCAGGAACCGCTCGGTCTGCTCGGCGGTCACGCCGCGCCCGGCGAGCACGCGCGCAACGATGTCCGGCACGCCATAGCCTTGCGCGATGGCAAGCGCGGTCATGTCCTGCCGCTCGGTCAGCCGGTGTTCCCAGGAAACACCTGATGCAGACTGCCTGACATCGAGGAAGATACGGTTTTCGCCCGTCATGCGACGCGCCGTCTGCGGATTGTCATTGCTCACAATATGCGACGGCCAGCCCTGAGTCGGGAATCAAAACTTTTCCAGATCCTGGTGCCTGGCCTTGATCTCGCGCACGGTGCGCGACGACGAGCGCAGCACGATCGTGTGCGTGGTGATGGAATTGCGGCCGAACTTGACGCCGGCCAGCATGTTGCCGTCGGTCACGCCGGTTGCTGCGAACAGCACGTCGCCGCGCGCCATGTCGTGCGCGCGGTAGACCCGCTTCGGATCGAGGATGCCCATCTTCGCTGCGCGCGCCAGCTTTTGCGGTGTGTCGAGGATCAGCCTCCCCTGCATCTGGCCGCCGGTGCAGCGTAATGCTGCCGCCGCCAGCACACCCTCCGGCGCGCCGCCGGTGCCGAGATAGATGTCGATGCCGGTTTCGTCCGGATCGGTGGTGTGGATGACGCCGGCGACGTCACCGTCGCCGATCAGCCGGATCGCAGCGCCCGTGGCGCGCACCGCCTCGATCAGCGCGCCATGGCGCGGCCGGTCGAGGATGCAGGCGGTGATCTCCGACACAGCCACGCCCTTGGCCCTGGCCAGGCTGGCGATGTTTTCGGCCGGCGTGGCGTCGATGTCGATGACGCCGTCCGCGTAACCCGGGCCAATGGCGATCTTGTCCATATAGACGTCGGGCGCGAACAGAAGGCTGCCCTTTTCCGCGATCGCGATGACCGCCAGTGCATTGGGCAGGTTCTTGGCGCAGATCGTCGTGCCTTCGAGCGGATCGAGCGCAATATCGACCGCCGGGCCTTTGCCGGAACCGACCTCTTCGCCGATATAGAGCATCGGCGCCTCGTCGCGTTCGCCTTCGCCGATCACCACCGTGCCGTTGATGGCGAGGCGGTTGAGCTCTTCGCGCATCGCGTCGACCGCGGCCTGGTCGGCAGCCTTTTCGTCGCCGCGTCCGCGCAATCTGGCTGCCGCAACGGCGGCCCGTTCGGTCACACGCACCAGTTCCATGGTGAGTATCCGGTCAAGGCCGGCGACGATGTTCTGGGCAATGTTCATCGGTGAAAAATCCTCGTTGGCAGATTGCCTCCCGTTAGAGCGCCGCGCGTCCAATGGACGAGCAAAGGACGCTCTAAGTCTTTGAATCTACGCATCGTGCTTTCCGAAAATCGATTCCGATTTTCGGGCCGATGCGTAAGAGGCGCGCCGGTTGTGTCAAAGCTCCATGACAACAGCAAGACCTCAGCGGGTCATTTTTGAAAACACAATGATATCAATCGATTGAAGGAGAAAAGAGAATGCCTATTCCGCCCGCTCGATGCGGATGACCTGCGGCTTGTCGGTCAGATGATCATCCCTGGTGATGCCGTCGACGGCCTTGCGGACCGCCGCCTCCGTCGTCTCGTGGGTGACGAGAATCACTGTTTTCTGCAAGGCGGTATCCGGCCCGGCGGCGTGCTGCACGATCGATTCCAGTGAAATGTCGTTGTCGGCCATGCGTTTGGCTATTGCCGCAAAGACGCCGATGCGGTCATGCACGGTCAGCCGGATGAAATAGCCGCCGGCATGGCTGCGCATCTGCGCTTTCTTGTAAGGACGCAATTCCTTCGCCGGCAGACCGAAGACCGGACCGTGCCGGAAGCCGGGCCGGCTCTTGGCGATGTCGGCAATGTCGCCAACCACTGCCGATGCGGTGGCATTGCCGCCGGCACCGGGACCGGAGAGCAAAAGCTCGCCAAGGATATCGGTTTCGATGGCCACCGCATTGGTGACGCCGTGCACCTGCGCGATGACCGAGGCCGTCGGCACCATGGTCGGGTGCACGCGCTGTTCGATACCGCTTTCCGTGCGCTGGGCGACGCCAAGCAGCTTTATCCGGTAGCCGAGATCCCCGGCCGCGCGGATGTCGGCCTGGCTGATGTTGGAAATGCCTTCCATATAGATGTCGTTGGCGGCAATCCTCGTGCCGAAGGCAAGGCTGGTCAGGATCGACAGCTTGTGCGCGGTGTCGTGGCCCTCGATGTCGAAGGTCGGATCGGCCTCGGCATAGCCCAGCCGCTGCGCATCCTTCAGGCAGTCGTCGAACGACAGGCCCTCGGCTTCCATGCGGGTCAGGATGTAGTTGCAGGTGCCGTTGAGGATGCCGAAGACGCGGGTCACCGAATTGCCGGCCATCGCCTCGCGCATCGTCTTGATGACCGGAATGCCGCCCGCCACCGCCGCCTCGTAATTGAGCAGTACGCCCTTCTTCTCGGCGGTCTCGGCCAGCGCCACGCCATGTTTGGCGAGCAGTGCCTTGTTGGCGGTGACGACGTGGCGGCCGGCTTCAAGTGCTGCTTTCACGGATGAATGCGACGGCCCTTCGTCGCCGCCGATCAGCTCGACGAAGACGTCGATCTGGGCGGTCTGCGCCATCGCCACCGGATCGTCGAACCACTTGGCTGCGCCGAGATCGACGCCGCGGTCGCGTTTGCGATCGCGGGCCGAGACGGCCGACACGACGACCTCGCGGCCGCATTGCCGCGTCAGTTCAGCCGCCTTGTCGCGCAGCACGCGCGCCACCGACGCGCCGACGGTGCCAAGACCGGCGATTCCAACACGCAACGCTTCAGCCATGTCCGGCGACGCCCCTCAAGAATTTGGTCGA
Organism: Mesorhizobium sp. L-2-11; assembly: GCF_016756595.1. NCBI lineage: Bacteria > Pseudomonadati > Pseudomonadota > Alphaproteobacteria > Hyphomicrobiales > Phyllobacteriaceae > Mesorhizobium > Mesorhizobium sp. L-2-11. The sequence goes on along the minus strand of NZ_AP023257.1, from coordinate 3,440,347 downwards.
TGTGGTACCAGGCAACTCAACGATGCGCGGCGAGCGGCACCACATTGTTGGGCTGTTTGGCGCTGGACGCCAGGAAGCGCTTGATGTTGCGCGCCGCCTGCCGGATCCGGTGCTCGTTCTCGACCAGCGCGATGCGCACATGGTCGTCGCCATGCTCGCCGAAGCCGACGCCCGGCGCCACCGCCACGTCGGCGTGCTCGATCAGAAGCTTGGAGAATTCGAGCGAGCCGAGATGCTTGAACGGCTCCGGGATCGGCGCCCAGGCGAACATCGACGCCGCCGGCGCCGGGACGACCCAGCCGGCGCGGCTGAAGGCGTCGACCATGACGTCGCGGCGCTTGTGGTAGATGTCACGCACTTCGGCGATATCGGCGCCGTCGCCGTTGAGCGCATGCGCCGCCGCCACCTGGATCGGCGTGAAGGCGCCGTAGTCGAGATAGGATTTCACCCGCGTCAACGCCGAGATCAGCCGCTCGTTGCCGACGGCAAAACCCATGCGCCAGCCGGGCATCGAAAAGGTCTTCGACATCGAGGTGAACTCGACCGTCACGTCGATCGCGCCCGGCACCTGCAGCACCGAGGGCGGCGGATTGCCGTCGAAATAGATTTCCGAATAGGCAAGGTCAGACAGGATGATGATGTCGTTCTTCTTGGCGAAGGCGACCACCTCCTTGTAGAAATCAAGCGAGGCGACCTGCGCCGTCGGGTTCGACGGATAATTGAGGATCAGCGCCAGCGGCTTCGGGATCGAATGGCGGATGCCGCGCTCCAGCGCCGGAATGAAGCCGTCGTCCGGCTCCACCTGCAGCGAGCGGATGACGCCGCCCGACATGATGAAGCCGAAAGCGTGGATCGGATAGGTCGGGTTTGGGCACAGGATCACGTCGCCGGGCGCGGTGATGGCCTGCGCCATATTGGCAAAACCCTCCTTCGAGCCCAGCGTCGCCACCACTTGCGTGTCCGGGTCGAGTTTCACGCCGAAACGGCGGGCATAGTAATTGGCCTGGGCGCGGCGCAGGCCCGGAATGCCGCGCGACGACGAATAGCGATGCGTGCGCGGGTCGCGCACGACCTCGCACAATTTGTCGACGATGGCCTTGGGCGTCGGCAGGTCCGGATTGCCCATGCCAAGGTCGATGATGTCGGCGCCGCGCGAACGGGCACTGGCCTTCAGCCGGTTGACCTGCTCGAAGACGTAGGGCGGAAGCCGGCGGACCTTGTGAAATTCTTCCATGTCAGTTCCAGTGGTGGGGTCAATTCCAGACGGTCAAAGTAGTTTGGCTAAGGTGCTTGTCGGTCGCGCGATATAATCCTATTTGCAGCTAGGGTCGAGGGCGGGATCGCATTTGGCTTCGATCTGCTTCAGCGCATCGGTGCCGTGCTGCTTTGCCAATGTGGTCAGCGCCGCCGGGTTCGCGACCTTGACCGCGCCGCCCTTTGAACCCTGCGCCTGTGCCTCCGCCTTCAACTGGGCGAGCCTGGCGTTCTTTTCCGCCTCGGTGAATTGCTCCGCCGCCGCCTGCGGCGGGATATTCAGGTTCGGATAGGTGCCGGTGTTCTTCGGCCCGTCGGTAGCAGCGACAGGCGTAGCGCCCTCGATATTGGTGCTCGAACAGCCTGATATCGCCAAAAAGACCACCGCCGCGCCTGTGCGGCAAAAACGACCAGTGCCAGAAAAAACGGTTTTGCCAGTATCAGTCGTCATATTGTTTTCCCTGGCAGCCAAGATAGAGCGCGTTGGACCCTGTTGGATGTGCCATGATACTATGTCAAGAAAACGCTTCGGGAGGAACCCCGCGAACCATGTCCAAAACACCCGATTCGGGCAAAGCGGAAGATGACCGGCCTTCGACCGTCGAGCAATATCTGGTCAAGGACCCGGAACGCTTCGCCTTGAACCTGGCCCGCATGATCGAGCAGGCCGGCAAGGCGGCTTCCGCATGGGCCGAGCCACGCGAAAAAGGCGAGGTGCGCGATCATGTCGCCGAGCCGGTCGTCGACATGGTGAAAACCTTCTCCAAGCTCAGCGAATACTGGCTTTCCGATCCGCAGCGCGCGCTGGAGGCGCAAACGCGGCTGTTTTCCGGCTACATGACCGTCTGGGCCAACTCCATCCAGCGTCTCAGCGACGGCGGCGAAGACGCCGAAGACGCGGTCAAGCCCGAGCCCGGCGACAAGCGTTTCCAGGACCCAGAATGGGGCCGCAACGCTTTCTTTGATTTCCTCAAGCAGGCCTATCTCGTCACCTCGCGCTGGGCGAACGAACTGGTCGAGCACGCCGATGGCCTGGACGAGCACACCCGCCACAAGGCCGGTTTCTACGTCAAGCAGGTGTCCAACGCCATCTCGCCGTCGAATTTCATCCTGACCAACCCGGAATTGTTTCGCGAGACAATCGCCTCGAATGGCGAAAACCTGGTGCGCGGCATGAAGATGCTGGCCGAGGACATCGCCGCCGGCAAGGGCGACCTGAAACTGAGGCAGGCCGACTATTCGTCTTTCGAGATCGGCAAGAACCTGGCCACGACACCCGGCAAGGTGGTGGGCCGCAGCGACGTCGCCGAGATCCTGCAATATGATCCTGCGACCGAGACCGTGCTCAAGCGGCCGCTGCTGATCTGCCCGCCATGGATCAACAAATTCTACATTCTCGATCTCAACCCGCAAAAATCCTTCATCCGCTGGGCCGTCGAGCAGGGCCACACCGTGTTCGTCATCTCCTGGATCAACCCGGACGAGCGCCACGGCACCAAGAGCTGGGAGGCCTATATCAGAGAGGGCCTGCAATACGGCCTGGACACGATCCAAAAGGCAACCGGCGAACAGGACGTCAACGCCGTCGGCTATTGCGTCGGCGGCACGCTTCTGGCGGCGGCGCTGGCGCTGTTGGCGCAGGAAGGCGACCACCGCATCAAATCGGCCACCTTCTTCACCACCCAGGTCGATTTCACCTATGCCGGCGACCTGAAAGTGTTCGTCGACGAGGAGCAGGTCGCGGCCGTCGAAAAGGCGATGAACGAGAAGGGCTATCTCGACGGCACCAAGATGGCGACCGCCTTCAACATGCTGCGCTCGGGCGACCTGATCTGGCCCTATGTCGTCAACAACTACATGCGCGGCAAGGATCCCCTGCCCTTCGACCTGCTCTACTGGAACGCCGATTCGACCCGCATGGCCGCAGCCAACCATTCCTTCTACCTGCGCAATTGCTATCTCGAGAACAGACTTTCGCAAGGCGAGATGGAACTGGCGGGCCGCGTCGTATCGCTGAAGGATGTCACCATCCCGGTCTATAACCTCGCCTCCAAGGAAGACCATATCGCGCCGGCGCTTTCGGTGTTCCTCGGTTCGAAATATTTCGGCGGCGAGGTCGACTACGTCCTGGCCGGCTCCGGCCACATCGCCGGCGTCGTCAATCCGCCGGCGGCGCAGAAATATCACTACTGGACCGGCGGCAAGCCAACCGGCGACTTCAACGAGTGGCTGGCCAAGGCCACCAACCATCCCGGCTCCTGGTGGCCGCACTGGCAACGCTGGATCGAGGCCAGGGACGACACCCGCGTGCCGGCCCGCAAACCCGGCAAGCGCATGAAACCCCTGGGCGATGCGCCGGGCACCTATGTCAAGGTGCGTGTGTAACCTTCTGTAATGTGTGGTGAGTTGACGCGCCGGTAAAAGCGGGCGAAATGGTGTCGTCAACCCTTAAGCACTCTCGATTCTTCTCTAGCCGTCGAATTACTCTGGGGCTTGCGGATTTGACACAGGTCTCGTTTCCGTTCGGGGACAAGGGTTTATTGCGGCGAGACGTTTCGGTGCCGCCAATGAAGTACCGACCGGACATCGAGGGGGAATTTGGTTTTGAAATCAGCAGGATCGCGCCTCGCGAAGGGAGAAAGCCGCGCCATTGCGGCCGCGCTTTTCTCCGTGCTCCTGGCGTCCTGCACCTCGGCCGGCGACCCGTCCCTGTCCGTCGGCATGCCTGGCTACAATGCCTCGGCTACGGACACGGCCTCCGGCACCCAACAGGTCACCACCGATTCGTCGTCGCAGATGACGACTTCACAAATGACGATGACCGCCAAGGGCGACGCAAGCCTTCCCGAGCAGGTCGCTTCTGTGCCAGTGGCCAAGCCAGGGGCGCAGGCCCTCCAGGGAGGCGCCAGGTCGGATGCCGGCTTCCCCGTCGCGGCTGCAGCGGGCGCAGAGACGGCTGCGGGCCAGACGCCGCAGCCACAGGCGGCGCAGACGGTTGAACAGGCCGACGCTGCTACGCAGAAGACTGAAGCCGCCGATGCCGGCACGGCCGCGCCGAAGTCAAAGGCCGAGGCCGCCGCGCCGGCGATGAACAACCCGGTCTATGTGACCGCCGCAGAGCCGCAGGCCTATGCGCCGAAGAAGAAGGGGTTCCTCGCCTCTTTGTTCAGCGCCACGCCCGCCTCGGCAGCACCTGCCCCGCAGGCCAACAACAGGTCGGGCGAGCAACCGCCGGCGGCGCAGCCCAAGGCCGCACAGCCCAAGCCGGCGGCAAAACCCGCCATCACCCTGGCTTCGGCCAAACCGGCTGAAAAGCCGGTGCAACTGGCTTCGCTCGGCGATACCAGCCGTTTCACCGATGACGGGCTGCCTGGCGTGCGCAAGACCGCGCTTTTCGGGATCAAGCGCAAATCCGGCCTCGACGACGACAGCGACGTCGATCTGAACGAGGATGACGCCTATCAGGTGGCATACGCTCCCGGTCTTGCCCGGCTGGCGCCCAACGGTCTTTTGAAGCAGACCGAGAATGTCGACGTTGCCTGCCTAAAACCTTCGCTGGTCCGCGTGCTGAAGACGATCGAGGGCCACTACGGCAAGAAGATGATCGTCACCTCCGGCTATCGTGACCCGGCCCGCAACCGCCGCGCCAACGGCGCCAAGAATTCGCTGCACATGTATTGCGCCGCCGCCGACATCCAGGTTCCAGGCGTCCCGAAAGCGCAACTGGCAAGCTACATCCGCAGCATGCCAGGGCGCGGCGGCGTCGGCACCTACTGCCATACCGAATCCGTCCACATCGACGTCGGTCCCGAGCGCGACTGGAACTGGCGCTGCCGTCGGCGACGGTAACGGCTGGTTCTCCCCTCGTTTTACGCAACTTGAAAAGTGTGCCGTCTCAGATGGCACGCGATGCTGCGTCGAACTGGGAGAAATCGCCGAAAATGCGCGGCTTTGTGGTCACCGAAAAAAGTTGTCGCAGGTAGCGGCAGACGGGTTGCCGGTTTGGTGCAACGCAACTATAAGCGCTCACATCTGAGCGCGCCCATCGTCTAGCGGTCAGGACACCGCCCTTTCACGGCGGTAACAGGGGTTCGATTCCCCTTGGGCGTACCAGTAAAATCCAAGCAAAACCAGCTACTTGCCTCACCGGCAGGATTCGTGAGAGCTGGCCGGGTTAATTCTGGGCTAGTATGGACCGCTGTCGCCGGTGCCGCACTCGATTCGGCCGAAGGAGTGTCGACAAGCCCAAATCTCTTCTTTGTTGGCGAAACCACCTGCCGAACAAGTTCGGGTCGGCCGAGGCGGCCAGGATGCTCAGGGGGTCGGTGTTCATCGGCCACCCCGCTCATGTAATGGTCGAGGGTCGAGGTGATATCTCGCGACCGGCGCTGGAGGCCGGTCATGTCGAGCAGCCGGCGCAGCGTGTTGGCGCCGCGCTGGTACATGTCGAGGTTGGGGTGCGAGATGTGGTCTGGCGCGGCGGTGGCGAACCGGCGCTCCAGCTTCTCCATCTCGATGGCCAGCACCGATATGCGGCGGACGCCGCTCTTCTCGGCCTCGCTGCATGCGTCGGCATCGCCAAGGTCGGAGATGTGCAGTGCCATGACCTCGCGCACTCGTCGCGCCCAGTAGGTTCGGCCGTCGAGTCCGGGGAGCAGGTTGCGTCCGTTGGTGACTCGGGTGCGCTCGTTCGGCACCGGCATGACGACCGACGAGGGTAGATCGTCCCTCATGGCAGCGCATCCGGCTTTGCGGCCCCATCGATCTCGCTCTCCAGCGTAGCCTCTTCGAAGCCGATGATGCCCGCCTTCTGACATCGCAAAGGCGCTTCGGCTGCCACGGGTGAACCTGCTCATTTCCGATAACGTCGGCCTCGGCAAGACGGTGGAAGCAGGACTCGTCCTGCGTGAAATGCTGCTTCGCCGTCGCGTCGATTACGTCGTCGATTCCAGCCCGGCGGCGATGACGGCGCAGTGGCAGGCCGAGCTGGCGCAGAAGTTCGGTCTTGGGTTCACCATCATAGATCGCGACTACCTGGCCACCGTCGCCGCAACTACGGCTCGCAGGTGGGCCGCAAATATCTCGGGATTGTCGGTTCCGCCAGAACGGTAATTCTGATATCAGAGTTTTTATGCCAAAGCAACAAACCGTGATATCAAAGAAACGGCGCGGCCCGGCTCCTTCTGGAAAGGGCGCGCCAATTATGGTCCGCTTGCAACCTGACTTGCTCGCTGGCGTCGATCAATTCGTCGCCGAGCATGACGTTTCGCGACCTGAAGCCGTTCGATTGATTATTCGTGACTGGCTGAGCAAACACCAGGTGCTGAAGGCTGAGTGAAACCGCCGGCGCTGTTAAAGCCCGATTCTCGTCAAGCACTCCCTCCAGGGAGCCGGCTTGCGCCGCATCGATTCGGCCCGCGTTGGGCGGTAAACGCCTGTTTTTCGAAGTAGATCAAACTGCCTGCTTCCCCTCCTGCCACATTGAATCCAGGTCGAACAATTGTCGTGAACGCTGGCCGACTTCCCGCTATTTCCATTCAAACCTGTCGGTCGGCTCAAGGCCGGATTGAAATTCGTGGCGAAGGGCCGCCAGAGCTGCCGTTTTCCCATTCAGGTAGGCATCGAAGAACGACACTGCTCCGTCTTGCACAAGGCGAGTGTAGCGGGTCTCCTCCTCGGGGCCGTGGGCGTGTGGTCCGTGCTTCAGGCCGGAAAACGCATTGTGCTCAGCACCGTCGAGAACGAGCAGATATTGATGAGGGATGGTCAGCGCTTCGTAAGGAAGGGTCCGCTGAATCGGATCGAATTCCTTGTTGCCGGGCACCGCATTGCCATCTTTCGTGCCGGTGATGTGAAACAGCGGGATATCGATATCGCGGTATAGGGCGGCCAACTCACCGCCTTGGATGGGTATGTTCGGGCTCATCACCAGGCCAGCGCGAATGCCTGGCTCCTTGAACGACCACTGGCCGCCCGGACCCATTCTCTGCCCTGCTGCAACCATCGTCGAGACGCCTCCATACGAGTGTCCGGCCATGCCGATGCGTGTCAAATCCAGGCGGCCGGCGAGCCGCCCCTCGCCGTTCATGCGCGCAAGCTGGCGCAGGGCAAAGGGCACGTCCTGAAAGCGCGCGCGCGCAGCATTGGCGTCCCACATGGCTTCACGAAGAATGCGGTAGACTTCCGCAAGAGAGTTTGCCTGCTGCCAGATCGAACTGTCCGTCCCGCTATGCTGCAGGTGCACCGCCACGTAACCGCTTTGCGCCAGGCGCCGCCCGAGGTAAGGCATCGCCTCGCGCGATCCGCCGATGCCATGCGACACAAGGATCAACGGGCAAGCGCCAGATAGGGCAGCGGGGGCATAAAGCCGGTACGGCACCGAACGGCTGCGCGATTCATCGCGAAAGGCGCCATCAATGACAGTATATCCCGAAGGTTTATCATCCACGGTTTCGTTCATCCGCCAGCCTCGCAGGAATGTATGCCCGGTTCCTTGACCCACTGGGCCGAAAGCATTAAGGCAATTACAGGTAGAAGCCACATCCAAGACATCTATTGCCCGTAAGGTTCGTGCTATGGTGGTGTTTGAAACAAGCGCTCACTATTACCGCTTCTTTGCCAACGAGTCTCGTCGTGGCGGTTCTCCCCTCTATGAAAAGCTGTCGCTTGGGATCGCGGACGATGTCGCGCTGCAGCGCCTGGCGGCAGGGCGCAGGAAGGGTCAGCCGGCGGCGAACCTTGTCTTCGGCGCGGTACAGTATCTCCTGCTTGGGGGCGTCGACCATCCGCTCAAGGAGTATTATCCGAGTCTGGGCGGAACGCGGCCGGCCGACGATCGCGCATTCGAACTTTTCGCGGCTTTTTGCGGTGCCCACGAAGCCGAACTCGTCGACATCATCGCCAAGCGCGCCACCAACACCAACGAGGCTGGCCGCAGCGCGCTGCTGCTGCCCGCATTCGCTCTTGTTGCGCGCGAAGCGGCCGCTCCCCTTGGCCTCGTCGAGATCGGATCCAGCGCCGGCCTGAACCTGAACTTCGACAGGTATGGATATCGATACACGGACGGAAAAGGCGCTCCGAAGCTGGAGCGGTGGACCGATGCGGATTTTGTCCTTTCCTGCATCCTTGAAGGGCCCGGCGTGCCTGTATTGGGGACGTTCCCGCCTCCCATAGCATCGAGGATCGGCCTCGAACTTTATCCGACCGATGTTCGGGATGAGAATGAACGCCGGTGGCTCAAGGCGCTTGTCTGGCCCGAGCGCATTGACCGGCTTACAAAACTGGATGGCGCCTTGAAGGTCGCCGCCGCGCATCCGCCCCGGATCAGAGGCGGCGACGCCGTGTTGAATCTGAGCTCTGCGCTGGCCGAGATTCCGCCTTATCAAGCCCGGTGCGTGTATCACACGATAATGGGCTATCAGCTTTCTGGCGATCAACACCGACGCATAAACGATATCCTGTTAGAGGCGAGCAAGACGGCGCCGGTCTGGCGCGTCACCGTGGAAGGCGAGGTCGCACACCCCAACCCCACTGAGACGTTCAATCCTCTCAAGGTCAGCAGATACTTCGATGGCGATCGCAAGGTAAAAACGCTCGCGGTCTGCGATCCGCACGGACTATCGATGGAGTGGAAAGGCTAGCAGGTCGACGGGTTTTACCCAGCCATTCCCGTCTTTGACCAAATCCATGTAGCAAAAGCATGCCCTCGAGCCTGACGCTGGGCCTGACCCGAGGGTGCGCAGCGGTCTTGCGACGTGCATGAAACACGACTTTAAGCGCGTCGCATGAATCCATTCAGACGCGATGCGCTTTACTCCAGGATGTCCACATCATCGGCGATGGACAAACGATCGCGCGGCAGAGGCACGCGCAACTGGTTGCGATTGATTAAGGCCTTGGCAAAGTCCGGTTTGAGCGTCAGCGCCTCGTCAAAGCTGGCGAGCGCTTCATCAATGCGCCCCAACGCCCGCAGCGTAACCCCCCGATTGTTCATGGCCTGCACGAAATCGGGTTTCACCGCGATGGCTTTCTCGTAGCAGGCGAGAGCCTCGTCATACCGTTTCAGGCCGCGCAAGGCATGCCCCCTGTTGTTATAGGCGGCTGCGGCTTTCGGATTGATCTCAGTGGCACGAGCCAGGTAGGTGTCAGCTGCCTGATACTGACCGGCCTGAAGACATAGAACGCCCAACATGTAATTAGCGCCGTAATGCCGGGGATTTGCAGCGAGTACCTCCAGATAAATCCTCCGGGCATCCAAATATTGCTTGCCTCGATGGCGTTGCAGCGCACTCGCAAATTGCTCCTCAATATGCCTAGCCGCCACAACCTCGTTCAGCAGCCGGCGCGCCTCCAGATTGCTCGGTTCAGTTTCGAGCACCTGCCTGCAACCGCGTTCCGCGAGATGGAGCTTCCCCTCCTGACGCAGCTTTCGCACCGACGACATCACTGAGGGAAGGCTTCTTCGATCCAGCCTGTTTCTGCGGCTGTTGGTGGGGTCGATCCGGACACCCTCTACAAGCCGCTCCTTCGATCCGAAACTGTACTTGTAGGAAAAATCTCCAGTGCCAAGGTCGTAAGTCCTGAGGCCGTTTTGAATTGCCCAACGGATGCTGTAGGCGTGAAGCACCAGGCCCGGAGGAGGCTTGCGAATTGCGAGATTGCGGCTGACGAGGAAACAGACGAGCGAACGCTTTGACTTGTCGATAAACGCAATGTGTACTCCTAATGGAGTATCGCCTTTCCACAACACGGGCGCGAACAGTACACTCGCCTTGTGGCATTCAAGTAACATATAGCGGCAGTTGGCAATAATACCCTGAGCATAGACACGGCTCTTGGCCTCCCACTGCGTAAGCCAAAGTTGAAAGAAGACCTCCAGGTCGCTTTGGATTGTCTCAAAGTCCGCCAAACTTATCCGGTATTCTCCGCCATTTTCGACCTGACGAAGAAAATGGCGGACATCACGACGGGTTTTCGGGCCAAGGTTGCCGTCCAGGAATTCGTCCCAATCGGCTGGCAAATCGACATACATATAGATGTCGTGATTTATATTTTCGCCTGTCCGGGTCGTGTGGCGACGTCGTTCGATCTTTTCTTTGACAAAATCGTTGTCGGAAAAGCTTCCGAGCAGCATTTGACGGCGCCTGGCCGATATCGAAATGTCGTCGCAGTGCAGTGCTCTCCAATTCAGCGCCTGCAGGCGATCGGCGAACGCCGAAATGACTTGCTCTTCGAATTCGGGCACGCAGATGAAGCCCGTATAGGTGGCAAAATACGAGCCGGCCATCCTTATGCTGCTATAAAAAACCCCCGTCTGCTCATCAAGCCCGGTGACGAGTTGTAGAGGGAAGAAGGCGACATACTCGTTTGTTGCGGGAGACGGCCGCGCAGCCAAGATCACCCAACCTGGGCGTCGCAGCCAATTCGACATCCATGGCCAGGACAGGAAAAAGTTTGCCTCCGGATCGGAGTCATATATCCGGTCCCAATTCTCTCTCAGCGGCTCCAACGCTGCGAATTTGTCAACCATATCGATTTGCATGCGCTGACCATCACTGAAGTGCCTTATCGAGCGTTTTGCGGTTATCTTTGCCGCTTTCTCTGACGCCTGAGACTGTGCGTCAAAACATGTCCCACCAGTTCTTCATATTTGATCCCATGCAGGGCGGCCGAACGATAGACCGCCGAGGCCGGCGCCATGTTGCAGGCGATGTTCACTTCGATGAAAACGGTCCGCCGAGTGTCGGGATCATAACGGAAGTCGAAGCGGGCATAGTCGAATGGCGACATCTCGGCCACCAATCGCGCGGTTGCCTGCGAAACCTCCTCGGCTCCCGGTCCGTCGTAAGGAGCGGACTTGTAGGAACTGTTGAGCCCCCGCTTTGCTTCATTGGTCAGAACATTGTCGCCGGGGCGGCCGCGCTCCTCGAAGACAGCCAATGAACCCGGGGGGAAGCCCTCGACAATTGGAACCGTCAGATTGAGGCCCGGCACAAACTCTTCTGCAATGAATTCACGGCCGCCGTGACGCGGATCCGAGATGGTTGCCAGCGCATCCCGCCAATCCGCTTCATTCTCGACCTTTACAATTGCATCGGAAGCGATACCCCCTCGCGGCTTGACAATCCACGAACCGGGCAGGCTGAACTTGTCATTGCTGATCTCACCTGGCTGCATGATCCTGTGCTTCGCGACATCGAGCCCCAGGGAAGCAGCCAACTGCTTGGCCAATACCTTGTCTTCCGAGACCGCCCGACTTGACGCCGATGCGCCGAGACACGGGACGCCACGATAGGCCGCGATTGCCGGCGCCAGGAGCTCGTGACCATCGAATATCGCATGAGAGTGAATGGCATAGAGGAAATCGAAGTCGAGAGGCCCGAACAGCACCTCGTGCTCGCTCGCAGGCGTGACCCTGAAGCCCAGCCCCCGCAGCGTTTCGAGCATGATGGCATGGTAGACGACGTGGTAGCCGTACTTGGCCCTGCGCTCCGGGCTGGAGTCGAGCGCATGACGCGCCAAAAACAGCACATGGGTTTGCGCCAGCTCTTCCGGCGATGGGGTCAACAAATATTCCAACGTCGGCATTTATGAGCCTGATGTGTTCAAAACGCTTTGCCATGCTTGCATCATGGCTCGAGCCGGTCAAGCAGAACCACGAGCAATATCCTGGGCGGCGTTGAAGGTCGAAATGGTACAGATCCAGACTGGGATGCTGGCCGCACTGCCCGGTAAAGACACGCCCTGAGCAGTTCGGGCTCGCGGTCGTCCCTTGACGGGAGTCAAGGCCACGGCTCGAATGTAGAAGCCTGCTTGCTTCCGAGAAAATTCCCAAGGGCCTGGATAGCGTCTATCGTATGCTGGGCATTGTCTATGCGAGCCCACCTATTTTTCTCTGCATTTGTCCTGATGGCTCCTCGGTACACATAGAAAGGAAGCGAAGACTCAGCCAGTTTTTCTCTATACTGCAACGACGCGATGTTTTTCAGCGAGATCGTAATAGCGTCAAGGTATCGCCCTGCTCTCACCTCCTCCCCTGTCCGCTGCGCCACCTCGAATGCATAAGCAAGCCCCTCGGTGTAAACTCCGTCCGAGGACGCGTGTGGGAGGCCGTACTGAGGGGTTGCTGGATTGAAGAATCGTCCAATCCTGTGTGACCGGTCCTGAAGTTCAAGCAATTTGTCGTTCAGAGTAAACACAGCCTCGGCGAATTTATCGGCTTTCGTTAACGCAAATAGATGCCGATATGCGATGGTGTGCCAAGGGACGTATGCCGGATAAAAGTTATCGGCGATCTTGCGGACATATTCCTCTAAATAGAATTCTGCACTGCGCGCCGCTTCTTCGAAATACCGGGTTAATCCAGTCCGGAAATAATATTCAAGCAAAGCTACTAATGCTTCCCCCGAGTAAAATGTTAAGAGGTATTTCGCGTCGAAAGAATAATTCGGCTCCTTTAGCCAAGGTCGAAAGGACCCGTCTGCATTCTGGAGCGCAAGGATGCCATCCGCGGCTGCATTCGCCTTTAACTGGAACTGTTCAAAGTGAGGACTTGCCGAGAATGTGCGAAGCAGCATCGCATTCGCCCCGAGCTTTGACTTGCCATCATATTCAATGTAACCAATACCACCCTCCTCCCTATACCAGATATTCATGATGAACGACAAATTCCGGCGATGAACAGGGCGAAGCGAGAGATCTTTGACGCTCATTTCCGCTAACGTGCGCGATGACATAAGCTGTCTTAGTTCATTGTTTTTTTCAGATCTCTCGCCGGTATAGGGATTGATACTGTAGGTAAACAGGCCCTTTTTTCCAATATTGCGGATTATCCAGGCTTCCGCCAAATCTCGGATCCTTGCCACCTCCTCCGGCAGCGTCTCGATCGTCGGTCGTTCGGGAGACCGTTCGGGCCGATGAAAGTTCTTCTTCGGCATGAGGCGTTTGGAGGTTTGAATCCGGTGGGCGGACATGGTTTCGCCGAGATTGATCGAGTTCTTGGCTGCTCTTCAACTGCCGACTGTAACGGCACGATCCATGCGGCGGCAACGGCCTCGGCTGCAGGGCCGGGCTCCAAATGAGCGTAGAGAGCCGTGAAGATCCTGGTTTGTCGCTGCAATTGAAGGGCCGGTGTGCGACGATGCCCGGCACGGGTGAGGATAGTTTCGCGGCCGATAGTCCACCCTCGCGCCGGCCCTCCTGTTCAGTATTCCAAGCGGAAGGTGAGCGTCTTTAGACGCTCACCTTCACGATTATCGAGCGAAATATCTGGTGGGTCGTTAGCCGCCGCTGCCGCCGCTGCCGCCACTGCCGCCGCCACCGCCGCTGCCGCCACTGCCGCCACTGCCGCCGCTGCCGCCACTGCCGCCGCTGCCGCCGCTGCCGCCGCTGCCGCCGCTGCCACCGGTGCCGCCGCCGCCGCCGCCACCACCGCCGCCGCCGCCGCCACCGCCACCGCCGTCGCCATCGCCGTCACCGTCGCCATCGCCGTCACCGTCGCCATCGCCATCACCGTCACCATCGCCGTCGCCGTCGCCGTCGCCGTCACCATCACCGTCGCCATCACCATCGCCGCCATCGTTCAAGACGGCGGCAATAAGGGCCGTGGTAATCGGCGGGCACATATCGATTTGCTCGGCGGAGAGAATGCTGGTGCGGTTGGCTGCAATACAGCAAACCGCGAAATTGGCTTCAGTGAGAGGTTGGCACTGTGCAGCCGCAAGCCGCGGACGCGGACTCTGCTGTGCAGTTGCCGGTGTGATCATTGCCACCGTGAAGGCAGCGGATGAAAGGAGTAGTATTCTTAGAATCGTGCTCGAGACGTCAGGGTACAGGTGCATTTTCTTCCTCCTTTGAGGGAAAAAAGGCGCTCCCGTCCCCTTTGGTTGCGCGAAGGGTCAATGTTACCGACCATCGGTAACACTTTATTAAGTATGGCAAACAATTTGTTCCCGTGCAATCGCGATTCTCAGGGTTGATTTACCATACCTCTTCAGGATTATGGCGATCCACCAAAGGGGACACTTAGTGATTCGTTCAGCGGCGCTTCTCGCGGCGGCCATTTTGCTGGCCGGCTGCAACAATCAAACCACCGGAACAGCAACGAAGATGGCCACGCAAGGCTACGCCTTTGCACCGGCCGCCTTCTACAAATTCTGCGCCAGCGATCCGGCGCTCTGCAGCACTCGCGGCAAGGTCAAAGCGGTCGACCTCACGCCGAGTCTGGAAGCGGAACTTGCGAGCGTGAACATTTCGGTCAATCGCCGCATCAGGGAGAGAGGCGACAGATCCTCCGCAGGCCAAGCCGACGTTTGGGGCTTGCCGACCGCCGAAGGCGACTGCGAGGATTTCGCCATCCTCAAGAAAGCCGAGTTGCTGAAACGCGGCTGGCCGGCATCCGCCCTGTTGCTGACCGTTGCGACACTTGGCGGCGCCGGTCATACGGTCCTGACGGTGCGGACCAGCAAGGGCGATCTGGTGCTGGATAACAGGACGGGCGCGATCAGGAATTGGTCACGGACGTCTTACCGTTATTTTGCTCGGCAGTCCCAGTCCGAAAACGGTAAGTGGACGCGGATAAGAACCTGACACCCGTGCCTTGATCGCCCAGCGGCGATTTCGCCGCAGCGCAAAACCATCTTCCCTTCCATCTGACGTCCTCAGCCCGACGGTTGGCCGCGACCGTCACCGGCTCTGCGCGATAATGCGTCCAGACAGCGGCGGCCCAGCGCCGATCGCGACCTACGTCGACCTCGATGCGCGCCGCACAGGGCAAGCGTTCAATGCGGAAAGGAATTGTTTTCGACGACCCGCCAAATATCCTTGTTGATTGCGCTGATCGCCTGGATGGAGGCGCTGATCCGCTTCATCTCGGAATCGTCGAGCTCTTCGATCTTCCCATATTTGATTGCATCCTTGCTGTCGAAGATGCGCATCAATTGCGTGCTCGCGTGCGTTCCCGTCTCGTCGAACGAATAGATGCAGTGGCTGTATTTGTTGCGCAGCTTTCCCTGCCGGGTAAGCTGGCTGGCAATCTCCAGAACCTGGCGTCGGCATTCAACCGGTGTTCCCGCCATCTTCGCCAACCGCTCGACTAACTCGATCCGTGCACGCGTGGTGTTCAGCGTCAGGAAAATGACGATCGCCGTCTCCTTGTCTACTTTCGCCAGACCGGCAATCAGGTAGATCAGCAAGCTCTCTGTGTTGGTCCATGTGTAGTTCAATTGACCAACAAGCAGTAAAATCTCCTGGAAGCGTGGCATCGACCTGCTCACGTGAGAGTTGAGATCACCGGGCGATCCGCACTGGGAACCATTCCAGCGGCCGCAACCCGTCGGGCATGAAAAAGGGCTGCGGCTTCAGTCCTGTTGTGGGCGCCCAGCTTGTTGATGACGTTGTGCATGTGAATTTTGACGGTGTGTTCGGAAAGGCGAAGTGCGGCGGCTATGGTTTTGTTCTGCAGTCCCTGCGACGCCATCTCCAGGATCTGAATCTCCCGACATGTCAGTTGGCCAGACTCCTCGAGTGCGGCTTGCCGTTTGATGGCGGGCTTCAGTTCCTTCGCGTCGCTATGGGGCATGCCGTTATTCAGGTACGGCTGAAACATGGCCAAGGGGAAATATTCGCCTCCGCGCAGCATGAGCCTGATCACGGAAAGCCAAACATCCAGCTTCAGGTTCATGGGAAGCACGCCGCGCAGCACTCGCGACGCAAAGACCTCATCGGGGGAAAGCCGCCTCCTGCCATCGTCCTGCATCACAGCGGTCATGGCCGCGGGGTGGAAGCGAGCCAGCTGGGCGGAACAGGAATCGATCTCGCTTAGAAACACAGCATCGATCAGAATGAGGGAAACTGGAGAATCGAACGCAGTCCAGGTGGCGGACAGGTCGCGAACGCGCTCAGCCCCGATCCACGGGAATTCCCTTTCGACGGCATGCACCAGGCTATCGGAGATCGTGTCGTCAGGGGCGATGAACAGCAAGGTTCGTCGGGCCCAGGATTCTCTTTCGGCTGTATCGGGTCGAACTCGTCCGCTCGCCCCTACCCCATCCACCCCATTCATGGCCCACCCCGCTACTAACACTCGCTAAAGGCCGGGAACCCCTAACCCGGACGACACACGTTAACGACTTCCTAACTCAAAAATAGGCAAAAAAATATAGTCCTGACGAGCTAGGCATTGCCTGGGCAACCCTGTGCCGGCAGCGGCGCGGCGCACAACTATCCGCCATTCACGATTGCCAAGGACCTGATCTTCCGTCCAGGATTTACCCCTTCATGGCGAGCAGATCGACCCAAACGGGCTAGCTCCAACTATCAGCTTACAATTTACGGCTGACGGTCCCAGACTTCCAATGTTCCGTATTGGGAGTTTGGGGGACATCCAGAGATTCACGAGAGCAGCGAGCGACCGCACCGTTGGGCGGCGCAAGCGACAACTCGTGCGCAATCTGGATGCCTCGCTCCCCGTCAAAGGGAGGTAACGCCGTACAAACAGACGATGACCGGATCTCCGGCCTTAGTCCCCTAGGCGCAGGCGATCCAAAACCAACCACATGAAAACTTAACGGCCGCGAGCAGCCCAAGACCACGTCAGAGTGAATGTGGTTCGGTTGTCGCGGCCCCTAACCAAGGGAACGACAATGACTACTCGCAACAGCAACAACTCCAACACCGGTTGGCAGTTCATCGGCGATGTCTCCGATGACGACACCACAATCGATATCGGAGATGGCGACGCCAAGAGCGACGCCAGCGCCGACGCCAAGAGCGACGCCAGCGCCGACGCCAAATCCGATGCCGATGCCAAATCCGCCGCTGACTCCAAGAGCGACGCTGACGCCACTGGTGTCGGCGTAGGCGTAGGTGTGGGTGTCGGAGCTGGCATCGGCATTGGCGACGCCACGGCCAATTCGACCAGCAACAACACCAACAACAACAACAACAGCAATACGAGCAGCAACACCAATAACAACAACAGCAACAACAACAACTCGAACACCAACACCAACAACGTTAACACCAATGTTAACGCCAGTGTTAGCGCCCACGCGTCGTCAGATGGAAAGTCGGACGACGACTTCGCTGACCTCGACGACGTGAATGTCGGCCTTGGCGGCGTCATGATGTTCAGCCGCGACGGCGACATCAGCTTCGATCCGGGCGATGACATCAGCTTCTCGGACGTCCTGAACGGCGCGTTTGCCGGGGCTGGCAATGGCCACAGCGCCACCATCATCAACCAGACCGGCGACATGAAGGACAACGACTATCTCGGCAGCGCGACGGTCAAGAATGATGGCTACTTCGGCAACAAGGGCGACGCCAAGGGTGGCTACGCCAAGTCCGATGAAGGCATTGATGCCGGCGGCGACGGCGGCCATGCCGGCGATTCGGTCGCTTTGGGCGGCTTCGGCGCCAAGGGCGGCGATGCCTATACCGGCAGCGCCAAGGGCGGCGACGCCAAGGGCGGCGGCGTGGCCGTGAGCGTGCCGATTGTCGTCGGCTCCGCGGACGCCAAGTCCGACGGCGGCAACGCCTATGGCGGCGACGCCGTGCCGATCGCGGCTAGCGGCGACGCCAAGGGCGGCGACGCGACCGGCGTGGCAGTCGGCGCAGGCCTCGGCGGTGACGGCAAGGGCGGCTATGGCGACAGCGGCGACGCCAAGGGCGGCTACAGCGGCGACGCCAAGGGCGGCGATGGCGGCGACGGCGTCGGGCTCGGCCTGGGCCTCGGCCTCGGCGTCGGCGTCGGCGGCGACTCCAAGGCCGACGGCGGCGATGCGGACGCCAAGGGCGGCGACGCTGGCGCGATTGGCTTTGCCGACGCCAAGGGCGGCGACGGCGGCAACGGCGGCAATGGCGGACGCGGCGGCGACTCGACCGCGGTGCCTGTCGCCCTGGCGCTGATGGACGATGCCGAGGCTGGCAGCGACAACGATCCCTGGGGTGGCAACAAGAGCAATGACAACGTCGCGGTAGCTATCCCGATCGCCGCGAATGGCGACACCGATGCCGGTAACACCGGTGGCGGCGGCGGCGGTGGCGGCGGCGGCGGCGGCGGCGGCGCGAATGCCGGCAACTTCGCCGATGTCGATGGCGGCGCTGCAAGCTCGACTGGCGGCGGCGCAGGCTCGACCGGCGGCGCTGGCTCCGGCACTGGCACTGGCTCTGGCTCTGGCTCTGGCGTCGGCGGCGCCGGCGGCAGCGGCACCAGTGGCGCGGGTGGGGCTGGCACGAGCGGCGACGCAACCGGCGGAGCCGGCAGCGGCGGAGCCGGCAGCGGCTTGGCGAGCAACATCAACACCGGTGGCGCAGCCACCAGTGGTGCGGCCACGGCCGGCGATGCTACCGGCGGCGATGCGACCGGCGGCGCTTCGACGGCGACCGGTGGAACGGGCGCGGTTGCTCTCAGCGGCGCCTGGGCTGACGGAGCGGACGGCGGCTATGCCTGGAGCGGCGACGCCACGGGCGGCGCTGGCGGCAACGGCGGCGCAGCGACTGCGACCGGCGGCGCGGCTGGCGATGGCGGCGGCGGCGGCAGCTGGGGGTCGAATATCGGCCACGACCAGCACATTGAAGCCATAAGCCAGGCCAACGCCAATGGCACCATCGACATGAACGGCTTCAACCAGCAGATCGTCATGGGCGCCAACCTGCAAGGCCACTCGGTCGACATGACTGTGGTGGGCGGCAACCTCTCCAGCTCGGTGGTTGGCGAAGACGACGCGGCATAACTGGCATGGCAGGTCTCGCAACGGCGAGATCTGCAAAAAAGAGGCTGCGCGGGGGAAAACCCCGCGCAGTCTTTCGAACCAGAGAAGAGAAGCGCGACCCGGCAAGGGCGCGGATGATCTCGAAAACCGGAGGAAACTTCCGTGTATATGGACAAGATCACCGAGGCGATCAGCCACTTTGTGGGACTCTTTGAAATCACGCTGGAGCAAGCCCGTCTCAGGAAAGCCTATGACGAATTCAAGGCGGCCCAGGCGGTCGAGGAAGAAACGCCGGAGCTTGCCAGTCAAACGGTCAACGTCGACGCAGGATACGATCTGGAGGATTTCGTTCCCTCCATCGAGTATTCGCCAGTTGCACCGAAACTTGTCCTGACGACACCCTGGTCGGATTTCCAATTCGTTCCTCCAGACATCCCCGCGATCCCGCAGCCGGACGTAGCCTATCCAGGTTACCTGTTCCACCCGGACGCGCCGCCGATGGGGAGCGCGCCTTCGCGCCTGATCCTGCCGCAGATCGAGCCCCCTGGCTCGGTGGCGGTCCTTATCAATCAGGAGCTTCAGCTCTCCGACAACGACTATACAGGCGCTGGCGGACATGGCCTGAAATTCACGCCCGCAGCAGCGAACCATGCTGCCGAAATGGCGACCTTGCTGGACGCGGCGGCGGATCTGTCTCCCATCGACGATCTGGACATGCCGGGTTCGTCCGAGGAGATAGTGGCTGTCATCAAGACAGCCGGCGAACGGCTCAACGGCTATCCGGAGGAAACGGATGGCGAGGCCGAGGTTTTCGTCGTCAAGGCTGACGTCATCGAAGGCACTTACGTCAATGGGCAATCCGTCGACGAGGCGCCCAAGCTCGACGATCACCTCCCGGAGCAGCACCGTCGAGCCGATGAGGAGGAGGACGAGGAAGAAGAGCCCGAGCAACCCTCCTACACGCCTGGGTCCGGCAGCATCAACATCGATGTTTCGGTCGAGCTGGAAGCCGGCGGCAATCTCCTCGTCAACAGCGTGGCGATGGCCAACAATTGGCTGCAGTCGCCGGTTTGCGCGGTGATGGGCGACCATGTCGAGCTCAACGCAATCATTCAGATCAATGTCGCGTGCGACAGCGACCTCGTCAGTTCCTCCATCAACGGTTGGGGCCTGAACGCCACCGATCCGACCCAAGGCTTCAATATCGCGATGTTCAAGCGCATCGATCCGTCGGCGGACGCTGCGGCGTCGCAGGCCAAGCAGGGTGACTTTCCCAAGCACTGGGTCGTCACTGAGGTCGAAGGCGACCTGCTCATCATGAACTGGATCCAGCAATACGCCTTCATGATGGACAATGACGTTTCCGTCCTGTCGTCATCGGGAGTCAAGACGCTGGTGACAGCCGGCGCCAACACGGCGGCTAACGAGATTTCGCTGGACGAACTGGGCTTCAATTACGACCTGATCGTCGTCGGCGGAAATATATATGACGCCAACATCATCCACCAGCTGAACGTGCTCCTGGACAACGACCTGATCGGCGCGGTCGATGGTTTCCAGACAACCGGCGAAGGCGCGGCCTCCACCAGCGACAATCTGCTTTGGAACCAGGCCAACATCGTCAATTACGGCGCCGGCGATCGCTTCGAGGCGATGTCTGAAGCTTATCGCAAGGCGTGTGAAAGCCTACAGAACGGCAAGGGTGACCTTTCCGACATATTGAACGATGGCCCATTCGCGGGCATCGGGGCGGTTCGGGTGCTCTACATCTCCGGCGACATCCTCAATCTGCAATACGTCAAACAGACCACCATTCTTGGTGACAGCGATCAGGTGGCGCTCGCCATGAATGCGCTGGGGCATCCGGAGGCGGACTGGACAATTTCGACGGGAACCAACTCACTGGTCAATTATGCCTACATTGCCGACGTGGATTCCACTGGCAAGACCTATGTCGGCGGCGGCATCTATTCGGACGAGATCCTCATCCAGGCGGAGCTGATTTCCACCGGCCCCGATCTTGGCGGCCAGAATCCCGACGTGCTGGTGAATGAAGCGGTCGCTTTCCTCGATGACGACATGCTGGCGCCGGAAACCTCTCAAAACGTGGCGTATCCTTCGCTCGTGCCTGAGCAGACCTATTCCGATCCGATGCAAAGCGTTCTCGCGTGATTTTCGAACCGGGGTGGCAGCAATGACCGAAGATCACGATCAAACCGGGCGCGCTTTCGCCCAGGAACCAGAATGGGATCGGCCCGATGACGGCGGCGAAGCAGTCGCGCGAAGCGAGGCGTCGATCGAGGCCGCCGAGCCGATCTCACAGTCTTTGTTTCGTGAGAGCAAGGCGGTCGATCGTTCGGTGGAAGAACTGGACGATGTCGTTGCCGAATTGCGGCGCCTGGTGGACGCCCGGCCAGCCGAAGCGCCACCATCGCTTCGCGACGCGAGGCCAGCCAAGCTCACCGAACAAGCCAAGGTCACCGAACTGGTCAGGATCACCAAAGAAGCGCGCCCTTCCACCGCGCCTTTACTTGGTGACAGCCGCGCTCAGCAACGCGAGGTGCAACCACCCTCCCCGCAAGCAAAAGCGCCTTCGGCTCCGCCGCCGGCCACGCCCACGGCTCCAGCCGCAGACAGCATTGGAAAGCCCGACCCCATCCGGCCAATGAGCCCTCGGATCTCCGAGCCGGCCCAGCGTGCCGTGTCCCCCAAGGAAGAACCCGCGCGCAGGCCCGAGCCGGAAATATTGGAACGGAAGACGCCGAGCGCACTGCAGGACGCGCCCGCCAAGCGGGACCAGCCGAGCGCGCGAGGAGGCGAGCCGCCCACTCAGGAGATCCGGCCACTGAGCCCTCGGATGCCCGAGCCGGCCCAGCGCGCCGTATCACCAAAGGAAGAACCGGCGCGCAAGCCCGCGCCGGAAGTACTGGAACGGAAGGCGCCGAACGCGCCGAAGGACGCGCCCGGCAAGCAGGACCAGCCGAGCGCGCGAGTAGAGCCGCCCACGCAGGAGATGAAGAACAAGCCGGTTCTGCCCGGCGTGACAATCGAGGGCGACCGCGGCCCCTTGCTTGCCCGGGAAGTGCCTGGCGGAGGCGGTCCAACCGGAACCGGCAAGGGCGGCGGCGGTGGCGGCGGCAATGGCGGCGGCGGCGCGTTCCACAAGCGTCTCGGCCCAGTCGATCTCTCGGCAAGCCTTACGGCCGGCCTTCGCGCGGTCAAGAAGAACCTCATCGCGGTGATGATCTTCACGATCGCGACCAACGTGCTGGTGCTTGCGATACCTGTCTACCTCTTCCAGATTTCGGATCGCGTCCTGACGAGCCGCTCGGTCGACACCCTGGTGATGCTGACGGTCGTAATTGTCGGCGCGGTCATCCTGCAGTCTATATTTGACGCCATCCGGCGCTTCATCCTCATGCGCACAGCGGTCGAGGTCGCCGCCCAATTGGGGGGACCAATCCTCAGCGCAGCCGCCAGGGCTTCACTGCACAGCAACGGGCGCGAATATCAGACGCTGGGGGATCTTCAGCAGCTGCGTACGTTCCTGGTGTCCGGCACGTTGCTGTCTCTTCTCGACGCGCCGATGGCCCCGTTGTTCATGCTGGCGATATTCCTGATCCACCCCGACCTCGGCTTTATCGTCGTGGCGACGGCGCTGCTGCTGCTGGCCATCACGCTCGCCAACCAGCGCGCAACCGCCAAGCCGTTCGGCGAGGCCAACACAAGCCAAACCAAAGCCAACCTCCACGTCGATTCGATGTCGCGCAACTCGCAGATCATCAACGCGCTGGCGATGATCCCGGAAGCCGTGTGGATCTGGGGCAAGGATACCGGCAACTCGCTCAAATGGCAGGTCATAGCTCAGGACCGAAACATAGCCTTTGCTTCTCTTTCCAAGGGCGTCCGGCTGCTGACCCAAGTCATCATGCTTGGCTGGGGCGCCTATCTGGCCATCGAAGGCACGGTCACGGGCGGCATGGTCATCGCCGCGTCTATCATTGCCGGTCGCGCACTTGGCCCGATCGAGGGTGCGATTGAAGGGTGGAACCAGGTTGTGCAGTCACGCGCCGCCTTTGGCCGCATCAGTGCGCTGCTGAAGGAATCCCCGCTGAACTTCGAACGCCTGAAGCTGCCGCGTCCGGAAGGGCGTCTCGATGTCGAGCGGCTGCTGTTCGTGCCGCAAGGAACCAAACGTGTCGTGCTCAATGGCATCGGCTTTGGCCTGGAGGCCGGAGACTCGCTTGCGATCATCGGCAATTCGGGCGCCGGTAAAACGACCCTGGGCAAAATGCTCGTCGGCTCGATCCTTCCAACTTCGGGAAGTGTGCGGCTCGACCTGATGGACCTGCGGAACTGGGATCAGCGGCAATTTGGTGAAAGCATCGGCTATCTTCCCCAGGACGTGCAGCTTTTCCCGGGGTCTATCAAGGCGAACATCGCCAGAATGCGCGAGGACGTCGATGATGGCGCAATTTACGAAGCCGCCAAGCTGGCCGACGTTCACGAACTGATCGCCTCGCTTCCGCATGGCTACGAAACCTTCGTCGCCGCCGATGGCGCGCCGCTTTCTGGCGGGCAGAAGCAGCGGATAGCTTTGGCGCGCGCCTTTTTCGGCAGCCCGAAATTGGTGGTCCTCGATGAGCCGAATTCAAACCTCGACACCACTGGCGAGTTGGCTTTGTCGCGTGCTCTACAGCAAGCCAAAGAGCAAAAGATCACGATGGTGACGATCACGCAGCGGCCTGCTTTGCTGCAGACCGTGGATAAGATCCTGGTGCTCGTCAACGGCACCGTGGCTCTTTTCGGGATGCGGCAGGACGTGCTCCAGGCTTTGGCGGCGCGCGGCATGAGCCTCGATGGCGGCCATTTTGGCAATATTCAGGTCAAATGAGAGAGATCTGCCGTGAAGGAAATAGCCAAGATCGAAGACGCTCAATGGTATGGCGCCGTTCCGCGTTCCATTTGGAAGCAGACGACCGCTGGATTGCTGCTGATGGCCGTCACCTTCGGCGGATTTGGCACCTGGGCATTCACTGCACCCCTCGCAGCCGCGATTATCGCGCAAGGGAGCTTCGTGGCCACTGGTCAGAACAAGATCATCCAGCACCTGGAAGGGGGTATCATCAAGCAGCTTCTGGTTAGCGAAGGCGACCATGTCGAGACCAATCAGCCCTTGGTGCTGCTCGACGAAACGGCGGCGCGGGCAAAGGAACGGCAGTTGTTCTTCCGACAGGCGCGGCTTGAAGCGATCGTGGCGCGCTTGACCGCCGAGGTGGATGGGGCGGAGACTATACAGTTCCCGGCGATAATAACTGAAAATCGCGACGACCCGGAAATTGCTTCAATCGTCCATAGCCAGCGCCTCAACTTCGAGGGCTCGCGCACCAAGTTAAGCAGTGAGATCCGATTGCTCGACCAGAACATCGGCGCCCTGAAGTTCCGGGCGGGCGGTTATGAGCAGTTGCTGAAAGCGGTTACGATACAGCTCGGTCTTCTACGCGAGGAATACAACGGCAAGAAGACCCTGCTCGACCAAGGGTTGATCCGCGCGACCGAAATCAAGGCGATTCAGCGCGCGATAGCAGATGCCGAAGGGCAGATGGGGCGGCTCTCGGCCGAGATATCCGAGACCGGCGCCCAGGTCGTCAAGCACGAACAGGAGATGCGGCAGACAGAAAACGCCTACCGCCAGGCGGCGCTCGACGAGCTCGAGGGCGTTGAAGCCGAACTGGACAGCATCCGCGAACAGTCCCGCGAGGCGCAAAACGTGCTGCGCCGGGCGACGATCAACGCGCCGGTTTCGGGCACTGTCGTGCGGTTGTTCTACCACACGTCCGGCGGCGTGATCGAGAGCGGCAAGAGCATCATGGAGATCTTGCCGGCGAATGTGCCGCTTATCATAGAAGCGCAGGTGCCTCGCACCGAGATCGACAATGTGAAGGTCGGACAAAAGGCGACGGTACGGCTGGTCGCGCTCAACGCGCGCACGACGCCGGTTCTGAACGGCGAAGTTTACTACGTCTCGGCCGACGCGCTCCCCGACGCCTCCGGTCCGACCGCAAAGGAGGTTTATCTGGCGCGCGTCAAGCTGCCAGTCAGCGAACTGGCGCGCGTGCCTGGATTTGCTCCGACGCCTGGCATGCCTGCCGAAATTCTCATCCAGACGGCGGAGCGGACCTTTTTCAACTACCTGTCCAAGCCGATCAAGGACAGCATGGCCAGGGCATTTATGGAACGCTGATCGTAGGCGGGGGGTAATATGCAGATCGACGTCTTAACACGCCCGGAAGAACTGAAGGGGCTTCGCGACAACTGGGACGACCTCTACGCCAGGGATCCCGACGCGCATTTCTTCGTGTCGTGGGATTTTCTGTCCCACTATCTTCGACGCTTCGATGGTGAATGGTTCATTTTGGCGGCGCGCAGGGGGCCGCCGGGCTCTCCCTATGTCGCGCTTCTGCCGCTCCGGCTGCGCACCAGGATGAGGAAGAATACCGGCGAAATCTACCATGAAGTATATATGGGGGGAAACCACGCAGCCGATTATACCGGCATCCTCTGCGCGCCGGAATACGCCTACCGGGCAATCGCGGTTTTCGCCAAGCATCTGAAGACGATGCATTGGGCCAGCCTGCATTTGGAAAACCTGCGGATGTCGGAACGCAGGATAGGCTGGCTGATGGAGCAGCTTTCCGACAATCGGCTGACGATGCGTCGGATGAAGCGCGTCAACCAGGTTGACAATGTTGACAACTGCATATGCCCGGCGATCGACCTCCCGTCCTCATGGGAAGATTATCTTCTGCACAATCTCAGCGCCAACACCCGCCAAAAGATGCGGAGATTTCTCCGCAAGCTGGAGAACTCTGACGAGTTTCGCATAACGCATGCCGACGCCTCGACCATCGAGCGCGATATCGAAATCCTGCTCGAGTTCTGGCGCATCAAGTGGACGCCGCGGAAGGGGAACCTCGTTCCCGGCCTGGTCAAGAGCAACCGACTGCTGTTCAGAAAGGCTTTCGAAAACGGCACGCTGTTTATGCCGGTGCTTTGGCACGGCGACCGGCCTTTGAGCGCTCTCGCGATCTTCCTCGATCCGGTCAAGAAGAGCATGCTGTTCCACATGGTCGGGCGTGACGAGACGGCCGACATGCTCCCGTCGGGCCTGGTCCTGCATGGTTATTGCATTCGCCGCGCGATCGAGAACGGTTTCCGGACATACGATTTCCTGCGCGGCAACGAACCTTACAAATATTCCTTCGGCACCCACGACACCATCCTCAATTGCACACAGGTGCGAACCAAAACCGGCCGGAACCTTGGCGACCGGCTGGAAAGGCGATCCTTGGTCGGCGCGTTGCAGGAGGCGGACCGCCTCCACAAGAAGGGTTGGATCATCCAGGCTGAGAACGTCTATCGCCAGATCCTGAACACCGAGCCGACGCATGATCAGGCTCTATACGGCCTCGGTCACGTTTTGGGTACGAAGGGCGATCACCGCCAGGCTGCGGAATGCTTCGGCGCGCTTGCGGCCAAGTCGCCGCAATCCGTAAACGCTTGGCTTTGCCTGGGCATTGCGCAGCAGTCGCTAAACGACCACTCCGCAGCCATCGAGTCGTTTGGGCGAGCCACGGACCTCGATCCAGGCCTCAACCTGGCGCGTTATGCCCTGGGCCGCAGCCTTCTCGTCCTGCAGCGGACGGATGAGGCGGCCCAGGCTTTCACGCTGGTCCTTGAGAATGGATCGCCCGCGCCGGCGGAAACCGCCCTGCGCGCAAAGGCCCGGCGACAATTGCAGCAGTTGAGGACAGCCAAGCCGCTCTACATTCTAAAGAAACCGGAGCGCGAGAAGCCCGTCATCCAGCCGTCGTTGCCGCTGGGGCTGACGAACCTGCTCAAGGTACCGCGGCCGGCAACCGCGAGCCGCTCCACCTCTTCTGTGGCTTGACGAGGGCTTCGTTGTCTGCCTGCCGCCGCAAGTCGCTCAAACGACTCGTGCCGCTTCGTCATCGCGCCGATTGAGGCCAGCGTTGTAGCGCAGCACGGCCAACGTCGGTAAGCGCATAAACGCCGCGCTCGGCCCTGGCGAACCAGCCATAGACATTGTGAAGCAGGATGTTGGCGGCGCGTGGCGAAATGGTTTTCAGGTCGCGCGGGCGTTTTGGCCCGTCGACCATGGCAGCGGCGCAAGCAAGCGCGTCCTGCCGGTAAGCGGTCATGATCGGCGTACGCGAGCCGCCGCCGACCACGGGGTCGCCGCGCCGGCGCCGATGCTCGTCCACCAGGCGCGATCTCCGCCTCGGGTCTCGCCGGGGCGGCAAGGCGGCCGGACTGAGCAGCAATTCGACGTTGCCGGCGGAGCCAACCCCGAGCAGGCCGAAGCCGAGCCGCCTGCACAGCGCACGGAACCGGCGATCATGCTCGCGGCCTTTGCCTCGACTTGACATCCTCGCCGCGAGCCAGACCTCATCGCATGACGCAGCACGGTCAACACCTTGAAGGATGAGCTCGAGGTTGAACTGCAGCTTCAATTCGCAGATGACGAGCACGGGCGGCTCGCCGTCACGCAGTCCCACGACGTCGCAGCCGCCAACTTCGCCTTTGACAGTGAAGTCCAGACTCTCAAGAAACCGCTTCACCGGGATGTAAAGAGACGTTTCCTGCATGCGCGACGCATAGCCGATTCGTGGCTGGCTGGCACAGCATCACCGACAGGCTTTGCCACCGATGGCAGATTTGTCACTCGTGAACACATCAAGCAATTTTCTGGGACTTGCCCGCTCGGCCGTTAAGCCCTAAGCCCCCTCGCCTCGCCTCCGCGCTTGCGCGGAACCATCATATCCCTGGCCAGCAGGCGGCTCACCCGGCAGAATGCCATGAACGCCCGGCAAGCCTCCTCGGTCTCGACCAGGTCGACGGTGGCGCCGAAGCAGGCGTTGAACGCAGCCTGATAGAGCGCGCCCTGGCGGCGAGCCGGCCAGCCTTGCAGGAAATCCAGCGCCTGTTCGACGCTGTAGATTTCCTCGACCGGCAGGCCAGGCGCGATCGTGATGCGCACCGGCACCTCGAATTGCAATCTGTCCATTCCTGTCTCTCCAGTACGCATTCCCGCAGCAACGCCGCTCGTCGCAAGAAGTTGCTTTGACCGGCTTCTCGCCCAGGTCCCACATCTTGTTGAGAAATATGTCGTCAGTGCGGACGAACCGCTCGGCATGGGCCGGACACGCACAAGATGGAAGCCGCAAAGCGTGAATATCACCGGCTTGAGCCCGGTCGCCGGCAGTTCGTCCTTGAACCTGGCGCCGTCCGGTGCCAAATCTGGGAGACTTTTTCTAACGGGCTCATCAGAAGCCCTTTCATCCGGCAAGACAGACACAATGGTCACCTATCTCGACGCCGCCACGGCACCGCTCAGAAACACCGGCCAGATCCGCCTCTATGGCGAAGAAGGCTTTGCCGGCATGCGCAAGGCCTGCGATCTCACCGCGCGCTGCCTCGACGAACTGGTGCCTATAGTGGCGCCGGGCGTCACCACCGAAACCATCGACCGCTTCGTCTTCGAGTTCGGCATGGATCACGGCGCACTGCCGGCGACGCTCAACTATCGCGGCTACACCAAGTCGTCCTGCACCTCGATCAACCACGTCGTCTGCCATGGCATCCCTGACGGCAAGCCGTTGAGGGATGGCGACATCGTCAACATCGATGTCACTTACATCCTCGATGGCTGGCATGGCGATTCCTCGCGCATGTATCCGGTGGGCACGATCAAGCGCGCCGCCGAGCGCCTGCTCGAGGTCACGCATGAATGCCTGATGCGCGGCATCGCCGCGATCAGGCCCGGCGCCCGCACCGGCGCCATCGGCGCCGCCATCCAGACCTATGCCGAAGCCGAGCGCTGCTCGGTGGTGCGCGATTTCTGTGGCCACGGCGTCGGCCAGCTCTTTCACGACGCGCCCAACATCCTGCACTATGGCAGCGCCAGCGAGGGCGTCGAGATGCGGCCGGGCATGATCTTCACCGTCGAACCGATGATCAATCTCGGTCGGCCGCACGTAAAAGTGCTGTCGGATGGCTGGACGGCGGTGACCCGCGACCGCTCGCTGTCGGCGCAGTACGAGCACACGATCGGCGTCACCGAGACCGGATGCGAGATTTTCACGCTGTCGCCAAAAAACCTCGACCGCCCCGGCCTGCCGGCATAGTGTTTGTGCGAGGGCCGGATCTTTCCGGTCAAGAAAATACGGGCGGCTTATGGGGACAACCAGCGACGACGACGAGCGGGGGTTCTTTCCCGAAAGACCGGTGCAATCGCTCGCGAAAGCCAAATCGGACGAAAAGCCGCACTATCTCGGTCATCGCGACCGATTACGCGAACGGTTTGCGGCCGCGGGTTCCGACGCCCTCCCCGATTACGAATTGCTGGAGCTCTTGCTGTTTCGCCTGATCCCCCGCGCCGACACCAAGCCCCTCGCCAAGGCATTGCTGGCACGCTTCGGCACGCTGGCGGAGGTGCTTGGCGCGCCCGTCGCACGGCTCGAGGAAGTCAGAGGTATCGGTCCGACGGTGGCGCTCGAGCTGAAGATCGTTGCCGCCACGGCGCAACGCGCGGCGCGTAGCGAGATCAAGGGCCGCGAGGTCCTGTCGTCCTGGACGCAGGTTCTCGGATACTGCCGGTCGGTCATGGCCTTCGAGGAGCGCGAGCAATTCCGTATCCTGTTTCTCGACAAGAAGAACGCGCTGATCGCCGACGAGGTGCAGCAGGTCGGCACCGTCGACCACACGCCGGTCTATCCGCGCGAAGTGGTCAAGCGCGCGCTCGAACTCTCCGCCACGGCGATCATACTGGCGCACAACCATCCGTCAGGCGACCCGACGCCGTCGCGCGCCGACATCGAAATGACCAAGCTGGTCATCGAGACGGCCAAACCGCTCGGCATCGCCGTCCACGATCACATCATCATCGGCAAGAAGGGTCATGCCAGCATGAAGGGCCTCTTGCTGATCTGACGCCCTGTTTGGACAAGCAGCGGCCCGAAAGCGTCCCGTCTCGTGTCATGACACGCCAGGCAGCGACGAACGTGCCGCGACAGCGCGGCCTCCGACCGCGATGGCGAGCGCGACGACGATCAGTATTGCCGCGACCGCAAACGTGATCCGCATACCGGTGGCGACAGTGTCGGGCTGCGCCGTTGCGATGTCGATGGCCTCTGAGGCGAATGCGAACACAGCGCCCATGACGGATGCGCCGGTGATGAGCCCGAGATTGCGCGACAAATTGAGCAAGCTGGAAATGACGCCGCGCTGGTCAGGGCTGATCTCTGACATGACAGCGGTGTTGTTTGCGGTTTGGAACAGCGCATAGCCAGATGTGATGACGGCGATCGGGGCGATGTAGCCAGGGATGCCTGACATTGCCGGCATCACGGATAGGATGAAGCAACCGGCGGCTATCGCCAAAAGCCCAATGATGGTCATGCGCCCGGCGCCAAAACGGTCGGCTAAGCGACCAGCCGGCACACCGGACAGCGCCGCGACCAGCGGTCCGACAGACATGACGATGCCAACAACAGCCGCATCGAGCCCGAGCGCACGAGACAGATAGAACGGCCCGACCACCAGTGTCGCCATCATCACCGTCGCAACGAGCGCGCTCGTGGCGAGGCTCGCACTCAGCATCGTATTGCCGAACGCGGCCAATCGGATCAAAGGCGACGCCACTCTCGCCTCGACAAGCACAAAAAAGCCGGCCGCCAGGACTGCAGCCACCAACAGCGCCAGGTTGAGCGGACCAAAATTGCCGCGCCCGATCGTCATCGCGAGCGCATAGGCACCAAGCGTCAGGGCAAGCAGCAGCGTGCCGACAACGTCGAAGCCGGCCCGATCCGTCTTCGGCTCCCGGCGATCAGCCGGCAAATGGCGATAGGCGAGACCAAATGCCAGCAAGCCCAGTGGCACGTTGACGAGGAAGATCGCCCGCCAACCGGCTCCGGCAATCAGCAGACCGCCGAGCGAGGGTCCGAGCGCGGTGCCGATCGCCGACATCGTGCCGAGCAGCCCCATGGCGCTGCCGGTCCTTGCCTTCGGTACCGACTCACCGACAAAAGCCATGGTCAGGGTCATCATGATGGCCGCCGCCAAGCCCTGAGCCGCCCGGGCTGCAATCAGCAGCCAGAGCGTCGGCGCGACGCCACACAGGACCGAGGCCACCGTAAACAGGAACAGCCCGGCCAGCAGCAGCCGCCGGCGACCGGTGATGTCGGCCAGTCGCCCGACGCTGACGATCAGGATGGTGATGGCGAGGAGGTAAGCCAGCACGATCCACTGGACCTCCTGGAACGATGCGTCGAACGCCTGGGTCAACGTTGGCAACGCGACATTGGCGATGCTGATGCCGAGCGAGGACAGCAACATCGACAGCGCAAGGCTGGCGAGCGCCCACCGAACCGAAGCTGCCCGTTCTGGATTTCCGGCGACCGCCCGTCCTGCATCGATTGGCTTCAACACGAACTCCCGTTTTCTGGCCGACTCCCCCACACGGAGCTGGCAGACAGGTAGTCCTTTGCTTGATAGGGCGGTAGCTGCATCATTTGCACTTATTCGTTGCGTTTGACGCCATATCAAATCATGCCGCCCATGCTACGATCAGCAGATGGCGCATCCCGATCTCAATCTGCTTGTCACGCTTGACGTGCTGCTGACGGAAGGCAGCGTGGCGCGCGCCGCCAAAAGGCTGCGGCTGAGCCCGTCGGCGATGAGCCGGGCGCTGGCGCGATTGCGTGAGACGACGGGCGATCCGCTGCTGGTCAGGGCCGGACGCGGCCTCGTTCCGACACCTCGGGCCCTCGAGCTCCGCGATCGCGTCGGTCGGCTTGTGCAGGACGCCGAAGCCGTTTTGCGCCCTGTTGAGATGCTCGACCTGAAACGGCTTGTGCGGACCTTCACGCTCAGAAACCAGGACGGCTTTGTCGAGAATTTCGGGCCGGATCTCATTGCGCGCGTCGGCGAACAGGCACCGGGCGTGCGGCTGCGTTTTGTATTGAAGCCGGACAAGGACAGCACGCCCATGCGCGACGGCAGCGTAGACCTGGAAACCGGCGTTGTCGGCAAGGACACGGGACCGGAGATGCGCGCGCAAGCGCTGTTCCGTGATCGTTTCGTCGGCGTCGTGCGGATCGGGCATCCATTGTGCGAGGTCACGATGACCCCTGCCCGCTACGCAGCCGGCCGGCACATCCTCGTCTCCCGTCGCGGGCTCGACAGGGGACCGATCGACGACGCCCTTGAGTCGTTAGGGTTGAAACGGGAGATCGTGACGGTCGTCGGCGGCTTTTCGGAAGCTCTGGCCCTGGCGCGTGCCTCGGACCTGATCGCCAGCGTTCCCGAACGCTATACGGGAAACCTGCGCGATGGAATGTTCTGCTTCCCTCTGCCGGTTCCCCTGCCGGAAATCACGGTCTCACTTTTGTGGCACCCGCGGCTGGATGCCGATCCGGCGCACCGCTGGCTGCGCGGCTGCGTTCGAGACGTTTGCGCTGGAAAAACTCACTGGATCCCTTAAAGCGCAGCGGTCAGGGCGGCTGATCCGATCACGGCAACTCGGCGTTGCAGGTGCGGCGATCCGGCCGACCGCCTCGCTGAACCCCGGTTAGGTTGAAATCGGCCCCCCTCGCCCCGACAGCAACCCGAACCGCCAGCACAGCAGAAGCCGGTCTGCTCTGCCTGATCCCGTCGGCACCATCCCGAATCAGCCTCCTCCCCGCGAGGCGGCGCCCGTTCACGATCCGGCAGCAAGCCGTGTTGTTCGTTGCCCGAGCAGGTTTTTTCTTCGCCGCAGCCTTCTTCTTCTTGGGTTCTTCCACATCATCGCCATTGTGTTTTCGGCTGACGGGAACACCGCACTAGAATTTCGACCGGAAATCGAGCTATGATGCATTTGGCATTTCCTGGGACGGCTTCGCGCCCTTGGAATGCCGGGAGGAACGGGATATGGCCATAGCGCTTGTACTCGTTTTGGTAGTTGTGGGCTCAGTGTTGTTCCACTTCCTGAGCCCATGGTGGTGGACGCCGATTGCCTCTAACTGGGACTATATCGACAACACCATCATCATCACCTTTTGGATCACCGGCGTCGTCTTCGCCGCCGTCGTCCTATTCATGGCTTATTGCGTCTTCCGCTTCCGTCATCGGGAAGGCAACCAGGCGGCATACGAACCCGAGAACAAGCGGCTCGAATGGTGGCTGACGATCGTCACCGCAATCGGCGTCACGGCCATGCTGGTTCCCGGCCTGTTCGTCTGGAACCAGTTCGTCAGCGTCCCAAGCGACGCAACAGTGGTCGAAGTCGTCGGCCAGCAATGGCAGTGGAGTTTCCGCTTGCCCGGCAAGGACGGCAAGCTCGGCACATCCGACACCCGCAACGTCAGCCCTGAAAATCCCCTCGGCGTGAACCCCGGTGACGCCAACGGCCAGGACGATGTCGTGGTCGAAGCCGCCGATCTGCATCTGCCGGTCGGCAAACCGATCAAGATGCTGCTCCGCTCGATCGACGTGCTGCACGATTTCTACGTGCCGGAATTCCGCGCCAAGATGGACATGATCCCAGGCTCGGTCACCTATTTCTGGTTCACCCCGACCAAGACCGGAACTTTCCAGGTCCTGTGCGCCGAACTTTGTGGCCAGGGGCACCCGTTGATGAATGGCGTGGTGATGGTCGACACGCCGGAAGATTATCTGGCGTGGCTCGGCGAACAGCAGACTTTTGCGCAATTGTCGGCCCCCCAGCAGGTGGGCTCGGCAGAGTAGACGCCGGCAGGACGGCGATTTGGGTTGAAATTGCGGCAGGGCTCGAAACTGTCGAGTCAGGCCGAAAAGGGCACGGAGGTGTTCCTATATGGTCGATGTCACACCTGCAGATGCGGTACCGCCGGCCGAAGTCGCGGAGATGGAACTCTATCATCCGCACAGCTGGTGGACGAAATACGTCTTTTCGCAGGACGCCAAGGTCATCGCCATCCAGTATTCGGCGACGGCGACGGCAATCGGCCTGGTGGCGCTGGTGCTGTCCTGGTTGATGCGGCTGCAGCTCGGCTTCCCCGGCACGTTCGACTTCATCAGCCCCGAAGCCTACTACCAGTTCATCACCATGCATGGCATGATCATGGTGATCTACCTGCTCACGGCACTGTTTCTGGGCGGCTTCGGCAACTACCTGATCCCGCTGATGGTCGGCGCGCGCGACATGGTCTTTCCCTATGTCAACATGCTGAGCTACTGGATCTACCTGCTCGCCGTGCTGGTTTTGGTGTCGAGCTTCTTTGCGCCCGGTGGACCGACCGGCGCCGGCTGGACGCTCTACCCGCCGCAGGCGATCATGTCCGGCACACCAGGCGGCCAGGACTGGGGCATCATCCTGATGCTCGTCTCGCTGATCCTGTTCATCATCGGCTTCACCATGGGCGGCTTGAACTACGTCGTGACAGTGCTGCAGGCCCGCACACGCGGCATGACGCTGATGCGCCTGCCGCTGACCGTCTGGGGTATCTTCACCGCGACCGTCATGGCGCTGCTCGCCTTCCCGGCGTTGTTTGTCGCCTGCGTCATGATGCTGTTCGACCGTGCGCTCGGCACCAGCTTCTTCATGCCAGCCATCGTCGAGATGGGCGAACAACTGCAGCACGGCGGCGGCAGCCCGATCCTGTTCCAGCATCTGTTCTGGTTCTTCGGCCATCCCGAGGTCTACATCGTGGCGCTGCCGGCCTTCGGCATCGTGTCCGATCTGATCAGCACCCATGCGCGCAAGAACATCTTCGGCTACCGGATGATGGTCTGGGCCATCGTTGGCATCGGTGCGTTGAGCTTCGTGGTCTGGGCGCACCACATGTATGTCAGCGGCATGCATCCCTATTTCGGCTTCTTCTTTGCCACCACGACTTTGATCATTGCCGTCCCGACCGCGATCAAGGTCTACAACTGGGTGCTGACGCTGTGGCGCGGCGACATCCACCTCACCGTTCCGATGCTTTTTGCCCTGGCCTTCATCGTCACCTTCGTCAATGGCGGGCTGACCGGATTGTTTCTCGGCAATGTCGTCGTCGACGTTCCGCTATCGGACACGATGTTCGTCGTTGCCCATTTCCATATGGTCATGGGCGTCGCCCCGATCCTGGTGATCTTCGGGGCGATCTATCACTGGTACCCGAAGGTCACTGGCCGGATGCTGAACGAGGCGATGGGCCAGTTCCATTTCTGGGTCACCTTCCTCGGTGCCTATCTGATTTTCTTTCCCATGCACTACATCGGCCTGATGGGCGTGCCGCGCCGCTACCACGAACTGACCGCCACGACTGTCATGACCGAGTCGGCCCACGATCTGAACGCCTTCATCAGCATAATGGCGTTCCTCGTCGGCTTTGCCCAAATCGTGTTCCTGTTCAATCTGATCTGGAGCATTCGCCACGGCCGCGAGGCTGGCGGCAATCCGTGGCGCGCCACGACACTTGAATGGCAGACGCCGGAAACACCGCCCGCCCATGGCAATTTCGGCAAGGAACTGCCGATCGTCTATCGCTGGGCCTATGACTACAGCGTGCCTGGCGCCAAGGAGGATTTTATCCCACAAAACATGCCGGGCTCCTTCGGAACCTCCAGGGAGCCGGCATGAGCGTCATTCTGGTGTTCCTCCTCGTTATCGCCGGCTTTGCCGGATGGTGGCTTTCCCACCAGCGGCTGATGGCCAAGCCATGGCTCGAGCAAGGTTTGATAGGGGATGCTATCGGCCTCGAAGGATCGCCGCTGCCGACCGCCAAGATCGGCCTCGGCGTCTTCCTCGCCGTCGTCGGCTGCCTGTTTGCGCTTTTCACCAGCGCCTATTTCATGCGCATGGCGCTGTCGGACTGGCAGGCGCTGCCGCTGCCGCGCGTGCTCTGGTTCAACACCGGCGTGCTGGTCCTGAGCAGCATCGCCCTGCAATGCGCCTCGGTCGCTGCGCGCCGGGGCGAGATCGACGCGGTCAGGCTCGGCCTCGTCACAGCTGGGCTCACCGCGCTTGCCTTCCTGGGCGGACAGCTTGTGGCTTGGCGGGAACTGACCGCCGACGGCTATTTGCTGACCGCCAATCCGGCCAACAGTTTTTTCTACCTGATAACCGGGATGCATGGCCTGCACATACTGGGCGGGCTGGTGGGCCTGGGCAGAACAACTGCCGGCGCCTGGAACGGAGCACGGCCGGAGCGGCTTCGCCTCAGCGTCGAATTGTGCGCCATGTACTGGCATTTCCTGCTTTTCGTCTGGCTCGCCATTTTTGCACTTCTGGCCGGCTGGGCCGCGACTTTTATCGAGATTTGCCGACAGCTGCTGATCTAGGAGGGCCGGACGGATGGCAGACACGACACTGACGCATACCGGCCAAGCACAGCCGCGGCCAGCGGGTTTGCAAGGCGTCGCCGCCGATTGGTCCTCGGATCAGCGCGCCTTCAAGAACGTGTCCTGGG
Source organism: Mesorhizobium sp. L-2-11 (assembly GCF_016756595.1). Classification (NCBI taxonomy): domain Bacteria; kingdom Pseudomonadati; phylum Pseudomonadota; class Alphaproteobacteria; order Hyphomicrobiales; family Phyllobacteriaceae; genus Mesorhizobium; species Mesorhizobium sp. L-2-11. The sequence continues at coordinate 3,403,884 of NZ_AP023257.1, read as the reverse complement.
GCAAGGCCATGATGTGGATCTTCCTGCTCAGCGACACCTTCGTCTTCGGCTGCTTCCTGCTCTCCTACATGACCGCGCGCATGTCCACCCGAGTGCCGTGGCCCAATCCGAGCGAGGTCTTTGCCCTTCACATTGGCGGCTCGAACATTCCACTGATCCTTATCGCGATCATGACCTTCGTGCTGATCTCGAGCAGCGGAACGATGGCCATGGCGGTGAATTTCGGCTACCGCCACGACCGCCGCAAGACGGCGATCCTCATGCTTCTGACCGCAGCGCTCGGCGCCACCTTCGTCGGCATGCAGGCCTTCGAATGGACCAAGCTGATCACCGAAGGGGTCCGTCCCTGGGGCAATCCGTGGGGTGCGGCGCAGTTCGGGTCATCCTTCTTCATGATCACCGGCTTTCACGGCACCCATGTGACGTTCGGGGTGATCTTCCTGATCATCGTGGCGCGAAAGGTCTGGCGCGGAGACTACGAAACCGGCCGGCCCGGGTTCTTCACCAGCCGCAGGGGCCGCTACGAGCACGTCGAGATCATGGGGCTCTACTGGCATTTCGTCGACCTGGTCTGGGTGTTCATTTTCGCATTCTTCTATCTTTGGTGAGAGGCAGACATGGCTTTGATGAGAGACATGGCTTTGGTGAGAGGCAGATATGGCTGAAGCAACCGCAAATGGCCTGGGGCAACATACGCTGCATGGAGTTCAAGCGCATGATGCGGCAGCAACCGGCATCGCCCCTGCGGAGGTTCATCAGGAGCACCCGATCAAGCTCTATCTGGTGGTCTGGGTATGGCTGTTCATCCTCAGCGCCTGCTCCTATCTGGTCGATTACGTCGGCCTCCAGGGCTATCTCAGATGGTCGCTGATCCTGATCTTCATGATGCTCAAGGCCGGGCTGATCGTCGCGGTCTTCATGCACATGGCCTGGGAACGGCTGGCGCTGACCTATGCGATCATATTGCCGCCGATCCTGGTGCTGGTCTTCGTGGCAATGATGGTCTTCGAATCGGAGTACACGCTTCTCACCCGGACGCTGTTTTTTGGTTCCGAGCCCTGACGCGCAATCCGGGTTCCGTCGATGCCGGAGGAGTTGTTCACGGCTGCCTTGCCTTGAAACGGTCGACAGCTGGCCCATTTTTGTCACCACCGGAAAACGACAGAAGGAGAACGATTTTTGTCGTTTCTCCGTCGCGAACTCCAGGAAGGGAGGCTCAAGATGACGATCGCAAACAGATTGAAGGACTTTATCGACGAGAAAGGAATTTCCTACGATACCGTCGAGCACCACCGCACGTCGACAAGCAGGCAGTCCGCCTTAGCGGCGCATGTGCCCGGCAGCATCATGGCCAAATCGGTGGTGGTTCACCACGACGGTGGCTATGCGCTGGCCGTGGTCCCCAGCACGCACAGGATCGAGCTCGGCACCTTGCAGGACGTGATGCACCAGCGTATCGGGCTCGCCTCCGAGGACGAGGTGGTTTCGCTCTTCGAGGATTGCGACACCGGCGCCATCCCGCCGATCGGGGCGGCCTACGATGTGCCGGTGATCGTCGATGAAAGCCTCGGCAATGCCGGCGATATCTATTTCGAGGGCGGCGACCACAGGACGCTCGTGCATGTCAGCGGCAAGGATTTCCGCAACCTGACCAGCGACGCACAGCAAGCCCGCTTTAGCTACCCGGCTTACTAACCGCTCTTGCCGACCTGCCGCACCGGCCTTTCGCTGGTGCGGCAAGGCAGGATGTTTTCAGCTCGCCGGTTTCGTGGAAGCCGGCGATTCCACGACTTTGCGATAGACGTGCCAGGTGGCGTGACCGAGGATCGGCAGCACCACCGCCAGCCCGGCGAACACCGGCAGCGAGCCTATGATCAGCGCGACGGCGACAATCAGGCCCCAGACAGCCATGACGATCGGATTGGCCAGCACCACGCGCACCGAGGTGTGGATGGCTTCGTAGGCGCCGACGTCGCGATCGAGCAACAACGGGAACGCGACGACCGTGGTGCACAACACGACCGCGGCGAAGACGAAGCCGATCGCGTGGCCAACGATAATCAGCGTCCAGCCGCGTCCGGTGGCGAATATTTCACTGATGAAGCTGGACAGTGATTCCGGCGGGGCCGGACCGAACACCTGCTGATAAAATAACTGCGCGGTCAACAGCCAGGCGATGAAGATCGCAAGCAGCATGATCCCGACCGCCGCGATGGCCGGCAGCGCTGGAGAATTCCTGACCTCGAAAGCGTGGCTCCATGAGGCATCGAGCCCGGCCTCTCTCCGCCGGCTGATCTCATAAAGGCCGAGCGCCGCGAATGGACCGATCAGCGCAAAACCGGACACCAGCGGAAACAACAGCGGCAACGCGTTGTTGCCCGACGTCCAGACAGCGAGCACGACGCCGACAAGCGGATAGATCAGGCAGAGGAAAACGATGTGCGATGGTTTGACCATGAAATCGTCGACGCCACGCTTGAGCGCATCGAACAGGTCGGAAACGCCGATCTTTCGAATTCTGGTGTGCTCCAGCGTCTCGCTGGCGCCTGCAATCACGTGAAAACTTGCCATGACCATTCCTCCAGACCAGGTCCGGTAAGGTCGCGATTTCACGGTGCTGCCGTTCAGCGTGATTGGCCACGCAAAATCGCGACCTGCACCAAGATCAACATACGCTCTTGCATGGCATTTGTCGCGGCCCTTTATCTGCGGGACGGCTCCGTTGATCCCGCTAGCTCTAACGGCCTTTCTTCGCTAGTCTCAAAGCTGGGTTGAAGGGTGAAGGTCATGGATGGAAAGACCGTTCTTATACTCGGCCTTGGCATAGTTATTCTGCTGGTGCTGGGATTCTGCGCACTGCCAACGTGAGCTTTGAGCAGGTTCGGGGCGCACCTCGTTCAGCAATCGCCGATTCTCAACCCGGCAACCAATCCAAGAACATCAGGATTCAATGCAGCCACGATGCCGTCAATTTCCGGCTGACATGACCGCGCGCATTGCAACGGTGTCGGCAAGCAGCACGGCAAAGATCGCGAAAAGATAGAATATCGAATAGGCAAACAGCGCCTTTGCGCGTTTCATCTCTTCAGCCCATCTTTTGTCGACCAGAAGCTTCCAGGCATGCCAGATGAAACCCGCACCCAAAGCGGCCGAAACAATCCCGTACAATCCGCTCGCGAATCCGACAGCCCAGGGGAGCACGCCGATTGGTGCCAGGATCAGCGAATAGACGAAGATTTGCTTTCTGGTCGAAACCTGGCCGGCCACGTTCGGCATCATCGGAATGCCGGCCGCGGCATAGTCGCCGATCTTGAACAGCGCGAGCGCCCAGAAATGCGGCGGCGTCCAGAGGAAAATGACCATAAACAGGACGAGACTTTCAACTCCGACGGCGCCGGTGGCGGCCGCCCACCCGATGACCGGAGGAAGCGCACCCGCGGCGCCGCCTATGACGATGTTCTGCGGCGTCGAGCGTTTCAGCCACATCGTGTAGATGACGACGTAGAAGAAGATGGTGAAGGCCAGCAGCGATGCGGCGAGCCACCCCACCAGCACGCCGAGCGTCATGATCGCAAGTACGGAAAGCACCAGGCCGAAGCCGAGCGCTTCGCCTGGCGTGACCCGGCCTGACGGGACCGGCCGCTTTGACGTGCGCGACATCAACGCGTCAATATCGGCATCGTACCACATGTTGAGTGCCCCGGCCGCTCCCGCTCCAACCGCAATTGCACCGATTGCAATAACGGCGATGACCGGATTCATCGCCCCGGGCGCCACCATCAGGCCGACGAAAGCGGTAAAAACAGCAAGCGCCATCACGCGTGGTTTCAGCAGCGCAAAGAAATCACTGACCGTCGCTTCCGAAATTGCGCTACCGCTATCCTTGAGGCCGCTTTCCTGAGCCGACATTTCAGGCGACTACCGATTGGCACACGCAATCTGGCCGGCCCTTCGGCCGACGGAAGAGCCGGGTTACTTCCTGGCGGAAGAACCAGGTCATTTGGAGAATTGCTTCAAATAGGCGATGACGTTGGCGAGATCCTCGTCCTTCTTGAGACCGGGAAACGCCATCTTCCCACCTTTGATCATGGCCTTGGGATCGCGAAGATAATTCGTCAGCGTGGCGTCGTCCCATTTGAGGCCGGATTTACCCGCCTCGGTCATGGCTTTGGAATAGCGAAAGCCCGGATGCGTGCCGGCCGTCCGGCCGATGACGCCGCTCAGCGACGGACCGACCTTGTTCTGGTCCTTGTCCACGACGTGACAGACCTTGCATTTGGCGAAGACCTTCTCACCCGCGGCAGCATCCTGTGCCTGGGATTGGCTTGTGACGAAGGTCGCAACGGAAACGACTGCGAAAAACGCGATTGCACGCATGGCATATCCTCCCGATCGCCAAATCTGCCTTGGACGATCAGCGCGTGCCGATACGGCAGGCGCCCCTTCACGACAGAGCGGAATATCCGCGTCTCCCGCATGGAATTGCGGCATCTCCATACCACAGAATCTGGCCGGCAGATAGAAGAAGTCGACCCGCAGGATTGCCGGTCGAGAGGGGCGCGGCAGGCCGATCGACGTCGAGCGCAATCGGAACGCATACCGGGTCGAGGCGTTAGACCAGCTACGGTTAAACATCTGAAAGATCAAAAATCAGAGAAGTGTCTATGAACGACAGGAGCGACCTGGAGGTGCGCCACTGCACCCGCACGATCGACGGCGACACCGTCTTTTACAGAGAAGCAGGTCCTGAAACCGCGCCGGTGTTGCTGCTTCCGCATGGCTATCCCTGCTCATCTTTCCAATATCGCCGGCTGATGCCGGCGCTCGCCGATCGGTGGCGGACGATCGCGCCGGATTTCCCCGGCTTTGGCTACAGTGAAACCCCCGATTCCGCACGGTTCGGTTATGATTTTGACGCTTATGCAACGTTCCTGGAGCGGTTCACCGACGCTCTGGAACTCGGCAGCTACGCCCTATGGCTGCACGACTACGGCTCGCAGATCGGCCTGCGCCACGCCATAGCGCAGCCATCACGGATCAGGGCCCTGATCATCCAGAATGGCGACATCTACGCCGATGCTCTTGGCCCGAAGTATGAAACGATCCGGCGTTTCTGGCGTGATCCTTCGCCAGCGAACCGTGCGCCGCTCGAACAGGCGGTGAGCGAAGACGGCTTTCGCGCCGAGTTCGTAGGCGAAGTCGATGACGACGTCGCTCGACGCGTCCCTCCCGATCTGTGGAAATTGCATTGGCCGCTGATGGATACGCCTGTGCGGCGTGCGCTTTCGGTCGGACTGATGGAGAAGCTCAAGGCCAATCTCGACTGGTTCCCTCGTTACCAGGCATATCTGCGCGAGCAGCGGCCACCGGCAATGATCCTTTGGGGACCGAAGGACGAATACATGCCCGAGCCGGCAGCGCGCGCCTATCTGCGCGATCTCCCCGAGGCCGAGCTGCATCTGCTAAACGACGCAGGGCACTGGCTGCTGGAGACCCATTTCGAGGTCGCCCTGCCACTGGTGCGACGGTTTCTCGGCAAGCTCCTGCGTTAATCGCCCGCACAACACCGCAGCGGATTCCGCCATCGCTGCGCCATCCTCATGACAACCCATCGAGAGGAGCGCACTCCATGATCGACAACGCCACAATCGTCCGTATCTGGCGGGGAACGACACGCCGTGATCTGGCGGACGCCTACGAGGCATATCTACGCGCCGAAGGCATTCCGCCGCTTCAGGAGAAGGCACTTGGCGTGCAGTTGTTTCGCGAGGATCGCGAAGAAGAGACAGAGTTCGTGACGATCTCGTTCTGGCCTGATGTCGAAGCAATGGCGAGCTTCACCGGCGGTGACCCGCACAAGATACATCACCTGCCGCGTGACGAAGAGTTTCTCATCGAGCTACCCGAACGAGTCACCGTGATGCGGATCCTCGTCAATCAATTGCCGCGCGAATAGGGCGGTGGCCGTGACGGCAGCGGTGTTGCGACGTCGGCGACATCGAAAAAGGCCGCCTCGAGGGCGGCCTTTCACATCCAGCAAAATGTCGTGTTATTCGGCGTCCTTGGCGGCCTTCTTCTTCGGCGCGGCTTTCTTTTTCGGCTCTTCCGCATCGTCGGCCTTGTTGGCGTCGGCCTTCTTCGCTGCGGCTTTCTTCGCCGGCTTCGCCTTGGCCGTCTCGCTGTCTTCGTCGTCGGCCATCAGTTCTTCCTTACTGACCTTGACGTCGGTGACCGAAATCTGGCTGAGCAGATGGTCGACCACCTTCTCCTCGAACAGCGGCGCGCGCAACGTGTTCAGCGCTTCGGGATTGCTGCGATAGAATTCGAAGGCTTCCTGCTGCTGGTTGGCCGGATAGCGGCGCACCTGCTCGAGCAGGCCGCGCTGCAGTTCCTCGTCCGACACGCTGACGCCGGCCTTCTCGCCGATTTCGGCGAGAACCAGGCCGAGACGCACACGGCGCTCGGCAAGCCGCATATATTCGGCGCGCGCCTCGTCTTCCGTCGTCTCCTCGTCGGCGAAGGTGCGGCCGGCGGCTTTCAGATCGCGGTTGACCTGGTTCCAGATGTTGTTGAACTCGGCTTCGACGAGCTTCGACGGCGCCTCAAACGCGTAGGCGGCGTCGAGCTGGTCGAGCAGCTGGCGCTTGATCTTCTGGCGCGTCATCGAGCCGAACTGGTTCTCGATCTGGCCGCGCACCACTTCACGCAAACGCTCCAGCGACTCCAGGCCAAGATTCTTGGCCATTTCGTCGTTGATCTCCAACGCACCGGGCTTGGACACTTCCTTGACGGTGACGTCGAAGGTGGCTTCCTTGCCGGCCAGATGCGCCGCCTGGTAGTTTTCCGGGAACGTGACCGTGACCTGCCTCTCGTCGCCGGCCTTGCTGCCGATGAGTTGATCCTCGAAGCCGGGAATGAATTCTTTCGAGCCGAGCACCAGCGGCTGGTCCGTGCCGGCGCCGCCGCTGAAGGCTTCACCGTCGATTTTACCGACATAGTCGATCGTTACGCGGTCGCCTTCGGCGGCCTTGCCGGTCTTCGGTTCGTAGGTGCGCGCCGATTCGGCGACACGCTTGACCTGCTCGTCTATTTCCGAATCCGGCACGTCGAACACCTGACGCGTCACCTTGATGTCAGAGAAGTCCTTGATCTCGATCGGCGGAATGATCTCGTAGTTCAGGCGGAACTCGAAGTCAGCGCCGCCGGCCAGGATCTTCTCGGCCTCCTTCTCGTCCTCGGTCATGATCACTTCGGGCTGCATGGCAGCCTTTTCGCCACGGCCGGTAATGATCGAACGGGTCGAATCGTTGAGGATCTCGTTGACCACTTCGGCCATGAACGACTTGCCATAGACTTTGCGCAGGTGCTGCACCGGCACCTTGCCGGGGCGAAAGCCGTTGATGCGGACCTTGCTCCTGGCATCGGAAAGCCGCGCCATCAGCTTGGCTTCCATGTCACCGGCCGGCACGGTGATCTTGATCTCGCGCTTGAGACCGGAGTTGAGCGTTTCGGTGACCTGCATCATAGAACCTTTGTTTCCACCAATGAGGCAGCCAAACGGCTCTTGCCGTTTACAGCCTGCCGGTATGATCTTGCCGGGAATGGCTTTTGGTGCGGGACTTGGCGATCTGCCCACTCAACGCGGCTCAAATCGTCCAGAAACACGCTCCAAAATGTGAATAAGTCTTTGTTTTTCCGACTTCTTATCACATTCTGCAGAAGTGGATCGTCGCATCCCGTCACATTCGACACGCCTTTTGTCACAGGCGCGGCTAATTTTCAACCATCTTCGCGTCTACAGCGCCGAGCGTCCTCTTGGACGCGCAAAGGATGTTGTAGCACCTGATTTTGCCGCATGGATCCCGATTTTCGTTTTTCGGGAACGGCCGCTATTTTGACCGCGACATTGACAGAATGATGGCTGCCTGGGATCGCCGGCAACGCGGATGCGGCGGAATTGGTGGACGCGCTGGATTTGGGTTCTACTGCGTCCTGGCTCCCGCTGGTGTAGCCACCCCGAAGCAGCCTCTCAACGCAGCGGTCCTGATGCAGAGAAGCCCGCCACCTCAGGAGTGGCGGGCCGGCCGCGAAGCCAGGAGAGTGTTGTCAAAGCCTGCACGGCCGATGCGACACTCCGTTAGCGCAACAGTCTTCTCAGCGGCGTGCGATCAGCATGCAAAGCTCACGTAGGTCGCGATCGTATGTGCCGCTGCTCCCGAGCACGTCGACGCAGCGCTTCTTCATCCGCATCAACTGGCTGCTGGACATCTGCGCGACCCCGCTCATGGCGAGAGTGCCGGGCGTTCCAGGAGTCCCGGATGCTCCAAGGGTGCCTCCAGGAAGGATTCCGCCGACGCCGGCGCCGCTCGCCGCACCAAGATTGGCACCCACACCCGCTGCAATAGCACCGGTGTCGCCTGCATTTGCGCCTGCGCCGGCAGTGATACCACCGGTGCCGCCGAGATTGGCGCCCAGGCCAGCCGTCACGCCACGAGTGCCGCCCACATTGGCGCCGGCACCAGCGCTAACGCCCCTGCTGCCGCCAATCAATGCACCGGCGCCGGCATTCACCCCGCTGCTGCCGCCGATGGAGGCGCCGAGGCCAGCGGTAACGCACTTGCCGCCGCCAACCGATGCGCCGGCGCCGGCACTCACTCCGTTTCTACCGCCGATGGAGGCGCCGAGGCCAGCGGTAACGCGGTTGCTGCCGCCAACCGATGCACCGGCGCCGGCATTCACGCCGTTTCTACCGCCGATGGAGGCGCCGAGACCTGCGGTAATGCGCTTTTTTTTGCCGCCAATCGATGCACCGGCGCCGGCATTCACGCCGCTGCTACCGCCGATCGAGGCGCCGACTCCCGCATTCACGCCGCCACTGCCGCCGATCGAGGCGCCGAGACCGGCGTTTACACCGGCCCGGCCGCCAACCGATGCGCCGGCTCCGACGCTATTGCCTCCTGCGCTGGAGGGAAAAGATAGAGATAAAACAAGTGCACCACAGGCCAAAGCTGTGGCGAAACTCTTAACGACGTTTGCCATGACACTCTCCTTTGGTGGTTACCTCTCAGCAGCAGTTTAAAAGCCTGCTACATTAGCGATAACGAATTCAGGGAGTGTTTGAATTACTAATGCGAAACAATGTTTGCGATCATACCTTACGGTTAGCAAAATATTCCGAATCAATTTGAATGAATTTGAATACATCCTTGGACAGGAAGACCCGGCCGCCGACGAGTTTGTTCGCGCCGCCGTCGCCTACTTTCGACAGAAAGTCCGCGCCGTGGCCGCCGGACGCCAACGCGAGGCCCAAAAACCTCGAGAATCTAAGTGTTGAACTTGTGACATGGGTTGTGACATAGACATGTCACGGTGACACGAAGCCAGCGGGTATGGCGGAATTGGTAGACGCACCAGATTTAGGTTCTGGCGTGAGAACGTGGGGGTTCGAGTCCCTCTACCCGCACCACTGCTCCCCTCGAACAGTGGACTAAGGTTCCAGTACCGGAAGGCGTTGGGGGATCGAGTCCACCTGCGAGGCGATCACGGCCAGAATCGCCATCGCGGCATTCAGGCAGCGGACGGCGCGTGCTTCCTCCGTCCAAATAACTCGTGTTGTCACGAAAATCGCATGTTTGATGCTGTCCGAGCCGGCCACGCTTTCCCAATGCAATCCCGGCCAATTCTAATAGAGCGGTTCCTCGAACAGCATCTTGTCGCCGTCCATCAGCGCCTTGATCTGCGCGGCGCCATCGGCTGCGATTGCGACGCGGACGCCGAACGGCCGCACCCGCATGTCGTTCTGGATCGCCATCCCCTCGCCTTCCGGCAGATAGAAGCGCTCGATTCCGTAATCCGGCGCGATCGTCGCGGCTCCGCTGAGATCCCACCCCTCCGACACATGCCCGACGATATCGACTTCGTCGGATGCTGCCGGCGCCGGCGCTTGCCCGAACCAGGCCGTGGTTGCGCCCCAATAGCCGTCGGCGCCCTGCTTCAGCCTGACCACGATCGGCGTATCGTCGCTCGTCAGCTTGCCGGCCGGGACATTGGCGATCAGCTTCACCGGCAGGCGCGAAATCTGGTAGCCAAGGCGAACAAAGTCGCCGCGCAGCAGATCGCGCGGATCGATCGGCTCGACCCTCAGCAGCACCTGCTTGCCGTCGCGCAGGATCGCAGCCCGGCCGGCGATGATCCAGCTCAGGAAGCCGATCTGGACGAGCGCGAGCACCAGCGCCGAAATGATCAGTCTTTTGCCGGTCATCATGCCGCCGCTCCTTCCACGCTCGAGACCCTCATGCGCTTTTCCACGCGGAGGATGACAAGGGCGAGCAGGCCAAGAAGCACAGCGGCTGCAAGGAAGAAGCCTGCGGTGTCGAGCATCGACTGCAGCATCACCACATAGATGATGGCGAGTTCGAAGGCGAAGCCGGCATAGGCAACCCAGCGCAAGCCCCTGCTCTCGCGGCCGCCCAGCACAATTGCCGCGACAATGCCGGCAAGCGCAATGACCGAGGCAATGCCAAAGCCGCTGTTATTGCCTTCACCGGCCAGTTCGAACTGGACCATCGCCAGGCCGGTGAGAAACCCGATCAGCGCGTGCAAGGGCAGCCGGCCGCCAAGTTGACCCGGTCGACGGGCCCGGCAGCGAAGATCGCAGCCGCGAAAAGCAGCGCCGACACGATAATGAGCGGGACGGCGACCTGCAGCGTTTCGTATTCCGTAAGCAGCAGCACGAGATAGAAGATGACCGACAGGATGATCAGATGCCGCGCCGCCTGGCTGCGGGTCCAGAACGAAATGGCGAACAACACGATCACCATGACGACGAAGAGGTGCGGAAATTTCGTGCGCCTGAAATAATCGAACCCTGTCAGGAACAGCCACGCGTCGGCAATGCCGACAGAAGCGACGGTCAGCGGGTTCGAGCGCAGCGCAATGGCCGCCAAGGCGGTGCCCGCGCCCCAAGTGATCAAGGCCGACGCTTCGTCGCCGGACAAATGGTACATCTGGCTGATCAGCGCGATCGATCCGCCGAATGCCGCTGCGGCGACGATCCAGAGTGCCTCGCCGATTGCAGCATGGTCGCGTGTCTTCAGCACGGCGCCGCCGACATAGCCGGCGATGATAATGGCGAAGAGCGCAGCCACCCGCACCAGCCGCGGAATGGCTTCCCAGTTGGCGGCGACGAAGATCAGCACGGCCGCACCAAAAAGCAACGCCGCTATCATCGCCAGGATCGAGCCGAAGCTCAGTGATCTGCGCTCATAGGCGTCGACGCGTCAGCGCCTCGGCCGTCGAGGCGTCGATCAGGCCAGCCTGCAGCCATCGTGCGATATCGGCCCTGACCCGCGATGAATAGCTCGCCATGCCTTTCTCCCCCAGCTTGGTCGTTTCTTCAGCCGACCCGATCAAACCGTTGACGCTACGGCATTTTCCGATTCGTGCCTATCTATGTCGAAGACGAGAATTGCTGGTGATTGTGCATTGCACAATTTGCATTGCTGCCATGCACCAATAGCGCTTTTAAATCGATATGACCCAACCTATCTTCTGGGCGTACACAAAGACGGAATGATCCGAAAGAAAGACGAAACGAGAATACCATGAACCTGATCCGCAACTACCGCAACTGGCGCCGCTACCGGGACACCGTTTCCGAGCTGAGCCGCCTGAGCAACCGTGAACTGACCGACCTCGGCATCAGCCGCGGCGACATCCACTACGTCGCCCGCAAGGCGGTCTAATCCTCTTCGGACCGCAAATGGTCCGAACCAGTTTGACTCGAAAAGAGAACGACAATGAACCTGATCCGCAACTATCGTAACTGGCGCGTTTATCGCTCGACGGTTACCGAGCTGGGCCGCCTTTCGAACCGCCAGCTGCATGATCTCGGCATCGTCCGCGAAGAGATCAAGAGCATCGCCCGCAAGGCGATCTAGTCAGAATTTCGCCAGGGTCGACCTCCTCCCCGACCCTGACGGATACGGTCAGCCTTCACCTCCTCCCGAGGGTTGACCACAAAAACGGCGCCCGCCGCACCTCCTCCCGCGGCGGGCGCTGTTTAAAGGACGAAACACGTTTCGTCCTGGGGTTTCGCCCCCTTCATAAGGCGAAAGGAATTTCGTCAAAGCCGACCTCCTCCCCGGCGATGGCGAATACGGTCGATCTTCACCTCCTCCCGAGGATCGACCTGCAAAACGACACCCGCCGGACCTCCTCCCCCGGCGGGTGTTGTTGTTTTCAGGATCGACGAGCACTGAGAATCGTTCTGGGAGGATCGTTCTGGCGAGGAAGTCCCTTTCGTCAGTCGAGCGCACCGCTTTCCAGCACGCCCCGCTTCTTCCACTGGCTCAGCGGAAAAATGTCCGGTGCGCCACCCATCGGCGCATACCAGGAATCCACCACCCACTCGGTGCCCTTGCGGTCGCTGATCACCGCCGTCCAGTGGGGATAGCGCCCGTCGACAAGCAAGCCTCGCGAGGCCTTGTCCTCGACCTTGTGGAACCTGAGCAATTTTCGCTCGGCAAGATAGACCAGCAGCGCATGGGTATTGGTCGATTCGTCGACACAATCCATCTGGCCCCTGATGCGCGATGCACCGAATTCCGACTGCGGCAGATCGCGAATGCCGGTGGCCCGGAGAATGCGCTGCTCGAAATAGCGAACAGCCTTCGAAATAGCGGCACGCTCGGCTTGCGGCGAACCGGCGCCGGCACGCAGGATAGAGCGGAAACGCGCGCCGTCACCGGGGCCAAGCGCCAGCATCGTGCGATAGTTGCAACTGTAGCCGTGGCAGATGGGAATCCGCTTGGAAGCTGTCGCGGCCAGGTCGCCGGCGGCCGCTGATCCGCCCACGGCGATCACGACTGTCAGAAATGCCGATCTGGCAAACATCCCGAGCTTCCCGTCCATTCTCCGACAGTAGACAATTTCGGCACTTGGCGGCAACAACGCCGCCGGATCGTGTAATTGCAATCGCAGCGACAAAGGATTATTTCGGCGCTTATGAACAAGAATCCCATTCACGTCATCGGCGGTGGCCTGGCCGGTTCTGAAGCCGCCTGGCAGGCGGCCGAAGCCGGCGTTCCCGTCGTGCTGGATGAAATGCGTCCCATCCGCGGCACCGATGCGCACAAGACGGATGGATTGGCCGAGCTCGTCTGTTCCAATTCCTTCCGCTCCGACGATGCGCAGACCAACGCCGTCGGCCTGCTGCACGCCGAAATGCGGCTGGCCGGTTCGCTGATCATGAGCGCCGGCGACGCGCACCAGGTGCCGGCCGGCGGTGCGCTGGCCGTCGACCGCGACGGGTTTTCCGGAGCGGTGACAGAAAAGCTCGAAGCGCACCCGCTCATCACCATCCAGCGCGAGGAAGTGCCCGGCCTGCCGCCGGCGGATTGGGATCAGGCGATCATCGCCACCGGCCCGCTGACCGCACCTTCGCTCGCCCAATCGATCGCGGAAGCGACCGGCGCCGATGCGCTCGCCTTCTTCGATGCCATCGCGCCGATCGTCCATTTCGACACGATCGACATGGACATCTGCTGGTTCCAGTCGCGCTACGACAAGGTCGGGCCCGGCGGCACCGGCAAGGATTACATCAACTGTCCGATGGACAAGGAGCAATATCTCGCCTTCGTGCAGGCGCTTGTCGACGGCCAAAAGACCGAATTCAAGCAATGGGAAGGCACGCCCTATTTCGACGGCTGCCTGCCGATCGAGATCATGGCCGAGCGCGGCGTCGAGACGCTGCGTCATGGGCCGATGAAACCGATGGGGTTGACCAATGCGCACAATCCGTCGGTAAAGGCCTATGCCGTCGTCCAGCTTCGCCAGGACAATGCGCTGGGCACGCTCTACAACATGGTCGGCTTCCAGACCAAGCTGAAGCACGCCGAGCAGGTGCGCGTGTTCCGCACCATCCCGGGCCTCGAAAACGCCGAGTTTGCCCGCCTCGGCGGCCTGCACCGCAACACCTATATCAATTCGCCGACGCTGCTGGACCACTCGCTGCAGTTGAAATCACGGCCCGGCCTGCGCTTCGCCGGCCAGATCACCGGCTGCGAGGGCTATGTCGAAAGTGCCGCCATCGGCCTGCTTGCCGGGCGCTTTGCCGCCGCCGAGCGGTTGGGCCACGCGCCGGCGCTGCCGCCGATGACCACAGCCTTTGGCGCGCTGCTCAACCATATTACCGGCGGTCACATCGTTTCCGACGACGAGCCGGGAAAGCGCTCGTTCCAGCCGATGAACATCAATTTCGGCTTGTTCCCTCCGGTGGAAGCCCCGAAAGCCGAGGGAAAACGCCTGCGCGGCAAAGACAAGACCGTCGCCAGGCGGCGTGCCATCACATCGCGTGCGTTGGCTGATTGCCGGGAATGGCTGGGGCTGCCTTCGCGGGCTGAAGCAGCGGAGTAGCCCTTTTCCGCACTTGTCGGTCAGCTGATCGGAGAGTAGGATATTATCCTACCTCCATCACAGGGAGCAATTCCATGGAGCCCGCCGAGAAACTGTCCGTCACCGTCACGCCAGCCATGGCGCGCATGATCCGCGAAAAGGTCGAGGACGGCTCCTTCGGATCGGCGAGCGAGGTCATCCGCGCAGCACTTCGCGCCTTCCAGCGCGACGAGGAAGAGCATGCCGAGCGCATGGCGTCGATCAGGGCGCGCGTCAAGGCCTCGATTGAAGATACGAGACCGAACCTTTCTGGCGAGGAGGTTCGCGACCGTCTTAGGGGATTTTTCGCGCAGTATTCGAGCCGCGCCGATGATTCGGCGGCTTGAGGTCGAGTATCGCGAAAGCGCCAGCGGTGATCTGGCAGCAATATTCAGACACATCGCCGAGGCTAGCGGAAGTGCTGATATCGCACTGAAATTCGTTCTGCGTATCGAAGACCGCTGCCAAAACATCGGCAATGCCCCTCGCGGTGGCCGCAGGCGCGACGACATCGTGCCAGGATTGCGAACAGTTCCGTTCGAGCATTCTGCCGTCATCGCTTACGTCATCGAAGGCGATCTCGTCCGCATTGTGAACATCTTCTACGGCGGTCGCGACTATGAGACGCTGATGCGCGATGGCGGATCGAGCGATCCATCATGATGGACAGTTACCCACCCAGATCAACGATCGCGGCGGGAGCCCCGGTTTTCCATCTCTAAGGTTCCTTCATACTTGTCAGCCTTCAGGCGACCGGCCAGCCTCGCGTTGCGCGGCGCAACAGCAGCCAATGCAGGCGCCAGGCCGAGAGCCGCGCCACGCCGTTCAGAGGTGACTGACGAGAAATTTCCATCTTGCCGAGATAGGCGCGCGACAAGGCCAGCGGCAAAAATGCTGGTCTGAGCGAATCCGGCAACGCCGATGCACCCTGCTCGAATGCCGCAAGATGTTCTTGCGCCAGCGCGATCATCGCGGCGACGGCGCGTTGCGCTCCAGGCCCGTCATCGCCCGCAACAAACTCATCGGACGACGACCCTGCCGCGGCGAGAATGTCGGCCGGGACAAAGCACTGCCCGCGCTTGCGGTGCAATGGCAGCAGCAGCAAAAGGCCGGTCATCGCTTGTGCACATCCTGCCCTGCCCGCAAGCTCGGCGAAACGCGGCGCTTCGACGGGATCGAGCACCATCGCTGCAAGCTGGATGAGCGCCGCTGCGGTTTCGCCGCAATAGCCTTCCAGATCGGTGCGCGACGGCATGGGATCGTCGTAGAGATCGAAAATACGGGCTTCGAGCATGTTCTCGAAGGCGGGTTTCGGCAGGCGGTGGGCGGAAATCGTCGCCTTCAACGCGTCGGCAACGGGATGGCCGGTGCCTGCCCCGGTGTCCCCGGCTGCGATGACATCGCGCCACCATTGCAGCCGCACTTCCCCCGGCAGAGCCTCGCGGATACGGTCGCGAATGCCTGATATCTCGGCATTGAAGGCATAGAGCGAAAACAGCGCGTCACGCTTGTCCTCGGGGGCATAGAGCGCGCAGACATAGCGGTCATGATCGGCGGCGCGCACCGTTTCCCTGACGATTTTGGCGTTTTCGCTCACGTCACTCGACGGCAATCAGCGCGGCGGCCACCGCGCGGTTTTCCGCCAGAAGAACATTGTAGGTCCGCACGGCAGCACCAGTCGACATCGGATCGGCCGCAACACCCGCCGCCTTCAGCGCAGCACGCAGCGCCGCCGGCAACGGCCTGAGATCCTTGCCGGCGCCGACCAGCAAGATCTCGACCTTGTCAGCCTCGTTGAGCAGCTTGGCGAAATCCGCCGCCGTCAGCGCCAGGGGATCGGCCGGCTCCCAGCCATAGATGCCCGACGGCAGGCACAGGAGCGAGCCGCGATGCGACATGTCGGCGAAGCGAAACCCGCCATTGCCATAGGCCTCGATCGGCGCCCGGCCGGGGAAATGCGCTTCACGGATGACAATGCCTTTGGTCATCCCGTTGGCCGCCCGTCAGCTTGCCATGGCTTTGCCGCCGCTCACCGGCTTCTCCACATCGGCCGTCGCAGTCTCCGGACGAAGCTTGAACAGGATGAGCAATGGCGCGGCGATGAAGATCGACGAATAGGTACCGAAGACGACGCCGAACAGCATTGCCAGGGTGAACGAGCGGATCACCTCGCCGCCGAACAGCACCAGCGCCAGCAGCGCCAGCATCGTCGTCACCGAGGTCAGCGTCGTTCGCGACAGCGTCTCGTTGATGGCGTTGTTCAACAATTGCGGCAGCGGCATCCGCTTGTATTTTCGCAAGTCTTCGCGAACACGGTCATAGACGACGATCGTGTCATTGAGCGAATAGCCGATGATGGTGAGTATCGCCGCAAGAGACGATTGGTTGAATTCGAGACCGGTGATGACGAAGAAGCCGATCGTCATGACCACATCGTGGACCGTGGCGATAATGGCGCCGACCGCGAACTGCCATTCGAAGCGGAACCAGACATAGACCAGGATTCCGAGCAGCGCGATCAGCATGGCTATGGTGCCTTGCTTGGCGAGTTCGCCGGAAACCGTCGGCCCCACCACTTCGACACGGCGGAAATCGTAATGGTCCTGCAACTCGCCGCGCACCTTGTCGATGACGGTCTGTTCGGCGTTCTCGCCGCCCTCCTGCGTGCCGACGCGGATCAAGACGTCGTTCGGGTCGCCGAACTGCTGCACCTGCACTTCACCGATGTTGAGTTCCGAAAGCCTGCCGCGGATGTCGGCAATGTCGGCGGTGCCATCCTTGGCCTGCACCTCGATCAGCGAACCGCCCTTGAAGTCGATGCCGTAGTTGATGTCGACGGTCATGAACAGCACGACCGCCAGGATCGACAGCACGCTGGACAGCGCGAATGTCCAGCGGCGGATGCCCATGAACGGAATTCGCGTGCCCGCCGGGACGAAGGTCACCGGCGCGCGCGGCAACTCCTTCGGGCGGGCGCGGCGAAGCCAGATCGACACCAGCAGGCGGGTGAAGGTGAAGGCGGTGAAGACGGTGGTCAGAATGCCGATGGCGAAGGTTACGGCAAAGCCCTTGACCGGCCCGGTCCCCAGCCAGAACAGCACCACGGTTGCGATCAGCGAGGTGACGTTCGAATCGACGATCGTCGCCAGCGCTTTGGAAAAGCCCGTGTCGATCGCCTGGATGACCGAGCGACCGTTTCGTCGCTCCTCGCGGATGCGCTCGTAGATGAGGACGTTTGAATCGACCGCCATGCCGATGGTCAGCACGATGCCGGCGATGCCTGGCAATGTCAGTGTCGCGCCAAGCAACGACAACAACGCGATGATCATCGCCACATGCACCGCCAGCGCGATATTGGCAATGAAGCCGAGAAAGCCATAGGCCACGAACATGAACACGACGACGAGTATGGAGCCGATCACGCCGGCGACCTTGCCGGCGTGAATGGAATCCTCGCCGAGCCCAGGGCCTACCGTGCGCTCTTCGATCACCGTCAGCGTCGCCGGCAGCGCGCCGGCACGCAACAGCACGGCGAGGTCGTTGGCACTCTCGGCGGTGAAATTGCCTGAGATCTGGCCGCTGCCGCCAAGGATCGGTTCGCGGATCTGCGGCGCCGAAATCACCTGATTGTCGAGGATGATGGCAAACAGCTTGCCGACATTCTGCGAGGTGGCCTGGCCGAAACGCGCCGCCCCCTTGGAATCAAAGGTGAACGAAACCACCGGCTCATTGGTCTGGGAATTGTACGTCGCCTGCGCATCGACGAGATTCTCGCCAGAAACGATGACGCGGTTCTCGATCAGATAGGGAACCGGCGGATCATCTTGGGAATACAACACCGAGGATCCGGCCGGCGGACGACCGTTGAGCGCGTCCTGCACCGGCATCGACTGGTCGACCATCTGGAAAGTCAGCTTGGCGGTCTGGCCTAGAATATCCTTCAGCCGTTGCGGATCCTGCAGGCCCGGCACCTGGACCAGAATGCGGTCGTCGCCTTGGCGTTGCACGATCGGCTCGGTGGTGCCGAGTTCGTTGACGCGGCGCTCGACGACTTCGAGCGACTGCGCCAGCGCCGTCGACGTGCGATACTTGATGCCGGCATCGGTGAAGGCAAATTTGAGCAGGCCGGGCTCGGAATCATCCAACGACATTTCCTGGACGGAGCCGCCGCTGAACAGGCCGGCGGCCACCGGGTCTGTCAATGTCTTCAGCGCCGTCTTGGCAGCTTCGACCTGACCGGGGTCGGTGATGCGGACCTGCACGGCCCGGCCTGATCCGGCAAGGCCGGTATAACCGATCTTGGCATCGCGCAGCCGCGTCCTGATTTCGTCGCGCGTCGTCTCCAGCCGATCCTTGATCAGATCGTTCGGATCCATCCTGAGCAGGATATGCGAGCCGCCCTGCAGATCGAGGCCGAGCGTCATCTGGCGCTTCGGCACCCAGTCGGGAAGCTTGGCGAGCGTGCTTGCCGAAAAAAGATTGGGCGCAGCGAGGATCACTGTGGCGGCCACGGCCAGCCAGATCAGGATCATCTTGAAGCGCGAGAAATAGAGCATAAGGCGTCGTCCGTCACGGCGTTCGGGCGGATCGTTCCGCCTGGAATTGGGTTATTTCTAGGCGCTCTGGTTCGCCCTGGCGAGCCGTGGTCCGCACATAGGTTGATGTCGAGCACAAGGCAGTTCACTTTGATGCTGCCATCGGGCTTTCTTCAACTATTGTCAATCTTGCCGGCATGGGACCAGCGCACAATGGCATCACGAGATCGTTGGCGCCCCGTGATACCGGCGGTCAGCCAGATCAGAGTCGTCCTGAAGCGCGAAAATACAGCAAATGGCGTTGCCGGACGGGGCGATCCTGGGGAAACGTTGTGCCGACAATCCGTTTATTTCTTGGCGTTCTGGTTCGCCACTGGCTCGCCCTTGACGCGCACATCGGCAATCGTCGAACGCAGCGCCGTTACCTTGGTGCCACCGCCGAGATCGATCTCGAGCTCGTTGTCGTCGATGACCTTGGTCACCTTGCCGACGAAACCGCCGCCGGTGATGACCGTATCGCCGCGGCGAACCGCCGCCAGCATCTCGCCACGCTTTTTCAACTGCGTGCGCTGCGGCCGGATGATCAGAAAATACATGATCACAAAAATCAGGACAAACGGCAAAATGCTGATGAACATATCCGGGGAGGTGCCGACGCCTTGGGCATATGCCGGGGTCACGAACATCGAAGTACTCCTGAATTTTGAAAAACAGCCGCCAAACGGGTAATTTGGCGGCCCCGTGAAATTTGGCCGGAATATAGTCGGTAAAGTTGCCAATGCAACTGCGACCGAGCATTTCAGCTGCTTTTCCGGCTGGTTGAGCCGTGTTAGAGCATGGTCCCGAAGGATGGAGCGCGGTTCTCAAAAAAGATCGTGCCCTAACAAAAGGTTGGAGCCGGTTCCGAAACCGCCGGAATCGATAGGTTCCGTTGCTCTTAATGCAAAAACAAAAGACAAGAATGACCGACAGCACCATCGAAGCCCTGAACAGGAAGCTCGACCGCCTGATCGAGGCGGTCGCCCGCCTCGCCCCGCCCCCGGTGCCGGAAACCGATCTCGGCCGGGCCGACTGCTTCGTCTGGCAGGCTGATCCCGGCTATCTGGAGCCGGTGCGCAAGGTCAACCGGGTCGACATCGGCCTGATCCGCGGCGTCGACCGCGTCCGCGACATACTGGTCGACAACACCGAGCGTTTCGCCTCCGGTTACGCCGCCAACAACGTGCTGTTGTGGGGCGCACGCGGCATGGGAAAATCCTCGCTGGTCAAGGCCGTACATGCGGCGGTCAACGCATCGGCAAAGCTGGATTTGCCACTCAAGCTCATCGAGATCCACCGCGAGGACATCGACACGCTGCCGAAGCTGATGGCGCTGCTGAAGGCAGCGCCTTACCGTTTCATCCTGTTTTGCGACGACCTCTCCTTCGACCACGACGACACATCCTACAAGTCGCTGAAGGCGGCGCTCGAAGGCGGAGTCGAGGGCCGCCCGGCCAATGTGATCTTCTACGCCACGTCGAACCGGCGCCACCTTTTGCCGCGCGACATGATCGACAATGAGCGCTCGACCGCCATCAACCCGTCGGAAGCGGTCGAGGAAAAAGTCTCGCTCTCCGACCGTTTCGGGCTATGGCTCGGCTTCCACAAATGCTCGCAGGACGAGTATCTCGACATGATCGACGGATATGTCCGCCATCACGGACTCGCCATCGATCCCGAGACGCTGCGCGCCGAGGCGCTGGAATGGGCGACGACGCGCGGCAGCCGTTCGGGTCGCGTCGCCTGGCAGTACACCCAGGATCTGGCAGGCCGGCTCGGCAAGTCGCTGCAGGATTAGACCATGATCCCGAACCGAAGGTCAGCGCAGCAAAAAGTGGAGCCCGGTTTTTTCGGAGAAGATCATGGTCCGGAAAAGCCACTGAAAAAGCCCGCCCCTTGCGGAGCGGGCTGAGCCGGCGGGCCGGACTGGAGGTCAGGCGGCCCGCAATCGCTTTTCTTGTTCTATTCAAGATAGGTCGAAGGATCGTCTTGCCTACTCAAGGTAGGTCGAAGGATCGACTTTCTTCATTCAAGATAGGTCGAAGGATCGACCGGCGCCGAATTCTTGCGCACTTCGAAATGCAGTTTCGGCGAGTCGGTGGTGCCGCTCATGCCGGACTGCGCGATTTCCTGGCCGCGCTTGACCTTCTGGCCGCGCTGGACCTCGATCGAACGGGCGTGGCCATAGACTGTGACCAAACCGTTCTCGTGGCGCACCAGCACCGTGTTGCCGAATTCCTTGAGGCCATCGCCGGCATAGATGACGACGCCGTTCTCGGCCGCCTTGACTGGCGTTCCTTCCGGCACGGCGATGTCGACACCGTCCTTGCCGCCGCCAAAGCTGGAGATCACGCGGCCGCGCACCGGCCAGCGCATCTTGCCGATACCGGTGGCATTTGGCGCGACCGCGTCGTCGTCCTCGGCCTGCTGGATGAGCTTCGCATCCTTCTTCGGCGGCGTGTAGGCGGCGAGCGTCTCCGACGGCGTGGTCTTTGGCGCAGGCGGGGTGGTGGCAGTCGTAACCGGATCGACCTTTGCCGGCCTGGCGCTGGCAACTGTCGCGGTGCCGCCGGCCGGCACCTTCAATGTCTGGCCGATCTTGAGCAGACCGTCCTGCATGCCGTTCGCCTGCTTCAACGCAACCACGCCGACGCCGGTCTTCCTGGCGATGGCCGACAGCGTATCACCCTGCTGGACGGTATAGGACCCACCGGCACCAGCCGCCTTGGGTGCGGCGTCCTTCGGCTGGCTTGCCGCGGCCGATGCATCCACCTGCGCGGCGGACTTGCCCTCCTTGAGCTTGGGCTGCTGCGGCAGCACGGCCACCATCTCCGGCGCCTTGGCCGGCAAATCGTGTTTGGTGTCGTTCGCGGGCTTGGCGTCGGCAAGCTTCGGCGCCGGTTTCTTGCCCGAATAGGCATAGGCCGGAATGACAATCTTCTGGCCAGTCTTCAGCCCGTTGGTCGCGCTTAGCCCATTGACCTTCATCAGCGCGTCGGCGGGCACGCCGTAGCGCCGCGACAGGCCGGAAATTGTCTCGCCGTCCTTGACGATGATCTCGGCTGCACGCGGTTCGCCGCTCGCCGTCGCCATGCGCGGAGCATCGGGCCGTGACTCTTTGAACGGCTTTGCCACGGTTGCGGTCGCAGTCCGGTCGACCCGGGGAGCGGCTGGCGCCGTAGCGGTGCGAGCCGGACGGGCGGCGGGCGCCGACGCGGTAGCTGGCTGCGCCTGATCGACCGGCGGCAATTGCTGCGTCGTGACCGGTTCAAGGCTTGAACGGCTTACCGACTGGGTGTGGCTGCCGTCGAGCGGCGCAGCCGAAACCGCGGCATCGCCGGGATATGGCTGGGCGGCATCCTGCTTGTCGATGATGGCGCGCTGGTTGTTTGTGGACGACGTGAAGACGTCGTCGACGCTGTTGAACCGCGAGACTTGGGAACTGCATCCCGCCGCGGTGCCCGCAACCATCAGGACGGCGATACCCCGCGCCAGGTTGCGTCCGTTTGCCTTCAAAATACTGAATTGCATCGCATTTACCCGCAGATACCCGGTACAGACTGACCGTGATTAAAGCGCGTTAATGTTACCGGCCGGTTAAACCTCTAGAATCAGACGCAAATTTTCTTAAAATATTTAAAGCTGCACGAACGGGTGTGATTCAGCTCAGGTAAGCCGGAGACCGACCAGACAGGTGAGTTGCGGGCATCACCTGAACATCGACAGATCCTAGATGACGGCGGCTACGCTGCGCAGGATCGGCTGCAGGCGTACCAGACCGATGTCCTCGCGTTCGAAGCGGCTGCCGACCTTGGTCAGTTTGGCCAGCACCTGCTCGCCCTCCTCGGGTCCGATCGGGGCGATGACGATGCCGCCGCTCGACAATTGATCAAGCAGGAAGCGCGGCAGGCTGTCGAAGGCCGCCCATGCGACGATACGGTCGAACGGCGCTTCATTGGCCAGTCCGTTGGAGCCGTCCGCCTGGCGCACGATGACATTGCCGATGCCGAGCGCCTCGAAGCGCTGTTTGGCCTGCTCGACCAGCGTCTTGTAGCGGTCGATGGTGACGACGCGCGCGGCGAGCCGCGACATCACCGCTGCCGTGTAGCCTGACCCGGTGCCGATCTCGAGCACCCGGTTGCCCGGTTCGATGGCAAGTGCTGCGATCACCGCGGCTTGCAGATCGGCGCCCTCGATCGCCTCGCCGCATTCGATCGGCAGCATGCGGTCCGACCAGGCGATCGGATGGAACTGTGCGGCCAGGAAGCCGCGCCGCGGCGTCGCCTCGAAGGCGGCGATCAGCGCCTTCGGCACCACACCCTTGCCACGCAGGCGGAGCAGGAAAGCGGCGAAGCCTTCGCGGTCATCGACCGTCGGACCATGGTTCAGGTTCATGCGAGCGCCTTGGTCAGTTGATCGCGAATTTCATGCGCTGTGAGATCGAGCTGCAGCGGTGTCACCGACACCTGCCGGTTGCGCATGGCATGGAGATCAGTGCCTTGCTTGCCCTCGACCAGCTCGCGGCCGAAGCGCAGCCAGTAATAGGGAAGCCCGCGGCCGTCGCGGCGCTCGTCGACCCACAGGCTGTGGACGAGCTTGCCTTGCGAGGTGACGACCGTGCCGGCGATCTCTTCGGGAAGGCAATTCGGAAAATTGACGTTGAGCAGCACGCCATCCGGCAGCGGCATGGCGACCAGCTTTTTGAGCAGCGCCGGCGCCAGCGCCTCGGTGGTTTCGTAAGGGACGAGGCGATCCTCGCCGACATAGGAATAAGCCTGGCTGAGCGCGATCGATCGCACGCCGAGCAGCGCGCCTTCCATGGCGCCGGCAACGGTGCCCGAATAGGTGACGTCGTCGGCGATGTTGGCGCCGGAATTGACCCCGGAAAGGATCAGGTCTGGCGCTGCGGGCAGGATCTTTTTCACGCCCATGATGACGCAGTCGGTCGGCGTGCCGCGCACGGCAAAGTGCTTTTCGCCGATCTTTCTCAGGCGCAGCGGCTCCGAGATCGACAGCGAATGCGCGTAGCCGGACTGGTCCTGCTCCGGCGCCACCACCCAGACATCGTCCGACAGCGTGCGGGCGATGCGTTCGAGCGATGCAAGGCCCTCGGCATGGATGCCGTCATCATTGGTTAGGAGGATGCGCATTATCTCGATTCGATCTTTTCCAGACCGCCCATGTAAGGCCGAAGCGCTTCAGGAATGGTTACGCTGCCATCCTCATTCTGGTAGTTTTCGATGACAGCAATAAGAGCGCGGCCGACGGCGGTGCCGGAACCGTTCAGCGTGTGGGCGAAGCGGTTGCCCTTGCCGTCCTTGTCCTTGTAGCGGGCATCCATGCGCCGCGCCTGGAAATCGCCACAGACCGAGCAGGACGAAATCTCGCGATAGGCGTTCTGGCCCGGCAGCCAGACCTCGATGTCATAGGTCTTGCCCGCGCCAAAGCCCATGTCACCAGTGCACAGCGTCACCGTGCGGAACGGCAGGCCGAGCCGCTTCAGCACTTCCTCGGCGCATTCGGTCATCCGCTCGTGCTCGGCAAGCGAGGTGTCCTGGTCGGTGATCGACACAAGTTCGACCTTGTAGAACTGGTGCTGGCGCAGCATGCCACGCGTGTCACGCCCGGCCGAGCCCGCTTCCGAGCGGAAGCACGGCGTCAGCGCGGTATAGCGCAGAGGCAGTTTCTCATGCGGCGTGATGTCTTCGCGCACAAGATTGGTCAGCGGCACTTCGGCGGTGGGAATGAGGCCAAGCCTGCCATCTCCACGCGAGGCGAAGAACAGATCCTCCTCGAACTTCGGCAGTTGCCCGGTACCGAAAAGAGCTTCGTCGCGCACCATCAGCGGCGGCTGGATCTCCTGGTAGCCATGCTCGGTCGTATGCAGGTCCAGCATGAACTGGCCGAGCGCGCGCTCCATCCGTGCCAGTCCGCCCTTGAGCACGGTGAACCGCGAACCGGACAGTTTCACCGCCCGCTCAAAATCCATCATGCCGAGCGCTTCGCCGATCTCGAAATGCTCCTTCACCCAGTTCGGGCGAGCCGGCACATTGCCGACGATGCGCTTGACGACGTTGTCGTGCTCGTCCTTGCCGACCGGCACATCGTCGAGCGGCACGTTGGGCAGCACCGCCAAAGCGTCGTTCAGCGCCTTGTCGAGCTCGCGTTCGCGCGCCTCGCCGTTCTGGATGAAGGCCTTGATCTCGCCAACCTCAGCTTTCAGTCTTTCGGCAAGGGCGGCATCGCCCGAGCGCATGGCGTTGCCGATTTCTCTCGAGGCGGCATTGCGGCGCTCCTGCCTGGTCTGCAGTTCGGTCAGATGTTCGCGCCGCGCCTCGTCCCTGGCGATCAGATCATCGACAGTGGACTGTGCCTCCGCAGCCGGCCACGAGCGCTTCTGGAGCGCCTCGACAAGGGCCTTCGGATTGTCACGAATCCATTTGATGTCAAGCATGGTTTTTTCGTCCTCAAGTAGGCTAGAGGGGCGTAAACCGCATCCTTGACCGATGCAAGATGTGAACATCGAGTTCCCTCGCGCCCCCCTTTGTCCTGCCGGACATCTCCCCCACGGGTGGGGAGATCGGCTGTCATCACGACTTTCGCCAATCTCCAGAATCCAAGAAGTGAGCCGTCGGCGAAGCTGCCATTCTCCCTCCTTGTGGGGGAGATGTCCGGCAGGACAGAGGGGGGCGCTGTCCCGCAAACCTGAAAATAATGGCCTCAGGCCAGCCTAGGTCGACGACGCGTCCGCCGACTTTTCGGCCGCCGCTTCCGCAGCCTCCCGCTTCTCGCGCGCCAGACGTTCCCGTTCCTTGCTGCGCTCGATCAGCCGGGCCGACCAGATCGAGACCTCGTAGAGAAGGATCGTGGGAACGGCCAGACCGATCTGGCTTATCGGGTCGGGCGGCGTCAGGATAGCCGCGACGACGAAGGCGATGACGATTGCCCATTTGCGCTTTTCGACCAGCGCCTCGGACGACAGCATGCCCACCCGCGTCATCAGGCTGGTCACCACCGGCAACTGGAACACCAGCCCGAAGGAGAAGATCAGCGTCATGATCAGGCTGAGATATTCCGACACTTTCGGCAGCAGCGAAATCTGCACCTGGTCGTCGGTGCCGGTCTGCTGCATGGCGAGGAAGAACCACATCACCATCGGCGTGAAGAAGAAATAGACCAACGACGCGCCCATCAGGAACAGGATCGGCGAAGCGATCAGGAACGGCAGGAAGGCGTTGCGTTCATTCTTGTAGAGGCCGGGCGCGATGAATTTGTAGATCTGCGTGGCGATCAGCGGAAAGGCGATCACCATGCCACCGAACATCGCCAGCTTGACCTGGGTGAAGAAGAATTCCTGCGGCGCCGTGTAGATCAGTTCGACCTTGAGCGGGTCGAGCCCTGCCCATTGCGTCGCCCATTTGAATGGGATGACCAACAGGTTGAACAACTGCTTGGCGAAGAAGAAGCAGAACAGGAAGGCGACGAAGAACCCGCCGATCGACCACATCAGCCGCCGGCGCAACTCGATCAGATGTTCCATCAGCGGAGCCGCCGACTTGTCGATCTCGTCCTTTTCCGAAATGCTCACTTGGCGGCTCCCGCCGTCTTTTTGGCGGCTGCAGCCGGCTTCTTCACCGCTGCCGGTGCAGGCTTCGGCTCGGCCTTTTTAGCCGCGGTCTTTGTCACAGCAGGTTTTGGCGCTGGCTTCGCTGCGGTCTTGGGGGCTGGCATCGCTTTCGCTGGCGCGCCCTTCGTCTTCGCCGCCGAGGTCTTTTGCGATGCGGCCGGCATCGCCGTCGCGACCGGCGGTGTCACCGAACCATCGGTCATTGCCGGAAAGGTCGGCGCCGCCGGCGCCGCTTCCGGGGCTTTGACGCCCGGCAGCACCGTCGCGCCGTTGTTCAGCTCGGCATCCTGCGTTGAAGCAGCCGGCGCGACCGGGTCTGCAGCCGGCTTCGGCTTCATCACCGCGTCGACGCCTGAACGGACGTCGGCCGCCGCCTGCTCGAACGGGTTGAGCTGTTTCCTGATCTCGGCGGCCGGGTTGAGGCTTCTGAGTGAATCGACCGACTTCTTGACGTCGTCAAGCTCGGCCTCCTTCAGCGCATCGTTGAACTGTTTCTGGAAGTCGGCTGCCATGCCGCGCATCTTCGCCGTCGTGCGGCCGAAAGTGCGCAGCATCTTGGGCAAATCCTTGGGCCCGACGACCACGATCATGACGATCGCGATCACCAGCATCTCGGTCCAGCCGATGTCGAACATGGCGATACGTTCCGACTAAAGTTTTGGGCTCAGCTCTTGCTGGCCTTTTCCTTCGCTGCCGAAACGGTTTCGTCGGCACGGTGCTCGACGGTGCGCTTGTCCTCGGCAACGTCGTCGTCGGCCATGCCCTTCTTGAAGCTCTTGATACCTTTGGCCATGTCACCCATCAGCTCGGGAATCTTGCCGCGACCGAACACCAGCAGCACGATCACCAGCACGATCAGCCAATGCCAAATCGAAAATGAACCCATAACAATCTCTCTCGAAAGTTTTCTCTGACGATGATCTATGCGCTTTCGCGCCGGGATTCAAACATAACCGCGACAGAGTTTATAAATGAGTGGCCGAAGTCACGCAGTTTCGGCGCCGCAGCCCGCTACCTATCGGCGCAGCCGCTAAACACCAATCGCTTTCGGCACGTCTTTGCGATCAATCTTCCTCGACGCGCGGCGTCAACAGGCCGAGTTCCTCAAGGTCGATGTCGGTCAGCGGATCCTCGTCGTCGGTCAGCGCATCCGGGTCGGCCGGCGGCAGCGGAATGGAAAAATTCGACGGCATGCGGCCCGAAAGCAGCCCAGCACCCTTCAATTCCTCCATGCCGGGGAGATCGCGGATCTCCTCCAACGCGAAATGGTCGAGGAAGATGTCTGACGTGCCGTAGGTGACGGGACGGCCGGGCGTGCGGCGCCGGCCGCGCATCTTCACCCATTCGGTTTCCATCAGCGTGTCCAGCGTGCCCTTCGAGGTCTCGACGCCTCTGATATCCTCGATCTCGGCGCGCGTCACCGGCTGGTGGTAGGCGATGATCGCCAGCACTTCGAGCGCCGCACGGGAAAGCTTCTTCTGCTGCACCGTGTCGCGGCTCATCAGGAAAGCGAGATCGCCGGCGGTGCGGAACGCCCAGGCATCGCCAACGCGCACCAGATTGACGCCACGCCGCGCATAAATCTGCTGCAGTTCAGCCATCGCCGCGGCAATATTGATGCCGTCGGGCAGGCGCGCGGCAAGCTGTTTTTCGCTGACCGGTTCGGCGCTGGCGAAAACGATCGCCTCGGCCATGCGCACGGCTTCCGCCATATGCAGCCGCTCGCCGGGATTCTGGGACAGGTTCTGGACCTGGCTTTCTGCCGGCACATCGGCGAGCACGTCGTCTTCGGTCTCGTCTTCGACCTTGAACGGAATGACCGAAGCGTTGGCGCGCTCGCTCATGATGCCACCTCAACTGCCCTGATGCCTTGCGCACGACCGCGCAGGTAGAGCGGCGCGAACACCTCGTCCTGCCGCATTTCCATTTTGCCTTCGCGCACCAGTTCCAGCGTCGCCGCAAACGAACTGGCAACCGCCGTACGCCGCTCGTCCGGGTCGGTCAGATATTCGACCAGGAAACTGTCCAGCGCCGTCCAGTCGGCAAGCGTGCCGATCAGCCTGTTCAGGATGTCGCGCGCATCCTTGAGCGACCACACACCGCGCCTGGCGATCGTCACATTGGTGATCGCCTGCTTCTGGCGTTGCGCCGCATAGGCGGTCAGCAGATCGTAGAGCGAGGCCGAATAGGCGTTGCGTTTCTCGACGATGACCATTTCCGGCATACCGCGGGCGAACACGTCGCGTCCGAGCCGGTTGCGGTTGACCAGGCGTGCCGCCGCGTCGCGCATCGCCTCCAGCCGCTTCAACCGGAATTGCAGCACCGCCGCCAGTTCCTCGCCGCTTTCACCGTCATCGCCGGGTTGCTTGGGGATCAAAAGCTTCGACTTGAGAAACGCCAGCCACGCCGCCATCACCAGATAATCGGCGGCAAGCTCCAGCCTGAGCGCCCTCACCTTTTCGACAAAGGCCAGATATTGCTCGGCCAGCGCCAGGATCGAGATGCGCGACAGATCGACCTTCTGGTTGCGGGCAAGATGCAGCAGAAGATCGAGCGGGCCCTCGAAACCGTCGACATCGACGACCAGCGCGGGATCGCCGGTCAGCCGCGAATCGTCGTTCTCGGCCCAAAGACGGTCCATCGGTGCGGCCTTGCCGGCCTTACTGTCCAACGTTTCCGCCACTTCCTGTCGCGTCCTTTGCTTTTAATCTTCTTGTTTGACCGTGATCTGTTCCGAAAAACCGGCTCCCACTTTTTGCTACGCTGACCTTCGGTTTGGAATCACGGTCTAGGCCACCGCATCGAAATAAGTGGCGAATTCGGCGCGTATCTCGGCTTCATCGGCCCGATCGCGGTTCTTGATATAGGTCAGTGCCCGTTGCGCGCGTTGCAGCGACATGCCTTCAAGCCCCGTTGTGCGCGACGCAATGCCAACCATCTCCTCGAAAACGCCGTTGCAGTGAAGGACCAGATCGCAGCCCGCCGCAAGGATCGCCGCGGCCTTTGTCGGGAAATCCCCAGAAAGTGCCTTCATCGAGGTGTCGTCGCTCATCAGCAGCCCGTCGAAGCCGATTTCGCCGCGGATGATCTCGTCGATGACCTTGCCGGAGATCGTGGCCGGGTTCTTCGGGTCGATCGCGCTGTAGACGACATGTGCTGTCATCGCCATCGGCAAATGATTGAGTTCCCTGAACGGGGCAAAATCATGCCGCTGCAAGTCGCTCATCGAGGCATCGACGGTCGGCAGTTCGAAATGCGTGTCGGCAAAGGCCCGTCCATGTCCGGGAATATGCTTCATCACCGGCAGCACGCCTCCCGACATCAGGCCCTCCGCCGCGGCGCGGCCAAGTTCGATTACGGCGCGGGGCTCTTTGCCATAGGCGCGCGCGCCGATGACGTCGCTGGCGCCCTCGATCGGCACGTCGAGCACCGGCAGGCAATCAGCCGTGATGCCGTAGCGCAGCAGGTCGAAAGCATGCAGCCGCGCCATTAGCCATGCTGCGCGGTTGCCGGCGTCGTGATCGTTGCGCCACAAGGCGCCGAGCGCGCCACCGGCCGGATAATTCGGTGCCAGCGGCGGCCGCAGGCGCTGCACACGGCCGCCTTCCTGGTCGATGAACACCGGAGCGTCCGGGCGCTCGACACAATCGCGCATCGCGGCGACCAGATCGCGGATCTGCTCGGCCTCGCCGATGTTGCGGGCAAACAGGATGAATCCCCACGGGCATTCGTTGCGGTAGAAATTGATTTCCTCGCGTGTGAGCGATTTCCCGGCGCAGCCAAGGATCATGGATTTTGATTCGGTCATGGGCGGGAGTTTAGAGCGTCACGCAGACAAAGGGAATCGCATCGAGCCAAATCGCTCGAGCCGGAATCCCTTCCACACAAAGAACTCGTTCCAACATAGAAAACCGGCGCGGTCACAGACGCGCCGGTTCTTTCGGCCCAAGGGCGGGAGGTTTGAAAACGGTTAGCGCGACACGAAACAATTGCCGCCGGCAGCCTTGTAGTTGGTGCACAAGTTGATCGCATCGTTGCGCGACTTCGCCGGGACGCGGACGCGATAAAACGTCCCCTTGCCGGCGATCTCGGCCTTGACGATGTTGGCCGTGTGGCCGGAGAGCACGCTGCCATAGCGACGCTGCAGATCCTGATAGGTCGACTGGGCGCTTTCGACGGTCGGCTGCGAGGCGATCTGCATCGACCACGAGCCACCGCCGGTCGAGGCCGCCGCATTGATGGACGCGACCTGGTCGGGCTTGACCTCACCGACGACGTCGACCGGCTGGTCGGACGGGCGCTGCGGCGCCACCGGCACCGTGTCCGGCGTGTTGGCGGGCTGGGTGGTTTGGGCTTCAGCCTCAGCCGTGGGCACGGCGGCCAGATTGGCTGCTTCCGGCGTGGCGGCTCCCGGCGCGGCGGTTTCGGCCCGGTCGCCTGCCACTGGGTCGCCCACTGGGGTTCCGCCCAACAGGTCGCCACTTGCCTGGTCGGCAACAGACGGTACGGTACCGGTCTGCGCCGCGTCGCCGGCCTGACCCGCCGGGGCCACAAGCTGCGGCGCCGGATCGACGGGCTCGACGGCAGCCACTTGCGATGCCGCAGGCGCCGGATCCTCGCGCGCAACCAATGAACCATCTGATTTCACCACCATGGTTCTCACCTTGCGTGGCGCAACCGCGACGACATCCGGCTCGGTGCCCTGCTCGGCCTCTTGCAGAACCTGGGCGATACGATCCTCGGACTTGGGTGCCGGCGCGGCGGCGTCGGCATTCCCGACCGCTTGCGTGTCGCCGACCGCTTGCGTGTCGCCGGCCGCCTGCGTGTCGCCGGCCGCCTGCGTGTCGCCGCCGGCCGCATCGGCGGCTTCAGCCGTGTCGATGTCGGGCGAAAGATCGACCACACGGCTCTGCGGCGGCTCCTTGGCGGCCACGTCCACCGGCTCTTCGGTGTTGGTAACCAGTTTTTCCTGGACCGGTTCGGCAGGCCTCGCGCCCCCCTTGGCCACGGCGTCGTAAACCTTGTTGTCCTGGTTCGGCACGACGGTGCCGCCCGGGTTTTCCGGCCTGACCTTGATCGGTGCGTTGTCTGCCTTGACGATCACCGGCGCATCGCTGCCGCCGTTGCCGCCGAAAGACAGCGCGAAGGCGCCGAGACCGCCGGCGACCGCCACGGCGCCGACGACTGCGGCGACCAGCAGGCCGCGGCGCCGGGGCTTCGCGGCATTCTGCTCGGCCAGGCCTGCAACCGACATGGCCTCATCCAGTTCGGGGTCATAGTCGAGTTCGTCCAGGGCAAAGTCGTTGGCTTGCGCTTGCGAAACCGGCCGGCCGCTGGGCAAGTCGCCCAGATCGAAGCCGTTGGCAGCATCGGCGTAAGCCGCACTGACGGGCGCTGTTGCCGGTCTCGCCGCATAGGTCCGCGTTTCAACACGGTCGGGCTGGAACCCGGCCGCTGACTGGAATCCTGCCCCCTGCTGGGGTCCGGCCGCCGGCTCGAATCCTGCCCCCGGCTCATATCCGCCCCCTGGCTTAAATCCGGCCCCCGGCTTGAATCCGGCATTGTAGGATTCGTCGTCATACGCCGCGCTGCGCGCTGGGGCGGCAGCGACATCCACGGCACTCATTTCCGAGAGAAGGCTGGCGAACTCGGTATCGAGATCGTCATAGGCAGGCGCCGGCGGTTCGTCTTCATTGAAGTCGAGTTCCGGAATATCGAGGTCGTCGGCCAGCGCTACGACGCGCTCGGGCACATCGACCGTCTCGACATCAGGCATCTCGTCATATGCAGAGGGCTGTTCGCCTTGCGCCGGCGCAGGTGCCGCATTGGCGGCATCGCCTTCGGCCGGCTCATTCCGATAGGCCGGCTCATCCTGATAGGCCGGCTCATTCTGATAGGAGGGTGCCGCAGCCACTGGTGGTGTCGTTGTTTCTGTGGTCGCCGAAGCCGTTAGCTGGGCTGCAAAGGCAGGCTGCGGCTGTGCGACCGGCGTTACGCGGCTCCACGAACGGGCCGGCGCAGGCGCGACGGAGGGTGCCGCCATCCAGCTGAGCGAATCATTCCGATCCTGTTGTGAAGCGGCCGCAACGTCATCGCCGTCGCCATGATCCAGACCGATGTCCTTGGCGAAGGCGGCGTGCAATGCGTCCTCGTCGAAATCGATATCAGCCGGTCCGGCAGCATCTTCAGCGCCGAAATCATGGCCCTCGAGCCCGTCGAGGAGAACGGTATCGAGATCGGCGTCGGCGGCCTGGACCGCATCATCGTTCGGCTGCTCCGAAGGGTCTTGCTCGTCAAGGCTCCAGACCAGTTCGTCGGTGGAATCCACTGGTTTGCCGGCGGCTTTTCCAGCCGCAACTACAGGTTGCTGAACCATGGCGGCCGCGGACGCTGCCACTGGGGCAGCCCGTGTGCTCATGGTGCCCAACAGCGCGTTCAATTCGTCTTCGAGGCTCCGCTCCTCAGCGACGGGAGCTGGCGCTACCGGCTGAGCCACGGCGGCTGGCGCCGTCGGTTGGGCTGCAATGCCGGGGGCCTGCGTAGCCGGCTCCTCGGCTTCCCCGGCAAGCGCGTCGTCGAAGCTCAGTTCAAAATCGTCGTCGAACGCAGGTTCCGGGGTCGCCGCGGAAGGCTCGTCGTCCGTGGCGGCGATAGCCTCCGGTCCGTCAATTTCTGGCTCGTCGATTTCGACCGGTTCAGCCGTGCGAATGTCGAAATCCAAGTCGACGTCATCCGCGTCGACGTCATCATCCATCGCGACGTCGGCCATGGTGTCGTGGTCGGCAAAGACTTCATCGGACTCGTCCGAAACGGCCCGAACAGGCGCAGCAGGCGCTTCAACAGCGGCCTCGATCGGCTCAAGTTCGTCGAGCATCAGATCGTCTTCGAGCGAGCTTGCGACGGCGCTTTCGAATTCATCGTCGAAGGCTGGTTCGGCGGCCGGCGCGGAGACGTCGGCGGCTTCGGCAGCCTGCTCCACCGGCACGTGCTCGTCGAGCATCAGGTCGTCTTCGAGCGAGCTTGCGACGGCGTTGTCGAATTCATCGTCGAAAGCGGGTTCGGCGGCCGGCGCCGAGATGTCGGCGGCTTCGGCCGCCTGCTCCACCGGCACGTGCTCGTCGAGCGTCAGCTCGTCTTCGAGCGAGCTTGCGACGGCGTCGTCGAATTCATCGTCGAACGCGGGTTCGGCGGCCGACGCGGCAGTATTCTGTTCGGCCCCGTCCGCCGTATCGTCGTCCAGTCGGAAATCCTGTTCGAGCGACGCGGCAGGCTCGTCGTTAACCGGCAAATCGTCTTCGAATGGCGACACGTCTTCGAGCGAACTGGCGAGCGCATCATCGAAATCGTCGTCGAAAGCAGCTTCAACAGCCGGCGTGAATGCTCCGGCAACGCCAGGGCGTACATCGTCGGCATCGGCGGTTTCGTCTGCCGCATCGTCGTCCAGCAGGAGATCCTGTTCGAGCGACGCGACAAGCGCGTCGTCGATTGGGTCAGTGGCAGCCGGGTCGAAAGCCGGCTCGCGACGTTCGGTTGCGCCGTCATTGTCGTCGGCGCCGAATTCGCCCATCAACTCCTTCTCGAGGTCGATGCCGAAATCGCCGTCGTCCGCCGGCTGACTTGCTGCGGCCGGCGCCGAATGGGCCTGCGGCTTAACCGGCTGGCGCGGGTCGAACCCCATGATCCTGGTCAGTTCCGCGAACGGATCATCGTCGGCGATATCGTTTTGGGCGGCTGCTTTCAGCTGGGTTCTGTCTGCCATTATTGTTCCCGAACTCGCACTCATTCGGACGCCGTGGACGTCGCGCAGGGTTGGCCCTTACCAGCGCAATGTGGGCAAAAGGTGACAGGTTTTTTAGTCAAAACCTAACGCATTTCGGTGGGCGCATCGGCTCCGATCAGCGTCAGGCCGGACGTCAAAACATCCGAAACAGCCTGCACCAGCCCTAGTCTGGCATGGGTCAATTGTCGGTCGTTAACCTTAACAAAACGTAAGTCGGGATTTTCGGTACCGCGGTTCCAATGTCCGTGGAAGCTGGAGGCGAGATCGTAGAGGTAGAATGCCAGCCGGTGCGGCTCGAGCGCAAGTGCCGCGGATTCGATCAGCCGCGGATATTCGGCAAGCTTCCTGATCAGGCCGATCTCGCCTTCGTCGGTCAGCGAAGCGGTGGCCGCGGCCAACCGATTGCGGTCGAAATTGGCCTCGCCCAACTGTTCGCTCGCTTGCCGGAACACCGAATGGCAGCGCGCCGAGGCATACTGCACGTAGAACACCGGATTGTCCTTCGACTGCTCGGTCACCTTGGCGAAGTCGAAATCGAGCGGCGCATCGTTCTTGCGGTAGAGCATCATGAAGCGGATCGGGTCGCGGCCGACCTCCTCCACCACTTCGCGCAGCGTTACGAAATCGCCCGACCGCTTGGACATGCGCACCGGCTCGCCCTCGCGAAAAAGTTTTACCAACTGGCAAAGCAGCACGGTAAGCTTCACCTGGTCGCCGGAAATCGCCCTGGCAAGCGCTTCCAGGCGCTTCACATAGCCGCCATGATCGGCGCCAAGCACATAGATCAGCTCGACGAAACCGCGATCGACCTTGTCTTTCAGATAGGCGACATCAGCGGCAAAATAGGTGAAGGTGCCGTCCGACTTGACCAGCGCCCGGTCCATGTCGTCGCCGACCGCCGTCGAGCGGAACAGCGTCTGCTCGCGATCCTCCCAGTCGTCCGGCTTCTCGCCCTTGGGCGGCGGCAGCTTGCCCTTATAGATATGGCCCTTGAGCGTCAGGTCGTTGATCGCCGAGCGGATTTTCCTGGCGTGGTCGGCGTGCAGGGTGCGCTCCGAGAAAAAGACGTCGTGATGCACATTGAGCAGCGCCAGATCGTCACGGATCATCGCCATCATCGCGTCGATGGTCCGGTCCTTGACAATGGCAAGCGCTTCCTCGTCCGGCATCAGCAGCAAGGAACGGCCAAATTCGCTCGCCAGAGCCTGACCGACCGGCACGAGATAGTCGCCCGGATAGAGCCCGGCCGGAATCTCGCCGATGGCGTCGCCCAGCGCCTCGCGGTAACGCAGCATGGCAGAGCGGCCGAGCACGTCGATCTGCGAACCAGCGTCGTTGATGACATATTCCTTGGTCACGTCGTAACCGGCGAAGGCCATCAGATTGGCGAGCGCATCACCCACCACGGCGCCGCGGCAATGGCCGACATGCATCGGTCCGGTCGGGTTGGCCGAGACATATTCGACGTTGGCTTTCTTGCCGCCGCCGACCGTCGAGCGGCCGTAATTGCGGCCTTCGCCGAGCAGCCCAGTCAGGTGCACCTGCCAGAACGCGTCCTTGAGCCTGAGATTGACGAAGCCCGGGCCGGCAACGTCTGCAGCGGCGATGTCCGGGTCGGCGCGCAGCGCTTGCGCCAGCCTTTCAGCCAGTGCGCGCGGCGGCTGGCCGGTCGGCTTGGCCAGCACCATTGCCGCATTGGTCGCGAGGTCGCCATGGCTGGCGTCGCGCGGCGGCTCGACGGCGATGCGCGACAAGTCCAGCGAACCGCCGTCTTTGTCTTTCAAATCAAGCGCTTCGACGGCCTTTATAATTCGCGCGTTGAAATCGGCGAAGATGTTCATTGGTGTGGCTCTGGCTCTGACGGCTTTGCGGGAAACCGGTCTATTGGCCGGCAAAATCGAGCCCCGCCTAGCTTAATTCAGGCGTATGGTCAAACAAACGGCGGTGTTCTTTCAAAGCATAGGTATCCGTCATGCCCGCCAGGAAATCGGCGACGCTGCGCGCCTTGATGCGATCGTCAGCCCGGTCGAGCCCTTCGCGCCAGCCATCGGGCATGGCGCGCGGATCGGCGAAATAGACCTCGAACAGGTCGTTGACGATCTGCTCGGCCTCGTTACGCACGCGCATGACTTCGCTGTGGCGATAGAGATGCTTGTACAGAAAGGCCTTCAATTGCTTTTCGAACGCGGCCATTTCGGCAGAAAAGGTCACCATCGTCTCGCCTGCCGCCCTCACCGCGTCGGCGCTGTCCGGCTTGATGCGGGCCAAATTGGCGGTGGTGGAGACGATGACGTCCTCGACCATCATCGTAATCTGCCGGCGCATCAGTTCGTGCCCTGTCCTCACATCGTCCAGCGCCGGATAGCGCTGACGCACGCTGTCGAGGATCGAGCCGGGCAGCGAGACCTTTTCCAGCATGTCGAGCTTCAGAAGGCCCGACCTCAGGCCGTCGTCGATGTCATGGCTGTTGTAAGCTATGTCGTCGGCGATCGCCGCGCACTGCGCCTCGATGCCGGCGAAGCGGTCGAGTTCGAGGTCGTGCAGCTCCGAATAGTCGCGGATCGCTTGCGGCACCGGCCCCTTCAGCCCGTTTCCGCTGGCGTCGGTCAGCGGTCCGTTGTGCTTGACCAGCCCCTCCAGCGTCTCCCAGGTGAGGTTCAGCCCATCGAATTCGGCATAGCGGCTCTCCAGCCGCGTCACCACGCGCAGCGATTGCGCATTGTGGTCGAAACCGCCCCAGGCCGCCATCTTCTCGTTCAGCGCGTCCTCGCCGGTATGGCCGAAGGGCGTATGACCGAAATCGTGCACCAGCGCCACCGCCTCTGCCAGGTCCTCGTCGCCGCGCAGCGCCCGCGCCAGGGCGCGCGCGATCTGCGCCACCTCGATCGAATGCGTCAGCCGGGTGCGGTAATGGTCGCCCTCATGCGCGACGAACACCTGCGTCTTGTGCTTCAGCCGGCGGAAGGCCGTCGAATGAATGATGCGGTCGCGGTCGCGCTGGAACGGCGTGCGGGTCGGGCTCTCCACCTCGTCGAACAGCCGCCCGCGCGACTTTGCCGGATCGCAGGCATAGGCGGCGCGCGGCCGATAACCAAATCCGATGTCGCCCAACTCATTCGTCATCGCCCCAACCAATTTCCATGGCCCCAACCAATTTCCATGGTCTATGCCGCAGTTGACTTGCCCCCTCGAGCTTCATACCTATCATGTGAAACCGAATGCAAGGTGACGCCCATGGGCGCTGACGCCAAGACCGCCATGAAAATCGAGATGACCGACGCCGCCGCCAGGCGGATTGCCAAGATTGTATCTGGCGAAACCGGCAAGACGGCGCTGCGCGTTTCGGTCGAGGGCGGCGGCTGTTCCGGCTTTTCCTACAAGTTCGATCTGGTCGACACCCGCAACGATGACGACGTCGCCATCGAGAAGGACGGCGCCACGGTGCTGATCGATGACCTCTCGCTGGTCTATATGGGTGGCTCGGTGATTGATTTCGTCGACGATCTGATGGGCCAGTCGTTCCAGATCAGGAACCCGAATGCGGTCGCCTCGTGCGGCTGCGGCACCAGCTTCAGTATTTAGAGAATGCCTACCATTAGCGCGGTCCGTCAGGTCGCGCTTTCAGCCGGACGCGATCTCGATGCAACGCTGGCGTTCTGGCATGACGTGCTCGGCATGACAGTGCACGTGCGCTTCGATCCGCCCGGCATCGCCTTCATCATGGCCGGCGACGTGCGTCTGCTGTTCACCGACGGCCTGCCGGCCGGCACCGTCTATCTCGACATTTCGGGCCTTGACGATTTCTACGCCTCGGCAAAAGCCGCCGGTGTCCCCTTCACCGCGCCGCCGATGCTCGTCCACCGCGATACCGAGGGCCTGTTCGGGCCGGCGGGGGAAAGCGAATGGATGGCCTTCCTAAAGGATCCGGCAGGCAAT
This sequence comes from Mesorhizobium sp. L-2-11, assembly GCF_016756595.1. Taxonomy (NCBI): domain Bacteria; kingdom Pseudomonadati; phylum Pseudomonadota; class Alphaproteobacteria; order Hyphomicrobiales; family Phyllobacteriaceae; genus Mesorhizobium; species Mesorhizobium sp. L-2-11. The sequence continues at coordinate 3,365,534 of NZ_AP023257.1, read as the reverse complement.
ACGATCGGCCTCGTCGAACGCCATCCGCCTGAATAGCAATGAGGCCGTCATGAAAATCGTCACCTGGAACATCAACGGCGTTCGGGCCCGCATCGGCAATTTGACCCATTGGCTGACGGAAAGCGCGCCTGATATCGCCTGCCTGCAGGAGATCAAGACGGCCGATGAGCAGTTTCCGCGGGCCGAGATCGAGGCGCTTGGCTACAACGTCGAAATCTATGGCCAAAAGGGTTTTAACGGCGTCGCCATCCTGTCGAAGCTGCGCTTCGACGAGGTTATCAGAGGCTTGCCGGGCGACGATACGGATGAGCAGGCCCGTTTCATCGAGGGCGTGTTCTCGACCGACAAGGGCGCGTTGCGCGTTGCCTCGCTCTATTTGCCGAACGGCAACCCGATCGATGACGAGAAGAAGTTCTCCTACAAGCTTTCCTGGATGGCGCGGCTCGAGCGCTGGGCCGAGGAAAGGCTCGCGCTCGAAGAGGCCCTGGTGTTGGCCGGCGACTACAATGTCATCCCCGAACCGATTGATGCGAAATTCCCGGAGAACTGGCTCGGCGATGCGCTGTTCCAGCCGCAGACCAGGCAGGCGTTCCGCCGGCTGAAGAACCTCGGCTTCACCGAAGCCGTGCGCGCGGTCACCGACTCGCCGGACATTTTTACGTTCTGGGACTATCAGGCCGGCGCCTGGCAGAAGAACAACGGCATCCGCATCGATCACTTGCTGCTCTCGCCCGAGGCCGCCAATCGCTTTTCCTCGGCCTCGATCGAAAAGCACGTGCGCGCCTGGGAAAAACCCTCGGATCACGTGCCGGTGGCCATCGAATTGGGTTTTGCGCCAATCTGATCATTTCGGGGCCCGAACCGCCGGATTCCCGGTTGATAGACCGTCATATCGCCACAATCGGGGTTTCCGCTGCAATCCGGGTTCGGCCGGGGTTCAGGATGACGATCAGATTTGCGATTTGCCCATGTGCCGCCGCGCTCGCCCTCGCGGCGACGCCGGCGTTGGCCGACCCGGCATGCCTGGCCAACAGAACATCCTTCCAGATCGGCCAGGTCGCCTGCCTGACGCTTTCCGGCCGGAGCCATCTCGCCCGCTGCGACATGGTGCTCAACAACACGTCATGGACAAAGATCAAGGACGATTGTCCTAAAACCACGCTGGCGCCGCCGGCCACGCCGGTTTCAACGCCGGAGTCCGGTCCCGTCGAGACGCAACCGACCGAGAATTGATCTCGACTTTTTCGAGATCCCACCCTTCCTGACTATTAACCACCCTTTCCTGGCTGTTGGCTACACGACTATCGGTCGCCGCCGCCCTTGGTGAGGATGTCGTCGGCCAGCGAAATCGCGGTGCGGCGGTCGGCCTCGCCCGCAGCGGCAAACGCCTCTTCCTGCATGCCGCGTATCCATGGCTGGTCGGAAGGCGCGGCCCGTTCGAGCGCCGCGGTCATCATCGCCAGCCCCCGAACGATCTTGCCGCTCTGGAAGAGCAGGTGGCCGAGCGTCGCCTGCGCACCGGCATGGCCTTTTTCCGCAGCGAGTTGGAACCAGCGTCCGGCCTGCTTGATGCTCGCCTTGACGCCGCCCTTGCCATTCAGGAAGATCTGGCCCATCTCGAACTGGGCATTCGGGTTGCGGTAGTTGGCGGCGGCGCGCATGTAGTACTCCTGGGCCGCCACCTCGTTCTCTTTGATCGGGCTGCCGGGGATGCCCGTCCTCAGATAGTCGCCGAGCGCCACCAGCGCATCAGAGACATAGCTCTCTTCCGGCGAACCGGGCTCGACGTCCTGATCGACGATCTCGCTGAAGAACTTGAACGCCGCGTAATCGTCGCGCTCGACGCCGTCACCCTCGGCATACATGCGCGCAAGCTTCCAGGTGGCGCCGATCTGGCCGTTTTCGGCCGCGTATTTATAAGCTTCCGCAGCCTGCTCCTTGCGGCCGTTCTTGTATGCGGAGAAGCCGAACTGGAACACTGCCCACGGGCTCGACTTCGGCTTTACGCCGGTCTTGTCGTCGAACACCTTGTCGTCGAAGGCCATGGCCTGGCCCGCGGCGCCCAAGGTCGCGCCGAACGTGGCGATCGCGACCAGTGCCGAAAAGACAGACAGCCTCAGCAACTCAGATATCCGCATAACAATGTGTTTCTCTCGCACCACCGGGATGGGTGACCGCCCCGTCGCGGGCAGGCCCTACCGTTTGTGCATATTTCCAGATCGCGCCCGACTGATAGTCGGTCGCGCGCGCCTTCCATGCTTTTGCCCTGGTCGCCAGTTCGGTGTCGGACAGCGCCACCTCGATGGTGCCGTTCACCGCGTCGATCGAGATCAAGTCGCCATCCCTGAGCAGCCCGATCGGGCCACCCACGGCGGCTTCCGGCCCGACATGGCCGATGCAGAAGCCGCGCGTCGCGCCCGAAAAACGCCCGTCGGTGATGAGAGCCACCTTGCCGCCCATGCCCTGGCCATAGAGAGCCGCCGTCGTCGATAGCATTTCGCGCATGCCCGGACCGCCGCGCGGTCCCTCGTAGCGGATCACGAGGACCTCGCCTTCGCTGTAGCTGCGATCCGTAACCGCCTGGAAACATTCCTCTTCCGAATCGAAGCAGCGCGCCGGGCCAGAGAATTTAAGCTCCGACATGCCCGCGACCTTCACGATCGCGCCTTCGGGGGCAAGGTTTCCCTTCAAGCCCACGACGCCACCCGTTTGGGTGATTGGTCGGTTGGCGGGACGGACCACATCCTGGCTAACATTCCAGGCAACGTGCTCCATATTTTCGGCTAAAGTGCGGCCGGTCACGGTCAGGCAGTCGCCGTGCAGATAGCCGTGGTCGAGCAACGTCTTCATCAACAGCGGAATGCCGCCGGCTTCGAACATGTCCTTGGCGACATATTTGCCGCCCGGCTTCAGGTCGGCGATATAAGGCGTCTTCTCGAAGATCCTGGCGACGTCGAAGAGATCGAACTTTATCCCGGCCTCATGCGCGATCGCCGGCAAATGCAGTGCCGCGTTGGTCGAGCCGCCGGTGGCCGAGACCACGGTCGCCGCATTCTCCAGCGCCTCCAGAGTGACGATGTCGCGCGGGCGGATATTTTTTGCGATCAGCTCCATGATCTTTTCGCCGGAGGCGAAATTGAAGCGGTCGCGCATCTCATAAGGCGCCGGCGCCCCGCAGGAATAGGGCAGCGCCAGCCCGATGGCCTCGGCGACGGTGGCCATGGTGTTGGCGGTGAACTGGGCGCCGCAGGAGCCGGCCGACGGACAAGCGGCTTGCTCGATTTCGAGGAGTTCGGCGTCGCCGATCGCGCCGACCGAGTGCTGGCCGACGGCCTCGAACACATCCTGCACGGTAATCTGTCGGCCCTTGTAGGAACCGGGCAGGATCGAGCCGCCATAGATGAAGATCGACGGCACGTTGAGCCGCACCATGGCCATCATCATGCCGGGCAGCGACTTGTCGCAACCGGCAAGGCCGACCAGCGCATCGTAGCAATGGCCGCGCATGGTGAGCTCGACCGAATCGGCGATGACCTCGCGCGACACCAGCGACGATTTCATGCCCTGGTGGCCCATGGCGATGCCGTCCGTGACGGTGATGGTGCAGAACTCGCGCGGCGTGCCGTTAGCCGCGGCGACGCCCTTCTTGACCACCTGCGCCTGGCGCATCAGCGAAATGTTGCAGGGTGCCGCCTCGTTCCAGCAGCTCGCGACGCCGACCAGCGGCTGCGCGATCTCGGCCGCCGACAAACCCATCGCATAAAGATAGGAGCGGTGCGGCGCGCGCGCCGGACCGACGGTCACATAGCGGCTAGGCAGCTTGGCCTTGGAGATGACTTTGGCGTTCATACTCTTCCCTTGCCGCGAGCGGTGCGACCTGCCCCATTGCCGAGCCTTTTGGCACATACCCTGGGACGAATTCGAGGTGCGCCGGGTTTATGGCGGGAAGTAGGCAATGTCGGCGGGCGCGGTTGTGGCAGCGAGGGTTGCCCGGAAACTGTTGCCAAAACATCACGATCGCGTGAGGCAGAGGGACGCGGCGTCGTTGCACGCCGCTTGGTCGCCGGGCAAGCCCCTCAAGCAAAAAGGCCGGGCATAGCCCGGCCTTTTTGCCATTGAAAACAGACGATTAGAACTTGACCTTAACTAAAGCTGAGCCGGCAAGGAGCAGATCGTCGTCATATGTGTAGGTGACGGCATTTGCGGTGTCGCCAACGCCGGTGAAAGTCGACGACCCACTGGTCAGGACACCGATCGAGCCACCAAGTCTGACCTCGATCTTGTCGTTCGGCGAATAGGAGATGCCGCTGGCGACGGACCAGGTATCCGACTGATAGCCCGACGTCGTCGAGGTTCCACGATCCCAGGTCAGCGAAACCGCGGCCGACAATTGGTCAGTGAACTTATGCGCTATGCCACCCGCGACAGTCCAGCCGTCGCGATAAAGCAGATCGAAGGAAACTGGCGAGGGAGCACCGGTTACAGGGCTGCGAACACCTTGGATCGGAATGATGCCAAGCTTGCTCCATTCCTGCCAGCGGATCGAACCAAACGCCAGCCAGCCGGGCGCTATACCGCTCTGCAGCTTGAGTTCCACAGCCTGGGGTATTTCGGCCGAGGCGGACACAGGAAACACTCCGGTAGCGCCTGGAATCAGATCCGCTGGAAAGGCACCCCTAAACCCGGTCGTATCAACGGTTCCCGACAGTTCGTCATATTTGTAGCTCGAAGAGTACACCAGGCTTGCGCGCAAGGCGATTTCGGGAATTTCATAGGCGGCGCCAGCACGCCAGCCCCACGCCTCGTCGGAAAGCTGGAACTTGCCGAGGCCGGTATTGCCGAAGGCCAGCAAGGTCTGGCGCGACAGAAATGCATCGACCTCCTGATAGGAGATCCCGCCGATGAACCGCAGCGCGCCCTTGCCGACATTCACCTTGTAGGAGCAGGTAAGGCCGAAATCATTTGTTCTGACGTAGTATTCGACCGCGGATGGCGAATAGGCGTTGTTCATTCCGAAGTCCGCCTCCGCGCCAAACGGTTCCGTATAGGTCGCAAGGCAATCCACTGGTTCAAAAATGTTGGCCTTGATGCCGATGCGCGGCACCGCATAGTCGCCACCAACGTCCACGGACGAAGACGACAACGCAACCGGGTTTGGCGGGGAATCCAGGCGCTGCACATTCTTCAGTGTGCGCTGTGGCGAAACATAGGTGACGCCGGCGTCGATCGAATATGGCACGGCATCGAACAACTGGTCGATGTTGACACCGCCCCGGTCGAAGCCGCCGGCGTTGGCAACGCCCGATGTCAATAGCGAAAAGCACCCCGCCCCCAGCGCTTTCAGACGCAAATTGTTCATGAATCTCTTCCCCTAGTACGAATGGACTAAGCTAGACCCAATTCAGGTTAACGGCGCAACAACGAATTCTCGATGCGTACATGTACGCCTCCGCCGACCGCATTTCAGCCAAAGTGACAGCTTCATCGCAGAGCCGGAAAATGGCCCATTTGGCTGCAAATCGAGCAAAAAACTCGGAAAACACGGCTGAAACGACGCCAAAACGAGCCGTTTTGCGAAGACGAGGCTCCATTGTTACATTATGGCAACAATGGGGCCGAAAACATTCCGTTTACGTCAAGATTTACGCAGCGGAATGCCTATTTTTCATGCAGGAAGCCGCCCGAAAAAGCGCGTTCGCATAACTCGCGACTCCTGAGAATCAGGCGCCCAAGGAGCGGAAGCCGGCCTGGCAAATCCGCTCCTCAGTCGATTCGATTCTCAAATACCAGAGCTGTCAACCGGCTTCGCGCACGCGTGTCAGAGCCACCGAAAGCTTCTCTTGCGCCTCGCGATACTCGGCGAGTTTTTCGCGTTCGGCCTCGACGACATCTTCCGGCGCGTTGGCGACGAATTTGTCGTTGGACAGCTTCTTGTGCAGGCGGGCGATCTCTTCGGTCACCTTGACCAGCTCCTTTTGCAGCCGCGCCGCCTCCGCGGCAAGGTCGATCAGGCTGCCGAGCGGCAGGCAGATGGTGGCCTCGTTGAGCACGATCTGGGCGGAGCCCTTGGGCGCCGTATCGACAAGCGAGATGTCGCCGACCCGCGCCAGTCGCTTGATGGCCGATGCCTGGCGCTCAAGCCTTTCGCGGGTTGCGGTATTGGCGCCGATCACCATCAGCGGCGCGATCGCCGCCGGCGGCACGTTCATTTCCGAACGCACCGAACGGATGCCTGAGACCAGGTCGATCAGCCAATTGATGTCGGCGGCCGCTGCCTCGTCCTCGAAGTCGGGCGACGGCCACGCGGCATGGCAAAGCAGCGACGGCCGTTCCTTGCCCTCACCTGATGTCTCAGCCCACAGCTCTTCGGTCATGAACGGCATCATCGGATGCAGCAGCTTGTAGATCTCGTCGAGCACGAAGGCGACGCAAGCCCGGCTCTCGGCCTTGGCAGCCTCGTCCGCGCCCATGAAGACCGGCTTCAACAGTTCCAGGTACCAGTCGCAGAACAGGTTCCAGACGAAGCGGTAGGCAGCAGTCGCAGCCTCGTTGAACCGGTATGAAGTGATGCCATCGGTGATTTCGCGCGCCGCGCGTGTCAGTTCCGTCAGGATCCAGCGGTTGACCGCCAGCTTGGCGTCGTTCAGCCAGAAATCGTCGTTTCTCGCGACGTCGTTCATCTCGGCAAAACGCGTCGCGTTCCACAGCTTGGTGCCGAAGTTGCGGTAGCCGGCGATACGAGCCGGATCGAGCTTCACGTCACGCCCTTGCGCGGCCATCACCGTCAGCGTGAAGCGCAGCGCGTCGGCGCCATATTCATCGATGAGATCGAGCGGGTCGATGACGTTGCCCTTCGACTTCGACATCTTCTGCCCGTTCTTGTCGCGTACCAGCGCGTGGACATAGACGGTGTGGAACGGCTCCTCGCCCATGAAATGCAGACCCATCATCATCATGCGAGCGACCCAGAAAAAGATGATGTCGAAGCCGGTTACCAGCACGTCGGTCTGGTAGTAGGTCTTCAGCTCCGGCGTCTGGTCCGGCCAGCCGAGCGTCGAGAACGGCCACAGCGCCGACGAGAACCATGTGTCGAGCACGTCCTCGTCGCGGATCAGGATCTCGCCCGGCTTGAAATTCTCGAGTTTGTCCTCGACCCAGGCCTTCCACGGCCCTTCCAGCGCCAGATAATATTCGATTGCGGCGGCGAGCGCCTCCTCCTCGGTCTTCTCGACGAAGATGCGGCCGTCCGGCCCGTACCAGGCCGGGATCTGGTGTCCCCACCAAAGCTGGCGCGAAATGCACCAGGGCTGGATGTTCTCCATCCAGTCGAAATAGGTCTTCTCCCAGTTTTTCGGCACGAACCTGGTGCGGCCCTCGCGCACAGAGGCAATCGCCGGCTTGGCGAGCTCCGCCGCGTTCGCATACCATTGTTCGGTCAGGAACGGTTCGATCGGCACGCCGCCGCGATCGCCATGCGGCACGGCATGGCGATGCGGCTCGACCTTTTCGAGGAAGCCGCCCGCCTCCATCAGCTCGACGATCTTCTTGCGCGCGACGAAACGATCGAGGCCGTTGAGCTCATCCCAGACGGCCTGACGCTCGGGCGTTATCTCCAGCCCGGCGAGAAACTCGTCATTGTCGGTGAGGGCGACCGCCGCCTCGACGGTGAGGATATTGATGGCCGGCAGCTTGTGGCGCCTGCCGACCTCGAAGTCGTTGAAGTCGTGCGCTGGCGTGATCTTGACCGCGCCGCTGCCTTTCTCCGGATCGGAATACTGGTCCGCCACCACCGGGATTTTGCGGCCGACGATCGGCAGGACGAGGTTCTTGCCGACCAGATGCCGAAAACGCTCGTCGTCGGGATGCACTGCCACCGCCGTATCGCCCAGCATCGTCTCGGGCCGCGTCGTCGCCACGGTGACGAAGGTTTTTGGATTTTCCGGATCGAAGACCTCGCCCTCGACGGGATAGCGGAAATGCCAGAGATTGCCGTTGACCTCCTGCTGTTCGACCTCGAGGTCGGAAATCGCAGTCAACAGCTTCGGGTCCCAGTTCACAAGCCGCTTGTCCTTGTAGATCAGGCCCTCCTTATAGAGGGTGACAAACACTTCAAGCACCGCCCTGGACAGACCCTCGTCCATGGTGAAACGCTCTCGGCTCCAGTCGGCCGAGGCCCCCAGCCGCTTCAGCTGGTTGAAGATCGCTCCGCCGGATTCGGCCTTCCACTCCCAGACCTTCTCGATGAATTCTTCGCGCGTCAGGTCGCGGCGGTGGATCTGCTTCTCCATAAGCTGGCGCTCGACCACCATCTGGGTGGCGATGCCGGCGTGGTCCATGCCGGGCTGCCACAGCACGTTCTTGCCGCGCATGCGCTCGAAGCGCACCAGAATGTCCTGCAGCGTGTTGTTGAGCGCATGGCCCATATGCAGCGAGCCGGTGACGTTCGGCGGCGGGATGACGATGGTGAAGGCTTCTGCGCCCTCCTCGGCGCCTGCGCCGGCACGAAACGCGTCGGCTTCCTCCCAGACTTTGGCGATCTTCGGCTCGACGATTTTAGCGTCGTAGGTTTTTTCGAGCATGGGAAGGGCGTCCGGGCTGTCGGGTTTTTTGCTGGTCCGGTGTAAATCGGAAGGTTTTAGCCAAGTCAACCGCAAGCGAGCTGCAGACGGCCATGCCAGCAAATAGCGCCTGGGCAGCAAATAGCGCCTGGGCAGATCGGGGCAACTTGCAGAAGTGGGCGTCGCAGGGCTATCGCTTAGCGGTTCGCGCTGCCCCTCATTGCCCTGCCGGGCGTTTCTCCCCGTACGTTGACGGGGAGAAAAACGCCCTCGGCAAAAGATTTCGCCAATCTCAAGCGTTGCAAGAGAGGGTGCTGAGGTTGCGGCCAGCGCATCTTCTCCCCGTTCACGGGGAGAAGATGCCGGCAGGCAGATGAGGGGCGGCGCCGCCCTCGGCAATTGGCCTCGTTACTGCGCGCCGCGCGCCACGCGTTCGATTTCTTCGCGCACCAGCCGCTCGACCAGCGTCGGCAGATTGTTGTCCAGCCAGTCCTGTAGCATCGGCCTCAGCATCTCCTCGGCCATCTCGTCGAAGGTTTTCTTGCTGCGGCTGGCGAACGCATCGGAAAGCTCGCCGAAGGCGGCGGCAACTTGCCGGCCCGTATGTTCGGAAAGGATCGCCGGACGAGCGGACGGTGCCTCGCTCGTCGCCGGGCGCGCCAACCCGCTTCGCGGCGGGGCCGGCTCGGAAGCAGGTTCGGCCGCGTCCTCGAAAACCTCGGCCTTCGGTTCGGCGTCCGGCGTCTGCCGCAGATCAGCCCTGTCTGGGATCCTGTCCGGCTTGGCCACGGTCTTTGCTTCGCCGACTGCGGCGATATCACGCCGCCACCCGGCAACGATACTGTCGGTCGTCTCCGCAACCCTTGCCGTCGCAGGCGCATTCGGCTCTGGCGTGGCGGCCGGGGCCGCTTCGGCCGCGACCCTGTCACCAGCAAGCGTCACGGCCGATTTGACCGGAGCCGGATCGGAACGCAGCGGCGGCTCCACGTGCGCGATGACAGGCTCGACGGCCGACGGTTGCGCCTGCACCTCGGTCAGCGTGGCCGGCCTCCTGGCGTCGAATCCCGGACGCAACTCGGCGCGAAACGCGCTCACCTCAGGCGGCACGCTGCCTGCCTCAGGCGGCACCCCAACTGCCGCCGGTGCCGGCACAGCTACCGCCGGTGCCGGCACGGCTGCCGACGTCAAATCCTGCAGCAGGTCGTCCGCCTCGTCCGGCTGCCTGCGGCCGGAATCGTTGTCCTCGATTATCCTCCTGATGGAAGCCAGTATCTCCTCCATGGAAGGTTCGCGCTGTACGCTGCTTGCCGTCGCCATCGTCACATCCGCCGCCCTTGTGACTCGTTGCAGATTTCCTGTCCGGCCAAAGCCGGATTCGAATCATGGCAACAGCCTAACCCACGGATCGCCTTACGAGAATCCCCAATCTGGGGGCGTGTTGGATTTCAACAGATTAGAGCCCGCGCGTCCTTTTTTGGACGCACGGGCTCTAAATAGCTTGAAACTGGGCGAAAGTTGAAACTGGTGAGGTGATCAGCGGCCGTCTGGCGTGCGCAGGCCGAACCATTTGTCCTTGACCGCATTGTAATGCTCTTCAGGCTTGTATTTCACTACCTGAAGGGCGAGACGCTCGACCGAAAGACGACCGATAGCCGACAGGATGGCATAGCTCGCCACCACCAAATCGCGTTCGGCGCTGGCCTGGTTGATCTTGGCGGTGATGAGCGTGGCCTGCGCATTGAGGACGTCGAGCGTGGTGCGCTGGCCGACATTGCGCTCCTCGATGACGCCGCTCAGGGCAAGCTGCGCGGCGGCGATCACCTGCCTGTTGGCCACCACGGTTTGCTGGGCGGCGGTATATTGCGTCCACGCCGAGGTCACGGCCTGCCGCACGGTGTCGCGGCTGACATCGACCTCGATCCGGGCCTGGCTGAGCGATTCCTTGTTCTGGCGCACTATCGCCGACGTCCGCCCGCCCGAATAGATCGGTATGGTCAGCGTGGCACCGATGTTGGCCGTATTGGTTGTACCATCCTGACCGCTGAGGGGATCGGATCTGCGGTAGGCGCTGGAAACGCCGGCGGAAGCCGAAAGCTGCGGCAGCAGCGCGCCTTCGGCCGATTTCACCGTAAACGCCGCCGCGTCGACCAGATGCTGGGTGGCGAGGATGGCCGGGTGCTCAACCGATGCGATCGCGATCGCCGTATCGAGATTCGTCGGCAGCAGCTTCGCCAGCGGCGAAGCGGCCCTGAGCCTGCCGGGATCGTCGCCGACGATCTGGCGATAGGTCGCAGCGCTCGCCAGCGCCTGCGCGCGGGCGGCGGCCAGTTCCGCCACGGCCGAAGAGCGTTCGGCATCGGCCTGAGCCACGTCGGTGCGGGTGCCTTCGCCGACGTCGAAGCGCGAGCGCGCGGCGCGCGCCTGCTCGGTCAGGAACTGCAGGTTCTGCTCCGTCAGCACCGCCACCTGGCGGTCGCGAATCACGTCCATATAGGCGCTTGCCGCATTGAACAGAATATTCTCTTCGGTGTTGCGCAGGCTCTCGAACGAGGCGCGGACCTGCGCTTCGGCGGCGGCGACGTTGTTCCTGGTCTGAAAGCCGTCGAACAGGGTCTGGTCGATCTGGACGCCAAAGTTGCCGGTGGTTATCGAGATTTTTCCGTTCTGCCCGGGCACGTTGGGCTCATTTCTACGGGCATCGAAATGGCCCCTGGAGTAGTCGATGTTCGCTGAACCGGTGATGGTCGGGCGCCAGCCGGACTTAGCGATGGCAACGCCCTCATCGGTGACGCGGACGCCGGCGCGGGTCGAATTAAGCTGGGAATTGTTCTGATAGGCCTTTGAAAGTGCACCGAGAATGGTTTCCGCCGAGGCGCCTAGCGGAGAAAGCGCGGTCGCCGAAAGGAAGGCGGCAAAAAGTGACTTGCGTAAAGACGGCACGTTATTCCCTCATTCGTTTTGCATGGGAACCACACCGCGCCGGCTTCTGCCTTTCGAGCAGCCGGCGCGGTGTGTTTCAGGTTCCCTGCTGTCAGCCCCCAAAAAAGAACACCCCGGTTGTGCGGATCAGCAACAATTGTTCAAGCGCAAGCGAACACGACAACGGCTTTGCTGCAAGCCAAAATCATTCAGAACTCGAACGCGCGGATACGTTCGAATCCCGGTAGTGGCTTAATTGCCGCATTAAAGGCGCCTCTTCCGGTTACGACCCCGCCTTTTTTCAGGAACAATCGGGCCACACCCGAATTCCCCTGCCCTTCGACGGCGACGAGCCGACCGCCTTCCGCAAGCTGGTCCAGCAGCGGTTCCGGCACTTTCTCGACGCTGCCGCCGATGAAAATGACGTCGTAGGGCGCTCCCGCGGCATGCCCTTCCGGCAGCGGTCCGTTGACCACGCTGACATTGTCGCAGCCCAGCGCCGAAAGGGTCGATTTGGCGGACTCGGCCAATGCCGGATCGCTTTCCAGCGCAACGACGGATTTTGCCAGCCGCGACAGGATCGCTGCCGCATAGCCGGTGCCGCAGCCGACATCGAGCGCCGAATCGCCAGGGCCGATCTCGGCCAGTTGCATCAGCTTGGCCAGCGGCGAAGGCTCCATTAGATAGCGTGGGCCGTCCGCTGCATTGGCAATGCGGATGTCTTCGTCGATATAGGCCAGATCGCGCTGATCGGGGGCGACAAAGGCTTCGCGCGGCACGACAAGCATCGCCTCGAGCAGCGGCGCGCTGGTAACGTCGGTGGTGCGGATCTGGCCGTCGACCATTTTTACCCGACGTTCGGCAAAATCAGCGCTCATCTTCCAACCAATCCGCCCAAAATCAATCTGCCCAAGATCAATCCGCTCAGGATCAATCCGCTTGCCGCGCTAAGACCGCGGCGCATCTCGACCGGACCCCCTGGCGCTGGTGCGCGGGAGCTTGGGCATTTGGAGGCCTCGCCCGGAATCGAACCGGGGTGCAAGGATTTGCAGTCCTCTGCGTAACCACTCCGCCACGAGGCCTCATTGCTCCCGGCGTTCCACCCGGTTCCAATAGGTTGCGGCGAAAATGCCGTCAAGCGGCCATGGTGCATTCCGGACGGTTTCCCCTCGGCATGATGCCACGCATCGAATCCTCGATGCGCATCCTGCAATTAAAATATTAACTGATTGGTAAGCACGCAGTATGGCAAAGGGATGCCGGGCCCTGGACTTTACGTTGGATAAGCAGGAGGTCCGTCATCTGAAGGAGAACTGCGAGGGCCGGGAAACGAGTTCCGGGCAATGGCCAGGTTGAGTCGAGCCGGAAAGACGCCCCCCTTCACAGAAGCTTGCCCCTGCGGTGCAAACCATCAGTTCGGCCGCCGCCGCCGTTCCCACCACACGACGAGCCGGCGCCGGTGACGGCGCACCACGGCGAACTCGTAGGAGAGCACCAGCAAACCGATCGGCACCATCCAGAAGCCCAGGATCGGCAGGAAGCCGAGAATGCCGCCGAGGATCAGCACGACGCCGATCGCAATCCTGAGGCCGCGCGAGCGCGGCATGGTGAACTCACGGCCGAAGACCGATATTTTCCGTGCCGGTGGATGGTTATGGCTTGCTGCGCTCATGTCTGGTCAGTGGTCCGTTCGGGCAAAGTAAAAGCACCAGTCTGACGAAAGCCGCAACCGCCTTTTCGGTTCCGCGCACCCCGCCAGACGGCTCATATGAGGACGCGCGCACATGATTGCCAGAAATCGCGACGCGAAAAAGCGCCGAAAAATACGAAATGCTTCTTTGCAAAGCCGAAACGGGTTTGCTATAGGCTGCGCCACTCACATGAGAGCCTCTGTTCCCCGGTAGCTCAGTGGTAGAGCAACCGGCTGTTAACCGGTTGGTCGCTGGTTCGAATCCGGCCCGGGGAGCCACCGCCTTTTTTTACGCTAAGGCGCGATGCAGCGCGCCAGCGTCCAATTTCTCCTACGCTTCGATCTAGATAGCCCTGCTTCCAGAGTGTTAGAGCATCGAGGACCGATGAAATCAGGCGTAGCATAGCAGCCTCGCCCGCCCACGCCTATTTACTCGCAGGCCGCAATCGCAGGATCGGCGGCTACCGCGCGGAAATACTGATGATCGGCGGCTTCGCGCCCGAGTCCGCCATTCAGTTTGCCGTGGCGGCGTCCGAACGTTGCCGCCTGTTATCACTGCCGTCGCTGCCTCAACGACAGCAGCTTCCAGACGGGCGCGAGGTGTTCGTGGACGGCGGATTTGCACAGCTTTGAGCCTGGGCGCGAAGCGTCGCTGGGACAAAGCAGAGAGGCCTCGTGCCGGATTTGCCAGCCAAGATCTCAACGCCTACTCAGTTGAGCATGATCCGCGAGGACGTCGCGCCTGCGGCGTTGCCCGAAGGACTTACCCCCGTGCCTCCTGCCAGTGGGGATAGGTGATTTAGGCGGTGACCGCGCCTTGCTCGTGCGAACGGATCGTGACCTTTTGGCCTTTGGGCATATGGACGATCTCGCCCGGCCCTGCGGTGACGCTGCCTGCCTGTCCGGACACCGACAGCCGCCCCTCAAGGAGACCATGACATCATCGACGGCCATTGTCTCCTCGAGTGTCTGGTTCGGCCCATAACGCCCGTAGCCGATGGTGATCGGAGAGGCATGGCGCTGATCGACCAGATTGCCAACGAAGACATCTCCGTCCTGTCCGGGGGAACGCTCCAGGGCTGCGTCGGTGAACTTGCGAACATTCACGGGAATTGTTCCTTATGGATTTGAGTTGTTAGGTTGAACTCCTGCGTCTCAGGGCCGAGTCCGAACCGATCGTGATGATGCGTCCCCGCTTCCATCAGGCGTTGATGGCGGTCAACAAGGTGATCGATCTGAATGGGAAGCGCGCATTGGTTACTGGCGCTTCGCCGGCGACCTGCAGGTAGAGATGCAGAGCTGAACAAGTCTCACGCCAGCTAAGGTAATCAAGGTGGGCCACTTGTCGTTCATTTCGCTTTTTCTCCATCCAGCATCTGCTCTGTACGGGGGCGTCGGTCATTTAGTCTTGTCAGCTCCGGTCAGTCCGGAAGAGGAATGTGCTCATCCCGGTCATCCACCGGGAGATCGAAGCGCCCCTTGCCCCAGTTTTGCGCGCGCCATTCGGCTTTGGCCTCTTCGATGCGCTCCTGCGAAGACGCGACGAAAACGGGGGCCCGGAAAGGTCGCGCCGCCGAGGATCATCAGCCGCGCCCCTCTACTGCCGGCGGCGACGGTGATCTTGTCGCCGGGCCGGAAGACCATCATGTGGGAGGCCTCGAATTCCTGGCCGGCGACCGAGATCGAGCCCTCGACGATGTAGATGCCCCGGTCCTCGTGATCGTCCGGCATCGGCAGTCGGCGCCGCGCTTCCAATGTCACGTCGGCGTAAAAGGTCTCGGAGAACATCCTCGCAGGCGCGTTCTCGCCGTAGGCGTTGCCGAGGATAAGCCGGACCGATACGCCGCTATCCTCGATCATCGGCAGCGCTCCTTTGCTGTGGCGCTCGAACATGGGCGCTATGTCCTCGTGGCTGTCGGGCAGCGCCAGCCAGGTCTGGATACCGAACAGGCTGTTCGGGCCACTGCGGGCTGTCGCGGAGGTGCGCTCGGAATGGGACACGCCACGCCCGGCGACCATCCAGTTCAATTCGCCCGGGCGGATGATCTGGTCGGCACCGGTGCTGTCCCGATGATGGAAGTCACCGCGAAACAGGTAGGTGACCGTGCCCAGACCTGTATGCGGATGCGGCCGGACATCAACGCCCTGTCCGGTCAGGAACTCGGCGGGCCCGGCTTGATCGAAGAAGATGAATGGGCCCACCATCTGCCGCTTCGGCGCCGGCAAGGCGCGACGGACTTCGAAGTCACCCAGGTCGCGGGATCGCGGAATGATGAGCGTCTCGAGCGCGTCGATGCCTACCTCATCGGGACAGCCGGGTTCGATTGCCGGGTTCCAACTCATGCACGCCTTCCTCTCCTGGGCTTCCGGAATGTCGAAACTGGCGCGTGACCGCCTACTGAACTAGCCCCGCGATACGTCAAGCTGTGTCGCAGCAAGTGGAACGTGCAGGCCATGTCGCCGAAGGAGTGCCACCGACGAACGCAGGTCCTTGACGAGGCTTCACACCGTTCGTGTTCTAGCCGTCGAGACCCCAAAGTTCCGGGTTCCGTTTGAAATACTCAATCAGCATCTCGGTGAGCACCCGCACTTTCCGGGTGGGATGCTGACCCGGCGGGCGGACGACATACGCGGCGGCCGGAGGTACCGGATAGCGTGTCATGATCGGGACCAGCGCGCCGGAGGCCACATATTCGTGTGTGATGCAATCGGCGAGCCAGGCGATGCCGAGACTTGCCGCCGCCGCGGCGGCAAGCGCCGTAGCGCTATCGGCCTTGAACCTGCCCTGCGGCTGAACCGTGACGATCTTGTCGCCATCCATGAACTGCCAGGCTTCTGTTCCCTGCATGAGGGCCTGATGGTTGACGAGCTGCTCTACCGTCTCAGGTGAACCGTGCGCTTTGATGTAATCCGGGCTTGCGACAAGCTTTCCATAGATCGGCCCGACGCGCTTCGCGATCAGGTTGGAGTCCTGAAGGTAACCAACCCGGATCGCGCAATCGAAACCTTCGGCGATCAGATCGACGAAGCGATCGCTGTAGGAGGTATGGATGTGGAGCTGCGGGTGCTGGCGCGCCATTTCCGCGAGCACCGGGCGAAGTGGGTTGGGCCGAACGTAAGCGGCATGGCAACTCTCAGGCGGCCGCGCAGCTCACCGGTGGGGAGCATCGTTTCCCTGGCCGTATCGATCTCGGCGCTGGCTCGAGCCGCATGGTCTCTGAACGTGTTTCCCGCTTCTGTGAGCGCGGCGCCGCGGGTCGTTCGTGCAAGAAGCTGAACGCCGAGTTCTGCTTCGATCCGGAAAAGCCGCCGACTGACGATTGACTTGGAGACGCCGAGCCGGCGCGCGGCGGCCGATACGCCCCCTGCATCGGCCACTGCGACGAATGTCTGTAGATCTTCGATGTCCAATTCGGCGTTCCTCGATTCGCGACACAGCTTGCCTGACTATGGCACTACCGCATCACCAAAAGGAACAGCAAATTCCGTCCAGGCAACGTCGCCCGCTGGCGCATGTGTCTCCCATGAACCCATTGCCGTCCGTAGCGGCAGAGAAAGGAAGTTTTGATGACCCCTCGTAACGGCCTTGATTCGCTTCTTCGTCCTGAAGACTCGGTCCTCGTTCTGATCGACCACCAGCCCTACCAGCTCGCGAACCTGAACAGCCACGATCCGCACATGGTGGTCAACAATTCGACGGCTCTGGCGAAGCTAGCAAAAGCCTTCAATGTTCCGACCATTCTCACCAGCGTGATCGCGGCGCGCGGTGGACTTCTCTTTAAGCAGATCACCGACGTATTTCCGGACCTGGAAGTCATCGATCGCACCTGGGTGAACACCTGGCAGGACGAGAATGTGGTGAACGTCGTCAAGGCGACCGCCCGCAAGCAGCTGATCATCGCCGGCCTGTGGACCGAGGTCTGCGTCGCAATGCCTGTGATCCAGGCCGTCGGCGAAGGCTGGGACGTGACCGTGATCACCGACGCGTCGGGCGGGATTTCGAAGGAGTCTCACGAAGTTGCCATCCAGCGCATGATCGCGGCCGGCGCGAACGTGATGACCGTGATGGCGCTCGCTGGCGAATGGCAACGCGATTGGGCGCACACCGAGCATGTCGAGGAGCTGACCGAGATTCTCATCCAGCACTTCGGCGGCAGCGGCATCGCGTATCTCTGGGAGCAGCAGCTTCTCAACACGCCGGTACCGAGCGAAGGCTGATCCGGGCCGGGATGGCGAGCATTTCGGTGGGGGTCGGGAACGATCCGTTTGCCGGCCCTCGCCATCCTCGCCCTTCCGGCTGCGACGGGTCAAGCGGCCTTCGGAAGGACGGCGCGATGGCGGCCGTAACCCACCTTCACGAGCAGTCCCTCGTCGCACATCCTGGATAGATAGCATCGGGGGATGCCGATGGCCGTGAGTTCAGCCGTGCGCACCTCGCCCCGCTCTCGCGCCAGAGCGACGGCCCGCTCCCTGAGCGTCGGTGTCGGGCCACCAGCGAGGCGTAGGGCTTCGGCGCGGTCTCGGTCACGTTTGCGCATTTTGGCGACTCTGGTGCATCCTGGCGTAGGGCTATGGAAAATTCGTATTTCTCAGCTTCATCGACTCCGAGGAGCCACCGCCTTTTTACGCTAAGGCGCGATGCAAGCGCGCCACCATGCGACTTTTCTCCGCGTAAGGATCTGGTTCAAGGCTCCATCAGCCTGGAGGACAGGAATTCGATGAACCGCTGGGTCTTGGCTGGAATGAGGTGAGTTTCGGTGACGGCGTGAATGCTGACCGGCGATCCCTGCCATTCCGGCAGGACACGCCGGAGCCTGCCCGAGGCCAAATCTTCGGCGACGATCTTCTCGGCAAGCAGGGCAATGCCCTGGTGGTTGACCGCCAGGGCGCGGATCATCCCAACGCTGTTGACCGTGAAGCGGCCGCCAACGTCGACATCGATCTTGTTCGTCCCCTGATGCAAGGTCCAGGTCGGCGTCCGCGGCATGCAGATGCAATCATGCTCCGCCAGCTCCGCCGGTGTCGCGGGCTCGCCTGACGCTTCGAGATAGCCAGGAGACGCGTACAGGCGGCGCGAATGCCGCCCGATCAGGCGCGCAATAAGGCTGGAATCTTCCAGTTTGCCGATGCGGATCGCTACATCGAACGGCTCGGCCACCAAATCGACGCGGCGTGGCGTCAGGTCGAATTCGAACGTGATGCCGGGATAGCTTTGCGCAAAACCGACGATGATCGGCGTCAGGTAAAGCGTGGCGAAGTCGACCGGGAGCGAAACCCGCAGCACCCCGCTCGGCTGCTCCAGCATCGCGCCGAGCTGCTCGTGCGCGAGCCGTGCCTCGTCGACGATTCGCTTGCTTCGTTCATAGTAAAGCTGGCCGGCCTCGGTGAGCTCGATCTTGCGCGTCGTGCGATGCAGAAGCCTCAGGCCGATCGCCTTCTCCAGCGCGCTGATACGCCGCGACAGAGTGGAGTTTGGCATGCCGAGAGCCTCCGCCGCCTTCCGAAAGCTCCTGGCTCTGGCCACCTCGACAAACAGTGCCATGTCGTTCAAATGGCTCACGCTATTGCTCCATACATGGAATATTGATTTCAGTTTTGCCGGATTTATCCTGACATTGGAATAGTGGAACAAGGGCTCCAGCAAATGGAGATCCCAATGAGCCCCTTGTTCACCCCTGTCCGCGTCGGCCGCTACACCCTGCCGAACCGCCTCGTCATGGCCCCGATGACCCGCAGCCGCGCTGCCTTCGACGGTACGCCGGGAGAGCTGGCTGCCGAATATTATGCCCAGCGCGCCGGCATCGGCCTGATCGTCACCGAAGGCACCCAGCCCGCGGATGACGGCCAAGGCTATCTCACCACCCCGGGCATCTACACGCCCGCCCATGTCGCCGGCTGGCGAAAGGTCATCTCCGCCGTGCACGATAAAGGTTGCCACATCTTCATCCAGCTGATGCATGCCGGACGTATGTCGCATCCCGACAATACGCCGCATCATCGCCGGGGTGTCGCGCCGTCCGCGATCGCGCCGGGGACGGGCATGTTCACCATGACGGGAATGCAGGACATTCCCACGCCGCGCGCGCTGACGACCGAAGAAGTGCGCCAGACCGTCGCCGATTTCCGCCATGCAGCCCGCTCAGCGATCGAAGCCGGCGCCGACGGCGTCGAGATTCACGGCGCGAACGCCTACCTCGTCCAACAGTTCTTCGCGCCAAGTGCCAACACGCGCACCGACGAATATGGCGGCTCCATCGAGAACCGCGCCCGCTTTGCGATCGAGGTCGCCACGGCAATCGCCGAGGAGATCGGCGCGGACCGCACCGCGATCCGGCTGTCGCCCGGCACGACGATATGGGGGATCGACGAAGGCGCCGAAGGGCCGGACCTCTACCGCTATCTGATCGCCCAACTCGACAAGCTCGGACTCGGTTACGTGCACATCATGCATCAGGGCAACGAGCCGTTGCTGGCCGACATTCGCGAGCTCTGGCGCCAATCGCTGATCCTTAATCGGCCAAGTCGTCCGCGTGACCAGATCGGCGCCGACGTGGCTTCGGGGCTGGCCGATCAGGAGTCCTATGGCCAGATGGTCCTGGCCAATCCGGACTTTGTGGAACGGTTGAAGACCAATGCGGCGCTGAATGCGGCAGTCCAAGCCACCTTCTATGGCGGCACCGGCCTAGGCTACACCGACTATCCCGCGTTGAGCGCGTAAAGCGCAAGCAAGTAAATCCCCAGGCGCCATAAGTCCAATAAACATCTATCACCTGAGTCTGACTTTCAGTTTCAAAACTATTCTTTGGGTATTATCGCCACGCAGGAAGAACAAATCTCATGAACCCACCCGATGACTTCAAAAGTGTCCCCAGCCGGTCTGAACCGCTTGGCTCCGGCCGGGCCCTACGTCTTCAAGCATATGGCGGCACAGAGAGCCTGAAAGTCGATTGGGTATCCGCCCGCGAGCCTGGTCCCGACCAAGTGCTCGTCCAGGTCAAGGCTGCCGGAGTAAACGGAATCGACTGGAAAATCCGTGAAGGTTACGTCCGCGACAAGTTCAAGTTATCTTTGCCCGCGACGTTTGGCATCGAAATGGCGGGGGTCGTGCTGCGGACCGGCTCCAACGTCGAAGGCGTGAGGGTCGGAGACCGGGTCATGGCCGCGCTGGGTGGCCTGGGCGCTTATGCTGACCATCTGCTGATAAATGCCGAAAAACTCGTCAAGACGCCTGCAGTCCTGTCGGACATTGACGCTGCGGCAGTACCGGTGGCGGCGATGACGGCATGGCAAGTCCTTCAGGTCGCCGATTTCGACCTTCGGGGGCGGCGGGTGTTGATCCACGGCGCGGCTGGTGGGGTGGGCAGCTTCGCTGTCCAGTTCGCCAAGACGGCTGGAGCGACCGTCTATGCTACAGCCTCAACCAAGAGCGTGGCCCATGTCCAAGCCTTGGGCGCTGACGAAGTGATCGATTACCAGAAACAGAACTTCGAGCTTCTTGCGAGCAACATTGACCTTGTCATCGATCTTGTCGGGGGCCAGGTCTTAGACAAATCTTGGGCCGTCCTATCGCCCGGCGGCGTCCTGGCCAGCATCGCTGCAACCGATGTGGTTGCGCGCGCCCCGGCAGGCCGTCGTGGCATCTGGTTGTCAGTCAAACCTGACACCGCGCGCCTGGCCACAATCGCTCAAGAGATCGCTGACGGCTCGCTGCGGTCGACGATTGCAGAAGTGGTCGGCTTCGACGATCTGGCACCCGCGATCGAGCGCAATCGCACCGGCCACGCTCCCGGAAAGATAGTCTTAGACCTCACCAGGTAACTGCAGCTCTTGGCAATCGTCTCCCTTCAGCGATGGCGGACAGGAATGCACCTAACTGCGAGGCGCAATTGGCGCCTTGAACCAGCGACCCCACACGACAAACAGCGACAAGCCAAGCAGAGCAAGGTTGAACGGGAGAGCCGTTGCGAGATCGCCCCGCGCCGCATGAAAACCGATGGCCAGCACCTGGATCGTGACGAAGCCGAGCGCGGCCAGCGGCGTGAGGCGTGGCAGGATGCGGGTCAGGGCCGGCAGGATGATGCCGATGGCGCCAAGCAGTTCTGACGCGCCGATGAAGCGCAGCAGCCACTCGGGGAGCTCGGTCGCGTAGTTGACCCCCATGGCAACCAGGTCGGCGGGCGACAGGAAGCTCTTGCTGACGCCGGCCATGCCGAAGATGCCGGCAAGTGTGACTTGCGCCGACCATAGGCCGATTGCGAGAGCGCGGTTTGGAGCGGGTGCGGCCTTGGTGGCCATCGTATGTTCGGACATTGTTTTCTCCTGTGTCTCTGCCTCGGGAACGGCGTTCACGAGTGCATCTTCGTCTGCCGGGTGGCCAGGTTTGATGTTTTGGCGAGCTGGCTCGTTTTGCGGAGCATCTCCGCCGTCTCGCGCAGGCCGACGTCGAGCGGCTCGGGCGTGAATCCAAATGCGTTCACCGCCCGCCGGGCGTCGATGATGAATGGGCGCTCGAACTGGTAGTAGGTGATGCGCATTTCCCTGAGCATCGGCACGAAAAGGCCGGCGGCCACCAGGGCGGCATAGGGAAGGACGGTCACCCCAGGAGATGGCAATCCAATCAATTGAGCAAAGCGATCGAGAAGTTGCCGGGCCGTCATCGGCGGGTTGGTCGGCACGTGCCAGGCTTTTCCCCAAGCTTCGGGATCTTGTGCCACTCTCACCAGCAACTTTGCCGAGTCGTTCATGGAGGTCCAGCTACGCGGAACGTCGATCGGGACCGGAGAGATGACCCGCTTACCCTCGAGCAAGGGCTTGGCAAGAGCCAAGGCAAACAAGCTGTTGGGCGGAACATGATCGCTGGCGCGAATTTCGGTCAGCTTCAGCCGTTCTGCCTGATGGCGCCGTAGCGCCTCGCGCCAGAGATCGGCACGGACCCTGAGTTTGGGGTGCGTCGCGACAAGCGGGGTGTCCTCGCTCATCGCGCCGTTCACCTGTCCATAGCCGTAGAGATTGCTGTAACTCGCCAGCACCGCGCCCGTCCTCTCCGCGGCGGTCAGCATGGCCTCGAACAGCGGCGGCCAGTCGGTCGGCCACCGGTCGTATGCCGGGCTGGCGCAGCAATAGATCGCGGACGCGCCCTGGCTGATCGCGGCCAACTGCTCGGCGTCGGTCGCGTCCGCCGCGACGCGTTCTATCAAAGGGTGCACCGGACCGGTGCCACGGCGCGTCACGAGCTTGACCTGCTCGCCGGTGCTCGCAAGCAGGTTCGCCGTAGCAGTTCCGACGCTGCTCGCCCCGACAATGACGCTGAAGCTCATGATAGCGCCCGCAATGCTTCGCCAAGCGTCTCGACAAAGGGCCTTGCGAGCCTGCCGGAAAGCTTTTCGACATCGCCGGTCACAATGTCGTTGCCGCCTGCGGCGAATTTTTTCTGAATGCTGATCAGCGCATCGATTACGACTTCGGGGTAGCCGAACTGGGCGAAGCCCTCCCGCAGGGCCGCTTCCGGAGCGATCTGGAAGCCGATCTCGCGGCCGAGGAATTGCGACGCAATGGCGGCGCGCTCGGCGCCGGTCAAGCTCTGCGGGCCAGTGAGGTTGTAGATCGCCCCGTCATGGCCGTCGCGTAAGCGCGTAGGCGTCCCCACGTAGCGTGCAGGCGGTTGATCGCTCATTTTCAGCATGAATCATGCGGAGAATCCTATGAGCGACAGTATGAGCCATCATCGAACATTCGAGATTTTGACGGCGGAGCCTGTGCCGTCCCGACGCAAGCCGCGCCATCGGTCGGACGAAGAGAAGGCACGGCTTGTCGCCGAAGCGTTCTCGCCAGGGGGCAATGTCTCGGCGGTTGCGCGTTCCGAGGGGCTGGACCCCTCGCAGCTCTATGCGTGGCGCCGCAAGGCGCTTTCGTCGGGCATGGTTGCGCCACTGACGGAGGGAGCGAGCAAGCCGGCGAAGTTCACGCGCTTTGAAGCGGTGGGCAGCGACACGGTGGAAATCGTCATTGGCGACGCAGTGGTGCGCGCCGGCGGCGATGTCGATCCCGATCGCCTGGCGAGGATCATCCGCGCGGTTCGTAAGGCATGATCGCTTCCGGTGTGGTGGTTTACGTGTCGTGCCAGCCGGTCGACTTCCGCAAGGGCGCGGCATCTTTGATGGCGCTGGTCAGGGATGGCGGCCTGGACCCATTCTCGGGGGCACTTCACGTATTCCGTTCGAAGCGTGCGGACCGGGTTCGCATCGTGTGGTGGGACGGCAGCGGGGTTTGTCTTTATTCGAAGACTCTGGAAGATCACAGCTTCTGCTGGCCGGGGATATCGGCCGCGCGCATGCGTCTCGACCACGCCCAGTTGATGGCGCTTCTGGCCGGACTGGACTGGAAAAAGATTCGTCCGGCCAGGGTCAGGCGGCCGTTATCGACGGGCTGAAACCGGCCTGCGGCAAGATGAATCATGCGGCTGGAACGGTTGGGAAAGCGGCTGTTTTTGTGCTCTGTTGCTTGCCATGGTTCTACCGGGTCTTGCCCTTCCCGACGACGTTGATGCGCTGAAGGCGATGATCCTTTCCATGGCTCGCGAGCAGGCTGCAAGCGAGGCCCGGATCGCAGTCGCCGACGCTCGGATCGCAGCATCTGAGGCGGAGGTCGCCCGGCTGAAAGCTGTCGAGAAAAGCGCCAGCGAGCGGATCGCCAATCTCACGTCAATCCTGAAAGTTTTACAGCGCACGCAACATGGCACGCGTTCCGAGCGGCTACGCCTGGCCATCGACGACGAGCAGGCCTCCTTTGCCTTCGAAGAGGTCGAGACCGGCCTTTCGGAAATCCGGAGCGAACTCGACCGCGCGGTCGGGAACAAGCCGAAGCGCGCCCCGCGTCCGCGCAAGGGCTTTGCTGCCCACCTCGAACGCATCGAGGAGGTCGTCGAGCCGGAAATCCCGGCCGACTGCGAGGGGCTTGAAAAGGTTCTGATCGGCGAGGATCGATCCGAGCGGCTGGACGTCGTGCCGCCGAAGTTCCAGGTCATCGTCACGCGCCGTCCCAAATACGCCTTCCGGGGCCGTGACGGCGTGGTCCAGGCTCTGGCGCCGGCGCACATCATCGAAAGCGGGCTGCCGACGGAGCGGCTGCTCGCCTATATCGCCGTCTCCAAATACGCCGACGGCCTCCCGCTTTATCGGCAGGAGGCGATCTATCTGCGCGACGGCGTCGAGATCAGCCGGTCGTTGATGGCGCAGTGGATGGGGCATCTGGGCTTCGAGCTGCAGATGCTTGCTGATTACATACTGGAGCGCATCAAGGAGGGCGAAAGGGTCTTCGCCGACGAGACGACCTTGCCCACCCTTGCCCCTGGTTCCGGGAAAACCACGAAAGCCTGGTTGTGGGCCTACGCACGGGATGACCGACCCTATGGCGGAACCAGTCCGCCAATGGTTGCCTATCGTTTTGAAGACAGCAGAGGTGCGGATTGCGTGGCGCGCCACCTCGCCGGATTCAGCGGTATCCTGCAAGTGGATGGCTACTCGGCCTATACCAACCTGGTCAAGGCACGGGCCAAAGCCGGCAGCAATGAAACAATCCGGCTCGCCGGGTGCTGGGCTCACCTGCGGCGCAAATTCTACGACCTGCACATCAGCGGGGTCTCGCAGGCCGCGACGGATTCGATCATCGCCATGACCGAATTGTGGAAGGTCGAGGACGAGGTCCGCGGCAAGGATGCCGGAAGCCGCGCCGCGCTACGTCAGGAAAAGTCCGTGGCCATTGTCGCGAGCCTCTTCGATCTATGGGAAGCGGAACTGGGCAAGGTCTCCGGAAAATCCAAGACCGCCGAGGCGATCCGCTACGCGCTCACCCGGCGGGAGGCGCTGGAACGCTTTCTGATGGACGGTCGCATCGAAATCGACTCCAATATCGTCGAGCGTGCAATCAGGCCCCAGACGATCACGCGAAAGAATAGTCTATTCGCCGGCAGCCACGGCGGTGGACGAACCTGGGCGACGGTAGCCACCTTGCTGCAAACCTGCAAAATGAACAGCGTCGATCCGCTCGACTGGCTCTCGCAGACCTTGACCCGCATCGCTCAAGGCTGGCCGGCATCCGAAATCGAAATGCTCATGCCTTGGAACTTTAGGCCTGACGTTATCGGCTGACCGCTTACGCCGTCGCTGGCGAGCATGCCCGCCGCGGCAGCGGCAATGTCGTTGCGCGAAATGAAGGCGACTTTGTTTTCGGCCAAGCCAAAAATCTGATTGGTCTGCGGTGCCGCCACCTCCATGGCGAAGCTCTCCGCGTAGTAGTTCATGCGGAGGACGGTCCATGCCTTGGCCTGCTGGATCAGGGCCTGTTCGCCCCGCCAGTATGAGCCGTGCATGGAGGTGTCTTCGGCCCTCATAGTGCCGGCGGCTGAGAGGAACACAATGTGACCCACACCGGCCGCGACAGCCGCCTCGATCGCGGCTGCGTTCTGCCGCGACCGCGCGCCTCAGTAAGAGCCGGTCGAGACCGGCATACGCATCGGCCAGTGTTTCTGGGCGATCATAGTCGCCGACCCGCTTCTCCCATTCTCCGGTCACCTTCTCCGGGGTACGGCTGATGGCGACGACGTCGTGGCCCTGCGCCCGTACTGCGAGTTCCGCCAGGACGGCTTGCCCAAGGTGCCCACTGGCGCCGTTGATTCCAATTTTCATGATATGATTTCCTCGCGAACAAAATGTTCGTAAGGTCATATCGGTGCATTAGGCAAACGCGCAAGATTGCACTATTTTGTCCATCACGATCAAAAGTGTGCGTGATACAAACGGAGAACAGATGATGAAGGCCGGCAACGCACTCCATCACGATGAAGCAGCAAGGGACGAGTGCCGGGCCCTCGGCCAAATACTCGACCGGGTCGGTGACAAATGGACTGTCATGGCCGTGGGAGCCTTGAAGGACGGGCCGGTGCGCTTTACCGCCCTGCTCCGTCAGATCGGGGGCGTATCCCACCGCATGCTGACCTTGACGCTTCGAGGGCTGGAGGAAGACGGGCTGGTCAAGCGCACCAGTTTTCCGACCATCCCTCCGAAAGTCACGTACGAGCTGACCCCGCTTGGCCACTCGCTCATCGAGCCGCTGCGGGCATTGTCGCAGTGGGCGGTCAAGCACCGGCCCGAAATTGAGAGCGCCCGACAGGCTTTTCGCGCCGAGCGAGATGAGGCGGCTGCCTAGACTGATTGGCTGCTAAGTCCGCTGGTCGAGGCGATCGAAATCGCAGCGCGTTGCTTGTTGCCAGTGCGCGGCGATGCGGAGAGACCGGACAGTCAGCCGCCTCTAATGCATGTCGCGCAAAAGCATGCCCTCTGGCCTGACCCGAGGGTGTGCAGCGGTTTTGCGATAACGACATGCATAAAACAATAACCCAAAGCGCGTCGCATGAGGCCGGTCAAACGCGACGCGCTTTAGATTTACGACCGCGCGTGCCCGGCTTGGCCGGAACGCTCTTTCCATACTCGTTCCACCAGGCGGTGAGCGCTTCCATCGTGGGACCAAGCCCGCGCGCCTTTGGGGTGATCTCGTACTCGACGCGAGGCGGTACTTCCGCGAACACTGTTCGCGAGACCAGCCCATCCGCTTCGAGTTCGCGCAGTTGCGCCGTCAACATGTGCTGGGTGATGCCAGGGATCGCTTTTCGCAGCTCTCCGAATCGGTACACCCGCTGATTGAGCAGCCACATGATCTCCAGCTTCCATTTTCCCGAAAGCATCGCGAAAGCGCGGCGCATCTCGTCCTGCATTGTGAAGCCGTCCTTAGCCATCAGTCTGATTTTCCATACTTACTGTCGTTTTTTCATCCTACTTGTACTTGTTCATCTTAGGATACATTTTTGATGCGTGCCAGGCAACGTTGGCGTTGTCCGGCAGGCAAACGCCATTCAACGCGATCGACCCGCCGAAGTAGCGGATGAGCAGGAAGACACCATGACAGCAATCTATGTATACTGGATCAGCACGGCACTCTTATCGCTGCTATACTTGGCATCAGCCTCTATGTACGCGGCCAAGACAGCCTGGGTGCGGCAAACTCTTGCCGACCTTCACTATCCGGCTCCCTACCTCGTCCCGTTCATGGTCGTCGCGAAGGTTCTCGGCGTGGTCGCCATTTTGTCGCGCGTGAACGTGCCGCTGAGCGATCTCGCCTACGCCGGCATCTTCTACCACCTCACTCTGTCTGGCGCGGCGCATTTTGGCGTTGGCAAGCCCAAGGGCGCCTTACCGGCCGTCATAGGCCTGGCGCTGCTGGTCGCGTCATTCGCCACGCAGAACGCCGCTCGCGAAGTGCCGTCGCCCTACGCGCTGACGGCGCTGCTTTGACAGGGCGAAGCTCGAACAACCCTACGCGAGGTTCTGAGTAGCAGTGAAACACTCTAGCCTTTGGCGGTGGCCAGGTTGGTGCTGAGTTCGAAGGCCAGTCCGGGTCCGTCGCTGTAGGACCGGGCGACAGCAGCGCTGTCGTTCACGATCGCCTCGATAACGCGCTTGCGCTCCTGGTCGTCCATCGTCTTGCCGGCAGCGCTCATGCCGACCAGTGCCATAGTGTTCAACCGCAGAAAGGGTTCGCTTTCCTCGAATCGTATGGTGCGCGACAACTTCTTCGAGCGGACGTCACTGAAGCCTGCGTCGCGGAGCAGAGCCTCGAGCGGGTCCGCCTCGCCATAGCCGTACCGCTGATCGGCGACCGGGCCGAGATGTCGCTCGGCGACGCGGCGCAGTTCCCGAAAGAAAGGGATTTCCTCATCGGAGCGCCAGGTGGCAACCGCCAACCGGCCGCCCTGCGCCAGCGCCCGCCGCATCTCTGCCACCGCAGCTTGCTTGTCGGGAAAGAACTGCAGCCCCTGCTGACAGACGACCACGTCGAACTGCTCTCCGTCAGCGAGCGGCAATGCGCTGGCATTGCCTTCGCGCCAGTCGATGTCCGGCGCCACGCTGCGCGCGACGGCGAGCATGTCTGGGCTGATGTCGATGCCGGCAACGTACCCAGCGGCGCCGAGCCGCTCCCTTGCAACGCGCGCGACTATTCCAGTACCGCAGGCGATGTCGAGGACACGATGGCCTGGTGTCAGCTTCACTTCGTCGAAGGTGACTTCGGCCCAAGGCCGGAACAGAGGCCCCACGAGCCAACGCTCGTACATCTCCGGAAAACTTTCCTGACCCATCGCATAACTGGGCAAGGTCGCTGTTGCTGCCATGGTTTTCTCCTATCTCAAATCGTCGCACGCGTCGGCTTGCGGGTGGTGAGGCTTGCGTAGGCGATGTGGCCAAAGAAGGTTCCCGCACCCACCCGGCGACGCGCTTCCGACTTCAAGGCGGCCGCCGTTGCTTCGCCGATTGCGCCTGACGCATGCAGAATATCGGCGCCTCGATCGATAACGGACTGCATATAGGCGCCGCCGCCGGTTTCCGCGTAGCCGTGGCTTCGAAAATCCGCCTCCTCGAATCCGCTGGCGCGTATGAGCGATGGAAGCCGGCGCATCAGCCAGCGGTCGTTCACCGAATTGGCCATCATGGCAGCGACGCAGGTCTGCAGCGGATCGTGATCGCCGAAAGCGACTGTCGCGGTCGCATAGTCGCCGTCAAGCACCGCGAGCAAGCCGCCCGGCCGCAGCACGCGGTGGGCCTCCGCGAGCGCTCGCTCTGGTCCCGGGACGTGTGAGAGAGTGGAATCGAAGACGACGACGTCGAATGCATCATCGCCGAACGGGAGAGTTCGTCCGTCAGCTTCCTGAAAGGTCACGTTGGCAAGGTTGGAAGCCAATCCTTGCGCCTCCCGGATCAGCGATGCCGCCGGGTCGATGCCCACGACCGCTTTGACGTTGGGCCAGCCTGCAAGGACCCGCGTCAGCACGCCCGTTCCGCAGCCCACCTCCAGGACATGCGCCCCTGTGGGAAACTTGATGTCTGAAAGAAAGACGCGCCGCATGGCCTGTTGCTGCGGGTCCGCGCCTCGTGTCTCGAGGACGCTGGCCAGGCGTTCCTGCATGGAAGACCCCAGCTCGGCGACAGTGGCCCAGACATCAGGCATCGGATCATCCTACCCAATGAAAGCTCTTATCGGGGCACCAGGGGCGGCCGCTTCCCCCCCGAGCTCCCGGGTCCGAGCATACCGCAACCGCGGGCTCACAAAAATGCAATTGTCTCATCGGCTCGATGCATGACGTGCATCAGGGAAATAATCCGTGGAGATACAGAGGTTCGCGCGCAGGTAACGCCCGTTCGTGGCGAAGGCGGCCTGGCCGGCGCCAACCTAGGCAAGGCAACCCACCTCCCCCCACTCCCTGCGGCGCCGGCCATCTTTTCACGAATGCACGTCGCGAAAAAGGCACGCCCTCGGGCAGGAACCAAGGGTACGCAGCGGTTTGCAACAGCGGCATGCATAACAACAACAACCCTAAGCGCGCCGCAGGCGTCGCATGGGTCCATTCCAGCGCGCCGCGCTTCAGGCAGCTACATCAGCTACGCCGTCACGCCACCGCGACCGGTTTTCTGTGCCGCCATCCACGGCATAGCTGCAGAGACGTCCTCGAGGATCTTGGCCGATCTCGCGAAGCCGGCGAAAGCTTCGCGTGCAACTGAAATGGGAACCTGGCCATCGTAGGCGCGCTGGCAGGCTCGGAGCGCCGTGTCAAAGATTGGCCCTCTGCGATTGTTAGGCCATTCCTGCAGGAACTCGAAAGCGTCAGCCAGGCATTCGATTTCCTCCACCATGAACTCCCCTTTCCTGACGAAAACAGGCCGGTCGAAAGTCCTGTCGTTCATTAGCACCTCCATTCAACTGAACGAGTGTTTGAGCTTCCACGAGAGCCGTGAGCGACGGCTGCGGAAAAATATGTGAAGCGCACTTTTTGCTGTCAAGGAACGGCCAAACCGGGATTGAAGCAAAACGGCTCGCAGCTCTGAGACCGCATGCGAAACCGTCGCTGTATGCCGCCGCACCTGCAACCGAGGACGGTCAGAACGCCATTGCTCCCGATGAAGCCGAACTCTCGCAAAGGCCGTCGGCCGCATTCGCCACGCCGGCGGACAACAACAGAAAGCCCGCGCACTCGGGAGAGACGCGGGCTGACCGGAGCTACCGATCTCGCAGCATTTGTATGAGGGGACAATACTACGCTGCTGGCACTAAACTTTCGTCGCAGGACAGTGTTCCAGCCTCAAAGGAAAAAACCGCAGGCTTGTGTTCGCCGCTACAGCAGCGCCTCCCAACGCAGCACCGCGTAAACTGCTCCGGCCACCATCGAGAGCACAGCAAGAAGCAGGAGCAAGATGAACGGGTACGGCTTGCTGACGGCGGCGTCAACCTCGTCTTGCTTCTCGTTCAGACCCTCGTCTCGATCGCCTTTCCCGATGACACTGCGGGTATTTTCCCCCTGCGTCTCCTGGGAAATTTTTGTAGCGATGTCCCATGCGATCACCGGATCATCGGGCAGGTGCCTCTGAAGCCATTCAGGGAGACCGCGGCCAGTGTTCTTGTCCATTTCGCGAACAAGTCTTCTGCTTCAATTATGTCCCTACTCGCTAATATACATCATTAGCTTTCCGCAGTTTTCAAGGCAGGACGGCCCAGTTTTCCGGCTGTTTCAGTTTCAAGGCTCGGCAGCACGTCCTGGTCCCTGGATCGCTTCAGCAGCGCTCCCGACGCCTGCAGCAAGCGTTGCGACAGGGCCAGTGTGTAGCGAAGGTCCTCAACCAGCGCCCTTCCATGCTCGGCGGTCTGCCGAACGCGCGCCGCATGGATTTTGGTGGTTTCCCAAACAGGTTCTTCCACGGTGACTGACTCCCAGGGCTGCGTCGTGGAATGGAGCATTGGCCAATTTGCACTATCTGCGTTAAGCCAACGGAGTTCCAGCGCAGACAAAAAAGCCGGCCGTACCCGCAGGTGCGACGGGGCGATCACGCGGTCACCCAAGCACGGCTTGGGGCTGAGATGTGCCCGGTGCGCGCGGACCGAGAAGAATCATACGCGTGGCTGCTGCCCGGCGTCTACCAACCGCGGGTTGGAGGACCAGCAGGGAGCGCGGATCGTTCTATCTCCGCCTCCCAACCAGGACCTCGCGTGGGCCGAACGAGGGAACCCGCGCGTCTGCTGGAACAAGGACACGCCCTATTCGGCGCGCGCCCGATGGCTCAGTCCGGCGCGCGCCTGGACGCGGGCTTCCGCGCCCGGTCAATTCGCCTGGAACAAAACATTGCAGAGGTGGTTTTTCCCCATGAAGGGACAGGCTTTTCGAAGGAGACGTCTCGTGAAAAAAGTTCTGATCACCAGTATGCTGGCCATAGGCGTTGGCTGTGGCGCAGCGCTTGCGCAGGAACAGCAGCCGGCCCAAAGCCAGTCGGGCGCCGATTGCCCGGCCGGTTCGGCTGGTTGCCCGGAAGGTGCGATGGGCGAACAGGGTAAGGCCGGCGCCACCACCGAGGAGCAGGCTCAAGGCAAGGCGAAGATGCAGACCGACGAGCAAGCCCAGGGTAAAGCCGGCGTAACCACCGAGCAGCAAACCCAAGGCGAGGCTGGCGCCACAACCGAGCAACAGGCGCAGGACAAGGCCAAGACCCAGACCGAGCAGCAGACCCAAGGCGAGGCTGGTACCACCACCGAGCAGCAGACCCAGGGCACTGCTCAGCCACAGGATAAGACGGAGACCGGCGCGATCAGCAATGTGACCGTTGAACAGAAAACGCAAATCACCCAAATCCTCAAGGAGGAAAAGGTCGAACCGGTTGCCGACGTCGACTTTGACATCTCAGTGGGTGTCGAGGTTCCGCGGCAGAAGGTTAAACTGCGTCCTCTGCCACCCAGAATCATCGAGATCGTTCCGGCTTACGAAGAGTACGAGTATTTCGTGTTGGCCGATGGCCGTATCGTCATCGTCGACCCGGATACGCTCACGATCGTCCTTATTCTGGCCTAACGCCCTTGTTCGCGCTAAACGAGGGGTCCGCTGCCCCCACGGCGGACCCCTCACCTGCACCGACCAGTCTCCTGTCACCGAAGGCGACGGCTATTACGTCGGTTCAAGCTGACAGGCTTTTGTGCGTGTCGAGGATCCTTCCAGCCGTTTGCCACCTGGATTACACCTGGACGGCGTCCTTCCTGCTCAAAAGGCCTGAGATAGGACTTCGGTCTGGCGACTTGCCGACCATGGGCTGGCCCAGGCAGTGCTTTGGTCCGGGATCGCTACAGCAAAAGCCTGAAATGGGGGAGTTCTTAGGAACCGAGTTCCTGCAGGCGTCGTTGCGATGCCGACCCCGTGACAGGAGGCTGCAATGGACCCCAGCATTCACCAGGCACGATGGCTGCTTTTTCCGGTATTTGGCCTAGTGGTCGGGGTCGCAGCCGTTGGGCTTTTCATCGGCTGATGGGGTCGACCGATGAAGGCAACGCACTCGCGCAGTCATGAGTCCCTTCCTGCGCAGCGAGACCCACCGGTTTCTCCCCTTGAGACTGGTGGGTCTTGACACAGCCCGATGATGGCGAAAGCGTGATAAATTGGTGCAGAGTACAGAGGATCGAGTTAGGCGAAGGACTGACTGGGGCAAAGGATTGACCTGGGCGAATTCGAAACTGGTAGAAATGCAACATAGAGCGTGACGGTCAAAGGATATTCTGGCGTGCTATGGCAAATTCATTGATCACAGACGCAATACGGCCGCAGCGCCCGAAGCAATGTGAGACAAGAGTTCTCGCCAATGCGCGGCCTGCGCTGCCTCAATCGCAGCGCAGTCTCAAATCTCTTCGAGGGCTTCGCGTTGCCATCTGCCTGAGCGCATCGGCCTTGGTTCTCGTCGCGAGCCCCTACCGTGTGGCACAGGACGGCCTGTCCCTGACGCTAAGCCCGCAGGCCGCCTGGGCGCAAGGGAACTCTGGGAGGTCTGACTCTGGCAACTCTGACTCTGGCAACTCTGACTCCGGCAACTCTGACTCCGGCAACTCTGGAGACACTGGTGGCCCCGGCAACTCTGGAAATGCCCCTGGAAACGCCGGAGACCCTGGCAACGCTGCAGACACCGGAAATGCCGCAGACCCTGGAAATGCCGCTGACCCACCGGATACGGACCCGATCGGCAACCCGGACGAGGACGAATCAAAAGCACTGAACGTCACTCCCCCGACAAATCCGGTTACCGCGCTAAATCCTGGCAACAAGCCCAAAACATATGTCAACGCGACCACTGGAGACCGGATCGAGGTGCGCGGGGCAAGCGTGGGTGTAGTGCATTCCAACGGGCTGAGCGAGCGCATCGATGGCGGCCATTATGAGATGCGCGATGCCATGGGCCGCATCATCATACGGCGGCAGGCAAAGAACTCCGATCGGGCAAGACTGCTCCGGATGATCGAGTGATGGCAGGTTCCAAAGGCCGCAAGGCTGTCTTGCTTCATGCAGGATGGCGGACAGGCGGATGCTGATGCTCGGTCGCGTCGCGCAATGTCATCGCGGCTTCGGTCCGGTTGCTCACATTGAGCTTGGCGAGAATCCGCGTCATGTGATGCTTTATGGTTTTCTCGTGCAGGTTCAGCTGAAGACCAATCCGCTTGTTGCTCAATCCCGCGGCAACGAGCGTCAGGATCTCTCTTTCGCGACTGGTGAGTTCGGCCAGCACGTCGGGTTTCTCGATCGCGGTTGATTGGCTCGACAAGTCGACCAACACGCGCGCCGACAATTGCGGGCAGACATACCGTTCGCCCATCGCCACGGTGCGCAGTATCGCGGCTAGGGTTCTCGATCCGACACCCTTCAGGACGTAGCCTCTTGCCCCGCTCTGCAAGGCGGTCATGACGTGCTGGTTTTCCTCCGAAACGGTCAGCATCACGATTTTCAGATCCGGGTGCCGCTCCAGAGCCGGCTCGACCGCGCTGAGGCCTCCTCCAGGCACCGAGATGTCCATCAGGAGAATATCGAGCTGCTGGTCTTCCGATATCCGCAAGGCGTCATCTCTAGTGCTGCCTTGGGCAACGATCTCGAACCCACCGATCTGCTCGAGAGTGCGCACAACACCTTCTCTGAACAGCGGATGGTCGTCGACAATGGCGAGCTTTATTGCCGTTGCCATCACGTCTGTCCTATTTCGACTGTGTTGAGAACCATTTTCACCACCGTGCCATTCTGTGAAGATGTTACATCAAATTGGCCGCCAAGGCTTTCTACCCGCTCACGCAACCCGATGAGCCCCAGCCGTTCAGGGTGGATGACCTTCGGGTCGAAACCTGGGCCGGTGTCGGAAACCTCGATACAAACGCGCTCCCCGTCGAAATGTTTCGCGACCGATTGACCGGCGCCCCCGGCATGGTGGAAGCCGTTGTTCAGCGCCTCCTGAATGAAGCGAAAGATGCAGATCTTGGCCGCTGGCGGCAAGGGTGTGTAGCTCCCGGTCATGGACAGCATCACTTTGACGCCGGTCCGCTCCTCGTGCGCTCGCACGGCAAGCTCGAGGATTTCCGTCAACTCGGCATTCTCGACATGCGGCAGCATAAGACCCTTGCTGACATTCCTGATTTCTCGCATCGCGTCGTCCAGATTCGCTTTGACCACCTGCAATTCCCGCGCTCGCGCCGCAACCGGCGTGGCAGGATCGGCTAGCACGGGGCTGTCAATCCCTAGCGCAGCGAGGGCAACCAGCTGCGCCGGCCCGTCGTGCAGGTCCGCGCCGATCCGCCTGAGGTAACGTTCGTTAAGTGCCGTGGCGCGCTGCGAAGCGCGCTGCACCCGCAACCTCAACATTTTGTTTTGAGCAACCAGGTCGGAAAGCTCGGCAATGCGCTGCTTCAACGAACGGCTCTGGGAACGAATCGTGCGGCTGCCGCGGAAGACGATCACCGAAAGCCCGAGGAAAAAAACCGCGGTGACGGCTGCGACGTCGAACCAGGTCCGAACAAGTGCCTGCCGGAGATCCTTCTCGAAATCGGTAGCGATCTCGTCGAATTCCAAAACAGCCACGACTTCGCCCGACCATGGCTGAAGCATCGGATTATAGATTTCAAGAAGATGCAGGCCCCTGTCCCGCTCAGCCTGGTTGTCATAGTGCCTGTCCAATTCAGCAACCATGTCGCCGGCGAATGCGGCCTGGAGATTGTCGTTAAGGGGAAGGCGCTTCCCGACCAGATTTTTATTGGTTGAATAGAGGATCGTGCCATCGCGGCGCCAGAGCTTGAACGATTCGAGCCTTGTGCCGAGTGCGCCTTGTCCCAGCGTTTCATCCAGCGCGTGCGCAACGCTCTCGTCCAGCATCTCGCTCCTGCGCATGTCGGGAAGCAGCGGGGCGATGACGCTGTCGACGTAAAGAGCGGTAGAGGCGGCCGAGTTCCGGGTGACCGCGGCCTCAATCTGGCTTGTCACGGACATTCCCACCACGATCATCGCCGACAGCGAGAACAGGCCGCCGGCGAGCAGAAACTGAGTGGCCAGCGACAGTGCATTCCACCGATCGATCAGTCTTGTCGCTCTGTATGGCGCCATATCCCCAACGGCTCGGTCGGCGGCGCGTCGCGCCAGCGGCACGATTCGAGAGAACCGGCCAATGTGCTGTCGAACGGCACTAAGGGACGCCATCTTAGATCTGCAACCGATCAATCACAAAGGGAACCTAGGGCTTACCGACCGGGCGAAAACCGCACGTTACGGATTTTTGTGCAAGCCACTGCCCTGATCGAGTCAACTGGCGGTGGTTTCGAGAACCGGCGAGCAGCGGACATTTTTGGTCCGTGGAGCACCGGAAGCGAAGAATAACGCCATCAGCGGGCCGCCAGAGTAGAGTTTCCAAACGGGCTCTCAACCATGATGCTGCCAGTACAGATCAAGACCTTGTCGCCGCGCGCAGCGGCAGAAGGTGCGGCGCGCTTTCACTTCCGGTCGCGCAATGCCCTCACCGCTTGGATGAGGGTCTTCCGATCGTTGCCGTTCTTCTTGATCAGCTTACGGACCTGGCTGGGCGAAACGCCATTTTCTCGCGCGAAATGTTCTACCTCGTCATACTCGTCCACCAACAGGCGGTCGCGGTCGAGATAATCTCGATTTTTGTTGTTATCGTCCATTTGCTTATCCCCGCTAAGCTCGTTTGAACGTTGGCGGAAACGATGGTCCTCTCGCCAAATCGAGGCACGGCGGTGGTCCTTGTCGGCGCAGAAAGGGACGTGGCCGCGCAGACATCTTTTGTTATCAGTATCATCGTCAAGTCGGTCGTTCGTCAGCTGACGACTATGCCAATTGCCAGGAAGGCAATGGAGACAGCGAAAACCGGTGCAAGCAGCCAGCGAGCCTGGTGAACACTATTCTCCATCGATTCCTCCCGTGACGCACGGCGAGCAACGAGTGCTGGCAGTCGTGGTTCCCGGCCAACACTCCATTGTCGCCCTTTGCGCACGACAATTCAGACTTAGGTCCAACGGCACGGCGTCTCTGGTCGGACCGAAGCCCTGCCGCGGAACGTTTGCAGCTGTCCCGTTGTTGAAAGAGTGCTTGGCGCGACGAAGATGCGTACCAGCGCAAGAGAGCTCATTAGGAAGGAAAAACTTATGAGAATTCATCTTTCCACTGCAGCCGCAGGATTTCTGCTGCTGGCAAGTGTCGGCGCCGTGGCTGCCCAGGACGTGATCATCCAGCCCGA
The DNA here is from genome assembly GCF_016756595.1 of Mesorhizobium sp. L-2-11. Taxonomy (NCBI): domain Bacteria; kingdom Pseudomonadati; phylum Pseudomonadota; class Alphaproteobacteria; order Hyphomicrobiales; family Phyllobacteriaceae; genus Mesorhizobium; species Mesorhizobium sp. L-2-11. Next base: position 3,328,737 of record NZ_AP023257.1, on the reverse strand, counting down.
ACAGGAGACCGTCATCAGGGAGTATGTGAGAAAGCAGCCGCTTGCCTCGGTGAACCTGCTTGGTGTGGAGCTCAATATCGGCTCGGCGCTGCCCGAGACGGTCGAGCTTCATGAAGTTCCCGACGTCGAGTATCGCTACGTCGTCGTCGACAACCGGACCGTTCTTGTTGATCCGGGCACACGCAGAATCGTTAAAATCATCGATTGACGTGAATCGGTTGGGGAGGGCAGGCCCGCCGCTTTGAACGCGGCGGGCCGTTTTGCCGTTCCGCTGTCACCTACGGTGCAAAGCGCCTACGGTTCATAGCGAGTGAAGCGTGCAGTCGGTGCGCCCGAACCCGCGGCAACGCCCTTTGCGCAAGACGCCTCAGACTTTGGTCCGACGCAAAGGCCCGCCGAATCGGACCGAAGCCCAGCCAAGGAACGTTTGCGGCTGCCTCAGGTTTGGATAAGCAAGGCGCGGATGCCGTCCAGCGCAAATGGGCTTACAAGTCACATCACATAAAGGAGGCACTTATGAGAATGCATCTTTCCACCGCAGCCGCGGGACTTTTTCTGCTGGCTAGCGCTGGCGCTGTTGCCGCTCAGGACGTGATCATCGCGCCTGAACAGGAAACCGTGATCAGGGAGTATGTGAAAAAGCAGCCGCTCGCATCCGTGGAACTCCCTGGGGTGGAACTCAATATTGGTTCAACGATACCCGAGACAGTCGAGCTTCATGAAGTTCCCGACGTCGAGTATCGCTACGTCGTCGTCGACAATCGCACCGTTCTTGTTGATCCCGGCACACGCAAGATCGTCAAGATCATTCAGTGACCTGAACGCGAGGGGAGGAGACGCCCGCCGCTTAGACTTTGAGCGGCGGGCGACTATGCTATGAGCAGTGTCAAATGCGAACAATCAGCAGACTTTTCGATTCCCGCGACGAGGCAGCGCGCGCCGTTGCCGCGCTTCAGGCGGCAGGAGTTTCTCAAGAACAGATCAACGTCATCGGACCTTACGACGACGAAATCAGGGCTGTCCTGCGCGGTCCGGGTGGTGCCGCACTTGGCGCCGCGGCTGGTCTGTTAATCGGCCTGTGTGCTTTTGAGGCCACCGGCATTGATCCTGTCGCGGCAGTGGCTGGCCTAACTCTCGTCGGTGGGGCATGCGGTGGCTTTGCCGGTGGGCTTCTCCAGGCATCTGCCGATGTTGCCAAACAGCCGAGTGAGCCGAACGTTGCACAAGGCGTCATTTTTGTGATGGCGCAGGTAGATGAAAAGCAGGCCGATGCCGCGCAGGCAGTGCTGGAAAATCCCGTCCGCGTAACGCAACTCGTGGCCACAGTCGGCTGATGCGTCGGGAGGTTCGCGCCTGACTCGTTTTCCCGCTGAGCCGTCAGTTTTCCCTGTGACGGTTCACGAGGCGGGAAGCGTCTGCTCGACCAGATTGACGTAGTAGCGCAGCACGGTCGGCACGATCTCGTCATTGAAGACGTAGCGATCGCCGTGCAGGCCCTCGCCGGGCCCGACGTCGCCGGCGCCGATCCACGCGTAACAGCCGCCTGCCGCGCGGATCATGAAGGCAAAATCCTCGCAGCCGAGGCTCGGGCTGAACTCGGTCGAGACGTTCTCGCTGCCGACGGTGGCGGCGGCTGCCGCGATGGCGCGGGCCGTGGCAATCGCCGTGTTGATGGTAAGCGCGTAGGCGTCCCCACGTAGCGTGCAGGCGGTTGATCGCTCATTTTCAGCATGAATCATGCGGAGAATCCTATGAGCGACAGTATGAGCCATCATCGAACATTCGAGATTTTGACGGCGGAGCCTGTGCCGTCCCGACGCAAGCCGCGCCATCGGTCGGACGAAGAGAAGGCACGGCTTGTCGCCGAAGCGTTCTCGCCAGGGGGCAATGTCTCGGCGGTTGCGCGTTCCGAGGGGCTGGACCCCTCGCAGCTCTATGCGTGGCGCCGCAAGGCGCTTTCGTCGGGCATGGTTGCGCCACTGACGGAGGGAGCGAGCAAGCCGGCGAAGTTCACGCGCTTTGAAGCGGTGGGCAGCGACACGGTGGAAATCGTCATTGGCGACGCAGTGGTGCGCGCCGGCGGCGATGTCGATCCCGATCGCCTGGCGAGGATCATCCGCGCGGTTCGTAAGGCATGATCGCTTCCGGTGTGGTGGTTTACGTGTCGTGCCAGCCGGTCGACTTCCGCAAGGGCGCGGCATCTTTGATGGCGCTGGTCAGGGATGGCGGCCTGGACCCATTCTCGGGGGCACTTCACGTATTCCGTTCGAAGCGTGCGGACCGGGTTCGCATCGTGTGGTGGGACGGCAGCGGGGTTTGTCTTTATTCGAAGACTCTGGAAGATCACAGCTTCTGCTGGCCGGGGATATCGGCCGCGCGCATGCGTCTCGACCACGCCCAGTTGATGGCGCTTCTGGCCGGACTGGACTGGAAAAAGATTCGTCCGGCCAGGGTCAGGCGGCCGTTATCGACGGGCTGAAACCGGCCTGCGGCAAGATGAATCATGCGGCTGGAACGGTTGGGAAAGCGGCTGTTTTTGTGCTCTGTTGCTTGCCATGGTTCTACCGGGTCTTGCCCTTCCCGACGACGTTGATGCGCTGAAGGCGATGATCCTTTCCATGGCTCGCGAGCAGGCTGCAAGCGAGGCCCGGATCGCAGTCGCCGACGCTCGGATCGCAGCATCTGAGGCGGAGGTCGCCCGGCTGAAAGCTGTCGAGAAAAGCGCCAGCGAGCGGATCGCCAATCTCACGTCAATCCTGAAAGTTTTACAGCGCACGCAACATGGCACGCGTTCCGAGCGGCTACGCCTGGCCATCGACGACGAGCAGGCCTCCTTTGCCTTCGAAGAGGTCGAGACCGGCCTTTCGGAAATCCGGAGCGAACTCGACCGCGCGGTCGGGAACAAGCCGAAGCGCGCCCCGCGTCCGCGCAAGGGCTTTGCTGCCCACCTCGAACGCATCGAGGAGGTCGTCGAGCCGGAAATCCCGGCCGACTGCGAGGGGCTTGAAAAGGTTCTGATCGGCGAGGATCGATCCGAGCGGCTGGACGTCGTGCCGCCGAAGTTCCAGGTCATCGTCACGCGCCGTCCCAAATACGCCTTCCGGGGCCGTGACGGCGTGGTCCAGGCTCTGGCGCCGGCGCACATCATCGAAAGCGGGCTGCCGACGGAGCGGCTGCTCGCCTATATCGCCGTCTCCAAATACGCCGACGGCCTCCCGCTTTATCGGCAGGAGGCGATCTATCTGCGCGACGGCGTCGAGATCAGCCGGTCGTTGATGGCGCAGTGGATGGGGCATCTGGGCTTCGAGCTGCAGATGCTTGCTGATTACATACTGGAGCGCATCAAGGAGGGCGAAAGGGTCTTCGCCGACGAGACGACCTTGCCCACCCTTGCCCCTGGTTCCGGGAAAACCACGAAAGCCTGGTTGTGGGCCTACGCACGGGATGACCGACCCTATGGCGGAACCAGTCCGCCAATGGTTGCCTATCGTTTTGAAGACAGCAGAGGTGCGGATTGCGTGGCGCGCCACCTCGCCGGATTCAGCGGTATCCTGCAAGTGGATGGCTACTCGGCCTATACCAACCTGGTCAAGGCACGGGCCAAAGCCGGCAGCAATGAAACAATCCGGCTCGCCGGGTGCTGGGCTCACCTGCGGCGCAAATTCTACGACCTGCACATCAGCGGGGTCTCGCAGGCCGCGACGGATTCGATCATCGCCATGACCGAATTGTGGAAGGTCGAGGACGAGGTCCGCGGCAAGGATGCCGGAAGCCGCGCCGCGCTACGTCAGGAAAAGTCCGTGGCCATTGTCGCGAGCCTCTTCGATCTATGGGAAGCGGAACTGGGCAAGGTCTCCGGAAAATCCAAGACCGCCGAGGCGATCCGCTACGCGCTCACCCGGCGGGAGGCGCTGGAACGCTTTCTGATGGACGGTCGCATCGAAATCGACTCCAATATCGTCGAGCGTGCAATCAGGCCCCAGACGATCACGCGAAAGAATAGTCTATTCGCCGGCAGCCACGGCGGTGGACGAACCTGGGCGACGGTAGCCACCTTGCTGCAAACCTGCAAAATGAACAGCGTCGATCCGCTCGACTGGCTCTCGCAGACCTTGACCCGCATCGCTCAAGGCTGGCCGGCATCCGAAATCGAAATGCTCATGCCTTGGAACTTTAGGCCTGACGTTATCGGCTGACCGCTTACTGTTGATGAGCGGCGGATAGCCCTTCTTGTAGTCGAGCGTGGCCTTGAGCGCATGGGCTGCAGCAACGCCATGGGCGATCTCGCCGATCAGCTTCTCGCAATGTTCGGAATGACCGGGCTCGAAAAACCGGCAAGTGCCTTGCAGCCAGACCCTGCCCGGCACGATGTTGCCGACATTGCCGCCGTGGATCTGGGTGAGGCTGACGACCAGCGCGGTTTGCGGATCGACCGAGCGGCTGACGATGCGCTGGACGGCCTGGACAAAGGCGCCCGCGGCCAGGATCGGGTCGTCGCCGAGTTGCGGCATGGCGGCATGCGCGCCAAAACCCTCGAAGCTCAGCTCGAAATTGTCGACGGCCGCCATCTGTGCTCCAGCGCGAGCGGCGATTGTCCCCTGCTCCAAGCCCGGCCAGTTGTGGACGGCATAGATCGCCTCGACCGGGAAACGCTCGAACAGGCCGTCTTCGATCATACGCAGGCTGCCGCCTTTGTTTTCTTCGGCTGGTTGGAAGACGAAGTACACGATGCCGTCGAAGGCGCGGGATTGGCTGAGCAGTCTGGCCGCGCCGAGCAGCATGGCGGTGTGGCCGTCATGGCCGCAGGCGTGCATCACGCCCTCGTTCCTGGACGCATAGGGCAAGCCGGTCCTCTCGACAACCGGAAGCGCATCCAGCTCGGCGCGAAGACCGATGGCGCGTGTGCCCGTGCCGCTGCGCAGGACGCCGACAACCCCGGTGCCGCCGATCCCCTCATGCACCTCATCGAAGCCGAAGGCGCGCAGTTTCTCGGCAACGAAACGTGCCGTTTCGTTCTCGTCGAATCCGAGTTCGGGATTTGAATGGATATGGTGGCGCCATTCTATGACCTCTGGTGTCAGGGCGGTGATCGGGTCATTGTGCAGCACGATGGTCTCCTTCCACGCCCGCAAGGGGCCGGGGATCACGATTAGAAGGTCGCACAACAGGCGTCTTGAACCAGATTGACCGCTGCAGGGACGAAAGCCGTGGACGCGACGGAGACCAGGAAATACTGGCGCCATCCCTGCTTCCCTGAGCTTGGCCTGTTCAAGGCGCGCTTCACGCAGCATCGCTACGAACTGCACACGCACCCCACCTATGTGATCGCGCTGATCACGGCCGGCTGCGAACGCATCCGCATCGGACGCCACAAAATAATCGCTCCGGCAGGCACCATTGCCGTCGTCCATCCCGAGGAGTGGCATGACGGGGAGCAGGGTGCGGATGAAGGCTGGGCCTACCGGACGTTTTATCCCCCGGTGCCGCTGATGGCGGGGCTCGCCCACGAGCTGGGCAGTGCTGACGCTCCGGTCTTCTCACGTCCGAATATCGAGGACAGCGATCTCGCCGCAGCGTTGATGGCAGCACACCAGAGCTCGACGTCGCAGGACGCGACGCAAGCCGAGACGTCGCTGCTCGTCGCCTTGAGGCATCTCATCGTTCGGCATGGCGATTGCAGCGGGTCGGTAGAGGAGATCGAAAGCTCGGGATCGCGACGGAGGTTCTCGCTCTACCAGGAGCTTGTCGAAAGCGACCTTGACTCGCAGCTCGACCTGCAGCGGCTTGCCGACGCCGCGCGCGTCACCCGGTTCCAGGTCATCCGGGATTTCAAGAAGGCGATCGACCTGACGCCGGCCGCCTATATCCGCGACCGAAGACTGCGTCGCGCCAGCAGCTTGATCGAACAGGGGCTCGGCCTCGCCGAGGCCGCCATTGCGGCGGGTTTCGCCGACCAGAGCCATCTTTCCCGTGCGTTCCGGACCATGCATGGCATGACGCCCGGCATGTTCAGGAGAGGCAGAGCTCCCGAACCAAAACGATTCACATCGAAATGAAATGATCGGGCAATGGCAGGACCACCAATGTCGGCGCCTATCGGCTCCCGGCGCAAGCTTGCGTTGTCATTTCGCCGCCGCGCTCACCTGGTCCGGCTCAGCACGGCGCAGTCGCCCTCCGCGCGGTGCGGCGAAGGCGATTGAGCCGAGGGCGACGACGGTTGCCGTGGCCAGCGTCAGAATTTTCAACATTGCAAATCTCCTTTGGGCGAGTCTCCTTTGGGCAAGTCTCCTTTGGCCTGGAGCAAGAAGCGCGGCGCGACGGATTGAAGGCCGCCGTCTCAGCGGTCATCCGCCAGTCGGCCGGGCAGTGGCTTCAGCTTGTAGTGCGTCCAGTAGAAGGCGTCCGACTGGTGCATGTCGGTCAAAAAATTCTGCGCCTCGGCGATCTTGCCATCCCTGATGCGAAACATCAGGGCGTAGAGCTGGTCGATCTCGGGGCCTGAGCCGACGTTCGACCAGCCGCGATGGATGTCGACGACGAGATCGCCCTGTGCCTGGAAGAAGATCGGCTCAGCCTTGAATTTGCCGTCGGCCAGGCCACGGAAGAAGGCGACCACTTCCTCCGGCCCGCGCTTGTCGCCGGCCAGCGGATGATGGCCGGGGATGCGCCACACGATGTCGGACGCGAGGAAGGGCCGAACCGCCTCCGGGTTCCCGGTCGCATAGGCTGCATAATAGTCCTTGATCAACTGGATGTTGCGGTCTTCCTGCGGTCCGCCGCTCGCCGGGGCGGTGGACACCGCCAGGAGAGCGCTGGCGGCGAGCGAAGCGAGCCTGGTCATCGGTCCTGTCTCCTAGCCTTTCGGGCCGTCGCAACAGCGACGCCCATTTGTCGGACCAACATGACGCTTTTTGCTCACCGGAAAAACCCGTATAGTTCGACAAGGCTATTTGGAATATCCTCACAATGCGCCTCGACCAGTTCAGCGGCATCGTCGCCTTCGTGAAGGTCGCGGAGGTCAGGAGCTTCACCCGCGCCGCCGCCGAACTCGGCGTTGCCCCGGCCTCGCTCAGCGAGGCAGTCAAAGGGCTCGAGGAGCGTCTCGGGGTGCGGCTCCTCAACCGCACGACCCGCAGCGTTGGCCTGACCGAAGCCGGCGCCCACTATTTCGATCACGTGCGGCCAGCGGCTGAGGAGATCCGGGCGGCCGGCGCGGCACTGCACGAGACCCGCGATCGCCCTGCCGGCACGCTGCGCCTGAGCCTGCCGTGGATCGCCGCGCCGCTGCTGATCGAGCCGCTGATGGAGCCGTTCATGGACGCTTACCCGGACGTGCGGCTTAGCCTGATCTTCGACGACAATTTCGTCGATATCGCCGCGCAGGGCTTTGATGCCGGTCTGCGGATCGGCGAGCTTCTCGACAAGGATATGATCGGCGCGCGTCTGGGCGGGCCGCTGCAGACGGTCGTGTTGGGCAGCCCCGACTACCTGGCGCGTAACGGCACGCCGAAGCGGCCCGCCGACCTCGCCGCCCACCGTTGCATCGCCTTCGCCTTCACCCGCACCCGCGCCATCTCGTCCTGGGAGTTTGTTGTCGATGGACGCCAGGTCGAGTTCACGCCCGACGCACGTCTGGTCGTGAACACACTGCCGCTCTGCATTACTGCCGCCGAGCAAGGGCTTGGCCTGGCCTTTGCCGTCGAAGGCCTCGCTGCGCCGCTTCTCGACTCAGGCGCGCTGATCAAGGTGCTGGAGCCTTTCTGTCCCACCTACGAACCGCTCCACCTCTATTATCCCAGCCGCCGCCTCGTCCCGCCCAAGCTGCGGGCTTTTATCGACTTCGTGCGCGCGAACGCCCACAATTTGCGGATCTGATGTGCCGTCGCGCTGTCGCGTCTGGATGGGCAACAACGCGTATTCGCGAACTGGTCCCACTTAGGCTCAAGCACCGGCTGAGCCACTAGTTCGAGCTTTCACCGCAAGGGACCCAATGCTAGGGCAGGACCAGCTCGAATTTCACCAACGGATCGCCCTGTGACCGACACCGAACGCCCTCGCCTGCCGCTGATCGAGATCTGCGTCGAAGGCATAGATGGCCTGCTCGCCGCCCAGGCCGCCGGCGCCGACCGGGTCGAGCTCTGCGCCAGCCTCGTCGAGGGCGGCATCACGCCGTCGCTTGGGACGGTGCGCGCAGCCCTCGAACTGGCGACGATCCCATTCCACGTCATCGTGCGGCCGCGCGGCGGCGATTTTCTCTACAGCGACGCTGAATACGGTTCGATGCTCGCCGATGTGCGCGCGCTGAGCGAGCTTGGCGTGGCCGGCGTCGTCGTCGGCTGCCTGAATGCCGACGGTACCATCGATGAAAAGCGGATGAGCCAACTGGTGCAGGCGGCGGGGCATTTGAACGTCACCTGCCACCGTGCCTTCGACATGACACGCGATCCGGCCGAAGCGCTGGAAGCGCTGATCCGCAGCAAGGTCGGCCGCGTGCTGACCAGCGGCCAGCGCGATACCGCTTTGGAGGGCGTGGCCCTGTTGGGGACCTCGTCCGACAGGCGGGGAAGCGCATCATCATCCTCGGCTGCGGCGGACTCGACCCAAACAACATCGCCGAAGTGCGGGAAAGAACCGGACTGACCGAAATGCATCTCGCTGCACTCAAGGATGTGCCGAGCGCCATGCGCTACCGCAATCCGCAGGTCGGCATGGGTGGCACCGATCTCGACCGCGAGTACCGCAACACGGTGACCGACGCGGTGCTGGTGGCGGCGACGATTGCGGCGGCGCGAGCATGACCCCGAAGGAAGCAAAACATTTGACGCAAGCACGGTTACCGATCGAAAAAGTCTCGCCGCAGAACGAGTCCGCCGTCCTCGCCCTCAATAACGAGCACGCGACCGAGTTGTCGTGGCTTGAGCCGGAACGCCTGTTCTTCCTGCTCGGCGAAGCGTTCTATGCCCGCCGCATCGGCGCACTCGAAGCCTTCATCATGACCTTCGACCAGGACGCCCGCTACGACAGCCCGAACTTCCTGTGGTTCCGCGAGCGCTATCCGCGCTTCGTCTATGTCGACCGCGTCGTCGTTGCGGGAGAAGCGCGTGGCCGCGGCCATGCCCGGCGGCTCTATGAGGATCTGTTCGACCATGCGTTGCGTGCCGGCCAGACCATCGTCACCTGCGAGGTGAATGCCGAACCGCCCAACCCGGCTTCGGATGCCTTTCACGCAGCGCTCGGCTTTGTCGGGGTCGGCGAGGCGGTGATCCACGGCGGCAACAAGGCGGTGCGCTACTATCTCAGGCCGATCACCGGCTGAGGCGAGAGCTCTACCAGTTGCGGTTCAGCCAAGCGCGAGCCGCTTGTCTCGTGCGTCTCTTCCTTCCTTGTTTGTGGGAGTAGGGCAGTATGTTTACGCTGCTCGCCGACCCAGCCAATTCATCCTGTTCCATACTGCCCTACTGCCCTACTCCCCTCCTTCAGGCATTGGCAGCGGCCACTGCGCGCTTGGCCATCACCACGATCAGATTGGCCCGATAGTCGGCCGAGGCGTGGATGTCGCTCATCAAATCATTCGCCGGCACTTTCACTCCGTTGAGGGCAGCGGCGTCGAAATTCGTGGCAAGTGCCGCCTCGATTTCCTTCGAACGAAAGATGCCGCTGTCGCCGGCCCCGGTCACGGCAACGCGGACTCCATCCGCACCGCTGGCCACGAACACACCGACGATCGCATAGCGCGATGCCGGATTGCGGAACTTTTCATAGGCCGCCTTGGTCGGCGCGGTGAAGGTCACCGCGGTGACGACCTCGCCGTCCTCCAGCGCCGTCTCGAACAGGCCGGTGAAGAATGCCTCGGCGGCGATCTCGCGCTTGTTGGTGACGATGGTAGCGTCGAGGGCAAGAAGTGCCGCCGGATAATCGGCGGCGGGGTCGTTGTTGGCGATCGAACCGCCGATTGTGCCCTTGTAGCGCACCGCCGGATCGCCGATCCGCGACGCCATATGGGCGAGCGAAGGACACGCCTTCTTCAGCTTCTCGTCGCTGGCGACATCGTGATGCGTGGTGGCGGCGCGGATGGTGATGGACGAGCCCGCCACCTCAATGCCTTTCAATTCCTCGATGTGCGAAAGGTCGACCAGATCGGACGGTGCGGCAAGCCGCGTCTTCATCGCCGGGATCAGCGTCATGCCGCCCGACAAAAGCTTGGCATCGCCGGTCTCGAGCAGCTTGACGGCATCGGCGACCGAGGCGGCGCGGTGGTAGTTGAACGAGTACATTTGTCTTTCTCCCTTCGGGGGAAAGGAGCAAATAGGGAGTAGTGAGTAGCGAATAGGGCCCATCCCTTCGCACGCTCTTTGTTCCCTATTCGCTGCTCCCTATTCGCTATTTGCTTATCAGTGTTTCGTCGCCCGGATCGCTGCCCAGACCGTGGACGGCGATGCCGGCATGGCGATATCGGTGATGCCGATGGCGTCGGTGATGGCATTGATCACGGCCGGCGGCGAGCCGATGGCGCCGGCTTCGCCGCAGCCCTTGATGCCGAGCGGATTGCCCGGGCACGGCGTGTTCGAGGTCGAGACCACGAACGACGGCAGGTCGTCGGCGCGCGGCATGGTGTAGTCCATGTAGCTCGCTGTCAGAAGCTGCCCGCTGGCATCGTAGCGCGTGCCTTCCAGCAAGGCCTGGCCGATGCCTTGCGCGATGCCGCCATGCACCTGACCTTCGACGATCATCGGGTTGATGATGTTGCCAAAATCGTCGGCGGCGACGAACTGGACGATCTCGGTCACGCCGGTGTCCGGATCGATCTCGACCTCGCAGACATAGCAGCCGGCCGGGAAGGTGAAGTTCGACGGATCGTAGAATGAGGTCTCCTTCAGCCCCGGCTCCATGCCGCCAGGCAGGTTGTGAGCGGTGTAGGCAGCAAGCGCCATCTGGAACCACGGCACTTGTTTGTCGGTGCCGGCGACCTTCAAGGCGCCGTTTTCGATGACGATGTCGCCCTCGTCGGCCTCGAGCAGATGGGCGGCGATCTTCTTGGCCTTGGCCTCGACCTTGTCGAGCGCCTTGGCGACAGCCGACATGCCGACGGCGCCCGAGCGCGAGCCGTAGGTGCCCATGCCCATCTGCACCTTGTCGGTATCGCCGTGGACGATGGAGACGCTATCGATCGGTACGCCGAAGCGCTGGTTGACCAGTTGCGCGAAAGTCGTCTCATGGCCCTGGCCATGGCTATGCGAGCCGGTCAGCACCTCGATGGTTCCGGCGGCGTTGACGCGCACCTCGGCACTTTCCCAAAGGCCGACACCCGCTCCAAGACTGCCGACCGCCGCGGACGGCGCCAGCCCACAGGCCTCGATATAGCAGCTCATGCCGATACCGCGCAGCTTGCCTCTCTCGGCGGCGGCGGCCTTGCGCTGGTCAAAACCGGCATAATCGGCAGCTTTCATCGCCGCATCGAGCGAAGCGGCATAATCGCCAGCATCATAGTTCATGATGACCGGTGTCTGGTGCGGAAACGCCGTGATGAAGTTCTTTCGGCGAAGTTCGGCCGGCGACACGCCCAACTCGCGCGCGGCGGTCTCCATGGTGCGTTCGAGCAGATAGGTGGCCTCCGGCCGCCCTGCCCCGCGATAGGCGTCGACCGGCGCGGTGTTGGTGTAGACGGCGCGCACATTGGCGTGGATCGCCGGAATGTCGTACTGGCCCGACAACAGCGTCGCGTAGAGATAGGTCGGCACACAGGACGAGAACAGCGACATGTAGGCGCCAAGATTGGCGATGGTGTCGACCTTCAGCCCGGTGATCCTGTTGTCCTTGTCGAAGGCCATTTCGACCGTCGAGACATGGTCGCGGCCATGGGCGTCGGTGAGAAAGCTCTCGGTGCGGTCGGCCACCCATTTGACCGGCACGCCGGTCTTCTTCGACGCCCACAGACAGATGATTTCTTCCGGATAGATGTAGATCTTCGAACCGAACCCGCCGCCGACATCCGGCGCGATGACGCGCAGCTTGTTTTCCGGCGCGACATTGTAGAAGGCGCTCATCACCAGGCGCGCGAGATGCGGGTTCTGCGAGGTCGTCCAGCAGGTATAGTGGTCCTCGGCCTTGTCGTAGTAACCAAGCGCTGCGCGCGGCTCCATGGCGTTGGGCACCAGCCGGTTGTTGACGATCTTCATGCGGGTGATGTGGGCAGCCGCCTTGATTGCCGCGTTGGTTGCCGTGCTGTCGCCGAGCTCCCAGTCGAAAATCAGATTGCCGTCGGCTTCCGGATGGATCTGTGGCGCACTCCTTTCGAGCGCCTTCGGAGCGTCGACGACGGCCTTGAGTTCCTCGTAGCTGATGTCGACCGCTTCGGCCGCGTCGCGCGCCTGCCCCTTGGTCTCGGCGACCACGACGACCACCGCGTCGCCAACATAGCGGACCCTGTCGAAGGCCAGCGGCGACCACGCCCCCATCTTCATCGGCGAGCCATCCTTGGAATGGATCATCCAGCCGCAGATGATATTGCCGATGCCGTCGGCCTTGAGCTCCTTGCCGGTCAGCACGCCGATGACGCCCGGCATGGCCTGCGCCTTCGCAACGTCGATTTTCCTGATCTGCGCATGCGCATGCGGGCTGCGCACGAAGGCCGCATGCTTCATGCCGGGAACCACCATGTCGTCGACATAGCGCCCGGCGCCGGTAATGAACCGCTTGTCTTCCTTGCGCGCTACACGAGCGCCAACACCTTCAATGCCCATCGCAGAAATTCCTCCCGAAAAAGTAGGGGAATAGGGGAGTAAGGCAGTAGGGCAGTAGGGATTTGAGCCGACTTCCCCTACTGCCTTACTGCCCTACTCCCTTACTGCCCTCATGCAGCTTGCCTGGCCTTGCCCTTCGAAGACATCGTCTCCGATGCGGCGAGGATCGCCTTCACGATGTTGTGGTAGCCGGTGCAGCGGCAGATATTGCCTTCGAGCTCGGCCCGCACCGTGGCCTCGTCGAGGCCTTCGGGATGGCGATTGACCATGTCGGTCGCCGCCATGATCATGCCCGGCGTGCAGAAACCGCATTGCAGCCCGTGGTGCTCCTTGAACGCCGCCTGCATCGGATGCAGGTCGGCACCGTCCGCCAGGCCTTCGATGGTCACGACGTTCGACCCGGAGGCTTGCACCGCAAGCATCGTGCAGGATTTTACCGCCTTGCCGTCGACATGGATCACACAGGCGCCGCATTGCGAAGTGTCGCAGCCGACATGCGTCCCGGTCAGGCCGAGATTCTCCCTCAAGAAATGAACCAGAAGCGTACGGTCTTCGGCAGTGCCGCTGACCCGCTTTCCGTTCACCGTCAACGATATCTCCGACATGAAACCTCCCTGGGTGCTACCTTGGTCGTTTTTTGGCGTCGGTGGTGCCCGAGCCCTCCATCTGTCCGCTATTCTTATACCGCATAGCGCACGGGAAATAGTGCCGCGGGATGCCGAGATTGCGAGAATGCAGTTCGGCCGAAAATCCGCCTATTGTACTTTCGGTCACGCAAAGACAGGCAAACGGCGGAGCGAAGCGAAACCATGGTCGCCTGGCGATGCCGCCTTGCGGCCATCAGCGGCCGAGGCTGGCCACGCCGATTTCAGCCTATGCCGTGCTTTCTGAGAACCTCCTGCTCGTCGCCTGACACCCAGCCAAATATTTTAGGCTCTCCGGCCAGTTTCTGCACGAGATAGTGGACGTCGAAATCGATCGTGACGTCAGTTTGGCCTTTGCGCGCAAAGATCGACGTCCAGGCGACGTGGGCAACGCAATGATACCGGTCAATCGGCGAAATGCGAACATCGCGTATTCGCATCTCCTTGGTGCCGATCGCTCGATAGCGCGCATAGCCTTGTTCCATAGCCTGCTTGAGCTGGTCGTCGTTCTTCCCGACCATGATGCCGGCAGGCGACGCCGCAATGAAGGCGGAAGCATAGACCGATGTCACTTCGTCCATGTCAGCATCACCGGCGAGGGATTTCCGGGAAAGCTGCTCGTATCGCTCGAATAGCTTCCTGACCTGGGCGTCCATGGATCACTCCCTTCCGCTGTGGTTTGGATCTGAAGTTTCTGAGCGCCGATGCCGTCAAAAACAGCAGAAAATTCAATTCCGTCATGTTGGCTCATTGCCAAAGTAGCACTTGAAGACAACAATGACGTCGACGCCGGCGCGGCCAGGAGCACAAAAAAAGAGCCGCGCACAAAAAGAGCGTCGGAGGAAATAGAGGAGGAAGCCGCTGGCCAGTTCACGGACGCGCTATGCATGCGGCCTATCGGTTCTCACCACCGACGAACCCGACGCGGATGCATTCGCCCGGGCGGTGGCAGTGGAAGCGGCGGCCATCGACGCTGGGTTTGCCCTGCTGTTTTTCTCGCAGAGCCTGCTTGAGGCAGTCGCCCTTTCGGAAGCGCTGAACAACCACGCGCCGGCGCTCCGCTATGCCGGCTGCTCGACGGCCGGCGAGATTACGCCCAAAGGCCTGGAGGACGGCCAGGTCATGGCCATGCTGCTTCCCTCCGCAGCTTTTTCGGCAGCCAGCACCATGGTCGAAAATCTGTCCTCATCGAGCATGGACGAAATCACCGGCGAAGTCGAGGCGCTGAGGCGTTCGTTGCGCAGCCGCGTCGGGCACGAGCGAGCCGACACCACTTTCGCGCTCTGCCTCATCGACGGGCTGTCCTATGCCGAAGAAGCGGTCACCTCCGCCATCCATTGGGGGCTCGACGATATTCCACTGATCGGCGGGTCGGCCGGCGATGATTTGAAGTTCAAGACGACGCGGCTGATCTCGAACGGCAAGGTCGCCTGCGACTGCGCCATCATCGTGCTGATCACCACGGAAATTCCTTTCCACGTGTTCAAGACCGACAATTTCGTTCCCACCGACGAGAAGCTGGTGGTGACCGCGTCCGATCCCGACCACCGCACCGTGCGCGAATTCAACGCCACCAATGCCGCCGAGGAATATGCCGCCTCGGTCGGCGTCATCCCGCAGATGCTGACGCCGCTGAGTTTCGCTTCGCACCCGGTGGTGGTGAAAGTCGGCGGCGAATTTTACTGCCGCTCGATCCAGAAGATGCATGCAGACGGCTCGCTGTCGTTCTTCTGCGCCATCGACGATGGCGTCGTCCTGTCCATCGCCCGACCCAAGAACATGGTTGAATCGACGCGTGCCGCCTTCAGGGACGTCGAGGAAAGGCTTGGCGGCATCGACATGATCCTCGCCTTTGACTGCGTGCTGCGCAGGCTCGATGCGCGCAACCGCCAGGTCTTCCGGGAGATTTCGGAACTCTACAGGGTCAACAACGTCATCGGCTTCGGCACCTATGGCGAGCAGTACCGGTCGATGCATCTGAACCAGACGTTCACCGGCATCGCCTTCGGAGAGCGGCAGGCGGCGGAGTAGGAGGTTTCATGCCGCTCAGGAACATCAACGACCTGGAGAAGCTGAAGAAGATCAACGCCGCCCTGGTCAGCCGCGTCGAGCGCTCGATGGATCAGCAAGGCAACGCATTCTCGCTGTTCCAGACCGCGATTTCGCTCGAGAATCGAGTGCGTACGCGCACCGAGGAACTGCACTCGACACTGCGTAGATTGGAACAATCCAACATCGATTTGAGCGCGGCCAAGGAAAACGCTGAACTGGCGAACCTGTCCAAGACCAGGTTCCTGGCCGCCGCCAGCCACGACGTGTTGCAACCGCTGAATGCCGCGCATCTCTCCGTCTCGGCGCTGGCCGAAGTGCAGACCAGCGACGAAGGCAAGAAACTGGTCCGGCAGGTCGAGCGGTCGCTGGAGACGATGGAGGATCTGCTCCGCACCCTGCTCGACATCTCCAAGCTCGACGCCGGCGTCGTGCAGCCCGATATCGGCGACGTCAGCCTGGAGATGCTGTTTTCGTCGCTGCGCTCGGATTTCCTGCCGGTCGCCGAAATGAAGGGCCTGACGCTAAAATTCCGGCCGGTCAACGCCGTCGTGCGGTCGGACCGCACCTTGCTGCGCCGCATCCTGCAGAACATCCTTTCCAACGCGCTGCGCTACACCCGCTCCGGCGGTGTGCTGGTCGGCACCAGGCATCGCGACGACACAATCCGCATCGACGTCGCCGATACCGGCTGCGGCATCCCCGACGACCAGCGCGAGGCGGTCTTCGAGGAATTCCACCGCGGCACGATCCCGACCGATGCCGGGCTTGCCGGCGCCGGGCTGGGACTGGGCCTGGCCATCGTGCGCCGCATCGCCGCCGCACTCGGCCATCCCGTGACGTTTTCGTCGAAAGTCGGACACGGCACGATTTTCCACATCGACGTTCCGGTCGGGATCGGCGCCAGCGTCGACGCCATTGCCAGCAGCGCCGACATGGAGCGACCGCGCGGCTACGGTCTGTTCGGCACAAAGGTGCTGCTGGTCGAGAACGATGTCGAGGTGCTGCAGGCGATGACATCCCTGCTCGAGCGCTGGCAATGCCTGGTGCGCCCAGCGACCTCGACCGATGCTGCGCTCGAGATGCTCGGCGATACGGACTGGGTGCCGGACATCGTCATCGCCGACCAGCATCTCGACGGCGGCGACCTCGGCACCACCACCATCGCCGAGGTCCGCGATTATCTCAGCCGCGCCGTGCCGGCGCTGATCGTCACCGCCGACGGTTCGGAGACCGTCGCCAAGGCAGCCCGCGCCGCCGGCATCGAGCTGATGCGCAAGCCGCTGAAACCAGCGCAGCTACGCGCGCTGCTGGCGCATTTGCTGGCTTGATCGCTCTCCCGACCCCGAGCGACAAGAAATCGTGCACTGTCAGCGCATTCGGCGCGATCCTGTCCCTATGACCAACTTCGTCGAAATTCGGGACGCTTTCTAATGAGAACAATAGACGTTCAAATAAATGACCACTCCGTAAACGTTATGGAAAGCGCAAACAGTTTTCCTGGTATTCTGACAAATTTGGAGACCGCAGACAGTTTTAGTTGCGATTGTACAATTTCAACTAGATCAAAAAGATATATTCGAAAATTACGGTGACAGTGCACTTTATCATATTTGCACAGCCGTCATTGTGTAGAGATTGACCGTAATGGCTCGCCTTGCCCGCATTGTCGTTCCCGATATGCCGCACCACGTGACCCAGCGAGGGAAAGGCCGCGCAAAAAATGGTGCACTGTCACCGTATTCCCAATCCGGGACCGCTCAACCTTGAGCTGTGGGCCATGAAGGCGCAGGCCGAGGCGTTGAAAATGTAAGGGCAATGATAGCGATAGGAAATCAATTTGGCGGCCCAGAACAGCGCGGCAGCCTCGTCCACTCAATGCTCAACAAGGCAATGAACGTCGCCGCCGATGTCCGTGATGCGAGTTCTAACGATGGTACAAAGGCATGGATAAATCCGATTTTCATTCTGCCTGGCTCGGTCAGTAAGCCTGAGTTTGAGGGCTACAAGCTTGGCCACTTCTCTCGAAAGCAGAAAGGGTTGGTGGTGATGATCGCCGTTCCGCAGCCCGTCGCCGATGGTGAGGATATAGCTGACTTTGTGGGCATGTCGTTGCGCGAAGCTGTGCGGCTTGCTGCCGCCTATTTTGCTGAAAAGGGCATCAGCTTCTCGACGCTGAAAGCCGAGAAGATCATCCTGGCGATCGAGGCGGTCCTTGAGTAAGCGTCCGGTTCTCTCAATACCCTCAACGGCTCTCCCGGATTGCGGTGGGATTGCGGTGACAGTGCACTTTATTATGTTTGCACAACCGTCATTGTGTGTAGATTGACCGCATGGCTCGCCTTGCTCGCATTATCGTTCCCGGTATGCCGCACCACGTGACGCAACGGGGCAACGGCCGCGCCAAAGTGTTTTTCACACCCGAAGACTATGCGCTTTACAAGCGACTGCTGGTCGAGCATTGCCGGCTCGCCGATGTTGGCATCTGGGCGTGGTGCCTGATGCCGAACCATGTGCACCTGATCCTGACGCCGGCCGATGCGGATGGCCTGCGGCGCGCGCTCGCCAAGGTGCACCGCTCCTATGCAGGGATCATCCACGCGCGGCAAAAGAGAACCGGGCATTTCTGGCAAGGCCGCTTCGGTGCCGTTGCCATGGACGAGGATCACCTGCTGTCGGCAGTGCGCTATGTCGGACTGAACCCTGTGCGCGCAGGACTGGTGAAGCAGGCGGCGGATTGGCCCTGGTCAAGCGCTCGGGCGCATCAGACGAATGAACCCGACGGTGTTACCGATCTGAGGCCGATGAAGGACCGGCTGCCATCGTCGACAGGGCTGTTCGATTTACTCGACACGGATGTTGCTGCTTTCGACGCGCTGCGTAAGGCCGAGAGCATCGGTCGGCCGGTGGGCAATGACGCGTTTCTGGACCGGATTGCCGAGCAAATCGGCAAGGCCGTGAAACCAGGAAAACGAGGCAGGCGACGAAAGAAAAATGGTGCACTGTCACCGTAAATCACTGTCAGCGTATTCGGCGCGATCCTGTCCCTATGACCAACTTCGTCGAAATTCAGGACACTTTCTAATGAAAACAATAGACGTTCAAATAAATGCCACTCCGGAAAGCGCAAACAGTTTTCCTGGTATTCTGACAAATTTGGAAACCGCAGACAGTTTTAGTTGCGATTGTACAATTTCATCTAGATCAAAAGAATATATTCGAATCCATATTTTGTTTACTCTATCTTCTCCGGAGATGCGCGATCTATCAGGCCCTTTGCGGCTCTGGACGGAAAAAGGTGAGTTCTCAGTGAAAGTTTACTCGCCCTAACGGGTGCGCCTAAAACCCCGCCTGGCCGCGAAACAGCTCGGCGCTGTCGAGCTTCGAAACCTCGATGACGGCTTGCGTCCGGCTGTAGACGTTGAGCTTGCGCAGGATCTCGGAGACATGCGCCTTGACAGTGGTTTCGCCGACCTGCAGTTCGTAGGCGATCTGCTTGTTGAGCAAGCCCTGGCGCAGCATCTGCAGCACCCGCAATTGCTGCGGCGTCAGTTTGGCAAGCCGCTGCACCATCTCGGCGCGGTCGGTGCTGTCGGCGTCCGGCGGCTGGCCTTCATAGGTTTCGGGCACGTAGATCGCACCTTCCATCACCGAGCGGATGGCGGCGGCCAGGTCGCTCTTGCGCGCCGATTTCGGGATGAAACCGGCAGCACCGTAGGACAGCGCCTCGGAAATTATCTTGGGCTCCTCATGCCCCGAAACGATGACCACCGGCAGGCGCGGATAGCGGGTTCGAAGCTGCAGCAGTCCGTCGAAGCCATGCACGTCTGGCATGCTGAGGTCGAGCAGCGCCAGATCGAATGGCTTGGCGTCCGCCAGGAGCTCGAACGCCTCGGTAATCGAGCGCGCCTCGACAGTGTCGACGTCCGGATAGGCCATCTGCACGGCGCTGTGCAGCGCCTCGCGAAACAGCGGGTGGTCGTCGATGATCAGAAACCGGGCGCGATCGTTGACTGCGGTCATGGCGTTCGTTTCAGTTCAGGGCAGGATAGAATAGCCCAGCGACCATGGCCAGATTATTGGCAAATAGTACATCGCCATCCCGGGCCGAAGGGCGTAGAGACTGTTTCGAAATTCGCTCTGGCGAGTCGTATGATGATGGTTTCGAGAACCGGAGCGCAGCGGACATCTGGTCCGTGAGCACCGGAAGCGCAGAAAACGCCATCAGATGACCGCCAGAGTAGAATTTCCAAACGGTCTCTGAGATGGCAATTTCCGGACCATCATGCCCTTGCCCGGCCGTCCAAATCGGCCGAATGTGCAGGAATGAGCGACCTCGTCCTGCATAACTACTACCGCTCCTCCACCTCCTACCGGGTGCGGATCGCGCTGGAGATGAAGGGCCTGACCTACCAATATGTGCCGCATCATCTGCGCCACGGCGAGCATCTCGAGCCCGCCTATCTCTCGGTCAATCCGCAAGGACTGGTGCCGGCACTGATCCTCGGCGACGGCACGTTGCTGACCCAATCGCTGGCGATCATCGAATTTCTCGACGAGACCAGGCCCGAACCGCCGCTTTTGCCGCAGGACGCGGCTGGCCGGGCCCGCGTCAGGATGCTGGCGCAGATGATCGCCTGCGACATCCATCCGGTGAACAATCTGCGCGTGCTGACCTCGCTGCGCACGCTGTTCGGGGCCGGCGACGAAGACGTCGCCAACTGGTTCCGGCACTGGGTGAACGAAGGTTTCCAGCCGCTTGAAAAGATTCTGGCTTCCTCAGCCGAAACCGGGACATTCTGCCATGGCGACACGCCGGGGCTGGCCGACATCTGCCTGGCCGCACAGGTCACCAGCAATGCCCGCTTCGGCGTCGACCTGACGCCCTACCCGACGATCGCACGCATCCGCGCCGCCTGCATGGCGTTGCCGGCCTTCCAAAGGGCCGCACCGGAGAACCAGATCGATGCCGAGTAGGGCAAGTTGGACAAAAACATGAGGAATTGCCGATGAAAGCCGTTGTCTTCGAAAAATTCGGTGAGGTGCCGACGATCCAGACCGTTGCCGATCCGGAGCCGGCACCGGGCGGCGTTGTCATCAAGGTCGAGGCGACCGGGCTCTGCCGCAGCGACTGGCACGGCTGGATGGGACACGACGACGGCATCCGCCTGCCGCATGTGCCGGGCCACGAGCTTGCCGGCGTTGTGGTGGCCGCTGGCAACCAGGTGACCCGCTGGAAGACCGGCGAGCGCGTCACCGTGCCGTTCGCCGTCGGCTGCGGCCGTTGCTTCGAATGCAACTCGGGCAACCATCAGGTCTGCGAACACCAGACCCAGCCCGGCTTCACCGGCTGGGGCTCGTTCGCCGAATATGTCGCCATCGACCATGCCGACACCAATCTGGTCCGCTTGCCGGACGAAATGGAGTTCGCCACCGCCGCCAGCCTCGGCTGCCGTTTCGTTACCTCGTTCCGCGCCATTGTCGACCAGGGCCGGGTGACGCCAGGCGAATGGGTGGCCGTGCATGGCTGCGGCGGCGTCGGCCTGTCGGCGATCATGATCGCCAGCGCCATGGGCGCCACCGTGATCGCCATCGACCTGACCGACGAGAAGCTGGACTTCGCCAAAAAAATCGGCGCGGTGGCGACGATCAACGCCGCGAAGACGCCGAACGTGGTCAAGGCGGTCAAGCAGATCACCAATGGCGGTGCGCACATGTCGATGGACGCGCTCGGCCACCCGACGACCTCGTTCAACTCGATTGCCAATCTGCGCCGGCGCGGTCGCCATGTGCAGGTCGGGCTGATGCTCGGCGATCACGCCAGGCCGCAGGTCCCGATGGACAAGGTGATCGCCTTCGAGCTCGAAATCCTCGGCAGCCACGGCATGCAAGCCTACCGCTACCAGGCGATGATGGAGATGATCCGCACCGGCAAGCTGAAGCCCGAACTGCTGGTCGGCAAGAAAATCAGCCTCGAAGAGGCGCCAGCCGCCTTGATGGCGATGGGCGGCTTCGAAGGCATCGGCATCGGCGTGGTGACGAAGTTCTAAAGGGCAGACTGCTGTTCGACGCCACACTGCTTCACGTTAATTTCCACCTGTCGAGTCATCGAGTTCAGGCGCGGCGCTCTCATTTAGTTTGGGCGATTCAGAGCCGGTTCCAGGTTGACAATTTCTGTGAATTTGCCCCCTTTGATATGTCTCGTTCCGAAATTTTGGTGAGAGACAGCAAGATGACGCACGTTCCCTACACCGGCTCTGGTCCGTACTGTTACGCGAACTCGTTTGCAATGATGTTCGGAGCCGATGCACCGCCCACGGCAGTCATTGAGATCGCTACAGGCAGCCCATTTGGGATGCAGCTGATCGGCGGCACGTTGCCGTTCTTCGACCCCTATGGCTGGACGCCCGAGGCAGGTTTTGACGCAGCGTTGACCGCGCTTGGCTGGACGTCCTCGGCCGTCAGCGGCAGCAATGCCACAGACGCCCTCGCCCGCTTGCGGGTCTCCCTTGCGGATGGCCCGGTATGGATTGGTCCCATCGAGATGGGACACCTGTCGCATCAACCGGGCAAGACGGGGCCGATCGGCGCAGACCATTATGTCGTCGTCATCGATGTCGTCGAGGACCATGTTCTCATGCACGACCCCCAGGGCTATCCCTATACTTCTCTGCCACTGACGGATTTCATGGCGGCCTGGCGAGCCGAGACGATTGACTACGGTATGCCCTATACGATGCGCACTGGCTTCAGTCAGTTCGCGAAAGTGTCCGATGTCGAAGCCATCAAGGCCTCGATCCCAACCGCCATCCAGTGGCTATCGATGTGCGGTGATCACAACATGCCAGCTGGCAGTCTCGGAAACGGCGCAGCCGCTGAAGCTCTCGCTACGCTCATCGAAAACGATTGCGATGAGGAATTGCGTGGCCATCTGATCCACTTTGCGATCCGGGTTGGCGCTCGCCGTGTTGCAGATGCCGCGACCTGCTTGGCGCGAGCCGGATATACCGAAGCCTCGCGAATCGCGGCCGAACAGGCGCGGCTCATTGGCTCGACTCAGCACCCCTTGGTCATTGGCGACGACGCGGCAGCCGCCACTGCGTTGCGAACACTTGCGCCAACATATGACAGGTTACAGTCAGCGCTGCAAAACCAGGACTGAGCGGCCCTAGCGCGCTCGACACAACATCGCATCGGCTGCATTCAAACGGCCTGCCTTACCGCGCACATTTCTTCGCACCGACCACGGAAAGCACGACGGCTGCGGTGACGGCGATCATCGCAGGACTGACCTGCTCGTTTAGCAGCATTGCCGCCAGCCCAAGGCCGAAGAAAGGCTGGAGAAGCTGCAACTGCCCGACGGCAGCGATGCCGCCTTGCGCCAGTCCGCGATACCAGAACACAAAACCGATCAGCATGCTGAACAGCGAGACGTAGGCCAGGCCGATCCAGGCGGCCTTGCCGACGTTTTCGAGCGACGGCGGCATGGTGATGAGCGTCAGGGCGAGCATGACCGGCAGCGAGAACACCAGCGCCCATGAGATCACCTGCCAGCCGCCGAGTTTGCGGGACAACGTGGCGCCTTCCGCATAGCCCAGTCCGCACAGGACAATTGCGGCCAGCATCAGCATGTCGCCAAGCGGCGCGGCTGCCACACCTTGCGTCACCGCAAAACCGGCGACAAGGGCGCTGCCAAGGCACGAAAACAGCCAGAAAGCCGGTTTGGGGCGATCGCCGCCGCGAATGACGCCGAAGATCGCTGTTGCCAGCGGCAACAGGCCAACGAAGATGATGGAATGGGCCGAGGTGATGTGCTTGAGCGCCAACGCGGTCAGCAGCGGAAAGCCGACCACGACGCCGAGCGCCACGATAGCCAACGACAACAGATCCTGCCGCTCCGGACGCTTCTGGCGAAAAACGAGCAGCAGCGCGAGGCCGAGGATGCCTGCCGTGGCAGCGCGGGGGACGGTCAGGAAGGCCGGATCGAAATCCATCACTGCGACGCGCGTTGCCGGGAGCGATCCGCTGAAAATCAGCACGCCTACGAATCCGTTGATCCAGCCGCCCGCCGCCTTGTCCATCGCACGCTCCTGATGTTCTCGCCCTCTATCGGGCCGGAACATATGGCGCCACCAGAGACAATGAGGTACAGTTCGACAAAACTGTCATGGTAGGTTGAGCAGTACGGATGGACGAGCAGGCGACGGCGAGTGCCGGCAGCGGGACGCTTGTCGAAAGCGTCATGGCGACGATCAGGCACCGGATCGCGGCACGCAGCCTGACACCGGGAACACGACTGCCTTCGATCCGGGCTTTCGCGAAAACCATGCAGGTTTCCAAATCCACCGTGGTCGAAGCCTATGAGCGGCTTGCGGCGGAAGGCATCATCCGCTCGCGTCCAGGCTCGGGTTTTTATGCCGCCGGACCGCTGGCTCCCTTGTCGCTGGCCGAGATCGGCCCCAGGCTCGACCGTGCCGTCGATCCGCTCTGGGTTTCGCGCCAGTCGCTGGAAGCCGGCGACAGCGTGCTCAAACCCGGCTGCGGCTGGCTGCCGGCATCATGGCTGCCGGAGGCTGGATTGCGCCGGGCGCTGCGGACAATGGCACGCGGCGAAGATGTCACGCTGACCGACTACGGCACCCCGCTCGGGCTGCCGCCGCTGCGTTATCTGCTCGCCCGGCGCATGGCAGAGCACGGCATCGAGGCCTCTCCCGCCCAGATCATGCTGACGGAATCGGGGACCCAGGCCATCGACCTCCTGTGCCGGTTCCTGCTCGAGCCGGGCGACACGGTGCTGGTGGACGATCCCTGCTATTTCAACTTCCATGCCCTGCTGCGCGCTCACCGGGCCAAGGTGGTCGGCGTTCCCTACACGCCGTCGGGGCCGGATATCGAGCTGTTCGCGCAGGCGCTGATCGCGCACCGGCCGCGCCTCTACATCACCAATTCCGCGCTTCACAATCCAACGGGTGCAATTCTGTCGCCGGTCGTCGCCCACCGATTGCTCAAGCTCGCCGACCAATCCGATCTGACGATCATCGAAGACGATATCTTTGCCGACTTCGAACACACGCCGGCGCCCAGGCTGGCGGCGTTCGACGGTCTTGGTCGCGTCGTCCATATCGGCAGCTTCTCCAAGACGCTTTCGGCGTCGGTGCGCTGCGGTTTCATCGCAGCTCCGCGCGACTGGATGGAAGGGCTAACCGACCTCAAGATCGCCACATCCTTCGGCAGCGGCAGGCTTGCCTCCGAACTGGTGCAGACGCTGCTGAAGGACGGCAGCTATCGCAAGCACGTCGATTTGCTGCGCATGCGGCTTTCACGCGCCATGGCTGAGACAAGCAGCCGCCTGAAGGCGATCGGCATCGTGCCGTGGATCGACCAGCCGAGCGGCATGTTCTTGTGGTGCAGCCTGCCGGAAGGCGTCGATGCAGCTGATATAGCCCGCCGCGCCTTGGCGGCCAATGTCGTGCTGGCGCCCGGCAATGCGTTCAGCCTGTCCCAGACAGCCAGCCGTTTCCTGCGCTTCAACGTCGCGCAGTCGGAGGATGAGAGAATTTTCAGGACGCTCGAAGAGGCGATGTCGCGTTGAATTTTCGGCTCTCTCCCTTCTCCCCTTGTGGGAGAAGGCGAGATTGCGCTTCGCCGCTCACGCCCCTGCCCGCCTGCGCCGCCGCTCATAGAGCATGACCAGTGTTTCGGCGGTCAGCGCCGGCTTCTTCTCACCTTCGATCTCGACGATGTTGGCGGCCTTCATCAGATACTGGCCGGGGCCTTTGTCCTCCATGGACATCAGCGTGATGCGCAGCCTGATGCGCGCACCGGCCCTGACCGGCGCCAGGAACCGCACCTTGTCGAAGCCATAGTTGAAGACGGCTTGCGTGTTGTCCGGCACGATGCCCATGTCGAGCGCCAGCGCGCCGATGATCGACAGCGTCAGATAGCCATGCGCGATGGTGGCGCGGAACGGGCTCTGCCGCTTCGCCCGCTCTGGATCGACATGGATCCATTGGCGGTCGCCGGTGCATTCGGCAAACTGGTCGATGCGGCTCTGGTCGACCGTCGTCCAGTCCGACACGCCAAGCTCCTGCCCTGTCATCGTCCTGAGCTGTTCGTAGGTCGGCGGCGGCCTCAGCCGTATTTGCGTCATTCCTGCTTTCCCGATCGCTTGCCCTGCCTCCGGACCACGAACCGGCCGCCTCTGTCAATTCGGTCAGTGTGTTCGGCTGCGATATCCTCGGCCGGATCGCGCCAGTGGCGGGCCCAGTGCCGGTGTTCAGCGGGGAAAACAGGATTGTCGGGCAAGAGGAACTTTGTTCGCCTCGGCGAGCCCAAAGGCCAACATCCAGGCCTTCACCAGCCGGATTTGATGGGAGAAAAACTGCTTGGGAACAGCCTACTTCTTGTCGTAGCCGCTGCGGATTTCCGCCATCGCCTCCTTGATGCGCTCGCGCAGGATCTCGACCGATTCGGTGCCGGACTTCCTGGCCAGCTCGGCCACCTCGCCGGCATTCTTCAATGCGGTTTCGAAGGATTTCCTGGCGAACGCCGCTTGCTTGGCCATCAGTTCCTGAGGATCGCCCGGAGCCCTGTAGTCCTGCACCATGTCGGCGATCTCGTGCAGCGTGTCCTGCAGCATCTCGCGTTGTCTCGAAAGCAGCGACGACGCTCCGGCAGCACTTGCCCTGGCCGACTTTTCCAGTGCTTCGAGGTTCTTTCGATGATGGCTGAGGATCGCCTCGACATCGACGTTCGGCAGCTTCAAGTCGCGGCCGAACCTGCCGAAAATGTCCATGAATGTGTCGGATTCCGGTTGCTTTGCCACGGTGGCGTCTCCCCTGTTGCTGCGAATGCGGCAGCTGAAGAGAAACAATAGGGCACTGGAGCTTCGCGGTCCATTCGAAGGCGCAATACATCGCGGCTCAGTCGACTAGGAACAGCCGTTCCAGGGTATGGAGCACGACGCCGGCCAGGCCGCCGATGACCATGCCGTTAAAGCGAATGTATTGCAGGTCCCTGCCGATGTTCATCTCGATCAGCCTGGTGAGTTGGGCCAGGTCCCAGCGCTTGACCTGGTCGGCGATGAATTTCGAGACGCCGCTCTTCTGGCTTTCGACGAACGAAGACAGCGCCACGATGAACCCCTGGTTCATGTCGGCCCTGATCTGCGCGTCGCCGGCAAGATGGCGGCCGACCTCGACGAACATGTTGGCGAGATGGGCGCGGATCATTGAATTCGGCGCCTTGGCGTCCTGCTCGATGACCACTCTGAGGCTTTCCCACATGTCGCCGGCAAGCGCCTTCAGCTCCGGCCGGGCGAGGAAATCGCGCTTCAGTTTCTCGGCGCGCCTGGCATATTGCCTGGACGTTCTCAGCCGCTCGACGAAGGTCAGGACAAAACGGTCGAACTCGGCGCGCATCGGGTGATTGGGATCGGCCCTCACCTCGTCGAGCAGCGAACCGGCGGAAGCGACGATCTTCTTCAGCAGATAGGCGTCGGCGCGAAACATGTTGAACAGCGACGGCAGTTCCTCGCGGATCTTCTCGCGCATCGTCGCCAGCGCCTGCTCGTCGCTCAGGAAGCGGCCGACGACCCTGGTGAATTCGTCAAACAGCCTTTGGTGGCGGCGGTCGTCGGTCAGAGCCGACAGCAGCTCGGCGGCGAGCGGCGCCAGCGGCACCTTTTCGATCTGCTCCAGCATGCGACTGGTGACGAAGCCGCGCAGGCCGGACCGCTCGACCGCCGCCAGCGTCTGCGGCACCAGCCGGCCGACGAAATGCGACAGATCGGCGGCGCGGTTGGGGTCGACCAGCCAGTCGGCGACGAGCGCGGAAAAATCGACCTCGGCGAGCTTTTCGCGCACCGGCTCGGGCGCCAGGAAATTGACCTCGATGAAGCGGCCGAGATTGTCGGCGATGCGGTTCTGGTTATCCGGTATGATCGCGGTGTGCGGGATCGGCAGGCCGAGCGGCCGCCTGAACAGCGCCACCACCGCATACCAGTCGGCCAGCCCGCCGATCGTCGCCGCCTCGGCGAAAGCGGCGACGAACCCCAGCCACGGATAGCGGCCCTCGAACGACTTGGCCGCCGCAAAGACGAGGACGCAGAGCGCGAGCGCTGCGGTGGCGACGAACTTTGTGCGCCGAAGCGCCGAAAGCTTGGCCTCCGCATCGGCATCGAACCGGGCGGATGCCAAAGCCGGTGCTGATTGTGACATGGATAAACTGCTCCTGGTCGAGGTCGCGGACTTAAACTAGCAATCCGCCCACCCGAATGCGCGCCATATTAGGATTATGGCTTGCACGACCGCGCACACAAACCTGACAAATAACTTCACCTATTACGCGGTGCTAGTCTGGAATTATTCCAAGGTATAGGCCATATTAAGGTTGAGCTACTGCTTCGTGAGGACAAGATGCGGCTGACACGCCAGACCAACTACGCCATGCGCATTCTGATGTATTGCGCCGCCAATACCGACCGGCTGAGCCGCATCCCGGAGATCGCTGCCGCCTACTCGGTGTCCGAGCTCTTTCTTTTCAAGATCCTGCAGCCTTTGGTCGAGCATGGTCTGGTCGAGACGGTGCGCGGCAGGAACGGTGGCGTCAGGCTCGGCCGCCCGGCCGAATCGATCACCTTGTTCGACGTCGTGCGGGTGACCGAAGAGAGCTTTGCCATGGCCGAATGCTTCGAGAACGACGCCGCCGAATGTCCGCTGGTCGACAGTTGCGCACTGAATTCAGCGCTGCGCGAGGCACTCAACGCCTTCTTCGCCGTGCTCGAGCGCTATACCATCGCCGACATGGTAGCGGCGCGCCCGAATGTGCGGCACCTGCTCGGCATCGACATGCTGCAAAGAGCGCCGGCCGCCTGACTTTGCGCTTTACCCTCTCCGAGCGTTTGCGCTGCCCCTCACCCGCCTGCCGGCGACCTCTCCCCGTATAGTGACGGGGAGAGGGACGCCGTCATCGACGATTTCGCCAATCACCAGCGTTACAGGTAGGCGCCAGCGTTGCGGCCAGCCCTTTCTCCCCGTCACTATACGGGGAGAAATGCCCGGCAGGGCAACGAGGGGCGGCGCCGACCCTGCAAGTTGGGAGGGCAGCGCCGACCTTGCGAGTTGGCACTTACGCCGCTGACTGCGGTAGCACGAACGGCATGTCTCCGGCCGGCAGCACGCCGACCCGCAGCCGGCAA
Source organism: Mesorhizobium sp. L-2-11 (assembly GCF_016756595.1). NCBI lineage: Bacteria > Pseudomonadati > Pseudomonadota > Alphaproteobacteria > Hyphomicrobiales > Phyllobacteriaceae > Mesorhizobium > Mesorhizobium sp. L-2-11. The sequence goes on along the minus strand of NZ_AP023257.1, from coordinate 3,300,106 downwards.
TCGAACACTTTTTCGATCAGTTCGTCGCTCAGCACGTCCTGCGGTGAGCCGGTGGCGGCAAGCCTGCCGCGATGCATGACAAAGATCCGGTCGGCATACATCGCCGTCAAATTGAGGTCGTGCAGGATCGCGACGACGCCGCCGCCCCGTCTGGCGAAATCGCGGGCGATGTTCATGATGATCAATTGGTGCTTGATGTCGAGGCTGGAAACCGGCTCGTCGAGAAAGAGATAGCGCGGTTTGCCGTCGAGGACCGGCGCCCAGACCTGGCAGAGCACACGGGCCAATTGCACGCGCTGCTGCTCGCCGCCCGAAAGCTCCTGGTAGAAACGGCCGGCAAAGCCGTCGAGATCGACGCGCGCCAGCGCCCGCTCGGGCAGGCGCTCGTCCTCGCCAGGCAGCGCGCCCGAGCGCCCGCCGAGCAGGCCGAGCCTGACGATCTCGCGCACCGTGAACGGAAACGACAACGTCGTCGCCTGCGGCAGCACGGCGCGCAGCATGGCTGCCTCGACCGGCTTCATCACCGACAGGTCGCGGCCATTGATGGTGACTTCTCCCGAATAGGCAAGATCGCCGGACAGCGCCCTCAGGAAGGTCGTCTTGCCCGAACCGTTGGGGCCGACGATGGCGGCGATTTCGCCGGGCCGCATGTCGAAATCGACATTGGCGACGATGCCCTTGCCGCCGATCGCCACCGAGACATTTCGTGCTTCGATCATGCCCGCGCTTCGATCATGAAAACCCTCTCACAGGTCCCCCTCTCACAGGTCAATGACGCCACGCTTGCGCAGCAGGATCCAGAGGAAGAACGGAGCGCCGGCGATCGCCGTGACGATGCCGATCGGCAGCTCGGCCGGCGCCACGATGGTGCGGGCGACGGCATCGGCCAGCAGCAGCAGGCAAGCGCCAAGTAGCGCCGAGGCCGGCAGCAAATAACGGTTGTCCGGGCCGATAGCCAGGCGCAGCAGATGCGGCACGACGATGCCGACAAAGCCGATGCCGCCGCTGACGGCAACAGACGCCCCGACCGCCGCCGAGACGCCGACGATAGCCGTGTATTTCAGCCGCTGAACCGGAATGCCGAGATGGCCGGCGGTGGCTTCGCCCAGCGCCAGCGCGTTGAGGCCGCGCGCCAGGAACGGCATCGCCGCCAGCGCCAGCACAATCACCGGCCCGACGGAGCCGATTTTCTGCCAGGTCGCGCCGGCGAGCGAGCCGAGCTGCCAAAAGGTCAGGTCGCGCAACTGCCGGTCGTCGGCCATGAAGATCAGGATACCGGTCAGCGCCATGGCAAGGGCCGCCAGCGCGATGCCGGCGAGCAGCATGGTGGCGACCGAGGTTTGGCCGTGCCGGGTGGCGACCTGATAAAGCACCAATGTCGTCGCCAGCCCGCCGCAGAACGCCGCCAGCGGCAGAGCGAGTGTGCCCAGCATCGAAGTTACCGGCGCCAGCACTGTCGCGCCAAGCACGATGACAGCCACCGCGCCGAGGCTCGCTCCGGCCGAAACGCCGATCAGGCCAGGGTCTGCCAGCGGGTTGCGGAACAGCCCTTGCATGACCGCGCCGGAGACGGCAAGCGCTGCGCCGATCAGCACGCCGAGCGTAACGCGCGGCAGGCGGATGTCGTAGACGATCAGGCGGTCGCGGGCGCTCAGCGCCTCATTGCCGGGTGCCGCACCCGACAGCCAGTCGCCGACGACGCTGACGGCGGAGGCATCGGATGCGCCTGAGGTCAGCGACAGCAGGACGGCAACGGCAAGCCCCAGGCACAAAAGCAGGATGACGATGCGCGCGCGCCCCGAACGATCGCCGTCGGATGCTGTCGCCATAATGCCCGCACCAGCGATCGATTGATCCACCATCGGGGCGCCCGCTCAGTCCGCGGCCTGCCCGCCATAAAGCGAGGCGGCAAGGTCGTGGATGACGTCGGCGGTGCGCGGCCCGAAGCCGAGCAGATAGCCGCCATCCATGCGGACTACCTTGCGCGCCGCACCCGCCGGTGTCGACCGGATGGACGGATGCGCGAACAATTCGTCGTCCGATACGCCGGGACCGGCATTGTTCATCATCAGGATCACGTCGGGCCTGGCGGTGATGACAGCCTCGTCGGACAATTGCTTGTAGCCGGAGAAGCCGTCAACCGCGTTGACGCCGCCCGAAAGCCTGATGATGCCATCGGCGGCAGTGTCGCTGCCGGAAGCCAGGATCTTGCCGCCCTGCATCGACAGCACGAACAGGACGCGCTTGCGGTCCTTGATCGAAGCGGTCCGCTTTTCGGCGGCCTTCAGCTTGGCATCGATCTCGGCTGCCAGCGCATCGGCCTTGGCGTCCACGCCAAGCGCCTTGCCGACGATGCGGATCTTTTCGAGAATGCCTCCATGGTCGTAGCGCTCCGGCACCTCGATGAACGGGATGCTCGTTTTCTTCAGCACGTCGACGGCTTGCTTCGGCCCGCTGCCGTGCAGCGCCAGGATGCCCGATGGATTGACCGACAGCACACCTTCCGGCGACAGCTGGCGCATGTAGCCGACGTCAGGCAGTTCGAGCGCCGCCTTGGGATAATTGCTGGTCGAATCGCGAGCGACCAGCCGGTCCTGCTCGCCGAGCGCAAAGACGATCTCGGTGATCGAACCACCAATGGCCGCTATCTTCGACGGGTTGGTAAAAACCTCCGTGCCTTCGGCGGCACGGGCCGGCAGCGCAAAGGCCACGGAAAGGCTCATCGTGGCCCCAAGCGCCATTCTAAAAACACGCGCCCGTTCAAGCAAAGCAGCCATTGTCATTGTCCTCAGGCTGCGGTCGGGTCTGGAATGCGCGGCAGGTTCTCTGCCAGAAACCGCCAGTCCTCGCGCTCGCTTTCACCTTCGTGGCGCTTGCCGAAGAACTGGATGATCATCTTGCCGTCGGCGCCATAGGCTTCGAGAGACGTGACATGGCCATCCTTGGTCGGCTTGCGCACGGCCCAGACCTCCTGGATGTGGTCGGCCCGCAGATGCAGGTGGAAGGTCTCGTCCAGCACGTTGATCCACGGCCCCATCAGCTTGATCGACGTGATCGGGCCCGAATGGATCTGGATGCAGCCGCGGTTGCCGACAAAGCACATGATCGGCATCTCGCCCTCGGCGGCATGATGGAACATGGCGCTGACGGCATCGTTGTCGAGCAGCCAGGCGTAATCCTGGCCGACCATGCGCATCGCCTGGCGGCGGTCGAGCTTCAGCGTCTTCAGCATGCCGAAGAACTGATGCACGTCGGTCAGCCGGCTCCAGCGGTCGCGCAGATCGTTGACGTCAGCGGAAGCCTCGGCCTCGCTTTCAAGCCCGCCTTCTAAAATCGACCCCTCTGACATCGCGACGCTCGACTCCTGGTTCGGCGATTCCAGTTCGGCCACCAGCTTCTGATAGGCATAAAGGTTGGACGCGGGCCGCAGATGCACCTTGTGCACCGCCTCGCCTGCCGCATCGAAGAACTGCAGGCTGCGCCTGATATCGCCGCCGTCGCGCTTTTCGACGGCAAAGCCGTGCGCCCAGATTTTTGGGAAGATGCGCAGGTCGATGTTCTCGCCAAGCACCATGGCATTGTGGTTGCCGGTGACGACCTTGTCGTAGACGCCGATCTTCTCGTGCACAGCGCTTTCGTTGCGCGTCAGCGCCATGACTTCGCCGACGGCCTCGAGGCCGGTCAGAAGATCGTTGACGCGTGGCTCGACGCGGACGACGCCGTCGCCGCAATACGCGGCGACCAGCTCGGCCTCCGAAATGCCAAGCTGGGCGGCGAGATCGCGCTCGCGCGTCTTCGGATTGTCTGCCCGCGCCCGCCGGATCTCGTGCGGCGCGGGTTTTACGCGCTGGTCCATCTCTTGAACACCTACTTGTCTGACAACCTACTTGTTGAGGATGAGCTTGCCCTGGCGGGTGATTTTTAGCCGGTAGAGCGCTCCGTGATGCTCGATGCCGATTTCATGCTCGCCCTGGAACAGAGCGTTGCTGGACAGGGTCCTCACCGTCAATGGAACCCGATCGAAACGAGCCGAATTGTCGTCGGAACGACGGACGCGATCGCGAAAGTCACCGGGGCGAAAGTCGTTGGGCCGAAAGTCTTTGGGCCGAAAGTCTTTGGGATTGTGCGTGTTCATCTGGTTCGATCCCTTTCCTGGGCCGGGCCTGGTCGGCTGGCGCGGCGCTTGCGTGAAATGCCGATTCATTTCTTGACTTGAATACTCATGTTTACTAGTCAGTGCAATACCGGACTAACCGAGTCAAGATTTAAGAAGCCGGACACGACGAAAAATGCCGGCAAGTTAAGCCGGCCAGCATCGAACCAGGATTTTTGGAGTTGGGGCATGGGGTTGGGGAATTGGCGACGGCTGGGTCTGGCGAATAGCAGCCCAGATCCGGGGCATAGATCAATGGCAAAGGGCATGGCGGCATCGCTGGCGGGTGCTGCGGCGATCGCGCTGCTCACTCCGTCGGCCAATGCCCAACACACCGCCCAAACCGCAACGGATCAGCAGCAGGCCGAACAGGCGCAGACGCCTGAACAGCCGGCCGCAGCAGGCGCAACGCTGCTCGACCAGATCCTAGTCGTCAGCCGCACCGGCGAGACGGCGATCAATTCCCTGGCTTCGGTCAGCCATGTCGATCAGGAGCAATTGCAACGCCGCATGGCGACGACGCCCAACGACATGCTGTTGGGTGTGCCGGGTGTAGCGGTCCAGGCGGACGCAAGGCGCGTCTCCTCCAGCATCAACATTCGTGGCTTGCAGGATTTCGGTCGCGTCGCGGTGATCGTCGACGGTGCGCGGCAGAATTTCCAGCGCTCCGACCACGGCCCGCAATCGACCTTCTATATCGACCCGGAACTCATCAAATCCGTCGACGTCATTCGCGGCCCGGTCGCCAACACCTACGGCTCGGGCGCCATTGGCGGCGTCGTCCTGTTCGAGACCAAGGACGCGGACGACTATCTTCGCGACGGCGAGACATGGGCGGCGTCCGCGACCGGGCGCTATGAGAGTAACGGCGAAGGCTGGACGACCAGCGCTGCCGGCGCCTACCGTTTCAACGAAAACTGGGATGTTCTCGGCAACATCGTCTACCGCGACTACGACGACTACAAGGATGGCGGCGGCGATACGGTCGACGGCACCGGCTTCGACGTTTTGAGCGGCCTGCTCAAGACGACCATCCGCCCCAGCGAAAACAGCGAACTGAAGCTGGGCTGGAATGGCACGAGCGACGGCTGGAACGAGGTCAGCGGCGGCACGCCGGTGAATGACGTCGACCTGGAGGCGAATACCTTTACCGCGCGCTACAACATCACCGACGAGGACAAGAGCTGGCTCGATCTCCACATCAACGCCTCCTACAACAAGACCAACATGGAGATGACGAGCCTCGTTGCGCAAAACCGGTTTGATCCCGTCACCGGTCTTCCCATCGTTTTGCCGGCGGGCTCGATGTCGACCTTCGATGTCGGCACGTCGGGCATCGACATCTGGAACACCTCGCGGTTTGAGACCACCGGCATTGCGCACGAGCTGACCTATGGCGGCGACTGGGTTGGCGACGATGTCGAAACAGGTGGCGCCGCAGGCGGCGCCAGCTTCTATACCCCTTCGGGCAAGCGAAACGTTTCCGGCGCCTACATCCAGGACAAGCTCACCTGGGACTGGCTCGAAGTCATCGCCGGCCTGCGATACGACAGCTACAAGCTGGAAAGCGATATCGGCGAAACCTCCGGCGACCGGCTGTCGCCGCGCATCACCGTCGGCATCTCGCCATTCGAAACCGCCAGCCTTGAAGGCCTGCAGTTCTACGGCACCTATGCCGAGGGATATCGCTCTCCGTCGCTGTCGGAAACCCTTATCAGCGGCAACCATCCGGCAGGCGTCAGCTTTCCGTTTCTCCCCAATCCCGATCTGAAGCCTGAAATCGGCAAGACCGTCGAATTCGGTGTCAACTACAAGCAGGACGACATCCTCGAAGCCGGCGACGCATTTCGTTTCAAGGCCGCCTATTTCAACAACGACGTCGACGACTACATCGACGGCGTCACCCTGTCGGCGTTCGACCCGACCAGCGGCTGCCCTTTCGGTCCCGGCATCCCGATCTGCTTCCAGTACCAGAACTTTGCAGAAGCCAAGATCCGCGGCTTCGAAATGGAAGGCGTCTATGATGCCAGCTGGGGTCTCGCCGGGCTTTCCGCCTCGATCATCGATGGCCACACCATCTCCTATGACGGCGAGCGCGCGGACCTTGTTACCGTCCCCTCTTCCCAGGTCACCGGGCAACTCGGCTTCCGCTTTCTGGAGGACAAGCTGACCGTCGGCGGCGAGGTGCAATACAATGGCAAGCCGAAGGGCAACCCGGTGGCCAGGGACTACACGCTGGTCAATGCCTTCGCCAGCTACCAGGCGACCGACAATCTCAAGGTCGACTTCCGCGCCGACAATTTGTTCGACGTCAAATACACCAACCCGTTGAATGCACCGGCCACCAGTGTAGTTTACGAGCCCGGCGTCACGCTCAAGCTGGCGGCGACAATGCGATTTGGAGGCTGACGACAATGACAAGCTTGACGGCATCGCTTCGCCTGCTGACCTCGGTGCTGGCCATGCCGCTTGCGATGGGTCCGGCGTGGGCGCAACAGTCTGCGCCGGCCCCTGCTCTCACGCTTGAGCTCAATGGCGCGCAGGCCTCCGAAAAAGGCTGCCGTCTGACCTTCGTGGTCAACAACACGCTCGGCGCCGACCTCTCGAAAGCGGCGTTCGAGATCGCGCTGTTCAACGAGGCCGGCGTCGTCGACCGGCTGACGGTGCTCGACTTCAAGGACCTGCCGGCGGGCAAGACCAAAGTGACGCGGTTCGATCTTGCCGGCGCCGACTGCGCCAAGGTCAGCCGCGTGCTGATCAACAGCGCGACCGAATGCGCCGGCACCGGCATCAAGCCGGACGCTTGCATGCGTGGGCTGAAGACCGAGACCAAGACCGGCATCGCCTTCGGGGTCTGAGAAGGCAGACTGGAAGCGGGTACGAGGCCGGCCTGTTGCCCTAGGGGCAAATGATGTTGATTTGACAAGTCCGCGCCGGTTGCGGCAGGTCTCGCCGCGAGCCATGCAGAACATCAGTCCCCTCCCCGACGCCGATGGCGAACTGGCGATTGCGCCGACCGGACCGCTTGCGCCTGCCCGACCGTCAGCCATGAGCCGCAAATGGACGGCGGCGATTGTCGCCTCCTGCCTGTTTCATGCGGCGGTGGCGGCCGCTTTTCTCATCGCACCTGCCGGCACGTTTGATGCCGGGGACGCAATCGAGATGGAAGGCGCCGATCGAACCGGCGCCGACGTGGTCGGCAGCGACTTGGATGGTCGGGTCCTGGGCGCGATGAACGTCACCCTGGTGCCCGACCCGCGGCCGGCCAAACCTGAGGTCAAGCCCAAGGTCGAGCCCGCGCCGCCTGCCGACCGGCCCACCAGGAACCGGCCGATCAGGGAAATGGCCGAGCAGCCCCCCGCGCCCTTGCCGCAGATTGTCGAACACCCCACCGCCGCGCCAGACATACTGATGGCCGACAGCCCGCCGCTGGACGAGCAGAGCGTGGCTCCGAAGATCGAAACGCCGGCAGAGCCGGCTGCTCCGGCCGAAACCGCCGAGGCGCCTCCTGCCGATATCGGACAGCCGCCGATCCCGACGCCAAGGCCGAGCACGACACCAGATTTTGGCGGAGCCGGCGAAACGAACGAGGCCCGCGGCGCGGCGGATGGCGAGGAACGCGACGCGGTGGCTGCCAGCAAGGGCAAGGAGCAGGCAGCGGCAGGCAATGCGATAGAATCCCGCTACAGCGGTGAAGTCCAGAAGAAGCTTGCCCGCGCCAACCGTCGAGTTTCGAAAGCGATACAGGCGAGCGCTCGCAACAATGCCAGGGTCGTTTTCGTTGTCATGGCCGACGGCAGCATCAGCGACATACAGCTTGCCGAAAGCTCAGGTTCTGCGGAGCTTGATCAATTCGCTTTGACACTGGTGCGCAAGCAAGCACCGTTCCCTCCCATTCCAGCCGAAACCGGCAGGTCGAACTGGGTGTTCAAAGCCCGGATCGGTCCATTTTAGGCAATCCACCAAGCATCAATCCGCAATTCCGAAAGGACAGAAAATGTACATCGCCATGAACCGCTTCAAGGTCCAGAACGGCTCGGAGGAGGCATTCGAGGACGTCTGGAAGAACCGTGATTCGAGCCTGTCCGAAATGAAAGGCTTCAAGCAATTTCATCTGCTGCGCGGTCCGGTCAACGAGGTCGAAGGCTACACGCTGTTTGCCTCGCACACGGTGTGGGCGAGCCATGAAGATTTCGTCGCCTGGACCAAATCCGAAAATTTCCGCGCCGCGCACGCAACGCCGGCTCCACCAAGGTGCACTATCTCGGCCATCCGCAGTTCGAGGGCTTTTCGGTCGTCGAGGGCGCGTGAGTAGTCTCAGGCGACCCATGGTTCCCTTGGGCCCTTACCGAACGATCGCCGCATCGCCCTGACGAAATAGGCGCCGTCGGCGAAGCTGCCAATCTCCCCCCTCGAGGGGAGAGATTGGCTGTCACCGCGGCATTCGCCAATCTCCTGCCCGCGATGAGCGAGCCTGGCGGAATCCTACGCCGCCGCCAGCAGGCTGGCGTTGCCGCCGGCAGCCGTGGTGTCGACGCAGACGGCGCGCTCATGCGCGTAGGCAGCCGGGTTGAGCACTTCGCTGACCAGCGGCACGATCGGGCCGGCGCGGTCGGCGATCACCTTGCGCACGATACGCGCGGCCTCGGGCGTGCCGGAAAAGGCCACGACGTCGACACGCAGCGCGCGTGCCTCGACCGGGTCGGGCCGGCCGTCGATGGCCGCCAGCGGCAGGCCCTTGCAGGTCAGTGACGACAGTGCCGCCGGCGCACCGGGCGCGACGGCCAGCACCGCATTGCCGGCGGCGAGCGCCTGGATGGTCTGGGCAAGCAGCGTGTCGGCATCCGGCCCCAGGCACAGCACGCGGCCGCGCGGCGACAGCGACAGCGTGTTGGCCTCGCCGGTCGGCCCGGGCAAATCGACCTGGCCGAAATCGATGCTGGCGGCGGCACCGATGGCCGCGGCACCCTTGCCGCGCAAATGCTTCCTCAGCACGGCAACGCGATCCGCCCGCGTCGACCAGCCGCCGAGCGCCGGGTCCGGCAGATTGTCGGCGAGTTCGGTCGCCGTCACCTTGCGGCCGTCAGGAACAGACGTGCCCGCCTCCGGCCCCTTGCGGAACCGCCTGAGATAGTGCGGCCCGCCGGCCTTCGGCCCGGTGCCGGAAAGTCCTTCGCCGCCGAACGGCTGCGAGCCGACCACGGCGCCGATCTGGTTGCGGTTGACATAGATGTTGCCGGCATGGATGCCGTCGACGAAATGCTGGGCGCGGCCCTCGATGCGGGTGTGCAGGCCGAAGGTCAGGCCATAACCCTTGCGATTGATCGCGGCGATGACCCCGTCGATATCGTCGGCGTCGAAGCTGGCGACATGCAGCACCGGCCCGAACACCTCGCGCTCGATGTCCTCGATGCCCTTGACCCGAAACACATGCGGCGCCACGAAGCGGCCGGCCTTCGGCGCTTCGAGCTTGGCGACCAGCCGGCCCTGCAGCCCCATCTCTGTGCAATAGTCGCGGATCGATTTTTGTGCCTCCTCGTCGATGACCGGGCCGACATCGGTCGAAATCCGCCAAGGATCGCCGAGGCTGAGCGCTTCCATTGCGCCCTTCAGCATCTCCAGCATTTTCTTCTCGACGTCCTTTTGCACGTAGAGCACGCGCAACGCCGAGCAGCGCTGGCCGGCGCTCTGGAAGGCCGAGGCCAGGATGTCGCGCACCGCCTGCTCGGGCAGCGCGGTGGAATCGACGATCATCGCATTCAACCCGCCGGTCTCGGCGATCAGCATGGCGTCGGGCGCGGCGGTCTCGGCCAGTTGCTTTTCGATCAGCTTGGCGACCTCGGTCGAGCCGGTGAAGCAGACGCCGGCAATGCGCGGGTCGGCGGTCAGCGGGCCGCCGACCGAGGGGCCGTCGCCGGGCAGAAGCTGGATGACGTCTTCCGGCACACCGGCCTGGCGCAGCAATTCGACGGCGCGGAAGGCAATCAGCGGCGTTTGCTCGGCCGGCTTGGCGATGACCGAATTGCCGGTCACGAGTGCTGCCGCAATCTGGCCGGTGAAGATGGCGAGCGGAAAATTCCATGGCGAGATGCACGCGATCACGCCGCGCGCCTCGGTTCCCGTTTCGGCATTGGCCGCCTCGGCAGTGTAATAGCGCAGGAAGTCGACCGCCTCGCGCACTTCGGCGACGCCGTCGGCCAGCGATTTGCCGGCTTCGCGGGCGGCGAGCGCGAAGAATTCGACGGCATTGGCCTCATAGAGGTCGGCCGCGCGGTTGAGGATTGCGGCGCGCTCGGCGACGGCGCGCTTCGCCCAGGCCGGTTGCGCCTCCACGGCGATGCGCACGGCGGTCGAAACCTGCTTGGCGGTGGCCTCGCTGACCGTGCCGACCACCTCGTCGGGTTTTGCCGGATTGACCACCGGACGCTGTTTGCCGTAGCCGGCGGCACGGGTGATCGGCCTGGCGTGCCAGCGGTCCGGCCCGGCGAACTCAGCCCTGGCCTTGTCGATCGCGGCCAGCGTCACCGGATCGGTGATGTCGAACCCCTTCGAATTGCGGCGGGCGGGACCGAAGATCGCCGACGGGCTGGGAATCGCCGGATTGGCGGCCGGGCCCTGTTTCTCGACGGTTTCGAGCGGATCGCGGGCAATATCCTCCGGCTCGACCTCCTCGTCGGTGAGCTGGTGGACGAACGAGGAGTTGGCGCCGTTTTCGAGCAGCCGGCGGACCAGATAGGCAAGCAGGTCGGAATGGGCGCCGACCGGCGCATAGATGCGGCAGCGCGTGCCCTCGGCCCGCCGCACCGTCTCGTGCAGCGCCTCGCCCATGCCGTGCAGGCGCTGGAATTCGAAGGCGTCGCGATCGCCGGCCATCGACAGGACGGCGGCGACGGTATGGGCGTTGTGGGTGGCGAATTGCGGATAGATGCGGTCGGTCATCGACAGCAGCTTTTTCGCGCAGACCAGGTACGACACATCGGTGTTGGCCTTGCGGGTGAAGACCGGATAGCCGTCAAGGCCGAGCGTCTGCGCCCGCTTGATCTCGGTGTCCCAATAGGCGCCCTTGACCAGCCGCACCATGATGGTGCGGTCGTGCCTCTTCGCCAGCGCATAGAGCCAGTCGATGACGAAGGCAGCGCGCGGACCATAGGCCTGGACGACGACGCCAAAACCGTTCCAGCCGGCAAGCTCCGGCTCGGCCAGCACCCGCTCGATGATTTCGAGCGACAGGTCGAGGCGGTCGGCCTCCTCGGCGTCGATGTTGAGGCCCATGCGTGAATGGCGCGCCGCCAGCGCCAGCGACAAAAGCCGCTCGGCCATCACAGGCAGCATCTTTTCCTTTTGCATCACTTCATAGCGCGGATGCAGCGCCGACAGCTTGACCGAGATGCCGTGATTCTGGCGGATGTCGGGACCATTGGCGCCGGCGTCGAGCGACGAGATGGCATCGGCATAAGCCTTGAGATAGCGCAAGGCATCGGCCTCGGTGCGAGCCGCTTCGCCCAGCATATCGAAGGAATAGAGATAGCCTTTCTGGGTCATCGCTCGGCCGCGCTTGACGGCCTCGGCAATGGTGCGGCCGAGCACGAACTGCTCGCCCATTTCGCGCATGGCGGCTCCGACCGCCCTGCGGATGACCGGCTCGCCCAGCCGGCGCACCATGGCGCGCAGCGTGCCTTCGATGCCGTCCTCGCCTTCCTCGAGCACCCGGCCGGTCAGCATCAGCGCCCAGGTCGACGCATTGACGAAGATCGAGCTCGAGCCGCCCGAATGCGCCGACCAGTCATGCGGCGCGATCTTGTCGGCGATGAGGTCGTCCATCGTCTCGGTGTCCGGCACCCGCAGCAGCGCTTCGGCCAGGCACATCAGCGCGACGCCCTCCTTGGTGGACAGGCCGTAGGCGGACAAAAAGACTTCCATCAGCCGCGGATCGGACGAGCCGCGCACCGCCCGCACCAGATCGGCGGCGCGGGCAGAGATTGCCTTGCGCTCTTTCGTCGAAAGCCCTGTCGCCTCGGCCAGCCGCTTCACGGCCGCGTCTTCGTCAGCCAGGTAATTGGCACGGATCTGCTGGCGGATGGCTTCGAGCGCTGGCATGACGGTCCTGTGGAGCGAGCATCAGTGAGCGGTCCGGCGGTCGCCGGACCGAATGACGCAAGTTATCACAAAGCGCAGTTCCGATCGGTCCAAAGAAATCGACAGGAGAGGTCGACTGGTCTATCATTCGGCCGAATTTCTTCCAATTTGATCAGATATTTGATGGCAGAAGACCAATTGGACCGCATCGACAGGAACATCCTTTCGGCGCTGGGCAGCGACGGCCGGCTTTCGATGTCGGAACTCGCGGCAAAGGTCGGCCTGTCGAAGACGCCGGTGCAGGCGCGGGTCAAGCGGCTCGAAAAGGACGGCATCATCCGCGGCTACCAGGCGATCGTCGACCGTGAGCGCATGGGCGAAGGCCATGTCGCCTTCGTCCAGGTGAAACTGTCGGACACCCGCTCGGCCGCGCTCGACGCCTTCAACCGCGCCGTGCAGGCGGTGTCGGAGATCGAGCAATGCCACATGATGGCCTCGAGCTTCGATTATCTGCTGAAAGTCCGCACCACCGACATAGCCGCCTACCGCCGCGTGCTCGGCGAGCGCATCTCCGCCTTGCCCCACGTCGCCCAGACCTCGACCTTCGTGGCGATGGAGACGGTGAAGGACCGGTAGGCGCTCAATGGCCGGCGCGCGGCTTCGGCTTCCCGGACTCGAAGCTGATACGGAGCTTTGATCCAGTCGCCTTGGCGAAACGCTGCAAGGTCCGGGTCGAGGGCATATTTCGACCACTTTCCAGGCGAGCAATCACCGCCTGTGTCGTACCCATGGCGGCGGCAACTTCTTCCTGCGTCATATCGGCTTCACCTCGCGCCTTGATCAAAGCTTCCGCGATCGCGAACTCCTCTTCCAAGGCGTCGTATTCGGCGACAAACGCCGGGTCCTTGAACCATTCCTTGGCGGCTTCCTCGACGGGAATTGTTTTCCGGCTCATAGGACCTCCTTTGCTCGCTTGAGGGCCAACGCGATCTCGCTTCGCGGCGTCTTCTGGGTCTTCTTGGCGAAAACGCGCACGACAACCACACGGCGCTCGGCCGCCGTCACATAGATCCCGCGTGCAATGCCATCACGGCCCTTCATCCGCATTTCCCATAGCCGGCCTTCCAAATGCTTCACATACGGCTCGTGCACATTCTGCAGCCCATGCGCTTCGATCAAGCGCGATATCCTCAGAAAGCTGGCGAGGATGTCCTTCGGCTGGGCTTCGAGCTCCCGTCTCACCTCGATATTGAGAAACTCGACCGACCAGCTCATCTGAATCGGAATATATCTTTTTTGCGATATTTATCAACTGTCCGGCTTCACTCCGCCAGCGTCTCCAAAAACGCCACCAGCGCCGCCCGCTCGCGGTCCGAAAGCTGCAGCGGGTGGATCTCGGATACACCCTCGACACTGGCAGGCGCCTTCGAATAATGCGCCACCACCTCGTCGAGCGAGGAAAACTGCCCGGCATGCATGTAGGGCGCACGGGTGGCGGCGCCGCGCAGCGACGGCGTCTTGTAGGCGCGGACGAGTTCCGGCCCGGCCTTGACCATGAAGCGCAGCTCGCCGCAGGCGCTGGCGTCGCCATCGCGAAACGCGCCGAAACAGTTGAACGGATCGGCCTCGACTTGGCGCACCGCATCTATGCGGCCGCGATCCGGAGGCAGATTTGCCACCGGCGGCACGCCGGTGTTGTGAAAACTGCCGTCGGTAAAACGCGGCCCGGCATGACACGTCACGCAATTGGCCTTGCCGATGAACAGTTTCAATCCGAGGATTTCCTCGGGCGAAAAAGCAACACCTTCCGGCGCTTGTATACCGGTATCCAAAGCGGCGGCGAACCGGTCGAAGCGCGTCTGCGGTGGCGCAATCGACCGCTCGAAGGCGGCGATCGCCTTGCCGATATTGGCGAAGACGCGATTGACGTCCTCGGCTTGCGCATCGGACATGGCATTCCACGCCGCCTTCTCGGCATCGCTGCCGAGCGGACTGGCATTGGCCGGCACATTGGAAAGGTCGGGCAACGGCCCGAAGATGCGCTCGTAGCGCTCGCCGAATCGCGCCTTGATATAATGCGCGTAGGCGGCGCGGTTGCCGGCCTGCTCCAGCGGATTTTCCAGCGGCGCCAGCGCCTGTGCCCACAGACTGTCACGCCGCCCGTCCCAGAAGAACCATGCGTCATGCGCAACGCCGGCCAGCGGCATGGTGCGCCGGTTGGTGCGGCCGACACCGACCGCTCGCGGCAGATCGTCCTGGAACTGCCGGTCGATCTTGTGGCAGGTCGAGCAGGAAACCTTGCCGTCGCCGCTCATCCCGGCGTCGAAAAACAGCGTCGCGCCAAGCGCGGCGGCGGCCGGCACATCGGCGAAGCGGTTGGTGATGTCGGTCTTCAGCGGCGGCAGCGCTGACAGCGCCAGCGAGGCGATGGTCTTCCTTTCGGCATCGGAAAACTCAGGCTTGCTGCAGCCGGCAAGCACAGCCATCGCCAGCAGTGCGAAAATTCGCGAAAAGCGGTTCAATTTGCTCCAGTGCTCAGAGCACCACATTGAAGACCACCGTGTCGGATCCGGCCGCCGCGGAAATGGCGAAATGCAGTTGCCACAATCCGCTCATTGTGAATTTTACCCCGCCGATGCGATAGCGGCCATCGCCCAGATAATCGGTCGCATGCGGGCTGGTTGGCAGACCGTGCCTGTGCTGCGGCATGCCGCCGGAGATCGTGATCGCAGCGCCCTCCACCGGAGTTCCCGCGTTTGTCTTCAGCGTCAGCAGCCAGGATTGCAACTCGCCTTGACGGACAACGCCCCGCTCCGGCTCGAAACTGGCTACAAACAGGCCGTTCGCCGTCTCTTTCGAACGGGCAATCTCGGAGCCGGCGGGCCGAGGCGCTTGCGGCGCGGTCAGATAGACGGCGGCGAGAATGCCGGCCAGCAAGGCAGCCAGACCAACACCTGCCAGAACGTAGCGCCATAACGATGCCAAACCGGTTCCTCTTCCAGAAATAACGTCTCACTGAGCGGGTCGCGTCCCGCCGCGCAGCTGAGAAAACGCCGCTGGCGCAAAAATCCGCTGCCGCCAAGCATGGCGCTGCCGCTCGCAAAAAGCTACAGCACCGGGTCTTTGGTTTTGTGCAAATCGTTATCCCAAAACCGCTGCACAGGCTGTGGGCGACATGCACCAGGAGAGAGATACATGGCAGGAAACGGCGTCGCCTCGATCGGTGAATGCATGCTCGAGCTTTCAGGCCAGGCCGGGCCGAACTGGCGCATGGGCTTTGCCGGCGACACGTTCAATACGCTGTGGGCGCTGCATGCGCTGAGCGGTGACCGGCCGGCGACCTATGTGTCGGCGTTCGGCGACGACCCGTTCTCGCGCGACCAGATCGATTTCTTCGCGCAAAACGGCATCGGCATCGGCGCCAGCCCGATTATACCAGGCGCCCGGCCTGGCCTCTATGCAATCACGCTGACCGGCGCCGAACGCTCCTTCACCTACTGGCGCGGCGACGCAGCCGCGAGACAGCTTGCCTCCGACGCGGCCGCTTTGGCGAAAAGCCTTGAAAATCAGGCGCTTGTTTACTTTTCCGGAATCACTTTGGCAATTCTGGACGACGCCGCGCGCAAGACGCTTTTGGCGGCGGTGGCCAAGGCGCGCGCCGCCGGCTCGTTCGTCGCCTTCGATCCCAATTATCGGCCGCGGCTGTGGCGCCGGCGCGAGGAGGCACAGACCGCGATCCTCGATGCGCTGGCGGTCACTGACATCGCGCTGCCGACCTTTCCCGACGAGCAGATGCTGTTCGGCGACGCAGCGCCGCAGAAGACCGCGGAACGGCTGGGAGAGCTGGTCGGCGAAGTCGTCGTCAAGAACGGCGAGGAGCCGGCGCTGATCGCCGCAAACGGAACCCTGCAACTCGTTCCGGCCGTGCATGTCGCCGCCCCGGTCGACACCACCGGCGCCGGCGATTCCTTCAATGGCGCCTATCTCGCCGCCCGGCTTGCCGGCCATGCCCCGACCGAGGCGGTGCTGCGCGCGCATCGCGTCGCCGCGGCCGTCGTCCAGGTGCGCGGCGCGCTGGCGCCATTCGAGACGCTAAGGGCGGCGTTCGGGGATTAGCTCAAAACGCCATCAGACTGCTGCCGCCAACCGCCGACAGCCATGCAGCCCAAGGCGGTCGCTATCCGCGCTTTTCGATGACGCCGTAGAGGACGTTGCGGTTTTCGCCAAAGTAGACCTGCGCCTCGACGGTGTTGCGGTCGACGCTGGCATTGATGATGTTCCACATGTCGGCCTCCGACCGCAGCAGCAACACCCAGTTCATGAACGTCTCCCGGTAGCCGGCGTCCGGGTTGCCCTCTGCGTAGTTGGCGAAGAGGAAAGTCCCGTTCGGCTTCAACATCTGCAGGCAGGTCTTCGTCAGCTTCACGGCGACGTTGTGCGCAAGGTAGTCGTAAAGGCCGGAGGCGTAGATGAAGTCGAACTTGCCAAGCTTGTGGCCCCTCGTGAGCATGGTTCGCACCGAGCCGTCGATGGCCTCTACCGCAGTGCCCTGAAAGTCGCGCGTGATCAATCCAACGCTCTGAGGATCCTGATCGAGCGCAACCCAGCGCTTGAGACGGCCCTCCTGTAAGGCGGCGGAGCGATTGGCCTCCCTTAAATGGCCGGCCGCAATCGCCAGGACCTCGGTTTGCGGTCCATTCCTGGTCGCAATCTCATCGACATACCGGGTCAAAAGATCGCGTCGTTCGCGTGCCGCGACGCATGACGGCACATCCTTGGTATGCCTGTAGAGCGCCTTGCCGATCTCCGAGGCGTTTGCCACGCTCTCCGCCACGTGCGGATCACAATAGATGTAGTCGAGCAACTGCGCGTCGCCGGAATAACCTCTGGGCTTGTCGTGGGACCACCGCGTGAGCGGATCCTCAAGAAAGTACTCCAGGACCGGGTGGTTCCGCACCACCGGCATCAATGCTTGCCAAACGTCCGGATCAACCTTGGAACGCATTGCTTCGAGGTGCGACATCAGACGGCGAATGATCTCCGCGGGGTCCTTCTGCTGCTCGATTTGCTGGTGCGTGATGTGGAGAATGAGCGCAAGCTCGACGCGAGCGGTTTCGAACGCTTCGCTATGCGGTTCGAGCTTTCTTCGAGGGAGACTGGCGGCGATCATCTCGGCAGTAATCAGACTTTTGCCATCGAGGATGGTTGCCACCGCAGAACTCCATAATCACATTTAACTAGATATCGTTACATATTGCGTAAAATTTTATCTTTGCCAAGACACATGTCCGGCATTTTATCGGTGTCGTTAAATTCCCGCCAACCATGCTGGTTGTTTAGACGCCTTCCGTGTCGGATTCCCGATACGAGTTAACGCAAACCTATATGCGCGACTGCATATTGCTTGCGAGGCGCCGCAATTCGCTGTCGCGCCTGAGGAGTCGGCCGGCGTGGGGGCAGAAGCTAGAAATGAGTTCGGCATACAAAGCCCCGTTCAAATCGGGCTTAGGGTGACGAACGAATACGCGTCATTCGCATTGGCCGATATGGCCCATGCGGAACCGCTCGAGCGGCGCTACGAGCCGCGGTCCGACGAACTCCGCAAGCTCTACCGAGAGGAAGGCCAGGCGAAGCGAAGAATGGACGCCAGGCCGGGGCTCTGGATCGCCGTTGCCATCTATCTCATGTTTTCGGCAACGGATCTTCTGCTGATTCCGGATGTCGCGCTCTATACGATCATGGCACGCTTCGTGGTCGGAGTGACGGCGCTGTTGACCCTGGAAGCGCAACTTCGCCGCGGGGTCGCCACGGAATGGATTGACGTGACTTGCGCCGCGGCCATCATCTTTGGCTATGTCGGTTGGTTGTCCCCAGCGGTTATGGGCGCGGACAAGGAAACCGTCTCTTATTATATGGTTTTCGGCACCATCTTTATGATTAGTGCCAATCTATTTTTCACTTTTAAATTCAGCCTGTCTATCGTGACTTCAAGTATAATTCTGGCAATATTGTATATTGTCAATTACTTCGTGCCATCCACGTTAACATACAAAATGGTATTTGGAACTTTCTACATATCATGCTTCACATTTACATCCTACGTAAACTGGAAGCTGAACGAGGAACGTTACAATGTCTTCCTGAATGCCCTCGAAGCCAAAATCCAGCACAAGGAAGCCACCGAGCGCGGCCAGGCGCTGTTGAACCTGTCGAGAACCGATCCGCTTACCGGTCTGGAGAACCGGCGGGCGATTGACGAGAAGCTGCGCGACTACTGGAGCGACTGGCAAAGGCATGGCAGCGGTTTTGTGGCGATCCTCATCGACGTGGACTTCTTCAAAAGGTTCAACGACTATTACGGACATCAGGAAGGCGACCGCTGCCTGATACTTGTCGCCAATGCCCTTGCCGAAATGATCAAGCAGCACAATGGCTCAATCGGCCGCTACGGCGGCGAAGAATTCATTGTCCTGGCTCGCATGGAGAAAAGAGAACAGGTCGCAGGTCTTGCGGAAGCCATTCGAAGCACGGTGGAGAACCTCGCGCTTCCCCACCAGCAGCGCAGGGACGGCACCTCGGTGGTGACGGTGAGCGTTGGCGCTGCCTTCACCAGGGCGCAGACTGGCGCCAAGCTGGAGAAGATCATCCACGAGGCCGATCGTGCGCTCTATCTGGCAAAGGCAGGCGGTCGCAATTGTACTTGGCTGTTCGATCCAAACGATCCCCAGAGCAGCGACGTGAGCGAGAATATCGCGGCTTTGCTGAAGATCGCGATCGGCCAGGATCTCGTTTCACTCGTCTATCAGCCGATCCAGAATGTGGCGTCTGGCCGGGTTGAAGCCGTCGAGGCTCTGATGCGCCTCAAAATGCTCGACGGGACATCGGTTCCGCCGAGCCTGTTCATTCCTGTTGCGGAACGAACCGGCGCGGTCCTCGAACTCGGGCGCTGGGCCATAAGGACAGTGTGCACTGAGCTCCTGGCGGACGATCACGTCCGTGTCGTCAGCGTCAACGTCTCTCCAATTCAGCTCAAGACGCCCGGCTTCGCAGCTTCGGTTGCGACGATTTTGAGCGAGACTGGCGTCGCCGGCAGCCGGCTGGCCCTCGAAATCACCGAAGGGCTGGAGATGGAGATGCACTCCGACATTCTGCGCTGCATCAGCGATCTGAAGCTGCTGGGGGTCAGGGTATGGCTTGACGACTTCGGGACGGGCTTTGCGGGCCTCTCATGGCTTCGTCTCATCGATTTCGATACGGTGAAGATCGACCGCTCGTTTCTGCACGACTGCGACACCGCAAGGGGCAAGGCGATGCTGCAGGACATTATTGCCCTGGTGCGAAATCGCGGCCATAAGATCCTGATCGAGGGGGTGGAAACCGACGAGCAGCTGGCTCTTATCCGCGAGCTTGACATCGATAAAATCCAGGGCTTTCACGTCGGCCGACCTGCTCCCGCCGCGAATTTCCGGACAAGACCGGCCACCTACAAACGCACATTGTCGATCGTCAAGTCGGCATGAACAGCGGCGGAGCGGCTGCCGCCAGCCGACGTCGCCGCGCTTCCATCAGCAATGGTCCCGCGGCAATGTCTCGGGTCCGGATATCCGGCCAGCCGACCGCCCGTCGACCCACCGGATCAGGCCCGGCTCATTGCTTCGTGCTCGCCTCCCGGAACGCCGCCTCTCCGGCCTCCGACACCTCGGCCCACTTCTTGTCGGCTGCCGAATCCGCGGCGTAGCTGTCGTGCCAGTTCCACCATTTGTAGGCCGGGGTCTGGGGATAGCCCTCGGGCGAGTCCTCCCAGACCTCCTGCCGGCCAAGCGGCGTGATGTCGAGATAGTTCCAGGTGCCGCCCATCTGCTCGTCGCCGCGGTTGTTGATGAAATAGGTGCGGAACACGCGGTCGCCGTCGCGGATGAACACGTTGTGGCCGTGCCACTCGTCGACGCCGAAGTCGGCGTCGAAGCTGTCGGTGAGCGTGAACCACGGTATCTCCCAGCCCATCCGCGCCTTCAGCCGCGCGATATCAGCCTGCGGCGCACGCGAGACGAAGACAAGCGTGGTGTCACGGGCGTTCAGGTGGGCGACATGGGCGACCTGGTCGGCCACCATGGAGCAGCCGCGGCAGGCATGGTCGGGCCAGCCGAACACTCCCGGCTCGAAGAAGGCGCGGTAGACGATCAGCTGACGCCGACCGTCGAACAGGTCGAGCAGGCTCACCTTCCCGTCAGGCCCCTCGAACGCATAGTTCTTCTCCACGGCCATCCAGGGCATCCGCCGCCGCTCGGCGGCCAGCGCGTCACGGGCGCGGGTCTGGGCCTTTTCCTTCACGAGCAGCTGCTCGTGGGCCGCTTCCCACTCCTGCGGCGACACCACCGGTGGTGTGCGCATCGCAGTCTGTCGCCTCTTCCGTCCGTTCTCGGCTGCTGAAGTCATGGCTTCCTCCTGATCTGGGCGCGCGCCTCGTCGCTGAAGCGCGGCTCATTCGCTGCTCGTCATTCGTTATTGGGCCTGAAATAGTTTGGCACCGGAAAACGACCAGTGGGAGTAACAAGTGTGACGCTATTCCGGGCGCCGATCAAAACCGCGGCGGGTGCGCTGGAAGCAGGTGATCCCCTCGGCATGTTGAACCGCGTGGCGCTGCGCGACGGGTGCTCCCGCGGAGCTGGCAAAGAGCGCCATAGCGGGCATCCGACACTGAACGCCAGAGCGGACGTTGACTCTGTTCTCCGCTACATCAACCAATCTACCGTCCACCGGGCTATGTCGAAGACGAACGGTGGAGATCGACTCGCGCCACGGCGTAGGCGTCAAGAGAGATGAATTGGTCATCCAACCGTCTTCCGGGACTTTCCATGAAGTTCGGATCGGCTGCCGCCCGCTCGAACTGGTCGGCAGCAAGAAGAGCAATGCGGGCGCTGATCGGCGTATCCGAAAGCTGCACTGATTGCTTTTTGGCAGTGAGATTCGAGAGCCACAGCGCCGTGCGCCCGTCTTTTTCGGCCGCGATCGCCGCGATGCTGTCAGCTCCGGAAGTTCCCACCGACAGCAGGGTGGCCCCGCTGAGTTTTGAGAGGCCTGCCATGACATGGAAAGCGGGATACACCATTCGGCCATCCTGTTCGTCAAACCACGGCTGCACGAAATCGGCCTTCCTGTAGACATATCCGAACGGGCCGGTGAAGTCGCCGAATGCGACAGCCTCGATTCCCTCGCGCGCGCAGCCCGCGAAATAACCGACTGTCCAAGCCGCATTGAACAGGCCGCGCTGCCGAGGATCGATGCGGCTCAGACAGACGCGACCGTTCGCTTCATTCGGCGCAGTGGACTTGCCGTAGGGGTTCTCGCGGCAGCCGAGCTGACTGGGACCTATACGCAGGGGCAAGAGGTCGCCCATGAAAGCACGGGTAGAGCGGATCAGATGGGGGATAGCCTGAAGCGTCTCCATCACCGAGACGTCATCCGCTGCGTGCACGTTTGGACAGGTGGTGAAGGTTGCGTAGTCGAGCGCGCCGGTCGGCGGACGCTTGCGGTTTAGCTCGGTGAAGTATGCGGCCATGCCGCCGCCCAGCGGCACCCCGGGGAAAGCCCGGCGGGCGGCGGCGTGGTTTTGCTCGAAGGTGGGCATCGCCGGCCACGGTGCTCCCGGCTGCACCGACTTCATGTCCTGCGCCGGAAAGACGCAGACAGCTTCTGGATTGAGGCGAAGGCTTTGGACGGCATCCGCGAGAGGCGCCAATTCGCCGAACGGATCGAGCGTGCCCTTGGTGATGATCTCAAGTACGACGCCAGCGCCGGTCAACTGTGCCAGGGCGGCGTAATGTTCAAGTTCATCCTGGCCGTGCTCGAACCGGAGATCGACTTGGCAGACCATCCACTGTGGAGCCAATCGTCGAATGATCTCGGGGACGTCAAGCGCGTGCTTCGCCTCGTCGGCAGCGACGCCGACGCCAATACGGGGCACGCGACCGATGGCTCTGCCGATCGTCAGGTTGATGGATGGATTGGGCTTTTTGGAAGACGCGGCAGGGAGCGTTCCCAACAGCTGCAGTCGGACGGCCTGCGTGAATTTCTCGCCTTTCGGCAATCTGTAGGGCCACGGGCGACGCAGGGGACGGACATAGGTTTTGTAGGAGGCGTCGGACCAATTGCGCTGATCCTCCATCTCAAAGGCGTCACCTTCCATGGTGCAAGTGGCCCAGATTCCAGGCATGATCTCGTGCGAAAGCGCGCGAATGTCGGTGAAGGGACATCTAGGATCGATGTAGTCCGGAAAAAGCGAGAGGTTTTCGCGACCGTCCTCGTGCAGCACCTTTACCGGCTTGCCGGCCAAACCCTCAATCGGATGCAGCACGACGAAGCCGGTTCTGTTGGTCAATACGTCAGTTTCGGGCTCTGCCTCCACCACAAACGACAGCGCACCGTCGCTCCCGCCTGCGATCCGCGCCTGGTAGATCAGCCGACCGCACGCTCCGGCGCATGTTCCACGGTAGGCGACGCTGAACGCATCCGGCTTTTCATCGATCTGGAGGTCATCGAGAACCGGCGTCTCGGTTCCCCAGTTCTCGTCCCGTACGAGAAATGAGATCCCGCGCAGAACCTCGACCCCGCCGATACGCACATAGCGTATCGCCCCATTGTCAAACTCGACCGACAAGGGTCCCGCGCGCAGTGTCCGCAACTGCGGATCGACCTGTTCGGTCCCACATAGGCGGATTGCTTGAGATGCTGCCGTGGTCAAATCGCTCTCTCGGTCTTGGCGTCGAAAATCGAGGCTCGGTTCATGTTGATGTCGATCGGCAGCCTCTCGCCGGGACGACTGACGTCGTGCGCCTGCAGTTCCGCCATCACCGGTGCGCCGGCCAGGCGGAAGGTCGCATAGCTGCGCGAGCCGGTCGGCTGCAGCAGGTCGATCGTTGCGTCGTAGCGAAACGTGCCCAGCGCAGGTGTCGCAGCATGAGCGCGCGTCAGATGTTCTGGCCGCAGTCCAAGCAGCACCGCCTGTCCGTCAATGGCGCCATTCAGGCTCCGGCCGGGGGCGACCGGAAGCAGCGCCTCGGAGAGCCGGATGGCGGCAGCGCCGCCGTCCAACTTCAGCGTGCCCGGCAGAAAGCTCATGCGCGGCGAACCGAGAAAGCCAGCGACGAAGGTGGAGGCGGGGCGCTCAAACAGGTCGAGCGGCGCGCCCTGCTGCTCGATCACTCCGTCGCGCATCAGCACGATGCGGTCAGCCAGAGTCATCGCCTCGATCTGGTCATGGGTGACGTAGATCATCGTTGTGGCAATGTCCTGGTGAAGACGCTTGATCTCGCCGCGCATCTCGTCGCGAAGCTGCGCGTCGAGGTTGGACAGCGGCTCGTCGAACAGGAAAATGCGCGGGCTGCGGACGATGGCGCGGCCGATGGCGACGCGCTGGCGCTGCCCGCCGGACAATTGGCGCGGAAAGCGCCCGAGCAGCGGGGTGATGCCAAGCATGCGCGCCGCCTCGGCGACGCGCGCCTCCACCTCCGATTTCGGCATTTTTCGCGCCTTCAGGCCGAAGCCAATGTTTTTCGCCACGTTCATGTGGGGATAAAGCGCATAGTCCTGGAACACCATCGCCACGTCACGGTCGCGCGGTCGGAAATCGTTGACCACTTCGCCGCCGATCTCGATGGTGCCTTCCGAACTCTCCTCCAGCCCTGCGATGGTCCTCAAGAGCGTACTCTTGCCACAGCCGGACGGGCCGACCAGTACGGTGAACTCGCCGTCGCGAATATCCAGGTCTATGCCGCGCACGGCATGGAAGGCGCCGTAGCGCTTGTGCAAGCCGGTGATCCTGACTTCGGCCATGCCGACCCTTTCTATCCGCGAACAGCGCCGAGCGTGAGCCCGCGCACGAGATGTCGTTGGGCAAGGACTCCCAGCGCGATCGACGGCACGAGGGAGACGATGGCCAGGGCTGCCGCCTCGCCATATTGCGCACCCTGGAAACCGATGAAGGCGCGAAACACCGTTGGCAGCGTGAAAGCAGTGCGGCTGGTCAGAATCAGCGCGAAGAAGAACTCCGTCCAGCAGGCGATGAAGGCGAAGACGGCCGCCGCGACGATGCCGGGCGCGGCGAGCGGCACGGCGACGCGCCAGAACGCCTCCCAGCGCGTGCAGCCGTCGACAAGGGCCGCCTCCTCCATCGATTTCGGCATGCCGCGGAAATAGGCGAACATCATCCATACCGACACCGGCAGCGTGAACACCGTATAGGCGATGATCAGGCCGATATGCGTGTCATAGAGGCCAACGCCGCGGTAGATCAGGAATACCGGCAGCACGATGCCGATGGGCGGCAGGAAGCGCTGCGACAGCACCCAGAACGACAGATGCTGGCCGCCGGTGTTGTAGCGCGCCAGGCTGTAGGCCATCAGCGTGCCGAACAGGGCCGAGAGCACCGTTGCCGACAGCGAGATGATCAGGCTGTTGATCAGCCCGTCGAGGCCGCGATAGGCGAACAGCGCAGCTTCATAGTGGACAAGGGTGGGTGCGGTTGGGAACCACACCGGCGGCACGGTGAGATAGTCGTCGCTCGGCTTGATCGAGGTGTTGAACATCCAGTAGAGCGGCCACAACACGAAGACCAGGAAGAAGCCGAGCAGCAGGATGCGGCCGACCGGTATCGACCGGCGTTTCGGGCGACGGACAGGCGCGACGGCCGCCATCAGACTGGCTCCGTCTTCAAAAGCCGTCGCACCAGCAGCATCACCACGAGCGCGGTGAAGACCAGGAACAACCAGCTTCCGGCGGTCGCCTGCGACAGGTGGAACTGGGTGAAGCCGACGGTGTAGAGATAGTAGGAGGCGGTGTAGGTCCGCGTGCCCGGCCCGCCGCCGGTCATGATGAAAATAGTATCGAACATGCGGATTGCATCGAGCAGCCGAAAGGTCAGCGCCAGCAGCATCATTGGCGCGAGATGCGGCAGGGTTATCGCCCAGAACGCTTGCCAGGCATTGACCCCGTCGAGTTCCGCCGCCTCGTAAAGGTTCGGGGGAATGGCGGTAAGCCCGGCGAGCAGGATGACGAACATGAACGGTGTCCACTGCCAAACATCGGCGACAATCAGCGAAACATAAAGCCATGGCGATTCGGTCATCCAGCCGATTGTCACCTCCTGCCCCAGAAGTTGCGTCAAAATGTAGTTGGTCGGCCCGAAAGGCCGCTGCAGCAGCAGCGTCCAGGCCTGGCCGACGATGACCGGACTGATGAACAGCGGCACGATCAGGATCGACATGATCACGCCGCGGCCCGGAAAGCTGCGAACCATGGTCAGCGCCACCAGAAGGCCGAGAACGAATTCGATAGCGACGCTAATCCCCGACAGCCACGCTGTCAGCAACAGCGACCAGCGCGCGACGGGATCGAACACGACGCGCTCGAAATTCTTCAATCCGACAAAGGCGTGGCCCGGCACCTGGAAATCATAGTTGATGAAAGACACGACCAGCGAGAACAGCAGCGGATAGACCGACAGCGCCAGGATCAGCAGTACCGCAGGCGCCACCAGCAGCCATTTGAAGTGGCGGTCCGCCCATTGTGCGAAGCCCGACAGTCGTGGCGGGGCGCCAGCGGCCTTCAAGCGACTGATGGTTGCGGTATGCTGCATCGACTACATCCCAAAACCTGCCCGGCGGTTGCGACGAGGTGTTGCGGACCAAGCGCCCGCAACATCGATTTTTGGTCAAGAATGCCGGCCGGCGTCCCTGATGCAAGCCGAGATCAGAGGGTGACCGCCATGCCGAGCTTCTCCACCGTGTTGTCGGCGGTAGCGCCCGGCAGTTTCAGGAACTCGGTGTAGAATGCCTTCTGCGAATCGACGCCGAGCCGGTCGGTCGTCTCATTCCACTCGGCCGCCGCTGTTTCTAGCGAGGCCTTCGAATCCGCACCGGCCCACACCGCCGTGCACATGCGGTCGATGCTCAGGAAATAGTCCTGCGCGCCTGGCATGATCGGGTCGAGGAGGCCGACATTGGCCGAGTTGTTAAGATTGCTCAGATACTCCTTGGCGCTCGGGAACAGCGCGCCGTAAAGCTCGGATTTGAAGTGGGAGATGCGGTAGGGATCGCGCAGGGCGTAGGGCAGCATGCAGCGCGCAAGCGAGACCGGCGGCGAGCAGGCCCATTGCATGAACAGGTAGGCCGCTTCGGGGTTCGCCGAATCCGCCGACAGCGCCTTATTGTAGCCGGTCGCATGTTCAGGATTGCCGGGCACGACCGCGTAGCCGACCTTGCCGGCGATCTGTGATTGCGGGATGAAGTTGATCGCGGTGGCCGACTGCGAATAGTTCGCGGCCATGCGGCCAGACGGCGGCCAGGAGTAGATCATCGCTACCTTGCCGGTCAGGAACGCCGCCCACAGCGAGACGGCGTCGAGTTCATTGTTGCCGGGAATCGACGCCGCATTGGCTGCAATCATGTTCTGCAGCGTCTTGACGCCGGCATCCGAAGCCAAGCCGGCCTTCATGTCGTCGCCGAACAGTTTTCCACCGTTGGCGCGGTACTGCTGCAGAAAGTCGAACTGGTTGCCGGGACTGCCCGCCTTGCGGAAATGGCCTGCGCCATAAACGTTCGGCGCCATCTGGTCGGTGATGAACTGGGCGATCTGGGCGTATTCCTCCCAGGTCTTCGGCGGCGCCAGCTTGGCGTTGAACTTGGCCTGGTAGGCTTCCACCATCTTCGGATCCTCGAAGATGTCCTTCCGGTAGTAGAGAGCGAACATGTCGCCGTCGTCGAAGAAGCCCCAGATCTTGCCCTTGTAGGTCGGCAGCGCCTTGTAAAGCGGATGATAGTCCTCGAGGTCGGCCGGGTTCATGTATTTGGCGATGTAATCGTCGAGGGGCGCGATGACGCCGCCATCGGCTAGCGACGGCGTCCAGGCGGGCGAGATGTCGAGGACGTCGTAGGCGCCTGAGCCGGCAATGTGCTCGGCAACGGCCTTGGAGTACTGGTCCGGGTTCGACAGTTCGACCACGTTCGACTTCATGCCCGTAAGCTGCTCCCACATCGGTCCACTGAAATTGCGCGGGTCGAGAGCCTGCAGGCCTGCCTCGTAGGTCATGTTCAGCGTGACGCCCGAATGCGCCTTCGCCGCCTCGACGGCGCGGAAGGCGGAACCATGGCCGCCGCCTGCGCCTGGCCGAGCGGTGAAGCGGCGTCTGCCAGTTCGAGCTTCTGCTGCGCCAGCGCCCAATCCGTCATCATGGCGAGGATCGGTCCGGACGCCGCCAGCATGCCGGTCATCTGGCCGAAGCGGGTTATGAAGGTTCGGCGGGTGGTTTCGCCGCGCATAAAGGCGTCGACCTCTGCTTCGAGGCCTGCCTGAAAGTCACGTTTTTCATGATCGTTCATAGTGCTTGGTCCTCCCATTTTCGTTTGCCTTCGCTCGTCCGCGGGCGCGGCGGTCGAGCATTCCTCTCGTGAAGCCGCCGCGAAGGCGCGGCGGCGCGCCGAATGCTCGTACTCCTATGTCCCGAAGCGGGCGGCGAAACCGGCCAGCCGTCTCTTCCATGCCTCGCTTGACAGCACCTCGCGATTGACCACGCCGCGCGGCTGGCGGCCGTGCTGCACCTCGATGACCGCCTTGACGTCCGCAGCACCGTTTCCGGCAAAACACTGGTCGGTCCAGCAGAGCGCGTGCGGCGTCAGGATAACGTTGTCGAGCTTGAGGATCGGGTCGTCGGCATCCGGCGGCTCCTGCTCCAGCACGTCGAGCCCCGCGCCGGCGATGCGGCGCTCCTGCAGCACTTTCGTCAGCGCCTCCTGGTCGACGATCGGACCGCGCGCGGTGTTGATCAGGTAAGCTGTCGGCTTCATCAGGGCGAGGCGCTCGGCATTGACGATATGGTGGGTCTGAGGCGTTAGCGGACAGCTAACCGACAGCACATCGGCGCGGCGGAACAGATCCTCCAGCCCGACCAGTTCGATACCCAGATCGGCAGCGACCTTGCTGTCGGCGAAAGGGTCATGGGCGACGAATTTCATGTCGAAGGGCTTGGCCAGGCGAAAGACCTCGGCGCCTATATTGCCGATGCCGAGCGACCCCAACGTACGCCCGACGAGACCAACGCCCATATGTTCCGAACGCTGATTGAACCCGGCAGGCCCCTTGCGGGTCAGCGCGTCCTTGGTGAGCAGTTTGCCGGTCAGTGCCAACATGAAGGTGATGACGGATACGGCGACCGGCCGCCGCACCCCATCGGGCGTGATGACCAGGGCGATGCCGGCGGCGGTGCAGGTCTCGACGTCGACGGTATCGTAGCCGACTCCGAAACGGGCAACGACAGCCAGGCGGCCGCTCTTAGGGACACTGGTCGCGTCGAAGCGATGGCTGAGCAGGATCAATGCATCGAAATCCTCAAGCTGATCGCCGCGCAGCGGATTGTTCGGTTCCAGGAACGCCATCTCGATGCCGGGCGCATTGCGCAGCGGCTCCAGGTCGAAGTCGGGATAGGTCGGCGCGCCGTCCGGCTTGCGGAAATCACCGGATAGCGCCACCCTGAACATTGCGTTGGCCATCGTCCCCTCCGCCTCACTCGCACCCGGCCCGGATCTTCGAGACCGCGTCGGCCATCGCATCGTGCAGGACCCAGACGTCACCCGAATAACAGATGAAATCGAAGCCTTTCGCATAGAAGTCGTGACCCTGCTGGACGCTCGGTACCAGGCGTCCAAGCGATTTGTTGTGCTTCTTGGCGGCGTCAACGATCTTGTCCATCGCCGTGGTGAAGGTGGGATGGGCGAAGTCGCCGGGAACGCCGAGTGAGACCGAAAGATCGAAATGTCCGACCCACAGGCAGTCGACCCCGTCCAGTCCCGCGATGCCATCGATGTTGTTGACGCCGTCGGCGGTCTCGATCAGGCAGATGAACACCGAGCGCTGGTTGGCCGTTTCGAATTTATCTGCGACCGAGCCCGGACGGTAGCGGTCATGCGCGATCTGTAGCGCTACGCCGCGAGCGCCAGCAGGATGGTACTTCATCGAATTGATGATGTGCTGCGCCTGTTCGACCGTACTCACCATCGGCGCAATCAGGCCTTCAGCCCCCATGTCCATGGCGCGGGCGAGGAAATGATAGTCCTGCGACGGCACACGCACCATAACCGGCAGGTCGGCCGCCTCGAAATAGCGGATCGCGCTCTTCACCGTTTCCAGGCTGAAGCCCGAATGCTCCATATCGAAGAAGACGAAGTCGCAGCCGGCGGATTTCAGAATGTGCCCGATTCCCGGCGTCGCGAATTCGGCGACGAGTGTGCCGAGCTTGACCCGTCGGTGCGCAGCCAACCCCTTGAGACTAGGCTCTGACATGCATTTCCTCCCCTTCGCCCCGAAGAGCGCAATCCGGCTATGCTTTTTTCAAGGCGTAGCCTCGAGAACGAGGTCGCAGATCGTCACCGACTTGGTGTCGACGAGCGGCGCGCTGTGCGTGTTGAATTCATCGAAATGAGCCGTCCGGCAGTGTTCGTCGAAGGCGGCCTCGCTGTCGTAAATCTCGTAGAGCACGACCCGGTCCGGTTCGCCGCGCGCCTCCGTCACGTCAAAGCGGCGGCAGCCGACCTCGTTGCGCACCGACGCAGTCGCATTGGCGTCGACGAGCTTTCGGAAGCTGTTTCGGGCGCCCGGCTTGAGGCGGAAATCGACCCAGACGACGAAGCTGGTCATCACATGGGCCTCGCGATTTCCAGATAGCGCCTCGACACATAGTCCAAATGCCTGCGCATCGCCGCTTCGGCCCGGTCCGGATCGCGCGCCGCGATCGCCTCGAAGATGTCGCGATGGGCTTCGTAGGCCTTGCGGTCTTCACCTTCGGCCAAAGTCGTTCGCCGCTGTTCGAGCAGCCATTCGGCCAACGCCGCATGGATAGCTGTGAAGATTCGATTTCGGGTGATCACCGCCAGCACGTAATGGAAGTCCACGTCAGTGCGTTCGAAGCGCGTGAGGTCGCCGATCGACTGCCGGTTCATCTCCAGCGCCGCCCTGAGGCTTTCAATGTCCTCTGGCGTGGCATTCACAGCGGCGTTGCGGGCAAGCCCGACCTCGAAAAACAAACGTGCGCTCTGGAAGTCCTGAACCCCGCCCGGGGCCGAAATCATGTGTCGCGCCGGCCCTGAAAGGGCGTCGATTACGAATTGGGGTGTGGGGCGGGTGACGCGGGCACGCTCGCCGGATCTCACCTCGACAAGGCCCATCTTTCTCAGATGCAGCAGCGCCTCACGAATTGAGGGCCGCCCGACCCCGAACTGCCGCATGAGTTCCCGTTCCGACGGCAGCCGCTCGGCTTCGGCCAGTTCTCCCTTGCGGATCATCCGCTCGAGGTGCTCTGCAACCTCGTCCGAAAGCTTCCGCTGCTTGATCTGAACACCAATCACTTGGCATACCTTTGATACCAGTTACACGCTATTGCCATAGCGCCCCCGTGTCAAACACAACTCAAATCGACAGGCGCCCGCCTTCCAAGCGCAAACAAGGAGCGAGGCTTTGGCTCTTTTCCTACAAGCAACTTGCTCACTAGCTGAACGATCAGCTCAGCGCAGGGTGCCCAACGCTGTCAGTTCGCGTCAGGATCATTTCGGATCGAACGAGATTGGGGCGCGGTCAGCTGTGGTTGATCGACGAGGTGAGCGCTGTAGGAGAAGACTATCCCTCCGACACAGGCTTGTGACAAAGTCTATCGAGCACGTCTCGAAGCGCAGTTGCGGCTTGGTCACGCTCGTCAGCAGACATCAGCTCGGGCTCAGCTTCCAGTCTGAGATGCGGCAATTCGGTTCGAACGGCGCGACAGGCAGCGACAAGATTGGCCTTCACATCGATGACGCGATAAGTGGCGACGGGGTAGGCGATCCCTTTGACGTGGATGCGTCCCAGCTCGTCGCAGTCAATTGTGTCCTTCACTTGCGCATACGTTTCATAGGAAATGAGCACGGTCCCTGGCTGCGCCTCCTGCTCAAGACGTGAGGCGAGATTCACGGCGCCGCCGATTATCGTGTAGTCCATCCGGTCCTCGCTGCCGAAGTTGCCGACAGTGCAATAGTCGGTGTGGATGCCGATGCGGCAGCGCAGTGGCGTTTCTATGCCGATGTCGCGCCAGATTTCGGCGAGTTCGCTCATCCGCTTCTGCATGGCGAGAGCCATTTCAACGCAGGCGAGCGCGTCCTCCTTGACGCCGCGAGTCTCCGGGTCGCCGAAAAACATCAGGATCGCGTCGCCGACATACTTGTCGATCGTCGCGCCGTGATCCAAGGCGATTTTCGACATCTCCGTCAGATAGTGATTGAGAAGCTGGGTGAGGTCTTCCGACTCCATCTTGTCGGTGGTCTCGGTAAAGCCGGCGATATCCGTGAAGCATATCGTCAGCTTCTTCCGCTGGCTGGCGATCCTGACGTCCTGGCGGCCCGTGAATATCGAGTTGTACACTTGGGGTGCTAAATACTTCGCCAGTTTGCTGGAAAGCGCCTCGAGGGCCGCGGATTTCTCGGCTAGGTTCTCCTCCCGTTGCTTCAGCTCGGTGATATCAGAGTAAACCGCGACCGTACCGCCGCCGGTGATCCGCCGCTCGCTTATCAGGACCCACCGCCCGTCGCCTCGCTGCTGCACCCACGGTTCGGCAGGGTTACGATGCCGGGAGAGCCGCTCTGCGACCCATTCCTCGAACCGCCCCTCGGCATCCCTAATATAGCCGCGCTCAGCTGATCGACGAATGATGTGCTCGAATGTCGTGCCGGGCGTCAGTTCGATCGCAAGGTCGCTGTAAAGCAGTTCTCGGTAGCGGCTGTTGCTTAGGACCAGCCGGTCCTCCCCGTCGTAGAGAGCGAATCCCTCGGAGATGCTCTCGATGGCATCGATGAGTCGCTGGCGGGCCTCGGCGACCTCGCGCAGGTTCTTTTCCTTCACCTCGACCGCGGTGTCCCGGAAGAGCCTGAGCGCCTCGGCCATGCGGCCGATTTCATCGCGGCCCGCCTCAGGCAGCGGCGTCCGAAGATTGCCGCCGGCGATCGCGAGCATGCCCTGGCTAACGCTTCCCAGACGGGCGAGAAGGCTGCGGTCGACATAGAGCCAAGCGATCAGAACCGAGCTCAAGAGGCTGAGAAAGGCGGAACCAAGGACAACCCCGGTCCCGTAGCGCTGGACGACCGCGGCTTCGAGACCGGACGCGGTGATCTCGTGGTCTGCCTTGGCGACCAGGCGATCGACGGCAGAGGTAAGAGTGCGCGACAACTGATTGTTTTCGGCCAGAAGCTCTTCGCCCTGCGCCAGGACGGCGAGCTCGTCCTGTCGCGCCTTCGGGACACTGTTCTCACCATCAATCAGCACCTTCAACTCGTCCACCAGCTGTCGGAACCGGACCCGCAGCCTCTCGTCGATCTCGGTGGAAATCGTTTCGAGCGCGGCGAGCGACCGGCGCAGCGGGAACAGCAGCAACGCAAGATCGCCTGGTGTCGGCGCGTCCGCCGTCCTCACCAGTGCGTCATTGACCTGCGAGATCTCGTCCTGCGCCTTCTGCTGCGGGATGTAGGCCGCAATCGCCTCGACCAGGTCGACCGTCGCCGCAGCGCCTTGATCCGACGCTAGCGACGTGTCGGCCGTGACCGTCCGCCATTGCTGAAGCTTGGAGTTCATCACTAGGATACCGGGCGCCACAAGGCGCTGGCTTGCACTTGTCGTAGCCGACAGGCGGCGTAACAGTTCTTCCTTGCGCGCGACCACGGTGAGACGTGCGGCGACAAGGTCGTCGAGAGCGTTCAGATTGTGCCGCAGACCAAGCACCGCGGCCTCGATCTCAGCCACCACCGCCGTGCTAAGCCTGGCGCCTTTGAAAGCGGCAAGCAGTTCCTCGAGGCGCGTCATCTCGACCCCGATCGCAGCCGATACCTCGTTGTGCTGAGCCTTGCTGGTCGTAGTCAGCACGGCGGGCGCACTGGCGGCGACCCGCTCGGCCTGGCGCGACAGCTGGAGGGACGCGAGCGCCGACGGCACCCGATCCCTGGTGATCCGGTCGACGACCTCTCCTACTTCTAGGAAGGCAAAAAGAGCTGCTGCTGTCGCGAGCACCGCGAAGGCGCTGATACCGAAAAAGGCCAGCAACAGGCGGCCGCGTATGCCCAGGCGTTCAAGCATTGCAGCGACGCTTGATCTCAACGATCGCGCTGAATTGCCCTGCATCAGATGCCCTCGAGCAGCGCGCCGGCGGATTCTCACTCGACCGGCACGTACTCTCCACTCCGCCAGACGTACCAAACCCAGCTTTGGGTCGTGAGATCGCCCTTGTCGTCAAAGTCGATACGGCCCAACACAGTGTCGAATTGATTGTTGCGCAGCGACGCGATCACGGCCTGCGGTTCCAGCGAGCCCGCCTTCTCGACCGCCTGCGCCCAGGTCTGGGCGGCTCCGTAGCTGTGCAGCGTCCAGGAATCAGGCTCGAAGTTCTCGGCGCGGAACCGTTCGACGACATCAGCAGCTTCGGAATTTCGGCGCGGGTCGGGGACAAAGGTGAAGAGCGTGCCCTCGGCGGCAGAGCCGGCAATGAGCCCGAATGCCTCGGTCGCCGTATCATCGCCCGAGATCAGTTGAACCGGGTAGCCCCGGTCGCGCGCCGCGCGAACCATGAGCGCGGCCTCGGTATGATACCCGCCCAGATAGAGCACGGCGATATCCGCCGTCTGCAGCGAGGCGATCTCGGCCGAGTAATCGTCTTTCCCGGGAGCGTAGGCTTCATAGATCGATTCGGTCGTGCCGCGCTTGTTCAGCTGCTTCCTGGTTTCATCGGCGAGACCTTTCCCGTAGGTCGTATTGTCGTGGAGGATCGCGATCTTCTTGCCGCCCCAATGATCGGCCAGGAAGTTGCCGGCTTCGAAGCCTTGCGCATCGTCGCGACTGCAGACCCGGAAAACGTTGGCGCGGCCCTGCTCGGTCAGCAGCGGATTGGTCGAGGACGGCGAAATCTGCAGAATTCCCGCCGCCTCGTAAACCTCCGATGCCGGAATCGAGGCTCCAGAGCAGTAGTGCCCGACGACGAACACTACACCGTCAGCCACCAGCTTTTGGGCAGCAGCCACCGCTTGCTCGGGATCGCAGAAGTCGTCGACCGTGATGAGCCGCACCTGCTCGCCGAGGACACCTCCCGCCGCATTGATGTCGGCCACAGCCACCTCTGCGCCGCGCTTCAACTGCGTGCCAGTCCATTCGAGCTTTCCGGTCATCGGGCCTGCGACCCCAATCAGCACCTCCGCCCGCGCAGGACAGCTAAGCGCGGCGGCCGCGAGCGCGACAATGGCTACGGTGATGATACGAGCTACGGTGATGATATGGTGCATGGATTGCACCCCAAAGACCGTAGTTTACGCCAATCCCGTCAGCGCCGACAGTCCTTTTCCGCGAGCGCGGATGTCTTGGCTGTTCCTACAGCGCACTCGGTTCGACGGGCCGCGTCGGGGTCAGGACTGCGAGACGGCGTCATACGGGCAGGCCTGCCTTGCGGTAGCCCTCAAGCCAGCGTTCGCGGTCTTCTTGATGAGCGATCATGCGCATCTGCGAAGCAATCATCGTCTTTGGGTCCGGCTTGGGGGCTGGACTTCGATGGAAAGCCGCCACAGCCGCTTTCGACTCCTCGATGCGACCCAGCTGTGCGTAGGCTGCAGCTTCGATCAGGCGCATATAGGCCGGCACATCGTGCCTGTGCCTGAGGATCCCAATTACTGTCTCGTACTCTCCCAACATGAAGTGGCAGTCGCACAGCACCTCCGATCTGGCATCATCCGGCGCCAAAGGGTCGATCCTCTGCATTTGAGAGAAGATTTCGATCGCCTCGGACGGTCGACCCAGATGGGCGAGAACAAATCCGCGGCTGAAGAGGGCCAATGCATCATTCGGATTGCTCGCCGTTGCACGCGCGGAGTGAAGATCGGCAAGCTCATGCATGCCGCTCGTGATATAGGCGGAAGCGGCAGCCGCATTGACTTCGGTATCGCCGCCGTCGAGCGCCACTGCGCGCGCCGCATGATGGCACGCGCGCTCCATCGCAATCTTCGGTTCAAGGCCCAACGCATAGATGCCATAGGCAAAGGCGGTGGCGATCTGCGCGTGCGCGGCCGCATAGTTCGGATCGGCCTCGATCGCTTTCTCCAGATGAACCAGGGCACTTTGCAGGCCATCAGTGGAGTGAAACAGAGCCCAACGTCCCCGCAGCAAATGGTCGAAGGCCGTGAGGTTCGCCGGCGGCCTCCGGCGCGCGTGCTCGACTGCGATTCGACCAAGATGCCCCGGTATTGTACCGACGATTGCTTGCACGACCTCGTCTTGGACCTCGAAAATGGCGTCGAGCGTGCGGTCATAGCGTTCCGCCCACACGTGCGCCCCAGTCGCGGCGTCGATGAGCTGGGCCGTTATGCGTACCCAGTTCCCGGCCTTGCGCACGCTGCCTTCGACGATCCAGCGCACGCCGAGTTCGCGCCCGACGTCCTGGATCCTCGGCGACCGCCCTTTGTAGTAAAATGAGGAATTGCGCGCGATGACCAAGAGGCTCTTGAAGCGCGAGAGTTCCGTGATGATGTCTTCGGTCATGCCGTCCGCGAAGTACTCCTGCTCGGGATCACTGCTCATGTTCACAAACGGCAAGACGGCGATGGCAGGCTTCTCGGCTGTGACTCTGGGCGTCACGACCGCAACAGCCGGTGTTCCGGCGACCCGATAGATCCGAACCGGCTCGGCAATGTTCTTCAGGGTCTGCGTACCGAGATCGTCGAAGTCTACTTGGACTTTGTTCCTGATGTGGTCATGCGCGGTCCCGGAGACCAGGATCGAACCCGGTTCGGCGATGCTTTCGAGCCTCGCGGCGATGTTGACGCCGTCGCCATAGAGATCACTGCCTTCGACAATGACGTCACCCAGATTGACGCCGATGCGCAGCACGATCAGCCGCTCCTCAGGCTGATCGCTGTTTGCGGCGGCCATGCCCGCCTGGAGCTCGATCGCGCATTGCACGGCGTTGACAGCGCTGGCGAACTCCACCAGCACGCCATCGCCGGCGACCTTGAAGATGCGTCCGCGATGCTTGGCAACCAGAGGCCTCAGCACTTCCTTGCGGCGGATCTTGAGGGCAGCCAGCGTGCCGGCTTCGTCGACCTCCATCAGGCGGCTAAAACCGACTACATCCACTGCCAGGATCGCGGCCAAACGGCGTTCCATGCTTATCCCTGGAAAGGCTGACCAGACGGGCATCATACCACCTAACCGCCGTGCTGTGTGCACCGATGCGCTCTGTTTCGATCGCCACGTCCAGGACCGCTGGTTTCGCTGAATGTCGGCTTTCAAGACGCTCTATCGCCGCCGGAATGACCCGAGATTGGGTCAACTTGCGTCATCCGGCTATCGGCCGCAAATGTCCGAGAAGGGTCCGAACTCGATCGCTACAGTGATTGGGTTCCGATCCCAGAGCGTCGCGCGTCCAATGGAAGCGCAAAGGACGCTTTTTGAACTTTACGCCTGATCCTTTCCGGACCGAAGGTCGGTACAGCTAAACCGATACCAGCCTCCGGCCTCAGGCGCCAGGCAGTCGGAACCGGTATTCCGTCACATGGTGGTAGATCTGGCCCGGCCATAGCGTCGCCTGCGGGAAATAGGGCCGGTTCGGCGCGTCCGGCCAGACCTGCGGCTCCAGGCAGAAGCCCGAATAAGCCTTGTAGTGACGTCCCTCGAGCCCCGGCGAAGGCGGCGCCAGATACTGGCCGGTATAGAGCTGGACGCCCGGCTCCGTGGTCCACAGCTCCATCTCGACGCCGGAATTCGCGCCTTGCGCCCATGATGCCAGCTTGAGCGGCCCACGCGTCGAGGCCAGGCAGAAATTCTGGTCGTAGGGCAGCTGCTTGCCCTCGCTTTCCATGCGCAGCGGCCGCGCCTGGCGGAAATCGAACGGCGAGCCGTCGACCGGCTTCACGACGCCGGTCGGGATCAGGTCGCCATCGACCGGAAGATAGGCGCCGGCGTTCAGCATCAGCCGGTGGTCGAGGATGTCGCCGGCGCCGCCGTCATCCAGGTTGAAATAGGAGTGCTGGGTGAGGTTGCACAGCGTCGGCTCCTCGCAGGTGGCGGTCAGCTCGACGCTGAGCGTGCCTGGGATTTTCAGCCGGTAGGTGCAGGTCACGTCGAGCGCGCCGGGAAAACCCATGGTGCCGTCGGGATCGTGCAAGGCCAGGGTGACGAAATCCCTGCCATGCAGCGAAACCTCCCATGGCCGGTGCGAAAAACCTTGCGAGCCGCCATGCAGCGTGTGCTTGTCGAGGAAGTTGCGCTCGGTCTGGTAGCGCTGGCCGGCGATGGTGAAGCGGCCATCGCGGATACGGTTGGCATAGCGCCCGACGACGGCGCCGAAGAAGGCGGTATCCGTTTCATAGGGCTCGAAACTGTCATAGCCGAGCACCAGCGGCGCATCGTGGCCGGCCAGGCGCAGATCCTGGATGATGGCGCCCAGCCCGATGATATTGGCGGTGAGGCCGCCGCCGCGGATGCTGAAGCGGCGGATGGCTTCGCCTGCCTGCGTCGTGCCGAAAACCTCGCCGTCCTTCATCGCCATGCCCGAAGTTGGTTGATCGATCCCCGCCCGGCCTTTCGGGCCGGCTTGGGTCTGTTGACAGTCGAAAGGCCCTTACCGATCAGAGGCCGAGGCCGCCGATGCAGACATATTTGGTGTCGAGATAATCCTCGATGCCCTGATGTCCGCCTTCCTTGCCGAGGCCTGATTCCTTGACGCCGCCGAACGGCGCCTCAGGCGTGGTGATGAGGCCTTCATTGACGCCGACCATGCCGTATTTCAGCCCTTCCATGACCCGGAAGGCGCGGCCGAGATCGCCGGTGTAGAAATAGCAGGCGAGGCCGAACTCGGTATCGTTGGCGAGTGCGATCGCTTCCTCTTCGGTTTCGAACTTGAACACCGGTGCTACCGGGCCAAAGATCTCTTCCTTCATGAAGCGCATCTTCGGCGTCGCATCGGCGATCACCGTCGGCTGGAAGAACGAACCGCCCAGCGCATGGCGCTTGCCGCCGGCGACGACCTTGCCGCCCTTGGCCGTGGCGTCGGCGATCAGTTCCTCGACCTTCTCGACTGCCTTCTCGTCGATCAGCGGCCCCTGCTGCACGCCGTCATCGAGGCCGGAACCGACCTTCAGCCCGTTGCTGGCGGCGGCGAGCTTTTCGACGAACTTGTCGTAGACGCCGGCCTGAACCAGGAAGCGATTGGTGCAGACGCAGGTCTGGCCGGAATTGCGGTATTTGGCGGTGATCGCCCCAGCGACGGCGCGCTCGATATCGGCGTCGTCGAAGACCAGGAACGGGGCGTTGCCGCCGAGTTCCATCGACACCTTCTTGACGGTGACGGACGACTTCTGGATCAGGATCTTGCCGACCTCGGTCGAGCCGGTGAAGGTGATCTTCTTGACCAGCGGGTTGGCGCAGATCTCGTCGCCGATCTCGCTGGCGGCGCCGGTCAGGATGTTGATGACGCCTTTGGGGAAGCCGACTTCCTCGGCGAGCGCGCCCCAGGCAAGGCCGGAATAAGGCGTCTGCGACGCCGGTTTGACCACCGCGGTGCAGCCGGCGGCAAGTGCCGGGCCGAGCTTGCGGGCCAGCATCGAGGACGGGAAATTCCACGGCGTGATGGCGGCGATGACGCCGACCGGCTCCTTGGTCACCAGGATGCGGCGGTCCGCCCAGGGCGATGGCACGACATCACCATAGGTGCGGCGGCCTTCTTCGGCGAACCACAATATGTAGGACGCCGCCGAACCGATCTCGCCCTTTGATTCGAACAGCGACTTGCCCTGTTCGATGGTCAGCAGCTCGGCCAGCACGTCCTGGTTGTCCATCATGGCATCATGCAGCTTGCGCAACAGTTTTGAACGCTTGAGCGCGGTGGTCTTGCGCCATGTCTGGAAGGCGGTGTCGGCAGCTTCGATGGCGCGGCGCGTTTCGACCTTGCCCGACTTCGGCACGGTGCCGATCTTGAGGCCGGTGGCCGGATTGTTGACGTCGACCGTCTGGCCGCTGTCGGCCTGCACCCACTCGCCATTGATGAGATTGGCCTGGCGCATGAAATGGCTGGTTTTCTGAAGCATGGTCTAGCCTCCGTTCGGCGCGCTGACGGGCCGCTATCTGGATTTCCTTGACGGGCGTGCGCATCGATACCGGCACGCCTGGAGCCACTGCTCTTTACCTAGGGCAAGCCCCGCAATCAATCGCAAGATGGCATATAGGGTTTGGGCCAGCCAAAGCGAGGCCGATTCTGCGCCTCCATGCAGCTGAGGCGTGTCGTCCGGTCAGGCACGGGTCGAGAATAGCGGTGTGTTTTTTAAACGGAACGCTGCGTATCGATGGGCGCGTGGGCGCCGAATGCGCACGACACTGCCGTTCGCCTATCCAAACACCTGGACCACCACCGTCAGCCAAAAGGCCGTGGTGACGACCGCGCAGGCGGTGGCGATGGTCATCTGGTTCGATGCAAGCGCCTGGCCGGTGTTGAACTGCGTCGCGATCAAATAGGAATTCACCCCGGATGGCAGCGCGGCGGCCACGACCGCCACCTTCGCCGACAGCGGCGGCAGGCCAAGCAGCCAGACCAGGCCGAGCGCGACGGCCGGCATCAGCATCAGCTTCAGCGCCGACAGCGCCAGCGCCGGCCGCACATTGCCGGAGATGCCGAAACGGCACAGGCCCAGCCCCATGGCAAACAGCGCGACCGGTCCGGCGATGTTGGCCAGCGCGTCGACCAGCCGCACGGCCAGCGCCGGCAATGGCAGGCCGGTGATACGCCACACCCATCCAGCCAGTATGCCGATGATCAGCGGATTGGAGAGCAGCTTTCGAAAGAAGCGCCGGATGATGCGCAGCGGATGCACATGCTCGTCACCGCGGCCAAAGATCTCAAACAGGATGATCGATGCCATGATCATCGTCGGCAAATGCACGGAAATCAGCAGTGACAGCACTTCGAATCCACTTGCCCCGAATGTGCCAAGGACGAACGGGATGCCGAGCAGGACGAGGTTGGAAAAAGCCGACGACACGCCGCCGACGACCCCGGCACGCGCGTCGCGCCCGAACACCCGGGTGATGACCAGGTGGCCAGCGGCCCACGTCACTGCGGCGGCCGTAAAATAGGCGCCCCAGAACAACCAGGGCGCAGTGCCATGAAAATCGGCGTTGACCATGGTGCGGAACAGAAGCAGCGGCATCGCCACCCCGACGGCGAATTCGGCGATGGCCTCGCCCGCCTCGGCCTTCAGGTAGCCGGTCAGCCCGGCCAGATAGCCGAGCGCGACAAGACCGAAGACAAAAAGGACGGTTTCGATGAGCGGGGACATTTTTCCCCTGATAGGCGAACCCGGATTTGAGCGCAACCGCCCGCCTTCCGGAGCGGCCTGCCCTCGCAGACAGCCAGGGCCTTGGTCGTGCGCAGGGTTGAACGTGCCCCGGTCGTGCTTGTTTTTCAACTGACTTTGCCGTCCCTATATGCCGATCACCCGGAACCCACCTGCCGGTCACCGGAAAAGGACGCTTGATGATTCGATCTGCCCTGGCTCTGTTTCTGCTCGTCATCCCCGCCGCGGCGCATGCGACTGAGGCCGGCTGGGCGCTGCTGCGCGACGGCGGACATGTCGTGCTGCTTCGCCATGCCATGGTCACCGGCACCACCGACCGGGCGAATTTCGACATCGACAACTGCGCCACTCAGGTCAATTTGTCGGTCCGCGGCAAGCAGCAGGCGCGCAAGATCGGCGCGCTGTTCGCTGCCCGCGCGGCACCGGTCGAGCGCGTGCTGTCCAGCCGCTATTGCCGCGCCCTCGACACGGCCCGCACCGCGTTCAGAGAAGAGCCCGAGCCCTTTGCCCCGCTTGACCTGCTGAAGACCGAGGCGAGCGAGAAAGCCGCTCAGATCGAGGCGGTGATGAACGAGATCCGCGCCTATTCCGGCTCCGACAATGTCGTCATGGTCACCCATCTGGAGAACATCATGGCGCTCACCGGCATCTCGCCGCGCGAAGGCGAAGCCGTGATCGTCGAGCCGCAAGACGACGGCCTGCGCGTGCTCGGCCGCGTCACCTTCTGATCAGCGCTGGAGCGGGCTGAAAGCGTTTTGTCTCCGCCCCTCGTGTAGGTCGTCTGGGGAGTGGAAATCCAGCCCCAATGTATCGAACAGTCGCTTTGCGGACCGAATCGGCCGTTCGCGTTCAGTGATGTATCGCGGCTCCAGGTCGCCCGGTTCAACGCGAGATGGTATGCTCGTCATATATTCGGCAAGGGAGCTTCGGCATGCCTGTAACCGTTGGTGCGCACCATCTGACGCTGTTCACACACGACATGGACCGTTTCATTCGCTTTTATGGAGAAATCTTCGACGCCGAAACGAAGTTCGATCTGTCCGAGCCCGGTCCCGGTGGCGGCACTCTTCGTCACTCACTTATCGACGTTGGAGGTGGCTTTGCCCTTCATCCGTTCCAAATGCCGGAACCAACGGGGTATGAAGACGGGTCGATGCAGATGGGCAAGAGAGGTCACATAGATCATCTTGCGCTGAAGGTGGACGATGAAGAGTGCTTGCAGGAAGTCAGGCGACGTCTGGTGAAAGCCGGCGCCTCGGATGGGACCATTACAGATTTCGGCGCTGTCCGTCTTGTGACCTTCAAGGATCCGGATGGAATGGAGGGCGAGGTCGCGCGGTGGACCAACAGCAAACGCGTGCTCGGCTTTGAAGAACGCAAGCGGGAGCTTTGGCCATACTGATCGCGAAGGTCCGCATTGGGTGGTTGCGGCATATCGCCGGTAGCGTCTCCGACGGCTCTTCTTGCGTTTACGAAGTGGGTATCCCATCTGCGCCCGGCGTTCAGGCCTTTTCCTGCCCGGAAAAACCGATTAGACAGCGCGCAACCACATGCGGACAGAGTCCGCCCGCCACCGAAGGAAAAGCCCTTGTCCACCACGTTCGACAAAGTCGCCAAGATCATCGCCGACACCAGTGAGATCGATATCGACACGATCACTCCTGAAAGCCACACTATCGATGATCTCGGCATCGACAGCCTCGACTTCCTCGACATCGTCTTTGCCATCGACAAGGAATTCGGCATCAAGGTGCCGCTGGAAAAGTGGACGCAAGAGGTCAATGACGGCAAGGCCTCGACCGATGAGTACTTCGTCATGAAGAACCTGTGCGCCAAGATCGACGCGCTGGTAATGGCAAAGAACGCCTAAGCCCCACAACAGCCTCCCATGAGCCCCCACGACGTCGTCATATCAGGCATCGGCCTTGTCTCTTCGCTGGGAGAAGGTCCGGATGCGCATTGGCGCAAGCTCGTCCAGCCCGGCCTGGAGCCGGTGCTCGAAGCCACGCGCTTCTCGCCCTATACCGTCCATCCGCTGCCGGAGATCGACTGGAACCTGCAGATCGCCAAGCGCGGCGACCAGCGGCAGATGGAAACCTGGCAGCGGCTTGGCACCTACGCCGCCGGCATGGCGCTGGACGATGCCGGCATCAAGGGCAATGACGACCTCTGCACGACCATGGACATGGTGGTGGCTGCCGGCGGCGGCGAGCGTGACGAGGCGGTCGACGCCGACATTCTCGCAGCGTCCGAAAGCCGCAACGACCGCGACGTGCTGCTCAACGAGAAACTGACCACCGAATTGCGGCCGACGCTGTTTCTGGCGCAGCTTTCCAACCTGCTCGCCGGCAACATCTCGATCGTCCACAAGGTGACCGGCTCGTCGCGCACCTTCATGGGCGAGGAAGGTGCCGGCGTCGCTGCCGTTGAGACAGCCGCGGCGCGCATCCGCTCCGGCCAATCGACGCATATACTGGTCGGCGGCGCCTTCCAGACCGAGCATTCCGACATGCTGCTTGGTTATGAGCTCGCCGGCTACCTGCATCGTGGCCCCTGGAGACCGGTCTGGCAGCGACAGGGCGCCGAAGGCGGCGGCGTGGTGACTGGATCAGGCGGCGCATTTCTCGTCCTGGAACAGCGCGAGCACGCGATCAGCCGCGGGCGAAAGATCTATGCCGAACTCGGCCCGGTCGTATCCGGACGCGCCGACCGCCGGCAGGGCGAGCTCGATGACGAGATTGCCGCGCTGCTCAGCCAGGCGGCATTGCCGAACGGCGAACTGCTGACGATTTCAGGCGCTTCGGGTGCCCATGCCGCGACCGCTGCCGAGAAATCGGCGCTCGACGCCAATCCGGCGATTGCCGCACGCGGTTTTTCGACGCTGACCGGCCACATGAAGGAAGCGCAGTTTCCCTTCGCCGTGGCGCTGGCGGCACTGGCTGTCGAACGCAAGGCCGCCTACCCGGCTTTTGACGCCGCCAGCGAGAAGCCGTTCAACGGCATTCCCAGGACCGTGCTTGCAACGGCGATCGGCTATCACCAGTTCGAGGGCATGGCATTGGTCAACGCTGCCTAGAGCATCGGACCGAAAAGTGGGAAGCGGTTTTCGGATGATTCCGATGCTCCGACAAAGGAACAGGTCAGGATAAAATATGGCCAATCTGAACGACCACATGGGCAGGCCGATCGTCGCCGTCACCGGCATTGGCGTGGTAACGTCGCTGGGCGTCGGCAAGGCCGACAATTGGGCAGCGCTCACCGCGGGCGTGTCCGGCATCCATCCGATCACCCGCTTTCCGGTCGACCATCTGAACACCCGCATCTCCGGCATGGTCGATTTCCTGCCGTCGAGTTCCAGGGGCGCTTCGCTTCTTACCTACGACCTCGCCGAGATCGCTGCGCAGGAAGCCGTTGCCGAAGCCGGCCTTGATTGGGGCGATTTCGGCGGGCCGCTTTTCCTTGCCTCGCCGCCGGTCGAGCTCGACTGGAGCGAGCGCTTTTCCCTGTACAATTCCGACAAGCGCGACGCCGGCGCCGAACGGCTGCTTCGCGTGGCGCGCGGCTTGAAGGGGATCGATGTTTTCGAGACCACCCAGTTCGGTTCGATCGCCGACCGGCTCGCCGACCGTTTTGGCACGCGCGGCCTGCCGATCACGCTCTCGACGGCCTGCGCCTCGGGCGCTACCTCGATTCAGCTCGGCGTCGAGGCGATCCGCCGCGGCGAATGCGACCGGGCGCTGTCGATCGGCGCCGACGGCTCGGCGACCGCCGAGGCGCTGATCCGTTTCTCGCTGCTTTCCGCACTCTCCACGCATAACGACATCCCCGAAAAGGCGTCAAAGCCGTTTTCCAGGGATCGCGACGGTTTTGTCCTCGCCGAGGGTTCCGGCGCGCTGGTATTGGAATCGCTGGAGGCGGCACTCGCCCGCGGCGCGACCATTCTCGGCATCC
Source organism: Mesorhizobium sp. L-2-11 (assembly GCF_016756595.1). Taxonomy (NCBI): domain Bacteria; kingdom Pseudomonadati; phylum Pseudomonadota; class Alphaproteobacteria; order Hyphomicrobiales; family Phyllobacteriaceae; genus Mesorhizobium; species Mesorhizobium sp. L-2-11. The sequence continues at coordinate 3,255,538 of NZ_AP023257.1, read as the reverse complement.
TGCGCGGCTGCGGCGAGAAGGCCGACGATTTCCACCGCACCCGCTCGAAGCCGGACGGCTCGCCGGCGATTGCGGCGGTTCGCGCCGCGCTCGCCGATGCCGGCTTGGGCGAGGACGAGATCGATTATGTCAACGCCCACGGCACCTCGACGCCGGAAAACGACAAGATGGAGCATCTGTCGCTGTCGACCGTGTTCGGCGAGCGGATCGGCTCGATGCCGATCTCGTCGAACAAGTCGATGATCGGCCATACGCTGTCGGCAGCCGGCGCCGTCGAGGCGGCCTTTTCGCTGATGACCATGCGCGAAAGCGTCATCCCGCCGACCATCAATTACGACAATCCCGATCCGGCGATCGTGCTCGACGTGGTGCCGAACCAGAAGCGCAACGCCGAGGTCGGCACGGTGCTGTCGAACTCCTTCGGCTTCGGCGGCCAGAACACCTGCCTTGTCATGGCGCGGGAACCGGTCTAAGCGACCGTTCTTCGCAACAGAACCGACAGGCCCAATGCGCGCATTGCAACTTATCGAGGACCGCCGCCTTGAAACGGTGGACCTGCCGCCTCCGCCGCAACCTGCGCTGGGCGAAGTGACGCTGCGCATCAAGGCCGTGGCGCTCAACCATATCGACGTCTGGGGCTGGCGCGGCATGGCCTTCGCCAAGCGCAAGCTGCCGCTGGTCGTCGGCGCCGAAGCCTCGGGCGAGGTCGAGGCGGTTGGCCCCGGCGTCTCCAGCCTTGTGCCCGGGCAACTTGTATCGATCTATGGCGCGCGCACCTGCGGGCTTTGCCATGCCTGTCGCGAAGGCCGCGACAATCTGTGCGAACACGTCTCGGGCGTACACGGCTTCCATCTCGACGGCTTTGCGCAAGAGAAGATAAACCTGCCCGCGCGCCTGCTGGTCCCTGCCCCGCCCGGCGTGACCGACGTCGGCGCCGCCGTCGCGCCCGTAACCTTCGGTACGGTCGAGCACATGCTGTTCGACAATGCCAGGCTGCAGCCCGGCGAAACCATCCTGATTCATGCCGGCGGGTCCGGCATCGGCTCCGCCGCTATCCAGCTGGCGAAGAAAATGGGCTGCACCGTGATCACCACGGTTGGCTCGAACGACAAGATCGACAAGGCGAAGGCGCTTGGCGCCGATCATGTCATCAACTACCGCGACGACCGTTTCGAAGGCGTCGTGCGCAAGCTGACGAAGAAAAAGGGCGTCGACGTCGTCTTCGAGCATGTCGGCGCCGACACCTTTGCCGCCTCGATGCTGTGCCTGAAACGCGGCGGCCGCCTGGTGACCTGCGGCTCGACCTCGGGCGTGTCGACGCAGATCAATCTGATGCAATTGTTCCAGCAGCAGCTGAAGTTGCTCGGCTCGTTCGGCTGTCGCATGCAAAACATGGCCGACGCCATGCAGAAAATGGCGGCGGGGCTGGTTTCTCCGGTCATCGACACCGAAGTCCCCTTCGACGGCATCGACGCCGCGCTGAAGCGCATGGAAGGCCGCGACGTGTTCGGCAAGATCATCCTGCGCGTCTAGGAATGGTCGGCACCGCCTTCAAAAAACTCCGCCGGGACCTGGCGTTCCGCCACGGCAGGCGGCTGCGCCAGTTCAACTACTGGCTGCTGGCGCGCCTCGCGATGACGATGATTTGGCTGCTGCGTCTGCTGCCGGTCGACAGCGCGCTCAATTTCGCCGACCGCGCCGCCCGCCGCATTGGTCCGTGGGTGGGGCGCCACAACGTCGCCATCGCCAATCTGCGCAAGGCTTATCCGGAAAAGAGCGACAAGGAGATCCAAGCCATCGCCTCCGACATGTGGGGCAACATGGCCCGCCTTGCCGCGGAATACGTCTTTCTCGACGCCCTGTTCGACTACGATCCCGCCGCGACCAAACCGGGCCGCATCGAGGTCAAGGGGGTCGAGCACTTCGTGCAAATCGCCGGCGAGCAAAAACCGCATATCATCTTCACCGGACATCTCGGCAATTTCGAGCTGCTTCCGGTGGCGGCAGCCACTTTCGGCATGAACATCACCGCCCTGTTTCGCCCGCCCAACAACCCTTACCTTGCCGACTACATCCTCTCGACGCGTCGCTCGACCATGGGCTCGCTTCTGCCTTCCGCGACCGGCGCTTCGTTCGCGCTGGCGGCCATCCTGGAGAAAGGCGGCAATATCGGCGTGCTCGTCGACCAGAAATTCTCGAGCGGGCTCGAAACGACATTCTTCGGCCGCCCATGCGAGAGCAACCGGGTCCTGGGCACCCTGGCACGGCACTATGATTGCGATGTCTATCCGGCGCGCTGCGTGCGCATGCCGGGCAACCGCTTCCGGCTCGAGATCGAGGACAAACTGACCTTGCCGCGCACCGCCGGCGGCAGTGTCAACGTCCATGCCACTACCCAGCTGCTCAACGACGTGGTCGAGCGCTGGGTGCGCGAGGATCCCGGCCAGTGGATGTGGTTCCACAAAAGATGGGAAATCAGCGGCCCGCGCGGGAAGCGCAAGCGGGCGAGGAACCGCGGCGAAGCCGCCTGAACGGCAGGACGGGAGGCAACGCCAGCGAGGAGCGATTGCCCTGCAACCGTGGGCAGTGTCGACTGCATTGGTCACCGTCCGCGGGGCGCCGCTAAGGCCCCCTTGCGACAGACCTAGATCTCGGAGCCGACCGAAGGGGCGCCATAGCGAAGCCCATCCACGAGCAAGCCAACCATGCGTCGTGCCTGGTCGGGGCCGCCGCCATAGCGGTCTGGTGAGCAGAGCCTGGCAATCGCGAACAATAGTTCCTTAGCATCAACGTCCGAGCGAACATCGCCCGCTTCGGTCGCGGCATCCAGCAAGCTCTGCAGCGCGGGCCGAAGTTTCTCAAGAAAATACAGCGGCAAGGACTCATATGCCGGATCGCCGGAGGAGAAGGCCGCGGCGAGACCACGCTTGGCAGCGATAAAGTCCACGTAACGCTGCATCCATCGGGCGAGCGCTTCGCCGGGTTCATATTCGGCCGCAATGGCAGATGCAGCATTTGCGCAGGCATCCACTTCGTTACGGAAGACCGCCACGATCAGGTCCGAACGCTGCGGAAAATGCCGATAGAGCGTAGCCACGCCAACGCCGGCCTTATCGGCGATCTCCCGCACCGGAGCATCGACCCCCGAAGCTGCAAACACTGCCATTGCTGCTTCGAGCAGCGCCTTGGAGTTGCGTTGCGCGTCCGCACGCACGCGCCGATCCGTCGAGTTTACGGGCTCCAAGCCACCACCGCGCTCCTCCGATTTGTCGTCCATGATTTTTCCACTTGATAAACGGAACAATGTTCCGTATAAAACGGAATGCAGTTCCGATTGGGAAAATTAGCACAGCATGGCGCCGTTGCCTACACGTCAATGCAAAAAGAGGAGATCACCATGCGGGTCAAACCTATTGCCCTGATCACTGCGGCCAACAAGGGAATCGGTCTCCAGATCGCCAGGGATCTGGCGACGCACGGCCTCACCGTGCTCGTAGGGTCGCGTAAGCTTGAGCATGCGGAAACGGCTGCAAAGAGCGTTGGCGCGGATGCCCGCGCCCTCCAAATCGATGTCACGAACCAGGCCTCGATCGCCGCCGCGGCAAAGCGCATCCGCAACGAGTTCGGTCGCCTCGACGTCCTGGTGAACAATGCAGGCATTTCCGATGCGGGAAAGCAGGGCATCTCGCATGCGGCGTCGCTCGGCGAGGGACGCGCGGTGTTCGAGACCAACGTGTTCGGCGTCGTCGCCGTCACGCAGGCGATGTTGCGGCTGCTTGGTGAAGCGCCAGCGGCACGCATCGTCAGCGTCGACCCGTCCAGTCCACAGCGCGCATTGTTCGGCCCTGTTTACAGCCCCTCGAAGACTGCCCTCGATGCGACGACGCTCGCCTTCGCCATTGAATTTGAGGACGCCGGCGCCAACGCCGACTGCCCCGGCTTCACTTCGACGAAGCTCAACAAATTCGAGGGCACCCGCACGGCCGAACGGGCCGCTTGAGCCCTTCGCCTCGCGCTCCTCGACGCGAACGGTCCGGAACGCCTTCCTGCTCGCCGCCGCCCTGCTGGCGGGCTCCGCCCTGCTCGCCGCTGCCGCCAGCCCTCGCGCTGCTGCGGCGCAGAACCTTTGGTCGCCGCGGGACAGCGCCCGGACAGCGCCCCCTCTGTCTTGCCGGACATCTCCCCCACAAGGGGGGAGATTGGCTGTCTTATCTGCTTCCGCTAATCACCAACATTGCAGGATTGGCGGCCAGAGCGAAGCTGCCGATCTCCCCCAAGTGGGGGAGATGTCCGGCAAGACAGAGGGGGCGCGAAGGATCGCTACAGAGCGCTTAAATTCTGAACCGTCGCATTCTTCGGCTGATGGCTCTCGCCGCGACCGGCATCCGGCATTTTCCGCCTCGCTGGAACTTAGTTGGTCACCACGATGCGCGTGTTACGCAAGCCGGCTTTCCGCACCATCGAATAGAAGGCGGCGGCATTGCGGGGATGCAGCCGCACGCAGCCATGCGACGCCGGGCGCCCGAGAGATTTTACCGCGCCGGTGCCATGGATGGCGTAGCCGCCGCGGTAGAATACCGAATGCGGCATCGGCGACATGTCGTATTTGCGCGAATACCACATCCGTGCCGTTCGTTGCGGCCGGTAGGTGCCGCGCGGCGTGATATAGCCTTTGCGCGCGGTGGATACGCGCCATCGGTAAACCGCCCGGCCGTATCTTACAGTCATCGTCTGCGATGAGACGTCGATCCTCGCAACCAGCTTGGCTGCCCAGCCCTCGACCAAAGAACCGAGCAGCATCGTTGCCAGTGCCGCTGCCATGAGAACGGTCTTTTTCATGCGATCAGACCCCTTTGATTCCCTTCCTTCACGCTATTCTTCATCCTTTAATCGCAAGTGAATGAGGCAACCACACACCTCTGACGAATTCACCAATCCAAAGCAGCGAATTTGAACCATTTCCCGCGATGGTTGCCGTGCGACGCGTAACCACATAACTAGGGCGCGGCCCGCCAACAGGCTTGCCAAAACGCACCGTTGGCTGCTCAATTCGTCGAATGAACGATCTCCTGCTGAAAGCGGTCGATGATCGGGTCGACGACCTGGTCCTCCTGACCGCGGACCTGATTCGCTTCCCGACCATCAACCCGCCCGGCGAGGCCTACCGGCCATGCGCCGAATACGTCGGGGCGCGGCTGAAGAAGCGCGGTTTCGAAGTCGAATTCATCCGCGCCGAGGGCACGCCCGGCGACAGCGACCGCTACCCGCGCGTCAACGTCGTCGCCCGCTTCGCTGGCCGCTCGCCTGGCGCCTGCGTGCATTTCAACTCGCATATCGACGTGGTCGAAGCCGGCGACGGCTGGAGCCACGATCCGTTCGCCGGCATCGTCAGGGATGGCAAGGTCTATGGCCGCGGCGCCTGCGACATGAAAGGCGGCCTGGCCTCGTCGATCATCGCCACTGAGGCCTTCATGGAGGTGTTCCCCGACTTTCCCGGCGCCATCGAGATTTCGGGCACGGTCGACGAGGAGTCGGGCGGCTTCGGCGGCGTCGCCCATCTGGCAAAGCTCGGCTATTTCTCCAAGCCGAAGGTCGACCACGTCATCATCCCCGAGCCGTTGAACAAGGATCGCATCTGCCTTGGCCATCGCGGCGTCTGGTGGGCGGAGATCGAGACCAAGGGCGAGATCGCGCACGGCTCGATGCCGTTCCTCGGCGACAATGCGGTGCGCCATATGGGCGCCGTGCTAAGGGCTTTCGAGGACGAACTGTTTCCGGCGCTCGACCGCAAGGTCACGCGCATGCCGGTCGTGCCCGACGGGGCCAAGCGCTCGACCATGAACATCAACTCGATCCATGGCGGCCAGACCGAGGATTTCCGGCCCGGCCTGCCCTCGCCCAACGTCCCCGATTCCTGCCGGCTGACCATCGACCGCCGCTTCCTGCTCGAAGAGGACCTCGGCACGGTCAAAAGCGAGGTGACCGATATCCTCGACCGGCTGAAGCGCGAGCGCAAGAAATTCGACTACGAGATCCGCGATCTCATGGAGGTGCTGCCGCTGATGACCGAGCGCGATGCGCCGGTGGTCAAGGCGGTGGCGCAAGGCATCATGGAGATATTCGACCGCGAGCCCGACTACGTGATTTCGCCCGGCACCTACGACCAGAAGCACATTGCCCGCATCGGTCACATCTACGACTGCATCGCCTATGGCCCGGGCATTCTCGACCTCGCCCACAGGCCCGACGAATGGGTGGGGATATCAGACATGGTCGAATCGGCCAAGGTGATGGCGATCGGGCTCAACGTGCTGCTGAGGGGCGCGGGCGCTCGGTAGTCGGTGATTGAGCGAAAAAACATTCCTGCCGGCGCTGCCGGAAAACACGAAACGCAATTTACTCGTTGGTGAAATCACGCTTCTATCCACCGGGTTTTGAGCATGTTTTTGAGCATATCGGGAGCTGCACGATGAAATTGTGGAAAACCATTCTCACCGCCGCGGCCCTGGTGCTGTCTGCCGGAACATCGGCATTTGCCGCGCGCGATCTCGTCATCGGCATCACGCTCGAGCCTCCGCATCTCGATCCGACCGCCGGCGCTGCGGCGGCGATCGACGAAGTGCTTTATGCCAATGTATTCGAGGGGCTGACCCGCATCGGTTCGAACGGCGAGGTGCTGCCAGCTCTGGCCGAAAGCTGGACCATTTCCGATGACGGCAAGGTCTACGCCTTCAAGCTGCATAGCGGCGTCAAATTCCATGACGGCACCGACTTCAATGCCGACGACGTCAAATTCTCGCTCGATCGCGCCCGTGGCGAGAACTCCGTCAACGCACAAAAGGGCCTGTTCGCCGCCATCGATACGGTCGAGGTGGTCGATCCGGCGACGGTCAGGATCACGCTGAAGAACCCACAAAGCTCGTTCCTCTACAATATGGGCTGGGGCGACGCGGTCATCGTCGCGCCGGAGACAGCCGACACCAACAAGGAAAAGCCTGTCGGCACCGGCCCGTTCAGGTTCCAGAACTGGGCCAAGGGTTCGTCGATCACGCTGATCAGGTCAGACGCCTACTGGGGCGCTCCGGTGTCTCTCGACAAGGCCGAGTTCCGCATCGTCACGGATGCCGCAGCCGCCGTGCCGGCGCTGCTTTCCGGCGATGTACAGGCCTTCCCTTTCTTCGATCCCGACAGCGTCGCCCAGATCCAGGGCGACCCGCGCTTCAAGGTGGTGATCGGCGCGACCGAGGGGGAAACCATCCTGTCGATGAACAACAAGAAGCCGCCTTTCGACAGGCTGCAGGTCAGGCAAGCGATTTCGTTTGCGCTCGACCGCAAGGCGATCATCGACGGCGCCTCGGCCGGCCATGGCGTGCCGATCGGCTCGCACATGTCGCCCGCCAACAAGGCCTATGTCGACCTCACCGGTCTCTATCCGCACAATGTCGAGAAGGCCAGGGAGCTTTTGAAGGAAGCCGGCCTGGAGAACGGCTTCAAGGCGACGCTGAAACTGCCGCCGCCCTCCTATGCGCGGCTTGGCGGCGAGATCATCGCGTCGCAGCTTCGCGATGTCGGCATCGATCTGCAGATCGTGCCGGTGGAATGGGCGCAGTGGCTGGACCAGGTCTTCACCAAGAAGGACTACGACCTGACCATCGTTTCCCACACCGAGCCCAACGACATCGATATCTATTCGCGCAAGGATTATTACTTCAACTACGACAATCCGACCTTCGACAAGATCATCGCCGATCTGAACCTCACCTCCGATGAGGCCAAGCGCATGACCCTGCTCGGCGAGGCGCAGAAGATACTGGCCGACGATGCCGTGGTCGGCTTCCTCTACGAACTGCCGAAAGTCGGCGTCTGGGACGCCAAGCTCGAGGGTTTTTGGGAAAATGCCCCGATCCAGGCCAATGATCTGACCAAGGTGAAGTGGACGGAGTGAGGCAGCTGACAGAAAGGCGAAGCTTGCACTCCGTCGCACCCCCCTCTGTCCTGCCGGACATCTCCCCCTCAAGGGGGGAGATTGGCAGTTTCTATGCCGGCGCCAGCCTTGCAACGCTGATGATTAGCGAAAGCAGCAATGAGGGCTTAATCTCCCCCCTTGAGGGGGAGATGTCCGGCAGGACAGAGGGGGGTGGGCGGGAACGCGACCTTCATCCAGTTGCCGCGCTGAGCGGACCTGCGGTCCTGCCGCCGTGACCGCCTATCTCCTCGAGCGTCTTGCCGTCGCCCTCATCACCCTGGTCCTGGCCTCGATGGTGGTCTTTGCCGTGCTGGAGATCATTCCCGGCGACCCGGCGCGGCTGATGCTGGGCATGAACGCCAGCGCCGAGCAGGTCGAGTTGCTGCGCAACCAGATGGGCCTCAACGCGCCCCTTGCCGCGCGCTATCTGCACTGGGCCGGCGGCTTGCTGAGCCTCGATTTCGGCCGTTCCTACACCTATTCGGTGCCGGTCATCGACCTGGTTCGCGAACGCATCGTCGTCTCGCTGCCGCTGGCGCTGATCGCGCTGGCGCTGTCGACCATCATCGCCATTCCGGTCGGGCTGTTTTCCGCCGGCCGGCGCGGGCGGGCCGGCGACACGATCGCGATGGGCGCCGCCCAGCTTGGCGTCGCCGTGCCCAACTTCTGGTTTGCGCTGATGCTGATCTACCTGTTCGCCGTCTGGCTGCGGCTGGTGCCGGCCGGCGGCTTTCCGGGATGGAGCGCTGGCATCTGGCCGGCGCTGAAATCGCTGGTCCTGCCGGCGATCGCGCTCGCGCTGCCGCAAGCGGCGATCCTCGCCCGCGTCACCCGCTCGGCGCTGATCGAAGTGCTGAACGAGGACTATATCCGCACTGCCCGCGCCAAGGGCCTGCCCTTTCGCGCGGTGCTGTGGCGGCACGCGCTGCGCAACGCGATGATCCCGGTGCTGACCATTCTCGGCCTGCAGTTCGCCTTCCTGCTCGCCGGCACCATCATCATCGAGAACGTCTTTTATCTGCCCGGCCTCGGCCGGCTGGTGTTCCAGGCGATCACCCAGCGCGACCTGATCGTCGTCGAAAGCGTCGTCATGCTGCTGGTCGCCGCCGTCATCGCTGTCAACCTGCTTGTCGATCTCTCCTATGCGGTCGTCGATCCGCGCCTGAGAAGCCGCCAATGACGCTGCGCTTCGACATCCCAGAGGAAAATTTTGCCGACATCCTCGTCAAGGCTTTCACCAACCGCTCGTTCCTCACCGGCTTCGTCATCACTATAGTGCTAGCAGCGGTCGCCATCGTCTCGTTCTTCTGGACGCCTTTTGACGTCACCAGGCTGATCATCGCCGACAAGACCCAGGCACCCTCGCCGGCGCACTGGTTCGGCACCGATCATTTCGGCCGCGACATTTTTTCCATGATCATGGTCGGGGCCCGCAATTCGATCGCCGTGGCGCTGGTGGCGGTCGGTATCGGCATGGGCGTCGGCGTGCCGCTCGGCGCCCTTGCCGCGGCGCGCGGCGGCATCGTCGACGAAGCGGTGATGCGGCTGAACGATCTCGTCTTCGCCTTCCCTGCCCTGCTGTCGGCGATCATGATCACCGCCATCTTCGGCCCGGGCGCGCTCAACGCCATCATCGCCATCGGCATTTTCAACATCCCGGTCTTCGCCCGCGTCGCCCGGGCCGGCGCGCTGGCGATCTGGCCGCGCGAATTCATCCTCGCCGCGCGCGCCGCCGGAAAAGGCAAAGCACTGATCACCATCGAACATGTGCTGCCCAACATCGTCACTTTGCTCCTTGTGCAAGGCACCATCCAGTTCGCGCTCGGCATCCTGGCCGAAGCCGGGCTTTCCTATGTCGGGCTCGGCACACAGCCGCCGATGCCGAGCTGGGGCCGGATGCTGTTCGACGCGCAGACCCGCATGGCCACGGCGCCGTGGATGGCGATCTTTCCGGGCATGGCGATCGTCGTCACCGTGCTTGGACTGAACCTGCTCGGCGACGGTATTGCCGATATCCTCGACCCCAAATCGCGGCGGCAGCGATGAGCCTGCTCGAAATCGAGAAATTGTCGCTGACGATCGGCGACACGCCGATCCTCAGCGATGTCGAGCTCTCCGTCGCGCCCGGCGAGGTGATGGGACTGGTCGGCGAATCCGGCTCGGGCAAATCGATCACGGCATTGACGGTGATGCGGCTTCTGCCCTGGGCCGCGCGCGCCAGCGGGCGCGTCGCCTTCGACGGCATCGACATCCTTGCGGCCAGCGAAGACCAGATGTGCGCGCTGCGCGGCGATGATATCGGCATGGTTTTCCAGGAACCGATGACGGCGCTGAACCCGGTCAAGACGATTGGCGAGCAGGTCGCCGAAGGCATCCGCTGGCACACCAGGGCAAGCCGCGCCGACGCCGAGGACCGCGCCCGAAAAATGCTCGACCGGGTCGGCCTGCCTTCAGCGCAATTTCCGCTGTCGCGCTATCCGCACGAGCTTTCCGGCGGCCAGCGCCAGCGCGTCGTCATCGCCATCGCCTGCGCGCTGAAACCAAAACTGCTGATCGCCGACGAGCCGACGACGGCGCTCGACGTCGTGCTGCAGGCGCAGATCCTCGACCTGTTGCGCGACTTGGTCGCAGAAAACCGCATGGGTCTGCTGTTGATCTCGCACGACCTCGCGGTGGTGACCGAGATGGCGGAGCGCATCACCATCCTGCGCCACGGCGAAGTGATGGAGGCCGGCGATACGGCGCGCACCTTGTCCGAGCAGCTTCATCCCTACACAAGACAACTGGCACAGGCCTCGATGCATGTGCCGGCGCGTGCCAGGACGCACGAGGTCGGCCAAGACAACCCTCAGTTGAAGGGTGCCAAACCTCTTCAGGGAGCCAGACCTCTTCTTCAGGTAGAGAGCGTGACGCGGGACTATCCGGGGCGGCGCAAATCGCTGCTGAAGCGCGCGGCTCCGACCCGCGCCGTCGACGATGTCTCGTTCTCGATCGATCCCGGCCAGTCGGTGGCGCTGGTCGGGCGTTCCGGTTGCGGCAAGTCCACGCTTGCCCGCCTGGTCCTGGCGCTGGACGGGCCGACATCGGGAACGATCCGGTTTCGCGGCGAAGTCATCACCGGCAAGAGCGAGGCGGAGCTCAAGCCGGCGCGCCGCGACATGCAGGTGGTGTTCCAGGACCCTTACGGCTCCTTCGATCCACGCCAGAAGGTCGAAAAACTGGTCGCCGAGCCACTGCATGTGCTGGAGAAAAGGCCGACGAATGCAGAGCGTCGCGAGATGGTGGCAAAGGCCTTGCACGAGGTCGGCCTCAGCCCACGCGACATCGACAAATATCCGCACGAATTTTCAGGCGGCCAGCGCCAGCGCCTGTCGATCGCCCGCGCCATCATCACTCGCCCCAAGCTGGTCGTCGCCGACGAGCCGGTCTCGGCGCTCGACGTCTCGATCCGCGCCCAGATTCTCGACCTGTTCGCCGAGCTGAACCAGAAGCTCGGCGTTGCCTATCTGTTCATCACCCACGATCTGACCGTTGCCCGCGCCATTACCGACCAGGTGATGATCATGCATGCCGGCAAGATCGTCGAGCGCGGCAGGACGAGCGAGGTTCTCGACCATCCGCAGTCCGAAGCGGCGAAGGCGCTGGTCGCTGCGGCCCCGGACCTGCACCGCGCGATTTTCCGGCGCTTACAGGAACAGGGGTGAACGGCCGACCGTCAGGATAGGCTACTCTTTGGCCTTCACCACATCGGCTGGGCTGATGTCGAGCAAGTCGAGCGTGCGGCTCAAGAGCTGCATCTCGGTCCCGGCAAGTTGCGAATCGGCCTTGGCGATCTCGGCCATATGGCGGGCAAGCAGGCTGCGCCTCTCGACGTCGAGGTCTCGGAACTGCGCGATGGCTTGCGAGCCGTTGGTCTCGTAGCCGAACTCGTTGAGATATTCGATGACGCTGTCGATGCTGGCTTCCGGAATGCCGAAGGCTTCCCGGCAGATGCGCCTGAACGCGGCCATTTCGCTCTCGCTGACCGTGCCGTCGGCCAAAATCATGCGAAACAGCATCAGCAGTTCCGCCGACAGCACAGGATCGTCCGCGACCTTGCGCACGCCGGGGTCGCCGTCGAAGATCGAACGTATCTGCTCCAGCAATGCGAATGCCATCAGCGTCCCCTTTCCGATTCGTAGCAAATAGGTAGCGCGGAATCGGGTTTGCGCAAACGGTGGTTCGACAGCGGCAATCGCTTCAGGTTTTGAGTTCGGCCTCACTCTTTTCCGGGCGTTGGCGCTGCCCCTCACCTGCCTGCCGGCATCCCTCCCCGTAAAGGGACAGGGAGAGGGGCGCTGCCATCGACGTTTCGCCAATCACCCGCGTTTTAAAGAAGCGGTGCGGCGCGGGGGCGCCTGATAGGATGCGGTTGTACGAATCATGTCGGAGGAGCCACACATGAATCTCAGTGCGCCTACGCAGCTTATTTTCATCATATCCCTTGTTATTGCCATCATCGGTCTTCTCGCCGCTCTCGGCGTTTTTGCGTTCCTTCCGCTAGGCGCGGTGTGGATCGTCCTCATCGCTTATGTCGTGCTTGCCGGCGGCTGCCTGGTTCGCGGCGCTTAAGCCCTCAGATCTCAGGCAACTCGGAGCGCCCGGCCACAAGCCGGGCGCTTTTGATTCTGGAGGCTGGTCTGCTAGACTCCTTGGGCGCAAGGAATGCACTCATGCCCGCCAAGAGCGAAGACGGCAGCCGACGTGAAAATCCTGGCCTCGAACGGTTCGAGATGGTGCGGCGTGCGCCCTGCCCTCGGCTCCAGGGTTCGGTCACTGACATCTGCGGCTACCGCGAAACCATGCCCGGCCGTTTCCGCAACGTCGAATATGCATCGCTGACCGTGCCGCTGGTCATCAGCTTTGCCGAACCCTTCGCCATCGGGCTCGGCAAGGAGCCGGGCGACAACGACCGCTTCGCCAGTTTCGCCGCCGGCCTCTATGCCGGTCCGGTGGTGATCGAATCGCTTGGCGGCGCCTGCTGCGTCCAGGTCAATTTCACCCCGCTCGGCGCCCAACGCTTCTTCGGCCTCGCGATGAGCGAACTGACCGACCGCATGGTCGGCCTCGACGATGTGCTCGGAATCGAAGGCATGGCGCTGCGCGAAAGACTTGGCAATGCGCGCGGCTGGAGCGCACGTCTTGCCATCGTCGAGGCGTTCGTCGCCGCGCGGCTGACTGAGGCCCGCGAAACCCAGGCCGAAATCGCCTGGGCCTATGACCGGATCATCGCCTCTGGCGGCCGCATTCGCGTCTCGTCGCTCGCCGACCGGCTGGGCTGGAGCCGCAAGCATCTCTTGGGAAAATTCTCCAACGCGATCGGCGTCGGCCCCAAGACGCTGTCGCGCATCGTCCGCTTCAACCGCGCGCTCGGCCTGTCAAGGCAAGGCAAATCCGATTGGGCTGATATCGCCGCCGATTGCGGCTATGCCGACCAAGCGCACTTGGTGCGCGAATTCCGCGAGCTTGCCGGCGAAACGCCGACGGCGATTGCCGCCCAGGCATAGATGCGCAGGTAACATTTCTTCAAGACGTGGGAACAGCCTTCGCCCAGACTGGATTATCGTCCAATCCAATTGAAGGAGATCGTCATGACCATGTCAGTCGAACCGCCCAGGCTCTATCCGACGTTGCGCTACCGCAATGCTGCGAAAATGATCGACTGGCTGGGTGAAGCCTTCGGCTTTAGCGTTCATGCCCGCTATGGTGAAGGCGACATCGTCCAACACGCCGAACTGACTTTCGGCTCCTCGATGATCATGCTGGGCACTGCACGCGACGACAAGTTTGGCCAGATGATCGGCGCACCGGGCCCGGGTGGCGGCAGATCGATCTATGTTGCCGTCGACGACGCTGATGCCGCTTATGGCAGAGCAAAAAAGGCCGGCGCCGAAATACTGGAAGAACTCACCGACCGCGACTATGGCAGCCGCGAATTCATCTGCCGCGATCCGGAAGGCAATGTCTGGTCGTTCGGAACTTACTGGCCGAAGGTTGGTGAGAAGGGCTGAATTGGCAGCACAGGTTGCAGGCTTGGTAGCGGTCAGGAATCCACTGTTCGATCGTTGGAGCATCGCCGACATTCGAGATTAGCCGAAGCCTCCCCAACTTCGTCATCCTGGGGCGGAGCAAGGAGCGCAGCGACGCGGCGCAGACCCCAGGATGACGAAGCGATGGGCGTTTCGGCTAATCTCCAAGGCATGTGGTTCGTCAACGATCCGCCAAAACGACCGCGCCGAGGAGCTACCGCGCCAAACCAAAAATCGCGTCGCAGTCGAGGTGGGTTTCCAGCTCGGCTGCGATCTCGTCCAGCGCCCGCTCGACCTCGGCACGGTAGTCGATGCCACCGCCTTTGACGCCAAGGTTCTCCAGGAATTTCGCCCGAAAAGCATCCGCGGAAAACAGCCCGTGCAGATAGGTTCCCGACACCTTGCCGTCGGCCGAGACGGCGCCGTCATCGATGCCGTTGATGACGGTGGACGCGCGCAGCGTGTCCGGACCGGTGGTGCGGCCGAGATGAATCTCGTAGCCCTCGAGCGGCAGATCGAACTGGACCGAGCGAGCGCTGACATTGCGCACCGTCTTTTCCGGCTCCATCACCGTTTCGACGTCGAGCAGGCCGAGCCCTTCGGTCTCGGTAACGCTGCCCTCGATGCCATCGGGATCGCGCACGACGCGGCCGAGCATCTGGAAGCCGCCGCAAATGCCAACCACATGGCCGCCGCGCTTGCGATGCGCGGCAAGGTCGCGGTCCCAGCCATTCTCGCGGAATCTTAAGAGATCGCCGATCGTCGATTTTGAGCCGGGAATGACCACCAGCCCTGCATCTTCTGGCAAGTGCTGGCCGGGCGGCACGAAGACGACCTCGACTTCGCGTTCGGCCTTGAGCGGGTCGAGGTCGTCGAAATTGGCGATACGCGAAAGCATCGGCACCGCCACTTTCAACGCCCGCTTTTCGCCGGATACCAGGCGTTCGAGCACCACCGAATCTTCCGAGGGCAATCGCGCCGCCGCCTTCAGCCACGGCACGACGCCAAAACAGCGCCAGCCGGTGAAGCCCTCGATCGCCTTGATGCCGTCATCGAACAGTGAGACATCGCCGCGGAACTTGTTGATGAGATAGCCGACGATCATGCGCCGGTCCTCTTCCGGCAAGATCAGATGAGTGCCGGCGACCGAGGCGATGACGCCGCCGCGATCGATGTCGCCGACCAGGATCACCGGCACGTCGGCGCGCGTCGCAAAGCCCATATTGGCGATGTCGCGGCTCCTGAGATTGATCTCGGCCGGCGAGCCGGCGCCTTCGACGATGACGAGGTCGGCGCCCTCGCCGACCTTGGCCCAGGAGCCGAGCACGGCATCCATCAGCCGGGCCTTCAGCGCCTGGTAGTCGCGCGCCCGCGCCTCGCCGAACACCTTGCCCTGCACCACAACCTGGGCGCCGACATCGGTCTGCGGCTTGAGCAGCACCGGGTTCATATGAACGGAGGGCGCAACGCCACAGGCGATCGCCTGCAGCCATTGGGCGCGGCCGATCTCGCCGCCGGAGTTGTCGCCCGGTATATCGGCGACGGCGGCGTTGTTCGACATGTTCTGCGGCTTGAACGGGCGCACCTTCAGCCCGCGCTTTTTCGCCGCGCGGCAGAGGCCCGCGACCAGCACCGTCTTGCCGACGTCGGAGCCCGTGCCCTGCAGCATGATCGCCTTGGCCGCCATTAGTTCCTGCCTTGTGAGCCGCTGATCGTGGATTTCGCCGCCAGCGGTCCGCCGCGCCAGATGTAGAGCGCCAGCAGCGGCTCCTTTCCGGTGCGCATGGCGTGGCTGACATCAGAGGCATGGTGGATCACCTCGCCGGCCTCGCGCCTGCGAAAGTCGCCTTCGCCCATGCGCCATTGCGTGCCGCCAGTCAGCGGAATGTAGATCTCCTCGGCGACATGATGATGGTCGGGATAGACGATATCAGGTCCGAGGATCAGCAAGCCGGCCGCGACCTCGTCATTGACGAAATGGCCGCGCGTGCCGAAGACCTCCAGCCAGCCGTAATTGTCGATGAATGTCTTGCCGAGATCCGCCTCGCTGTAGGTCTGCCCCCAGTGCAGTTCGCCGCGACGCTGCGCAAGCAGCCGCGCCAGCGGCTGAGCGTTGGCCGGAGCGAGCTCGACGATGCGGTCGAGCTGACGCAGGCAGGCGAGCGGACGCGGCTCGAGCCGACGCGCCGGCATGGCCCAGGCGATCTGGGCCACGGCATCGCGCACCAGCGCATCATCGAATGTTGCGAGAGTGGCGTGGAAGCGTTCAAGCAGTTCATCGAAATTTGTCGTCACGCCTTGCTCCGCACGCGCATTCGCGCACAGCCGCTGCCCAGATCGTTGGATGGAGCTAGTCGGCTTGCGCGGCGGCATCATTGGTCTAGATTGGACCGCGCGCAAAGCCAAAAACGACAGGCCAGCCGGCCGACGACATCAGGGAGCAAGCCATGGACGCCGCTGTCGACGCGGTCACCAGCCAGTTCGAGCTCAACGAGGACCAGCGCGCCATCCAGCAAATGGCCGAGGCCTTCGCTGCCGATCGCGTGGCGCCGAACGCGCTCGACTGGGACCGCAACAAGCATTTTCCAGCAGACGTGATCCGCGAGACTGGGCCGCTCGGCCTCGGCGGCATCTATGTCAGTGACGATGTCGGCGGCTCGGCGCTCGGTCGGCTCGACGCGGTGCTGATCTTCGAGGCGCTTTCACGCGCCGATCCGGCCTTCTCCTCCTTCATCTCGATCCACAACATGGTGGCTTCGATGATCGACCGCTTCGGCAGCGACGAGCAGCGTCAGCACTTCCTGCCGAAGCTGACCTCGATGGAATGGCTGGCGAGCTATTGCCTGACCGAGCCGGGTTCGGGATCGGATGCGGCGGCGCTGAAGACGCGCGCGGTAAAGAGCGGCGGCGACTATGTGCTGAACGGCGTCAAGCAGTTCATTTCGGGCGCCGGCGACAGCGACCTCTACATCGTCATGGCGCGCACCGGCGGCGACGGTCCGAAGGGCATTTCGACCTTCGTCGTGCCGAAGGATGCGCCCGGCCTGTCCTTCGGCGCCAACGAGCACAAGATGGGCTGGCACATGCAGTCGACCCGCCAGGTCGTCTTCGAGGACTGCAAGGTGCCGGCGCAAAACCTGCTCTCGGACGAAGGTGCCGGCTTCGGCATCGCCATGGCCGGGCTCGACGGCGGCCGGCTCAACATCGCCGCCTGTTCGCTGGGCGGGGCGCAGTCGGCGCTCGACAAGGCGCTGTCCTACACCGCCGAACGCAAGGCCTTCGGCGCCAAGATCAACCAGTTCCAGGCGCTGCAGTTCAAGCTGGCCGACATGGAGACCGAGCTGCAGGCGGCACGGATATTCCTTTACGCCGCTGCCTCCAAGCTCGACCGCAAGGCCCCGGATGCCTCAAAATGGTCGGCGATGGCCAAGCGCTTCGTCACCGACATCGGCTTCAACGTTGCCAACGACGCGCTGCAACTGCATGGCGGCTATGGCTATCTGCACGATTACGGCATCGAGAAGCTGGTGCGGGATTTGCGTGTCCACCAGATTCTCGAAGGCACCAACGAAATCATGCGCGTCATCATCGCGCGCGGACTAATTGGGCGGCAGTAGGGCAGTAGGGCAGTAGGGCAGTAGGGCAGTAGGGCAGTAGGGCAGTAGGGCAGTAGGGCAGTAGAAATGGCCGGCAGGATCAATTCTTACAAGGACCTTATTGAATGGCAGCAGGGGATATATCTGGCGCATGATCAAGCTTGTCAGGACCTAGGCATCGGAAAAATGCTTCGCAACTTATAAGCAACTAGCGCCCGAATAGGCTGCCCTACTGCCCTACTGCCCTACTGCCCTACTGCCCTACTGCCCTACTGCCCTACTGCCCTACTGCCCTACTGCCCTACTGCCTAACCAACCACGGAGCGCCACCATGACCACCATCGCCTTCATCGGCCTCGGCAATATGGGCAATCCGATGGCTGCCAATCTCGTCAAGGCTGGATATGCCGTTCACGGTTTCGACCTGATGCCGGAAAATCTCGCCATCGCCAAGGAGCATGGGGTCGTCATCATGGCCAATGCGGTTGCCGCAGTGAAGGAGGCCGCTGTCGTTATCACCATGCTGCCGGCCGGCAAACACGTCCTGTCGGTCTACGAAGACATCGTGCCAAAGGCGAAAAAAGGCGCGCTGTTCATCGATTCCTCGACCATTGACGTCGAATCGGCACGAAAAGCCCACGCCATTGCCGCCAGGCATAAGCTGCTGTCGATCGACGCGCCGGTTTCCGGCGGCACCGGCGGCGCCGCCGCCGGCACGCTGACTTTCATGGCCGGCGGCTCGAAGGAAGCGTTCGCCAAGGCCGAACCAATCCTCAAGCCGATGGCCGGCCGTATCGTCCATTGCGGTGATGACGGCGCCGGACAGGCGGCAAAGATCTGCAACAACATGATCTTGGGCGTTTCGATGATCGGCGTCGCCGAAGCCTTCGTTCTGGCGGAAAAGCTCGGCCTGTCGCATCAGGCGCTGTTCGACGTCGCCTCGAACTCGTCGGGCCAGTGCTGGTCGCTGACCACCTACTGCCCGGTCCCTGGTCCAGTGCCGACATCGCCGGCCAACAATGGCTACAGGCCAGGGTTTTCCGCCGCACTGATGCTGAAGGACCTGAAACTGTCGCAGCAAGCCGCGCAAAGCGCCGGTGCGGTGACGCCGCTCGGCGCCGAGGCCGCCCAGCTTTATGCGCTGTTCAACGCCCAGGGGCATGCCGCTGCCGACTTCTCCGGCATCATAAATTTCCTGCGCGGCACCCCGGCGTAATGCATGTCGCCCAAAAAGCTTGGGCTTAACCCCCCAAGGGGCGCGCAAAGGGTGCGCAAAGCGTGCGCAGCAGACGCGACCCGCTTTCAGCCTCGAACTCGACCGGCTTTCGGTTTCCGGCAAGAAACATCGGAAATTTAGATTTGCTTAATGTATCGATAACCACCCGGTAACGATGTCCCTGTAGAACGGAGTGCGAGGCGGCCCATCGCATCCGCCCGGCGCTCCGGATCAGGTCTCGCGTCCCGGAGCCCGTAAGTTTCGCCAAGTGTTCAGTCAGCGAAGCGCCATGCGTATCTGGCAAAGCCGCGTTCCCGATGGAGCGCGGTTTTTGCATTTCGCATTCCTCGACGACAGTGAGCCCTGGCGCGTCTCCAGATGGTCGTCGGCCTCGTGGAGCGCTCATGACCGACGTCGACCCACAGGTGGTCGCTCCTCATCAGTCCTGTGTCAAGATTGTCGACAGGCTCACGAAGCGGCAGCAGATCAAGGAAGACGACAGGAAACGAAGCCGACCGCATCCGCGCCGAGGTGGAGATCAAGCGGCTTGAGCGGACATCATTGAAACCTTCTGATTTCCAAGCCGTTATCGCCGGTATGTCCGGGGTTAAATCCAAGCCGAAATCGGTCTCCAGATCACGCGATGCCGAGAAGTCGCGCCAGGAGAAGCAATCGACTGTCGAAGTCGCGTCCGAGATCGTCGGCGCGGCCCCGCCGCCGGTGGATTTCGTCGAACCCGATCCGGAGCTTACCCCTGAGGAGGCCGAGCAGGCGCGCAAGAGATACTTGCTGAGGCGTTTCTGGATCAGCGCGCGCGGTTACTGGGGCCGCGGAGGCGATAGGCGGGCATGGCCGTACACGATCGGGTTATTGCTCCTGATCGTCATCAATGTTGGCTTCCAGTATGGGATCAATGTCTGGAATCGCGCAATTTTCGATGCCCTCGAGCAACGCAATGCGCGCACCGTCTACGTCCTGAGCGCCGTTTTCGTGCCGCTCGTGCTCGGCAGCGGAAGCCTTGTCGTTGCACAGGTCTTCCTTCGCATGACGATTCAGCGCCGCTGGCGTTCCTGGCTCACCAACGCGGTCATCGCGCGTTGGCTTGCAAGCGGCCGCTACTTTCAGTTGAACCTCGTCAGCGGCGACCACCAGAACCCCGAAGCCCGCATCACCGAGGATTTGCGGATTGCCACCGAATCCCCGGTCGATTTCATCGCCGGTGTCATCAACGCGTTTCTGGCGGCCTCGACCTTCATCGTGGTGCTGTGGACGATCGGCGGGGCCGATGCGCCGTGCACAGGCGTTCCAATTGGCGAGACGGGGGTAGTTGTCGACCAGCCATCCGAACGCGCCCTGCACGATGGCAAAGGCAGAGGCAGCCTGCATGACCTGTCCAAGTGTCATCTCGCCTTCGAGAAACTTTGGAGCGCAAAGCAAAACCGGCACGACAGGCGCAAACAGACTCGCCCCCTGCGAAACCAGCGCCGTGCGCATGTGCTGCCCTGTAAGGAGCGCCCATTGCCTGAGCACATGGGCGAACGTTTTGTCGATGCCGCTACGCTCTTCCTCCTCGCCGCCGAGCAATGCGGCCGTACCGAAGCGCAGCACGATCTTGAGCAAAGCGGAGCTGCCCGAGACAAAAAAGTAAAGTCGGCGCTCGGGCCTCGGCGCTTGGTGACTCCGGCTGGCAGTATCCGGCATTCAAACGCCGGGCGTGCGGTTGCGCCCGGCCATCGTTGTATCTTACTGCTTGCGCAAATCGGCTTGCGCCAGATCAAGCGCCTTGGCGATGCGGCCGCAGGCCACGTCGATCGTCTCGCGCGTCCAGATCAACGGCGGCCATCTGGCAAAGCCGTGTTCCCGATGGAGCGCGGTTTTTGCGTTTCGGAACGGGATGCGCGGGAGCTGGCACAGATGTGAGAAGGGCCGCGGATGCGGCCCTCGGTGGTGCAGGTCATGACCCTGTGCGGCCTAGAGCGGGATGAGATTACCCGCGGTCATAGCCTGAGTTTGCGAAGTAATTTGAGCACTCGAGCGGTGTGACGCGGTTGAGAATCTGGCCGATGGCGTTGCAGACCGTTTCAACGGTGCGCTTTGCGGCCTTTCGCAGCCAGTGCTTGAGCTTGGCGAAGAGCTGTTCGATCGGATTGAGGTCAGGCGAGTATTTCGGCAGGAAGAAGAGCCTCGCGCCGGCCTTTCGGATGGCGCGACGCACGGCCTTGCCTTTGTGGCTGCCGAGATTGTCCATCACAACGATGTCGCCCGGCTGGAGAGTGGGCACGAGAACCTTCTCGACATAGAGGAGGAACCTCTCGCCGTTGATCGGCCCGTCGATGAGCCAGGGCGCTTCGACGCGATCATGACGCAGCGCAGCCAGAAAGGTCATTGTCTTCCAGTGGCCATTGGGAACTTTGGCCTTGATCCGCTGTCCGACCGGTGCCCAACCCCTGAGCGGGGCCATGTTGGTCTTGGTCCAGGTCTCGTCGATGAACACCAGGCGGGCGGGGTCGATCCGGTCCTGATACAGAACCCATTGCCTCCGTCGGCGCGCAACATCGGGACGATCTTGCTCGGCGGCGATCAGCGTCTTTTTTTGTGAGACAGCTTCTCGGCGTGCACGAACTCCCACACCGAGCGGTAGTCAACCTTCAGGCCACGCTCGCCAAGTTCGGCCACAAGCCCGCGCAAGGTGAAGTCCTTCTCCCGGCAGCGCTCGACAAGCCAGTCGCGCCACGCTCCCGATATCTTCTTCGGCTTGTAGCCGCCCACTTGGCGGGGCGCCACGCTCCCCGTCTGTTCCACCCGCTTCAGCCACTCGATCGCCGCGCTGTAGCTGACGCCAAATCGAGCAGCCGCCGCGCGCCGCGAAAGCCCTTCAACCTTGACCGCCGCAACAACCCGTTCGCGCAGGTCCATTGAATATCCAACCATCAATGCTGGCCTCCTGCCCAGCAGCAAGGTTGAATCAGATCATCGCTGATTTGGGAATCCCACGACTCCCATAAATCTCATCCCGCTCTAGAGGAGAGGACTATGCGAGCCTCTTCTCAAGTTGCTCCATCCAAACGAGTTGCGACCAGTTTGCCGTCCATCATCATCGGGATGATTGCCAGCTTCTTTTCCTCCAGGAATTCCAGGTCGGCGCTGCCTTGATTGAGGTCCATCAGCTGCTCGACTTTTCCATCCGAATGAATGCGAAAGAGCGCCCCTGCGATCCAATCCGTGACGAGCCAATTTCCTGCTCCGTCTGATTCCAGACCATCCAGATTTCCAACAGGCTCGCCAGGCCCGATGTCAGAGATAGCCTTTGTCTTCAGGTCGATCGCGATCAGATGGCCGGGTGTCTTGGACGAAAAATCCGGCTGAATATCGCGACCCCAGCCGGCGACGAGGAGGCGGCCGTCTTCGACGCGCAGACCGTTCGGATGCAGGAGATCCTCGCTCTCGAGCCAGACGGTGAGAGCATCATTGTCCAGAAGATAAATCCTGTTCGCCAGCATATCGGAGACAAAGACTCGACCCGCCTCGTCGACGGCGGGGTCATTGAGGAACTGAGCGCCTTCTGCAGGCCACGTTCCGGTGATCTGACCGCTCTCGATGTTGACGGCCATCAGCCGATCGATGTCGGTGACGAAAAGCGTATCGCCGTGCATCACCAATCCCTTGGGCGCATTGAAGCCGGTCACCCATTCGGCTGCCTGCAACTTTCCGTCAGGCGACACCTTGGAAAGGTGTCCGACCCCATCCTTGCCGGCGGGCTCGCCAACAATGTTGGAGACGTAGAAGACGTTGCGCTTGGCATCGAAGAGCACGCTCTCGGGGGCCTTGAGGCCGTCAAGCGACCAGACCTCCTGCGCCGTCGCTGGCAATCCTGCCAGGAGCAGAATAGAAAATAGAACTGACTGCAGCCTGATCATGATTAACCTCCCTATGTTATTTTTGACGTGTTTATATAAATCGCAACTAAGAATTGCGATGCTACCTGGTGAAACTTACAGTTGACGCGTTGTTTGCCCTTACAGGCCTTATGCCAAGCGGTCTGTGCTCAGCCAACATTACAATTCCCCAGATGAATGGCAGTTCCAACGTTGGAGCCGTACTGCGGACGAACAGCACTCCGGACGCGGCTCGAGTTTGCCACGGCACCATATCGAACCGCAGGACCAATACCCGCAAGAGCCGAGCTTTCCGACCGGTCCGGGTGGGTGGGCCGAGCAACAGAGCGGCGGCGCTAACGCCAAGCGTAGCAGCACCGACGCAACGGCCGACAACCAGCGCAGGTAAACAGGTCCTTACGGACAAGTCTAAATCGCAGCGATGGATGAAGCGATCGCTTCTTAGCAGCCCTTGGTGGGCCCTGGTATGCAACGCCGGGCGTACCGATTGCAGGACGCCCGGCGATCGTTTCATCTCACCGCTTGCGCAGATCCGCCTGCGCCAGATCAAGCGCCTTGGCGATGCGCTCGCAGGCCATGTCGATCGTCTCGCGCGTCCAGATCAGCGGCGGCGACAGGATCATCGTATCGCCTGTGGCGCGCAGCATCATGCCCTGGGCAACTGCGTGGTCGCGGACGGTCACGGCTGCGCTCCCGGCCGGCAGGAAGCGCTCCTTGGTTGCCTTGTCGCTGACGATCTCGATCGCCGCCATCAGGCCGATCGAACGCACCTCGCCGACCAGATCGTGCCCGCCAATGTGCTCCTGCAGCGCCTTGGCGAAATAGGGTCCGGTTTCGTTCTTGACCCGATCGACCAAACCTTCCCGCTCGATGATCTCGAGGTTCTTCAGCGCCACGGCGCAGGCCACGGGGTGGCCGGCATAGGTATAGCCGTGATTGAACTCGCCGCCCTTCTCGACCAGCGTCGCGGCGATGCGATCACCGACCAGCAGCGCCGACAGCGGCTGATAGCCGGAGGTCAGCGCCTTGGCGGTGGTGATCGTGTCGGGCTCGATGTCGAATGTCTGAGCCGCGAACCACTCGCCGGTGCGGCCATAGCCGGTGATGACCTCATCGAGCATCAGCAGGATATCGTATTTGCGGCAGATGCGCTGCACTGCCGGCCAATAGCTCATCGGCGGTATCTTCACGCCGCCTGCTCCCATCACCGGCTCACCGATGAAGGCGGCGACCTTGTCGGCGCCGGCTTCGAGGATGGCGTCCTCAACGGCCTTTGCCGCGCGCAGGCCGAAATCATGGTCGCTTTCGCCGGGCAGAGCCAGTTCATAGGCATAAGGCATCATCACATGGACGATGTTGGGAACCGCGCCGTTGAGCTGCTTGTGCATCGGCTCCATGCCGCCCAGCGACGCACCGGCGATGGTAGAGCCGTGATAGGCGCTCTTGCGCGAGATGATGCGGTTCTTCTCCGGCCTGCCTTCCAGGGCCCAATAGTGGCGCACAAGGCGCAGCGCCGTGTCGTTGGCCTCCGAGCCGGACGAGCCGAAGAACACCTGGTTGACGTGCTTCGGCGCCAGTTCCGCCAGCTTTTTGGCCAGCAGCACCGGCGTCGGGGTCGAGCATTTGAAGAAGGAATTGTAATAAGGCAGTTCCTTCATCTGGGCGTAAGCGGCGTCGGCCAGCTCATCGCGGCCGTAACCGACGTTGACGCACCACAGTCCGGCCATGCCGTCGAGGATCTCCGTGCCTTCGGAATCGTAAATGAACGGCCCGTTGGCGTGGGTGATGATGCGTGAGCCGGCCTCGCGCATCTCCTTGTGGTCAGTAAACGGATGCAGGTGATGCGCAGCATCGATCTGCTGAAGCTGCTTCAGCGAATAATTCTGATAGGTCATGTCTGATCTTCCTCTTGAACCAATCCGGCATTGCCGCCGGGGCGGATTCGTCAGAGGAAGGCGGGCGGCGAATAGCCGATGCGGGCGCAAAGCCGCAAAAGCTCGGCGCGAAGCGTGCGCGGCGACGGCGTCACCGCCCAAACGCGCATGATGTCTTCATCCGAGCCATGCAGCATCTTAGGCGGTCTGATGCGATCAGTTCAAGCCGTTCCGTTCAAGCCGTACCGGTCAGGTAACGCCGGTCAGGGCCCGTTGCAGGAAGACATACTTCATCGCCGCCTGTGCCGCTTGCGGCCGGCGATCGCCGCGCCCGCCATGGCC
The DNA here is from genome assembly GCF_016756595.1 of Mesorhizobium sp. L-2-11. Classification (NCBI taxonomy): domain Bacteria; kingdom Pseudomonadati; phylum Pseudomonadota; class Alphaproteobacteria; order Hyphomicrobiales; family Phyllobacteriaceae; genus Mesorhizobium; species Mesorhizobium sp. L-2-11. Next base: position 3,230,580 of record NZ_AP023257.1, on the reverse strand, counting down.
GCCCTCGGTCTCCTCGAAGAACAGCGTCTTGGCGTGGCCGGCAGCCTGCAGCCGCGCCGCCATCTTGCGCGCATGGCCGGGATGGACGCGGTCGTCGGCGGTCGATGTGGTCAGTAGCACCGGCGGATAAGCGGCGTCGGGCTCGATATGCTGATAAGGCGAGTAAGCCGCCAGCGACGCGGCCTCTTCCGGCTTCGCCGGATCGCCATACTCGGCCATCCAGGATGCGCCGGGCGGCAGCTCAGTGTAGCGTAGCATGTCGAGCAGCGGCACGTCGATGATCACCGCGCCGAAAAGCTCGGGATGCTGGGTCAGCGAAACGCCGGTCAGCAAGCCGCCATTCGAGCCGCCCTGGATGCCAAGCGTCGCCGGCGTGGCGATGCCGCGTTTCACCAGGTCTTGCGCGACCGCTATAAAATCGTCGAAGGCATTCTGGCGATTGGCCTTGAGCGCGGCCTGATGCCAGTTCGGACCGAACTCGCCGCCGCCGCGGATATTGGCCTGCACATAGGCGTTGCCCTTTTCCAGCCACAGCCGGCCGCGCACGCCGGCATAGCCGGGCAGCAGCGGCACTTCGAAGCCACCATAGCCGTAAAGCAGCGTCGGCACCGGCCCGTTCTGGTCGCGCCGCCTGACGACGAAATAAGGGATTTTGGTGCCGTCCGTCGAGCGTGCCTCGAACTGTTCCGAGACCAGGGACGACGCGTCGAAACGCGCCGGCTGCGATTTCACCGTTGCCAGCGTCGCAACATTGTCGTCCGACCAGATGATCGAGCTCGGCGTCAGGAAATCGGTGAAGGAGAAGGACACGCTGGAGCCGAAACGCTCGGCGTGGCTGATGCCGACACTGCCGTTTTCGGGCAGCGCCACCGGCTGCAGCGACCAGCCGCTGCCGCTGCAATCGCAGGCGACGACCTTGCCGCGCACATTGTCCATCAGATTGATGAACAACCGGTCCCGCGTGCGGGCAATGCCGGCAATCGAGACACGATCTGCCGGCTCGAGCACGGTCTCGACAGGTCCAAGCGCATTGGTCTCGATCCAGCCCGCGAAGTCCAGCGAATAGAGGCCATCAGGCTTGCACAGCGTGCCGTCCGGCGCCGTCCACGGGCTGCGCACCCCAAACACGAACTGATCCCTGAACAGCACCGTGTCGGTGACGTCGTCCGGCAACGGGATGCGCCTGTTTTCACCGGAGGGCAGACGCAGAAAACTGTGCGAGGCAAAGAAATCGAGCGTCCGGGTCAGCAGAAGATGACGCTTGTCGCCGTCGAATTCGAGAGAACCGCCGGCGGCGAGATCCTGCTTGTGCGCCTCGAAGATCGGCGTCGCATCCTCCAGCCTGCTGCCGCGCTGCCACAGCTTGACGACGCGCGGATAACCGGACTGGGTTTTTTCGTCCTCTTCGAATGCAGCCGAGACGATGACCGTGTCCTTGTCCAGCCAGTTGAAGCCCGACTTCGAGGCAGGAGCACGAAAACCGCCCTCGACAAAGGACTTGCTGTCGATGTCGAATTCGCGCATTTCGCTGGCGTCGCCGCCATCCGGCGACAGGCTGAGCAGACAGCGGCTGAAATCGGGGTAAAGCCGGCTGGCGCCGCTGAACACCCATTTCACACCCTCTTTGGCCGACAGACTGTCGAAGTCGATGATCGTCTCCCAGTCCGGCTTCTCGGTCTTGTAGGAAGCGACCGTCGTGCGCCGCCAGAGGCCGAGCACGTTGGTCTTGTCCTGCCAGAAATTATAGACGTGGCCGTTGAGCGCAGAGCCGACCGCAATGTTGTCTTCGGCGGTCATCAGGTCGAGTGCGGTCTGGAAGCAGGCCTGGTAGGACGGATCGCCCTGCAACTCGGCGACCGTGACTTCGTTCTGGCGGTGAACCCAATCGAGCGCTTCCTTGCCTGTCCTGTCCTCCAGCCAGAGAAAAGGATCTTCGTCCGCCGAATTCGGCTGCGTCTTTGTGTTCGACATCGTCAAATGGTCTCCGATAAACTCATCAAGGCTCGCAAACATCGTCTTGCCACTGCCGATTTTCAAATTTGAACGCGCAAAACGAGCCGTTGCGCTGTTGGCCGCTTTAAGATGGGGCCTCCTGCCGCCCGCAGGCCACGAGGGAACTCCATGCAACATCTGTACATTGCGAAAGAGAAGTTCGGTCCTTTCAGCGGCACTGCGTGGTCCATGTACATCAACTGGTCCGGCCTCACCCAATTAAGCGAAGTCGTCTCACTCGATGGAATGCTCGGGCCGGTCGCGCTTGGCGAGGTAAAGGACAGCTACTGGCCCCATATTGTTAACGAGGACTACATGCTCGATTTCTTTGTGGACCTGGACTTCCTCCTTTTCGGAGTTGGCGGATCCGGGCGACTTGAATGTCCTCAATGTGATCCGAAGACCGTCGGTTGACGTGCGTTCACTCGACTGGAACGGATTTACCTTCCTGGGCTACGACTTGTTGGATCAAGACGTCTCGATAAGCGCTTTGACCAACTGCGGAGGATTTCCTGACGTGTTTGCGAACACGGAACTGTCTGACGTTGGATTGATACCCGACTTTGATCGTGCCGTTGAAATTCGAGACCTCCTACGCAAGATGCATCCCTCTGAATACCATGCCGAGTGTGATTTATGGGCGATTTCCAGATGGCAAGGAAATGAAGGCACCCCGCAATTGTATTAGACTGCTCGCCCGCGCAAGACGGTTGTAAGCGCCAGCGCCAGGCAAATGGCGCCAAGCGTGATCGGCAGGCCGTTGGCGCCAATTATATCCATGGCGCCGCCCGCCAACGGCGGCACGGCGATGCCGCCGACACCCCACATCAGCGAGAAGGCGGCGTTGCCGGCGACCAGCGCCGAGCCGGTGAACCGCTCGCCGAGCTCGATGATCGACATCGTGTAGATGCCGTAGGAAACCGCGCCCCAGACAAACACGCACGGCCAGATCAGCGGCGTCTCGATGAGCACCGGCAACAGCACGCATCCGAGCACCGTTAGCGATACACAGATAAATCGCACCAGACGCGCCGTCAGCCGCTCCGCCAGCAGGCCGAGCGGCACCTGCATGGCGATGTTGCCGGCGATCATCATCGACAGCAGCGCCGACATGCGGGCCTCCGCGATGCCATAATGCGCTCCGTAGACCGGCAGCAGTGCCAGCACTCCCTGTTCGAAACCGGCGGCCACGACGACCGCCGACAGCAGCAGCCATGCCATCGGCATGAATCCCATCACCGAAACCTGGTGCCCGGCTTGATCGACCTTTGGCAGCCGTCCCAGCACCAGCGCCAGACAGGCGCCGCAAAAGACGAATGCGGCGATGCCGACGAGAAACGGCGGCCATCCCTCGGTGCCGACCGCAAGCAGGCACAGCGGGCCGGCGGCGAAACCGGCCGAAATGACTGTGGAATAGACCCCCATCACGCGGCCGCGGCGCGCCGGTGGCGCCAGCGCGATCACCCAGATCTCGCTCAGCACATAGAGCGGATTGGTCACCACGCCGATCAGGAAGCGCAGTGGAAACCAGAGATAGACATTTTGTGTCCAGCCGATCAGCGCCAGCACGATCGCGGAAAGGGCCGCGCAGGTGAGCGCCGTGCGCCCTGCCCCGAACCGGCGCGCCAGTGCCGGGATGAGCGGCGAGGAGACGATAAAGCCGACCGGCGTCATTGCCGCCGACAGGCCGATCATGGCCGGCGAGACGCCCTGGCGCTGCAGGATGAAGCTCAGCAGCGGGTAGCTAAGCCCTTGCGCGATGGCGAACACCGAAACTGTGGCGATCACGCCGGTGATCGCCGCCCACTGCATTGTCTCGTCGCTGTTCTGTTCCGCCAGGTCCATGATCCGCACCAAAAGGAACCTGCACGATTAGCGTTTCGGCAGCGTGCCGGGAAGCTCCGGCGGCAACAACCGCTTGCGCCAGCCAGAGCAGGACTTGTTCAAGAGTTCGCGGCGCCATTCAGGCCATTACGGAAAATACCGGGCAATCGCCCCCTTCCTGCCCTCCGCGTAAGGCTTCAGCCACTTGTCGTCGATGGAGAGCCCGTCATTGTCCGACGGTCCTTCTCCAATCGTTCTGCGCCAGGCGCGGAACTTGTAGTGGTCGAACACATCGAGCATATGCACCGCAAAGGCCGCAGCGAACGTCTTGTCGCCTTTGACGATCACCATGTTCTCGTCGTTTTCATAGGACGCCTTGTAGCCAAGGTTGTGGCTGCCGGCGATGACGGTCGCGTTGTCGGCCATCGGATCGATGATGACGATCTTGTCGTGCACGATCGCATGGCCGACGGTCAGCACTTCCGCCTGGAAATCCCGCGCAACGGAGGCCCCCGTCAGGTTGGCCGCCCTGACGATGGAGACGTTCGGCGCCTCCCAGACCTTCTCCGGAAAGACGAATGGCGACTTCCCGTCCTTGTTCGATTTGTTGGTGACTGGATCCCTGGTCGGGGCAATATAGTTTGGCATGGCGGTGTGATCGCTGATTGCGCCTTGCACGATCAGCTTTGGATTCGCCGTCGCCGCCGCGACCGCCTGATCGATGACCGAATTGTTGCCAAGCCGCGAAGGATTGAACACGAGAAACAGCACGGCCTCCTTCGCCGCCTTGATCCGTGCGAAAACGTCTTCGAGATCGACAGGCCGCACCGAGATGTCCTTTTTGCTGCGCTCGGGATCGTTTGGCGAGAACCAGATGGTGGTTCCACCGACATGATTCGGTGTGCGATTCTTCAGGCGAAACGGCTTGCCTTGCTTCTGCGCCACACGTCCGGCCGCACTTTCGCTCGCCGGCGGCGGGAACACGTCGGCCTTCATCCGCTCCCAATAGGCATCGAACACTTCGGCCATGGCGGGGTCGTCGCGGATGAAGGCGTTGTTGGACTGTCCACAAATGCCGGTCGACGTCCAATTGGTGCTGCCGGTCATGACCGCTTGCGGCTTGCCCTGGGCGTCGCGGTAGACGGCAAACTTGTTATGGCCGATATGGTTGTTGTTGAACAGACGATCGGTCAGCACGACGCCGGCGTCGCGCAGCCGCTTTCTGAACGGCGCGTTACCCGCGTCCCACGCCTTGGTTTGTTCATCCCTGCCCGAATTCGCAAGAATGACCTCGACGACATCCCTGGCGTCGATGATCGCGTCGCACAGCTCGTCGTCGCCAAGCTCATAGAGGGCAAGCCTGACAGTGCCGCCCTCGGCCTTGGCCCGTTTCATCAGGCTGGTGAGCACATCCGGAACCTCGCCGTGAAGATAGGCGCGTATCTTGCTGCCGGGACGCTGAAGCTCGGCCCTGATCTTGTCGCGCTGCCCGACCTTGATGCCGGCGTCCTCCAGCGCGCGCGACAGCCATTGCGTCGACAGCACGCCGTTGGTGAAGGCGAGCCGCGCCTTGCCGAACATCGATCCCAGGAAGATGGTCGGACTGACGGCGCCTTGTCCGAGATAGCCGAGCGGCCGCGCCGCTCCGCTATAGGCTTTCTCGGGGCGCACCGGCACCGGATCGAGGCCCGGCCGCATGTCGCCGACCGGACGCACCCGGTAGGCGACCATTTCGCCATCCGGCCTGATTTCAACGCTGTCGCGGCGGCGCCGCACCGTAAGATCGCGCCAGAATGTCTTCTGCACCGGCCAGACGCCGGTATCCTGCGGGATCCAGTCCTTGTTGCGTTGCCCCTTGAAAGGCACCCAGGACGCCAGACAGCGTTCCTCGCCGGTGCCGGGATAGATGCGGACGATCTCGAAGCCGAGACAGCCGTCAATCATTCCGTCAATATCCCAAGCAATGAAGGCGACTTCGTTGTTGGTCGCTGCACGCACGCTGACAACATCCGACACGGAAATAGTCTCCCTCAGGACGGTTTGTATTCAATGTACTTACTCAATATGACGTGATCGCAACGTGACATGTTTCACAGTTCGGGCACAGACCTGGTTTCGCGTGGTGCGTCCGGCTGGCGAACGTCGATGTCGCTTCCCTCGCCCTAGTGGTCGCCGCCTCCGCAATGGCGGGCCGGCGGTCGGTCCATTATGCCGCCGCACCGTCGCAGCCTACGAGGACTATCATGACCGCCGCCCTTCATCCCGCCGAACCGGCATTGGCAAACGACCGCGCCCGTCGCGGCGGCCGCGCGGGCAAGCGCGCCGGCGCAGCGGCGGCATTCGAGCAGCCGCCTTTCCGTCAGCTGAAAATGCCGCTGACGCCGACCAGGCTGGTCTCCGACGACGAGCTAGAATCGATCCACCTCGCCTCGCTGCGTGTTCTCAGGGAAATCGGCGTCGACGTGCTGCACGACGAGGCAAGGCGCATCATGAAGGCGCATGGCGCTGATGTCCGCGAAGGCAGCGAGCGGGTGCGCTTCGACAGCGACATGATATTCGAGCTGGTTTCGCACTGCCCGTCGGAATTCACCATCCATGCCCGTAATCCGGCGCACAATGTCCGCTTCGGCGGCGACAATCTGATCATCTCGATGATGGCGTCGGCGCCCAATTGCTCCGACATCGATCGCGGCCGACGGCCCGGCAACCAGCAGGACTACCGCAACTTCCTAAAACTTGCGCAGATGCACAACATCCTGAACTGCACGGGCGGCTATCCGGTCGAGCCGATCGACATCCATCCGTCCGTCCGCCACCTCGAATGCATCCGCGATCTGAGCGTGCTCACCGACAAGGTGTTCCACATCTATTCGCTCGGCAAGGAGCGCAATGTCGACGGCATCGAGATCACCAGGATCGCGCGCGGCATCAGCGACGAACAGCTTCTCGAACAGCCGTCGGTGTTCACCATCATCAACACCAATTCGCCGCTCAAGCTCGACGTGCCGATGATGGAAGGCATCATCCAGATGTCGAGCAAGGGCCAGGTCGTCATCGTGACGCCGTTCACCCTGTCGGGCGCCATGGCGCCGGTGACCATCGCCGGCGCGCTGGTGCAGCAGAATGCCGAGGCGCTGTCCGGCATTGCCTTCGCCCAGATGGTGAAGAAGGGCGCGCCCGTCGGCTATGGCGGCTTCACCTCCAACGTCGACATGAAGTCCGGCGCGCCGGCCTTCGGCACGCCAGAATACATGAAGGCGCAACTGGTCGGCGGCCAGCTCGCCCGCCGCTACAACATCCCTTACCGCACTTCCAACACCTGCGCCGCCAACACGGTCGACGCACAGGCCGCCTATGAAAGCGTGTTCTCGCTGTGGGGCGCCATCCAGGGCGGCGGCAATCTGATGATGCATGCGGCCGGCTGGCTGGAAGGCGGCCTGCGCTGCTCCTACGAGAAGACCATCCTGGACATCGATCTGCTGCAGATGATGGCCGAATTCTTGACCCCGCTCGACCTTTCGGAGGAAGCACTGGCTGTCGACGCCATCCGCGACGTCGGTCCGGGCGGCCATTTCTTCGGCACCCAGCACACCCAGGACCGCTACAAGACCGCGTTCTATTCGCCTATCATCTCCGACTGGCGCAATTTCGAGACCTGGGCGGAAGCCGGGTCGCCGACGGCCATCGAAAAAGCCAATCGGGTGTGGAAGGAGCGGCTTGCCTCCTACGAAGAGCCCTACATGGACCCGGCTATCCGCGAGGAACTCGACGCCTTCGTCGACAAACGCCGGTCCGAAGGCGGCGCGCCGACCGATTTTTGATCGTTTGATGAACAGTCGACCCCCACTCCGTCGAGCTTCGCTCGACACCTCTCCCCGATCGACGGGGTAGAGGAAAGGCGCGAGACTATTCCAGCCGGCGCCCTTCCTCGCTTTGTCTTCACGCCCCGCTCACTCGATTCAATCTCTTCAAAAACGGAACTATCTTCATGAAATCTCATGCAAAAGCGGTTGTCATCGGCGGCGGTGTCGTCGGCTGCTCGGTGCTTTACCATCTGGCCAAGGCCGGCTGGACCGACATCATGCTGATCGAGCGTTCGGAGCTCACCTCCGGTTCGTCCTGGCATGCGGCGGGCGGCTTCCACACGCTCAATGGCGATCCCAATGTCGCCAAGCTGCAGGCCTATACGGTGCAACTCTACAGGGAGATCGAAGAGCTTTCCGGCCAGTCCTGCTCGCTGCACCTGACCGGTGGCGTGATGATGGCCGACACGCCCGAGCGCATGGATTTTCTGCGCCTTGCCCACGCCAAGGGCCGCTATCTCGGCATGGACACCGAGCTGATCACGCCGTCAGAGGCCAAGGCGATGTTCCCGCTGATGGACGAAACCAATTTCGTCGGCGCCATGTGGGACCCGGTCGAAGGCCATCTCGATCCTTCCGGCACCACCCACGCCTATGCCAAGGCCGCCAGGAAGCTCGGCGCCGAAATCGTCCTGCGCAACCGCGTCGTCGAGCTGACGCAGGAGGTCGACGGCACCTGGAATGTCGTTACCGAGCAAGGCACGGTCAAGGCCGAGCATGTCGTCAACTGCGGCGGCCTGTGGGCGCGCGAGATCGGCCGCATGGTCGGGGTCGAGCTGCCGCTGCTGGCCATGGAGCACATGTACCTGTTGACCGAGCCGATGCCTGAGGTCGAGGAATTCAACAAGTCGACCGGCCGCGAGATGATCGGCGTCTTGGACTTCAAGGGCGAGATCTACACCCGCCAGGAACGCAATGGCATCCTGCTCGGCACTTATGAAAAAGCCTGCAAGCCGTGGTCCCCACTCAACACGCCGTGGGACTTCGGCCATGAGCTGCTACAGCCCGACATCGACCGCATCGCACCGTCGCTCGAAATCGGCTTCAAGCATTTTCCCGGCATCGAGAAGGCCGGCATCAAGCAGATCATCAACGGTCCCTTCACCTTCGCGCTCGACGGCAACCCGCTCGTCGGCCCGGTGCAGGGCCTGACCAATTTCTGGTGCGCCTGCGCTGTCATGGCCGGTTTCTCGCAGGGCGGCGGCGTGGGGTTGGCGCTGTCGAACTGGATGGTCCATGGCGACCCCGGCTTCGACGTCTGGGGCATGGACGTGGCGCGCTTCGGCGAATGGGCGACGCTGCGCTACACCAATGCCAAGGTGCGCGAAAATTATTCGCGCCGCTTTTCCATCCGCTTTCCCAACGAGGAACTGCCGGCGGCACGCCCGGCGCAAACGACGCCGCTTTACGACACGATGCTGGCCAACAACGCCGTCATGGGCGATAGCTGGGGCCTTGAAACCCCGCTCTGGTTCGCGCCGAAAGGCACCGAGCCGAAGGACATCGTTTCGTTCCATCGCTCCAACGATTTCGGACCGATCGGCGAGGAGGTGCGCGCCACCCGCGAGAAGGTCGGCGTCACCGAGATCGCCAACTTCGCCAAATACGAAGTTTCAGGGCCGGGATCGGAAGATTTCCTCAACCGGCTGATGACCAACCGCATGCCGAAGACCGGCCGCATCGTGCTGACCCCGATGCTGAACGACTTTGGGAGGCTGATCGGCGATTTCACGATCGCCAAGGCGGGCGAAGAGCGCTTCATGATCTGGAGTTCGTCGGCGGCGCAGAAGTATCATATGCGCTGGTTCGAGAAGCACCTGCCGAAAGAGGGCCCAAGGGCGCCACAGGTCCGCATTCACCGCTTCGACCAGACGCTGGTCGGCCTCTCGATCGCCGGGCCGAAATCGCGCGACCTGCTGCAGAAACTGGTCGACGTCGACATCTCGACCGAGGCCTTCCGCTTCATGGACTTTCGCGAGATGGCGGTCGGCGGCGCGCCCTGCATGGTCAATCGCATTACCTATACCGGTGACCTCGGTTACGAGATCTGGATGGCGCCGGCCTACCAGCGCCTCGTCTACAAGGCGATCAAGGATGCCGGCGAAGAGTTCGGCCTGGTCGATTTCGGCATGCGCGCCCTGCTCTCGATGCGCCTGGAAAAGAACTTTCCGACCTGGTTCCGCGAACTGCGCCCGATCTACGGGCCGTTCGAAGGCGCGATGGACCGCTTCGTCAAGCTGGAGAAGAACGACTTCATCGGCCGCGAAGCGGCGGCCAGGGAGCAGGCGGAAGGGCCAAAACTGCGCCGTGTCTCCTTCATCGTCGATGCCGCGGATGCCGACGTGATGGGCGACGAACCGATCTGGGCCAAGGTCGGCGGCAAGGATTTTGGCACGGTGGAAAAGCCGCATGGCTATGGCGCGCAGCGTTTCGACACGGACGGCAAGCAAGTGCGTGGCTCCAGGGCCGCGGAAGGCGCTTCGGCCGTGCGCGGCATCGTCGACGGCGACTGGCGCGTGGTCGGCTGGGTCACCTCCGGCGGCTATGCCCATTATATCAGGAAATCGATGGCGCAAGGCTATGTGCCGGCGGCCTTGGCCGGCGACGAGAGCGCCGGACTGTTCGAGATCGAAATCCTTGGAAGCCGACGACCGGCCCGCATCAATGTCGAGCCGCCTTTCGACCCGAGCGGCGAGAAGATGCGAGCCTGAAAGCATTGGACCCAAAGGCCCGCCCTCGGGCCTGACCCGCGCGGTCGATTGATATCGGGAGGATAGGAAAATGAGCGAACCGAGCGTCGAGCGACGGTTCGGTCGTCACCGCAGGATCATGCCGTTCGAGCCGGACGAAGCAGGCTCGATCGAGGCGTTGCGCCTGAAGTCGCGGCAGAAGGCCGCTGAGCTCAACCAGCATGTGCTTGGTTACGGCGCACTGGCGGAAGCCGAGTGGCACGCCGCCGGCATTGCTGCTCCCGACCTGCCCGCCATGCGCCAATACCGGCTCGACCGCATCCGCGCCGAGCTGAGGCGCCACGAATATGCGGGAGCCCTGCTCTACGATCCGATCAACATCCGCTATGCGACCGACTCGACCAATATGCAGCTCTGGGTCGCGCACAATCCGACGAGACACTGTTTCGTTGCCACCGAAGGTCCGGTGGTGCTGTTCGACTATTTTTCCTGCGAGCACCTTTCCGACCACTCCGGCGTCGTCGACGAGGTGCGGCCGGCAGTGTCGTGGATATATCTCTACAGCGGCGAACTGACCGAGCAAAAAGTCCGCCGCTGGGCCGCCGGGATCGCCGATCTGGTCAAGCAGCATGGCGGCGGCAACAGCCGCATCGCCGTCGATCGCATCAATCCCGAGGGCGTCGAAGAGCTCGCCCGCCTCGGCATCTCAATCGGCAATGGCGAAGCGCTGATGGAAAACGCACGCCTGATCAAATCGCCCGACGAAATCCTGGCCATGCGCCGGTCGATCGTCGCCTGCGAGGCGGCGATGGGCGAAATGGAAGCAGCATTGAGGCCAGGAATTTCCGAAAACGAATTGTGGGCCGAACTCCACCGCGGCAACATCGCGCGTGGCGGCGAATGGGTCGAAACCCGGCTCTTGACGTCAGGCCCGCGCACCAATCCCTGGTTCCAGGAATGCTCGTCGCGAACGATCGCAGCCGGCGATCTCGTCGCTTTCGATACCGATTTGATCGGCCCTTACGGTTTTTGCGCCGACCTGTCGCGCACCTGGCTCTGCGGCGACATCGAGCCGACCAACGAGCAACGCGAGCTGTTTCGCATCGCCGCCGACCAGATCGCCCACAATATCAGCCTGATGCGGCCGGGCATATCATTCCGCGATCTTGTCGAACGCTCGGCGGTGCCGCCCGGGGATTGTTTCCCGACGCGTTACGGCGTGCTCTATCACGGCGTCGGCCTGGCCGACGAATACCCGACGCTGCCGCATGCGATCGACTGGACCGAAGACACGCCCGACGGCGTGCTTGTGTCAGGCATGGTGCTTTGCGTCGAGAGCTATATCGGCCGGCTTGGCGGACGCGAGGGCGTCAAGATCGAGGAGCAGATCCTGATCACCGAAACCGGCAACAAGCAGCTTTCGACCTATCGGCTCGACGAGCGGCTGCTCGGCGGCTGATTGGTTTTATGCAAGTGCCGCGACAGCCTCGCGCAACGCCACCACGATCTTTTCCGGTGTCGTTCTGGCGGTGATGAACGGCAGGCCCTTGCGCCGCCTTGTCCAGCCGACGACCGTGACCGCTTCCGCTGCCGGCTCGAAGCGCCGCGCCTTGGCCCAGCTCTGGCAGTCGATGGCCGCGACATCGGCCTTGCCCTCGGCAATAGCGATGATCGAGGCGCGGTGGCCACCGCTTTCGCTGCGCTCGGAGAAGATGTCCAGGCTTTCGCCCAGCGCCTCCAGGTCACGCGTCAGCGCGATAATGCCCGACATGGAATCGAGGCTGTTGAAGGTAAAATGCTTGCCACGCATGACATCGAGCGGAATGAGCGGGCTGCCGTCGGACGGTGAGCCAACCGTTGGCGCTTCACCTGCACGCATCACGAGCGCGCTCGAATAGAGCTCACCCTGCCCGCCCTCGAACGCGTCGTAGCGCGGCTGGCCGATCAGTTGAACATGCGTCGCCAGGCCGAGTTCCATCGGACCCCAGCAGGTCTGAGCGAGCAGCAGCGCCGGATGCAGCCAGAGGCCGAAAAAATCCAATTCGTCCGGCGGCAGCGTCGCCGGATCGGGCGCGATGAGCTTTCCCGTGGCGTCGCGGATGCCGCCCTCGACAGGCCGCAAATCGGCATTGACGCGAGCGATGGTCTGCGGGGCGTCGATGCCTTTTTGCCGGAAGGCATCACGCAGCCGTGCCCATTGGGCATCGACCTCACTCCGTGTTTCAGGCCAGTCATACATCGGCAAGCCAGCAATGAAATCGCTCATGCCGGGATTTGACCGTTGTGCATTGAGATTGACAAGATCATGAACGCCGGGCGCCTGAGCGGCGGCGCTTGCACCGTTTGCAAAAATCATTCTTTTGGCGGCTCGGCCGGCACCGGCGCGCTGCCAAGCCCATTGAGGCTGCGCGCCCTGACGCGCGGCTTGAACGCCCGGCCCGGTTCCGGCGTGCGCCGCAGCACCGGGTGGACGATCGGCTCCTTGGCCTTGAACGCATATGCCCTAAGCAGCGCGAAATAGTTCGGATAGGCGTAGCCATTGTTCATCCGCAGCCACTCGTCACGGCGCTCGGCAAACAGCTTCGGCAGCCGGTACCAGGCCACCGTCGGGCTCTTGTGATGGACGAAATGCAGATTGTTGTTGAGGAACAGGAAGGACAGCGGCGAACGCTCGACGATCACCGTGCGGCCTTCCGGATGCTCCGACCATTGATGCTCGGCGAAGGTGCGGATCGAGATCAGCGACTGGCCGAGCCACACCGGCACCAGGACGTAGAGCCATAGCGGCATGCCGAAGCCGAACTGCACGACCGGCAGCACCACGGCGAGGCCGATGGCGTGCAGCAGCCATGCCTTGCGGATCACCTTGTCGCCGGCGAGCACCTGCCTGGCATCGTCGATGAAGAAGCCGATGCATGACAGCCACGGGCCGAGAATGAGCCGGCCGATCATGGTGTTGTTGATCTTCAGCAGGAACTTCATCGCCGGCGGCAATTCGTCATGCTGCCACAGCGCCTTGTAATAGCTTTCAGGATCGTCAAGCGGATCGGTCAGCCGTTCGTCGGCATGATGGCGCAGATGAATGGTCTTGAACCGCCGGAACGGCCAGACCAGACCAATCGGCAGGAAGACGAAAGCTTCGTTGAGCTGCGCATTGCGGGTCGGATGGCCGTGCAGGACTTCGTGCGCCAGCGAGGATTGCAGCGCCGCCATCAACGCCAGAACGACGAGCGTCAGCAGCGGATAGGACGGCCACAGGAACAGGCCAGCTGCGAGCCAGGTGGCGTAACAAAAAAACGCCAGGAACACGGTCGGCCATTCGATGGCCGGTGCATTGTGCCGTCTGTTATTCCTGCTTGTCATCGATCGACCAGTGCCCTTCCAGTCGCCGGAACCGTTTTGATTCCTGACAGCATTGTGTCAGGAGCGTTGTGATGCTGCAACGCGACAAAGCGCACAAAATGTTGCGATTGCGCATTTTCGGCCGCAGATGTTATATGTTGTCAACAAACTGAAGGATTCATTTACGCCTAAAGTGGCACGTTGGCGGGTTCGGCGGATTCTTTTCCTCCTAATGACCGGAATGACGATATGGATAAACGCGACCTGTCGACGGTCTTTCGCGAGCGCCTGAAAATGCTCCTGACACGGTCCGATCTGAACCAGTCCGCTTTCGCGACTGCGGTAGGCATCGACCGCTCGGCGCTTTCGCAGTTGCTGTCCGGCGCCTCGACACGCCTTCCCCGCGCCGAAACGCTGCTCAACATCGCCGCCGAATTCAAAGTGTCGCTCGACTGGCTGCTCGGCCTCAGCCAGGACGAAGGCGTCACCGGTGAAATCCGGGAGAGCCTGGAGATCGAGGAAGCGGCCGACGGCTTCGACCGCACGCTGCTGGCCAAATGGCATGCCGAGGCCGCGGGCACGAAAATCCGCTACGTGCCGGCCGGCATTCCCGATCTTTTGCGCACTGACGCGCTCATCGATTACGAGGCCGGTATCGCCAACAAGAGCCGTGAGGCCCAGGCCGGTGAGACGCAGTACCGCATCGACTACAACCGGCGGCCCGAAACCGACATGGAAGTCTGCATGCCGCGCCACACGCTGGAGATCTTTGCGCGCGGACTGGGCATCTGGGACCGTTTCCCTGAGGCCGACCGCCACCAGCAGCTTCTTCACATGGCGACGCTGCTCGACGACCTTTATCCCACCTTCCGCCTGTTTCTCTATGACGGGCGGATGCGCTACTCGATCCCCTACACCATCTTTGGGCCGTATCGCGCCGCTATCTATGTCGGCGACATGTATCTGGTGCTGAACGCGACGCAGCCGGTCCGCACGCTGACCAGCCATTTCGACAACCTGATCCGCGCCGCCGATATCAATGCGCACGAAGCAGCCAGCTTCATCCAAAGGCTGGCGGAAATGCGATTTTGACGGCCTGTTTACCGCGCCGACATTGACGCCATATAAAGATTTCTTTATATCCTTGTCTCGACCAGCAGGTTCCGCAAAAGTGCCTCGCGGTTTTGCGACGAGAACCTGCGGCAATACAAAAAACCTGAGCAGACGAAGCGGGCGAGCGAAGTCTGCTTGGAATCCCGGAAGGCGTATTTCCAATGACCAATCCAATTGACGCTTTGCTTGCCGAAAAGGGCGTTTTGCTCGCCGACGGCGCCACCGGCACCAATCTGTTCGCCATGGGGCTCGAGGCCGGCGAGGCGCCAGAGTTGCTGAACGAGACGGCGCCTGACATCATCACCAGCCTGCACCAGAATTTCGTCGATGCCGGTGCCGACATCATTCTCACCAACTCCTTCGGCGGCACCCGCCACCGGCTGAAACTGCACCATGCGCAAGACCGCGTGCATGCTCTAAACAGGCGCGCCGCCGAGATCGCCCGCGCCGTCGCCGATAAAGCCGGCCGCAAGGTCATCGTCGCCGGCTCGGTTGGCCCGACCGGCGAGTTGCTGGTGCCGCTCGGCGCCATGACCTATGACGAGGCGGTCGAGGCCTTTGCCGAACAGATCGAGGGCCTGAAGGCCGGCGGCGCCGAAGTCGCCTGGATCGAGACCATGTCGGCGCCGGACGAAATCCGCGCCGCAGCCGAAGCGGCGATCCGCGTCGGCCTGCCCTATACCTACACCGGCTCCTTCGACACCGCCGGCCGCACCATGATGGGGCTGTTGCCGAAGGACATCCACGGCGTCACCGATGGCTTGTCGCAGGCGCCGCTCGGTGTCGGCGCCAATTGCGGCGTCGGCGCCTCCGACATCCTCGCCTCGCTGCTCGACATGACCGAGGCGAAGCCGGAGGCGACGGTGATCGTCAAGGGCAATTGCGGCATTCCGGAATTTCGCGGCGCCGAGATCCATTACTCCGGCACGCCCGAACTGATGGCCGACTATGTCAGGCTGGCCGTCGATGCCGGCGCAAAGATCGTCGGCGGTTGCTGCGGCACCTCGTTCGCCCACCTCGCCGCCATGCGCAAGGCGCTCGACGCGCATACAAGGTCGGATCGCCCGACCGTTGAGAAAATCGTCGAGCGCATCGGCCCGATGCGCAACAAGCAAGCGACAGTCAACAGCGTCGAGACCAGCGAAGCCCGCCGCGAGCGCCGGCGCAGCCGCGCCTGACAAATGTGAAAAAGGCCGGCAAGGGTTTCCCATGCCGGCCTGCCTCACCGCCCACCGGTCGGTTTTCCGTATCAGGACGATCCCATCTGAGAAAAACCGGCCGTCACACCCACTACCTGTTACCGCCGAGCGCCGAGGCCAGGCGCACCAGCGAGAGAAACTCGGACCGGTAGCCGAACGGGTCGGCTCCCCGGGCGGCAGTGGCAATCTCGATGATCTTGTCGTAGCCGAACGTCGCGGTCGCATCCTCGTCGCGCAGCTTCTGGCCGAAGGCTGCGACGGCAACGGAGAAACGCTGGTCGGCGCTTGCCTGGTCGAAATCAGCAACTTCGTTGGCTGATGTCACCGGCGTGGTGATCAGCTTCGAGGCATCCTCGTTCGGCAGCTTGTAGCGGATCTTGACGAAGGCATATTCGTCCGAATTGGCGACGCCGCCATTGTTCACCGAATCCTGGCCGTAGCGCAGCGGATCGATTTGCTCGCCGCCGCTGCCTTTCGGCGTGATCTCGTAGATCGCGGTGACCGAATGGCCGGAGCCGATCTCGCCGGCATCGACGCGGTCGTTGTTGAAATCCTCGCGGTTCAAGGCGCGGGTCTCGTAGCCGATCAGCCGGTATTCCGAGACTTTTTGCGGGTTGAACTCGACCTGGATCTTCACGTCCTTGGCGATGGTGAATAGCGTCGAAGACGCATCCTCGACCAGCACCTTCTCCGCCTCGGCCAAGGTGTCGATATAGGCGGCGGTGCCGTTGCCGTTCTGGGCGATGGTCTGCATCATCTGATCGTTCAGATTGCCGCGACCGAAACCGAACACCGACAGGAACACGCCGGTCTTGCGCTCCTTTTCGATCAATCGCTTCAGATCGTCGTCGTCGGTCTGGCCGACATTGAAGTCGCCGTCGGTGGCCAGCATCACCCGGTTGACGCCATCCTCGACGAAGGACTTTTGCGCCAGCCGGTAAGCTTCCTTGATGCCTGCCTCGCCGGCCGTGCTGCCGCCGGGGGTCAACGTGTCAATGGCATTGAGGATCTTGTCCTTCTCCGAAACCTTCGTCGGCTCCAGGACAGTGCCGGCATCGCCCGCATAGGTGACGATCGAAACCGTGTCGTCGGGCTTCAATTTGTTGACCAGAAGCCGGAAGGCGGACTGCAGGAGTGGCAGCTTGTCCTGCTCGTTCATCGAGCCCGACACGTCGATCAGGAACACCAGATTGGCCCTGGGCTGCTCGGCCGGCTTGGCGTCGAAACCCTTGATGGCGACATGCATCAGCCTGGTGTGCCCGTTCCACGGCGTCGGCATGACGCTGACGGTCGAGTTGAACGGCGTCGAGGCAACGTCCGGACCTTTCCAGTCATAGGGGAAGTAGTTGATCATCTCCTCGACGCGGACCGTGTCGGCCTGCGGCATGACACCTTCCCTGAGCGAACGCCGGACGAAGGAATAGGAGGCGGTGTCGACATCGATCGAAAAGGTCGATACCGGGTCTTCGAGCCCGGCACGCACCGGGTTGCTTTTGAAGTCCTCGAGGCGGTCGCGGTTTTGCTCCTGCGGCAGCATCTGGTCGGCCGCCATAGCAGGCGGTTGCACCATCAGTTTGGATTCGGCTGTTGTGCCGGCCATACCCTTGACCGATGGGGCGCTTGCGCCGTCCTGTGCGAAGTCGCCGCTCGCCACCGGCGCGGGCGGCGCATTGCCGGTCGGCGCACCCTGCCTTGCCAGACCGCCGGCCGCCGATTGTGGCGATGCCGGCGCGACAAGCGCCTCGGCAGCGACGCGAGCTTCGGCGTCGGCATTTGTTTTCTTCCTAGCCACTGGCTTGTCCGCCAGCGTTTCGGTGATCTTCCCGCCCCCACCGGAAAGGAACGGCTGCTCCTGCAGCATATAGATGGTGGCGTATCCAGCGATCGGCAGGGCGACGAGCCCGGCAATGGCCGGGGTGGCGAAGAGTTTCTTTTGCATGATTTCGCTCCAGAGCTTTTGTGCTCGCTCTGTGAGACGAACCCCTTTCGCCGTTCCTTGGGCGGCAGGTGAAGTTTTTTCGTCCAGGTCGTAAGCCCGCATGGCGGCCTCGACGGCACGCGCCTTCGCGTCGGCACCGGGCGGCGGTGCTGCGATGTTGCGCAGCCTGTTGAGTTCGTTGTCGTCGACCATGATCACACTTCCCCGGCTGAAAGCATGAGCGCCTTCAACCGTTTCTTCGCTTCATGGATGTGCCAGGAAACTGTCGCCTCCGAGATGCCCATCGCCTCGGCAGCGAGTGCGTGGCTCAGCCCTTCGCCATAGACGAGCAGCACCGCGTCGCGCTGCTTGTCCGGCAGCATCCGCACCGCCGCCCAAAGCGCCTCGGCTGGATCTTCGGGCTCGGCCGAGGCCCCTCCCGAGATCAGCTCGTAAGTCCCGTAGGCTTCGGTCTTGATCGCCTCGCGGACGGTCTTGCGCATCATGTCGCGTGCCGCATTCAGCGTCATGGTGTAGAGCCAGGTGGTGAAGGCGCCGCTGCCATGATAGTCGCGGATCGCCCGGCCGAGCCGGACGCAGACTTCCTGGGCGATATCCTCGGCGTCGGCCTTTTTCCCGCACCAGCGATAGGCGGCGCGATAGACGAAGTCATAGT
The DNA here is from genome assembly GCF_016756595.1 of Mesorhizobium sp. L-2-11. NCBI lineage: Bacteria > Pseudomonadati > Pseudomonadota > Alphaproteobacteria > Hyphomicrobiales > Phyllobacteriaceae > Mesorhizobium > Mesorhizobium sp. L-2-11. The sequence goes on along the minus strand of NZ_AP023257.1, from coordinate 3,211,963 downwards.
GCCTTTCGAGCAATGTGCCGAAAGCCCCCCTGTCTCCGCCCTGCGCCCGCCCGATCAGTTCGGCGTCGGAGGCTTCGCTTTCATCCAGCATCAGCGCCATCATTTGCCTGTTGGACGAAGGCTAGTGGCGATTCCTTGGGCAATGGAAAGAAATTTTTGTCAGCCGTCAGGCGACGACCACGGTCGCGCGATATCCACGCAGGCCAACAGGGCAAAGTCGCAATGAGGCAACCTCATGCAATTTCATGCGGCATTTCGGCGGTGCTACACACCCGCCAACGCGGCCATGTGGAAGGCTTGAGCCTGCGGCGGATAGCGATAGGCCGCGCCGTAGGGACAGGCGTTGCGGTCGAGACAACCGCCGGTTCGGCAAGGCGCGCCGTTGTCCCCACGCACATGCGCCAGACAGGTTTTGTGCGCGAACCCATCCGCAGAATAGGCGTCGACCGGACAGGATTTCAGGCAGGGTTTTTCCAGACATGCATCACAAAGGTGAATCACGTCGCCGGGTTCTGGAAGACCAATCTCGTCCTCGAACAGCAGCGCGCCGCGATAGGCGTGCCAGAGCCCGTATTGCGGATGCATGAGGATGCCGAGCGGCGACGGTTTCAGACCCTCCGCCTGCATCGCCCATTGCTGGAACGGCAGATACGGCGTGTCGGACGGCGACACGGCGCGCGCGCCGAATTTCTTCGCCACTGCGCCGATCATTTCTCGCGACCATGTGTCCAGCGGATCGGCAATAGTTTGCGATTGGCGTTGCCGCCAGCGCAAGAAATGCGGCCACGGCGCGGCGCCCGCCTGCCCGACCAGCAGCACGGATCTGGCGGCGGCGCCGGAGAGACCGGAGGGTGTTTCCTCACCGCCTGCAAAATTGAAGCCGCCGCGAAGCATGAGACCGAGGGCGGCAAGCGCCGCCGCTATATCTTCGGTGCTACGCTCAAGGGTCATCCCTTCCTGTCCGGCTCTGAGAAGGCGCTCCGCCAGACTTCCTTGTGGATGATGTTGGCGACTTTAGCCCCGCCTGACTCGGGCTCCTTTCAGGTGAAGGCGTCGGCCATCGACGCCTTCTTGCTGGCGATGAAGTCCTTCAGCCCATCGTCGATGCCCTGATCGAGATGCGGCGCCTCGTAGCTTTCCAGCCAGCGGCGAGCGAGTTCGTTGGCGCGCTGCGGTGCCGATTTTTCGCCTTCGGCCAGCCACTGCTCGTAGGAATTGTTGTCGGCGATGCTGGAACGGTAGAAGGCGGTCTGGAAATTGGCCTGGGTGTGGTCACAGCCGAGATAGTGGCTGCCGGGGCCGACCTGGCGGATGGCATCCATCGCCTGGCCATTCTCCGACAGGTCAACGCCTTCGGAAAACTTCTGCGTCATGCCGAGCTGGTCGATGTCCATCATGAATTTTTCGTAGCAGGAGGCGAGCCCGCCCTCGAGCCAGCCGGCCGAATGCAGCACGAAATTGGTGCCGGCGAGGATCGTCGAGTTCAGCGTGTTGGCGCTCTCATAGGCCGCCTGCGCGTCCGGTATCTTCGAAGCACAGAGCGAGCCGCCGGTGCGGAACGGCAGACCAAGCCGGCGCGCGAGTTGCGCCGCACCATACGAAACCAACGACGGCTCCGGCGTGCCGAAGGTCGGCGCGCCCGACTGCATCGAGATCGACGAGGCGAAGGTGCCGAACAGCACCGGTGCGCCCGGCCGGATCAGCTGCGTGAACGACGCGCCAGCCAGCACTTCGGCCAGAACCTGGGTCAGCGTGCCAGCGACCGTCACCGGGCTCATCGCGCCGGCGAGGATGAACGGCGTGACGATGCAGGCCTGGTTGTGACGCGAATAGACTTTCAGCGCGCCCAGCATGGTCTCGTCGAACACCATCGGTGAGTTGGCGTTGATCAGGCTGGTCAGCACCGTGTTGTTCTCGACGAAATCGTCGCCGAACACGATCTTGGCCATCGCCACCGTGTCTTCGGCGCGCTCCGGCGCGGTGACCGAGCCCATAAACGGCTTGTCCGAATATTTGATGTGGCTGTAGATCATGTCGAGATGGCGCTTGTTGACCGGTACGTCGACCGGCTCGCACACCGTGCCGCCCGAATGGTGGATCGACGGCGCCATATAGGCGAGCTTCACGAAATTCCGAAAATCCTCGATCGTCGCATAGCGCCTGACGCCCTCGAGGTCGCGCACGAAGGGCGGGCCGTAGACCGGTGCGAAGACCGTGGCGTTGCCGCCGATCTGCACCGAACGTTCGGCATTGCGGGCATGCTGGGTATAGACGGAGGGCGCGGTCTTCAAAAGGGAGCGGCAGAGCCCCTTCGGGAAATGCACGCGCTCGCCCTTGACGTCGGCGCCGGCCTCTTTCCACAGCTGCAGCGCCTCGGCGTCGTCGCGAAAGATGACGCCGATTTCTTCGAGCACCGTGTCGGTGTTCTTCTCGATCAGCGCCAGCCCTTCCTCGTCCAGCACCTCAAAGACGTTGATCTTGCGCTTGATGTAGGTGAGCTGGGTGCCGGGGCCGCCACCCGAGCGCGCCGCCCGTCGGGCAGCGGCACCACCGCTGGCGGCGCGTCCGCGCCGCGCGTTTGACGCTTCCTGGTCGACCGGCGCGTTGTCACTCATGATCGTTCTTCCCTGACTTTTGTTCTGGCACAATGATTATGGCCGTATGTCGCGGCTTCTGGCCGGATCGTAGTCATGCACCCTATTCGAAACGGCCCGCCAGCGCCAACGCCTGTCGCAAAATCGACAAGAATTCCAGGAGATCTGCAGTCGCTTTCCTTTTGCGAGAAGTCGCAAATCAGCTATGGAGGCAAGCCTGTAGCGGGTTAGGTATTGACGTGATATTTGAGGCCCCGCAATTGCATCTGTGCGGCAAGGAGCTGGATTAAAATGGCCGACGACGAGATCATCCTTTCCGAGCTTTCCGACGACGAACTCGTGCAGCAGATGCACGACGACCTTTATGACGGGCTGAAGGAAGAGATCGAGGAAGGCACCAACATCCTTCTCGAGCGCGGCTGGGCGCCTTACAAGGTGCTGACCGAGGCACTGGTCGAAGGCATGCGCATCGTCGGCGAGGATTTTCGCGACGGCATCCTGTTCGTGCCGGAAGTGCTGTTGTCGGCCAACGCGATGAAGGCGGGCATGTTCATCCTGCGTCCGCTGCTTGTCGCCACCGGCGCGCCGAAGCAGGGCAAGATGGTGATCGGCACCGTCAAGGGCGACATCCACGACATCGGCAAGAACCTTGTCGGCATGATGATGGAGGGCGCCGGCTTCGACGTCATCGACCTCGGCATCAACAATGCGGTGGAAAAATATCTCGACGCCATCGAACAGCACCAGCCTGACATCGTCGGCATGTCGGCGCTGCTGACGACGACCATGCCCTACATGAAGGTCGTCATCGACACGATGAAGGAAAAGGGTATCCGCGACGACTACGTCGTGCTGGTCGGCGGCGCCCCGCTCAACGAGGAATTCGGCAAGGCCGTCGGCGCCGACGCCTATTGCCGCGACGCGGCCGTGGCAGTCGAGACCGCCAAGGACTTCATGAAGCGCAAGCACAACGTCCGCGCTTCGGCCTGAGCTGATGGGGAACACAAGAGCATAAGTACGGAGCCCGTACTTATGCTCTGGAAGACGAGGCGCCGCGTAACGCGGCCTGTCAAGACATCAACAAGCAACAGCGATCCGCGTAGCGGCTTGAAGTGCCTATTCTGACTCTTTCGGCTCTTCCTTTTTCAGGATCGGCGTGTCGGCGGATGTATTCGCGACGCTTGCGACTTTGGTTTGCTGATCTACGCTTGCAGCCTTGGTTTGCTGATCTACGGAAGCCGTCGTTTTGTTGTGGCCAACACATTCCGCTGCGGCGCCGGACACCGAAAGGCCCAGAGCGGCGACAGCTAGGAGAACGGTCTTCATCCTATGCTCCTATCTTCGTTGTTGAGGTACCGGGAAAGATTACCGGCATGTCCCGCATTCGAAAAGTCAACTTTTTGTGCCTGCCGTGACGATAGGGAATTGCAGATAGGTGGACACCAAGCCTGCGCTTCGGCCCACCTCCGCCAACCCGCATGGACAACAGACCGAACCGCGCCTTGCGGCGCGGCTTAGTTGCTCCCATATATTACAAGGACTTAACGCGCATCGCTTGAAATTCCTCGATAGCGATGCGCGTTGTTGATATCCACGGGATCAGGGATTCTCGACCGTATCCTCGACCGCGTTGGCTGTCGATTTGACGTCCCTGCCGACGCCGCGAATGGTGTTGGCGCAGGCTGAAAGCGCCAGGGCGCAAGCGAGAATGGCGACGGGTGTCAGGCGCAACAGTTTCATGGACGGTGTCTCCCTCGTTCGATAGATTCGAAACCAATAGCAACGAAACCCGCTTCTATGGGCGCCATGCGAAAACTACAACCCGATCAAGGTGACAGACTGCTCGTCATCGCCTGCGGGATGATTGCGCGCGAAATTCTGGCCGTCAAGGAACAGTTGCGGCTCGACCATCTCGACCTGACCTGCCTGCCGGCGGAGTTCCATTTCTACCCGGACCGCATCGCGCCGGCCATGGACAAGGCGATCGAAAAGGCCAGGGCGGACGGCTACAGCAACATCTTCGTCGGCTACGCCGACTGCGGCACCGGCGGCCTGCTCGACCGCGTCTGCGAGAAGCATGGCGTCAAGCGCATGGCCGGTCCGCACTGCTTTGCCTTCTACCAGGGCCTGGATGCCTATGCGAAGGTCGCCGACGACGACATGATGTCGTTCTACATGACCGACTTCCTGTGCCGGCAGTTCGACGCCTTCTTCATAAAGCCGCTCGGCCTCGATCGGCATCCGGAGCTCATCAAGGACTATTTCGGCAATTACCAGAAGCTGGTCTACATCGCCCAGACCGACGATCCGGAACTCGACAAGGTCGCCGAGAAAGCCGCGAAAATGCTCGGCCTCGCCTATGAGCGCCGCTCGACCGGCTACGGCGATCTGACGACGGAGCTGGCCAACGCCGCCGGACACGGCTGACCGTTCGATCAGGCCGCCCCTTCTTCCGCCGCAAGCGCGGCAACCACAGCGGCAAAGCTCGTCTTGCAGACGAAGCCCAGCCTGTCCCGTGCCCGCGAGGCGTCGTAGACACGGTCGATCGAGGAAAACATCGTCCAGCCCTTTCGCGCATAGAGCGCCGGAAATTCCGGAAAATAGCCTGCGACGACGGACGGTGCGTCGGCGATCAATGCCTCGCAATCATCAGGCCGGAACGGCGTTGGCGCCGAGACGATGAAGATATCGAAGCCCAGTTGCGGCGCCTTCTCCAGCGCCGCGACATGGGCCTCGGCGGCATCTTCCACGGTCAGCCTGCGGAACAACAGCTCATTGGCCTTGGTGTTGGCGTCCGACTGCTCGATCGCATGCGCCATGTCGTCTGCCTCGGGAAAGAACCGGGCGGTGCGCAGCACGATCACCGGCAGTCCGGACTGAATGTGATAGAGGCGGCAAAGATGTTCGGCCGAAAGCTTGGTTACGCCGTAGATGTTGCGCGGCTCGGGCGACATGTTTTCCGTCAGCCAGGCGGCCCTGCGCGCGCCGCCGGTGAGGCCGTCGCGTATGGCTTTCGAGATCATCAGCGAGGTCGTCGACGTGAAGATGAAGCGCTGAACCCCTGATAACACCGCCGCGTCGAGCAGGTTGAGCGTGCCGCGCACATTCGTCTCGATGAAATCCTCATTGCGGTGGTGTTCGATATCAGGCTTGTGCAACGCGCCGCTGTGGACGATCGCCTCGATGCGGTTTTCCCCGACCGTCCGCATCACCAGATCACGGTCGGCGACCGAGCCGATCATCTGCGTTTGCGCCGACGGGACCGGATCCAACCCGATGACGTCATGGCCAAGAGCCCGCAGGCGCGGCGCGAGCGCGCTGCCCAGCCAGCCTGACGACCCCGTAAGCAAGATCCGCATCGGTGAAACCACGAGTTTTGACCTGACCGCTGTTAAGCACGGATGACAGGCCGCCGCGAACGGGTAAGTTGTAGGCCAAACGAGAAAACAGGCTGTTCCAGCCGTCCGGGAAACGCGAGGCGAGACGTCTTGCTGGCAAGCCGCTGGTCGCGTTTTCCGACAAGGACCTGACCGGCAAACTGGCTATGCCGCACCATGTCTGGCAACGAGCGCCGATTTACCGGACAGCGCCCCGGCTATAAGCTTGGCCCTTATGAGCGAAATCGACCACCGCACCATCATCGCCAGCCTGTCGGTCGAGGATCGTCGCGACCTCACCGCCAAGCTGGACAGGCCTGGCATTGTCCGGCTGGCTGTTCACGGCGGGCTGGTTGTCGTGCTGGGTGCGCTGATCGCCGCCCGCATTCCGTTCTGGCCGGTTCTCGTGCTGCCGCAGGGGATCCTGATCGTCTTCTTCTTCACGCTGTTGCACGAGACGATCCACGAAACGGCCTTCAGGACGCCGTGGCTCAATCGCGCCGTCGCCACCGTGACCGGCTTCCTGATCCTGCTGCCGCCTGCATGGTTCCGTTATTTCCATTTCGCGCACCATCGCCACACGCACGATCCGGACAACGACCCCGAACTGATGGCCCCAAAACCGGCGACCATAGCCCAGTACCTGCGCTATCTCTCCGGGATCCCCTATTGGAGCGGCATGGCGCGCGTGATCATCGTCAACGCCGCCGGCCGCAACAGCGACGGCTTCGTGCCGGACAAGGGCCGAGACAAGGTGATTTTGGAAGCGCGTTGGTTCCTGATCGCCTATGCGATGCTGCTGGCGGCGTCGCTGGCCGCGCAGTCGGCGCTGCTGCTATGGGTGTGGATCGTGCCGGCGCTCATCGGCCAGCCTTTCTTGCGGGCCTATCTGCTGGCCGAGCATGCGCTGTGCCCGCATGTCGCCAACATGCTCGAAAACAGCCGCACCACCTTTACCACAAGGCTGGTGCGCTTCGTCGCATGGAACATGCCGTACCATTCCGAGCATCACTCCTATCCGGCCGTTCCCTTTCACCGCCTGCCGCGTTTTCATCAGATTGTCGCCGAGCATCTGCGCATGACCGAGCGAGGCTATGTCCGCTTCCACAGCAAGCTTGTCGGCAGCTTCGATCGTCACGCCGGCTGATCAAAACCATGCCAAACCTCGAAAATTTCGCGTTTCCTTTTGCGGCCGCCAATCGCGTCGCTTTTGAATGCGCGCGCGTCGTCCCATAACAAGCAGCCCGACAGCGCTTCCGGCAATGCTCGAACTCACTACAGCGCCGCGCGTCCTATTGGACGCGCAAAGGACGCTGTAGCACTTATAGTGGGCGCATGATCCTTTCCGAAAATCGATTCCGATTTTCGGGGTCACGCGCGAGGAGTAAGAAATTCATGGCCGATCTGATCGTCGTCTACTGGCGCGACATCCCCGCCCAGGTCATCGTCAGGAAAGGCCGGCAGAACGCCAAGCGCGAACTGCCGCTGCGTTTCACCGAGGCGATCGACATGTGCGCGATGCGCACCGGCGCCGGCGGCACCGACGATTATCTGGCCGAATGGCGCAAGGCCGAGCCGGTGCTGGTCAGCGACGATCTTGAAGCCGAGGCGGAAAAGGCCCTTCAGGACATCGACGCGAAATACGACCGCGAGCGGCTGGTCGCTCTGGTCAAGGCGGGCGGGAAAGAAGATGTCTGAAACCACCCCGGCGATTACCCAGGCCACTCTGGTCAGGAAGGCGGCGCCGAAATCCGACTACAAGCCGGCCGACGTGTCGCCGCAGCGGCGCGTGCAGCGTTCCTTCGCGGTCAGGCTGTGGTCTGTCCGCCACTCGCGACTGCTCGAATGGTTCTACGCCAGATTCTCCGACACGTTTTTGCTCCTCCATCCGCTGTGGAAGCGCATCGGTTACGGCCGCGTCGAAGGTCCGATCAAATTCGTCGAAAAACGCGTCAAGGGTTTTATGTTCGACTGCCGCATGTGCGGCCAGTGCATCCTTTCTTCTACCGGCATGTCGTGCCCGATGAATTGCCCCAAGCAATTGCGCAACGGCCCTTGCGGCGGTGTGCGCGCCAACGGCAATTGCGAGGTCGAGCCTGATATGCCGTGCGTCTGGGTCAAGGCGTGGGAAGGTTCGCGCAACATGGTGCATGGTGACAAGATCCTCGACGTGCAGAAGCCGGTCGACCAGTCGCTGCGCGAGACCTCGGCATGGCTGCGGGTGACCGCACAGGCCGCCGCCGCGCGCGAGGCCGCGCGCAACCGTCCGAACCCCGGGGCACCGGCATGATCGGCCGCCAGCCCGACGAGAACCCGGCCGGCATCCATCTGCCGCTCGACCCTCTGCCCGGCCACACCTCGCGCGGCCGGCTGGAGCGCGTGCTTCGGCGCGGCGAGTTCGCCGTGACCACCGAGCTCAACCCGCCCGACAGCGCCGATCCCGAAGACGTCTACAACCGCGCCAAGATCTTCGACGGCTGGGTCGACGCCATCAACGCCGTCGATGCGTCGGGCGCCAATTGCCACATGTCGTCGGTTGGCATCTGTGCGCTGCTGACCCGCATGGGTTATGCCCCGATCATGCAGATCGCCTGCCGCGACCGGAACCGCATCGCCATCCAGGGCGACGTGCTGGGCGGGGCGGCGATGGGCGTCGCCAACATGCTGTGCCTGACCGGCGACGGCGTGCAAGCCGGCGACCAGCCAGGCGCCAAGCCGGTATTCGATCTCGACTGCATGTCGCTGCTCGAAACCTGTCGCATCATGCGCGACAACGGCAAGTTCCTGTCCGGCCGCAAGCTGACGACGCCGCCGCAGCTTTTCCTCGGTGCGGCGATCAACCCTTTCGCGCCGCCGATCGATTTCCGCCCCTACCGGCTGGGCAAGAAGATCGCCGCCGGCGCGCAGTTCGTGCAGAGCCAGTACTGCTTCGACGTGCCGATGTTCCGCACCTACATGCAAAAGGTCCGTGATCTCGGGTTCACCGAAAAATGCTTCATCCTGTGCGGCGTCGGACCGCTGGCCTCGGCCAAGACCGCCAAATGGATCCGCTCCAACGTGCCGGGCATTCATATCCCCGATCAGATCGTCAAGCGGCTTGAAGGCGCCCAGGACCAGAAGAAGGAAGGCAAGCAGCTCTGCATCGACATCATCAACGAGGTGAAAGAAATTCCCGGCGTCTCCGGCGTCCATGTGATGGCCTATCGCCAGGAGGAATATGTCGCCGAGATCGTCGATGAATCGGGCGTGCTGAAGGGGCGCCAGCCCTGGAAACGCGAAATCCGCCGCGACGACCAGCTCGTCGCCGAGCGGCTCGACCACCTATTGCACGACGAGATCACCGAAACGCAGGTCGACATGGTCAAGACCGCGCATTGATGGCGCGGACGGCCACCATTCGCTTGATCGAAAACAGAAACGATATAAAGAAGTCTTTATATCACGAGGGAGAGATTTCATGACCCGGACGATCGTCGCCTCGGCGACACGAGAAATCATCATCGGCTTCGACCAGCCCTTCTGCGTCATCGGTGAGCGCATCAATCCAACCGGGCGCAAGAAGCTCGCCGCCGAGATGATTGCGGGTAATTTTGAGACCGTCATAAAAGACGCGCTGGAACAGGCCGCCTGCGGCGCGACCATGCTCGACGTCAATGCCGGCGTCACCGCTGTCGATCCCAACGCCACCGAGCCGGCGTTGCTGGTGCAGACGCTGGAGATCGTGCAGGGCCTCGTCGACCTGCCGCTGTCGATCGACAGTTCGGTGACCGCGGCGATCGAGGCGGCACTCAAGGTCGCCAAGGGCCGACCGCTGGTCAACTCCGTCACCGGCGAGGAAGAAAAGCTCGAAGCCATCCTGCCGCTTGTCAAGAAATACAATGTCCCGGTGGTTGCCATCTCCAACGACGAGACAGGCATTTCGATGGATCCGGACGTGCGCTTCGCCGTCGCCAAGAAGATCGTCGAGCGCTGCGCCGATTTCGGCATTCCGGCGCATGACGTCGTTGTCGATCCGCTGGTCATGCCGATCGGCGCGCTCGGCGACGCCGGCCGCCAGGTCTTTGCCCTGCTGCGCCGGCTGCGTGAAGAGCTCAAGGTCAACACCACCTGCGGCCTGTCGAACATCTCGTTCGGCCTGCCGCACCGTCACGGCATCAATGCTGCCTTCATCCCGATGGTGATCGGCGCCGGCATGACCTCGGCGATCATGAACCCGGTGCGGCCGCAGGAGATGGAAGCGGTGCGCGGCGCCAACGTGCTGAACGGCACCGACGAGAACTGCACCAACTGGATCAGGACCTACAAGGACTACAAGCCGGCCGAAGGCGGCCAGGCGATCGCGGCGCCCACGCAAGTCAATGCGCCGGGCGAAGGCAATGGCAATGGCGGCCGCCGGCGCGGCGGCCGCGAAGCCCGCATGGCCCGAGGATAAGCGCGCAATCGTGAACTCTCCTGCCAACATCACCGATCCGCTCGTGCTGTTCATGCCGTCCGGCAAGCGCGGGCGGTTTCCGGTCGGCACGCCGGTGCTCGACGCCGCACGCCAGCTCGGCGTCTATGTCGAGAGCGTGTGCGGCGGACGCGCCACTTGCGGGCGCTGCCAGGTCGAGGTGCAGGAAGGCAATTTCGCCAAGCACAAGATCGTTTCCTCCAACGACCACATCTCGCCCAAGGGCGCCAAGGAGGAGCGCTACGAACGCGTCCGCGGCCTTCCCGAACGGCGCCGCCTGTCCTGCTCGGCGCAGATCCTCGGCGACCTCGTCGTCGACGTGCCGCAGGATACGGTCATCAACGCACAGACCATTCGCAAGGATGCCGACACCAGGGTCATCGCCCGCGATTCGGCAATCCACATGTGCTATGTCGAGATCGACGAGCCCGACATGCACAATCCTTCAGGCGATCTCGATCGCCTGAAGATCGCGCTGATGAAGGACTGGGGCCTCAAGAGCCTCGATTTCGATTTCCATCTGCTGCCGCAGGTGCAAGGCATCTTGCGCAAGGGCAACTGGACCGCGACCGCCGCCATCCACAAGGATGCCGAAAGCGAGACCGCGCGGGTCATCTCTTTGTGGCCCGGCCTCAAGAACGAGGCCTACGGGCTTGCCTGCGATATCGGTTCGACCACCATCGCCATGCATCTGGTGTCGCTGCTGTCGGGCCGCGTCGCTGCCTCGTCAGGCACGTCGAACCCGCAGATCCGCTTCGGCGAGGATCTGATGAGCCGCGTTTCCTATGTGATGATGAACCCGGACGGCCGCGAAGGCATGACGGTCGCGGTGCGCGAGGCGATCTCGGGTCTTGTCGACAAGGTCTGCGCAGAGGGCAACGTCCAGCGCAACGACATCCTGGATTGCGTCTTCGTCGGCAATCCGATCATGCATCACCTGTTCCTCGGCATCGACCCGACCGAACTCGGCGGCGCGCCCTTCGCGCTGGCTGTCTCGGGCGCGGTTCATATCAAGGCGTCGGATATCGGCCTGAAGCTCAACCAGGGCGCCAGGCTTTACATGCTGCCGTGCATTGCCGGTCATGTTGGCGCCGACGCGGCGGCGGTGACGCTGTCGGAAGGCCCGCACCGCCAGGACGAGATGATGCTGATCGTCGATGTCGGCACCAATGCCGAGATCGTGCTCGGCAATCGCCAGCGGGTCGTGGCGGCCTCCTCGCCCACCGGTCCGGCCTTCGAGGGCGCGGAAATCTCCGGCGGCCAGCGCGCTGCGCCCGGCGCCATCGAGCGCGTCCGCATCGATCCCGACACGCTGGAGCCGAAATACCGCGTCATCGGCTCGGAACTATGGTCCGACGAGCCCGGCTTCCTCGACAGCGTGCAGGCAACCGGCGTCACCGGGATCTGCGGCTCCGGCATCATCGAGGTGGTCGCCGAGATGTACCTGGCCGGCATCATCTCCGAGGACGGCGTCGTCGACGGCGGGCTCTCCGCCCGCTCGCCGCGCGTCACCGCCAATGGCCGCACCTTCTCCTACGTGCTGAAGGAGGGCGAGCCGAGGGTCACCATCACCCAGACCGACGTGCGCGCCATCCAGCTCGCCAAGGCCGCACTCTATGCCGGCACCAAGCTGTTGATGGAAAAGCAGCACACCGAACATGTCGACCGCATCCACTTCGCCGGCGCCTTCGGCTCCTTTATCGATCCGAAATACGCCATGGTGCTGGGACTGATCCCCGACTGCGATCTCGACAAGGTCTCGGCCGTCGGCAACGCCGCCGGTGCCGGTGCGCGCATGGCGCTGCTCAATCGCGGCTATCGCCGTGAGATCGAGGAAACGGTGAGCCGGATCGAGAAGATCGAGACCGCGCTGGAGTCGAGATTCCAGGAGCATTTCGTCTACGCCATGGCGCTGCCGAACAAGGTCGACCCGTTCCCGAAACTGTCGGCGGCGGTGAAACTGCCGCCCCGCAAGACCGTCAGCGAGGACGGCATTGCCGGCGATGCCGCACCACGGCGTCGTTCGCGCGAAGGCCACGCCGCCCGGCGCGGCCGCGGGTAGCCCTACTGCCAAAGAGCTGCACTTCGCCCTCATTCTCGTTTGCATGCACTTGTTTCCGGATCAGCCCGAACTGAAACAGGCGCTGTTTTTCGTGAAATCCACCAGATACACGCGCGGCGCATTTAACCGGCATCGAACGGCAGGCAGGAAATAACTTTCAGCCGCCGCACTCCAAGGGAGATGACGATGTCGATGTTCGAAAGCCTCGGCCGCTTTGGTGCGGCCATCAAGCATGCGCACAAGAGGAACAGGTCGGTCCGGGACCTGAACAGTCTGCCGCCCGAAATTCAGAAGGACATCGGCTGGCCCGTGTCGCCGCGCAATGACCCGCAGGTCGCCTTCTCGGCCCTGCTTCTGGGGTCGGCGCGCTGATGACCTTCGCCGAAAAATGCAAGCTGCTGGCCAAGCGCCGGAGCCGTCATCCGGCTCCGGCGGCAAGCGACCGTCGGCTGCGCGCCGTACTGCTGCCCGGGCGCTGAACCATGACCAGATGCCGGCCTGATGCCGGCCGGATCACACCGCCGTGTTGAGACCGCGCGAATCTTGACATTCTGGGCGAAGGCACGATCTTCGATAGCGGGGGTTCTCTTAGTCGGCTCAGTCGAATTCCGTGTGTCCGCATGCCCAGTATCAAAAGCCACGTCGTTTCCTTCGTGCTCAGGTATAGCCGCAAGAAAGCGTTCTCCAGCCCGGAGAACCTGCAGCGCTGGATTGCCTATGCGCGCAAGACGGAGAACCATCAGCCGCCCGCATCGCTGCATCAGCGTTTCGAGATCGCAACGCGCAGCGTCGACGGCTTTCCCGTCTACGAGATCGCGCCAAAGACCGGCGAGCGGAAGCGGATCCTCTACCTGCATGGCGGCGCCTATGTCTTTCAAATCACGTCCTATCACTGGGGATTGATCGCCGACATGGCCGACCGGCTGGGCTTCGGCATCACCGTGCCGATCTATCCCATTGCGCCCGAATACGATTTCCACGCCATGTTCGGCATGGTCGGCAAGGTCTACCGCCGGATGCTCGACGAAACGGAAGCCCGGGACCTCGTCTTCATGGGCGATTCCGCCGGCGGCAACATGGCCGTGGTGCTGACCATGATGGCCGCGGAAGCCGCCCTGCCCTTGCCGTCGCGCCATGTGCTGATTTCGCCCGGCCTCGACGTGTCGCTCGCCAACCCCGAAGTGTTCGAGGCGGAACGCTACGATCCGTGGCTGGGAATTCCTGGCGGGCTGGAGGCGGTCCGGCTCTACAGTGCCGGCATAGATCCCAGCGACTGGCGCATCAGTCCGCTTTACGGTGACCTCTCGGTGTTGCCGAAAACGCTGCTTCTGACCGGTTCGCGCGACATGCTCACCCCCGACAATCTGATCTTCGCGCAAAAAGCCCGTGCCGCCGGTGTCGAGATAGAGGTCGTGCACGAGCAAGGCATGTTCCACGTCTGGCCGCTGATCGATATGCCAGAAGCACGGCGCGCGCGAGACAGCATCGTGGCGTTTTTAATCAGCGAAACCGAAACCTATCACGCCAAAGCCGGCGAATTGGCGCTGCAAAGGACGGATCGCGGCGTCACCGCCCACAACCTGGCTACGCCGTTGAGATCCTGAAATCAAAACTTTCCGGTTTCTCTAAACACTTCGAAGGTCGCGCGGATGTGGTCGGCGACGGCTTTCACCGGCGCGCTGGCGTCCGGCGCCACGATCATGGCCAGACTGTAGGTGCCGATGTCAGGCATGCCGTCCTTCGGGCAAAGCTCGACCATGTCGCTGCCGAGGAATGATTTCGGCAGCGGCGCCACCGCGAGGTCGGACATGATTGCGGCGCGCTGGCCGGCGGTGTGCGCGCTCATGTAGGCTACGCGGTAGTTGCGGCCCTCACGCCCGAGCGCCTCGAGCGCCCCGGCCCGCCAGGCACAACCCTCTTCCCACAATGACACCGGCAGCGGTTCGCGCAAATGCGCGCAGCCGCCCTTGGCGCCGGCCCAGACGATCGGTTCGGTGAGCAGCACTTCGGCGCCGAGCGCGCTGGTCTTGTAGGAATTGGTGAGAAGCGTGATGTCGAGCGCCCGGTCGTCCATGCGCCGACGCAGATTGATGCTCTGGTCGATAGTTACATCGACGGCGATCGAAGGATGCGACTGCGCAAAACGCTTCAGTACATGCGGCAGCACGCGCTCGCCATAGTCGTCGGGCGAGCCGAGCCGCACCACCCCGACAATGTCGGGGATGATGAACTTCGACACCACCTCGCGGTTGATCGACAACAGCCGGCGGGCATAGCCGAGCAGCATCTCGCCATCCGTGGTCAGCGTCACCGAGCGGGCGTCGCGCGCAAACACCGAGCGGCCGAGAATGTCCTCAAGCTTCTTGATCTGCATGGAAACAGCCGACGGTGTGCGGAAGACGGCATTGGCCGCGGTGGTGAAACTGCCGGTTTCGGCGATCGCCACGAAGGTGCGCAAAACATCTAGATCGAGCAGCGGTAACGGATGATTGAGTGGGGCGTTCATCGGGATCAACCTTCAAATTTTCTGATGCAAACCATCATTCCATTTCGTTTGATTGAACATCACTTTGGTGGGATAGTCAACTCCATCGAAGGCAGACGTGTCGAAAACGGCTTTGAAACGACCCCGACATCGATCTGCAATCGACACGAAATGGAGCTGAAACAGAGCTGAAGTAGCGCTTCGTACGCCGAGCATCGGCAAGTTCCTGACCAACGCAAAGGAGAAAGAAAATGTCTATCCTGTCATCCATCGGCCGCATCGCGACCGAATTCAGCGCGGCTCGCGCCCGCTACCAGACCGAACGCGCCATCCGCTCCCTGCCGATCGAACTGCAGAAGGATATCGGCTGGCCTGATGCCGCCGACACCAAGACCGGCACTCGCCACGGCGTTGGATCCTGGGCTGGCGGAGCAAAATAGATCGTGTGTATTCAAAGCTGAAGGCCTGCCGCGCAGATCATGTCCGGCAGGCCTTTTTTATTTGCGATCAAACGGTTTTTGGAGCCATGTCGCCGCTGCATGACGCATATGAACAGACTGCATGGCAGCTCAAATTTCGAACTAACGCCTTGTAAGTTATGATAAATACTGGGCAGAATGCCCAAATTTGTCGCATTCCGTGTCGCTTTTCCTATCAAGTGGTTCGCTTTTGCGATTTAGTTTCCCCGCGCGTAAGCCTATATCAGCGCCAGCCAACGAGCTGCCCCACTCCATCACGCGAAGGCGACCCGTCTGAGCAACCGAATGGAGATGATGATGAAGCTTTTTGCCCGCCTTTTTTTCCGCCGTGAAATGAACCTGACAACCGCGCTCGAGCGCCAGCGCCTTGCCAAAACCATGCCTGGCCAGACCGGCGCCGTGGCCGCCGCGCGCCTCGGCTTCGTCGCCTGATCACAAGCTCGCAAGCAGCGCTCGTTGCTGCTTCGAAGTCGATCACAGCGCCGCTTCGGTTAGCCGAGGCGGCGTGCTTGGTCATGCCTCGACCCCATGCGGCATACGCTCAATCCGGCAGCATTTTGGGCCCGTCACCGCATACGATTGCCCATTTGCGACCCATGTCGCAAATAAAGTCTTTCCGTTGCCGCCTAGCCGATTGACAGGTAAGGTATTTCCTGATGTCGCTATGCTGATCGCGACATCCTGTTCGCGCCATTGCAGCGTGAGGGCTACTCTGTGAACGTCGTAAATCAATCGATCAGGCGATCGTTTGTATTCTTCCTGGTCCCCGATTTCACCATGATCGCCTTTGCAACGGCGCTCGATCCGTTGCGATCGGCCAATCGGATGCTCGGCTACGAGGCCTACCGCTGGCGGCTCGCCAGCATCGACGGCAAGCCGGTGCGCGCCTCGAACGGCGTCGAATGCGCCGTCGACACCTCGCTGGAGGACGAACGCAAGAAGATGTCCGGCCCCGAACGGCCGAACATGGCGGTCGTCTGCAGCGGCATCAATGTCGAGCGCTACCACAACAGATCGGCTTTCGCCTGGCTGCGCGAGGAATACAATCGCGGCGTCGCTATCGGCGGCCTGTGCACCGGGGCGCACATACTGGCCGCCGCCGGCCTGTTGTCCAACAAGCGCTGCGCCATTCATTGGGAGAACCTGCCGGGCTTTTCCGAAGCGTTCCCGAAGGCCAACGTCTTTGCCGACCTCTTCGAGATCGACCAGAACATCTACACCTGCGCCGGCGGCACCGCGGCGCTCGATATGATGCTGAAGCTGATCGGCGACGATTTCGACGACAATCTCGTTAACCGGGTCTGCGAGCAGGTCTTGACTGACCGCGTGCGCAGCCCGACCGATCGCCAGCGCCTGCCGCTGCGCGCGCGCCTTGGCGTGCAGAACTCCAAGGTGCTGACCATCATCGAATTGATGGAAGCAAATCTTTCCGAGCCACTGTCGTTGATCGAGATTGCCGACCATGTCGACCTATCACGCCGACAGATCGAGCGCCTGTTCCGCACCGAGATGGGACGATCCCCTGCCCGCTACTATCTGGAGATCCGCCTCGACCGGGCCCGGCACTTGCTCATCCAATCATCGATGCCGGTGGTCGAAGTGGCAGTCGCTTGCGGCTTCGTCTCCGCCTCGCATTTCTCCAAATGCTACCGCGAGCTCTATGCGCGCTCGCCGCAGCAGGAGCGCGTCGATCGCAAGCAGCTGCTGGCCGCGTAAACAAGGCAACATCTGGCACGCGTACCTCTGGCGGGAACGCTTGAGATCTAGCGGCTGTCGAACATCCAGCTTCGGTCGCGCCACATTTTCTCGCCGACCTGGCAGTCTGTGGCCGGCTTGTCTTGCGCCAGCACCACCGGCGGCTGCGCCGCTTCTTCCGCCGCCCATCGCGGTGAGGCAGGCCCGGCAAGCTCGAGCACCAGCTTGCGGCGGATCGCTTCGGGAAACTGCGTCCAATCATTGACCGGGATCATGAATGCGCCGGGCCCACCGATAACGCAGTCTGTATAGTAGCGGTCAAGATAATTGACGTCATAGACGCTGGTGAAGCCGCCCCGGGTCATCAGCGGCAGGCCGTTGATGGTGATGCCTTGCCTGACCAGTTCGTCACGGATGATGTTGACGGGAGCACCTTGATTGTTGGGGCCGTCTCCCGAAATGTCGATGACGCGCTTGACGCCCTGAAAGCCGCTTTCGGCGAAGAGATCGCCGCCGAATTGCAAGGCACCGGAAATCGAAGTGCGCCGGGCGCTGTTGGGCGCATGGGCGGAGAGCTGTTCGACCACCCGCTCGGCGTCGGCACGATTGGCGATCACCGTCCACGGCACGATGACGTGCTGCCAGGTCGTGCCGGCCCATTCGACATAGGTGACCGCTATCTTGCCATAGGCGCCGTCGGCGATGGCCTGCAGCACGGTTTCGTGCGTCAGCGCCGCGACATAGCCGCGACGCTGAATTTCGAGTTCGGCCGGCGACATCGACAGCGAAACGTCGACCGCCAGCACCAGCGCGATGTCGACGGGCTCGGCGGCATGGGATTCCGGCGCCTGAACGAGCATCAGCGCCAGCGCGGCGGCGCCTGAGAGGAGATGTCCTGCGCGGGGAAAAGCAGACATGCCGCAAGGTAAGCGAAAATCGTCGCGCCACAAAGCGAAAAGCCCGGCGCCGGACTAATGCATGTCGCCCAAAAGACGTAGCGGGGTTGGGTTACGACATGCATAAAACGAGAATCTAAAGCGTTCCCTCAGACGCAACGCGCTTTAGTCCTTGCGTTCACGTTTTTGCGAGTCCGCCTTCACCCTCTATTTTCGGAGGCTCAGCTGCGTGGATTGAGGTTCTCCGGGTCATAGAGCGGTCTGTAGCCGACGGCGGCCACTTCGACCGGGTATGTCTCGCCGAAATATTCGACATTCAGCTTGCGCCCCTCCTGGCAATACGCCCACGGCAGATAGGCGAGCGCAATGTTCCTGCCGATGGTCGGGCCGTAGGCGACCGAAGTCGTGAAGGATCGGCGGCCGAGTTCGTCGACCAGCGTCTCGCCCGTTTGCGGGTCGATCACCGGCATCGTGCCGACGGGATAGCGGGCCACGCCGTTGGAATCGACATTGTCCGTCATGACAAGCGTGCAAAGCATGGCCGGCTGATGCGCGCGGGCGCGATAGTCCAGATGCTTTGCCTTGCCGCTGAAATCGGCCTCCTTGACCTTCGGGCGGGCGAGATCGGCCTCCAGCAGATTGTACTCGGTCAAAAGATCCGCATTCTGCAGGCGCAGGCTCTTCTCCATGCGGCGGCTGTTGGCATAGGTCTCGACGCCAAAGGCCATCACGCCGGTCGAACGCAAAGCATCCCATACGGCCAAGCCGTCTTCGTATCGCATATGCAGTTCCCAGCCCTGCTCGCCGACATAGGAGATGCGGAAAGCGGTCACGTCCTTGCCAGCGATCCTGACAGGCTTGATCGCCGCAAAGGGGAAATTTTCCGGTGTCAGGCCGTTGGGGTCTTCCACGACCTTGCTCAATGTTGCCCGGGCGTTTGGGCCCCAGATGCCGACGGTCACGTACTTTTCTGTCACGTCGGTGATGGCGACATCGAACCCTTTGTCTTCTGCCGTCCGCCGCATGTAGTGGAAGTCGCGCGGACCGGCATCGGCGCCGTCGATAACGCGGCAACGATCGGCCATGCGGATGACGGTCAGGTCGGCGCGCACCATGCCCTCATCGTCGAGGAAATGGGTGTAGATGCCCTTGCCGATGTTGGTATCGCCGCCGATCCTGGCCGCGCACAGCCATTCCATCAGCGCGACATGGTCCGGGCCTTCCACGTCGTACATCGCGAAATGCGACAGGTTGACGATGCCGCAATCCTCGCTCATGGCGAGATGCTCGGCATTGGAGACGCGCCAGAAATGGCGGTTGTCCCACTCGTTTTCACGCACCGGCACCCGGTTGCCGTATTTCTCGAGCAGGTGCTCGTTGGCGGCATAGCCATGGGCGCGCTCCCAGCCGCCGAGTTCCATGAAATAGCCGCCGAGTTCCTTCTCGCGCTCCCAGAAGGGCGAGCGGCGCACGTCGCGAGCCTTGGAGAAGGGCTCGCGCGGATGGACCGCTGGATTGTAGACCTTCATCGCCGTTTCGGTGCAGCGGTCCCAGATGAACTGCTCTTGCGTCTGGTGCGGATAGAAGCGCGAATAGTCAATGGCGTGGTGGTCGATCGACGTCCGGCCGTCCGTCATCCAGTCGGCGATGAGCTTGCCCATGCCGGGGCCGTCCTTGACCCAGATCGCGACGGCATACCAGAGACCCCGCACCTTCTGGCTCTCGCCCATGGAAGGGCCGCCGTCTGCCGTCACCTGCAGAAGCCCGTTGAAGGAATGGCTCTCATTGTAGCCCAGTTCGCCCAGGATCGGCGTCAGTTCCATGGCGCGCTCGAGCGGCGCCAGGATCTGTTCCATGTCGAGGTCGCGCTGCGAGGGCGAAAGACGGGCCTGTTCCTTCTCCAGAAGGTCGCGCGGATGGCAAAGGCGCGGATTGGTCTCTTCGTAATAGCCCCACTCGATCTGCCCGCCTTCGGCGGTCTTGGGATCGCCGGTGTCGCGCATGTAAGCCGAATTGCCCTGGTCGCGCAGCAGCGGCCAGCCGATCTCTTTGCCGGTGCCGGCGAACTCGGTATAGGGCCCGAAGAAGGTGAGCGGATGGTCGATCGGCATCACCGGCAAGTCCTCGCCGACCATTTCAGCGATCAACCGCCCCCAGATACCCGCGCAAACGATCACGTAGTCGGCCTCGATGGTGCCGCGATCGGTCACCACGCCCTTGATGCGCCCATTCTCGACGATAAGCGACCTGGCCGGCGTATTCGCGAACGACTTGAGCTTGCCGGAGGCTTCCGCCTGGTCGACCAGCTTGCCGGCGACCGTTTGCGAGCGTGGAATGACGAGCCCGGCATCGGGATCCCACAGGCCGCCCTGCACCATCTCTTCTTCGATCAGCGGGAATTTTTCCTTGATCTCAGCCGGTTCGATCAAGCGCGCGCGTGTGCCAAAAGCCTTTGCCGAGGCGATCTTGCGCTTGATCTCCGCCATGCGGGCGTCGTCGCCGACGCGAGCGACTTCGAGGCCGCCGATGCGAGCGTAATGGCCCATCTTTTCGTAAAAATCGATCGAGTAGAGCGTCGTCCAGCAGGACAGGAAATCATGGCTGGTGGTGTAGCAGAAGTCGGAAGCGTGCGCCGTCGAACCGATATCGGTCGGGATGCCTGACTTGTCGATGCCGACGATGTCGTCCCAGCCGCGCTCGATCAGGTGATGGGCGACCGATGCGCCGACAATACCGCCCAGCCCGACGATGACGACCTTCGCCTTTTCCGGAAATCCTGCCATTGCCCGCGACTCCAAAAGTGCTGCTGCAGGCGCCAGGCGCCCGCTTGATCGGCGCACAATATGCAGGCGACGGCCGTCGTGCTACCGCCTGTTTGCGACACGCTGCAGGTGCGGCGCGACCCCGGCACACAACGCCGAAAAATCGCATTCGATTTTCGTTGGGATCATGCGCAGAAACTCGTTTTGGATCGGCCGCCTCAGGCAAAAATGATGCGCGCCAGACTGAAGACGGAACTCATGACTTATCGACGGGAACGACGTCCAACACTGCGGCGCGATGTCCTTTGATGCTCGCCCAAAGCGCCATGAAGGGGCCGGCGAGCAGCAGGAACGGCGGGATCAGATTGGGAAAGTAGATGCGGGTGTCGTGGATCGGGAAGACGGTGAACTTCGCCAGCACGCCAAGCACCAGGGCCGCAAACAGGATGCCGGCGCGGCGGTCGAGCTTGAAGCCGGCGCGGCTTGCCGCATAGCAGCCCGCCAGCGCCAGCACCGAGGTGCCGACCCAGCTGTTCAGGCTGACGGCGCGGACCATGGAGACGGCAAAAGCCCGAAGATAGGCGACAGCCGAGAACGGCGGATCGAAGCCGTTCATGTTGTAGTGCTGCTCGATCGAGGAGAACCACAGATGCGGCCACCAGCCGGGGTGCTGCGTCCAATGCGAGATGGCGAAATAGGCGACCAGGGAGGCGGCAAAGCCGGCCAGCGCGCCCCACGCCTTCTGCCGGAACGCGACCAGCAACACCGCGAAGACGGTGAGAAAGACGATGTTGTCGGGCCGCGCCATGAAGGCGAGAAAGAGCAGGATTGCGGTGGCCACCTCGCGACCGCGCACATAGGTAAAGAGCCCGCCGAGGAACAGGGCCGAGCACAGCAGATCCGGCGTCGCGGCCCGCGCCGCGTCGCCGAATTCGGCCATCATCAGCACCGCGCCGACGACCGGCGCCAGCGCCAGCGCGCCCTCGGATCGCAGCCAGAGCAGCGCGATCGCACCGAACACCAGCACTGACAGCACCGAGACCGCGCGCATCGCCTCGACCGGCGACATCACCGAACTCATCGTCGAAAGAATCTCGGCGTAGAGGAACTTGATCCGGTACATGCCGAGCAGCGAATGGAAATCGGCGGCGTTCCCGGCCATATGACTGCGGAAGCCGCCGCCATCATCGATCAGTGCCTTGTAGTCGCCCGCCGACACACCGCCCCTAACCATGCCATAGGCATAATCGTGCAGCGCCTGCACATCGCGATAGCTGCCTTCCTCGGCGATCGCGAGGTAGGGCAGCATGTCCCAATTGGCGTCGGGGATGAACCATGCCATCACCGCGGTCAGCAGGATGTAGAGCGCTAAGGTCGCCGCCCCGATCGGTGCGGCAAGACGCGCATAGGTGCCCTCGCCCCATGCCAGACCGCCCTCGGTCAGCCGGTCGAGCAGGTTTGTCGGAGCCGGAGATTTGGTCAGCATGGTTTCGCTCGGCGGACCTGGGGCTGGCGGACCTGGGGCTAGCGGACCTGGCTTTTGACGAAATCCTTCACGATCGACACGATGCCGCGGGTCAACAGGCTGTCGAGCGCCTCGACGAAGCGGTCGACATGTTCGCGCTGGCAGATCAGCGGCGGTTCGAGACGGATGACGTTGCGGTTGTATTCGGTGAAGGCAACGAGCACATCGTAGTCGCGCAGCAGCAAAGCACCGACGAAGCCGGACAAGGACCCCTTCAGCTTGTCGTCAAGCACGCTGACCACAGGCCGCAGCACCATCGGCAAGGTCTGCGAAAAGTCGTGGAATTCCAGCCCGACCATCAAGCCTTTGCCGCGCACGTCCTTGATGATGTTGGGATGTTTCTCCTTGAGCGCCTGCAGGTGTTGCAGCAGATAGTCGCCGGTGGCCGCGGCGTTGTCGATCAGCCCCTCTTCGTAAAGCACGTTGAGAGCCTCGATCGAGGTGACGCAGGCCTCGCCCATGCCGCCGAAAGTGGCCATGGCGTGGATCATCGCCGTCTTCGGCGTGCCGTAGGCCTTCATATAGACCTCGCGCCTGGCGATCATGGCGCCGACCGCCGCCTTGCCGCCACCAAGCGACTTTGCCAGCGCCGTCACATCCGGAACGACGCCGTAGTGCTCGAAGGCATAGAAGCGACCGGAGCGCCCATAGCCGCACTGCACCTCGTCGGCGACCCACAGAACACCGTATTGATCGCACAGCGCACGCAGCTTATGCCAGTATTCGGCAGGCGCCTGGATGATGCCGCCGCCGCCCTGGATGGTTTCGAGCACGATAACGCCGACCTCGGGATCAGAACGGAACGTGCGCTCGACCGCTTCGATGTCGGCGAACGGAATGCGCAAGACATTGTCGGCCATCTTGAAGTCGGCGCGATAGAGCGAGCCGTCGGTGATCGCCAGCACGCCTTTGGTCTTGCCGTGGAAGGAATTCTCGGCATAGACGATTTTGGGCCGCTTCGAGCCGGCGGCACGCTCGGCGAGCTTCACCGCCGCCTCCATGGCTTCCGAGCCGGAAGAGCCCAGAAACACCATGTCGAGGTCGCCGGGCGAGCATTTGGCGAGATTGTGCGCCAGCGCCGCCGCGTATTGCGACATGAAGGCGATGGCGATCTCCTGCCGCTTCTCCTCCTGGAACTTTTTGCGCGCCTCGAGAAGGCGCGGATGATTGTGGCCGAAGGCCAGCGAGCCGAAGCCGCCAAAGAAATCCAGGATCTTGCGCCCGTTCTGGTCGATGTAGAACATGCCTTCGGCGCGCTCGATCTTGATCTTGTTGAACCCAAGCAGCTTCATGAAATGCAGCTGGCCGGGGTTGAGATGCGCCTTGAACAGGTCGGTCATGCGCGCGACGTCCATCGCCTTGGCCTGCTCGACGCTGATCAGATCGGGTTTGGCGGTGATGGCGGGCGAAAGTGCCGGCGCGCTGACGGCGGCGCGCGCAGTCGTGTCGTCTGGCTTGGTCATGACGGTCATTTCAAGAGTCTCCTGCTGGCCTTCACTCGGCGGGCACGTGTTCGGCGGCGACGGCATAGCCGTCTTTCTTGGCGCGATATTCGCTGTAGGCGGCGATCAGCATGTCCTCGTCGCGATATTGCGGCACCCAGCCGAGCTGGCGTTCGGCCTTGGACACGTCGAGCACGCAATCCTCGTCGGCGATCAGATACTGCTCCGGATCCATGATCGGCATGTTCAACAGGTCGAGCAGGTCGAGCGTGCGCTTGACCGCCCAGCCCGGCGTCGGGATCAGGATCGATTTCGAACCGGCATGCTTGATCAGGTCGCCGAGCAGTTTCCGGACCGGCGGCGGGTTGAGCGAGCCGAGATTATAGGCCTCATCCGGCACGCCGGCCTTCCAGGCGGCGCGCGCCGCCTCGGCGCAGTCGAACACCGAGATGAACTGATACGGGTTCTTGCCCGAGCCGATCATCGGCACCGGAAGGTTCCAGTCGATCAGCTTGAACAGCTTTTCGAGGATGCCGAGGCGACCGGGGCCGATGATCAGGCGCGGTCGAAACAGCGAGATCGACATGCCGCGCTTGCGCCATTCAGCAGCCAGTTCCTCGGTCTTCTGCTTCGACCAGCCATATTCGCCGAGCGGCGCGACCGGGTGCTCCTCGGTCATCGGCTGCGTAACCGTATGGCCGTAGATCATGTCGGTCGTGTAATGGACGAGCTTGGGCGCACCGGCTCTGTCCATCGCCTGCATGATGTGCTCGGTGCCGTGAAAATTCACTGGGAAGAAGAATTCGTGGCGCTTGGCGCGCACCTGGATCGGCGACAGCATTTTCGCCGACAGATTGTAGATCATGTCATCGGCCTTCAGCCCGACTGCCGCCACAGATACGGGATCGGTGACGTCGCACCTGACAAATCGGGCGAAGCGGTAATGCGGCAGGTCGCTCCTGGCGATGTCGGCGACGACCACCTCCTCGCCGTCGGCCAGAATTTTCGAAGCAAGGTGGCGGCCGACGAAACCGTCGCCGCCGAAGATCACATGTCTCATCGAACGATCCCACTTTGAATCTTGTCAGACGAAAGGGATGCCGTTTCCTCGTCATGCCCGCGACCACCCAAATCCCGGCCACCCAAATCCCGGCCACTTTGGGCGATCAGCACCGTGCCAACGCAGATGAAAGTGATGCCGGCGATACGCCAGCCATTGAGGTCTTCGCGGAAGATGAAATAGGCGAAGATCGCAACGGCGACATAGGCGAGACTGAGGAACGGATAGGCGAAGCTGAGCTCTACCTTGGACAGCACATAGAGGTGCGACGCCATCGAGATGACGAAGGTGCACAGGCCGAGGAAAACCCATGGGCTGAAGACGATCTGCAACAGCTTCAGCAACGGATGGGTGCCCTCGAGGGAAATCGCACCGAGTGACATCATGCCCTGCTTCAGCATCAGCTGCGCGGCAGCGTTTGTCATGACCGTGAACAGAATGAAGACGATGTATTTCATGCTTTTTCCATCAACCCTTCCCCGTTCTATTGAAAACTTCCAAATATTTCGTGAAGCACAAAAAATCTTGAGGAAACCTTTCTTTATATCCGTTAACCACGAACTATTCGAATTTTATCTATTCCGCGGCTTCTGCGATTCCGTGTCGCGCCTCAAGCTTTTTCGCCGTTCGCGCCCAGAAACTCGACATGAAGGCGGGATCGCGGATCGCTTCGATGCATTGCCATTCCGGAAAAGAGGCTGCGAAAACGTCGTCGCCCATGCGGGCGTCCTTGTAAGGATTGACCGCGCCACCGGCCTCGACTGTGATTTGGTCGAGTTCCTTCAGCAGCGCCAGCGTCGCACGGCCACGGTTGGGGAAATCCAGCGTCAACGTGAAACCCGGTCGCGGGAACGACAGCAGTGCCGGCGAGCGGACCCCGCCGAAGCGCTTCAGGACGGTGAGGAACGAGCCCTGCCCGGCCCGTTTTGCCGCCCCAAGCAATGCCGGCACCACTCGGCGCGCGACGTCTTGCGGCACCACGCTCTGGTGCTGGAAAAGCCCGTTCGGTCCATAGAGCCGGTTCCAGTTGCCGACGCCGTCGAGCGGAAAGAAGAAACCCTGGTAGCCCACCTGGCGCGGCGCCGTGGACCGGCCTTTCTTCCACCGGTAGGCGGCATTGAAGGCAGTCAGGAACGGCCGGTTGAGCACGTTGAACGGCAGCTGGAACGGCACCGAAAGATTTCCACCGGCCCGCAAGGCGCAATGGGAACCATGCTCGGCGTGATTGCCGGTGAACAGCAGCCCGCGCCCGCGACTGTGGCCGCCGGCAAGCTGGTCGAGCCAGGCGACGACGTATTCGTTGGCCTGATCGGCCACTTCTGCAAGTTCGAAGAATTCGCTGAGATCACGGAACGGCGTCACCTTCTCGACGATGTCGAGCGATGGTACCCGCATCAGCCGGATCGATGCGGACAGGATCAGGCCAGTCAACCCCATGCCGCCGATCGTCGCCGCGAACTGGCGTTCATTCTCGGTGGCCGAGCAGTAATGGGCCTGTCCGTCCGATCTGAGCAGCATGAAGGATTCGACATGGCAGCCGAAGGTGCCGCGCCGGTGATGGTTCTTGCCGTGAACGTCATTGGCGATGGCGCCGCCGAGCGTGACGAACTGCGTGCCCGGAACGACGGCCGGAAAGAAGCCGTATGGTGCTGCATGGGCGATGATGTCGGACAGAAGCACGCCAGCCTCGGCCTCGATCACGCCGGTTTCGGCATTGAAGGCGCGAATCCTGTTCAGCGGCCGCATATCGACGATCGCGCCCACCCCATTCTGGCAGGAATCGCCATAGGAGCGGCCGTTGCCGTAGGCGAGCAAAGCGTTTCTTGTCGCCTTGCGGCTCTTCAGCAGCGCAACAGCGTCATCCGCCGAGATCACATTGAGTGCCGGTGGCGTGGCAAGACCGAAGCTCTGGAACCGCTCCTGCCCCACGCCTACCAGCCTCCGGCGACCAGAAACACGGCGCCGATCAGCACGACGATCTGGCTGCGCCAGTCGCGGATGATGAAGACGACCGGATCGTCATGCATCTGGTCGCGGCGGGCGAGAATCCAGACGCGCATGGTCAGGTAAAGCACAATCGGCGCCAGCGGCCAGACCAGCCAGGGATGCGGATAAAGTTCGCGCACTGCAACGCTGTCCATATAGAGCGCCAGCACCAGTGCCGAGGAAAAGGCCGAGGCCATGCCCGCCTGGGCGACGATCTCCTGGTCTTCGGTGCGGTAGCCGCGGCCGGCAATGCGCTCGCCGGCCGGAATGGCGGTCGTGCGCAGCTCGACAAACCGCTTTACCAGCGCCAGCGACAGGAAAAAGAAGATCGAGAAGGCCAGCAGCCAGAACGAGGCGTCGACGCCGGTCGCCGCGGCGCCCGCCAGAACGCGGATCGTGTAGAGACCGGCCAATATCAGCACATCGATCAGAAGCATGCGCTTGAACGATAGCGAATAGCCGATGGTGATGACCATGTAGCCGCCGAGCACGCCGAGGAATTCGATCGGCAGCAGAAGCCCTGCACCAACGCCTGTTGCGAGCAGCACCATCATTGAACCGAGGCCGAACGGGATCGACAGCGCGCCGCTGGCAAAGGGCCGGTTGCGCTTGGTCAGGTGTTTGCGGTCGAGCGCGAGATCGAAGAAATCATTGAAGATGTAGATGGCGGAAGCGACTGCGCTGAACGAGACGAATGCCAGCAGGCATTTCCAGATCATGTCGGCGTTGAAGTATTCGTGCGACAGCACCATCGGCACCGCGATCAGCGAGTTCTTCAGCCACTGATGAACGCGCAGCATCTTGACGATGGTTCTGAATGTCGGCTTCGGCGCCGGCATGATTTCGGCACTGTGCGCGGCCTGCCAGCGCGCGGCATGGCGGTCGGGCGCGACGACGATTGCCGTGCGTGCGGCGTCGAATACCCTAAGGTCGTGCCGGCTGTTGCCGGCATAGTCGAAGCCGCCATCGCCATAGGCGGCGACAAGCGAGGCGCGCTTTCTGCCTGAAGTCATGTTGTGGGGGCCGTCGGTCGCCAGGACGCGATCGAATATCCCGAGATGTGCGGCGATCGCCTCGGCGAATTTACGCGGCGTCCCGGTCGCCAGCACGATCTTGCGGCCTTCGCCATGTTCGGTGCGAAGGCGCTGAAGCAGCGCCTCGCGGTAGGGCAGCGACGCAGGATCGATGTCGATGCGTTGAGCGATGGCCTGCTTCAACCGCGCCGGCCCGCCAGCGAGCCAGAACGGCACCAGGAAAATATAGAGCGGATTCTTCTTGAGAAGGATGAACAGGCCTTCCCACAACAGGTCCGTTGCGATCAGCGTGCCATCGAGATCGACCGCAAGCGGGATTGCGTTCCTGTCAGACCGCGCATCCATTCTTCGTTGCCCTGCCTAAAAGCGCATGATCCCGAAAGCCGACCTTTCGAAAAGGATCAGGCGCCGATCCAAAACCCCATGCTTCGGCGTCTTCGGCCGATATAACGGGGAACAGCGCAGCGATCGTTAAAACGCCCAGCCTGGCCTGGTTTGCGTGACGGTATTTTCCCTTTCATCGTTAAGTTTCGATAACTCGAAACGTTCAAAGGCCGGGCATTTGCCCAGCCTTCGAAAAAACAGTTTTTTGACGCGGTTACTTGATGCGGGCGACACCGCCTGAGATTTCGATTGTTTCCGAACCAGTCAGCGCCTCGAGGTCGCCGTTCGGCATGGTAACGAAACAGCCGGTCGGGCAGAATTCCGCGGTTTCGCCGGCGGCCAGCGCCAGTTCCGTCTTGCCACCGCCTTCGGTCACGACGAGTGTGCGGGTCTCGGCGTCCTTGTTGGTGGCGCTGGCGGCCAAGGCTGAACCGCCCACGGCAAGAAAAGCAATGGCGGCGACGAGAGACTTCCACATTTGCAGTATCGGTGTTGCCACCGCCTCTGTTGCGTTTCGCAAGGCATTCCCGCCCTTTGCATGTGAGCTTATATGAGATGCCAGCTGAACGGCAACTGAATGCCGCATTCATGCCGCAATTGCTTTGGCTGCGTCGAAAGCCGGATTTGAGTACCCTAATCGGGATCCGGCTTGCGGGTTTTGCGCCCGGATCTAGCCAGGCGTTTCGCCTCGGCCACGGCTTCCGCCTTGGCTTGCTCCTGTTCGGCAAAATCGACTTCGATCTTGTCGTCATCGATCGGCCACGCCGCATCCTTCTTGGTCTCAACGACAGCGCGCGGCGCCGACGGAATTTCGATATGCTGATCGGCGAACGCATCGAGGACGGCAAAACGAATGTCGTTCTGGACGATGTTGCCGTTCAACACGTCGGCCAGGAACACACGGATTTCGAATTCGAGAGCGGCCGCCCCGAAATTGGTGAACAGCACGAAGGGTTCCGGATTTTTCAGCACCAGCGGATGGCCGCGCGCAATCTCCAACAGCACAGCATGGGCCTGCTTGACGTCGCTGCCATAGGCAACGCCGACCTTGATGTCGACGCGACCGAGCTTGTTGCGGTGCGTCCAGTTGCCGACCGCATTGTTGATCAGGTTTGAATTGGGCAGGATCACCGACTGGCGCTGGAACGTCTCGATCTCGGTGGCGCGCACGCTGATCTTCTTGACCGTGCCGCTGATCTCACCGGCGACGATCCAGTCGCCGACCTTGAACGGCCGCTCGGCCAAAAGGATCAGGCCGGAGACGAAGTTGGAGACGACATTCTGCAGGCCAAAGCCGATACCGAGCGACAGGGCGCCGGCGACAAGCGCCAGGTTGGAGAGATCGATGCCCGCCGCCGAGACGCCGACGAGTGCTGCGAGCGCGACGCCGGCATAGCCGACCGCCAGCCGAATCGAGTTGCGCACGCCGGTATCGACTTTGCCGCGCGCCATCACCGAGCCGTCGAGCCAGCCCTGGAACCAGCGCGTCAGGAAATAGCCGATGATGAAGACGATGATGCCGGTGAGGATGCCGGTCACCGAGATCGTCACCGAGCCGATGGTGAGGCCCGTCGCCAGCTTGTAGCCCCAGGCCTCGATGTCGCCGGGCTGGAAGCCCCACATCAACAGGATCAGCGGCAGGAACACCAGCACGATCATCAAGTTGATGGCGACGCTGACGACAAGGCCGAGTTGGTCGAGCGCCGACTCCTCATAACTGGAATTGGTCGATAGCCAGCGGCCGATCGATGTGTTGGCAAAGCCGCCTTCCTCGCTGATCGCCCGCGCCGACAGAAAGCCGATATAGGCGGTGACCAGAATGGTGCCGGTGACCACGACTTGCAGCGAGACGAAGATGGCAAGGCCGATATAGCCGAGCAGCGCAGTGGCAATGGTGAAAAGGCCGATCGCGACTGCCGTGTAGCGCAGCCACGCCGGCCAGGGGCGCCAGCTTCCGTCGGCAGCCTTGAACGGTTTCAGCAGGCCCATCAGGATCAGGATGATGCCGACGATGATGGTGGCGACAAAACTTCTGGCGATGGTCAGCGACAGCGGTGAGCCCATCTTGTCGTTGACGACCGACAGGAAATTGTTGACGCCGATCACCACCGCCATGGCGGTCGTCAGCCGCACCAGCCAGCGTGCCGGGCCGGTTTCAACCGGGATGAGCCGCCAGTTCGGCAGCCGCGGCTCCAGCGCCGCATTGGCCAGGCGGTTGACGCAGAATACCACCGCGATTACCGCGACCAGCGCATTCAGGAAAACACCAATGTCGCCGCGCAACACATTGTAATAGTTGAAAAAGAAAACCGTCGAGACCAGGAAGGCGCCGACCGCCAGCGTCGGCAGCAACGTCGACCAGAACGCCACCGACAGCCGGCTGAGATAGGACGGATCTTCGATCGAAGGGTCGGCTTCGAAGACACGCCCGAACAGACGCCGCCCACCGACAAAAAGCACCGCCGCCAGCGAAAGCGCCGTCAAGGTCGCGGCCAGCACAGCCTGGAACTTGAACTTGAAGGCGAAGGCCAGCCACGATGACACTGCCTTGTAGAAGCCGGTAAATTCACCGTTGGCGTCGGAAATGACCTCGGGGCTCAACGCGTCGGACAGCACGTAGCGCTTGGTGAGCAGGTTGCGAAACAGCTCGCTGCGCATATTGCCGATCTTGGCGATGAGGCCGCTGATGCGGATCGACAGGTTTTGCGCCGCGGCGATGACAGCATTGATCTCGGCCTTTTCGGACGCCAGCGCCTGGCGCTCGCTGGTCACGATGTCGGGTTCGGGCGGCTGGCCGGCGGCCGGCGGCGCCCCGAGCTGATCGAGCCTTGCGTTGATCTCCGAAAGGCGCGGGCGGAAGGCAAGCGCGCTGTTCAGCGCACCTCGCGACATTTCCTCGAGCTGCAGGCGGATATCGACAAGGCTGGCGTCGTCGTCACCGTCTTCCTGGATTTTCTTTTCGAGAGTGTCGGTCCTCGTCGTCAGGTCCTGCAGGATTTTCTGCTGGTCGACGACCACTCCAGAGACACCCTGCTCAGGCCCCTGCGCCGCAGCATCAAGCGACAGCGGCGCCGAGGCGACGATCGCCAGGACCAGGACAAGGCGGAGCAGTCGGAAAAGCATGATCGTTTGGCGACTCACAGACGGTAAGGCGTTCTAAAGCTCGCCCTTGATAAAGACGCTCATACAAGGGAGCAAGCCGTCCCGCTCTGCCCGCCCTTCGGAGTCGGCCAGTCGAAAAGCGATGGCGCAATATTGGCTTTGCGGCAGCGGCCTGTTCTATAGTGTGCCGCATCGCCTACACGGACGACGATAAGCCAGAACGGACAACAAAAACAATGGCGGAATATTCGGCCTTCTCGCTTCTCAAAAACGCGCTGTCCGGCAACAAGGACTGGAAACCGGCCTGGCGCAAGCCGGACCCGAAGGCGTCCTACGACGTGATCGTCATCGGCGGCGGCGGCCATGGCCTGTCG
Source organism: Mesorhizobium sp. L-2-11 (assembly GCF_016756595.1). Classification (NCBI taxonomy): domain Bacteria; kingdom Pseudomonadati; phylum Pseudomonadota; class Alphaproteobacteria; order Hyphomicrobiales; family Phyllobacteriaceae; genus Mesorhizobium; species Mesorhizobium sp. L-2-11. The sequence continues at coordinate 3,180,256 of NZ_AP023257.1, read as the reverse complement.
ACCGCCTATTATCTCGCCAAGGAGCACGGCATCACCAACGTCGCGGTGCTTGAAAAGGGCTGGCTCGGCTCCGGCAATGTCGGCCGCAACACGACAGCCGTCCGCTCCAACTACCTGCTGCCGGCCAACACCCGCTTCTACGAACATTCGATGAAGCTGTGGGAGAACCTGTCGCACGATCTCAACTACAACGTCATGTTCTCGCAGCGCGGCTGCCTCAACCTCGCGCACACGCCCGCCCAGCTCGACGATTTTGCCCGCCGCGGCAACGCCATGCGCCATCTCGGCGTCGACGCCGAACTGATGACCACGGCCGAGATCGCGCGCCTGGTGCCGGCGCTGAACGTCTCCGCCACGGCGCGCTTCCCAATCGTCGGCGGCCTGATGCAGCGGCGCGCCGGCACCGCCCGCCATGATGCCGTCGCCTGGGGCTATGCACGTGGTGCCGACCGCCGTGGCGTCGACATCATCGAGAATTGCGAGGTCACCGGCTTCCTACGCGACGGCGATCGCATATCAGGTGTCACGACCTCGCGCGGCGAGGTCCGCGCCAGGAAGGTGGCGGTCGCGGTGGCCGGCAGCACCGGGCAAGTCATGCGGCTCGCCGGCATCGATACGATGCCGATCGAGAGCCAAGTGCTGCAGGCCTTCGTGACGGAATCGCTGAAGCCTTTCATCGACACGGTTCTGACCTTCGGCATGGGCCATTTCTACATGTCGCAGTCGGACAAGGGCGGCCTTGTCTATGGCGGCGATCTCGACGGCTACAACAGCTACGCCCAGCGCGGCAGTTTGCCTGTTGTCGACGAGGTGATGAGCGAGATGCTGGCGCTGTTTCCGGGTCTCGCCCGCGTTCGTATGCTGCGCTCCTGGGGCGGCGTCTGCGACATGTCGATGGACGGTTCTCCCATCATCACCACCGGCCCGCTGCCGGGCATGTATCTCAACTGCGGCTGGTGCTACGGCGGCTTCAAGGCGACGCCGGCCTCCGGCTGGTGCTTTGCCTGGACCATCGCCAAGGATGAACCGCACGACATCAACGCGCCCTTCACGCTGAATCGCTTCCATCGCGGCTTGGTGATCGACGACAAGGGCCAGGGCGCGACGCCGCGGCTGCATTAGGTGGAACTCGATGCTGATTACCTGTCCCTATTGCGGCCCGCGCGACGTCATCGAGTTCACCTATCAGGGTGACGGCAACCGTGAGCGGCCTCAGCCTGCCTCGCAGGACCTCGATGCCTGGAACGCCTATGTCTATGACCGTTTGAACCCGGCGGGTGACCACAACGAGATCTGGCAGCATTCCGGCGGCTGCCGTGCCCATCTCAGGGTCGTGCGCAACACGCTGACACACGAGATCTCCAGCGTCGCGTTCACGCGCGGCGACCACAAAGCCGCCGCGCGGCACAAGGCGGAGGGCAAGATATGAGCCCGCGCCGCACCGATGCCGGCGGCCGGATCGACCGGCTGCGAACCATCCGGTTCACCTTCGACGGCGCGCCTTACACCGGACACGCCGGCGACACCCTTGCCTCAGCGCTGCTGGCCAATGGCGTCACCCTGTTCGGGCGCTCGTTCAAATACCACCGTCCCCGCGGCGTGCTGACATCAGGGGCCGAGGAACCGAACGCCCTGGTGACGGTGCTGCGGGGCGAGGTTCGCGAGCCCAACATCGCCGCGACCATGGTCGAGATCTATGATGGGCTGACCGCCGTCAGCCAGAACCGCTTTCCGTCGCTGGCCTGGGACGTCAGCGCCGCCAACCAGCTCGGCGGCAGGCTTCTGTCCGCCGGCTTCTATTACAAGACCTTCATGGGACCCGCGATCGGTCCGCTGAAGAGCACGCGTTTCTGGATGTTCTGCGAGCATTTCATCCGCCGCGCCGCCGGTCTCGGCCGCGCCGGGACCGCTGCCGATACGGCGCGTTACGAGCGCATGAACGCCTTCTGCGATGTGCTGGTGGTCGGCTCCGGTCCGGCCGGGCTGATGGCCGCCAGGGCAGCAGCCGATCAGGGCGCGCGTGTCATCCTCAGCGAGCTCGAACCGCATTTCGGCGGCTCGGCCAACTGGTCGGGCGAGACGATCGACGGCATGCCCGGGGCCGACTGGGCGGCGCGAGCCGCCGGCCAGCTCGAAGGCTATGACAATGTCCGCCTGCTGCCGCGCACCACGGTCTGGGGCTATTACGACGGCAACGTGCTCGCCGCGCTCGAACGGGTCGCCGACCACAAGGAGAGACCCGGCAAGGGCGAACCGCGCCATCGCTACTGGATCATACGCGCCAAATCGGTGGTGCTGGCCACCGGCTCGTTGGAGCGGCCGCTGGTGTTTCCGGGCAACGATCGGCCCGGCGTGATGCTGGCGCATGCCGCCGCGCGCTACGCCAACGAATACGGCGTGCTGCCGGGCAACAGGATCGCGCTGTTCACCAACAATGACAGCGCCTATCGCTCCGCCCTGGCGCTGAAGAGGGCCGGTGCGGCGATCGTCGCCATCGTCGACGTGCGGCCGGAGCTTTCGAGCGAGATGCGCGAACTCGCCGATGAAGCGGAAGCCAAGATCCTTTTCGGTCACGCCGTGGTCGCCACCGAAGGCGGCAGGGCGCTGTCAGGCGTCAAGGTGCAGCGCTTCGACATGGTCAACGGCGCGCTTGCCGGCGAGGCGCGCAGCATTCAAGCCGACTGCCTGCTGATGTCGGGAGGCTGGTCGCCGACCATCCATCTGGCCAGCCAGGCCGGCGCCAAGGCGGAATGGAATGCCGCCAGACAAGCCTTCCTGCCACCGAAGCCAACACAGCGGTGGCCAACCCAACGGTGGATTGGCGCCGGCGCTTTCACCGGCAGCTTTTCCACTGCCGAGGCCATCGCCGAAGGCCGCGCCGCCGGGCTTTCGGCGGCAGGTGGAACAGGTGCGCCAACGGCCCTGCCGGTCGTCGAAGCCGCACCCGGCGATCCCGACCCGGCGCCGGTGTTCGAGATCAGGGCCGATGGAAAAAGCTTCGTCGATTTCCAGCACGACGTAACGGCGGAGGACGTGCGGCTTGCACATCGCGAAGGCTTCATCTCGGTCGAGCATCTGAAGCGCTACACCACGCTCGGCATGGCAACCGACCAGGGCAAGAGCTCCAACATTCCCGGCCTCGCCATCATGGCCGAGGCGCTGGGCAAGCCGATTCCCGAAGTCGGCACGACACGCTTTCGCCCACCTTTTTCGGCCGTGTCGATCGGCTCACTCGCCGCGGAGCGTTTCGGCGACCTGAGGCCTGAACGGCTGACGCCGATGCATGACTGGCACGTCGCCAACGGCGCGACCATGTATTCAGCCGGCCTCTGGCATCGTCCGATGATTTATGGCCATCCCGGCGAGACGATCGAGCAGGCCTATGTGCGCGAAGCCAGGGCGACGCGCGAGAGCGCCGGCATCGTCGACGTCTCGACACTGGGCAAAATCACCGTGCAGGGCCCGGACGCGGCGGAATTCCTCGACCGGGTCTACACCAACATGTTCTCGACGCTGGCCGTCGGCAAGGCCCGCTACGGGCTGATGCTGCGCGAGGACGGCCTCGCCTTCGACGACGGCACGACGTGGCGGCTCGGCGAACAGGACTTCCTGATGACCACCACCACCGCCAATGCCGGCAAGGTGATGCAGCATCTGGAGTATTTCCTCGACGTCATCTGGCCGGAACTGAAGGTCCATGTCACTTCGGTGACCGACGAATGGGCTGGTGCGGCGATCGGCGGGCCAAAGGCGCGAGCCATTCTTGCTGCTTGCGTCACCGGCACCGCCGTCGACAACGCCACCCTGCCTTTCATGGGCATCGTGCACGGCAATATATCGGGCGTGCCGGTGATGATCTGCCGGCTTTCCTTCTCCGGCGAAAAGGCCTTTGAAGTCTACTCCGGCGCCGGCTATGGCACCCATGTCTGGGAAGCCTTGATCGAAGCCGGCAAGCCGTTCGGACTGGTGACTTACGGGCTTGAGGCGCTTGGCACGTTGCGCATCGAGAAGGGCCACGTCACCGGCGCCGAGATCGACGGCCGCACCACCGCACGAGACCTGCATCTCGACTGGATGCTGTCCAGGAAAAAACCCTTCATCGGCTCGGCGATGATGGATCGCGAGGGCCTGATCGCGCCCGGCCGCCTGGAACTCGTCGGCCTGATTTCGCTGGACAACCAGCCGCTCAACGGTGGCGCGAACATCGTCGAGGCGCTTGACGAAGCCAATCCGCACGATTCCGTCGGCCATATCACCGCTTGCTGCTATTCGCCGGCGCTCGGCAAGTACATCGCGCTCGCTTTGGTCAAGGACGGCAAGGCGCGGCGCGGCACGCGCGCCCATATCTCAGATCCTCTGCGCAAGCGGTTCGGCCCGGTCGAGATCGTCTCCAACCACTTCTTTGATCCGGACGGGAGCCGCATGCATGGTTGAGCGCCAATCACCGATTGAGCTGGAGCTGCGCACCGGCTCGCATGGCGATTTCGAACACGGCGTCGAGGTCATCCTCTCCGAAACCAGGCCGGGATCGATCCTGCAGCTCGCTGCCTGGCCGGGCCAGGAGAAGGAGCTGATAGCAGGCATTCGCACCGTTACCGGCCTTGCGCTGCCCGATGGCGCCGGCGCCGGCAGCACCGACAGCGTCAGGTCGGTGTTCGGTTTTGCGCCGGGAAAATTCACCGTGGTCGACGAGGCCGAGGGCCTGGCGTCGGCCTTTGACAATGTCGTCACCCCTGATATCGGCACGGTGACCGACCTGTCGCACGGCCGCACCGCGATCCGCATCGCCGGACCGAAGGCCGAGTGGGTGCTGGCGAAGTTCTTCGCCATCGACTTCGCGCTGCCGGCCTTCCCGGTCGGTGCCGGCCGCTCGACCATGCATCATGACGTCTTCGCCCAGATCCAGCGCACCGGCGCCGACCAGTTCGACATCTATGTGTTCCGCTCGTTTGCGCGCTCGTTCTGGAAGGCGCTCTGCCATGCCAGCGAGGAAGTCGGCTACGAAGTGCAGTAGACCGAGACGGCGCGTCGCCGCCTCAACTGGCGTCACCTCACCTGGCGAACGTCACCCACTCTTCCAGCGGCGCGCGGTCGGTGCGGAACGCGTTTTCGGGCTTGGAAGTGTCCTCACGGCCGAGCGCCATGCCGCAGACGACGATCTCCTCGTCGGGAATGTTGAGCACCGGCCTGATCTGCTTGTGATAGGGCGCAAAGGCCGCCTGCGGGCAGGTGTGCAGGCCCCTGCCCCGCGCCGCCACCATGATGTTCTGCAGGAACATGCCATAATCGATCCACGACCCCTTGTTCAGCCGCCGGTCGACGGTGAAGATCATGCCGACCGGCGCGTCGAAGAAGACGAAGTTGCGGTCGTGCTGCGCGCGCATCCTGTCGACCTCACGCCGGCCGATGCCGAGCACGCTGTAGAGGCCGAAGCCGTTGGCCCGCCGCCGGGTCAGATAGGGCTCGAAGAACTGATCGGGATAATAGCGATACTCGTCCCAATCGGCCTTTTCGGCACGGATGCCGGAGTTGAGGATGGCGTCGGTGATCCGCTGCTTCACCTCGCCCTTGGTGACGTAGACCCGCCAGGGCTGCATGTTGGTACCCGAAGGCGCCCGCGCGGCAACGGCGAGAATGGCGCGGATCGTCTCGTCGTCGACCATATCGGGCAGGAAGGCCCGCACCGAACGGCGCGACGTGATCGCCTCATCGACGATCGTCGCATCATTTGTAATCCTTGTCCTGTTTTCCAGCATGGGCGTCCCTTTGCGCGTGACCCGGAAACCGGAATCGTAACCGGAAAGGATCATGCTCCGTCCAGAAAGTGAGAGAGCACCATTGCGGGTCCAATTGGACGCGTGGCGCTCTGTCGTAAGCCTCGATCGGGCGCCCTCACTCGCCGTCGTGGCCGAGCCTTTGCCTGAACCGCCAAAACGGCGCAAGCAAATCTTGTGGCCTCATGAAAATTGCCTTGATTTTTTCACGAACCTGGCCCCTGATGAAATCAGCCCTCAATTTTTCACCAAGGGCATTTTTTTCATAAAGAGAAATGGCTGTGCCCTCAACCGCCGTCAGATCTGAGCAGGAAAACCGCGAACGGCTGCTGGCCGGCGATATCAGAGCACTGCGCAGGGCGCGAGGGCTGACGCTCGCCGAGACCGGCCTGAAGCTCGGCCGCTCGGTTGGCTGGGTCAGTCAGGTCGAGCGCGGCCTGTCGATACCATCGCTCAGCGATCTCAGGGCCTTCGCGGAATTGTTCGGCGTGCCGGTCAGCCTGTTCTTCAGCCACGACGTGCCCGTCGAGAACGAGCGCGGCGTGGTCGTCCGCGCCGGCAGCCGCCGCACGCTTGGCACAAGCGATTCCGGCCTGGTGGAGGAGCTTCTGTCACCCGATCTCGGCGGTAGCTTCGAGATGCTGCGTTCGGTCTTCGCGCCGGGTGCCGAGCTGAAGACCGAAGCCCGCCGGCCGACGGAGGAAGCCGGATATGTCGCTTCCGGCAGCTTCGACATCGAGATATCCGGCGTCTGGCACCAGCTTGGCGAAGGCGACTCCTTTCGCTTCGACGGCAAGCCGTTCCGCTGGCGCAATCCCGGTGCGGAGCCGGCGGTCGTCATCTGGGTGGTTTCGCCACCTGTCTACTAGACTAGAGTCTGGAGAAGAATATGGCCGGTTTGCCGACCACGGCACGTGTAGTGATCATCGGAGGCGGCGTCGTCGGCGCGTCGGCGCTCTACCATCTCGCCAAGGCGGGCTGGATCGACTGCGTGCTCCTGGAAAAGAACGAGCTCACCTCCGGCTCGACCTGGCATGCGGCCGGCAACGTGCCGACCTTCTCCTCGTCATGGTCGCTGATGAACATGCAGCGCTATTCGACCGAGCTCTATCGCGGGCTGGCCGACGCGGTCGGCTACCCCATGAACTACCACGTCACCGGCTCGCTCAGGCTGGCCCATACCGCAGAGCGCATGCAGGAGTTCCAACGCGCCAAGGGCATGGGCCGCTACCAGGGCATGGACATCGATGTGGTCGGGCTCGACGAGATCAAGCGCCGCTACCCGTTCATCGAAACGCACGACCTGAAGGGCGCGCTCTACGATCCGAGCGACGGCGACATCGACCCGGCGCAGCTGACCCAGGCGCTGGCCAAGGGCGCTCGCGACCTGGGCGCGAAGATCATTCGCTTCTGTCCGGTCACCGGCGTGCGCCGCGACAAGGACGAGTGGCTGGTCGAGACCGCGCAGGGCGAGATCCGCTGCGAGATCGTCGTCAACGCCGCCGGCTATCGCGCGGCCGAAGTCGGCAGGATGTTCGGCCGCGACGTGCCGATGATGGTGATGAGCCATCAATATATCCTGTTCGAGGAAATCCCCGAACTGGCGGCGTGGTCAAACGAGCAAGGCAAGAAACTGCCGCTGCTGCGCGACGTCGACACCTCCTATTATCTGCGCCAGGAAAAGAACGGCATGAATCTCGGCCCCTATGAGCGCAATTGCCGCGCCCATTGGGTCGACTACGACGATCCGATGCCTGACGATTTTTCGTTCCAGCTGTTCCCCGACGATCTCGACCGGCTCGAGGATTATCTGGCCGATGCCGTCGCCCGCGTGCCGATTCTCGGCACCGCCGGACTGTCCAAGGTCATCAACGGCCCGATCCCCTATACGCCGGATGGCAACCCGCTGATCGGCCCGATGCCCGGCGTGCCGAACGCCTTCGAGGCCTGCGTCTTCACCTTCGGCATCGCCCAGGGCGGCGGCGCCGGCAAGGTGCTGGCCGAATGGGTGACTGAGGGCCAGACCGAATGGGATATGTGGTCCTGCGATCCGCGGCGCTTCACCAGCTTTGCCTCGGCCCCGGATTACTGCGTCGCCAAGGGCATGGAGATCTACGGCAACGAATACGCCATCCAGTTCCCGCGTCACGCCTGGCCGGCTGGCCGCGACCGCAAACTGTCGCCGATCCATGATCGCATCAAGTCGCTCGGCGCCCGCTTCGACGCCTATAATGGCTGGGAGCGCGCCACCTGGTACGCGCAAGCCGGCGACGACGTCTCGGAAGCCGCGACGCTGACCTTCCGCCGCGATGGGCCGTGGCAGCATCGCGTGCGCGAAGAATGCCTCGCCGTGCGCGACGCCGCCGGCATTTTGGATCTGCCCGGCTTTTCCCGCTTCAATCTCGATGGCCCTGGTGCTGCCGACTGGCTGAGCCAACAAGTAACCGGCCTGGTGCCGAAACCCGGCCGCATCGGCCTCGTCTACTTTGCCGACGACAAGGGCCGCATCGTCACTGAAATGTCTGTCGTTCGCCACGACGAGAATTTGATGACGCTGATCACCGCCGCCGTGGCGCAGTGGCACGATTTCGAATGGCTGAAATGGCGCATGCCGAAGGACGCCTCGTTCAAGCTGGTGGACCGGACCGAGGAATTCTCAACGCAGATCCTCGCCGGGCCCAATTCGCGAAAAATCCTCGCCGATGTCTGCGCCGCCGACCTTGCTCTGCCCTGGCTGACGCACCAGGAGACGACAATCGCCGGCCGATGGGCAAGGCTGGTGCGTGTGTCCTTCGCCGGCGAACTCGGCTGGGAAATCCACACCAGGATCGACGACACCGCCACCGTGTTCGACGCCGTCTGGGCGGCTGGGCAGAAGCATGGGCTGAAGCCGTTCGGCATGTACGCGCTGGATTCTTTGCGGCTTGAAAAGGGCTATCGCGCCTGGAAAGGCGACCTGTCGACCGACTATTCGATCCTGCAGGGTGGGCTGGAGCGTTTCGTGAAATGGGACAAGCCGGATTTCCGTGGCAAGGCGGCGCTGCAAAACGAGAAGCAGCAGGGCGTGAAGAAGCGCTTTGTCACGCTGGTCGTCGAGAACCCCGGCGACTGCGACGCGCCAACCATGTCGACGCTGTGGCATGACGGCCGGATCGTCGGCGAGACGACGTCCGGCGGCTGGGGTCATCGCATCGACAAGTCGATCGCGCTCGGCATGCTGCGCGCCGACCTGACTGAGCCGGGAACTGCGGTCGAGGTCGAGATTTTTGGCGAGCGCTTCAAGGCGGCCGTGCAGAAGGACGAACCGCTGTGGGATCCAAACAACGAGAGGTTGCGCGCATGAATTCAGTCATTCTCACCGACGGCGGCATGGGCCAGGAACTGGTCCGCCGCAGCAGCTCCGATCCCACCCCGCTATGGTCGGCCAGGGTGCTGATCGACGAACCGGACCTGGTGCGCGACCTGCATGCGGAGTTCATTCGGGCCGGCGCCCGTGTCATCACCATCAACACCTATTCCGCAACCCCCGAGCGGCTGGCGCGCGAGGGCGCGGAAGAACTGTTCAAGCCGCTGCAGAAGCGCGGCATAGAACTGGCAAGGCAAGCTCGCGACCAGGCCGGCGACGCGGCGATCGCCGGCTGCCTGTCGCCGCTGTTCGGCAGCTACGCACCGGCGCTGACGATATCCTTCGAGGATACGCTCGACATCTACCGCCGCATCGTTGCCGAACAGGCCGACGGCGTCGATCTGTTCCTGTGCGAGACCATGGCGTCGGCCGAGGAAGCGCGCGCGGCCGTCACTGCGGCGTCGGAAAGCGGCAAGCCGGTGTGGGTGTCGTGGACCCTCGCTGATCACGGCGCGCCGCGGCTGCGCAGCGGCGAAACCATAGCGGCGGCAGCAAGCGCTCTCGACGGTCTGCCGGTCGCAGCCAGGCTGATCAATTGCTGCCGGCCCGAAGCGATCGCCGCAGCGCTGCCCGAACTGATCGGCCTCGGCGGGCCGGTTGGCGCCTATGCCAACGGCTTCACCTCGGTCGAGGCGCTCAGGCATGGCGGCACGGTGGAAGTGCTGCATGCCCGCCACGACCTCGATCCGGACGCCTATGCCGGCCATGCGGTCGGCTGGGTCGAGGCCGGGGCCGGTATCGTCGGCGGCTGCTGCGAAGTCGGGCCGCCCCATATCGCCGCCCTGGGCGACCGGCTCGAACAGGCCGGCTACGAAATTTCGGGGGTAGCATAATGCCCAGACCGTCATCGCGCATTTCCGGCATCGTGCCTTCCGGCACGGACGGCTGGGAGGTCCATTTCGCCGCCTGGACGCGCAAGCAGGCCGGCGAGGACATCATCATGCTGTCGGTCGGCGACCATGATTTTGACACGCCAACAGAAACGATCGAAGCCTGCGTCGCGGCGGTTCGCGCCAGCAATCACCACTATACCCCGCTTGCCGGCATTCCGCGCCTGCGCCAGGCGATGGCGGCGGCCTCGACCGCCTGCACCGGCGTTACGACCAACCCGGATCAGGTTATTGCCACATCAGGCGGGCAGGCTGCACTGTACGCGGCGGTACAAGCCGTACTCGACCAGGGCGACCATGCCATCGTGGTCGCGCCCTATTACGCGACCTACCCCAACACCTTCAGCGCAGCGGGCGCCGATTTCACCGTGGTCGAAACGCCCGCCGAGGATGGTTTCCAGCCGCGCGCCGCCGACATTCGCGCAGCCCTTCGGCCGAACACCCGCGCCATCCTCATCAACACGCCGAACAACCCGACGGGTGCTGTCTATTCGCGCCAGCGGCTGGAAGAGCTGGCGCAGATCTGCCGCGAGCATGACCTCTGGCTGCTGTCGGACGAAGTCTATTGGACGCTAGGCGGCGGCGAGCACGTCTCGCCGCGTTCGCTGCCCGGCATGGCGGAACGCACGCTGGTCATCAATTCCATGTCGAAGAGCCACGGCATGACCGGCTGGCGCATGGGCTGGCTGACCGGGCCCGAACAGATGATCTCGCTGCTGACCAACCTCAACCTGGTGACCACCTACGGCCTGCCGGCCTTCATCAGCCTCGCTTGCGCCGAGGCGCTGGAAAACGGCTACGGCGTCAAGCAGATCGCCGAACGCTATGCCGCACGGCGCAGCGTCGTCCTCGATGCCATGCGCGGCATGAACAACGTCACCGTGCGCGGCTCCGAAGGCGGCATGTATGTCATGCTCGACATCTCGGCTCTCGAGCCCGACGACGAGAAATTCGCCTGGGCTCTGCTCGACAAGGAAAAGGTCGGCGTGATGCCAGGATCGAGCTTCGGCGAGGCCGCTGCCGGCCATATTCGCGTCAGCCTCTGCCAGCCCGAGGCGGTGCTTCTGGAAGCAACCCTCCGCCTGCGCCGCTTTGCGTCCAGCTACCGCCGCGAGGCCGCATGACCGCCCCGTCTGCCAAAACCATTCCTCCCAAAGCAAGGGCCGTCATCATCGGCGGCGGTGTTTCAGGCTGCTCGGTCGCCTACCATCTGGCCAGGCTCGGCTGGACCGACATCGTGCTGCTCGAGCGCAAGCAGCTGACATCGGGCACGACATGGCACGCCGCCGGCCTGATCGGCCAGTTGCGCGGTTCGCAGAACATGACGCGGCTGGCGAAATATTCGGCCGACCTCTACGTCAGGCTGGAGGCCGAGACCGATGTCGGCACCGGCATGCGCCAGGTCGGTTCGATCACCGTGGCGCTGACCGAAGAACGCAAGCACGAGATTTATAGGCAGGCGTCTCTCGCCCGCGCCTTCGATATCGACGTGCGCGAGATTTCGCCAAACGAAGTCAAGCAGATGTACCCGCATCTTAATATTTCGGATGTGGTCGGCGCCGTGCATCTGCCGCTCGACGGCCAATGCGACCCGGCCAATATCGCCATGGCGCTGGCCAAGGGCGCGCGCCAGCGCGGTGCGATGATCGTCGAGAATGTGAAGGTCACCAAGGTCCATGCCAGGAATGGCCGCGTCACCGGCGTTTCCTGGGCGCAAGGCGACGAGCAAGGCACGATCGAGGCCGATGTCGTCGTCAACTGCGCCGGCATGTGGGCACGAGAGCTTGGCGCGCAGAACGGCGTCAGCATCCCGCTGCATGCCTGCGAGCATTTTTATCTCGTCACCGAACCGATCCCCGGCCTGACCCGGCTGCCAGTGTTGCGCGTGCCGGACGAATGCGCCTACTACAAGGAAGACGCCGGCAAGATGATGCTCGGCGCGTTCGAGCCGGTGGCCAAGCCGTGGGGCATGGACGGCATAAGCGAAGATTTCTGCTTCGACCAGCTGCCCGAGGATTTCGAACATTTCGAGCCGATCCTCGAAATGGGCGTCAACCGCATGCCGATGCTGGCCAGCGCCGGCATCCACACTTTCTTCAACGGCCCCGAGAGTTTTACGCCTGATGACCGCTATTATCTCGGCGAGGCGCCGGAGCTGTCCGGCTACTGGATGGCGACCGGCTATAACTCCATCGGCATCGTCTCCTCAGGCGGCGCCGGCATGGCTCTGGCGCAATGGATCAATGATGGCGAAGCACCCTTCGATCTCTGGGAGGTCGACATCCGCCGCGCCCAGCCGTTCCAAAAGAACCGCCGCTATCTCAGAGAGCGCGTCTCCGAGACGCTCGGCCTGCTCTATGCCGACCATTTTCCCTACCGGCAGATGGCGACCGCGCGGAACATCAGGCGCTCGCCTCTGCACGAACATCTGAAGGCGCGCGGAGCGGTGTTCGGCGAGGTTGCCGGCTGGGAGCGGGCCAACTGGTTCGCGCGTCAGGACCAGGAGCGCGAGTACCGCTATTCCTGGAAACGGCAGAACTGGTTCGACAACCAGCGCGACGAACATCTGGCCGTCCGCAACGGCGTCGGCCTGTTCGACATGACCTCGTTCGGCAAGATCCGTGTCGAGGGCCGCGATGCCTGCGCCTTCCTGCAGAGGCTTTGCGCCAACGATATGGACGTGGCGCCGGGCAAGATCGTCTACACCCAGATGCTCAACCAGCGCGGCGGCATCGAGAGCGACCTTACCGTCTCGCGGCTATCGGAAACGGCTTACTTCCTGGTCGTGCCCGGCGCGACGCTGCAGCGTGATCTCGCCTGGTTGAAAAAACATCTCGCCGATGAATTCGTCGTCATCACCGATGTCACCGCTGCTGAGGCCGTGCTCTGCCTGATGGGCCCGGATTCGAGGAAGCTCATTCAAAAGCTGAGCCCGAACGATTTCTCCAACGCAACCAATCCGTTCGGAACGTTTCAGGAGATAGAAATCGGCATGGGGCTGGCCCGCGCCCATCGCATCACCTATGTCGGCGAACTGGGCTGGGAGCTTTATGTCTCGACCGACCAGGCAGCACATTTGTTCGAGGCGATCGAGGAAGCGGGCGCCGATGTCGGCCTAAAACTTTGCGGCCTGCACACGCTGGATTCCTGCCGCATCGAAAAGGCGTTCCGGCATTTCGGCCACGACATCACCGACGAGGACAATGTGCTGGAGGCAGGCCTTGGCTTCGCAGTGAAGACTGGCAAGGGCGATTTTCTTGGCCGCGACGCCGTGCTGAGAAAAAGAGAAACCGGATTGAACCGGCGGCTGGTGCAATTCCGCCTGAAAGACGCGCAACCCTTGCTCTTCCACAACGAAGCGATCCTGCGCGACGGCAAGATTGTCGGCCCGATCACCTCGGGCAATTACGGCCATCATCTCGGTGCCGCTATCGGGCTCGGCTATGTGCCTTGCCAGGGCGAGAGCGAGGCTGACGTGCTGTCGTCTTCCTACGAGATCGAGATCGCCGGCGAGCGCTTCGCCGCGGAAGTGTCGCTGAAGCCGATGTATGATCCGAAGGCGGAACGGGTGCGGATGTAGCCCTTTTTCCTTCGCCCCGTTTACGGGGAGAAGGTGGCCCGAAGGGCCGGATGAGGGGCGGCGCCAGGGTCCGGAAAGTTTGCGCTGCCCCTCATCTGCCTGCCGGCATCTTCTCCCCGTGAACGGGGAGAAGGACGCTCATCTCGCAGCTCAAAACCGCTCCAGTTTCGCCCGCACCTTCTCCAGAAACGCCGCCCTGGTCTTCGCTGTCGATGAATCCATCAGGTAGTGCGCCAGAAACAACGTCCTGCAGCGGGTGGCGCAGAGCGCCCGCATGCCGCGCAGGATCGTCTTGCGTCCCGGCTGGCCGACGACGACGCTCCACCAGGTCGGTGCGCCGCAGGTCGTGATCACCCCGATCTTCGTCACATGCCTCACCAGCGACTGGATCCGTCCCTTGCCGGCCGGCAGTCGGAAGGCGACGTCGGTTGCCCAGACCCGGTCGAGCCAGCCCTTCAACATTGCCGGAAGCCCGTACCACCATGTCGGATAGATGAAGAGGATTGCCTGGGCCCAGTTGAGATTTTCGATATGCGACTTGAGCGCCGGGTCCTGCGGGGCGTGCTCATTATAGGAGCGTCGCTCGTCGCAGCCCATCACCGGATCGAAATTTTCCGCATAGAGGTCGAGCAGCCGCACCTCCCAGCCCCTCGCCTTCAGCACCTCGATGGCACTATCCCGGATCGCGGCGCAAAAGCTTTCGGGCACAGGATGGCAGTAAACCACCAGAACCCGCATCAGAAGGCATCCATGCTGGTTGCGACCTTCGCCGCAAATCTGTTGCGCGTTTCATCGGTCGACAGGTTCATCGAATAATGCGCGAGATAGGACACGGAGGCACCTGGCTTGACCGTGGCGCGCAACACACGCTTGACCAGCTTGCGCGGCGGGTCGCCCATCAGCATGGCGTGGAGCCGGCTGCCACCATAGGTGGTGACCGCCGCCAGCTTGCGAATGTTGTGCAGCGACGGCTGCACCTTGCCATCGACCAGCTTGAACGAGACGCCGGGCAGGAAGACGCGGTCGAAAAAGCCTTTCAGGATCGCCGGATAGCCGTAGTTCCACACCGGAAACGACAGCACCAGGGCTTCGGCCTTTTGTAACCTCGCGACATAAGGTGCTGTCGGATCACCGGCGCCGCGCTCGTCGTGATAACCGAGCCGCTCGGCCCGGGTCAGCCGCGGATCGAAATTCTCGGCATAGAGATCGCAGTCATCGACGACGTGACCGGCGGCCGTCAGCCGCTCGACGATCACCTTGTGCAGACCGGCATTGAAGCTGGTTTCGACCGGATGGGCGTAAAGCACGAGGATGTTCACCGAAGTCCTCGCAGGTCGGCGCGAGGCACCCCCCTCTGCCCTGCCGGGCATCTCCCCCTCAAGGGGGGAGATCGGCAGTTCCGTCGTCTCGGCCATCTTCCAACATCGTCAATTGGCGAAAGCGATATTGACAGCCAATCTCCCCCCTTGAGGGGGAGATGGCCGGCAGGCCAGAGGGGGGTACAGCGCCACACGCTCGTCATCGTTCACCCCGCCTTCTGCAACCCCTTGAACAGGAACGACTTGCCCGAGCGATAGTCGTAGTCCGGGTTTTCCCAGGCGATCATCTTGCCGGGATTGAGCAGCCCTTGCGGATCGGTCTCGCGCTTGAAAGCGAGTTGCACCTCATCCGTCTGCTTCATACCGCCCTCTTCCAGCGTGTATCGATGCGGATTGAAGACCCAGCAGCCATTGTCCTCGTGGATGCGGATGATCTCGTCGAGCCGCTCGGCCGTGGTGAAGCGCACCAACGGCAGTCCAGCCACGCCGATCGCGCCGTCGAAGCGGATGAATTCGATATGAACCGGCACTTCGTCGCCGAAGCGGTCGATCATCGCCTTGACGTGGGCGAGATGATCCGGCGACGGGTAGCGGGTCTGCAGATAGGTAACCGTTGGGTCGACCCTGATGGCGCGCAGCGTCGTGTGGTTCCAGGTCAGCTCATAGGCCGGCGGCAAACCCCTAAGATCGGCCTCCTTGTCGGCGCGGAAGACGATCTCGCCCTTGCTGCGCGCCGCCAGCGCGACAAAGGCGTCTATCGCCTGCGGCGCGATCATGCAGACGACGATGCTTTGCTCGCGCCTGAAAAACCGCTGGTGCCGCTTGAAATAGTCGTAAGGGATCGGCGCGGCGATCGGCGTGATCAGCTTCGCCAGGATGCCGTCCTGAATGGCGAGATCGTTGCCGAAGCCGGCCGCATCTATGAAATCGTCGAAGCCGACGATGACGTCGATCCAGTCGTAGGATGCGGTCAGCGGCATCTCGACCTCGGTGATGATGCCGTTGGTGCCGTAGGCATGCATCACCTTCAGCACCTCCTCACCGCTAAGGTCCATGATGCGAGGCTCCGCCTCCATGGTCACGGTCTTGAGCCGGATGACATTGCCGAGGTCGCGCAGCCCGCCCCAGCGGATCGAGCCGATGCCGCCCGAGCCGCCGGCAACGAAACCGCCGATCGAAGCGGTGTTATAGGTCGATGGCGACATCCGAAGCTCCTGGCCGGAATGCGCGCGCGTCGCCCTGTCGATGTCGGCGAGGACGGCACCGGGACCGGTCACGACGCGGCCGGGCGCGATCGTCTTGATTGCGTTCATCTCGGCGAGATTGAGCACGACGCCGCCGGACAAGGGCATCGCCTGCCCGTAATTGCCGGTGCCGCTGCCGCGCGGTGTCACCGGAATGCCATGCCGGTGGCACGCGGCAAGCACGCGGATCACCTCGTCTTCGGTCTTCGGCGTCACGATCAGGTCGCCGGTGACATGGTCGAGCTGTTGCTTCAGCACCGGGCTGTACCAGTAGAAATCGCGGCTCTTCTGCTGAATGATCGCCGGATGATCGTCGATCTTCAGACCGTCGAGGTCGCGCTTCAGTGCCGAAACGTCCATCATCGCACCATCAGATCGTCGAGTTCGGCATAGTCGGGCAATTGGCGCTCGATGGCGCGGCCGTCCCGCACCACGATCCGATCCGCTTCAGGTCGCGACAGCATTTCCGTCCAGTTCCGTCCCCTAAAGACGACGAAATCGGCAGCGCCGCCGGCGGCAAGCGTGCCGAACCCGTCGAGCCGCATCACCCTGGCCGGCGTCGAAGTCACCGCTTGCGGCCAGTCGCCGACCGGGTGATCGAAATGCAGGATACGCGTCGCCATGCGATAGACCTCCAGCATGTCGAGATCGCCATAGGCGTAGAACGGATCGCGGGTGTTGTCGGAGGCGACGGCGACGGGGATGCCGCGCGCCTTCATCTCGTGCAGCAGCGTCACGCCACGCCAGCGCGGCGTGGTCTTGTCGCCGCGCCGGTCCTGCAGATAGAGATTGCACATAGGCAGCGACACCACGGCGAGCCCCGCCTTCGCCACCTTGTCCAGCGTGTCGAGCACGTCGAGATCGGGCTGGCGTGCCAGCGAGCAGCAGTGGCCGACGAGGATGTTTCCCTCAAAACCGTTCCACAGCGCCGCCTCGGCGATCTTCTTCAGCGAGATCGCCGAGATGTCGTCGGTCTCGTCGGCATGGAAATCGAGGTCGAGGCCATACTCGATCGCCTGCGCGAAAACCCGATCGAGAAGCTCTTCCAGGTCCGGCAGCATATAGGTGACGACGCCGAGCACACCGTTGGCCGCGGCGACGCGTTTGGCCAGGCTCTCGAACCATTTCTTGTCGCGCACGTCTTCGATGCCGAGCAGACAGGCGGCCTGCAGCTCGATGCGGCCACGCCATTTCTCCCGTACGGTCTCGAACACCGGCCAGGAGATCTCCTCCTGCGGTGCGACGCTGTCGAGGTGCGTGCGCAAAGCCCTGGTGCCGTGCGCGTAGGCGCAGCGCAGCGAAAAATCCATGCGGCGAGCGACGTCCTCGGCGCTCCAGCGGGCAACGCGGTCGGCGCCGGTGGCGTTCAACGCACCCATGAAGGTGCCGTCCGGATTGGGTTTTCGAGGCCAGATATGACCTTTGTCGATATGGGTGTGGCAGTCGATGAAGCACGGCATGACGATGCGGCCGCCAAGGTCGAGGGCGCCTGCTGGTGCATTGGACTGGCGATGCGCGGCAATGCTGGAGATTTTGCCGTCGGCGACGGCGATGTCGGCGAGCGCAAAGCCGTCGGCGTCGAAGGCAGCGGCAAGGCCGGGCGTCAAAGATGCATGAAGCCGGGCGTTGGTGAGATGATAAGAACCAGAGGCTAGTATCAAGGCGCACCCCCCTCTGGCCTGCCGGCCATCTCCCCCTCAAGGGGGGAGATCGGCAGCTTCGCCCACGACACATGTCTTGCCACGTCAGTAATTGGCGAAATCCGAAATGAAGTCCAATCTCCCCCCTTGAGGGGGAGATGTCCGGCAGGACAGAGGGGGGTAACAGCGCCGACCATACCTAGCGCTCCTGCTTCAGCGCACTCTCGTGCCAGCGCCGCAGGATCAGGTGCGAGATCAGCGACAGCACCAGGAAAATCAAAATGCCGGTGAACGAGATCAGGATCAGCGCCGCGAACAGCCGCGGTGCGTTCAGCCGGTAGCCGGCCTCGATGATGCGCGAGGCCAGCCCCGACGACTGTCCCTGGGCCCCGGCAACGAACTCCGCCACCACCGCGCCGATCAGCGACAGGCCGCCGGCGATCTTCAGCCCGCCGAGGAAATACGGCATCGCCGCCGGCAGGCGCAGATAGCGCAATTGCTGCCAGCGGGTCGCGCCGTTAAGTCTGAACATGTCGCGCAGATTGCGGTCGACCGAGTTGAGGCCAAGCGTCGTGTTGGACAGGATCGGGAAGAAGGCGACGATCCAGGCACACAGCAGAAGCTTCGTCGTCTGGTTATCGACGTAGATGTTGATCAGCGGGAAGATCGCGACGATCGGCGTCACCTGCAGCACGATCGCAAACGGGAAGAACGACATCTCCACCCATTTCGATTGCGTAAAAAGCACCGCCAGCCCGACACCGCCAATGACCGCCAAAGCCAAGCTGAGGAAGGTGATCCTGAGCGTCACCAGCAGCGAGGAGAACAGCAGCCCGGCATCGTCGAACAGCGTTTGCAGCACCACACCGGGGCGCGGCAGGATATATTTCGGGATGTCGTTCCAGATGCAGATGCGGTCCCACAGCCAGATCGCCAGGACCATGATTGCCAACGGCAGCAGCCATCGGCCGATCCGTTCGAGCCGCTCCTGGCGCACGCGACGTGCCTCCTCTGGATCCAGGGTTACGGCAGTATGATCAATGGCCGTCATGATGCGGTCCGGCGGTTGAGTTGATGGCGCCGATCAGCACATCGGATGCCTGGCGGCAGAGCGCGGCATAGGCGGGCGAAGTGCGGAAGGCCTCGTTGCGGGGATAGGACGCATCGATGGCGAGCTCTTTGAAGACCCGGCCCGGTCGCGCCGCCATGACGACGACGCGGTTGGAGAGGAAAACGCTTTCGAAGACGCTGTGGGGCACGAAGACGACAGTAAAGCGCTCGTCCTGCCACAGTTCCAGAAGATCATTGTTGAGCTTAAAGCGGGTGATCTCGTCCAATGCCGCAAATGGCTCGTCCATCAAAAGCACGCGCGGCTTGGTCACCATGGCGCGGGCGATCGATACGCGCATCTTCATGCCGCCAGACAATTCGCGCGGCACGGCTTTCTCGAAGCCGGTCAAGTGAACCCGCGCCAGCATCTCCATCACGACAGGCGCAGCCTTGGCCCGCGTCACGCCCTTCAGCCTGAGCGGCAGCCAGACATTGTCGAAGACATCGGCCCACGGCAGCAGCGTCGGTTCCTGGAAGACGAAGCCGATGTCAGAGCGGTCGGCAGCGCTGCTGCCGCGCCAGTCGAGCAGGCCGGAGGTCGGCGTTGCAAGACCGGCGATGAGGCGCAAGGCCGTCGACTTGCCACAGCCGGACGGGCCGAGAAGGCTGAGGAAGTCGCCTTCCCGGATCGTCAGGTCGACGTCGCTGAGCGCTGTCACACCGTTGGAAAAGACCTTGCCGACGCCGCGCAGCGCCAGCAGCATCGGACCCTTGCCCGATGCGCTTGCCGGCGCTTGCGCCAATTTCTCCTGCATCATGCCCAGGTGCTATTTCTTCAGGTCGATCCCGACGCCCTTGTTGACGAAGGCCAGCGTGTAGGACTTCTTGATGTCGACGTCGGCCGGCACGACCTTGGCCTTGACCATCTTGTCGTAGAAGCTCTGGATGCGCGCGTCGGTCATCGCGCCGATGCCGAGTTTTTCCGTATCGCCGGAATCGACGATGCCGAATTTCTTCATCTGCTCGATCGAGAACGCGATCTGCTCGTCGCTGATGTCGGGGTTATCTTTCTTGATCGCCGCGTTGGCCGCAGCGTTGTCGCCGTAGAGATAGTTGTACCAGCCCTTGGCCGAGCCATCGACGAAGCACTGAACCACCTCCGGCCGCTTGTCGATCGTCGCCTGCATGGTCTCGATCGTCGTCGCATAGGTGTCGAAGCCGTAGTCGGCGAGCAGGAACAGATTGGGCTGGAAGCCGCCTTCCTTGGCGACGGCGAAGGGCTCCGAGGTCACATAACCCTGCTGGATCGACTTCGGATTGGCGATGAAAGGTGCGGGGTTGAACGCATAGGGCACGCGCTTGGCCGGATCGAAGCCGAACTCCGTGATCATCCACTGGAAATAGCTCTGTGCACCTTCGTCGCCGATAATGTACTGGTCCGCGTTCTTCAGATCCTCCCATCTGTCGAGCCCCTGACCCGGATGGCTCATGATCACCTGCGGCTCTTTCTGGAAGGAAGCGGCGACGACGCGCAGCGGAATGTCCTGCTGCACGGCATCGAAAGCCTGCAGCATGTTGCCGCCCATATAGAAGTCGATCTTGCCGGCGAGCAGCAGCGGCCGGCCGCTGACCTGCGGACCGCCTTGCATGATCGTCACGTCGAGCCCGCAAGCGGCATAGGTGCCATCAGCGACCGCCTGATAATAGCCGCCGTGCTCGGCCTGGGCGAGCCAGTTGGTGCCGAAGGTGATCTTCTCGTTTGCTGCTGCGTTCAGCGTGCTTGCGGCAAGCAGCACGATCGCGCCAGCCGAAATCCTAACTTTTCCGTCCATCCACACCACCCTCAGTTGGCTCCGGCGCGCCGCGCGCCGGGCTCGACACCATCGGTTCAAGAAGCAAGACACATGCCATCGCCCGGACCGTCCGCCTGCGCACAATGGTGCGCGAAGGCCGGACGGGTCATGCTGTACCAAAGGCATCGTGCCTATTTTTTGAACGCCTGTCCACAATCGCCCTGATAGTATGCACTGCATCTTGAGAGCTCGCCTGATCCGGCTTTATGCTGGCAGCAGACTGGAGATTTTCATGTTCAAGTTCCTGACGCCGAAGTCGATCAAGCCGCCCTTTGCCCGCTACAGCCATGGCATCGAGGTGCCGCCCGGCAAGCGGCTGGTGCTGTGTTCTGGCCAGGTCGCCATCACTGTGGACGATCAGATTCCGCAGGATGCCGGCGCGCAGGCCGAGCTCTGTTTTCAAAACATCGCAGCGATTCTCGGCGACGCCGGGCTTGGACTTTCCGACATCGTCCGCATCAACGCCTATGTCACCGACCGCGTCTTCCTGAAACCCTATATGGACGTTCGCGATCGCCTGTTCACCAGCCCGGCGCCGGCTTCGACGCTGATGATCGTATCCGGTTTCGCGCGGCCGGAATTCAAGGTCGAGATCGAGGTCATCGCCGCAGGGTAAGGCGCCGGCTGGCCGAAGGCTGAGAATCGACAGGCCAGCGATCTCAAGTTAAACGAAATCAGGTTGGCGCTGCCCCTCATCCGCCTGCCGGCACCTTCTCCCCGTATAGTGACGGGGAGAAGGGACAAGCTCCAACGCTGGCGACCCCCTCTCCCCGTCTCTATACGGGGAGAGGGTAAGGGTGAGGGGCAGCGCCGACGCCGCCAGTCTCTCTTCGAGGTTCAAAATGGCCGGAACAAAAAGACGCGTGTGGTGGGGCGACTACCGGACGACAGAATACGCCACCATCGACCCGGAGGCGACGATCGCCGTCCTGCCGGTGGCGGCGATCGAACAGCACGGGCCGCATCTGCCGGTTTCGACTGACACCTCGATCATGAACGGCATGCTCGAAACGGTGATCGAGCGCCTGCCTGGCGATCTCGACATCCGCATCCTGCCGGTCCAGGCGGTGGGCAAGTCGAACGAGCACCTGCATGCGCCGGGAACCCTCACCCTGCCGGCGGCGACCTTGATCGAGGCCTGGACCGAGCTTGGCCTATCGATCGCGCGGGCCGGGCTAAGAAAGCTGATCGTCGTCAACTCGCATGGCGGCAACGAGGAGATCATGGGCATCATGACGCGAGAATTGCGCGTGCGGGCAAAGATGCTGGCGGTGAAGACGAATTGGCAGCGCTTTGGCCGGCCGGCCGGCATGTACACCGAGCTTGAGGACCGCCACGGCATCCATGGCGGCGATGTCGAGACCTCGCTGATGCTGCATTTCCGGCCGGATCTGGTCGACATGGCAAAGGCCGACAATTTCGTGTCCAACGTCGCCCGCGCCGAAAAGGAATTTGCGCTGCTGCGCCACACCGGAACGCACGCCTTCGCCTGGCTCGCCACCGACCTCAACCCGAACGGCGTCGTCGGCGATGCCAGCATTGCAACGGCCGAAAAGGGCCGGCTGACCGCCAACCATCAAGCCGACGGTTTCATCAGCCTGTTGAAAGATGTGCGCAAGGCCAAGCTGGCCGACTGGTTGGCATAGGAGGTTTTTCGCCAGCGCCGCGCCGCCCCTCACCTGCCTGCCGGCATCCTCTCCCCGTAAACGGGGCGAGGGGCGCCCTCATCAATGATTTCGCCAATCACCGGCGTTGCAAAAGGGCGCCAGCGCTGCGGCCAGCCCCTTCTCCCGTCGCTATAGGGGAGAAGATGCCGGCAGGCAGATGAGGGGCAGCGCCGACGTCAGCCAATCTTCAACTCAAAAGGGATGCCTTCGAAGGCCTCGGCGCCGCGCCCGATCGCCTGGATCGCACGGGTCATGCGGCCGTTGCGATCGAGCAACGCGTCGGCGACCGCGATCAGCCGCGGATTGGGTGTCGCCGTCGGCGACAGGGCGCGCAGCGTCTCGGCCAATTCGACCTCGCAGCGCTGCGGCGCCAGTGCCGCCGCGATGATGTAGGCCGAGGCCGTAGACCGGCTGATGCCGGCATAGCAATGCACGACCAGCGGCCTTGCACGATCCCATCGGCGCGCGAAATCGAGCAGGCTGCGGACATGCTCCTCGCCCGGCATGGTCATGCCCTCCTGCGCCACCGCAATATCGTGCATGACCAGATGCAGATGGTTTTCCCGGGCGATCGAGGCCGGGCGTGTCACTTCGGTGCCGGCGGCGAGCAGCGAAAGCAGCCGCTCGGCCCCGGTTCTCGTGACCGTTTCCTCGACCTTCGACAGCGAACAGACATGGATCATTGTCGGACCTCCCTGGTGTCATCGTCGCGTTGTTGCGCCCAATCGGCAAGTGCCGATTCGAGCCGCTGCCATTCCTCGCCCTCGCCCGGCAGTCCGGCGCGCAGCACATGCGGCCGGTCGGAGAAATGGCGAAGCAGGATGCCGCGCTCGCCAAGCACCGAAAACAGACCGGCGGCGTCCGCCAGCCTGATATAGCGGAACAGCGTGGTGCCGCCGGCAACAGCAACGCCGAAGCGGCCGAACAGCGCATCGAGCCGTGCCGCATCCCTGGCCAGACGGCGCCGCATCTCGGTCTGCCAGCCGCTGTCCGCAAGCGCGCGGATGCCATATTCAAGCGCCGGGCCGGCAACCGCCCACGGCCCGAACTGCGCCTCCAGCCGTTCGACCGTCAGCGCGTCGGCCAATGCAAAGCCGAGCCGCAGGCCGGCAAGGCCAAAAAACTTGCCGAAGGAGCGCAGCACGACGATGCCGCCATGCTCGACATCGCCGGCCAGGCTTTCCGGGCGCGGGCCGACATCCATGAACGCCTCGTCGACGATGAGCAGCCCGCCTCTGGCGCGCAGTTTTTCGGCAAGCGCCAGCAGCTCCTTGCGTTGGACGATGCGCCCGTCCGGATTGTTGGGGTTGACGACGATGGCAAGGTCGGCTCCTGCCAGGGCCTCGAAATCATCTATCTCCGTCACCGCATGGCCGGCGATTGCCGCTGCCCGCTGATGTTCGGCATAGGTCGGCCCGAGCACCAGCGCCCTGCCGGGGCTGACCAGCGAAGCGATGCGCGGCAACAGGATCTGCGTGCCCGGCGCCGCCATCACGTTGGCCGCCGATGGCGCGCCATAGACGCTTGCCGCGACGTAGGCCAGTTCGCGCACGCGCGCGGCTTCCGGCAATCTCGACAGGGCGGTGGCGGGCAGCTCGAAAAACGGATAGGAGTGCGGATTGATACCGGTCGAGAGGTCGACGAAGGGCTGTGGCGCATGCGGAAAAAGTGCCCTCGCCCGGCCGAGGCTTCCGCCGTGATCCACCAGTGCCGCCGCTCCATCAAGAGACTTCATGTCGATCCTGATCGCTTTCCTGTCACTGCTTGTTGAATTCGCTGTCGGCTATCCCAGCTGGCTGCTCGGCGCCATCGGCCATCCCGTCACCTGGTTTGGCAGGCTGATATCCTTTCTCGACCGCAGGCTCAACCGCGATACTGATTCCGACGCCCTGCGTCGCCGGCGCGGTGTTCATGCACTGCTGATCATCGTGCTGGTGCCGGCCACCATCGCTTTCGCGGTGGAAACCATGCTCGCCGGCATTCCAGCCGGATTGATCCTCACCGCGCTCCTGGCGACATCGCTGCTGTCGCAGAAGAGCCTGGCCGAACATGTCGAGGCGGTGGCCGACGGGCTCGACAATGGCGGACTCGACATCGGACGTGTTGCCGTCTCGCAGATCGTCGGCCGCGATCCGGAAAAGCTCGACAGAGCCGGCGTCTGCCGCGCGGCGATCGAAAGCCTGGCCGAGAATTTTTCCGACGGCGTCGTCGCGCCGGTTTTCTGGATCGGCGTCGGCGGGCTGGCCGGCGGCGTCGCCTACAAGGCCGCCAACACCGCCGATTCGATGATCGGCCACCGCACGCCGCGCCACGAAGCTTTTGGCCGGGCGGCGGCGCGCTTCGACGACCTGATCAACCTGCCGGCATCGCGGCTGACCGCGCTGCTCATCGTGCTGGCCGCCTTCCTCGTCAAAGGCGCCGATGCCGGCAACGCCTGGCGCACCGTGCGGCGCGACGCGAAGAAGCACCGCTCGCCCAATGCCGGCTGGCCTGAAGCAGCGATGGCCGGCGCGCTCGGCCTGGCGCTGGCCGGGCCGCGCTCCTACGACGGCGTCATGGTCGATGACGCGTTCATGGGCGAAGGCGGCCGCCGCGATGTCGAGAGCATGGACATCAGACGTGCGCTAAGACTCTATCGGGTTGCCGACGTTCTGCTGATGGGACTGTTCGGCTTGCTGTCGGTGATCGTCATCGCCGCGTGATGTCCACTGTGCGGCCACCTTCTCCCCTTGTGGGAGAAGGTGGATCGGCGCGCAGCGCCGAAACGGAAGAGGGGTGCTGGACGGAGTGCTGTCAGTGCCAAGCTGGAACACCCCTCATCCGACCTCGCTTCGCGAGGCCACCTTCTCCCACAAGGGGAGAAGGAAGAAGAGGCGGGCAAACTCCTCAGAACTCAATCCCTTGCTGCGCCTTCACGCCGGCGGAAAAGTGATGCTTGGTCACGCCCATCTCGGTGACCAGATCGGCGGCATCGACCAGCGCCGGCTTGGCGTTGCGGCCGGTGACGACGACATGCAGGTTTTCGCGCCGGCCTTTCAGCGCCGCCACCACCGTGTCGAGATCGAGATAGTCGTAGCGCAGCGCGATGTTCAATTCGTCGAGCACTAGAAGGCTGATCGATGGATCGGCCATCAGCTCGAGTGCCTTGGCCCAGGCAGCCTCGGCGGCGGCGATGTCGCGCTTCAGATCCTGCGTCTCCCAGGTAAAACCCTCGCCCATCGTGTGCCAGACGACCCGGTCGCCGAAGGCGGCAAAGGCGTCCTTCTCGCCGGTATGCCATTTGCCCTTGATGAACTGGACGACGCCGACACGCCTGCCGTAGCCGAGCATCCTCAGCGCCAGTCCGAAGGCGGCAGTGGTCTTGCCCTTGCCGGGGCCGGTGTTGACGATCAGCAGTCCCTTCTCGACTGTCTTGGCCGCGACCTCGGCGTCCTGCACCGCCTTGCGCTTGGCCATCTTGGCGCGGTGGCGTTCCTCGTCCCTGTCGTCGATATCGGTCATCTCACTTCACCTTGAGCGGCAGTCCCGCCACCATCAGCAGCACCGTGCCGGCGACGGCGGCGACCTGCTGGTTGAGCCGACCGGCGGCATCGCGAAACCGGCGGGCAAGCGCATTGTCGGGCACGATGCCCTGGCCGACCTCGTTGGAAACCACGAACCACGGCCCGCGCGGCCGCGACAGCACATCCGCCAGCCCTCGGCATTCGGCCTCAATGTCGCGTTCCGCCAGCATATGGTTGGACAGCCACAGCGTCAGGCAGTCGATCAGGACGGGCCGGCCGTCAGGCAGCGCCCCGATCGCGTCGACGAGATCGAGCGGCGCGTCGATGGTCGTCCAGCCGTCGCCGCGCCGCGCCCGGTGCAGCGCGATGCGCTCGCGCATCTCGTCGTCATAGGTTTGCGCCGTGGCGATATAAGCCCACGGCGCCGGGCAGGCCGTCACCAGGCTTTCGGCATGCGCGCTCTTGCCCGAGCGTGCGCCGCCGATGACCAGGGTCAGCTTGCTGCCTGGAGCAGCGCGATCAGGCAAGGTTTTCGCGCAGGCCGGTTGCGGTGCCGGTCAAGCGGCCGCGCACCAGGCCGACGACAGCGCCGAGCACCAGCCAGAACACCAGATTGGTCAGCGTCACCGCCACCACGAACTGGTGGTGCAGGCCTTCCGGGATCGGCGATTCGAAATTTTCGGGCTGCGGCGCGCCGACAATATGCGGCGCCACGATCAACGCCACGGCAATCACCGCCAACGGCAGCGATTTGCGAAAGGCGAGCAGGCCGAGACCGGCCGCGGTCGCCACCACCGTCGCCGTCCACCAGATCTGGCGCTGGGCGAGATCGGCCGTCGGCATCGCCGGCAGTTCTGGCGGCAAGCCAAGGTTCGGGGCCAGCGTGAATACGGCAAAGCCGGCAAAGCCCCAGAACAGGCCCTGACGCCAATTGCCGATGCCGCCGGCGAACTCCGAAGCAGCGACCAGGGTCAGCGCAAAGCCGATGCCGGTGACGACATTGGCAACGACGTTGAAAGCGAAGCGTTCAAAACCGTCGGCCGGCGCCCAGCCTTCCTCTTCCGCGGTGGCTGCTTCAGCCGGCACGGCGCTGCTCATGGCATTGCCGCCTGGCGCGGCCGGCGCCAAACCATGGTCATGCGTGTGGCCACCACCGGCCTGTTCGTAGACTTCCGCCTTGAGGATGAGCGGCACCGTGGCGTAGGCCTGCATGCAGGCGAGAACGACGCCGGCGACAAGCCCTGCGATCGCCGCGATGAACACGACGTTGCGAAACAGTGTCATCGTGTCAGCCCCTTGTCAGTGGCAGGGAAAGCCCATCGAATGGCGATAGTCGTGGGCGGCATTGTGGACCGCATCGATATGCGAGAAGCCGACAAAACCCATGACAAAAACGCCGAGAAATGCAGCAAGCGCCAATTGCACGAAGCGCGACTGCGAGGAGACGGAAGCGCCGAGCGAGACGGAATTCATGTCTTGTCCTTTCGCCCTCCACCCGAGGGCATAGAAGTCAGTTCTCCTGTCGCCGGCAGGTCTCCTGGCTCGCGGATCAGCGCCCTTCCCCACCTTCCCGAAGAGATCATCCCGAAGAACTCTTCAGTGGCATATGGAGAGGACTACCGCACACAGTTGCGGGGGCAGCCACGGCATTGGGCAAATTTTTACCCTTACCGCATTCCCTCTTGGTTCCAAACGGAACCGACGACGGCCGCGACTATAGGCAAAATCGCCGCGCCCGGCAAACCAAATTCCGTCAGCTATGAGTGCGAATGCGCCGTCTCAGGAACCAGCTTGGGTTCCTCTGACGCCGCGATCTTGATGGTTGAATCGTCCGCGCTGCCCCTCACCTGCCTGCCGGCATCCTCTCCCCGTAGAACGGGGAGAGGGGGCTGTCATCGGCGATTTCGCCAATCATCAGCGTTGCAGGGATGGCGCCGGCGTTGCGGCCGGCTTCTTTCTCCCCGTGCACGGGGAGAAATGCCCGGCAGGGCAATGAGGGGCGGCACCGGCTTCGACAACTGGGTGCGAGCGGCGTACGGCGCTTTAGCCTAAGCCCTGAGCATCACCAGGATTTGGCCCTGTCTTCTTTTGTCCGGGGCACCCATGATAATCGTCTTGCAGCACTGAATCAGAATTGCGAGATCATGACCATTCCTATGCCGGCCGTTCACGACCGATCCAGGCGCATCATCGCTATCGACGTCGCCCGCGGCATCGCTTTGCTTGCCATGGCGAGCTACCATTTCACCTGGGATCTCGAATTCTTCGGCTACACCGATCCCGGCCTGACTGCCTTTGGCTGGTGGAAGTTCTACGCGCGCTGCATCGCTTCGACCTTCCTGTTCCTGGTCGGCGTCAGCCTGTTCCTCGCCCATGGCAAACAAATCCGCTGGAACGGCTTTTGGAAACGCTTCGCCATGGTCGCCGGGGCTGCGCTCGCCATATCGGCGGCCACAAGGTTTTTCACGCCCGACAGTTTCATCTTCTTCGGCATCCTGCACGAGATCGCGCTCGCCAGCCTGCTCGGCCTGGCGTTCCTGCGGCTGCCGGCGCTGCTGACGCTGGTTGTCGCAGCTTTCGTCATCACCGCGCCGCTCTACCTCAGGTCGGAGATCTTCGATCATCCGGTCCTGTGGTGGGTCGGCCTGTCGGCAACCAACCCGCGCTCCAACGATTATGTCCCGCTGTTTCCATGGTTCGGCGCCGTGCTTGTCGGCATCGCAGCGGCAAAGCTTGCCTTCGCCTCCGGCGTGCTGACGCGGCTGGCGGGCCTGACGCCCGGCCGCTGGACCAATCCGCTGGTCTTTATCGGCCGGCACAGCCTCGCCTTCTATCTGATCCACCAGCCGGTGCTGATCGGCTCGATCTGGCTGTTTTCGCAAGTCATGCCGGCAGCGGTCGAAACCAGGCAGGTCGCCTTCCAGAAAGAGTGCCAGGCATCGTGCGAGCAATCGCGCGACACGAAGTTCTGCACCAGCTATTGTGTCTGCATGCTCGATACGCTCGAGGGCGAGGCCACGCTTGATCGGCTCTACCGCAACGACCAGGCTGCGGAATGGCAGGCGCACCTCGACGAGCTCGCCGGCGCCTGCACTGCCAAAGCCGACAGCACTTTGATGGAGGGAGGAGCACAATGACCGACCATCAGCAGAAACCGGGCCAACAGAAACCGGGACAGCAAAAACCGGGGGGTATACCGTGGCCGCCGCTGATCTATATCGCGGCCATCGCCGTCAGCATTGCGCTTGGCTTGCTTTATCCGCTGCCATGGATCGGCGGCCTTTTGGGCGACATCCTGTTCGCAGCCGGCTGGGTGGCATTGTTCGGCGTCGTCGCACTCTGGTTCACGGCGATCCGCACCATGATCCGGGCAAAGACGACGCTCCATCCGAACGCCGTGCCGGACCATCTGGTGACGACAGGCCCCTTCGCCGTCAGCCGCAATCCGATCTATCTGGCCAACACGCTGCTGATGATCGGCGTCGCCCTTATCTCGGGCAACCCATGGTTCCTGCCGCTGGCGATCATCGCCGCCTTCGCAACGCAAAAAATGGCGATCGAGGGCGAGGAAAAAGTTCTGGCAACGAAATTCGGCAAGAAATACCGGGATTACGCGAAAAAGGTGCGGCGCTGGATTTGAGGCGGCAAGGTCTTTTTCAGAATTCGCTCTGGCGAGTCAGATAGCGTGGTTTTCGAGAACCGGAGCGGAGCGCACATTTGAGTACGTGAGCACCGGCCTACGCCGGCCGTAGCCTTAACTACCACGATTACTCATGGTGCTTCGGCCGGCGAAGGCCGGAAGCGCAGAGAACCACGCTAGCTGGCCGCGAGAGTAGAATTATCAAAAAGGCCGATCAGGTGTTGACGCCAAGCTCC
This sequence comes from Mesorhizobium sp. L-2-11, assembly GCF_016756595.1. Lineage (NCBI taxonomy): Bacteria > Pseudomonadati > Pseudomonadota > Alphaproteobacteria > Hyphomicrobiales > Phyllobacteriaceae > Mesorhizobium > Mesorhizobium sp. L-2-11. The sequence continues at coordinate 3,150,454 of NZ_AP023257.1, read as the reverse complement.
ACCAGCCGCTCGACGCAGGACTCTTCGGCCTGGTCGAGTTCGGCCAGGGTCTCTTCGAGGTCGCGGCGCTTCTGGCGCAGATCCTCACGCTTTTCCTCGATGCGCTTGATCATCAGATTGAGTTGACCGACCTCGCCGGGCGGCTCCTTGTACATCTGGATGATTTCGCGGATTTCGTTGATCGAAAAGCCGAGCCTCTTGCCGCGCATGATCTGGCGGATGAGGTGCCGGTCCGACGGGCGAAACAGTCGCGTGCGGCCGCGCCGTACCGGCTGCACCAGCCCCTCGTCCTCATAAAAGCGCAGCGTCCGCGTCGAAACATCGAATTCGCGGGTCAGTTCGGTTATCGAATAGTATTCCCGCATCATCACTCCAAATGCCCGGCCGCGCTGCGAGTTCCAACCCAGCGGCTCGCTATCGTCCAAACGCGTTTCAGAATCGGCCGGAGGCTGTTCCAAAATCTCGCACGGCATTTACGTAAAAGTCAATTGAGCGGGTGGTCGCTCACACGCCGAACCACCAGGTGGCGAGGCCGAGAAAGGCAAAGAAGCCGACGACGTCGGTGACCGTCGTGACGAAGACCGCCGAAGCCACGGCCGGGTCGATCTTGAACCGGTCGAGCAGCAGCGGGATCAGGATGCCGGCAAGCGCGGCCACGAACATGTTGATGATCATCGCCGCGGCGATGATGCCGCCCAGATTGGGATCGCGGAACCAGGCGGCCGCGACGATGCCGATCAGGATGGCGAAGATGATGCCGTTGATGAAGCCCACCCCCATCTCGCGACGGATGATGCGGCCGGCATTGTAGATGTCGAGGTCCCTGGTCGCCAGCGCCCGCACCGTAACCGTCATGGTCTGCGAGCCGGCATTGCCGCCCATGCCGGCGACGATCGGCATCAGCACGGCCAGCGCCACGATGTGCTCGATCGTGCGGTCGAACAGGCCGATCACCGAGGCCGCCAGGAACGCCGTCAGAAGGTTGACGAGCAGCCACGGAACGCGCGAGCGCGAGGTCGAAAGGATGCTGTCCGACAGTTCTTCGTCGCCGACGCCGCCCATGCGCAGCAGATCCTCCTCGGCTTCCTGCTGGATGACGTCGACCACGTCGTCGATGGTCAGCACGCCGACCAGCCGCTCGTTCTCGTCGACGACGGCAGCGGAGAGAAGGTCGTATTGTTCGAACTCGCGTGCCGCCTCTTCCTGGTCCATCGTCGCCGGAATGGCGTGCCTGGTCTCATGCATGACCTCTTCGACCTTGATCGACCGCTTGGTGCGCAGGATCTGGTCGAGGTCGATGGCGCCGAGCAGCTTGAAGCTCGGATCGATGACGAAAATCTGGCTGAAGCGGTCGGGAAGGTTGTTGTCCTCGCGCATGTAGTCGATGGTCTGGCCGATCGTCCAGAATGGCGGCACCGCGACGAACTCGGTCTGCATGCGGCGGCCGGCGGTCTCTTCGGGATAGTCGAGCGAGCGGCGCAGCCTGATCCGCTCGGTGAACGGCAGTTGCGACAGGATCTCGTCCTGGTCTTCCTTTTCGAGGTCCTCGAGGATGTAGACCGCGTCGTCGGAATCGAGCTCCTGCACCCCCTGGGCAATCTGTGCGTTGGGCAGGCTGTCGACGATGTCGCGGCGGATCGCCTCATCGACCTCGGTCAGCGCGGAAAAATCGAAGTCGGCGCCCAGCAATTCGACCAGCGCGCGGCGCTGTTCGGGATGGAGCGCCTCCAGCAGGTCGCCGAGTTCGGATTGGTGCAGGTCATCGACTTCACGCTTCAGCGTCAGCGTGTCGCGATCGGCGATCGCCGCGCCGATCGCGGCAAGGAACGACGACAGAATGGCGCCGTCCTCGCCATAGATGTCGGAGCTTTCCTCAGCGGCCCTGGCGCCGGTCGTCTGTTCGTTCTGGCCTTCCACCAGCGCCTCCCGCCGTCAGAATTTCGGAAAAGCTGCGTGTCAGGTCTAGCGCATGACCATGAAAATCGGAATCGATTTCCAGAAAGGATCATGGGCAGCGTTAAATTGCTACAGGCGCCTGTCAGATTTCGAAGTCGATGTCAGCGGGGGCAATCATCGACCAATCGCACAATGTCCTGTCCGGCTCTCCCACAATCGTCGCGCCAAGCGCTTGGCAATGCTTGCGAAGCCGTTGTGAGCACTGTCACGGATTTCTAACCCCCGAGGGTCGCCCACTCGCTCATGCAAGAGCGGGCCGGCCAGTCGCTCGATCGGCAACGCGTTGATCCTGCGGGCGGAGTCAATATCCTCACCGACATGCCACCAGCCTTGGCGGCCGCCTGGCGCTTTCGACATTTGCGGATGGCGGCTGGAAACCTTATATAACCGGACTTGTGCATGCCGCAGGCGTGCAGAGATCAATCGTAGAGAAGGATACAGATGCCGGACTCGGATGCGGCAATACCTCGAATTGCACTCGTTTCAACCCATGGCTACGTGGCAGCCAACCCACCGCTCGGCGCGGCCGATACCGGCGGACAGGTGGTGTACGTCCTGGAACTTGCGAAAAAACTGGCCCAACTGGGTTATGCCGTCGATATCTGGACGCGACGGTTTGAAGACCAGCCTGCTGTCGATGAAGTGGCCGACGGGGTTCGCGTCCTGCGTGTCGCCTGTGGCGGACCCGATTTTATTCCGAAGGAATATCTCCACCGCCACCTTCTCGAGTGGTGTGAAAACGCGCTGCGCCTGATTCGCCGCGAAAATCTCTCCTACGACTTCATCAACTCCCACTACTGGGATGCCGGCGTGGCAGGGCAGCGACTGTCGGAAGCGCTCAACATCCCGCACATCCATACGCCGCATTCCCTCGGCATCTGGAAGCAACGCCAGATGAAGACGGACTACCCTGACAAGGCCGATACATTCGAGGCCGAGTTCAATTTCACCGAGCGCATCAAGCACGAGACGATCATCTATCGAAGCTGCGCCATGGTGATTGCGACGACGCCGCCGCAGGTCGACATGCTGGTCGAGGACTACAGCCTCGAGCGCGACCGCGTGCACATGATCCCGCCCGGTTACGACGACAACCGGTTCTTCCCCGTCAGCGAGGCGTCTCGCCGGTTGATCCGCCATCGGCTCGGCTTCGAAGGGCGAACGGTCCTGGCGCTCGGGCGGCTGGCCACCAACAAAGGCTACGACCTGCTGATCGATGCGTTTTCCGTGGTGGCGCCGCGTGTGCCGGATGCGGTCCTGAGGCTCGCAGTCGGCGGCGAGAACATGGACGAACAGGAACAGAAGATTCTCAACCAGCTCAAGCAACAGGTAGAACAGCTAGGCTTGCAGGATCGTGTCGTGTTCTCCGGCTATGTTGCCGACGAGGACCTGGCCGACACCTATCGGGCGGCGGACATGTTCGTCCTGTCGAGCCGCTACGAGCCGTTCGGCATGACCGCGATCGAGGCAATGGCTTGCGGAACGCCGACGGTGGTTACGATCCATGGCGGCCTCTATCGCGGCATCAGCTATGGCCGGCACGCACTTTTTGGCGATCCGTTCGACAAGGAAGATCTCGGCATCACCATCGTCAAGCCAATGAAGCACCAGCGCCTTTACGGCCGCCTGGGCCGCATGGGCGCCCACAAGGCGCGCAGCCTGTTCACCTGGACGGGCATCGCGCAGCAGCTGGTCAGCCTTGTCGAAGGACGTCCGGTGCTGAAGGCGGTCGACGATCATGACTGGGACGAGCCGTGGAACGACGGCGATTGAAACCGATCGCGCTTTTGTCGAGTGATCTCGACGGGACCCTGGCTGGCGATACGCCGGCGACGTCACGCTTTCGGTTGAAATGGGAAGCGCTCGATCCCGAGCACCGGCCGGTTCTCGTCTACAACAGCGGACGCCTGGCCGACGACATCTTGAACTTCGTCGACGAAGTCGCCCTGCCAGCGCCGGACTACGTGATCGGCGGTGTCGGCACAATGCTCGCCGGTCCGCGGCACACCTCTCTTCTCGGGCATTTTGCCCAAAGGTTTTCGGAGGGTTGGTCGCTTGAAAAGGTCGATGCGGTGCTCGGATCGCTCAAAGACACTGTCCGCCAGCCCGACGGCTATCAGCACGCCTTCAAATCGAGCTGGTACCTGCTCGACGCAAGTCCTGAAACCCTTGCCAGCATCGAGCGCGCTCTGGCCGAGGCCGGCCTGTCGGTGACGATGGTCTATTCGAGCGGACGCGATCTCGACATCCTGCCGCGTTCAGCCGACAAGGGCCAGGCGCTGGCTTGGCTCTGCAATGAACTCGGCATCGGCCTCGATGAGGTGGTCGTCGCCGGCGATACCAACAACGATCGCAGCATGTTCGAGCTACCGGGGGCGCGCGGGATTGTCGTCGCCAATGCCCTTCCCGAACTGCTTGACATGGCGCGGGACAACCCGCTGATCTACAGCGCGAAGCAACAGTTCGCCCTTGGTGTCGTCGAAGGCCTCGTTCATTGGTCGGTGTTTGCGGATCCCAAATCCTGAACTGGAAATCCATCCTGAGCTGGAAATCCAATTCTGAACCGGAAACAGGATTTCCTTGTCACGGTTTGAGGGCCCATACCGTCGCGTGTAGAACGGCGCCAGTTTCGGCGATGAGACGGGCCGATTGCACCGGGTCAAAACCGCTGATCCGTTTCGTGCCAGCCCAACGACCGCGATCCGCGAAAACCTCGATCGATCCGTAGTCGAGGAATATCCGCAGCCGTTTCGGACGGGCTCCCTTGGCAATATAGTGAGGGGTCGCCGCTGCGTCGTCTCCATGACGAATGGCAAGTCCCTCGTCGTCGACGACAACCTCGAGCCGGACAGTTGGATGTTGCAGCTTCAACTGGAAATGGGCACCGGGCTTCTCCAGTTCGAACAGGATTTCGACAGCGCCGTTGATGAAGCTTACCTGCTCTCCGGCTGCGAGGCGTGTTCGGTCCAGAATATGGCTCCGCAGGCTCTCGGCAGCGCCGATGGGCGGGGTATGCAACTCGCCTGCAGACAGATGGATGTTGCGAGGCAACGTCATGGCTGTAGGAAAATCGATCGCCGGCCCGGTGTCGGCCCAATTGGCAAGCCAGCCGATGCCGACAATCGCATCACCGTCGACGAAGGCCTGGAAGGCGTAATTATCTGTCCCGAAGTCCAGTTCCTGTTCGAATTCCTTGGCAAAGGTCCGACCATCGAACCAGCCGACAATGGCCATCGTCAGGTTCTTGCGCCGGGTCGACTGGTCTTCACTGTTCATCAGCCCGAGAATCAGAACCCAGCGCGTCGCGGGATCGGTCGCCGGCCCGTCGAGCGGCAGCAGACAGGGACATTCGATCGCCGTCGTCCGATAGTGCTTCTCGACCAGAAGCTTGCCGATATACGTCCAGCCGGTGGCGGCGGTATGGTCACGGGTTTCGTAGAGCAGGACAACGCCGCCTTCATCGCTCTGGCTGCCCAGCAGCATTTTCCAAAGGCCATCCGGTCCCTTGAAGACGTATGGGTCACGAAAATCCGCTGTCAATCCCTGGTCAAGCGGGCGGTATGGCAGGATGACGTGCGCATCTCCCGCCATGATGAGGTCGCTGGAAGTGGCCGTGAGCTGTATCTGCTGTTCCGGGATACGGTCCTGTACCTGCTCGGTGAAAAAGACGCGAATGCCCGGGCCATCGGCAAGCGGAATGGCCGAGCCGGAATAGGCACCGCCTCGCTTGTCAGGCCTTGCGGTGAGATCTTCCGACGGAAACAGGAAGATCGGCATGTGACGCCACCGCAGATAATCGGAAGATACGGCGTGCCCCCAATGCATCGTGTTCCAGCGAAGCCCATGCGAATAATGCTGATAGAACAGATGTGGGCGGCCTCCAAACCGGCCAAATCCATTCGGATCGTTCATCCAGCCGAACGGCGGACGAAAATGATAGCTGTCAGGGATGTTCGGCGGGGCATTTCCCGGATTGGTGTGGAGAACTGTAATGCCGGTCTCCAGCACGTCGGCCAATGCGAACCAGTAGGCAACCGAAACCGAGGTTCGCTCCGTGTCGTAATCCAGTTCGACACTGCCGCCGCCGAAGACGTGAAAAATTCTGAATTCATGCTCTTCGGCGTTGGTGACGCTCACCTCGCCGAACTTGCCACGGACATTGGAAAAGGACAGCGAGCCCGGTACGTCCGGCTTGGTCGCCTTGAGCCAGATATGGAAGGTGGCGTTGACCGGCAGGTCGGCATGCAGGCTTCGAATGGTGTCTCGTCCAGCAATTCTTACCTTGACCTGACTGTCACTCATGAAGCTGGCTCCGTTGCGTACGGCTCTCCCAGGGCAAAACCGGGTGCTCGGCATGGGAATGCGTTGCCGAAGGTTAAAGCTGGATTCTCACTTTGGCAAAGCCATTCCCAGGATCGACAGCCCTTGACGTCAATCGCCGCACAGATCGCCGCCTGCAGCTGCCGAACTCGTGGCGGAAGAAGGTTGACGGAGAGCATGATTGCATTGTCCGACAGCGCAAGGCTTCTCTTTTCCGCGAATTTCGACCTCGTGGATCTGTCGTCCCTTATGCAGAGGGTGACGCCCAGTTAACCAGCGCTGTTGCAACTAACCTTCTATGGCTTGGCGTATTGCAAACTGTGTCTTGATCTGCGCTGGCTGGCGTCCGGTCGCCCACCAGATCACCGACACCACGATAATAGAGACGTAGCCATCAACTGCGTAGTGCCATCCGGTATATACCGAACCGTACATTATCAGGGCTGCGAACATCCAGCCGAGAACACCGAGCCAGAGATTGAGGGAAGAAAGCAGATAGGCATTCAGTGTGGCAAAGGCGACGTGCATGCTTGGCATGGCCGAGATGCCACCGCCCAGGTCTGGCCGGCCACTCTGGTAAGCCGTCAGCAGATATGCAGCGGGCTCGCGCACCATGTGGCTATAGTCGAGACGGTCCATGGCGGCGTTGAGTCCGCTGAAGCGGTCCTCGCCAACAAACTGGTGGTAGTAGATCGGCCCGACCGATGCCAGCGCCAAGGCCAGCATAGTGCCGAGGATGGATAATGTCAGCGCGGCTGCCCAGAGATAGCGGACGCGGCCAATCCTGTCCGACCAGAGAGACACGAAAAGCATGGTGCCGAACCATTGGAAAAACCAAATCACCTCATAGCTGTTGAAGACGACGATCGACCACATGTTGCTGTCGAGCTTGTGCGCGAGTTCCCACGGCGCAGTCCCGTGCAGCCATTCGTCCAGATCGGCTAACCAGTTGTCCGCAAAGAAGGGAACGACGGACGGGATGGCCATCTTGTAGGTAGAGTAGGCGGTCAAGCTGGCGAAGAAGAACAGCAGCACCAGCAAACAGCCACGCCAGCGCGCACGAACCAAATCTATGGCGTAGCGAGTTGGTTCTCCTCGGCCATAAATAAGCGCAGCGGAACAGACACCCGCAACAAACAAGATCGGAATACCGGTAGCGAACTTCTGGACATAAACCAGCGTCAGGTGGAAGAAAGACTGTGGACTTATTGCAGACGCGCACACCACGTAGATTGCTAAAAAGAACGCAAGTCGCAATGACCATCTTGTCGATGGACTGTAATCCCCCACTCCTATAGTAAATGACATACTAATTTACCAAGAATCAAGCGCGCCATCGGTGGCATGGTCAATGTGATAGCGAAGCAAGCTTACCATGCGGTTACTTCAACGTCTGGCTGTCAGGCATATAGTGGCTCCGTCCCTGCGGCTTTCCCGACAGATCGAAAGTCAAACCGGTTCTCGACATGGAAATGCGCGTCCACTACCAAATCTTCGCGCCCGCCCGTCCGCACCAACCGCCGGGTTGGATCGGGCCATCGGTCCTGCGCTATGACTGAAAGCTGAATTTTAGGAGGAGCTCATGGCCATCGGTCCTGACACCAAAGCTGTCTACACCATTGCCCCGACGCCGTTCGAGGCCGATGGCCAGATCGACTGGGAATCACTCGATTCGATGGTCGATTTCTACGAGCGCTGCGGCGTCGATGGCATGACAATCCTCGGCATCATGGGCGAGGCCCCGAAGCTCGACGCCGGCGAATCGCTCGAGATCGTCAAGCGTATCGTGGCGCGCACCAGGCTGCCGGTGATCGTCGGCGTCTCCGCCCCTGGCTTCGCCGCCATGCGCAGCCTTGCGCGCGCCGCGATGGAGGTTGGCGCGCAGGGCATGATGATCGCGCCGCTGCCGGCGCTGCGCACCGACGACCAGATCGTCACCTATTTCCGCAACGCATCCGAAGCGGTCGGCGAGGATGTTCCTTTCGTCCTGCAGGATTATCCACTGACCCTCTCGGTCGTCATGACGCCGGCTGTCATCCGCCGGATAGTCACCGACAACCCGGCCTGCTTCATGCTCAAGCACGAGGACTGGCCGGGCCTCGAGAAGATCAGCGCGCTGCGCGGCTTCCAGAAGGACGGCTTGCTGCGGCCGCTGTCCATCCTCACCGGTAATGGCGGCCTCTTTCTCGACTTCGAGATGGAACGCGGTGCCGACGGCGCGATGACAGGCTATGCCTTCCCCGACATGCTGGTCGAAATGGTGAAACTGTCTGCCGCCGGCGAGCGCGAAAAGGCGCACGATCTTTTCGACGCCCACCTGCCCTATCTGCGCTATGAGCAGCAACCAGGCGTGGGACTTGCGGTACGCAAATATGTGATGATGAAGCGCGGCGCCATCGCGTCGGACGCCCAGCGCAAGCCGGGCAGTGCGTTGTCGGCGGCAGCCAGACAAGAGGTCGACTATTTGCTCATGCGGCTGGAAAGTCGCGTCCGCAATCAAGGCTCAACATAGCGCAATCAGTGGGCTTTTGCCGCAAATCACGTCAAAGCTATCCGCGTGAGCGCTTGCGTGAAAAGCGCATTTTTTTGTTGAGGATTCCCAATGATCCGCACAGTGTTTTCAGCCTGCACAACAGTCTCGGGAAGAACTGCGGGGAAACCAAAAACGCACAATAAAAATAACAGCTTACTGGATAAAGCTGGTGCGGTCGAGAAGACTCGAACTTCCACGGGTTGCCCCACAGCGACCTCAACGCTGCGCGTCTACCAATTCCGCCACGACCGCACGTGGTAGGAGCCGGAACGAACCGGCTCGCGGCGTGTAGCAAATCGTTTCCGGCGAAACAAGGGCGCGTCGCGCAATATTTGGCCGGGCTAGGGCATAACCATGCAAAGAGCAGAAACGCGCTCGCAACTGGACGTTTCAGCCGATTGCCGCCATATGTGAGGCGAATGCATGTCGCCCAAAAACATGCCATCGGGCTTGACCGAGTGTGCGCAGCGGTTTGGGGCAACATGCATAAAACAAAAACCTAAGGCGTGCCCACGGTTCCCTTCAAACGCGGCGCGCTTTAGACGAGACATGCCATGACAGAACGCAGCCAGATCGCCACGTCGTTCCTGCCCCTGCCCGGTTCGGCGCCGGTCGAATGGCGGATCGAACCCGGCCTCACCGCCTATCCGGATGCGCTTGCGGTGATGGAGGCGCGCGCCGATGCCATCAGAGGCGGCGCCGCCGGTGAGATGGTCTGGCTTGTCGAGCACCCGCCGCTCTACACCGCCGGCACCAGCGCCCGCATCGAGGACCTGATCGAGCCCGACCGGTTTCCGGTGTTCGCGGCGGGACGCGGCGGCGAATACACCTATCATGGGCCAGGCCAGCGGGTCGCTTATGTGATGCTCGACCTGAAGCGGCGGCGCGAGGATGTCCGCGCCTTCGTCGCGGCACTTGAACAATGGATCATCGGCACGCTCGCTGCCTTCAACGTGCGCGGCGAACGGCGCGAGAACCGCGTCGGCGTCTGGGTGGTGCGGCCGGATCGCCCCGCCCTGCCCGACGGATCGCTCGCCGAGGACAAGATCGCCGCCATCGGCATCAGGCTGAGGCGCTGGGTGAGCTTTCACGGCATCGCCATCAATGTCGAGCCGGATCTCAGCCACTTCAGCGGCATCGTGCCGTGCGGCGTGCAGGATCACGGCGTCACCAGCCTCGTCGATCTCGGCCTTCCCCTGGGAATGGCCGATCTCGATCTCGCGCTGAAATCGGCCTTCGAGGATGTCTTCGGACCCACCGCAGCTCTGCTTGTCGAAACGGCCCGCAAGGCCGGCTGACAAAGCGGCGCCGAACTGACGCCGCCCCGAATAAACGAGGCGCGATGCCTCACATCGCTCCGATCCAGATCGCCATGGAAATGAGAAACGTGCTCATGCACACCAGTGACACGACATCCTGAACAAGACCGGTCATAACGCTCTCCTGTTTTCAGCGTGTTCGCATTTTGTTCTAATTGTGTTCGAGTGTCAACGGCCGCATTGGAAGTGTGTCGCGGAATTCCGGGCGATCAGTTCGGCAGGGTTAAGGAAAGGTTATGGGCGGATTTGCGCCGTTCACGCTGGTTGCGTGTCGGGAAATGCGGCCAGACTGGGTGGGGTTCCGAGACCGGAACGGAGCCTACTGTTGGGTACGCCCACTGCCGGACGCGCAGGTATCAGCCGTTCGCAGGCCGGCATCACCTGAATATCGATACAGCTAAAGCGGAACGACCTTGCCGTCGGCGAGCGTGACGCGACGGTCCATGCGCGAGGCAAGCTCGTGATTGTGGGTGGCGATCAGCGCCGCCAGGCCCGACTGCCTGACCAGCGCCCCCAGTGCCTCGAACACGTAGGAGGCGGTGACCGGGTCGAGGTTGCCGGTCGGCTCGTCGGCCAGCAGCACCAGCGGCGCATTGGCGACGGCGCGCGCGATGGCGACGCGCTGTTGCTCGCCGCCGGACAGTTCGGACGGTCGGTGCTGCGCGCGCTTGCCGATCTGCATGTAGTCGAGCAGTTGCGCCGACCGCTCGGCAGCCTCCTTGCGCGTCAGCCCTTTTATCAGCTGCGGCATCATGATGTTTTCCAGCGCCGTGAACTCCGGCAGCAGGTGATGGAATTGATAGACGAAGCCGACATCGTTACGGCGGATCGCCGTGCGCTCGTCGTCGGAAAGCCGCCCGCAGGCGCGGCCGGCCAGAATGACATCGCCGGCGTCCGGCCGCTCCAGCAGTCCGGCGGTGTGCAACAGCGTCGATTTGCCGGTGCCCGAAGGCGCCACCAGCGCCACGATCTCACCGCGCTTCAACGAAAAATCGGCGCCGTTGAGGATGGTCAGCTTGCGCGGCCCCTGGACATAGTGCCGCTCGACGCTCTTCAACTCGATAATGGCCTCGGCCATCATTCGTACCTCAGCGCTTCGACCGGATCGAGCCTGGCTGCGCGCCATGCCGGAAACAGAGTCGCCAGGAACGACAGCACCAGCGCCATCAGCACCACGGAGATCGTCTCGCTGGCGTCCATGCGGGCAGGCAACTGGCTGAGGAAGTAGAGTTCGGGATTGAACAGCCTCTCGCCGGCCAGCCACGAGAAGAACTGGCGGATGCGCTCAACGTTCAAGCAGATAATGACGCCGAGCAGAACGCCGGCAAAGGTGCCCACCACGCCGATCGCCGCCCCCGTCATCAGGAAGATGCGCAGGATGGCGCCGCGCGTGGCGCCCATGGTGCGCAGAATGGCGATATCGTGGCCCTTGTCCTTCACCAGCATGATCAGCCCCGAAATGATGTTGAGCGCCGCAACCAGCACGATCAGCGTCAGGATCATGAACATGACGTTGCGCTCCACTTGCAGCGCATCGAAGAATGTTTGGTTTCGTTCTCGCCAGTCGACCATGGTGATCGGCCGCTGCGCTGCCTCCTCGACCCTCGGTTTCAGCGCGTCGACATTGTCGGGATTGTCGACATAGATCTCGATCGCCTGGGCCCGGCCATCCATGTTGAAATAGAGCTGGGCTTCCGAAAACGGCATGTAGACGATCGAGCTGTCATATTCCGACATGCCGACTTCGAAGATCGCGGTGACCGGGTAACCCTTCATGCGCGGTGTCGTGCCGAGCGGCGTCACATCGCCGTCGGGGGCGATCAGCGTGATGGTGTCGCCGAGCACAAGACCGAGATTGTCGGCCATACGGGTGCCGATGGCGACGCCCTCGCCTGTGTCGAAGCCGGCGATCGAGCCCTGCTTGATATTGGTGGCGACGATTGAAATCTTGCCCAGATCCTCGCCGCGGATGCCGCGCACCAGCGCCCCCGACCCGCCGCCGACATTGCCTTGCGCCAGCACCTGCCCGTCGATGAGCGGAATGGCGTATTGGACGCCGGGCACGCCGTTGATGCGGCCGGCGACCTGCGCGTAGTCCTCCAGCGGCATGTCGAGCGGCTGCACGATCAGATGGCCGTTGACGCCGAGGATGCGCGTCAGGAGCTCGGCGCGAAAGCCGTTCATGACAGCCATTACGACGATCAGCGTGGCGACGCCCAGCATGATGCCGAGGAACGAGATCGACGCAATGACGGAGATCACCGTCTCCTTGCGGCGCGAGCGCAGATAGCGCCACGCGACCATGCGTTCGAAGACGGAAAAAGCTCCGGCGGCCAAGGGTTTAGCTGCTGCCGCTCCACTCATGCGGCAAAACCGAAGCGTTTCTTCACGTCGGCGATCGGCAGCGTCTCACGCTCGCCGTTCCTGCGGTTCTTGATCTCGACCTCGCCGGCGGCCACGCCGCGCGGCCCGACGATCACCTGCCACGGCAGTCCGATCAGGTCGGCTGTGGCGAACTTGCCGCCCGGCCGCTGATCGGTGTCGTCGTAGAGCACGTCCTTGCCGGCGGCGACAAACGCCGCATAGAGTTCATCGCAGACGCGGTCGCAGTCGGCGTCGCCGGCTTTCATATTGATCAGGCCGATGTCGAAAGGCGCCACCGCCTCCGGCCAGATGATGCCGTTGTCGTCATGGCTAGCCTCGATGATCGCCGCGACCAGCCGCGTCGGGCCGATGCCGTAGGAGCCTCCGGAGGCAAAATGATCCTTGCCGTCGGGCCCGGTCACCTTGGCGCCCATCGGCTTCGAATATTTGTCGCCGAAATGGAAGATGTGGCCGACCTCGATGCCGCGCGCCGAGACGCGGTCGCTTGTCGCGACCTTCTCCCACGCCGCCTCGTCGTGCATCTCGTCGGTCGCCGCATAGGGCGTCGTCCATTTCCTGACGATGTCGCCGATCTCGGCATCGTTGGAGAAGTCCGTGTCGGCCCCCGGCACATCAAATGCGAGATAGTCGCGATGGCAATAGACCTGGCTTTCGCCGGTGTCGGCCAGGATGATGAATTCGTGGCTGAGATCGCCGCCGATCGGCCCGGTGTCGGCACGCATCGGGATTGCCTGCAGCCCCATGCGCGTGAACGTCCTGAGATAGGACACGAACATCCTGTTATAGGCCGCCTTGGCGCCTGCAAAATCGAGATCGAAGGAATAGGCGTCCTTCATCAGGAACTCTCTGCTGCGCATGACGCCGAAGCGCGGCCGCACCTCGTCGCGGAATTTCCACTGGATGTGATAGAGATTGAGCGGCAGATCCTTATAGGACTTCACATAGGCGCGGAAAATCTCGGTGACCACCTCCTCGTTGGTCGGTCCATAGAGCATGTCGCGATCCTGCCGGTCCTTGATGCGCAGCATCTCCTTGCCATAGTCGTCATAGCGGCCGCTTTCGCGCCACAGCTCGGCCGACTGGATGGTCGGCATCAGGATCTCGAGCGCGCCGGCCCGGTCCTGCTCCTCGCGAACGATCCGGCAAACCTTGTCCAGCACCCTCTTGCCGAGCGGCAGCCAGGAAAAACTGCCTTGCCCCTGCTGGCGGATCATGCCGGCGCGCAGCATCAGCCGGTGCGAGACGATTTCGGCCTCGCGCGGATTTTCTTTGAGGATAGGCAGGAAATAGCGCGACAAACGCATGGACTGGTCCGTGAGAGAGAGGATTGCCGCACCGGAATCGGCGCAGCGCAGGCTTGCTTGCCCCGGCTTCATAGCCATTTCATGACGGAATGGAAACCCGCCCCCCGCGGGCGCCAACCGGGCATCGCAGGGCGTCGCAAAGGCGCCGCAGTGCCGCGTTCGCCTTGCTGGTCGTTTCGCAAGCAACGCCTGCCATACTATTGTGCAGTGCAGCACGAGAATGCTTATTTCCGGGCAAAATTCTGCGTGACATTTTCACCCGGCTTGGTCTAATGTGCGCCGATAAACGAGAGGGCGGAAAGAAATCTGCTCTCCTACGCGGTCAAAGTCTTGGGAGGATGCGATCTAGGCGCGGTTACTCGCTGCCGCCGGACACCGGAAACAGATCGGACGCGTTTAAATTGCAAGGCCTCGTGCCTTGCATTTTTTTTGTGCAATCATTTGGTTAGCACGACAAATTGCCAAATCACTTGCGCAACTTCAGCACAGCGGGTTCGAAAACAACCGGCATTGGTTCTTCCGGCCTGGAATTTGCTCTAGTTTCCGGGGCTCTGGCTGAAATCCGGCACGATGTGCGGGATGTCGTCGATGCCGAGGCCGAGCCCCCGCGTAATGCCATAAAAGATGCCAAGCAGAACCAGCGTGACGATCGTCGTCCGCAGCACCGCGCGCAGCATATGCGGTCCGCGCGGCGCGCTGGATACCGTGCCCAGCGTCACGTCCTCATCCTCGTCCTGCGTCCTCAGGCTGAATGGCAGGATGGCGAACAGCACCACCCACCATGTGATGAAGAACAGGGCGAGAAATGAAACCCAGCTCATGCTTGCTCCAGTTCAACCAGCGTGCCGAAGAAATCCTTGGGATGCAGGAACAGCACCGGCTTGCCGTGTGCGCCGGTCTTCGGGTTGCCGTCGCCGAGGACGCGGGCGCCGCTGGCGATGAGGTGATCACGCGCGGCAAGAATGTCATCGACCTCATAGCACAGATGATGCATGCCGCCCGAGGGGTTCTTCTCGAGGAATGCCGCGATCGGCGAACCCTCGCCAAGCGGCTCCAGCAATTCGATCCTGGTATTGCCGACATCGACGAACACCACCGTGACGCCATGCTCCGGCAGCGCCTGCGGCGCGGTCACCCGAGCGCCGAGAGTGTCGCGATAAGCCGCGGTCGCCGCAGCCAGATCCGGCACGGCAAGCGCGACATGGTTGAGGCGTTCAAGCATAGGTTTTCCTCAGGGCAGTAGGGCAATACGGCAGTATGGGAGTAGGGAAAACTACTTTCTCCCCCTACTGCCGTACTGCCCTACTCCCCTATTCCCTTATCTCGTGACGAACACTGTCACCAGCGGCTTCTTGCCCCAGGCTTCATTGGCGGCGCCGCGGACGGCGCGGCGCACTGCCTCCTGCACGAGGTCGAGATCTCTTCGGCGCTGACGCGGGATGGAGTCCACGGCGCCGATTGCCGCATCGATCATCAGGTCTTCCAGGCTGTCGCCGCGGCCATCGGCCTCGGCGACACCGATGGCGACCAGATCGGGATCGCCGGCGAGCTCATATTTGTCGTCGAGCACGACATTGACCGCGACATGGCCGGCGAAAGACAGCTTGCGCCGGTCGCGAATGCCCATCGCCTGGTCGGTGCCGATCAGCCTGCCGTCCTTGTAGATGCGGCCGAACGGCACCTGGTCGATGATCGTCGCCGCACCGGGATAGAGCCGCAGCATGTCGCCGTCGCGCACCTGCGCCACCTGGCCGATGCCGGACACCGACATCAGCGATCCCTGTGCCACCAGATGCGCCGCCTCGCCATGCACGGGAACGCCGATCTGCGGCCGCACCCATTCATACATCTTGCGCAGCTCGCTGCGGCGCGGATGGCCGGAGACATGCACCAGCGCATCACCGTCCTCGATGATCTTGATGCCGAGATCGATCAGACGGTTCTTGATCTCGAGGATACCCTTCTCGTTGCCGGGAATGGTGCGCGAGGAAAACACCACCGTGTCGCCTGCCGTCAGCGACACCGATTTCATCTCCTCGCGCGACAGTTTCGCCAGTGCCGCAAGCGGCTCGCCCTGGCTGCCGGTGCAGATGATGACGAGGTTTTCGCGCGGGATGAAGCCAAAGTCCTCCTCGGCGATGAATTCGGGCAGCCCATCCATATAGCCGAGCTCGCCGGCAACATCGATGACGCGCTTCAGCGAACGGCCGAGCACCAGGCACTGCCGGCCGGCATCGCGTGCCGCCTTGGCAATGGAGACGATGCGTCCGACATTGGAGGAAAAGGTGGTGACCGCGACGCGGCCCTTGGCGCTCTGGATGACGCCCTTGAGGCCCTCGCCAACCGCGACTTCCGACGGCGACACACCTTCCCGCAGCGCATTGGTGGAATCGCAGATCAACGCCAGCACGCCCTTGTCGCCATAGGCGCGGAAGCGCGCCTCGTCGGTCAGCGGCCCGATCGTCGGCGCCGGATCGATCTTCCAGTCGCCGGTGTGGATGACGGTGCCGGCCGGCGAGGTGATCGCCAGCGACATCGGTTCGGGAATCGAATGCGCAACCGGGATGGCCTCGATCTCGAACGGGCCGACGCTGAACTTTTCACCGGCGCGGTAGATCGTCACCGGGATTTTTGGTGCGCCCTGCTCGCCCTGCCGCTTGGCTTCCAGCAATCCAGCGCCGAACGGCGTCATCCAGACCGGCGCCTTGAGCTTCGGCCATGTGTCGAGTAGCGCGCCGTAATGGTCCTCATGCGCGTGCGTGATGATGATGCCGCGCAGGTTGGCGACGTTCTCCTCGATGAAGCGCGTGTCGGGCAGCACCAGGTCGACGCCAGGCAGGCTGGCATCGGGAAAGGTCACGCCGACATCGATGACGATCCATTCGCGCGCATTGGCCGGCCCGTAACCATAGAGGGCGAAGTTCATGCCGATCTCGCCGACGCCGCCAAGCGGCACGAAGACGAGTTCGGCGTTTTCCGCTGTCGCCATGATCATTCCTTTCCTGGCCGGTCAACCCAAGCCGTCAAAATCTGGGGCCCGTCAAAATCTGGGGCCCGTCAAACCTGAGCCCGTCAAAAACCTTGGCCTGTCAAAACCTTGGCCTCTCAAAACCTTGGCCTGTCAAACTTGGGCCGACGCGACCGCACCGAAATGCACGTCGCCGGCGGCGATCGTCAGAACCGAACCCTCATCGTCGCGGATCACGAAACGGCAGTCCTCGTCAATGGTCTCGAACGTGCCGCGCACCACATTACCGTCAATTCTGACAGCAACCTGCCCGCCAAGCCCTGCCGCACGCGCCAGCCAGCGTCGCCTGACTGCGGCCAGCCCGCGCCCATCGTTCCACAGCCGCGCATTCTCGCTCCAGGCATCCGACAGCGCCAGAAACAATGTCTCGGCATCGCAAGCAGCGCCCAGCGCGCCAAGCGATGTCGCCGGATAAGGCAAATCTTTGGGGTATGCCACAACATTGACGCCGATGCCCACCGCCACCGCAGAGCGATCGCCTTCGAGTATCGCCGATTCCAGCAGGATGCCGGCAAGCTTGGCGCCGGAGGCGAGCACATCGTTCGGCCATTTCAGCTCGAAACGGTTTTTTCCATCGTTGCCGCCGTCGAGGCCGATCGCGATCCTGCTCTTTGGCACGACGGCGTCGAGCGCATCGGCCAGCGCCAGCCCGGCGACGAAGCCGAGCGTCGCGGCCAGGCGAAGCTCGGCATTGGTGACCACCAGCAGCGTCGCCGCCAGATTGCCCTCGGGCGTCGCCCAGGCCCGGCCGCGCCGGCCACGCCCGCTTTCCTGTTTTTTCGAAACGACCCAGAGCTTGCCCCGATCTCCCGCCCGCGCACGGTCGAGCGCCAGCGCATTGGTGGAACCGACGGTGTCATGTGCCTCGAGCCGGAACCCTTCCGAGGCCGCTGTTGGAGCCAGCCGAAATGCCATCCCGTCAGAAGAATGTCTTGGCGGCGGCTTCGGCATAGGTGCCGATCGGCCCGCCGATCAGCACGTAGAACAGCACGAAGGCGCCGCAGACGCCAAGCACGACGCGAAGCTCGGTCGCCATCGGCACGAAGCCGCCGACCGGTTCGTCGAACCACATGATCTTGATGATGCGCAGATAATAATAAGCGCCCACCACCGAGGCCAGCACGCCGATGATAGCCAGCGCGTAGAGGTTGGCGTTGATGGCGGCAAGGAACACGTACCACTTCCCCCAGAAGCCGGCGAGCGGCGGAATGCCGGCCAGCGAGAACATCAGGATGGTCAGGATCGTCGCCATGATCGGATTGGTCGACGACAGGCCGGCGAGATCGCTGATCTGTTCGACATTGCCTTCCTTGCGCCGCATGGCGAGGATGAAGGCGAAGGTGCCGAGCGTCATCACCAGATAGATCAGCATGTAGATGGCGACGCCGCGCACGCCGGCCTGGCTGTTGGCGGCGAGGCCTACCAGGGCGTAGCCCATATGGCCGATCGAGGAATAGGCCATCAGCCGCTTGATGTTGGTCTGGCCGATAGCCGCAAAGGCGCCGAGCAGCATCGAGGCGATCGAGATGAAGACGATGATCTGCTGCCAGTCGGCGGCGATCGGCTGGAAGGCGTCCATAGTGACGCGCACGATCAGCGCCATCGCCGCCATCTTCGGCGCCGCAGCGAGGAAGGCCGTCACCGGCGTCGGCGCGCCTTCATAGACGTCGGGCGTCCACATGTGGAACGGCACCGCCGATATCTTGAAGGCGAGGCCGGCCAGCACGAAGACCAGGCCAAAGACCAGGCCAAGCTGCCGCTCGCCGCCGCCAAGTGCTGCGGCGATCTCCTGGAAGCCGGTGTTGCCGGTGTAGCCGTAGACCAGGCTGATGCCGTAAAGCAGCATGCCCGACGACAGCGCGCCGAGGACGAAATATTTCAACCCCGCCTCGGTCGAGCGCAGATTGTCCCGGTTGATCGCCGCCAGCACGTAGATTGCCAGCGACTGCAGTTCGAGGCCCAGATAAAGCCCGATCATGCCGTTGGCCGAGATCATCAGCATCATGCCGAGCGTGCACAGCAGGATCAGCACCGGATATTCGAACTTGTCGAAATGCTCCGCCTTGGCGAAGCGCATCGACATGACCAGCGTCACCGCCGAACCGATCAGCGCCAGCACCTTCATGAAGCGGGCGAAGGGATCCTGGACGAAGGCTTCGCCGTAAGCGTTGCCCTGCCCGGTGGAAAGGATCGTCCAGAGGCCGGCAACCACCAGCACGGCGACGGCAAGGCCGCTCACCGTGGTGGTGGTGTTGGCGCGCGAATAGGCGCCGAGCATCAGCAGCGCCAGGGCGCCGACGGCGAGGATCAGCTCTGGTGTCGACAGCGACAGGCTGGAGAGAAGGTCCGGCGTCATGGTTCGCAAACCTCTCGGGTCAGTTCGCCGCCGCGGTCTGCGCGGTGTCGATGGATGCGGTCACATTGGTGACGAGCGCCTTGACCGATGCGGCGGTCGCGTCGAAGACCGGCGCCGGGTAGACGCCGAAGAAGATGACCAGCACGGCCAGCGGGTAGATGATCACCTTCTCGCGTGTCGACAGGTCGAGCAGGCCTTTCAGGCTGTCCTTGGTCAGCGCGCCGAAGATCACCCGGCGATACAGCCAGAGCGCATAGGCCGCCGACAGAATGACGCCGGTGGCGGCGAAGAACGCCACCCAGGTGTTGACCCGGAACACGCCGAGCATGGTCAGAAATTCGCCGACGAAGCCGCTGGTGCCGGGCAGGCCGACATTGGCCATGGTGAAGATCATGAACACGGTGGCGTATTTCGGCATGTTGTTGACCAGCCCGCCATAGGCGTCGATGTCGCGCGTGTGCATGCGGTCGTAGATGACGCCGACGCACAGGAACAGCGCGCCGGAGACAAGGCCGTGCGACAGCATCTGGAAGATCGCCCCCTGGACGCCTTCCTGGTTCATCGCGAAGATGCCCATGGTGACGAAGCCCATATGGGCTACCGACGAATAGGCGATCAGCTTCTTCATGTCCTCCTGCATCAACGCCACCAGCGAGGTGTAGATGATGGCGACGACGGACAGCGCGAAGACCAGCGGCGCAAACATCTCCGAGGCGATCGGAAACATCGGCAGGGAGAAGCGCAGGAAACCATATCCGCCCATCTTCAGCAGGATTGCGGCCAGGATCACCGAACCGGCCGTCGGCGCTTCGACATGCGCGTCCGGCAGCCAGGTGTGCACCGGCCACATCGGCATCTTCACGGCGAAGGAGGCGAAGAAGGCGAGCCATAGCCAGGTCTGCATCGAGGCCGGGAAGTTGTGCGTCAGGAGCGTCGGGATGTCGGTGGTGCCGGACTGGAAGAACATCGCCATGATGGCGAGCAGCATCAGCACCGAGCCGGCCAGCGTATAGAGGAAGAACTTGAACGATGCGTAGACGCGCCGCTTGCCGCCCCACACGCCGATGATGATGAACATCGGGATCAGGCCGGCTTCGAAGAAGACGTAGAACAGGACGATGTCGAGCGCGCAGAACACGCCGATCATCAGCGTCTCCAGCAGCAGGAAGGCGATCATGTAGGCCTTGACGCGCGTCTCGATCGATTCCCACGAAGCCAGGATGCAGAGCGGCATCAGGAAGGTGGTCAGGATGACGAACAGCATCGAGATGCCGTCGACGCCCATATGGTAGGAGATGCCGGAATCCAGCCAGGCAAACTTCTCGACGAACTGGAAACCGGGCTCCGCATTGTCGAAGCCGGTCCAGATGAACAGCGAGATGATGAAGGTGATACCAGTCGTCCACAACGCAATGGCGCGGATGTTGCGGCGGGCATTCTCGCTGTCGTCATTGATCAGCAGAATGAACAGCACACCTACCAGCGGCAGGAAGGTGACCAGCGAGAGGATCGGCCAGGCGGTCATCAGAGCATCATCCAGGTGACGAATGCGGCAACGCCGATCAGCATGGCGAAGGCATAGTGATAGAGGTAGCCGGTCTGCAGCTTGACGACCCGGTTGGTGACGTCGACGACGCGCGCCGACACCCCGTCCGGACCAAGTCCGTCGATGACGGTGCCGTCGCCGGTCTTCCACAGGAAGTGGCCGAGGCGTTTTGCCGGCCGCACGAACAGGAAGTCGAAGAGTTCGTCGAAATACCACTTGTTGAGCAGGAAGGCGTAGAGGCCGCGATGCTGCGCCGCGAGGTTCTTCGGCATTTCCGGAGCGCGGATGTAGAATTGCCAGGCAATAGCAAAGCCGATCAGCATGGCGACGAACGGCGCCAGCTTCACCCAAAACGGCACTTCGTGGATGTCGTGCAGGATGTGGTTTTCCGGCAGTGTGAACAGCGACGCCTTCCAGAACTCGGCATAGCCCTCGCCGATGAAGGCGCCATGGAAGATCACGCCGGCGAACAGCGCGCCTGCCGCCAGGATGTACAGCGGCACCAGCATGACCGGCGGCGATTCATGGACGTGGTGCATGACCTCGTGGCTCGCCCGCGGCTGGCCGTGGAAGGTCATGAAAATCAGCCGCCAGGAATAGAAGCTGGTGAAGCAGGCGGCGACTACCAGCAGCACGAAGGCAAGGCCGGCGACCGGATTGTGCGCGGCAAAGGCGCTTTCGATGATCGCGTCCTTGGAGAAGAAGCCGGCGGTGCCGATCACCGTTACCGGAATGCCGACGCCGGTCAGCGCCAGCGTGCCGATCACCATCATCCAGTAGGTCTTCGGAATGAGCGTTCTGAGGCCGCCCATCCTGCGCATGTCCTGCTCGTCGGAGACGGCGTGGATCACCGAGCCGGAGCCGAGGAACAGCAGCGCCTTGAAGAAGGCGTGCGTGAACAGATGGAAGATCGCCGCGCCGTAGGCGCCGACGCCGAGCGCCACGAACATGTAGCCGAGCTGCGAGCAGGTCGAATAGGCGATGACGCGCTTGATGTCGTTCTGGACGAGGCCGACGGTCGCCGCGAAGAAGGCGGTGAAGGCGCCGATGAAGGTGACCACGATCAGCGCCGAATGCGACAGTTCGAACAGCGGCGACAGCCGCGCCAGCATGAACACGCCGGCGGTCACCATGGTGGCGGCATGGATGAGCGCCGAGACCGGCGTCGGGCCTTCCATGGCGTCCGGCAGCCAGGTGTGCAGCGGCACCTGGGCAGACTTGCCCATGGCGCCCATGAACAGCAGCAGGCAGACGACGGTCATCGCCGCGTGCTTGTCGAGCGCATAGCCGAGGAAGGTCAGCACGGCTGCGCCCTCCGGCGCGCCTTCGGCCGGAATGAACGTCGCCGCATTGGCGAAGATAGTGCCGAGGTTGACCGAGCCGAACAGCACGAACACGCCGAAGATGCCGAGCGCGAAGCCGAAATCGCCGACGCGGTTGACGACGAAGGCCTTGATCGCGGCGGCATTGGCCGACGGTTTCTTGTACCAGAAACCGATCAGCAAATAGGAGGCGAGGCCGACGCCTTCCCAGCCGAAGAACATCTGCACCAGGTTGTCGGCCGTCACCAGCATCAGCATGGCGAAGGTGAACAGCGACAGATAGGCGAAGAAGCGCGGCCGGTTCGGGTCGTGATGCATGTAGCCGATCGAGTAGATGTGGACCAGCGCCGACACCGTGTTGACGACGACCAGCATCACCACCGTCAGCGTGTCGATGCGCAGCGCCCATGCGGCCTCTAACCCGCCCGACTGGATCCAGCGCAGCACCGGCACAGTGAACACCTCGCCCTCGCCGAAGCCGACGGCGAAGAAGGCGACCCACGACAGCACGGCTGATATCACCAGCAAGCCGGAGGTGATGTATTCGGACGCCTTGGCGCCGAGCGACGTGCCGAACAGGCCGACGATCAGGAAGCCGAGCAGAGGAAGGAAGACGATGGCCTGATACATGGTGGTTTCCGTCAACCCTTCATCATGTTCACGTCTTCGACCGCGATCGAACCGCGGTTGCGGAAGAAGACGACGAGAATGGCGAGGCCGATCGCCGCTTCAGCCGCTGCGACCGTCAGCACGAACAGCGCGAACACCTGTCCGACGAGATCGCCGAGCGCTGCCGAGAAGGCGACGAAATTGATGTTGACGGCGAGCAGGATCAGCTCGATCGACATCAGGATGACGATGATGTTCCTGCGGTTGAGGAAGATGCCGAACACGCCGAGCGTGAACAGGATCGCCGATACGGTCAGATAATGTGCGATGCCGACGACCATCTCAGATTCCTTCGCCCGTCTTGACCTTGCGGATTTCCATTCCCGTTGCCGGCGTGCGGCCGACCTGGGCGGCGATCGACTGCCGCTTGATGCCCGGCTTGTGGCGCAGCGTCAGCACGATGGCGCCGATCATGGCGACCAGCAGCACAAGGCCGGCAATCTGGAAATAGTAGAGGTAGTCGGTGTAGAGGATGTCGCCGAGCGCTGCCGTGTTCGAGCGCGCGGCAAGGTCCGGAGTGGGTTTTGCAACCGTCGCCGCCAGCTGCGGCGCGAACGTATAGCCGCCGAGCACGACGATCAGCTCAGCCGCCAGGATCAGCCCGACCAGCGCGCCAATCGGCGCGTATTGCAGGGCGCCTTCCTTCATCTCGGCGAAATCGACGTCGAGCATCATGACGACGAACAGGAACAGCACCATGACCGCGCCGACATAGACGACGAGCAGGATCATCGCCAGGAACTCGGCGCCGGTCAGCATGAACAGGCCAGCGGCGTTGAAGAAGGTCAGGATCAGGAACAGCACCGAATGCACGGGATTGCGCGCCGAAATGACCATGAACGCCGACGCCACCGCGACAAAGGCGAAGAGGTAGAAAAAGGCCGCCTCTAGTCCATTCAGCATGGGTTCCCCCGGGGTTCCTGTCCAAACAGGACGTTCGTCCTGTTCGATCTTTGCCACCGCCTCCGGTCGGCAAGTTTGCGTGTTCCTTAGACGAGGCCTTTCGCCCCGTCCATGCGTCATTCCGTTTCCTTCTCCCCGTTTACGGGGAGAAGGTGGCCCGAAGGGCCGGATGAGGGGCAGCGCTGAACTTGCGACGTTCGCGCCGCCCCTCATCTGCCTGCCGGCATCTTCTCCCCGTGAACGGGGAGAAGAAAGCTGTTCTATCGGTACGGCGCATCCAGCGAGATGTTGCGCGCCAGTTCGCGCTCCCAGCGGTCGCCATTGGCCAGGAGCTTGTCCTTGTCGTAATAAAGTTCCTCGCGCGTCTCCGTCGCGAATTCGAAATTCGGCCCCTCGACGATGGCGTCGACCGGGCAGGCCTCCTGGCAGAAGCCGCAATAGATGCACTTCACCATATCGATGTCGTAGCGCACGGTGCGGCGGGTGCCGTCATTGCGGCGCGGGCCGGCCTCGATGGTGATGGCCTGGGCCGGGCAGATCGCCTCGCACAGTTTGCAGGCGATGCAGCGTTCCTCGCCGTTCGGGTAGCGGCGCAGCGCGTGCTCGCCGCGGAAGCGCGGACTGGTCGGCCCCTTCTCGTGCGGATAGTTGATCGTCTCCTTCGGCGCGAAGAACTGGCGCATCGACAGGAAGAAGGCGCTGACGAAATCCTGCAGCAGCAGGGATTTTGCGGCTTGGGCTAGAGCAGACATCACGCAAACCCCGTGATCTTGAGGAACGCGGCGACAATCACCACCATCGCCAGCGAGATCGGCAGGAAGACCTTCCAGCCAAGCCGCATCAGCTGGTCGTAGCGGTAGCGCGGCACGAAGGCCTTCACCATCGAGATCATGAAGAAAACCAGGCAGACCTTGAGCACGAACCAGATCAGCCCCGGCACCCAGGTGAAGGGAGCGAAGTCGAAGGGCGGCAGCCAGCCGCCGAGGAACAGGATGGTGGCCAGCGCGCACATCAGCACGATGGCGACATACTCGCCGAGGAAGAACAGCAGGAACGGCGTCGACGAATATTCGACCATATGGCCGGCGACGAGTTCCGATTCGGCTTCCACCAGGTCGAAGGGCGGGCGGTTGGTTTCGGCCAGCGCCGAGATGAAGAAGATGACGAACATCGGGAACAGCGACAGCCAATGCCAGTCGAGGAAGGTGTTGGGCAGGCCGACCCGCGTACCCAGCCCGTCCTGCTGCGACAGCACGATGTCGGACAGGTTGAGCGAGCCGACGCAAAGCAGCACGGTGACGATGACGAAGCCGATCGAGACCTCGTAGGACACCATCTGCGCCGCCGAGCGCAGCGCGCCGAGGAACGGATATTTCGAGTTGGACGCCCAGCCGCCCATGATCACGCCATAGACCTCGAGCGAGGAGATGGCGAAGACATAGAGGATGCCGACATTGACGTTGGCGATCGCCCAGCCCTCATTGACCGGGATCACCGCCCAGGCCGAGATCGCCAAAACCGCCGAAACCAAAGGCGCCAGCAGAAAAACGCCCTTGTTGGCGCCGGACGGAATCACCGGCTCCTTGAACACGAACTTCAGAAGATCGGCGAAAGCCTGCAGCGTGCCCCATGGGCCGACGACGTTAGGGCCGCGGCGCAACTGCACCGCCGCCCAGATCTTGCGGTCCGCGTACAGGATGTAGGCGACGAAGATCAACAGCACGACGATCAGCACGACCGACTTCAACAGGATGAGCAGCGCCGGCAGCACGTAGAAGGAGACGAAGGTGTCCATGTTTATTCCGCCGCCTGCTGAAAACCGTTTTTCGCCAGCGCCGAGCATTCCGCCATCACCGCTGAAGCCCGCGCGATCGGGTTGGTCAGGTAGAAATCCTTGACCGGCGAGGTTAAGGCGCCCTTGCCCAGCCGCCCGCCG
The DNA here is from genome assembly GCF_016756595.1 of Mesorhizobium sp. L-2-11. Taxonomy (NCBI): domain Bacteria; kingdom Pseudomonadati; phylum Pseudomonadota; class Alphaproteobacteria; order Hyphomicrobiales; family Phyllobacteriaceae; genus Mesorhizobium; species Mesorhizobium sp. L-2-11. Next base: position 3,124,877 of record NZ_AP023257.1, on the reverse strand, counting down.
AGCTTCGCCACCTCAGCGATATCGCCAGCATTGCCGGCCGCGACCTGGTCGAGGCGGGCAAGATGCGGGTATTCGCCATAGAGTTTTGCGCGCAGCTGCGGCAGCGAATCGAACGACAATCTCTTGCCAAGCACATCCGACAGCGCCCGCAGGATCGCCCAGTCCTCGCGCGCATCGCCCGGCGCGAAGCCGGCACGGTTGGTCTGCTGCACGCGGCCCTCGGTATTGACGTAGGTGCCCGATTTTTCGGTATAGGCGGCGCCCGGCAGGATGACGTCGGCGCGGTGCGCGCCGTGGTCGCCATGCGTGCCGATATAGACGACGAAGGCGCCGCCGGTTTTCGTCATGTCAATCTCGTCGGCGCCGAGCAGGAACAGCACCTCCATAGCCCCCAGCATGCCGGCGACGTTCTTGCCGCCCTCGCCCGGCACGAAGCCGACATCGAGACCGCCAACGTGCGCCGCCGCAGTGTGCAGCACGGCAAAGCCGTTCCAGTCGGCTCTCGCAGCATTGACGGCCAGGCTGAGCTTCGCCGCCTGGCCGAGCACGGCCGCGCCGTCCGGGCGCGACAGCGCGCCCTGACCGACGATGACAAGCGGATGCGTCGCATTCTTCAGCACCTCAAAAAATTTGCCGTTGCCGTCGGCCAAATCCTTCAGCGATTCCGGTCCGGCGCCGAGCTGCTCATAGTCGTAGCGCGTATCGCCGACATCGCCGATGACGCCGACCGGCAGGTTGCCGACCCGCCAGCGCTTGCGGATGCGGGCGTTGAGCAAGGACGCCTCGAAGCGCGGATTGGCGCCGATGATCAGCACCGCGTCGGCCTGCTCGATGCCTTCGATGGTCGGGTTGAAGATATAGCTTGCCCGGCCGAGCGACGGATCGAGCGCGGCGCCATCCTGGCGGCAGTCGGTGTTCTTCGAGCCGAGCGAGGCCATCAGCAGCTTCAGCGCATAGATCTCCTCGACGGCGGCGAGATCGCCTGATATGGCGCCGATCTTGTCGGGCGCGGTGCTCGACACCGCTTCCTTGATCGCGGAAAAAGCCTCGGCCCAGCTTGCCGGGGCCAGCTTGCCGTTCTTGCGGACATATGGCCGGTCGAGGCGCTGGGTGCGCAGACCGTCCCAGATGAAGCGGGTCTTGTCGGAAATCCACTCCTCGTTCACCGCCTCGTTGGTGCGCGGCAGGATGCGCATCACCTCGCGTCCCCTGGAATCGACGCGGATCGCCGAGCCGACGGCGTCCATCACATCGATGGATTCGGTCTTGGTCAGTTCCCACGGCCGCGCCTGGAAGGCGTAGGGTTTTGACGTCAGCGCACCGACCGGGCAAAGATCGATGACGTTGCCCTGCAGTTCCGATGTCATCGCGCTTTCGAGATAGGTGGTGATTTCGGCGTCCTCGCCGCGGCCGATCAGGCCGAGCTCGGAAATGCCGGCAATTTCGGTGGTGAAGCGGACGCAGCGCGTGCAATGGATGCAGCGGTTCATGATCGTCTTGACCAGCGGCCCGATATACTTGTCTTCGACCGCCCGCTTGTTCTCGTGATAGCGCGAGGAATCGACGCCGAACGCCATCGCCTGGTCCTGCAGGTCGCACTCGCCGCCCTGGTCGCAGATCGGGCAATCGAGCGGATGGTTGATCAGCAGGAATTCCATCACGCCTTCCCGGGCCTTCTTGACCATCGGCGTGTTGGTGAAGATTTCCGGCGTTTCGCCATTTGGTCCCGGACGCAAATCGCGCACGCCCATGGCGCAGGACGCCTGCGGCTTGGGCGGCCCGCCCTTCACCTCGATCAGGCACATGCGGCAATTGCCGGCGATCGACAGCCGCTCATGGAAGCAGAAGCGCGGCACTTCGGCGCCGGCGTCCTCGGCTGCCTGCAGCAACGTGTAGTGGTCGGGTACAGTAATCTCTTTCCCGTCGACCTTGAGCTTTGCCATGTCGTCTCAAACCCCTGCGGACGTTCCGCAATTTCTTCCGGGCGCAGCCGAAACCACGCACGGCATTCAATTCAATGTTTGGCCTCGGCCAGCGCCGCCGCCTGGCCAAGCCAGTTATCGCGACCGATGCGGCCCTTGAACGACAGATAATCGTCGACCCAGGCGACCTCTTCCGGCGTCCATGCGGCGATCTGGCCGTAGGTCCAGATGCCCAGGCCGTTCAGCACCTGTTCCAGCTTCGGCCCGATGCCCGATATCGCCTTGAGGTCGTCCGGGTTTGCCGGACGATCCATTGCCTTGGGCTGCTTGAAATCCTCCGGCATCAACCCGGCCGGTGCGGCAGCCGCATCCACCACGCTGCGTGCATCATCCATGCTGTTCGCGGCTATGTCATTCACGTTCCGGGCGAAGGACTGTGCCTCGGCGATCAAGGTTTTCGTCGCCGCGCGCGCCTTGGTCGAGGAGCTTGTCCCTGTCTGCGAAAGGCCTTCGACCCTGGCATCGAAATCGTCGACGATCGGCTGGAAGAGCCGCTGCGAGGCCTCGGCGGCGCCGGAGAGCACGCCCATCCACACCCCAAAGGCATGATTGGCAAGCCCGATGCCGAGCGCCGACATCGCTGCCGCACTCGCGACAGGGTGCGCCAGGAGATTGACGGCGCTGGCCATCTCCTTCGGCATCATCCTGGTCAGGTCCTGGTTCATCTTCTCGAACGGGTCCAAATCTGGCATCAAATGTTCGGGTGTCGAATTCAGCGACATAGGTGGTCTCTCCTGGTCGTTTCTTCCGTATGCCCCGGCCTGTTTCCTCAAATCGGGCATTTGCCCGTATCTCCAATCGGGCATTCGCCCGGTTCAAATTCGTCTCTATTCCGCCGCCACCATCACCGGCTCTGCCCGGTGCGCATTGCGCGAAAACTCGTCGATACGCCGCTCCACCTCGCCGCGGAAATGCCGCATCATTCCCTGGATCGGCCACGCCGCCGCATCGCCCAGCGCGCAGATCGTGTGGCCTTCGACCTGTTTGGTCACGTCGAGCAGCATGTCGATCTCGCGCTTGTGCGCCTCGCCGCGCACCAGCCGCTCCATCACCCGCCACATCCAGCCGGTGCCTTCGCGGCACGGCGTGCACTGGCCGCAGCTCTCGTGCTTGTAGAAGTAGGAAAGCCGGGCAATCGCCTTCACGATATCGGTCGATTTGTCCATGACGATGACAGCCGCCGTGCCGAGACCCGATTTCAGGTCACGCAACGCATCGAAATCCATTGGCGCGTCGATGATCTGCTCCGCCGGCACCAAGGGCACCGAAGCGCCGCCCGGAATCACCGCCAGCAGATTGTCCCAGCCGCCGCGAATGCCGCCGCAATGCGTCTCGATGAGCTCGCGGAACGGGATCGACATCGCCTCTTCGACGGTGCACGGAGTGTTGACGTGGCCCGAAACGCAGAACAGCTTGGTGCCGACATTGTTGGGCCGGCCGAACGATGAGAACCAGGCGGCGCCGCGGCGCAAAATGGTCGGCGCCACCGCGATCGACTCGACATTGTTGACCGTCGTCGGGCAGCCATAGAGGCCGACATTGGCCGGAAACGGCGGCTTCAGCCGCGGCTGGCCCTTCTTGCCTTCGAGGCTTTCGAGCAGCGCCGTTTCCTCGCCGCAGATATAGGCGCCGGCGCCGTGATGCATGTAGATGTCGAAATCGTAGCCGGACGTATTGTTCTTGCCGATCAGCTTGGCCGCATAGGCCTCGTCGATGGCGCGCTGCAGCGCCTCGCGCTCGCGGATGAACTCGCCGCGCACATAGATGTAGGCGGCGATCGCGCCCATGGCGAAGCCGGCGATCAGGCAGCCCTCGACCAGCGTGTGCGGGTCGTGGCGCAATATGTCGCGGTCCTTGCAGGTGCCGGGCTCGGATTCGTCGGCGTTGACGACGAGATAGCTCGGCCGGCCGTCGCTCTGCTTGGGCATGAACGACCATTTTAGCCCGGTCGGGAAGCCGGCGCCGCCGCGGCCGCGCAGGCCTGACGCCTTCATCTCGTTGACGATCCAGTCGCGCCCCTTGGCGATGATGCCGGGCGTGTTGTCCCAGGCGCCGCGCGCCATCGCACCGGCCAGCGACTTGTCGAAGCGGCCGTAGATGTTGTTGAAGATGCGGTCTCTGTCCTGAAGCATTGTTCGTCCCTCAGACCGGTTTCTTGCCGAAGACGCGGATATATTCGGCGACCCCGCCCTTGGCCAGCGCCTTGGCCTGCTTGACCCAGTCATCGCGCTCGATGCGGCCGTGGAAGCTAAGATAGCTATCGACCCACTCGCGCTCGGCCTTCTTCCATGACGCGACTTGCGCATAGGTGAAGATACCAACCGAATGCAGGATGCCTTCGATCTTCGGGCCGACGCCCGAGATCAGCTTGAGATCGTCGACCAGTGCCGGCCTCGCGATGCCGGCCGGACGGTTCTTGTCCTCGAGCGAAGGCTTGGCAGGCTTGACAGTTTTTTTGCCGGCAGCGCCGATCGGCGCTTCCTTCAACTCCGGCGCCTTGAAAGCAGCCGCCGGCTCAGCCTTGACGATCGGACCGCTGCGCTGTTTCAAAACCTTTTCGACTTCCGGCGCGGCCTTGTTGGCGTTGGCCGCCGAATGCCGCGGTGGTCTGACGCTCGCCGCCTTTTCCGCCTCTGGTGCGACCTTTGCCGGAGAAGGCGTCTCCAGCGCCGGGCTGGTTTCGGGCGCATCGGTCTTCGGCTTGCTGGCCTTCGACGGCGCGACAGCGGCCGCCGGTGCCTGTACGGCCGGAGCCGCTGGCGTCGCGACAATTGCCGCTGGTGCTGCCGCCCTGGCGGCCTTCGCAGCCGCCTTGGCTTCCCTGTCGCGGGTGGTCTTCAGGATTGCCTTTTCGCTCTTCAGCGTCGTCAGCCCGGTGATCGGCTCGGAGGTGATGCGGCCGTTCTGCGGCCCCGGCGTCACCGAGGCGCCCTTGCCGGCATCATAGAGGTCGATGATCTCGGCAAGCCGCTCCGGCGTCAGATCCTCGAAAGTGTCCTTGAAAATCATCACCATCGGCGCGTTGACGCAGGCGCCAAGGCATTCGACCTCTTCCCACGACAGCGTGCCCTTGTCGTTGGTGTGGAACTGGTCGTGATGGATTTTCGAGCGGCACACATCCATCAGCGCTTCCGAGCCGCGCAGCATGCAGGGCGTGGTGCCGCAGACCTGGATATGCGCGCGGGTGCCGACCGGATTGAGCTGGTATTGCGTGTAGAAAGTCGCGACTTCGAGCCCTCTGATGTAGGGCATGCCGAGCATGTCGGAGATCGTCTCGATCGCCGCCTTGGTCACCCAGCCTTCCTGTTCCTGCGCCAGCATCAGCAAGGGGATGATCGCCGACTGCTCGCGACCCTTCGGATACTTCTTGATCCATTGCTTGGCCGCTGCCGTATTCGCCCGGTTGAAGGCGAAGGAGGCTGGCTGGAGGCTGGCTTCTGCGAGACGGCGGACTGACATTTAGCGATCGACCTCACCAAACACGATGTCGAGGGAGCCGAGAACGGCGGTGACGTCGGCCAGCATGTGGCCGCGGCACAAAAAGTCCATGGCCTGCAGATGCGCAAACCCTGGCGCGCGCAGCTTGCAGCGGTAGGGCTTGTTGGTTCCATCCGAGACCAGGTAGACGCCAAACTCGCCTTTCGGCGCTTCGACCGCTGCATAGACCTCGCCCGCCGGCACGCGGTAGCCCTCAGTGTAGAGCTTGAAGTGATGGATCAGCGCTTCCATCGAGCGCTTCATCGCCGCGCGCTTCGGCGGCACCACCTTGCCGTCGAGATTCGACACCGGCCCGCTGCCTTCCTTGCCAAGCAGCAGGTCGACGCACTGGCGCATGATTTTCGCCGACTGGCGCATTTCTTCCATGCGCACGAGATAACGGTCGTAGCAGTCGCCGTTCTTGCCGATCGGAATGTCGAAATCCATCTCGGCATAGCATTCGTAAGGCTGCGACTTGCGCAGATCCCAGGCGACGCCGGATCCACGCACCATGACGCCGGAAAAGCCCCAGGCCCAGGCGTCGGCCAGCGAGACGGTGCCGATGTCGACATTGCGCTGTTTGAAGATGCGGTTGCCGGTCAGCAATGCGTCGAGGTCGTCGAGCGATTTCAGGAACGGATCGATCCACTCGCCGATGTCCTCGACCAGTTTTTGCGGCAGGTCCTGGTGGACGCCGCCGGGCCGGAAATAGGCCGCATGCATGCGCGAGCCGCTGGCCCGCTCATAGAACACCATCAGCTTTTCGCGCTCGACAAAACCCCAAAGCGGCGGCGTCAGCGCGCCGACGTCCATGGCCTGCGTCGTCACATTGAGGATGTGCGACATGATGCGGCCGATCTCGCAATAGAGCACGCGGATCAGCTGGCCGCGCTTCGGCACCTCGATGCCGAGCAGCCGCTCAGCGGCAAGCGCAAAAGCATGCTCCTGGTTCATCGGCGCGCAATAGTCGAGCCGGTCGAGATAGGGCACGGCCTGCAGATAAGTTTTGGCTTCGATCAGCTTCTCGGTGCCGCGATGCAACAGCCCGATATGCGGATCGACGCGATCGACGACTTCGCCGTCGAGTTCTAGAACCAACCGCAAAACACCATGGGCAGCGGGGTGCTGAGGCCCAAAGTTGATATTGAAGTTGCGGACGGAGGTTTCAGCCATGGATCGCCCTTGGCGATGAGTGAATGGTGAATGGTGAATGGTGAATGGTCAAGCTCGTGTCCCATCCTGGTCCAGCGACCGGACAAACGAGACCAGCCTCTTGCCGAGTCTTGTGTAGCGTGGCTCCAGCTTTGCTGCCTGCTCCTGGGACAACAGCCCGATCCGTACGCAAAGCATGGTATGTGTTTCCAGTTCCTTCAACGAACCTTGTGCGATGCGAAGAAACTGAATGAACGGCCGTCGTTGCGCGCGGCCAAATCCTTCCGCGATATTCGCCGGAATCGAGACGGCGCAACGGCGCATCTGAGCCGTCATTCCATACAATTCCTCTCGCGCAAACCCGCGCGTCAGAACATAGACTTCCTCGGCGATATCCATCGCCTCTTTCCAGACGATGAGATCGCGATAGTCTCGTATAGCTTCCGGCGTCTCGTCCATTCACCATTCACTATTCACCATTCACTGTTTCGCCTTCTCATCCCCCGGAAGCACGTAATCCGTCCCCTCCCAAGGGCTGAGAAAATCGAAATTGCGGAATTCCTGCTTCAGCTCGACCGGCTCGTAGATGACCCGCTTGGCCTCGTCGTCGTAGCGCACTTCGACGAAACCGGTCAGCGGGAAATCCTTGCGCAGCGGATGACCTTCGAAGCCGTAGTCGGTCAGGATCCGCCTGAGATCGGGATGGCCAGAGAACAGCACGCCATAAAGATCGTAGGTCTCGCGTTCGAACCAGTCGGCGCCGGGATAAACGCCGGTGATCGACGGCACCACCGTCTCCTCGTCCGCCTGCACCTTGATGCGGATACGAATATTCTGCTTCGGCGACAGCAGGTGATAGACGACGTCGAAGCGCTTGGCCCGCGATGGATAATCGGCGCCGCAGACGTCGATGATCGAGATGAACTGGCATTTTGGATCGTCGCGCAGGAAGCTCACCACCTCGATCAGATCGTGCGGCTCGACCGAGATGGTGAGTTCGCCATAGGCAAACACCGCATCGCCGATCCGGCCGCTCAGCTTCTCGCCGAGATAGGTCGAGAGTTCATTCAGGCTCATCATCCCGCTCACCGTTCGATCGTGCCGGTGCGGCGGATCTTCTTTTGCAGCAGAAGGATGCCGTAGAGCAGCGCTTCCGCACTGGGCGGACAGCCGGGCACATAGATGTCGACCGGCACGACGCGATCGCAGCCGCGCACCACCGAATAGGAATAGTGGTAGTAGCCGCCGCCATTGGCGCAGGAGCCCATCGAGATGACGTAGCGCGGCTCCGGCATCTGGTCGTAGACCTTGCGCAGCGCCGGCGCCATCTTGTTGGTCAGCGTGCCGGCGACGATCATGATGTCGGACTGGCGCGGCGACGCGCGCGGCGCAACGCCGAACCGCTCCGAGTCATAGCGCGGCATCGAGGTGTGGATCATCTCGACCGCGCAGCAGGCAAGACCGAAAGTCATGAACATCAGCGAGCCGCTGCGCGCCCAGGTGATCAGCGCCTCGGTCGAGGTGACGAGAAAGCCCTTGTCGGCAAGCTCGTTGTTGATCTCGAGGAAGAACGGATCATTCGCCCCCACCGGCTTTCCGGTGCTTGGGTCGAGAATGCCTTTTGGCTTCGGCGCGACGAGCGTGCCGGAATTGTCACTCAATCCCATTCCAGCGCTCCTTTCTTCCATTCATAAGCAAAGCCGATGGTCAGCACCGCCAGAAACACCATCATCGACCAGAACCCAAGCATGCCGATCTGGCCGAAAGACACCGCCCACGGAAACAGGAAGGCCACCTCCAGATCGAAGATGATGAACAGGATCGACACCAGGTAGAAGCGGATGTCGAACTTCATGCGGGCATCGTCAAACGAGTTGAAGCCGCATTCATAGGCGGAAAGCTTTTCCGGATCGGGATTGCGGTAGGCCACCAGAAAGGGTGCGGCTAGCAGCGCCAGGCCGACGACCAGCGCCACGCCGATAAACAGGACGATGGGCAGGTACGAACTCAACAATGCGTTCATGCTGCGGCTTTCCGTTGGCGGCCAATCCACTCTGATTACAGCACCGGACCCACTTGCGGAAGCGTGACAGTTTAACCACTGAACCGTTTTAGGGGGCTCTATGCTGCAACGCGGCGAGGGTTAGCGCAGGGCTTTCGGCGAAGCAAGTCAAACCTTGTTCAAAACTCGGGGTGCTCGACGGCATATCCGGATAAACTGGTCCGATCCGCTCCTGTTTGATTTCCTTCACTTTTTACTCCACTTTACTCTCCTGACATGGATGCCGCCAAAACCCTGCTAGCATGGCGGAATCATCGCTCCCACCTTTGGTCGAACGCCGACAGAGTGCCGTCTGCATGAAGGAAAAAATCTCGCTCGCCATGGCCCGGCGCATCGCGCTTGCCGCACAGGGGTTTGCCGATCCTCGCCCCGGCAGAACGCCTGATCGCCGCCATTTGGCGCGTGTGCTTGCCCGGACCGGCCTGCTGCAGATCGATTCCGTCAGCGCGGTGGTGCGCGCCCATTATATGCCGCTCTATTCGCGGCTTGGCCCCTACCCGCTCGCCCTGCTCGACAACGCCGCGGTGACGCGCAAGCGCAAAGTCTTCGAATATTGGGCGCACGAAGCCTCCTTTCTGCCGGTCGAAACCTATCCGCTGATGCGCTGGCGCATGGAACGGGCCGAGCGCGGTGAGGAAATGTACAATGGGCTGGCCAAGTGGGGCCGCGAGCGCGCCGCCTATATCGAAGACATTTATCGCGAGGTCGTCGAACGCGGCCCGATCGCCGCTTCGGCCCTGAGAGACCAGAAAGGAGGCCAAAAAGGCTCCGGCGGCTGGTGGGGCTGGAGCGACGCCAAGCACGCTTTCGAATGGCTGTTCTGGGCCGGCCGCATCACCACGGCGTCGCGTCGCGGCTTCGAGCGGCTTTATGATCTGCCGCAGCGCGTGCTGCCGCCGGCGATACTCAGCCTGCCGGTGCCCTCGCCCGAGGATGCGCACCGCGAATTGCTGCGCATTTCCGCCCGCGCCCATGGCGTCGCGACAGCAGGCGACCTGCGCGACTATTTCCGGCTCTCCCCCGCCGACATCAAGGGCCGCATCGAGGAACTGGTCGAGGCCGGCGACCTTTTGCCGGTTCGCGTCGAAGGCTGGAGCAAGCCAGCCTATCTCCACAAGGACGCCCGTTTTCCGCGCAAAATCAAGGCGCGTGCGCTGCTCGCTCCGTTCGATCCCGTCGTCTTCGAGCGGGCGCGCACGGAAAGACTGTTCGACTTCCGCTATCGCATCGAGATCTACACCCCCGCCGAAAAGCGCCAGTACGGCTATTATGTGCTGCCGTTCCTGCTCGGCGAAGGGATCGTGGCGCGCATCGACCTTAGGGCTGACCGCCCGGCCGGCGTGCTGCGCGTCCATGCCGCCTATGCCGAGCCCGGCGCCCCGCCGCAAACCGCCGCCGAACTTTTCGAGGAATTGCAGCTGATGCAGGGTTGGCTCGGCCTCGAACGCATCGAGGTGACACCTGCGGGGGACCTGGGTTCGGCGCTGGCGGATGTCGCGGTTTCGTAAGGGTTTGCCGATGTCGGCGCTGCCCCTCACCTGCCTGCCGGCATCCTCTCCCCGTATAGTGACGAGGAGAGGGACGCTGTCATCGATGGTTTCGCCAATCACCAGCGTTGCAGGAAGGGGCGCCGCTGTTGCGGCCAGCTTTTTCTCCCCGTCACTATACGGGGAGAAATGCCCGGCAGGGCAATGAGGGGCAGCGCCGACATCGAAAATTGCCCTGAAGCGTTTCCCTCGCCAGCGTCGTAGACGTGCGTTGACACGACTGCCCGCACAAGCCTAAATCCGGTTCAGACGGTCTCCTCTCGGCAAAGGGAGGAGCCAAGAGGGAATGCGGTGCGAAATCCCGATTTCAAATCCGCGGCTGTCCCCGCAACTGTAAGCGACGAGCCTAGGCCGAAAACCACTGGGAAAATCCCGGGAAGGCGGCACCAAGGCGATGACCCGCGAGCCAGGAGACCTGCCGTCTAGGACAAAAGAATCCGATCGCCTGGCGGGTTTTCCGGGCAAGGAGCCTGATTTGGAACGCGACAGCAGTTTTCCGGCTGAGACAGCGGGCGTATTGTCCGGCGATGGTGATGCTCTATCGGACGTCACCGTGATCGTCTGCGCCTCCTGCCGTGACGAGACCGGCTCCGACAGCCATCCCCGCGCCGGCGAATTGTTGGCCGAAGACACGCGCCGCGCCGCCTCGGGCGAAAACATCCGTATCCGCAGCGTCGAATGCCTCGGCAACTGCAAGCGCCGCCTCAGCGCCGCTATCCTGCGAGACGGTTGCTGGAGCTATGTCTTTGGCGACCTGACCGCGACCAGCGGCGCCGATCTGGTCGTCGGTGCAAGGCTCTTCGCCACCTCGACCGACGGCCTCATTCCATGGCGCGGCCGCCCCGATTGCCTGAAGCGCGGCCTCGTTGCCCGCATCCCTCCCCTCGACCTTTTGAAGGACCAGATATGATCGCTTCCATCTCGCGCGTGCCCTGCACCGTCGTCACCGGCTTCCTCGGCGCCGGCAAGACGACGCTGATCCGCCATCTGCTCGAAAACGCCGGTGGCAAACGGCTGGCCATCATCGTCAACGAGTTCGGCGACATCGGCATCGACGGCGAGATCCTGAAAGGCTGCGGCATCGACACTTGTCCGGAGGAAAACATCGTCGAACTGGCCAATGGCTGCATCTGCTGCACCGTCGCCGACGATTTCGTCCCGGCGCTCGACCAGATCCTGTCGCTGACGCCGAGGGTCGACCATATCCTGATCGAAACCTCCGGCCTGGCTCTGCCCAAGCCACTGGTCCAGGCCTTCCAATGGCCGACGGTGAAGAGCCGGGTGACGGTCGACGGCGTCATTGCCGTGGTCGACGGACCGGCGCTGGCCGAAGGCCGCGTTGCCAACGACATGGACGCCCTGCAGGCGCAGCGCGCGCAGGACGAAACGCTCGACCACGACGATCCGGTCGAGGAGGTGTTCGAGGACCAGCTCGCCTGCGCCGACCTGATCATAGTGTCGAAGCGCGACCTGATGGACGCCGCCGGCACGGCCCGCGCCAATGCCATCATCGGCGAACATGTTGCCCGCGCGGTAAAGATCGTGCCGGCCTCGCAGGGCAAGGTCGATCCCTCCGTGTTGCTTGGCCTTGGCCTTGCCGTCGAGAACGATATCGAGAACCGCAAGACCCATCACGACGACGAGCTCGACCACGAGCACGACGATTTCGACTCGTTCGTCATCGACATTCCGTCGATCGTCAATCCCGATGAGCTGGCTTTGCGCGTCGCCACGGCGGCGGCGGAAGAAAACGTGCTGCGCGTCAAGGGTTTCGTCGAAGTCGGCGGCAAACCGATGCGGCTGTTGCTGCAGGCCGTCGGCCCGCGCGTCAACCACTATTACGACCGCGCCTGGACCGCTGAAGACGATCGCCGTTCGCGCCTCGTCGTCATCGGCCTGAAAGGGCTGAACCGCCCGGCGATCGAGCGTATCCTCGCCGGCTGAGCACAGGCACGAGCCGCGATGCACATCCTCACCACCACATCCGCCTCGCTCGACGATCTCGCCGAGCCTGTCGACCTCAGGCAGACGCCTGCGGATGTCGTGGCGCTGTCCTTCACTGACAGCGACTTGGCCGGACTGGCGGCAGCGTGGCAGGCAGACGCGGACCGTCTGCCGTCGATGCGGCTGGCGGCGTTGCGCGACCTGCGCCACCCGATGTCCGTCGACCTGTGGATCGACAGTGTCGCCCGGCACGCCAGGGTTGTTCTGGTTCGCATCCTCGGCGGTTACGACTGGTGGCGCTACGGCTGCGACCAGCTCGCCTCGACCGCCCGCGCGCACGGCATAAAACTGGCGCTGCTGCCCGGCGAGAGTCACGACGAGGATTTGCGACTGATCGAAGGCTCGACGCTGCCGCGCCAGGAGCTCGACGCCCTGCTCGGCTATTTCCGCGAGGGCGGCCCGGAGAATATGACGGCGCTGGTGTGGAGGCTGGCGCGGCTGGCGGGCCGGGATGCGGCGGACGTTGAGCCGGTCAGCGTGCCGAAGGCGGGTTATTATCAACCGGGACGCGGTGTCGTGGAAAAGCCGGACCTTTCGAATATCGGCGCTCCGTCACACCCCCCTCTGTCCTACCGGACATCTCCCCCGCAAGGGGGGAGATCTGCCGTCACCAACGCCGGCGCATCTCCTATTTCGTCGGAGCTATCTTCAGTATCTGCGATTGGCGAAAACATCGATGGCAGCACAATCTCCCCCCTTGCGGGGGAGATGTCCGGCAGGACAGAGGGGGGTGGGACGGAGCTCGACGCCGACAATACCTGCGTAGGCGCGCCTGTCGTGCCCATTCTGTTCTATCGCTCGATGCTGCTCGCCGCCGATGTCGCGCCGATCGACACGCTGTTTGAAGCGCTGAGCGCGCGGGGCATCATCCCCGTCCCCATTTTCGTCTCCAGCCTCAAGGACCCGGCCTCCCTGGCCTTTGTCGAGACCGCGCTTGCCGCGCTGAGGCCGGCCGCCATCATCACCGCGACGGCGTTCGCCTCGGGTGCTGAGCCCGGCGTCGAAACCCTGTTCGACCGTGCCGGCGTTCCTGTCCTCCAGGTCATCGTCGCGACGACACGCCGCGATATCTGGCAAGACAATCAGCGCGGCCTGGCGCCTGCCGACCTCGCCATGCATGTCGTGCTCCCCGAACTCGACGGCCGCATCCTTGCCGGCGCCATTTCCTTCAAGGGAGAGAGCGAGGTCGATCCCGCATTGGCTTTCCGCGCCTTCGCCAACCGACCGGAGCCGGACCGCGTCGCGCAGGTGGCGAACCGTGTCGAGGCGTTCGTGCGCCTGCAGCGCACGCCGCGCGAAAAACGCAAGCTCGCCATCCTGATCCCAAACTATCCAAGCGCCCCCGGCCGCACCGGCTACGCCGTCGGCCTCGACGTCCCGTCCAGCGTGCTGGCGATGCTGCATGACCTGAGCGAACAGGGCTATGCCGTTGAAGGGATTCCGCAAACGCCGCGTGAATTGCTGGAGATGCTGGAGTGTGGTGGCGAAGGGTTGAGGTTGGAGGACTATCTGACCTTCTCAAAGGAATTGCCGCCGGCTGCTATCGCTGCCGTTGAGATGGCATGGGGCAAGGCGGAAGATGAAACAGGTTCGCGCGAGGCACCCCCCTCTGTCCTGCCGGACATCTCCCCCTCAAGGGGGGAGATTGCGCCCTCATCTCCGCTTTCGCCAATCTCCAAAGCCGCAGAACGCGAGCCGTCGGCGGAGCTGCCAATCTCCCCCCTTGAGGGGGAGATGTCCGGCAGGACAGAGGGGGGTGTTCAAGCGCCTACCCTGGCAAATTTCCCCTTCCGCGCCGCCACCTTCGGCAACATCACCGTAGCTCTCGCCCCCGACCGCGGCCGCTCCACGAACCGCCGCGCCGACTATCACGACCCGACCTTGCCGCCGCGCCATGCGCTGATCGCCTTTGGCTTGTGGCTGCGCAAGACGGTCGGCGTCGATGCCCTCGTCCATGTCGGCGCCCACGGCACGCTGGAATGGCTGCCCGGCAAGACCGTGGCGCTGAGCGAAAGCTGCTTTCCCGAGATCGTCACCGGGCCCCTGCCCGTCATCTATCCCTTCATTGTCTCCAACCCGGGAGAGGCCGCGCAGGCCAAGCGGCGCATTGCCGCCGTCACCCTCGGCCATTTGCCGCCGCCGCTGACCGCTGCCGGGCTCGACGAGAACCAGCAGCAGCTTGAACGGCTGGTCGACGAATATGCCCAAGCCGACGGGCTCGACCGCCGCCGCCGCGACCGCCTGGCCAGGCTGATCGTCGAAACCGCTGAAAAGACCGGTCTCGCCTCCGAGGCTGGCGTCGCCGGAACCGACGCGCCCGACGAAGCGCTGCGCCGCATCGACGCCTGGCTCTGCGACCTCAAGGATTTTGCCGTCAAGGAGGGGCTGCATATCTATGGCCGCTCAGCCGAGGGCGAAACCGATCCGCTGCGCGAGCAAAGTGCGGCGGCCGAGAAGTCAGCATTCTTCGCAGCCCTCGACGGCCGCCATGTCGCTGCCGGGCCGGCCGGCGCACCGGCGCGGGGCCGGCGCGATGTGCTGCCGACCGGCCGCAACCTGTTCACATCAGATCCGCGCACCATGCCGACGCCGACATCCTTCGATCTCGGCAGGGCGGCGTCCGACGAGGTCCTTCGCAGCTACATGCAATCGCATGGCGACTGGCCGCGCTCGCTGGTCATCGATCTCTGGGGCTCCGCCTCGCTGCGCACCGGCGGCGAGGAGATCGCGCAAGGCCTGGCGCTGATGGGCTGCCGGCCGCAATGGGATGGCGCCACCGGCCGCGTCACCGGCATCGAGGTGCTGCCGCCGGCCACCCTTGGCCGCCCGCGCGTCGACGTCACCTGGCGCATTTCAGGCCTGTTCCGCGACATGTTCCCGACCCAGATCGCGCTGATCGATGCGGCCGCCAACGCCGTCGCCGGCCGCGACGAGGACGCGTCGGATAACCCGCTGGCGGCAAAAACCCGTGCCGATGGCAAGGTCAGCCCGCGCATTTTCGGCACCTCGCCCGGCACCTACGGCGCCGGCGTCGAGCCTTTTTTGTCGAGCGGTGACTGGGCCGCGCGCGAAGAAATCGGTCGCGCCTATCTCGACGCCACCTCGCATGCCTATGGCGGCGTCGAGGGCGAAGGGATTTCAGCGCCCGGCGCGTTCGAGGATCGTGTCGCCGATGCCGACCTCCTCGTCCATACCGGAGACGACCCCGGCCGCGACATTTTGGAAGGCTCTGCCGATGTCGCCTTCATCGGCGGTTTTTCGGCGGCGCTTGCTGCCCTCGGCAAGAACGCCGACGTCATCGTCCTCGACACCACGGATCCGCAAAAGCCGAAGCCGCGCTCGGTTGGAGAAGCCGTATCTCGGGTCGTTCGCGCCCGCGCCATCAACCCGCGCTTCATTGCCGGCCAGATGCGGCACGGGCCGCGTGGCGCTTCGGAATTCGCCGAGACCGTCGACCGTCTGGTCGGTTTCGCCGAAACCACCCATGCCATAGCGGGCACGCTGATCGAGGCCGTGCACGACGCCTATCTCGGCGATCCCGAGGTGCGCGCCTTCATCCTGCGCGAAAATCCGGCGGCCGCGAAAATCATCGCCGAGCGTTTTTTGTCGGCGCGGCGGCGCGGTCTCTGGCACCCGCTGCGCAATTCCGTCGACGACGACCTCGCCGCACTGATCGCCGAAGCCCAGGGGGTGGCGGCATGAACGCCTTCTCACGTCGCGGCGCCTGCCCCGCTTTGTCCGCGCCGATGCAGACCGGCGACGGGCTTCTGGTGCGGCTCAATCCGGTCGCTGGAGGACTCTCGCCGAAGTCACTGATCGGACTCGGTGAATCCGCCTTGCGGCACGGCAACGGCATCATCGAAGTGACCGCACGCGGCAGCCTGCAGATCCGCGGCCTGACGCCGACCAGCGCCCGGCTGCTGGCGATGGAGGTCGACGCGCTCGGCATCGCGGTGCGCACCGGCATGCCGGTCGAGACCGGACCGCTGGCGGGGCTGGATCCGCAAGAAGTCGCCGACCCGCGCCCGCTGGCGGAACGGATTCGGGCGGCGATCGAGGAAGCTGGGCTGGCACAGCGCCTTGGCCCTAAGGTTTCGGTAGTTGTCGATGGTGGCGGACGGCTGACCATGGATGCGGTGACGGCTGATATCAGGCTGGCGGCGGTGCGGATTGATGCGGGAACGCAGTGGCGGGTGTCTGTCGCTGGTGATGCTCGGACTGCGAAGCCGCTCGTCATGGTCGAGGAAGATGCCGCCTGTGATATCGCCGTCGCGGTGCTCAGGATGGTTGCCGAAAAGGGTCGCGAAGCCCGCGCAAGGGATTTGACGGCGAGACAACTCATATCCCTCGCAAGTTGGCGCTCCACGGCGCCCCCCTCTGTCCTGCCGGACGGGGGCGCCGTGGAGCGCCTTCCTGTGCCGGCCCGCTTCCCCATTGGCACTTTCGAGCTAACAGATGGCTTCGCCCTCGGCATCGGCCTGCCCTTCGGCAGCATGCCGGCGCAAAAACTCATCGGCCTCACGCAACACGCCCTCACCATCGGTGCGGCCGAAATCCGCCTGGCGCCGGGCCGCGCGCTGCTTTTCATCGGCCTCTCTCAGACCGCCTGCCACTCGCTCCAGCAGGCCGCAGCCATCCTCGGCTTGGTTACCGACGCTGCCGACCCGCGCACGAAAATCGCCGCTTGCCCCGGTGCGCCGGCCTGCGCCTCCGGCCGGATCGCCGCGCGCGACATCGCCGAAACCATCGCAGCGGAAAACCGCGACATCCTCGATGCCTCCTTCACGCTGCACATCTCCGGCTGTGCCAAGGGCTGCGCGCATCCCGGCCCGGCGGCGCTGACCCTGGTCGGCGGCGATAACGGAGCCGGACTTGTCGTGGACGGGACGGCAAAGGCCCTTCCTGCCGGATACAGGCCGGGGTATGACGCCGCGCGCGGCATCGACAGCATTGCAGCAGCGATCCGAAAAACACGACTTCGAGGCGAGACCACCGCCGCCTGCCTGACAAGGCTTGGCGCGGCCGGTGTCACTGCCCCCTACCGACAGGAATGAACATGCCCGCCCCCTACGACTACATCCATGACGGCACGGCGATCTATGAGCGCTCCTTTGCCATCATTCGCGCCGAGGCCGACCTGTCGCGCTTTTCCAATGCCGAAGCCGATGTCGCCATCCGCATGATCCATGCCTGCGGCCAGGTCGAGGCCGCCAAGCACTTCGTCTTCTCCAGCCATTTCGTCGCCGCCGCCCGCGCGGCACTGGCTGCCGGCGCGCCGATCTTCTGCGACGCTCAGATGGTCTCGCACGGCGTCACCCGCGCCCGGTTGCCGGCCGGCAACGAGGTGATCTGCACGCTGGGCGACCCGCAAACCTCCGACATAGCGAAAAGGATCGGCAACACCCGTTCGGCCGCAGCCATCGACCTGTGGGGCGAGCGCATGGCCGGTTCGGTCGTCGCCATCGGCAATGCGCCGACCGCGCTTTTCTACCTGCTGGAAAAACTGCGCGACGGTGCGCCGAAACCGGCTGTCATCATCGGCATGCCGGTCGGCTTCGTCGGTGCTGCCGAATCGAAGGACGCGCTGGCCGAGAATTCCTACGGCATTCCCTACGCGATCGTGCGCGGCAGGCTGGGCGGCAGCGCCATGACCGCCGCCGCCCTCAACGCATTGGCGAGGCCGGGCCTGTGAACGCGATCGTAAAAGGCCGGCTTGTTGGCGTCGGCACCGGTCCCGGCGACCCCGAGCTGCTGACGCTCAAGGCGGTGCGCGCGCTGGCCGAGGCCGACGTGGTGGCGCATTTCGCCAAGCGCGGCAACAACAGCAATGCGCGCACCATCGTCGGCGGGCATTTTCGTCCTGATTGGATAGAGTTGCCGCTGCTCTATCCCGTGACCACCGAAATCGACAAGGATCACAGCGATTATCGGTCGCAGATAGCGGATTTCTACGAAGAGTCCGCCGAAAAAATCGCCGCGCATCTCAGCGCCGGCAGGATGGTCGCAGTGCTCTCGGAAGGCGACCCGCTGTTCTACGGCTCCTACATGCACCTGCATGTCAGGCTGGCGCACCGCTTTCCAACAGAGGTCATTCCCGGCGTCACCGCCATGTCCGGCTGCTGGTCGGCGACCGGAACGCCGATCGTCCAGGGCGACGACGTGCTGACCGTGCTGCCGGGCACGATGAGCGAATTCGAGCTGACCCGCCGCCTCGCCGACACCGATGCCGCCGTCATCATGAAGGTTGGCCGCAACCTGCCCAAGATCAGGCGCGCTCTGCAGGCGACCGACAAGCTGGCGCGTGCCGTCTATGTCGAGCGCGGCACCATGCCGGGCAGCGTTTCGATGCGGCTGGCCGACAAGCAGGACGACAACGCGCCCTACTTCGCCATCGTGCTGGTCGCCGGCTGGTCAGGCCGGCCCGCCGCCTTGGGAGCCGAGGCATGAGCGGCCGCCTGACCGTCATCGGCCTTGGGCCCGGCAATGCCGACCAGGTGACGCCGGAAGCGAGCCGCGCCGTCGCCGAGGCAAGCTTCTTCTACGGCTACAAACCGTATCTCGACCGGCTCGACCTGCGCCCCGACCAGACCCGCATCGCCTCCGACAATCGCGAGGAGCTGTCCCGCGCCAAGGACGCGCTGGTAAAGGCTGCGCAGGGCCACGATGTCGCCGTCGTCTCGGGCGGCGATCCCGGCGTCTTTGCCATGGCGGCCGCCGTCTGCGAAGCGATCGAGGCCGGCCCGGCCGAATGGCGTGCCGTCGACGTCGCGATGCTGCCCGGCATCACCGCCATGCTCGCAGTCGCTGCCCGCATCGGCGCGCCGCTCGGCCATGATTTCTGCGCCATCTCGCTGTCCGACAATCTGAAACCCTGGGACCTGATCGAATTGCGGCTGCTGGCGGCGGCCGGCGCCGGCTTCGTCATCGCGCTCTACAATCCGATCAGCAAGGCGCGCCCCTGGCAGCTTGGCCGCGCCTTCGAATGTCTGACGGCGATCCTGCCCGGCACCACGCCGGTCGTCTTCGGCCGTGCCGCCGGCCGCCCCGACGAGCGCATCGAGGTTTTTCTGCTGGCCGACGCCGATGCGGAAAAGGCCGACATGGCGACCTGCATCATCATCGGCTCGCCGGAAACCAGGATCGTCAAGCGCGGCGAAAAACCGGCGCTGGTCTACACGCCGCGTTCTGCGGCAGGCCCAGGAACATGACCGACCAGAAGATGATCGACCATCGCGGCAAGGGCTTCGACGGTTTCAGCCGACGCAACGTCCGGCAGCGCCGGCCTGCGGATCATGACCACCTCGATGCCGAGCGCCCGCGCTGCGGCGATCTTGCCGTAGGTCGCCTCGCCGCCGCTGTTCTTGGAAACGACGACCTCGATGCGGTGTTCCAGAAGCAGTGCACGTTCGTCGGCTTCCCGGAACGGCCCGCGCGCCAGGAGATAGGTCGCATCGGGCACAGCGAGCCTTGGCTCGACCAGATCGACGCTGCGGATGAGATAATGATGCTGGGGCGCCGCCTCGAAGGCGGCAACCTCCTGCCGGCCAAGCGCCAGGAAAACGCGACGCGACACAGGGCCCAGCGCCGTCACCGCGCTGGCAACGCTGTCGACCAGCGTCCAGCGGTCGCCTTCGGCCGGCTCCCAGCCTGGGCGCCTGAGCGCGACGATCGGCACGCCGGCCTCATGCGCCGCTGCCGCGGCATTGGCGGAGATTTGCGCGGCATAGGGATGCGTGGCGTCGACCAGCAGCTCGATGCGGGTCTCGCGGAGAAAATCCGCCAACCCCTCGGCGCCACCGAATCCGCCCACCCTCGTCGGTACACCTTGCGCGCCAGGATTTTCGGTGCGGCCGGCCAGCGACAACGTGACCTCAAGATCAGCGCGCGCAACAAGCTTGCCCGCCAGTTGCCGGGCTTCGGTGGTTCCGCCGAGGATCAGAATTCGCTTCATGGGCACCACGTCCGGCCACGCCGAGCTGCCCCTCACCCAGTTCCCTTCTCCCCGCCACTATACGGGGAGAAGGTGCCGGCAGGCGGATGAGGGGCGGCGCGGCATGTCAAACAATAAACAGCCAACACCCAAATGGCTCACAATCGTCGGCATCGGCGAGGACGGTGTAGCGGGTCTCGGCGAAGAGGCCAAGCGGCTGATCGCCCAGGCCGAATTCGTCTTCGGCGGCTCGCGCCATCTTGCGCTCGTCGCGTCGCTCGCCAAGGGCGAAGCCCGTGCCTGGCCGACCCCTTTCGATGCCGAGATGCGCGACGTGCTGGCGCTTTCCGGCAGACGTGTCTGCGTGCTGGCTTCAGGCGATCCGTTCTTCCATGGGGTCGGCGTCACCCTTGCTCGCAAAGTTCCTCCCCAGGAGATGCAGGTGATTCCCGCCGCTTCTGCCTTCTCGCTGGCCGCCGCCCGCCTCGGCTGGGCGCTGCAGGATATCGAGACCATTTCGCTGCACGGCCGCCCGCTCGACCTGATCCGGCCGTTGCTGCATCCAGGCAGCCGCATCCTTGCGCTGACCTCGGACGGCGATGCGCCAGCGGCGATTGCGCGCCTGTTGACCGAACTCGGCTTTGGCGTCTCACAGCTGACGGCCCTTGAGGCGCTGGGCGGCCCGAACGAAATGCTGCGCTCGGCCCGCGCGGACGCCGTCGAGCTCGAAAAGATCAACCCACTCAATGTGCTGGCGGTCGAAGTTGACTCAACGTCGGAAGCACGCATCCTGCCGCTGACATCGGGCCTTGCCGATCATTTGCTCGAGCATGACGGCCAGATCACCAAGCGCGAGGTGCGCGCCATCACCCTGTCTGCCCTCGCCCCCAGGCGCGGCGAATTGCTGTGGGACGTCGGCGCCGGCTCGGGTTCGATAGGCATCGAATGGATGCTGGCCCATCCCACGATGCGCGCCATTGCCGTCGAGGCCGATCCGACCCGCGCCGCCCGCATCCACCGCAACGCTTCACATTGCGGCGTGCCCGGTCTTGTCGTGGTCGAAGGCTCGGCACCGAAGGCGCTTGCCAGGCTGGGCACACCCGATGCGATCTTCATCGGCGGCGGCGGCAGCGACACCGGCGTGCTGGGCGCGGCGATCAAGGCCCTGCGTGTTGGCGGCCGGCTGGTCGCCAACGCGGTGACGCTGGAGATGGAGGCGCTGCTTCTCGCCCGTCACGCGACGCTCGGCGGCGATCTCACCCGCATCGCACTATCCCGCGCTGCGCCGGTCGGCTCGATGCAGGCCTGGCGGCCGGCCATGCCGGTCACCCAATGGAGCTGGGTCAAGCCATGATGGTCGCAGGCATCGGCAGTCGCAAGGGCGTCAGCGCAAGGGACGTGCTTGCCGCCATAGAAACCGCTCTGGAAGCGCATGGGCTGGCGATGACGGCGCTTTCGGCGCTTGCCACCGCTTCTCTGAAGCAGGACGAGCCGGCAATCTTCTCTGCGGGCCGCGAACTCGCTCTTCCAGTGATCGTTGTCGAGGACGCTGCGCTCGAGGCCGCGTCGCCGCACACGATCAGCCACTCCGATCTGTCGCAGGCGCATGCCGGCACGCCATCGGTTTCCGAAGCCTCGGCGCTTGCCGCTGCCGGAAAAGGCGCAAAACTGCTCGGGCCGCGCACCGTGCTTGGCCCGGTCACCTGCGCCATCGCCATCAGCGGAGATGCCGCATGACCGTCCACTTCATCGGCGCCGGACCGGGCGCGGCCGACCTCATCACCTTGCGCGGCAGCCGGCTGCTGGCAAGCTGCCCGGTCTGCCTCTATGCCGGCTCGATCGTCGCCCCGGAACTGTTGCAGCACTGCGCGCCCGGGACGAAGCTGATCGACACCGCGCCGATGTCGCTCGACGAGATCGAAGCGGAATATGTGGCGGCCCACCGGGCCGGCCACGATGTCTCCCGCCTGCATTCCGGCGACCTGTCGGTGTGGAGCGCCGTCGCCGAGCAGATCCGCCGGCTGGAGAAGCACGGCATCGCCTATACGCTGACGCCGGGTGTGCCCTCCTTTGCGGCTGCCGCGGCAGCGCTGCGCCGCGAGCTGACCATTCCCGAAGTCGGGCAAAGCCTGGTGCTGACCCGCATCTCCGGCCGCGCCTCCAAAATGCCGCCTGGCGAGACGCTGGCCGGCTTCGGCCGCACCGGCGCGACGCTGGCCATCCATCTTGCCATCCACGCCATCGACCGCATCGTCGCCGAGCTGACGCCATTCTATGGCGCCGATTGCCAGGTGGCGGTCGTATTCCGTGCCTCCTGGCCGGACGAGCGCGTGCTGACCGGCACGCTGGCGACCATCGAGGCGCAGCTGGCCGCCGCCCCGATGGAGCGCACGGCCATCATCTTCGTCGGCCGCTCGCTGGCGGCGGAAGGCTTTGGCGAGAGCTCACTTTACGACGCCCACTACCAGCGGCGTTTTCGCGGACGGGACGGACTGTGAACGACGGCAGCGGAAACAGAGGTGGAAACACTATCGAACAGGCTTTGGCCCGGCTGAACTTCAAGCCGCGCCGGCTTGAGCCGGGCCATGTCTGGCTGGCCGGCGCCGGCCCCGGCGATCCCGGCTGCCTGACGCTGGAAGTGCTGGCCGCACTTGGGCAGTGCGATGCCCTCGTCTACGATGCGCTGGTCTCTCCCGATGTCGTCGCAGTAGCGTCGGGCGCCGAGCTTTTTTACGCCGGCAAGCGCGGCGGCCAGCCGTCGATGAAACAGGACGACATCACCGCTTTGCTGGTGCGGCTGGCGCGCGAGGGCCGCCGCGTCGTCAGGCTGAAAGGCGGCGACCCTTATATTTTCGGCCGCGGCGGCGAAGAGGCGCTGGCGCTGGCGCGCGAAACCATTCCGTTCCGCGTCCTGTCCGGCCTGACTTCGGGCCTCAGCGCGCTTGCCGGAGCCGGCATCCCGGCCACCATGCGCGGCATCAACAAGGCGGTGATCCTGGCGACCGGCCACGCCGCCGGCACCGACGATGACCTCGACTGGACGGCAATCGCCCGCACCGGCCAGCCGATCGTCGTCTATATGGGCATGGCCAATCTGCCGCTGATATCAGCCTCGCTGCTTGGCGGCGGCCTACCGCCTTCCACGCCTGCTGCGGTGATCGTCGCCGCGACGACGCCGCAGGAGCGCATCGTCGTCGCCACCCTCGCCACCATCGCCGAGGCGGCGGCCGCCGCCGGGTTGACCGCGCCGGCGCTGATTGTCGTCGGCGGCATCGTCGCGATGCGCGCGGCATTGGCGGGCGAGCCATGACCCGCGCGATCATCATCGGCGCGCCGCGCTCTGGCTCGGGCAAGACCAGCGTCACCATCGGTATCCTGCGCGCGCTCGCCCGGCGAGGCCTAAAAGTGCGCGGCGCCAAGTCCGGCCCCGACTATATCGACCCAGGCTTCCACACCGCCGCGACCGGCCTTTCCGGCGTCAATCTCGACAGCTGGGCGATGCCGCC
Organism: Mesorhizobium sp. L-2-11; assembly: GCF_016756595.1. Taxonomy (NCBI): domain Bacteria; kingdom Pseudomonadati; phylum Pseudomonadota; class Alphaproteobacteria; order Hyphomicrobiales; family Phyllobacteriaceae; genus Mesorhizobium; species Mesorhizobium sp. L-2-11. The sequence continues at coordinate 3,101,217 of NZ_AP023257.1, read as the reverse complement.
TGCTTTGCTCAACGCGCTGGCCGGCGACGCTACTGAAGATGCCGATTTCATCTTCCTGGAAAGCGCCATGGGCCTGTTTGACGGAATTCCGGCGGCTCCTGGCCGCACCGGCTCGGCCGCCGATCTTGCCCGGCTCTACGGCCTGCCGGTGCTGCTGGTGCTCGACGTTTCCGGGCAGTCGACCACGGCAGCGGCCGTCGCCAAGGGTTTTGCCAGCTATGATCCTGATGTGCGCATGGCCGGCGTCGTGCTCAACCGGCTGGGCAGCGAACGCCATCGCCGTCTCTGCGGCGACGCCATCGAGGCGATCGGCCTGCCGGTGGTCGGCGCGATCCTGCGCGATCCCTCGCTCAACCTGCCGGAGCGGCATCTCGGCCTCGTCCAGGCCGGCGAATATGAGAATTTGATGGCGCATCTCGACCGGCTGGCCGACATGGTCGAGCGCTCGCTCGACCTCGACGCCATCATGGCGCTGGCGGCGCCATTCGCGCCCACTCCCGGCAGTTTCGACGGCGCGCTGCCACCGCCCGGACAACGCATCGCATTGGCGCAGGATGCCGCTTTCACCTTCATCTATCCGCATGTCGCGGCACATTGGCGCAAGGCAGGGGCTGAAATCGTCGCCTTCTCGCCGCTTGCCGACGAAGCGCCCAACAAAAGTTGCGATGTCTGCTGGCTGCCCGGCGGCTATCCCGAGCTTCACGCCGGCCGCCTTGCGGCGGCTGCGAATTTCAGGGCCGGCATCGCCGCATTTTCGGCGACGCGGCCGGTGCATGGCGAGTGCGGCGGCTTCATGGTGCTTGGCAAAGCGCTGGAGGACGCATCGGGCGAGACGCACGCGATGCTCGGCCTGCTCGGCCATTCGACCAGCTTTGCCAAGCGAAAGATGAACCTCGGCTATCGCGAGGCGCGGCTGCGCGCCGATTGTCCCCTCGGAGTCCAAGGCGCGCTGATCCGCGGCCACGAATTCCACTACGCGCAGATGCTTGCCACCGGCAGTGACGAACCGTTGGCCGACCTCGCTGACGGCCAAGGCAATCCGCTCGGCGCCTCCGGCTACCGCCGCGGCCATGTCAGCGGCACGTTCTTCCATGCCATTGCGAAAGGCTAGAGCATGATCGCGAACCGGAAGTCCGCGCCAGCCAAAAGTGGGAACCGGCTTTCGGAATAGATCATGCGCAAACTCCAGAACATGACCCTCTCGACTCGACAAATCCTCGACGACATCGCGCTCTGCTTCGTCTTCTTCACCCGGCTGCCGCTGCCGGTCGTCGATTTTCGCGACCGCAGCCTTGCCGCCGCGATCTGGGCGGCACCGGTCGCCGGCCTTGCCGTCGCTTTGATTGGCGCCTTGGTTTACGCGGTCGGGACCTGGCTCGGCCTTGCCGCCGGCCCGGCAGCGGCACTTGCGCTTGCCGCAACTTTGCTCGCCACCGGCTGCATGCATGAGGACGGGCTTTCGGATGTCGCCGACGGCTTTGGCGGCGGCAGGACACGCGAGAAAAAACTGGAGATCATGCGCGACAGCCGCATCGGCGCCTATGGCGCTTGTGCGCTCGCTCTGTCGCTGTTGATCCGCTGGAGCGTGCTTTCGCAATTCGGCGGCCCGGCCCAGATATTCTGGGCTCTGATTGCCGCGCATGCCGCCTCGCGCGGCCTGTTCGGCGCTTTCATGCATCTTTTGCCGCCGGCTCGCAGCGACGGTCTCTCGGTTGACGCAGGCCCCGTGTCGGCCGAAACCGCCATTGCCGGCGCCGTGCTCGCCGCCGTCGCGCTGCTGGCGCTAGGGTTCGGTGGCGCTTTCGCCGCGCTTGCCCTGCTCGGCCTTTTATTTGCCGCCTTCCGCGAGCTGTGCCGCAATCAGATCGACGGCCAGACCGGCGACACGATCGGCGCGCTGCAGCAGTTTGGCGAAATCGCAATCCTGCTTGTCGCTTCCGTTTGGCTTTCCTGACTCTGTTTCGGAGATTTTTCCCCCATGTCTTTCAAATCGCTCGATGAATTGCGCGCCGCCTGCCTCGATCTGCCTGCCGGCAGCGACGCCGCGGCAAATGCTGTCGCCCGCCGCCAGGACACGCTGACCAAGCCGCAAGGCAGCCTTGGCCGGCTGGAATCCATAGCGGCCTGGCTGGCCCGCTGGCAGGGCCGCGACATACCGCAGCTCGATCGCGTCAAAGTCCTGGTCTTTGCCGGCAATCACGGCGTCACCGCGCAGGGCGTGTCGGCGTTCCCGTCGGAGGTCACCGTGCAGATGGTGGCGAATTTCGCCGGTGGCGGCGCCGCCATCAACCAGCTCGCCCGCATCGCCGGCGCCGAACTCGACGTCATTCCGCTCGACCTCGACCGTCCGACTAGCGATTTCACGCAAGTGCCGGCGATGGACGACGAGGCGTTCCTCGCCGCCGTTGCGGCCGGCTACGGCGCGGTGACGAAAGACCTCGACCTCGTCTGTTTCGGCGAAATGGGCATCGGCAACACCACGCCGGCGGCAGCCATTTCGGCCGCTTTGTTCGGCGGCGGCGCGGAAAAATGGACCGGTCGCGGCACCGGCGTCGACGATGCCGGCCTGGTGCGCAAGATCACCGCCATCGAGGCCGGCCTCAAGCGCCACGCCGAAGCCCTTGCCGACCCGCTGATGGTCGCAGCCGCCCTTGGCGGGCGCGAACTCGCCGCCATCCTTGGCGCGACGCTGGCGGCGCGCCGTTTAGCCGTGCCGGTGCTACTCGACGGCTTCGTCTGCACCGCCGCCGCCGCGCCGCTGGCAAGATTGCACCCCGCCGGCCTCGCCCACACGCTTGCAGCCCATGTCTCGGCCGAATCCGGTCATCGCCGGCTGCTCGAGGCGCTCGGCCTGCCGCCGCTGCTCGATCTCGGCATGCGGCTCGGCGAAGGCTCCGGCGCCTGCCTCGCCGTCAACATCGTCCGCTCGGCGCTCGAATGCCATGCCCGCATGGCAAGCTTTGCCGAGGCCGGCGTTTCAGAGAAGTAAATCTCCTCAACCTGGAACCTTGACCGATTGGCCGATCGATCACGGCGTCCTTGGGAACCTGGCCGGCCCGAGCACGTTGTGGCCGGTCAGCCCGGGTTACGCATGCAGCAGATCCTCCAGGAATTCGGCCATCCGACATACGTCCCGTTTCCCGTTATTGCGGCGAGGCTTCTGCTGGCGTCGATCTTCGGTGCGGCGATCGGGTTCGAACGCGAATGGCGAAATCGGCCTGCCGGGCTTCGCACCCATATCCTAGTCTGCGTGGCAGCGGCGACCTTCGGTATTCTGACGATTGAAATCATTCACGCGCCGATGTTTCAGCAGGATTCCGTGAGGGTCGATCCGATTCGTGTTGTCGAAGCGGTTACCGCCGGCGTCGCGTTCCTTGCTGCCGGAACGATCTTGTTTTCGAAAGGCGAGGTTCACGGGCTGACCACCGGTGCAGGCATGTGGCTGTCCGGGGCAATTGGCGTGGCCTGCGGGCTCGGTCTGTGGCAAGTGGCGGCACTCGGCACGCTTTTGGTGCTTGTCGCAGCAGGCCTTCTCTATAGTTTTGCCCACAAGTCCGGTATTGGCGAGGGACAAGAAAAGCCCATGTCGGAAGAAGACGTGTCCAAGCCGCCCAAAGGCTGAGGCTGCAACTGGAACCGAACGCCAGTTGGCAACCGACCGTCAGGATTGGAAACCGCTATGTTCGCGGCACGCTTTCCAGGCAGCGAAAAAGCAAGTAATATCAACGGAATAAATGGTGGGTGCGACAGGGATCGAACCTGTGACCCGCTGATTAAGAGTCAGCTGCTCTACCAACTGAGCTACGCACCCACTCGCCGGCAAAACCAGCGTCGGCGGGCATATAGCCGCCGCCATCCGCCATGTCCAGCCCTGGCGGATTCATTTCCCGACAAATCGCTGAAGTGCCGCACATCGTCAGACGAACAACTTGCCTTCCGCCACCTTGACGGCATGGCCACCGATGCGGGCGGCGGCCAGTTTGCCGCCTTCGACATTCAGTTCGAGGCGAATGCGCGAAGGCCGGCCCATCTCCAGGCCTTGCTCGATCCAGAGCTGTGAAACACCCTCCCTCGGGCCGTCGTAGTGCATGATCGCGCCGGCGAAGGCGGCGGCCGCCGAACCGGTCGCCGGATCTTCATAGGAAGGATTGCCCGGCACGATCATGCGGACATGAAAGGCGCTGTCGTGGTTCACCGTCTCGCGGCAATAGACATACGGGCTGGCAAGCGCCCAGTCGCTCTTGCGAGGCGCCAGTTCCGACCACGCCTGGTTGTCCAGTCTTATCCGCGCCGCCGCCTCCAGATCGGCGACCGGAATGGTCACATAGGGCACGCCGGCCGACCAGAACGAGACGCGGTGGTTTTCGAAGCCGATTTCGTGCGGCCCCAAGCCAAGCGCCGCCCCGATCGCCTCCGGGTCGGCGGACAATTCCAGCTGCTCCGGCAGTTTGGCCAGGTCGAACTCGGCAAAGGCGGCGCCATCGTGCTTGCTGACGGCGCAGCGCACCGGGCCGATATTCTCCTCCAGGACGAAGATGCCGGCGGTGTCGCCCTCGCCAGCCATTTCGGCAAGCGCAATCGCAGCGCCCACCGTCGGATGGCCGGCGAACGGCATCTCATAATCGGGCGTGAAGATGCGGATGCGGGCGCGGTGCTTGGGATTGTCAGGCGGCAGCACGAAAACGCTTTCGGACAGGTTGAACTCGCCCGCGATAGCCTGCATCGCCGCCGTATCCAGCCCTTTGCTGTCGAGCACGACGGCAAGCGGATTGCCGGCCAGCGGCTTGGTGGTGAACACGTCGTAAAGCAAGTAATTCCGGGTCAGCATTGTAGAAACCTTCTGCCTCAATCCCAACAGGGGCCCAAACATGGGCGAAATTTAATTTGATATTTGAACCATTCGGCCTGATCAGTGCACCGGTTGGGACATCACTGGTATTATAGGGGTCCGGCGTGGACCAGATTGTCAATCTGCCAAAGACGGAATCCACTTCCGACATAGAGACGGCACTCGGGCTCGAGCGCCTGGGTCTGAAGAAGAAACGGCGTCGCGGCTGGCTTTATGGCCTGCTGGTGCTGGTCGTCGTCGCCGCAAGCCTCGCCGGCTACCAATGGTATGCGGCGTCTCCCGCCAGGATCGACTATACCACTGTGCCGGCCGCTGTCGCCGACCTCACGGTCGAAGTGTCGGCGACCGGCACGCTGCAGCCGCTCACCCAGGTCGACATTTCGAGCGAACTGTCCGGCGTCGTCCGCTCGGTCGCGGTCAACGAGAACCAGCAGGTGAAGAAGGGCGATGTGCTGGCGGCGCTCGATACGGCCAAGCTGGAGGTGCAGATCGAGCGCGCCGAGGCTTCCGCCAAGGCGGCGGCCGCCAATGTCGAAACCGCCACCGTGACCCTCAGCGAAAACGAACGGGCGCTTGTGCGCGCCGCGGCGCTCACCAAGCGCGGCATGGCGACGGACCAGTCGCTTGAAGCGGCGACAGCGACACGCGACCGCTCCAAGGCAGCGCTCGACAGCGCCAAAGCCAGCCTGGCCATCGCCAATGCCGATCTCAAGGCGCAGCAGACCGACTTCGCCAAAAGCACCATCTATGCGCCCATCGACGGCATCGTGCTGACGCGCTCGGTCGATCCCGGCCAGACGGTTGCCTCCTCGCTGCAGGCGCCGGTGCTGTTCGTCATCGCCGCCGACCTCAGGAACATGGAGTTGAAGGCGGCGGTCGACGAGGCCGACATCGGCGCGGTCAAGACCGGCCAGCATGCCCGCTTCACCGTCGACGCCTTTCCCGAGCGGCCGTTCGATGCCGAGATCCGCGACATTTCCTATGCCTCGGTCACCACCGACGGCGTCGTCACCTACGACGCGCGCTTCGAGGTCGACAACAACGAGCTTCTGTTGCGGCCCGGCATGACTGCCACCGTCTCGGTCGTCACCAGGCAGGCCAGGGGCGTGCTCACCGTGCCGTCGACAGCTTTCCGTTACCGGCCGGCGGCCTCTACTGCCCGAGCGTGGAGCCTGAGCGACCTGTTCACCGGCCGTATGGGCCGTCCACGTGGCAACCGCCAGCGCCAGGCGACGGCGCAGCCCACCGACGGCTCGCGCACGCTCTACGTGCTGGAGAATGGCCGGCCTCGGCCGGTCAACGTCAAAGTCGGCTCCACCGACGGCGAGCTGACCGAGATCACCTCCGGTCTTGCAGAAGGTGCGCAAATCATCACTGCGCAGCAGCAGAGCTGACGTCATGCTCATCAGCTTCGACAAGGTCTGGAAAAGCTATGGCCAGGGCGAAGCCACGGTCCATGCGCTGGCTGGCGTCGATCTCGCCATCCGCAGCGGTGAATTCGTCGCCATCATGGGTCCGTCCGGATCGGGCAAATCGACGGCGATGAACATCATCGGCTGCCTCGACACACCGACGGCCGGAACCTACAGCTTCATCGGCATGGATGCTGGCCGTCTCGACCGCAACCGCCGCGCCATGCTGCGCAATCTCTATGTCGGCTTCGTCTTCCAGGGCTACAATCTCCTGCCGCGCACCACCGCGGTGGAGAATGTCGAACTGCCGCTGATCTATCGCGGCGTCGCCGCCCGCGAGCGTCATGACCTCTCCATGAAGGCGCTGGCCGAGGTCGGCCTTGTCGGCCGCGAGCACCACACGCCGGCCGAGCTCTCCGGCGGCCAGCAGCAGCGCGTGGCGATCGCACGCGCCATCGTCACCAGGCCGACCCTGCTCGTCGCCGACGAACCGACCGGCAATCTCGACACCGCACGCACGCACGAGATCATGGAGCTCCTGACGCGGCTGAACACCGAGCTTGGCCTGACCATCGCCATGGTCACACACGAGGCCGATGTCGCTGCCTATGCCGAGCGCACGATCCGCTTCCTCGACGGCCACGTCGCCTCCGACGCTGTCAACCTCGAGGTGGTGTAACCATGATCTGGGAAACCGTCCGTCTCTCGCTGCTTTCGGTGCGCCGCAACGTGCTGCGCTCGTTTCTGACGCTGCTCGGCATCGTCATCGGCGTTGCCGCCGTCATCGCCATGCTCACCATCGGCTCGGGCACCACCGAAAAGGTCAAGGCCGACATTTCCAAGCTCGGCAGCAATTTGCTCGTTGTCCGCCCCGGCCGCCCGGCCGGGCCCGGCGGACCGGGAGGGCTCGACCAGGCCACACGTCCGCTCGGCAGCAAGGAACTTGCCGCGCTCGTCGCACATTTGAGCGGCGCGCGCGCCATCTCGCCCGCCTCGCAAAAGCAGGTCCGCGTCATCTTCGGCACCGAAAGCCTGACGTCGGGTGTCACCGGCACCGGCAGCGCCTATCTCGATGCGCGCGACTGGAAGCTGGTCTCGGGCCGCCCGTTCAGCGATTCGGAAATCCGCTCGGGCACCGGCGTCTGCCTGATCGGCGAAACCGTGCGCCAGCAGTTCTTCGGCGCCGGCGACCCCGAAGGCGAGATCATTCGCGTCAACCGCACCTCGTGCAAGATCATCGGCCTGCTCGAGCCGAAGGGCTATACCGGCTTCGGCCAGGACCAGGACAATATCGTGCTGATGCCGCTCGCCGCCTACCAGCGCCGCATCGCCGGCAACCGCGACATCGACTCGATCTACGTCGCCGCCGACGACAGGACGCCGACCACCGATCTGCTGCCGCGCGTCGAGGACATTTTGCGCGATGCCCGCCGCATCCCGCCGGACCGCGACGACGACTTCTCGATACGCGACATGACCCAGATCGCCGACGCCATGGCGAGCGCCACCACGACGATGACCGGCATGCTGGGAGCGGTCGCCGGCGTCAGCCTGTTGGTCGGCGGCATCGGCATCATGAACATCATGCTGGTGTCGGTCACCGAGCGCACCCGCGAGATCGGCATAAGGCTGGCCATCGGCGCGCATGAAAGGCACATCCTCATCCAGTTCCTCGTCGAGGCCACCGTGCTGTCGCTGCTCGGCGGTATCATCGGCATCCTGATCGGCCTGGCGCTGGCCGGCCTCGCCGCGCTGACGCTGGCCATCCCGTTCGCGCCAAGCCCGGCGGTCATCCTGCTCGCCGTCGGATTCTCGGCGCTGATCGGCATGGTGTTCGGCTTCTTCCCGGCGCTGCGCGGCGCGCGGCTCGATCCGATCGAGGCGCTGAGGCATGAATAGCGCGGCGCAGCGTGCGCCGCCTTCAGATGTCACCAAAAGCCTTGTCGGCAAAATGCCACTCGATCAGTGGCTTCATATGCGGCATCAGCCCGTCCGGCAGGTCATCGGCGTTGCGGATGACGACCGGCCCTTCGATTTCCGGCTCTGCCTCGGCGGCGACAAAGGTTCTGATGCGCTGCGCGACCTCGTCGGCGGATGCCGTCTCGCGATAGCGGCGAAAGATCACCGTGCCGGTTGCCGTCGACAGGGCATAGTAGCGCCTGCCGCGTGTCGCGCCGGCAAGGTCGAGGCCGGTTTCTTCCCGCACTTCGCGGATCATGTTGAAGTCGACATCGACAAGGCCGTCGCGGAAATCGGTTGGCTCGAACGAGCCGGCGGCGAAGTAGACACGCCCGGCATTGACCGTGTGCGATGCCATGCGGATCGCCACCAGCGCATTGTCGCCGGCGACCAGCATGGCATGGGCATAGGCGTGCTCGGCCCCAGCCACCTGGCGATTGCCGCGCCAAAGCATGAAGGTCGAGTAGCGCACCGCATGGCAGCGGCCGACGAGGCTGTTGTCGCGATAGCGGAGCGCCGAAAGCAGCACCACGGTGCCGTCGAACAGCGCCGGGTTGGCTGCGGTCTCGCGCCGCCAATTCTCGGCGATCGCCTGCGCATTGTCGCGCTCGAACGGATGCGGGCCGGGGTCGAGCCTGACGTCGACGGCGTCGACCGGCAGGATGATGTTGCGCGGCAGGTCGAAGCTCAACGAAAACGATCCTCAGGCCGTTTCAAGGGTGATCGCCACCGGACAATGATCCGACGCCTTCGGCCGGTCCCAGCCGCAACGCGGAAACCGGTCCACCTCCTGGCCTGCCGGAAAAATCGTGCGCCAGGGCTGGCCGTTGCGGATGATGTCGGGAACGGCGGTCGCGTTCCTGGCCGCCAATGCCTTCGACAACAGGATGTAGTCGAGCTGGCAGAGATGCCGCTCTTGCGGTCCGCGCGTATGGTATAAGGTCCAACGGTCCATCTCCGGGCGCCGCTCGACCGCATTCTCGCAAAAGCCGCCGGCGGTGAGCACGTTGAGGCAGGACTGGCTCTCGTCGATCACCTCGAAGCGGTAGCCGTCAAAGGTGTCGCCGGAGATTTTTACGCGCTGCCGATAGTCGTTCATGTCGCCGCAGATCGCCCAGTAATTGTCGGCGGCGTGATCCCCACCGAAACGCTCCTCGATGATCCGGCGCACCGCTTGCGCCTCGGCCATGCGCAGCGGCATCGTCGCCTGGCGCCCGTCGAGGCCGTTGCGCGGCGAGCCCATCGACTTGAAATGCACCAGATAGAGTGTCAGCGGCACGCCGCCGACGGTAAGGTCGATTTCCAGGCAGTCGCGCCGGAAGATGCGATGGTTGGCCTGATGCCCGAACGTTGCCAGCTCCGGCGTGTGCAGGCCGAACTGCTCGAACGTGACATAGGCGTGGCTTGTCATGCGCACGAATTCGATCGGCTGGCCCTGCGCGGTCTCGTTGCGCATCATCACGGCGACGTCGATGCCGCGCGAATCGTTGCCGGCGGTGGTGTATTTCTGGCGGTAGCCATGCCCGACCATCTTGAACAGATAGCCGTGTTCGAAAGCCTTCAGCGCCTCGATATTGTCGACCTCCTGCATGCAGATGATGTCGGCGCGGGTGGCGGCGATGGCCAATGCCGTCAGCTGCCGCGTATCGTCTGATTGCGCGATCGCCCGCGCCTGCTCCAGCATCTTGTATTCGGCCTCGCTCTGGATGTCGAAGAGCGCCAGCGTGCGATCTTCGTTGAGCTGGTTGCGGTATCCGGAAAAATCGAACCTGTTCATCAGGTTTTCGACATTGAAGGTAGCGAGGCGCAGCGACATGGCGGTGACCTTTGCCCACAAGCGCGGCCGAAAACAAGGGCCCGCCCTGCCCGCCATGGTTGACGAAACCTTTCCGTTCATCCTCCGTTCAGGCGCGAAGCTGCATGAATGACATTCTTCCTCGCCGGGCGTGGGGCCTGATCTCTTGGAGAGTGCAATGAACCCGCTCTTTTCTTTTTCTGTCAGATCCGGGCTGCTGGCTCTGGGTCTGCTGGCCGGCCTGTCGGCCCCCGCGTTCGCCGGGCCAATTGCCAAACCCGCGCTGCCGATGCCGGCCAACGCCGTCGCCCCCGAGATTGTGCCTGTCCGCGAAAGCTGGGCCGGCGGCAACGACAGGCGGAGCGAATGGCGCTGGCGCAATCGGCACGGCGCGCGAGAGTGGCGCGGTGGCGATGATCGGAGATGGCGCGGTCGCGACGAATGGAGATGGCGTGATCATGACGACCGGCGCTGGCGCCACCGTCGTCATCACCGCCGTCACTTCAACGATTCCGCGATCTATTTCGGCTTGGGTCTCGGGCTGCCCGCCTACAACTATTACAGTGGGCCGAGCTATTACGAGCCGCGCTACTACCCGCCTCGGCGTCAGTATCGCACGGAACGACTTTCCAGCGCCCATGTCCGCTGGTGCTACGACCGCTACCGGTCCTATCGCGCCTGGGACAACACGTTCCAGCCCTATGGCGGTCCGCGCCAGCAGTGCTGGTCGCCCTTTAGCTGAGTGGTGCGATCGATGAACTCAAACGGCGCCGCTCGCTCGCGGCGCCGTTTTTCAATCTGACCACCTTCTTCTGGAGCCCTTTGCGTCCTTTTCTGCGCGACGATAACGCTATGTTTATCAGGCGGGCCTAATTATCCTGCCGATCGCACCAGGGATTATGCGCGATGGCTGAAGACGAAAACCGGGACAAACGCAGGCAGCGCGTCTTCAAGGGCGCGACGATCCTGACCGGCATGACCAGGTCCGAGGTCACGTGCACGCTGCGCAACATGCATGACGGCGGCGCCGAACTGAAGGTCTCGATCGACGCCCGCGTGCCCGAAGAGTTCCTGCTCTATGTGCCGACCGACGGCATCGCCTACAAGGCAGTGGTCCGCTGGCGCCGCGAGGACCGCATCGGCGTGATGTTCACCGGCACCGAGCCAAAGCCTCACTGGCACTACGGCTAAATCCCCTGAACGGGCTTTCTCCAACCAGCTAACCACACGGCCTTTATGTAAAAAAAGCCGACGGAGCGCTCCGCCGGCCTTTCTGCGCAAAGACAAAAAGTGTGGATTTCGATTAATTCTTGGCCCTGTCGACCAGCTTGTTCTTGGAAATCCACGGCATCATCGCTCGCAGCTTGGCGCCGACTTCCTCGATCTGATGGCTGTCGTTGTTGCGGCGGATGCCCTTGAAGCGCGACATGCCGGCGCGGTATTCCTGCATCCATTCCGAGGTGAACTTGCCGGTCTGGATGTCCTTCAGCACGCGCTTCATCTCGGCCTTGGTCTCGGCGGTGATGATGCGCGGGCCCGAAACATACTCGCCCCATTCGGCGGTGTTCGAGATCGAGTAGTTCATGTTGGCGATGCCGCCTTCATAGATCAGGTCGACGATCAGCTTGACCTCGTGCAGGCACTCGAAATAGGCCATTTCCGGCGCGTAGCCGGCTTCCACTAACGTCTCGAAGCCAGCGCGGATCAGCTCGACCAGGCCGCCGCACAGCACCACCTGCTCGCCGAACAGGTCGGTTTCGCATTCCTCGCGGAAATTGGTTTCGATGATGCCCGAACGGCCGCCGCCGACGCCGCAGGCATAGGACAGAGCCAGATCGAGCGCATTGCCCGAAGCATCCTGGTTGACCGCGACCAGGCACGGCACGCCGCCGCCCTTCTGGTATTCGCCGCGCACCGTGTGGCCGGGTCCCTTCGGCGCGATCATGACGACATCGACCGAGGCCTTCGGCTCGATCAGACCAAAGTGCACGTTGAGGCCGTGGGCAAAGGCGATCGCCGCGCCATCGCGGATGTTCGGCGCGATCTCGGATTTGTAGATGTCGGCCTGCAGCTCGTCCGGCGTCGCCATCATCATCAGGTCGGCCCATTTGGCGGCTTCCGCCACGCTCATCACCTTGAGCCCGTCGGCCTCGACCTTTTGGGCGGTTGCCGATCCGGCTTTGAGACCGATGGCGATATCCTTAACGCCGGAATCCTTGAGATTGAGCGCATGCGCCCTGCCCTGACTGCCATAGCCGATGATGGCGACCTTCTTGCCCTTGATCAGATTGAGATCGGCGTCGCGATCGTAATAGACACGCATTTTTCTTCCTTCCCGTTTTGAATTCAGAGCATGATGCCGAAAAGTGTGAAGCGGTTCTCGGACGACATCATGCTTCTCTTTGATTTAGAGCCGGATTCAGATTTCAGGTCGACTTGACCTGAAATCATCTGGCTCCAGGGGGCCTTGCGGCCCGGTTTTTGCTCGGTAAAGAGCGAGAAACTGCTGCGTCGCCCGGACGGCATCGCCGCCGATCGCCGCATCAGTCATTTCCAGCCGGTCGCCGAGCAGCAGGCGGATCTGCACGTCACGGGCGACCAGCCCGAAAAAGGTGCGGAATGCCGCTTCGGCATCCGAGAACTCGAGAAGCCCGGCCTGCCGGCCGGCCTCCAGCACCGGCTTCAGGCGCCTGGCCAGCGCGAAGCGGCCGTTCTCCAGCACGATGGCGCCAAGATCGTCGTTCCCCGAGCCAGCCCGGCCAATGGCGACGCGGTTCAGCGCGATCGATGTGTCGCTCGAAATCACCTTGAGCCAGTCCGAAGCGAAACGTGCGAGGCTCACCGTCAGCGAAGCCAGGGTGAGCCCCTTGCCGTCGACCGGCACCACCCGCACCTTGGAGGCCTGCCATTGCACCGTTGCCGTCAACAGCCCGTCGCGATCGCCGAACCATTTGTAGAGCGTTTCCTTTGAACAGCTCGCCCGCCGCGCCACGGCGGTCATGGTCAACTGATCGCCCTCCTCGACCAGCAGGCGAAGTGCGGCGTCGAGCACGGCTTTCTGCCGCTCCGTCAGCGCTTCGCCAGTGTCGATGTCGACGCTTGCCTGCAACAAACTCTTTTCCTGCTCGATGATGGCGGCGGCCAGGGCAGTACCGTACGTTACGGTTCGGCACGTCTATGCCGTATTGTCGGACCCTGTGCAAGCCCTATCTCCGCTTTTTGACGCTTTCGGGGAACGGCCACCGCTCGAACGATTTGTCGCGGAGAGAAAAATGCTCGTCGGCCTGCTTGCATTGACGGTTGCCGCCGCTTTCGCGGGCGCCGCCATCTACATCAGCGTCGCCGAGCAACCAGCGCGGCTTCGCCTCGACGACCGTGCACTGCTGCAGGAATGGCAGCCTTCCTACAAGCGCGGCGCCGCCATGCAGGCGTCGATTGCCGTCGTCGCCTGTGTTCTTGGTGTCGTTGCCTGGTGGCAGACCGGCAGTCTCGGCCATCTCATCGGGGCGGTGCTGATCATCCTGCCATGGCCATGGACGCTGATCGCAATGATGCCGACAAACCGGTTGCTGGAGGCGATGGACGCGGCCGCCACCAATCCGCAGGCCCGGGCGTTGATCGTCAAATGGGGCAATCTGCATCTGGTTCGCGTCATGCTTGGCGTGCTGGCGGCACTGGCATTTCTTTGGGGCAGTGCCTGAAGGCTGCAATCCTTCTGCGCCAGCGGGACCACATCACTCCGGCATCGGATGACGCAGCCGCCCCAGCAAGACCGACAAGGTTTCCAAGTCATCATTTGAGAGTTTTTCGCCGACCAGCTCGGCGATCGATCGTCCGTAGACGGCCCACATCCGGCGGCGCATCTCGCGCCCCTTGCCGGTGATGCGGATAGTCTGTCCGCGACCGTCATCGGCAACCCTGAGCTTCTCGACCAGCCCGTCCGCTTCGAGCCGCGCCAGTAGCCGCGAGACATTGTACTGCGCAAACAGCGTGCGCTCGATCAGCTGGAACGGCCGCAAGCCGCCCTCGCCGGCTTCGGCAAGCTCATGCAGCACGTCGTACCAGGCAAGCGGCGGCAAGCCAGCGTCCTTCAGCGCGTCTTCGGCTCTTTCCACCAGCTGGCGCGAAATGCGCATCAGGCGCGCCCAGGCCTTGATGGCCGCGGGCGAAGGGTCGGCTTTCTTCGTCATGATTGCAGCATAGGCGATAGATGCAATTGCATCAAGCTTGACTTTCGATGCAAATGCATCTATATAAATGCAATTGCATTCATATCGGAGCACTGCCATGAAACATGAAATCTGCAAGATCGCCGACATCCCGGAGACGGGCAGCCTGATCGCTCCATTCTTCGGACGTGAAGTCCATGTCTACCGCAGCGGCGACCGTATCCGCGCCGCCGCCAATGTCTGCCTGCATTTCGGTGGGCCGCTCGACTGCAAGGACGGTAAGCTCGTCTGCCAGTGGCATGGCGCCTCGTTCGACATGGCGAGCGGGGAGCGGATCGAAGGCCCGGCGTCCAAAGGCTCACGTCTCATGTTCCTCTCCACCCGCGTCGAGGACGGCGCGTTGAATTACGTCTGGGGAGAATGAAATGACCGCCAAGCTGGTTCTCGTCAGCCACCACCTTTGTCCCTATGTGCAGCGCGCAGCGATCTCGCTCGCCGAAAAGAACGTGCCGTTCGAGCGGATCACCGTCGATCTCGCCGACAAGCCGGCCTGGTTCAAGGCGATTTCGCCGCTCGGCAGGGTGCCGCTGCTGCGTGTGCCGCAGAATGGCGAGGAAACGGTGATCTTCGAATCAGCAGTCATCCTCGAATTTCTCGAGGAAACGCTGGCCAACCCACTCCACCCTGCCGACCCGCTGGCCCGCGCCCGGCATCGCGCCTGGATCGAGTTCGGCTCGGCCATCCTCAACGCCATTGGTCGATTCTATTCCGCGCCGACCGAGGCCGCCTTTCTTGCCGAAAGCAAAGCTCTGTCGGCAATGTTCGATCGTCTCGAAGCGGAACTGGCGGCTGGCCGGGCTGGGCCATGGTTTGCCGGCGAGCGCTTTTCACTGGTCGATGCCGTCTATGCACCAATCTTCCGCTATTTCGACGCCTTCGATCGGATCGGCGATTTCGGCGTCCTGAGCGGAAAGCCGCGTGTCGAGGCCTGGCGAAAGCGATTGCACCAACGCCCGTCGGTGAAGGACGCTGTCACCCCGGACTATCCACAGCGCCTTCATGCATTCCTGCAAGCGAAGGATTCGCACCTTTCGAAACTCATCCGCCGCAACGAGGCGGCCACTGCGCTTCCTTGATACCGGTCCGCAACGGATCGATCATGGTTCCAGCCACCCATCCATTATTCTGGGGCTGGTTAAGCGTTGGCAGCGTCGAAAGCGTTCCGCGCGGCGCGCACAGCGCCATGATTGAGCTCGGCCCATTGGAGCAGTTGATGCAGCGGCCCGAACATCGAGCGTCCGAGATCGGTCAGACTGTATTCGACGCTCGGCGGCTTGGTCGGGAAGACCTCGCGATGGACATAACCGTCGCGCTGCAAATCGTGCAGCGTCTGGGTGAGCATGCGCTGTGAAATGTCGGGCACCAGCCGCCGCAATTCGCCGAACCGGTACGGCTTTTCGGCCAGCGCCATCATCAGCAGCGAGCTCCATTTGCTGCTGATGCCCTGGATCACGTCGCGCACCGGACAGTCGGCAAGGTTGCCGCCGCCGCTGCTCGCTTTGTAAATCTCGAGCTTCGACCTCAGACTGACGACTTTGCTGTCCATCGCTGGTTCCCTGCGCCTGCCTACCTCCCGCAAAACTGCCTTCTTTACGGGGCTCGGTCAATTCCTATTTTAGTGCTGGTCTCTTTTTGAGACCTATGTAAGCACCCGCCGCTCCGGCGCAACGACAGGATTTCCCATGACCGATACTCTTCTCGTCACCGGCGCCTCCGGCCAGCTCGGCCGCGGCGTCGTCGATCATCTGCTGGACACGCTCAAGGTTCCGCCCGCGCGGATCATCGCCGCCACCCGCAATCCGGAAAACCTCGCCGGGCTGGCAGCGCGCGGCGTCATCATCAGGCAAGCCGATTTCGATGATGCGGCGTCGCTTGTCGAGGCATTCAAGGGCGCCGACAGGGTCCTCATCGTCTCGACCGGCGAGATCGACCTTGGCGGCAAGCGCCTCAAGCAGCACGAAAATGCCGTCGCAGCCGCGGGGCAGGCCGGCGTTTCGCATCTTCTCTACACCTCGATGCCCAATCCTGAGCCGGGATCGCCGGTGCTGTTTGCCGGCGATCACTACGGGACCGAGCAGGCGATCAAGGCGAGCGGCATCCCCTACACGATCTTCCGCAACGGCTGGTATCAGGAAAACCTGTTCATGTCGCTGCCGCACGCCATTGCCTCTGGACACTGGTATACATCCGCAGCCGACGGCCGTATCGCCCACGGCGCCCGCGACGACATGGCCGCGGCGATCGCTGCCGGCCTTGCCTCCGGCGCCAGCGAAAGCACGACATACACGCTGACCGGTCCGCAGGCCCATACCGTCGCCGAGATCGCGGCACTGGTGACTGACGTCACCGGCAAGCCGATCGAGGTCGTCCAGCTTTCGGACGAGGCGTTGACCGAGGGCCTGAAGGCTGCCGGCGTTCCCGAGGGCTTTGCCCCAATCGTCACGTCCTTCGACACCAACACGCGCTCCGGCCGCATCGGCATGGTGACCGACGCGATCGAGACGCTGTCGGGCAGGAAACCGCAATCGCTGAAGCAGTTTCTTGAAGCCAACAAGGCAGCTCTGGCCGGCTGAAGTCGGCCGTGTTCAGGGGCATGTCGAGATTCAGGTCAGACCGAGTCGAGAATGGTGGGTTCCGAGAACCGGAGCGGAGCGTACTTTCGGGTACGTGAGCACCGGAAGCGCAGGAACCCGCCGTTCGCAGACATTAGAGCGACGTGCGTCCATTCGGACGCACAAAGTACGCTCTAACACTTTTGAATCTACGCATCGTGCTTTCCGAAAATCGATTCCGATTTTCGGGCCGATGCGGCCTCACCTGAATATCGGCATGCCCTAGATAGCCACCTGCGTCCCGATCTCGACCACACGTCCGGTCGGGATCTGGAAATACTCGGTCGCATCGGCTGCCGTGCGCGCCAGGCCGATGAACAGCTTGTCCTGCCACACCGGCATGCCGGAATTGGGTGACGCCTTGAGCGAGCGCCGCGACAGGAAGAAGGACGTCGTCATGATGTCGAACTTCCAGCCCTGCTTGCGACAGATCGCCAGCGCACGCGGAATGTTGGGCTGTTCCATGTAGCCGAAGGTCAGTGTCACCCGCATGAACAGTTCGTTGATGGTTTCCATCTTGACCCGGTCACTGTCGGGCACGACAGGCTGCTGCGCCGTCACCACCGAGAGGATGACGTTCTGTTCATGCAGCACCTTGTAGTGCTTCAGGCTGTGCATCAGCGCGGTCGGCGCGCTGACCGGATCGCTGGTCAGGAACACGGCGGTGCCGGACACCAGCTGCGGTTTCTTCTTCAACAAATTGGCGGCAAGGAAATCGAGCGGAATCTCGTTCCTGCGCGTCTTGTCGAACAGATAGCGACTACCGCGTATCCAGGTCCCCATGATCAGCCCCATGATGCAGGCGACGGCGATTGAAACCCATCCGCCTTCCATGAATTTCGCGATATTCGCGAGAAAGAAGCCGGTGTCGATCGTGCCAAACAGCAGCGCCAGCGCCGCAGCGAGCGCGGTCTGCCATTTCCATTGCCACCGCATCACCACGAACAGCAAAATCGTCGTCATCAGCATCTCGCCTGTCACCGAAATTCCATAGGCGGAAGCCAGCGAACTCGAACTGCCAAAGCCGACGACCAGCAGCATCACGCCGAGCGCGAGAATGAGGTTCACGCGTGGCATGTAAATCTGACCGAGCTGCATCTCGGAAGTGTGCTGAACTTCGATTCTGGGCAGAAGATTGAGCTGCACCGCTTGCCGGGTCAGCGAAAACGCCCCGGAGATGACGGCTTGACTGGCGATCACGGTCGCCGCTGTTGCGAGCCCGACCATCGGGATCAGCGCCCAATCCGGCAGCATCTGGAAGAACGGATTGTCGGGCACGCCGCCGTGAGCAAGAACGAATGCGCCTTGCCCAAAATAGCTGAGCAGCAGGCAGGGAAAGACGATCCAGAACCAGGCCAGCACGATTGGACGGCGACCGAAATGTCCGAGATCGACGTAAAGCGCTTCGGCACCGGTAACCGCCAGAAAAACCGCGCCGACGGTGAGAAATGCGCCCGCTTTGGCTTCCGCAAGGTAGACGATTGCATAGTAGGGGTTAATTGCCAAAAGCACCGATGGGTCGTCGCGGATGTGCACCAATCCAGCAATGCCGATCGCCAGAAACCAGAGCCCCGTCACCGGCCCGAAAACCGAGGCCACTCTGCCGGTTCCGAAGCGCTGCACGGCGAACAAGACGGCAAGGATCACCAATGTGATGGGAACCACATATGGATCGAACGCCGGGGTCACGACGCTTAGCCCTTCCACCGCTGAAAGCACCGAAATGGCCGGCGTTATGATCGCGTCGCCGAAAAACAGTGCGGCTCCGCACAGACCGATGACAAGAATGATGCCGGAACCCGCCGGATAGGCTTTCCGGGCCAGCGCCATAAGCGACAGGGTACCGCCCTCGCCCTTGTTATCCGCCCGAAGCACGAAAGCGACATACTTTATGGTCACGATAATCGTCAGTGCCCAGACGATCAGCGACAGAATGCCCAGGACGGCACTGCGCGGATCGGTGCCGGACGAAGCATGCAGTGCTTCGCGCAGCGCATAGATAGGGCTGGTGCCGATATCGCCATAGACCACGCCGAGAGCGCCCAGCATCAAGACCTTGGTGCTGTGCTTTTCGACCTCAGGATGGCTGGATTGTTCGACTGGTTCTGCCTCACTACCACTGTTGGTAAGGGCCATGGACGACACTCCGATAAGCGCGCGGTGCTCTACGCCTGCTGCGATGCAATATCAAGTGCCCCAACGTGATGGCTGCCATGTCCGCAAAGCGAGGCTTCCATCTCTACCACCCACAGGCCTTCAGGAATCTTTTGACCGTGCCGGCCATGCCATACTCCAACGCATCGGCTGTCAACCCATGTCCGATCGACACTTCGGCCAATGCCGGGATGCGCTTTGCCAGTGCCGGCAGGTTGTTCACCACCAGATCGTGGCCGGCATTGACCTGAAGCCCGGCGGCAAGCGCGGCATCCGCGGTTTTTCCCAATCTTTCCAGCTCAGTCGCCGCTTTTGCCGAATCGGAATGATAGCGGCCATATGGCCCCGTGTAGAGTTCGATCCGGTCGGTGCCGGTGTCGCGCGCGGCGTTGATGCCCGATGGATCCGGGTCGGAAAACAACGACACGCGAAAGCCCCCCTTTTTCAGCCGTTTGACGATCGGTGTCAGGAACGCCGCCTCGGCGGCAAAGTTCCAGCCATGGTCGGAGGTGGCCTGGGCAGGGTCGTCGGGCACCAGAGTCACCTGCTCCGGCTGGTGCTTTTCCACAAGCGCCAGGAAATCCTCGCTCGGATAGCCCTCGATGTTGAACTCTGCCTGGGGGAATTCGTCGTCGATCAGCGCCCTGATCTCCGGCAGGTCGGAATGCCTGGTGTGCCGCTCGTCGGGCCGCGGATGCACGGTCAGGCCATGCGCGCCGGCGGCCAGCGCCAAGCGCCCGAGCCCGATGAGGCTTGGCCACGGCAGGTCGCGCCGGTTGCGCAGCATGGCGATGGCATTGAGATTGACGGAAAGCTTTGCAGGCATGGCTTCTCGGGTCCGGATACAATCGCGGCCATCTATACCGCCTTTGGCGGGAACAGACAGGGGGTTTCCGGTGTTCCAGAGGGAGGTATAATATCCAGCAAGAGGAAGACCCGTGAATTATCTTGAAGACGTGCCGGCGGTTCGCCGCATCGACACCGACCGCGACGACCTGTTCGCCATCGACGTCGTCGGCCATGTCACGGCGGCCGATGCGGAAAACCTGTTCGGATTGCTGGAGGCGGCCTACGCGCTGCACCCGAGAATCGACGTGCTGGTGCGCCTGATCGACCATGAAGGCGTCGATTGGGCCGATGTGTCGAACGAAACGCTTGAACAGGGCACGGCCCATGCCGTGGAGCATGTCGGCCGCTGCGCTGCGCTCGGCGAGCCGAACTGGGTACCCAACGCACAGAGCTTGCTGCCTGCTTCCTCGCCTGTCGAGCTCAGGCATTTTGCGGCAAGGGACGAAGCATCCGCCTGGGAATGGCTCGGCGCCAGACCGCTGGCCCCACGCTGACGCAATACGATCCCTGCCAGTCCCGGATTCCGAACCCATGGGGGCTGCTCGACCGGCCTATCTGACAATCGTCAGCCGTTCCGCCGCGCGCGTGATTGCCGTGTAGAGCCAGCGCTGGCGGGTTTCCTTGAACGCCCAGCTTTCGTCGAAAAGCACGATCTCGTTCCACTGCGAGCCTTGCGCCTTGTGCACGGTCAGCGCGTAGCCATAGTCGAAATCGTCGAAGCGTTTTTTCTGTTGCCAGGGAATGTCGGCGTCCGGGTCCTCGAACGCCGCTTTGAGCAGCTTGATCTTGGCGACGCCGCGATCCGGATCGTCCTCCTCCGGTGAGACCAGCAGATTGATGCCGGGTTTCACCGTCTCGCGCGACGAGGTCATCACCTTCCACAGCGAGCCGTTGAGCAGTCCCTTGGCTGGGTCGTTGCGCAGGCAGACGAGCTTGTCGCCGGCCTGTGGATAGTCGGCATTGAACCCCTTCAGCTCGCGCAGCCGCTGATTATAGCGACGCCGCGTCCTGTTGGTGCCGACCAGCACCTGGTCCGCCTTCAGCACCAGTTCCTGGGTGACGTCTTCCTTGCCGATCACCTGCGCCGCGCCATAGTCGCCGCGCATGAATTCGCGGCCCTCGCGCACGTCGAGCGCCAGCCGGATGATCGGGTTGTCGCGCGCCTGCCGGTGGATCTCGGTGAGCAGAATATCCGGTTCATGCTCGGTGAAGAAGCCGCCGCCCGAGATCGGCGGCAACTGGCCGGGATCGCCGAGAACCAGGATCGGCGTGCCGAAACTCATGAGGTCGCGGCCAAGCTGCTCGTCGACCATCGAACATTCGTCGATGACGACGAGCTTGGCCCGCGAGATCGGGCTTTGCCGATTGAGCGAAAAGGTCGGCGACATCGAGGTCTTGCCGGTCACCTCGTCCGCCACCGATTCCTCGCCCTTCGGCCGGTAGATCAGCGAATGGATGGTGCGGGCATTGACCGCGCCCTTGGAACGCAGCACCTGCGCCGCCTTGCCGGTGAAGGCGGCGAACTGCACCTGGCCGTCGACATGCTCGGCGAAATAGCGCGCCAGCGTCGTCTTGCCGGTGCCGGCATAGCCGAACAGCCGGAACAGCTGCGGCTTTCCGGTCTTGAGCCAGGTGGCGACCGCCTTCAGCGCATCGTCCTGTTGAGGAGAGAATTCCATCAGCGCGAGAGACCGGATTCGCGAGGGAAAGACAAGGCGCAACGATCATCGGCGGCGGGCCGCACCGCTGCCAATGACGCAATTTATCAGGCAGAGATCAGAACGCAAAGAGAACGAAGTCGAGCCGCCATGACCTAGTTCCTTTGCACTGGTTCTTTGACTGAGTCTGAAAGGAGGCGGTGATGGTTGCCGCCGACCGATCTCCTCCTGCCAATCTCAAGGGTTTGCAATTAGCCATAAGCCACCACGCCTTCGTCATCCCAGGGCGAAGCAAGGAGTGAAGCGACGCGGCGCAGACCCTGGGATGACGAAGGGGGGACGTTTCAGCCAATCCTAGAGGTTTGCGATTTGCCACTGAAATTGTCGGAGAGAATTGTCGACGGTCGCTGCCGATCGGCCCAAAATGTCAAAATTACTGTGCAGAGGAACTAGCCGGTCGGGCTGCTACGACCTTCGGTCGAGCTGGGATCGTTATCGAGCAGGATCGGCTTGCCGTGCGGCGTTGCATGCGCGGCGCGTTCCCAGGCGGCAGCGAGCGCATCGATTTCGCCCTTGCCGGCAATCCCTTTTGCCGACAGCAAATTTTCCAGCGCTGCCAGCCAGTGCTCGTAATAATCGTGGCCATCGCTTGCGGCACCAGGCTTTTTGACCTCGGCGGACAGGGCGTCCGCCCACTCGCTCCAGGAGAACAGGCCGTTGTCGTGCAGCGCAACCGTCATGGCAAAGGCTTCCGCCTGCCACGGCTCGGCGAATACCGGCGCCTCGACGCCCGCCGGCAGCATGGCGGTAGCTGACTTCGCCTCACGCCGGCTCAAGATAGCTCTCCCAGGCGTCGATCGACACGGTCAGCGTCGGGTCGGCGCCCTCGCCCCAGATCTCGGCGCCGTCGAAAACCACCGTATAGACCCATTGCGGGTTCTCGCCGTGGCCATGTGCATTGGTGTCGGGGAAGACAAAACCAGCGCGCACCGCTTCGATGGCGCCCTGCTTGCCGCGTGCGTAGCGTGGCAGCCTTGTGTGGCCGGTCGGATGGAAATTCTTCGTGCGCACCAGATCGCCCGCCTTGAACCGGGCCGGCGTGGCGATCGGCCGGTCGCATGGGCCGCCCTTGGCCAACACATCAGGCACGTTTTCGGCCTTCAGCACCCGCTTTGGCATCGCGGCAGGGTCGACCGCCTTGCCCGCGGCCAGATCGCGGTGGCTGACAAAACCATGTCGCTTCAGCAAGGTTTCGAGCGCCTTGATCCAGATCTCATAATAGCTCGAGCCATAATAGTCGGCAGGATGCAGCGATTCCCGCGCATGCCGGCTCTCGTCGATGGTCCAGGCGCCCATGGCGCCGGCGCACAAGGTCATGCCAAGCGCCCGCCTTTCCCAGGCGGCATGGAAACAGGGTTCGTCCTTTTCGGGTGCGACCGGCCCGAACCCCATTTGTCCGCCAAGATCCTGCGGCCCGTTCATGCCGGCTCCCGCGCCAGTCCGGTGCCGATCATCGCGTCGCGCGTCACCAGATCCGCCAGCCGCTCCTCGCTCCAGCCGTCGGTACCCTTCGGCCGCATCGGCACGACCAGATAACGCAGCTCGGCGGTCGAATCCCACACCCGGATCTTTGTCGTTGCCGGCAAGGTCAGCCCGAATTCCTCGAGCACGCCGCGCGGATCGATGACCGCGCGCGAACGATAGGGCGGTGCCTTGTACCAGACCGGCGGCAGGCCGAGCACCGACCACGGATAGCAGGAGCACAGCGTACAGACGACGAGGTTGTGCGTGTCCGCCGTGTTGAACACCGCCTGCATGTGCTCGCCCTGCCGGCCGGTGTAGCCGAGCGAGCCGATCGCCGCCGTCGCGTCGCGTTTCAGCCGGGCAGCAAAGTCCGGCTCGACCCACGCCTTCGCCACCACCTTGGCGCCGTTGCGCGGGCCGATTTTTGTCTCATAGCTGTCGACGATCACGTCGATCGCGGCCGGATCGATCAGCCCTTTCTGGGTGAGGATCGTCTCCAGCGCGCGCACCCGGGCGGCAAAAGGATCAAGCTCGTTGTCGTGGTCGTGATCATGGTCGTGGGACATGGCCGTAAATTTACGGCTGCAAGCGTTCCACCGCAAGCGCCGCGGCTTGGGCCAGCCCGTCGGCTTCTATTCGGCTGCCGCCTTCTGCGGCGCGCCCTGCAATGCTTCTCCGCCCTCGAACAGCGACGACTGGTCGACGGCTTCGGCCTGCTCGTCCCGGCGCTTTGGCCACAGCCCGACAAGCCAGCCCGAAAAATGCTCCATGTAGACATAGATGACCGGCGTGACGAACAGCGTCAGCGCTTGCGAAGCGACGAGGCCGCCGACCACCGCCACGCCGAGCGGCTGGCGCAGTTCGGCGCTGGCGCCGGTGCCGAGCGCGATCGGGATCGTGCCCATCAGTGCCGCCAGCGTCGTCATCATGATCGGCCGGAAGCGCATCAGGCAGGCCTTGTGAATGGAACCGAGCGGCGACATCCCCTCGCGCCTGAGTTCGAGCGCGACGTCGATCATCATGATGCCGTTCTTCTTGACGATGCCGATCAGCATCAGGATACCGATGACCGCGATCACCGACAGGTCCATCCCCGCAAGCCGCAGTGCAACAAGCGCGCCGAGCACCGCCGACGGCAGTCCGGTCAGGATGGTGAGCGGATGGATAAAACTCTCGTATAGGATGCCGAGGACGATGTAGATGGTCAGGATCGCGCCGGCGATCAGCAGGCCCTGGTTGGCAAGCGAATCCTGAAAAGTTTTCGCTGTGCCCGAAAATGTGGTCGAGATCGTCGCCGGCATGCCGATCTTTTCCTTCAGCGCATCGATGCGGCTCACGCTGTCGCCGAGCGCGACGCCCTGCGGCAGATTGTAGGAGATGGTCACCGCCGGAAGCTGGCCGAGCTGATTGACGGTCAAGGCGCCGGCGGTCCGATCGACGCGGGCGAAGGCGCCGAGCGGCACCAGGCTACCGCTGGCCGTCCTCACCTTGATCGCCAGCATCCTTTCTGGCGACCACTCGATCCTCGGGTCGAGTTCCATGATCACCTCATAGCTGTCGGCCGAACCGAAGATGGTCGAGACCTGCTCTGTGCCGAAACCGCCATAGAGGCTGGAGCGCAACGTATCGGTGTCGACGCCGAGCGTCGCCGCCTTGTCGCGGTCGACCACCAGCGACGCCTGCAGGGCGTTGTTCTGCAAGTCATTGGTGACATCGGTGAAGGCGCCATGATCCGCGGCCATCGCGTCGGTGAGCTTCTGCGCCCAGCTGTCCGCCGCGCCGATGTCGAGGCCCTGCACGACGAGCTGATAGGCGCTGGCCGAAGCGCGCGCGCCGAGCCGCAGGTTCTGCACCGGCTGCATGAAGGTTTCGATGCCGGGGACATTGGCCAGCTGCCGCCGCAGATCCGAGAGCACCTTGTCGAGATCGGGGCGCTGGTCCTTATCCTTCAATTGCACATAGAGCCGGCCCTGGTTGAGTGCGTTGTCGCCGCTGCCCACCGACCACCCGACATGCGAGACATAGGGTGAATGGGTGAAGACATCGGCCACTTGCCCCTGCAGCTTCACCATGGCGTCGAACGAGATGTCCTGGCGCGCGGTGGTCGTCACCGAAATCTGGCCGATATCCTCCTGCGGGAAGAAGCCCTTCGGCGAGATCTGGATCAGCCAGCCCGACAGTGCGGCCGTCCCAACGAAGACGAGAAGAACCAGGAAACTGTGCCGCAGGCAAAGGGTCAGCAGCCAGTCATAACCCCGGATGAAGGAATTGTGCCTGTGACCTTCGCCCTGTGCCGCTTTGCGCTCGGCCTTCACCGACAAAAGCCGCGAGCACAGCATCGGCGTCAGCGTCAGCGACACGAACATCGAGGCCAGGATGGCGACCGTCACCACCACCGCGAATTCGTTGAAGATGCGGCCGATCACGCCGCCCATCAAAAGCACGGGGATGAACACAGCGACCAGTGAGATCGAGATCGAAATAATGGTGAAGCCGATTTCGCGCGCGCCCTTGAGGGCCGCGTCGAAGGCCGAGAGTCCCTCCTCCTCCATGTGGCGAAAAATGTTCTCCAGCATGACGATCGCGTCGTCGACGACAAGGCCGACCGCCAGCGTCAGCCCCATCAGCGAGATGTTGTCGATGGAAAAGCCGAACAGGAACATGGCGCCGAGCGTGGCGATCAGCGAGATCGGCACCGCCACCGCCGGGATGATCGTCGCCGTTACCCGGCGCAGGAACAGGAAGATCACCATCACCACCAGCGCGACGGTGAGCAGCAATGTGAACTGCACGTCGTCGACCGCCTCGCGGATCGAAGTCGAGCGGTCGTTGAGCAACCGGATGCTGGCGGCCGCCGGCATCTGATCCTGGAAGGACGGCAGCATCGCCTTGACCCGGTCGACGACGTCGACGGTGTTGGCATCGGGCTGACGCTGCACCGCCATGATGATCGCGCGGGTGCCGTCGTACCAGCTTGCCGTCGTCGTGGTCTCGACCGAATCGATGACGCGGGTCACGTCGCCGAGCCGCACCGGACGGCCGTTCCTGGTGGCAATGATGATGTTGGAAAATCCCGCCGCGTTGTTCAACTGCGTATTGGCGGTGATCGTCAGCTGCTGCTTGTCGTTCTGCAGCACGCCGAGCGGTGTGTTGCTGTTGGCCGAGGCGATCGCCGTCTGCAGCTGGTCGATCGAAATACCGCGTGCGGCGAGCGCCGTCGGATCGATCTGGACGCGCACCGCGTATTTCTGCTGGCCGAAGATCGAGACCTGCGCCACGCCTTCGATCGTCGACAGCGACGGCGAGATCACATTCTCGGCAAAGGCATCGAGATCGGTCAGCGGAACCGTGTCGCTGACCAGCGACATCAGCAGGATCGGCGCATCGGCCGGATTGACCTTGCGGTAGCTCGGCGGGCTGGTCATCTCGGGCGGCAATTGCCGCTGCGTTCGCGCGATCGCCGCCTGCACGTCGGCGGCGGCCGCATCGATATCGCGGTTGAGCACGAACTGGATGGCGATCGAGGTCGAGCCGAGCGAGTTGGTGGTCGAGATCGAATCGATGCCGGCGATGGTGGTAAACTGCTTGATCAGCGGCGTTGCCACCGAGGTCGCCATGGTTTCCGGCGAGGCGCCGGGCAGCGAGGCCGAGACGTTGACCACCGGAAACTCGGCGCTCGGCAGAGCGGCCACCGGCAGGAACCTGTAAGCGAACAGCCCGCCCAGCACGAGCGCAAACGACATGAGCAGGGTGGCGACAGGTCTGCGGATGCAGAATTCGGAGATCATGGCCGCGTCCCGCCGGCCCTGCCGGCCTCGGCAACCCTGGGCGACGCCTGATCACCGGCCTCGCCTTCGCGGACCGGCGCGCCGTCCTTCAGCTTTGCCTGGCCTTCGATGACGACATTTTCGCCGCTTTTCAGCCCCTCGCCGATGGCGCTGTTGTCGCCTTCGGTCAGCGCGACCTGCACGGGCCGCACCTCCACCGTGTTGTCCGGCTTGATCACATAGACAAACGGCCCCTTCTGACTTGGCTGGACCGCAACCGTGGGAACCGAGGTCATTTGCCGCATGATGCCGGCATCGAGCACGACATTGACATATTGGCCCGGCCACAGCGAAAGGTCAGGGTTGGGCACGCTGGCCCGCGTGGCAATGGTGCCGGAGGCGGTGTCGACGCTGGAATCGACGAAATCGAGGGTCCCCTTGCCGATCGCAGTCGGGTCGCCGTCCCTGGTCAGCGTGACTGTGCCCTGCCTTGGCGCCGCCAGCGCCTTGTGCAAAAGGGCAAGATCGCTTTCCGGAAGATTGAAGTTCACTCGCAGCGGGTCCATCTGGGTGATGGTCACCAGTGGGGTCGACGTGCTGCTGCCGCTGTTGGTGGTGACGAGATCGCCGATCGCGACGCTGACCGCACCCAGCCTGCCGGAAATCGGCGCCGTGATCGTAGCAAAGCTGAGCTGGACCTCGTCCGCGTCGATCGTCGCCCTGTCGGCATCGACCGTGGCCGCGGCGGATTTTTGCGCGGCGATCGCCTGGTCATAGGCCTGCTGCGGGCCGGCCTGCCTGGCGACAAGGGCCTTGGCCCGCTCGAGATCGGCCGTCGCACTGGCGAGCAGCGCCTGGTCCTTGGCGAGCGTCGCCTGGTCACGGGCCAATTGCGCCTTCAGCGCGCGGTCGTCCAGCGAGAACAGAAGGTCGCCGGCCTTCACCATCTGCCCGTCCTTGACGGCGATCGATGTGATCTGGCTCGAGATCCGCGCATTCACGCTGACCACGGCCGGGGAGGATACAAAGCCGATGGCGTAGCGCCGGATCGGGAAGTCGGCCGTCGAAGCGGTGGCGGCAACCACCGTGGTCGGACGTGCGGCATTCGCGGCGGCCGCCGGTGTGTCAGGCGCCGGCTGACCCGCTGACAGCATCTGCCGGACCTTGTCCGTTGCCGCGGGCGAAAGATAGAGCCCGGCCGCGACAAGGCAGGCGACCGCAAGCATCGCAAGCACGATCTTTCCACGCATCGTCAAAGACCTTCCATCCGACACGCCGTGGATCGGTGGTCATAGCTCGGTATAACTCGCAGCCTCGTGCCGCGGTTTCACCAGATAGATAGAGGGCGCAGAAGGCGATAAAGGGCCAAAACCCGGCATTACGAAGATTTAATGTGCAGTGCACAATAAAAACAGCAGCTACCGCAGCATCGGCCACAGCGTCGCTGCCAGCAGCACGCCCATGGCGATGTTGAACCATTTCAGCCGCAGCGGATCCGACAGAAAACCCCGCAGCGCCGTGCCGAAACCTGCCCACACCGAAACGCTCGGCAGGTTGACGACGGTGAAGGCTATCGAAACCAGCGCCACCGACAGAAACGGATGCTCCGGAACGGCATAGATGGCCATGGCGGTGATCGCCATCACCCACGCCTTGGGATTGACCCACTGGAACGCTGCCGCCTCGATGAAGCGCATCGGTCGCGCCTTGGCCTCGCTCTTGCTGCCGAGCGTACGCGCCATGGCGATCTTCCAGGCGAGATAGAGCAGATAGACGCCGCCAGCGATCTTCAGTGCGGTGTGGAGAGCCGGAAACGCAGTCAGCACCGCGCCAAGACCGAAGCCGACGGCAAGCAACAGCACGAGGAAGCCGATGCTGATGCCCAGCATGTGCGGAATGGTTTTGGTAAAACCGAAATTCACGCCGGAAGCCAAAAGCATGAAGTTGTTCGGGCCCGGCGTGATCGAAGTCACGAAGGCATAGACCAGAAGCAAAAGAAATGCATCGAGACTCATGGCTTCCTCCCAAGTAGGTCAGCAATACTGTCTTTTTAGGTCCGGCGCACAAAGGCCGCTCACGACCGCAGCCAACAAACAGGCGGCGATAGAGCGTTGGAGCCATGGCGTCGGACGGTTTACATCCCTTGCGGGCCGCGGTTCATCGCCGCCACGCCGGTGCGGCAGATCTCGACGAGGCCGAGCGGCTTCATGATGGCGATGAACTGGTCGATCTTGGAGCCTTTGCCGGTGATCTCGAAGATGAAATGCTCGGTGTTGGCGTCGATGACGCTGGCGCGGAAGGCATCGGCCAGTCTCAGCGCCTCGACGCGGCCCTCGCCGGTGCCGGCCACTTTCACCAGCGCGAGTTCCCGCTCCAGCGGCCGTTCCTGGCCGAGCTCGTGCGAGCGCACGGTGAGGTCGACGACACGGTGCACCGGCACGATGCGCTCGAGCTGGTGCTTGATCTGCTCCAGCACATGCGGCGTGCCGCGGGTCACGATGGTGATGCGCGACAGATGCTTCTCGTGCTCGGTTTCGGAAACGGTCAGGCTCTCGATATTGTAGCCGCGTCCGGAAAACAGGCCGATGACCCGCGCAAGCACGCCCGGCTCATTGTCGACCAGCACGGAGAGCGTGTGGATTTCCGGTCTTTCCGTTTCCTTGGCGAGGAAGTAGGCCGAGCCGGTCGGTTGAAGCTGTGCGTTCATGACATGGTTCTCGATTCAAACTTTTGAGCTGTTTCTCTGTTTCCGCACGGCTTCTTCCGACAGCCCTGCCCCGGCTGACTGTCACACCAGTTCCCTGCCCTTGGCGTCGATGGCGATGGCCACCGCCTCGTCGGTCGCCTCGTCCGGCAGCAGCATCTCGTTATGCGCCTTGCCCGACGGGATCATCGGGAAGCAGTTGGCAAGAGTGGCGACCCGGCAGTCGAAGATCACCGGCTTCTTCACCGAAATCATTTCCCTGATCGCGTCGTCCAACTCGTCCGGCTTCTCGCAGCGGATGCCGTGGCCGCCATAGGCTTCGGCAAGCTTGACGAAATCCGGCATCGCCTCGGTGTAGGAATGCGAGAGCCGGTTGCCGTGCAAAAGCTGCTGCCACTGCCGCACCATGCCCATATACTGGTTGTTGAGGATGAAGATCTTGATCGGCGCCTCGTACTGCACCGCGGCACTCATCTCCTGCATCGTCATCTGCACCGAGGCGTCGCCGGCAATGTCGATGACCAGCGCATCCGGGTGCGCGATCTGCACGCCGAGCGCCGCCGGCAGACCGTAGCCCATCGTGCCGAGCCCACCGGAGGTCATCCAGCGGTTTGGCTTCTCGAAATGATAGTGCTGCGCCGCCCACATCTGGTGCTGGCCGACCTCGGTGGTGATGTAGGTGTCCATGTCCTTGGTCAGCGCATAGAGCCGCTGCACGGCATATTGCGGCATGATGACGTCGTGGTTCATCCTGTAGGCAAGCGAATCCCGCGCCCGCCATTTCGCGATCTGCTCCCACCATGGGTGCAGCGCCTTCTTGTCGGCCCTGGCGGTCGCCCGCCACAGCCGCACCAGATCCTCCAGCACCCGGCCGACATCGCCGATGACAGGCACATCGGCGTGGACGTTCTTGTTGATCGACGACGGATCGATGTCGATATGGATTTTCTTCGAATTCGGCGAGAACGCGGTGAGCCGGCCGGTGATGCGGTCGTCGAAGCGCGCGCCGATGCAGACCATGACGTCGCAATCATGCATCGCCATGTTGGCTTCATAGGTGCCGTGCATGCCGAGCATGCCCATCCAGTTCTTGCCCGATGCCGGATAGGCGCCAAGCCCCATCAGCGTCGAGGTAATCGGGAAGCCGGTGAGGTCGACCAGTTCGCGCAGCAGATGGCTGGCTTCCGGACCGGAATTGATGACACCGCCGCCGGTATAGAGGATCGGCCTTTTGGCGCTGGCCATCAGCTCGACCGCCGCCTTGATCTTTTCCAGGTCGCCCTGAACATTGGGCTGATAGCTCGTGCGCGGCGCCGTCTGCGGCGGCACATAGGTGCCCTTGGCGAACTGCACGTCCTTGGGGATATCGACGACGACCGGGCCGGGACGTCCTGTCGTTGCGACGTGGAAGGCCTCGTGGATGATCGCCGCGAGCTGGTTGACGTCCTTCACCAGCCAATTGTGCTTGGTGCAGGGCCGCGTGATGCCGACCGTGTCGCACTCCTGGAAGGCGTCCGAGCCGATCAGCGGGGTTGGCACCTGACCGGTCAGGCAGACCAGCGGGATCGAATCCATCAGCGCATCCTGCAGCGGCGTCACCGCGTTGGTGGCGCCCGGCCCCGAGGTCACCAGCATGACGCCGGCCTTGCCGGTCGAGCGCGCATAGCCCTCCGCCGCATGACCGGCGCCCTGCTCGTGACGGACAAGGATGTGCTCGACCTCGTCCTGTTGGAAGATCTCGTCATAGATCGGGAGAACCGCGCCTCCCGGATAGCCGAAAACGTGCTTGACGTCGTTGTCCTTCAGCGCCTGCACCACCATTTCGGCACCGGTCATTTCGCGCCGCTCGTTCTGTCCACTGCTCATCGGTCTGGTCCCGTACTGTCCGCCATCGGGCGATTGCTGGTCGTTTAGTCGTGTTTCGGCCAATAAAAAAGGCCCCCGAGGGAGCCTGTGTCTGCGCATGGGAGGTTTTCGCCCGGCGGTTACACCGCCTTGCCCACACGCTTTCCTACTACGAGAATGAGTGCCGTTTTCATGGTGGCGGACAATAGAATTGGTTTTGCGCCGCTGTCAACGGCGAATATGAAAGACGCCAGAAGCTTGAACCCGGCCATATCAGACGCGCCGGGTGTCTGTCATCGCACCGAGCCA
The DNA here is from genome assembly GCF_016756595.1 of Mesorhizobium sp. L-2-11. Taxonomy (NCBI): domain Bacteria; kingdom Pseudomonadati; phylum Pseudomonadota; class Alphaproteobacteria; order Hyphomicrobiales; family Phyllobacteriaceae; genus Mesorhizobium; species Mesorhizobium sp. L-2-11. Next base: position 3,069,551 of record NZ_AP023257.1, on the reverse strand, counting down.
GCTATTTTCGCCAAAAGACACCGCTGCGGTTCGATCGCCGGCAGTAATCGTTGCGAACCCGGACCATCGGGCAAAAACGCTACCGCAACTCGTCCAGAAGTTCGGGATGTTTCTGGAGAAGCGTCATAAGCTGGATTGTGGGACCGCTCGGCTCGACCAAGCCGCGTTCGTATTTGTCGAAAGCGTTTTCGCCCACCTTGAACAGCGCGCCGGCGTCCCGCTGCGACAATTTCAGCTTGGCGCGGATCCGCCGGATGGTGGCCGGCGCCGGCACGCCGTCGATCTTTTCCTTGAGGCTGCGCAGCGCCTCGTCGACAACACTCATATCCTTGCCGACGTGCACGCCGTCCCCCTCCTCGGCCGGATAGTAGCCCGGAAGGTCGACTGTAGCGCTTTCCCCTTTGTACTCGACAATGAACGGCCGGACGCCACGCGTCAGCGTCTCACCAGTCTCCGGGGAGATCATCGTGTCGGACAATATCTTCTCGCGCCCTGCCATGATCATTTCTCCTTGAACGAGATGACGGTGAATTCTGTCAGGACATCCGCCTGAAATTTTACATAGAGAACCAAACCCCTGGCCGGGACGTGGTACACGTCTTGCCAGACACGGTGATCGGCGAAAGTCGTCATCGACTTGAAGAACATTTTCCGCTCGATGCTCCCGATCACCTCGACGATGCCGGCACGTTCAAAGCCGAGACTTGTGGCGTGCCGCAAGGCTGAGGTTGTGATGGCCAGCGTCTCGATCGATCCGATTGCCGCCTTGATGGCATCAAGATCATAAGTCGGCCGCCGCTTCTCCATGGCACTATATGCCACCATAAAGGGGGCAATTCAAGATCGCCGCCATCACCCTGCCCTCGCCTCGTTGGGTTGGCTTTGCGCCCGCAACGGCCGAAGCGGATACCCTTTCGGTTTCTCAGCTCTCGTCCCTGGCTCGACCGTCGACCCGCTTATTTCCAAAGCAGGTTCGGAGTCATTGCCGCTTTATAGGAACTTCCAGCTTGGCCACTTCATCCTGTAGCAAAGGTCCTCGATCATCCCGATAAGCCATTGAAACCACGCCAAACTATTTGACGACGTGACGCGGCGCACAGTTTGCCGCGATACTCCCGGTCGACCGGCCTGGGAGGGTCAGGCAAGCCGCGATGACGACCAGGACTTCACGGGAGGAAATTGATGCTCGACAAGGCTCCAGCCAAGAAACTGTCCGACCTGCTCGACCAATTCAGCGCAGCGCTCGCCGTCGGCGACTTCGACGGAGTGGTCGGGTGCTTTCAGGAAGACTGCTACTGGCGCGACCTGGTGACCTTCACCTGGAACATCAAGACCATGGAAGGTCGCGACCAGGTGCGCGATATGCTGATGAGCCAGTTGGCGAAGATAAAGCCATCGAATTGGGCGCTTGCGACAGGCGAAGACGTCACAGAGAGCGACGGGCTGCTAGAAGGCTGGATCAGTTTCGAAACCGAGGTTGCGCGCGGCTTCGGCCATATCAGGCTGAAGAACGGCAAGATCTGGACGCTGCTCACCACCATGGTCGAGCTGAAGGGCCATGAGGAACCCGCCGGCTTCGCCCGGCCGTTAGGCGCCAAGCACGGTCACGGCAAAAACCGGCCGACCTGGAAAGAGGAGCGCGAGAAAGAGGCCGCCGACCTCGGCTTTGTCAGTCAGCCCAACACGCTGATCATCGGCGGCGGCCAGGGCGGCATCGCGCTCGGTGCCCGGCTGCGGCAGCTCGGCGTGCCGACCATCATCGTCGAGAAGAACGCGCGTGCCGGCGATTCATGGCGCAAGCGTTACAAGTCGCTCTGCCTGCATGATCCGGTCTGGTACGACCATCTACCGTATATCGATTTTCCGAAGAACTGGCCGGTCTTCTCGCCCAAGGACAAGATCGGCGACTGGCTGGAAATGTACACCAAGGTCATGGAGCTGAACTATTGGTCCTCCACTGAGGCCAAGAGCGCCACCTATGACGATCAGAACAAGGAATGGACGGTCGTCGTCCATCGCGACGGCAAGGACATCACGCTGAAGCCCAAGCAGCTGGTGCTGGCCACCGGCATGTCGGGCCGGCCCAACATCCCGCAGTTCAAAGGCATGGAGAATTTCAGGGGCGATCAGCACCATTCCTCGAAACATCCCGGTCCAGACAGCTATTTTGGCAAGAAAGTCGTCGTCATCGGATCGAACAATTCCGCGCATGATATCTGCGCCGCACTCTGGGAAGCCGGCGTCGACGTCACCATGGTGCAGCGGTCGACCACGCACATCGTCAAATCCGACACGCTGATGGATATCGGGCTCGGAGCCCTCTATTCGGAACAGGCCGTGCAAAACGGCATGACCACGGCCAGGGCCGATCTCATCTTCGCCTCCCTGCCCTACAAGATCCTGCATGAATTCCAGATTCCGCTGTACGAGAAGATGAAGGAGCGTGATGCCGCCTTCTACGAGGGCCTGGAAAGAGCTGGCTTCATGCTCGACTGGGGTGACGACGGCTCGGGCCTGTTCATGAAATACCTCAGGCGCGGTTCCGGCTACTATATCGATGTCGGCGCCTCCCAGTTGATCATCGACGGCGCCATCAAGCTGAAGAGCGGCGTCGACGTGACCGAGATCAAGGAACATTCGGTGCTGCTCAGCGACGGCACCGAGCTGCCGGCGGATGTCGTCGTCTATGCCACCGGCTACGGTTCGATGAACGGCTGGGCGGCGGAGCTGATCTCGAAAGAGGTCGCCGACAAAGTCGGCAAATGCTGGGGGCTCGGCTCGAACACCACCAAGGATCCCGGTCCCTGGGAGGGCGAGCAGCGCAACATGTGGAAGCCGACGCAACAGGAAGCGCTGTGGTTCCACGGCGGCAATCTGCACCAGTCACGCCACTATTCGCAGTTCCTGTCGCTGCAGTTGAAAGCACGGCACGAGGGCATCGCGACGCCGGTCTACGGGCTGCAGCAGGTGTATCACGCGGGATAGAGATTAGAGGCTGTCACCGGGAAGGCCCGATGCCAGTCGGTTCAATTTTCGCGACCGGCTTAATGGTCCCTACACCATCCGACCTCACCCCACCTTAACCCCGTCGGTGTAAGGTCGATTGCCCTGGGGAAATGGGAAGGGGAAATGGGAAACAGCCTGTCCATGTTCATCGACCGCGACGCCTCCGTCGGAGAGCCGACATTGCAGGAGCGCCGCAAGGCGGAGCAGAGCGACAAGCGCGTTCTGGGCAATGTCGTCCAGTGCGACGGCGCGCGCGCCATCATCAGCGCCCATGCCGCCGATTTCGTCGGCACTGTCACCGGCCATTGGAGCGTCGGCAAGATGATCTCCATCAACCTTGGCAACACGCGAACCGTCGGGCTGGTCTACGCAGTCGGCAAGTCGGATCGCGCCTGGCACGATGAGGGCCAGAACCCGATCGAGGTCAGTATCGAACTCATCGGCGAAGTGCGCGACGGCGCCGAGCCCGGCGCCAAACCGATTTTCGACCGCGGTATCACCGCCTATCCGCATATCGGCGCCATTGCCCACCGCATCCGCAGCCGCGACCTGCAGGCGGTCTATGACCTCGCCGGGCGTCACTCGATCACCATCGGCACGCTGTCACAGGATGAGGCGATCGACGCCAACATCGCTATCGACGACACGCTGGCGCGCCATTTCGCCATTGTCGGCACCACCGGCGTCGGCAAATCCACCGCCGTCTCGCTGCTTTTGCGCAAGTCGCTCGCGGCTCGACCCGACCTGCGCGTTCTCATCCTCGATCCGCACAACGAGTTCGCCGCGTCCTTGCCAGAGCATTGCGTCAAGGTCGATTCGACGACGCTGGACCTGCCCTTCTGGATGTTCAAGCTCGAGGAGTTTGCCGAAGTGCTGTTTCGCGGTCGAGAGACCGTGCCGGAAGAGGTCGACGCCTTGCGCGATCTCATTCCGGCGGCCAAAAACCTCTATCGCAATCCCAATTCGGGCACCTATCTCAGGCGCGGCAGCGATGCGCTGACCGCGGACACGCCGGTGCCCTATCGCATTGTCGATCTCATCAAGCAGATCGATGAGCGCATGGGACTGCTGGAAAGCAAGAACGACCGTCCCACCCTCAAATCGCTGAAGACGCGCATCGAATCGGCAGCCTCGGATCCGCGCTACCGCTTCATGTTCAACTCGCGGCTGATCGAGGACACCATCCACGAGACGATCGGCAACATCTTCCGCGTGCCGCATCACGGGCGCCCGGTGACCTGCTTCGAGATGGCAGGCATGCCTTCGGAAGTGGTCAATTCTGTCTGCTCGGTGCTGGCGCGTCTTGCCTTCGACCTGGCGCTGTGGAGCGAAGGCCGGCTGCGGCTGCTTTTGTTGTGCGAGGAAGCGCACCGCTACATGCCGGCCGATCCGCGCCTTGGTTTCGCGCCGACCCGGCACGCGCTGTCGCGCATCGCCAAGGAAGGCCGCAAGTATGGTTGTTATCTCGGCATCGTCACCCAGCGCCCGGGCGAACTCGATCCCACCATCCTGTCGCAGTGCTCGACCTTTTTTGCCATGCGGCTCGCCAACGAGCAGGACCAGGCGATCATCCGCTCGGCGATCGCCGATTCCTCGGCCTCGACACTGGCATTCCTGTCTTCGATGGGCCAGCGCGAAGCCATCGCCTTTGGTGAAGGCGTGGCGACGACCATGCGAATGAAATTCGAAAAACTGTCCGAGGGTCTGATCCCGGGCACCGCCAAGCGCGAGCAAGCCTTGCCTTCCGAGCTTGGCCATGATGTCGATCTGGTGGCGATCGTCGAAAGGCTCCGCAACGTGCCAAAGCCGCAGCAGGCGATGGCCTTCGCCGAAGCCGTCGATTCGAGCCGGCAGGCCGGCGATCCCGATTATCGCAAGCCGCCCACCCCCCGCGTCCAACCCGACGACGATTTCGACCTGCGCTATGGCCTCAGGCCGACAACCTTCGGCCTGCGCCCGCAGAACGATTGAGGCGGCCAGTAAAAAAATGGCGAGAGGGTTTAGGGGCCGGCGCCAGGCGTCTAAAGACGTTCTTCGAAAAATTCCGGCGTGATGTTCCGGCCGCGATAGAAAATGCCCAAAATCAGCACCCGCTCGCCGTCGACGGCGAAAGCGATGCTGACGGTGCGCCGGTAGCCGATAATGCGCAGACCAGGCATGACCTCCAGCCGCTCGGTGCCCCGTTGCGGGAACGTCGAGAGCCCGAGGCAATGGTCGCGGACACCGGCAACGAAATTCCAGGCGATGGTGGGCGAGGCTCGTTCCGCGATATCGTCATAGAGCCCTTGTAGCTCTGCCTCCGCCTTGGGATGAAAGACGACCTGATAATCCATCCCCTATTTGGCTTTGGCCAGGTTCGCGCGGTGACGCCCTTCCAATCGGGAAAAGACCGTGTCGGCCGGGATACCCTTCGTCCGATCTTGCTGGAACTCGGCCAAGCGGGAAGGTATCTCCTCGCGGAGCCACTTCTCGCGCTCCGCCTCGAAATCCTCGAGCATGCGCAGGCCCGCACGCACAACCTCGCTGGCATTGTTGTAGCGGCCGGATTCGAGCTGCTTCCTGATGAAGTTCTCGTAGTGATCATTGAGAGCGTAATTTGGCATGGTGGCCTCCTATCGAGATAATAGGTTGACAGCACGATCTAGCAATAGATGTCAACTATTGGCAATACGCGAGATTTCGCCAAGCATGGGATTTCAGGCGCAGACGCGGTTTCGGCCTTGCCTCTTGGCCTCATACAGCTGGCGGTCGGCGCGGCGATAGAATTCTTCGGCGGTTTCCTTGCGATCCCAGACGGCAAGGCCGACGCTGGTGGTGATCTTCAGCCGGACATTGCCGGACAGTATCGACATATTGGCGATCGCCTTGCGGATGCGCTCGGCGAACTTGGATAGCAGTTCGGCATCCATGTTGGGCGTGACCACCGCGAACTCCTCGCCACCCAGGCGCGCCACCACGTCGTGATAACGCGTCATGTCCTTGAGACAATTGGCGACCGCCCGCAACACCTCGTCACCGACGTCATGACCGTGGGTATCGTTCACCTGCTTGAAATGGTCGAGATCAAGGATCATCAGCCCGACCGGCTTGTCGATGCGACGGAATTCCTCGAGATATTCCTTCAGTGCATCGTCGAAATAGCGCCGGTTCTGCATACCGGTCAGGCCGTCGGTCAGCGCCGCATGCTCCAGCGTTTCCGAACGGGCGCTGAGCGAAACTGTCATGGCGCGCAGCTTGCCTTCTTCCGTCGCCTGCTTGCGGATCAGCGGGTAGATGAAGAAAATCCCGAAGAACAGGGCAGTCGCCAAAAGCACGCCGGTCCCAAACAACAGCTTGTTGAGATAAACGGTCTCCTCAATCCCGGCGGGCGTAGTGATCTCCGCCGCGAGCGCCTGCAGAAGCCCATAGGCGTGAAGCGTCACCAGGCCGGCGGCCAGGATCACGAAGATGAAGACGAAAAAGGCTGATTCCGCCTTGTGAAAACGCATCTGCTCCCCGTTGCAAAACCCTAAAGACGTTATGGCATCGACGGCCTTACGGAGGGTTAATTAGGACAACTTCAACGGGAAGTCTTCTCTTGAAGTCAACTTTTCAGGTTGCACTGAAAAGGGTATCCGAGATCGTGGATCCCACACGATCACCAAGGCGCAATCTCAGCCATTCCGGACCCAGCTGATGCCTGAACCAGGTCGCCTGGCGCTTGGCATATTGTCGCGTTGCGATCTTGGCGCGCTCGATCGCTTCGGGAAAACTCAGCTCGCCGGCCATTGCGGCCCGGAGTTCGCGAACGCCGATGGCTTTCATCGCCGGCAAGTCAGGATCGAGGCCAAGCTCGGCCAGCCGCCTGACCTCATCGATGGCGCCCTTCTCCAGCATTCGGTCGAACCGCGCCTCGATCCGCTTCACCAGCTCCGCCCGGTCGGGCTCGATCACAAGGAAGCGCGTGCTGACCCTGTCGATCAGTGGACGGCCGCGCGCCGCCTGCCATTCCAGGATGGAACGGCCCGATGCGTCGAGCACCTCCAGCGCCCGCACGATGCGCTGGCCGTCGGTCGGCTTCAGCATCATGCCGGCTGCGGAATCCTCGCGCAGCAGGATGCGGTGCAGCTTGGCTGCGCCCTGCTCCTGGAGTTCGTAGCGCCAGCGATCACGGATCGACTGCGGAATGTCGGGCATTTCCGAAATGCCTTCGGCAAGCGCGCGGAAATAAAGCCCGGTACCGCCGACGAAAATCACCGGCCGTTCGACGAACGTGCCGTCGTCGATGAGCTTCATCAGGTCGCGCAGCCAGGCGCCGGTGGAATAGGCGGTGGAAGGATGGACATGCCCGTAGAGGAAATGCGGGACGCGAGCGAGTTCGGCAGCAGTTGGCCGCGCCGTCAGCACGTCGAGCACCGAATAGACCTGCATCGAATCGGTGTTGACGATGACGCCGCCGTCGCGCTCGGCGAGGTCGAGCGCAAGGGCGGACTTGCCGCTGGCGGTCGGCCCGGCTATCAGGATCGCGTTCTTAACGCGGCCCTCGCCCGCCTGCCCGCCGGAATTTTTTATGCCGCTGATCGCCACGCTTGTATCCCATCCCGCCGGTCGCGCATTGTCGCCGGCGCTTGCGAATATGGCGTCGCGGTCGATCGGCGCAAGCACTGTTCGCTGGCTGGCCGAAGGCATCGCCTGCGAATTCGCTCTGCCCGAGACGGCCGAAGCCGCTGAAGCGACCGCCAGCCTGCGCACGGTGCTTGCACCCGAACCGGTCGACGTCATCATTCAGCGGCACGAGGGAAGGCGGAAGAAAATCCTTATCGCCGATATGGATTCGACCGTTATCGACCAGGAGTGCATCGACGAGCTCGCCGACGAGATCGGCGTCAAGGATTACGTCGCCGCCATCACGGCGCGATCGATGAAAGGCGAGATCGCTTTCGAGCCGGCCTTGCGCGAGCGGGTGGCGCTGCTGAAAGGTCTCGACACTGCCGTGGTCGACCGCATCATCGCCAATCGCCTGACCCTGGCTTCCGGTGGTCGCGCGCTTGTCCAGACCATGCGCGCCAACGGCGCGTGGACTGCGCTCGTGTCGGGTGGCTTCAACGTCTTCACCTCACGCATCGCCGTCATGCTCGGCTTTCAGGAGAACCGCGCCAACTTACTGATCGAGCAGGATGGCCGCTTCACCGGGCTGGTCGCCGAGCCGATCCTGGGGCGTGCCGCCAAGGCCGATGCGCTGCTCGAGATTTCGGCGCGCCTCGGGCTGACGACCGCCGACGCCATTGCTGTCGGCGATGGCGCCAACGACCTCGACATGATCCGGCTTGCCGGCACCGGTGTGGCGCTTCATGCCAAGCAGGTCGTGGCGGCGGAGGCAAAATTCCGCATCGACCATGGCGACCTGACCGCGCTTCTCTATCTGCAGGGCTACCGGCGGGAGGAATTTGTCGAGTGACGCCGATCCGCACCGAGCGCCTGATCCTGCGCAACTGGGAGGATCGCGACCGCGACCTCTTCTACCGCATCAACTCCGACGAGCGCGTCATGGAATTCTTTCCGTTTCGCCGCGACCGCGCGCAGGCCGACGCCAAGATGGACGAGTTCCGCGCCTGGATTGCCGAGGATGGCTACGGTTTCGCTGCCGCCGAGATAATCGAAACGCGCCAATGCATCGGCTTCGTCGGCCTCCTCGACACCGATCATTTGCCCTTCCTGCCGGCCGGCACCGTCGAGATCGGCTGGCGCCTGGCGCCCGAATTCTGGGGCCATGGCTATGTCACCGAGGCAGCGGAAGCCTGGCTCGCCTATGGCTTCGAAACCCTTGGCCTCGAGGAAATCGTTTCTTTCGCCGTCAGGGATAACAGCCGGTCCACCGCCGTCATGGAACGCCTCGGCATGACCGCCGACCCGGCCAGCGATTTCGACCACCCCGGCATTCCGGACAGCCACGCCAGGCTCAAGCGGCACGTGTTCTACAGGCTGACAGCCAAGGATTGGCAATCAAGGAAAAAGACGGCCCGCTAGCCGCCTTTTTCCTTAAATCAAAGTGCTGCAGATTTTACCGGACTCAATTCATCCGGATCGTCACGAACCGCAATTCGCCGCTCTTCGACGCCAGCATCAGCAGCGCATTCTTGCGTCCCTGCTCCTTCAACGCAGCAATCCGGTCCATGACATCCTTGGGCGTGGCGACTGATTCCTGCGCGATCTCGGTGATCACCTCGCCGGCCTGGATGCCGCGTTCGGCAGCGGCCGAATCCTTGGCGACGTCGGTGATGACGACGCCGGAGACTTCGGCGGCAATGCCGAATTTCGTCCGCGTCTCGTCGTTGAGTTCGCCAACGGTCATGCCGAGCACCGAAGCCGTCGAAACGGCAGGCGCCTCGTCGTCAGTGTCCTTGCCGGTATTGCCGTTCTCGGCGCTGGCAAGCTTTTCGCCATCTTCGAGCCGGCCAAGCGTCACCTTCACGGTCTGCTCGACGCCCTTGCGCACGATGACCACGTCGACAGCCTTGCCGACCGTGCTCTCGGCGACGACGCGCGGCAGGTCGCGCATTTCATTGACGTCCCTGCCGTCGAACTTGATGATAACGTCGCCGGCCAGGATGGTGCCGTTGTCGACAGGCCCGCCCTTGATGACGCCGGCGACCAGCGCGCCCTTGGCGGTCGCCATGCCGAGGCTTTCGGCAATATCGTCCGTCACCGGCTGGATGCGCACACCGAGCCAGCCGCGCCGCGTCTCGCCGAACTGGCGAAGTTGGTCGACGACGCCCAACGCCAGCTGCGAGGGAATGGAAAAGCCGATGCCGATCGAGCCGCCGGACGGCGAGATGATCGCCGTGTTGATGCCGATCACCTCGCCGGCGCTGTTGAACAGCGGCCCGCCGGAATTGCCGCGGTTGATCGCGGCATCGGTCTGGATGAAATCGTCATAGGGGCCGGAATTGATGTCGCGGTTGCGGGCCGAGACGATACCGACCGTCACGGTGCCGCCGAGGCCGAACGGGTTGCCGATCGCCATCACCCAGTCACCGACGCGCATCTTGCTGGAATCGCCGAATTTCACCGCCGTCAGCTTGTGCCCTTTCGGATCGACCTTCAGCACCGCCACGTCGGTCTTGGTGTCGGTGCCGACCAGCGTCGCCTTCAGCGTCACGCCGTCGGAGAAATTCACCTCGATATCGTCGGCATCGGCGATCACGTGGTTATTCGTCACCACGATGCCTTGCTCGGCGTCGACCACGAAGCCTGAGCCCAGCGACTGCACCTTTTGCGAAGGGTTGCCCTGTTCGCCGGGACGGTTCTTGAAGAAATCGTCGAAGAAGTCCTGGAAGGGCGAGCCCTCCGGAAGCTGCGGCATCGGCACCGCGCCCGGACCTTCCGTGCCCTTCACCCTCTGTGAGGTCGATATATTGACCACGGCGCCGAGCAAGCCCTGTGCAAGATCGGCGACTGAAGCCGGACCGTCGTCGGCGGCCGCGGGCGTCACCAGCGACGGGACGGTAGCGGCGCCGATAAGAAGTGCTGCAGCACCCGCGGTGAACGTCCGCTTCGCCGCGCGCAAAAAGCTGTTGGATGTCATCGAGAAGCCTCCCGGTGTCTCTGAGAAGAAAAGCGCTCGCCGAAGACGCTGCGTCGAGCCCATGTTGGCAAGAAATACGGCACGTTTGCGGCTATGGCTATCGGCGGAAGATAAATCCTCCGTTATCCCGAATCATCGTCATCCACCACGCACCAGCCAGACCAGGCCGACACCAACGGCGATTGCAATCAGCCCGGCGATCCGCAGCGTATTCTCCGGCATCGACAGAACTTCGCCGGCAAGTTTTTTGGCGAGGCCGGGAAAGCCGCCATAGACCAGGCCCTCGACGACGAGAACCAGGCCTATCGCCGCCAGAAAGTCCTGCACCGGCCGCTACTGGCCGGTGCCTGGCTGCGCTGTCGGTGCAGCGGGTGCACGGGGCGCTGCTGCTGCACCAGGTGCTGCTGCCCCAGGCGCTGCTGCTGCCGGCGTGTCCGCGCCGGCGGGATTGCGGAAGAAACGGAAGAAATCCGAATTCGGCGACAGCACCATCGTCGTCCCGGTATTGTCCAGCGCCGTGCCGTAGGCATTCATCGACCGGTAAAAGTCGAAGAAGGCTGGATCGCGCTGGTAGGCATTCGCGAAGGTGGCGCTGCGTTGAGCTTCGCCTTCACCGCGCAGGATTTCAGACTCTCTGCGTGCTTCGGCGACGATCTCCACCACTTCGCGGTCGGCGCGCGCCCTGATGCGCTGCGCCGCCTCGTTGCCGCGCGCCCGCAGCCGCTCGGCTTCGGCCAGACGCTCGGCCTTCATGCGGTCATATGTCTGTTGCGAGACTTCCGCCGTCAAATCGGTCCGGCGAATGCGGACATCCTCGATCTGCAGGCCGAGCGACGTGGCGTCGGGCCTCAGCTGATCGCGTACTTCGCGCATCATCACGGCTCGCTCTTCCGAGAGCGCCGCCTCGAAGTCGCGCAAACCGTAGACACGGCGCAAGGCGGCGTCGAGACGCGTCCTCAAGCGTGCCTCGGCCAGTTCGATCTGGCCGGACACCGCGGAGCGGAACACGCGCGGATCCGAGATCCGGTATGCGATGAAGGCGTCGACCTCATAAAACTTGCCGCCCGAAACCTGGACGCGGATGTTGTCGAGGTCGAAGCGCAGCACCCTGTTTTCGATCAACTGCACGCTGTCGGCATCGAAGAAGGCGAACGGCGCTTTGAAATAGATGCCCGGCTGGCTCTTGACGTCGACGATCTCGCCGAACCTGAGCACCAGCGCCTGCTGGCGCGCATTGACGACGAAGACCGACGAATAGAGCAAGAACAGGACGACTGCGGCTATGACGGCGATGATGGAAAGACGGTTGGCCATCACTGGTTTCCTCCCAGCACCGGCGCCGGCGCCTTCTGCTGCAATGCCGGCAGCGGCAGATAGGGGACGACCCCTGGTCCGCTGCCTTGCTCGATAATGACCTTGCTGGAATCCTTCAGAACCCTCTCCATCGTTTCCAGATAAAGCCGCTGGCGCGTCACATCCGGCGCCTTGGCGTACTCGTCATAGATCGAGATAAAGCGCTGTGCCTCGCCTTCGGCCTCCTGCACGACCCGGTTCTTGTAGCCGGCCGCCTCCTCGCGGATCTGTGCGGCCTCGCCGCGCGCCTGGCCGAGCTTCTGGTTGGAATACTGGTTGGCCTGCTCCACGAACTTGTCCTCGTCCTGTTCTGCGCGCTGCACCTCATCGAAGGCGTCGGCCACTTCGCGCGGCGGCGCGGCATCCTCGATCGAGATCGCGTTGACGTTCAGGCCGGCCTTATAGCCGTCCAGCGTCGTCTGGATGATTTCGCGCACCGACGCTGCAATGCCCTCGCGATCGTCGCGGAAGATGTCCTGCGCCGGCCGCCGGCCGACCGCTTCGCGCATGGCGCTTTCGGCGACCTGGCGCAGCATGCCGTCGGGATCGGACACGTCGAACAGATAGGCTCTCGGATCGGAGACCTGATAGGCCACCGAGAACTGCACGTTGACGATGTTCTGGTCGCCCGAAAGCATCAGACCTGAACCGTTGCCGGAGGCCGTGCCACCGCCGATGTTGACGAGTTGTTCGGCGATATTGGCCGTCTCGACCGTCTCGATGGGCCACCAATGGAAGTGCAGGCCGGGCTGGGAGAGCTCCGCTTTTGGCACGCCGAATCTGAGTTCTACCGCAACCTCGTCGGGCTGCACGGTATAGACCGCCTTGAACGCCCACAGCGCTATAAGCGCTGCCGCAATCAATCCGAATACGGCTGGGCTGGCGCCAGCGCCACCCGGCAAAGCACGCCGCAACCTGTCCTGGCCGCGCCGGATGATGTCTTCGAGATCGGGAGGCGAGCCCTGCGGACCGCTAGGCCCCTTTGGTCCCTGCCCCCAGGGTCCTGGACTGTTGCCGCCGCCCCATGGGCCGCCGCCGCCGCTTTTGTCGTTCCAGGGCATGAATGTCCTTTCGCTCCCTCACGCGCCGGCCTGACGACGCAAATCCAGTGTTGTTCTTCTATAGGGATGCGACGGCGCGCTTTCAACGCGATCGGTCGTCGTCACCGTCCGATTTGGACCGTCGCGACCCTTTACCATCTCTCAATGCACGTCGCGGCGTCGCTCGTAAACCGAATAGCGTGTCGCATGACTATCCTTTTCACCGGCCGGAACGTCCTGCGAGCGGCCGATGCGCCACAAATCCGGGTTGATCGGCGGGAAATGCGCGTCGCCGTCGACCGCGGCAAGGACATGGGTGACATGCAAACGGTCGGCCAGCGGCAGCGCCTGGGCATAGATCTCGCCGCCGCCGATGATGCAGATTTCGTCGGCGCCAGGCATGCAGCGCCCGCGCACCTTGGCCAGACGGATCGCCTCGTCGAGCGAATGCACGACTTCGACGCCCTCGGCGCGCCAGGCCTTGTCGCGGGTCACCACGATATTGAGTCTGCCGGGCAGAGGCCGGCCGATGCCTTCATAGGTCTTGCGACCCATAATGACAGGTTTGCCCATCGTGTCGGCCCTGAACCGCTTGAGATCGCTGGAAAGCCGCCACGGCAAACCGCCATCGCGCCCGATCACACCGTTTTCGGCGATGGCGACATAGATCGCGACGTCCATCAGCCGCCGCTCCCGCCCGAAGGTGCCAGCAGCAATATGTCGATGTCGTGCTCAGGGTAGAAATTCTCTGCAGTCATCTCGAAACGCGTCGGCCCGACTTTCCTGACGTTTTCGCCACAAAACGAGACCAGGTTCTTCGGATCGCCCTTGTCGACGGTCAGCTTGAACTTGCCGATCGAGCCCGTCGCCCAGTTGCCGCCAGTGGTCAGGACATAGGCGATGCGGTTTTCGAAATACCTCGGAGTGCCGTCGGGATTGCTCTTCGCCGCCTTGCGAATCACATTCTCGAACGTGGCGTCCATGCAGTAACGAGCCTTGTAGGCGGCGTATTGGCCCTGGAACTGGCCGTCATAGAAGAAGCTGAGCGAGGAGGTGCCGCCGACGCTGGGCTTGTAGCGATGGGCGACGCGGACTGCCTTGCTGGCTGGAAAGGTCGAGCGCCACCAATAGGTCGAGCGCAATTGCCAGAACGGCACATAGACTGACTTCATGCCCGAACCGTCGTCGGCGGTGTCTTCGATGATGAGGCCGCGGTCGACCCAGTCGTCGGCAACCGCTCGCGGCAGCTTCGCCAATGCCGCCCTGGCCGCATTGCCGAACGGGTAGAACGACACGTTCTGCGACTTGAGATCGGCACTGATGTCGATGCCGAGCGCAAACGCCTTCTGCTCGAGCTGCGGCTTTGCCGCCACGCCATCTATCGTCACCTCGAAGCCGAGGAAATTATCGCTCTGGCCGTCGGGAATTGCCGGCATCTCGTTCGGATCGCCTTCGATGTCGGGCATCGGAAAGGCGACGATCGCGTTGATATCCTTGTCGGTGTTGTTGCGGAAGACATAGTCGACCGTCACCTTTTCCGGTGAGATGAAGAGGTCCTCGCTCTCCATGGCGACCGCGTCGCTGCGCGACAGGATCAGGCCGCCCGTTCCCAATTCGGCGATCGAATCATTGGCGAATACGGGCGTGGCCGAAAGCACCAGCGCGGCGGTCAGAACATAACGGAACATGGAAGCTCCCTTGGCGAGATGCCGCTATGACTCTATCGCATCGGCCCGACAATCGGAATCGATTTTCGGAAAGCACGATGCGAGGATTTAAGGTGCTAGAGCGTACTTTGTGCGTCCAAGTGGACGCACGTCGCTCTAGCCGTTTCAATGTGGAGTTTCAAAGCCCTTCCGCGCACGCCTCGGCGCTTACCAGGCTCGTCTGGACACCGACGCTCCGATCGGGCAGGAGTTCGCCCATGCGCAAGCTTCTCGTCATCGGCATCGGCGCCGGCAATCCCGACCACATGACCGTGCAGGCGGTCGACGGCTTGAACCGCGCCGATGTGCTGTTCATTCCCGACAAGGGCGCCAGGAAGAGCGATCTTGCAGAACTGCGCCGCCACATCTGCGACCGGTTCGTCACCAATCCAAACTCGCGCCGGGTCGAATTCGACGTGCCGGTGCGGGCCGAGCCAGCGCCCTCCTATCGCTCGACCGTCGACGACTGGCACGAGGCGATCGCCGCGATCTATGAAAGCCTGATCCGCGACGAGCTTTCGCAAGATGGCTGCGGCGCCTTCCTGATCTGGGGCGATCCCTCGCTCTACGACAGCGCGCTGCGCATCCTGGAGCGGGTGCGCATGAGAGGCAATGTCGCGTTCGAGCTCGAGGTGATCCCCGGCATCACTGCCGTCCAGGCGCTCGCCGCCAGCCACAAGATGGCGCTGAACCGCATCGGCGATGCGGTTCAGATCACCACCGGCCGCCGGCTCACCGAGGAAGGTTTGCCCGACAATGCCGGCAGCACCGTCGTCATGCTGGACGGCAAATGCGCCTTCAACACGCTGGACGACAACGACCTCCTCATCCACTGGGGCGCCTATCTCGGCACGCCCGACGAGATCCTCATTTCCGGCCGCCTTGGCGACGTCGGCGACGAGATCGTGAGGACCCGCGAGGAAGCCCGCCGGAAAAAAGGCTGGATCATGGACACCTATCTGCTGCGCAAGCCCGGCGAGCCGGAGGAGTAGGCTCCGCCCACCGACCTCACCCGGCATCGATCTCCGCCTGTAATGCTTCCAGATGCGCCGCCGCCGCGGAAGCCGCTGCCCGTTCGATGGCGCGAAAGCGGCTGACCACCGCAAGCCCGGCCGGCGTCAACTGGGCGCCGCCGCCCTTTTTCCCGCCGGTCTGCGCCGCGACCAGCGGCTTGCCGAACACCCGGTTCATGTCCTCGACCAGATCCCAGGCGTGTTTGTAGGACATTTCCATGCCGCGCGCCGCCGCCGAGATCGAGCCGAAGGCGGCAATCTGCTCCAGAAGCTCGATCTTGCCCGGCCCGATGCGCCCTTCTGGATCGAGGTTTATCCGCAAGCTCAGCGATGGCATTCGCTCCTCCGCAGTCCCGCCATCCATCCTAGATGCTCTCCGGCGCTATCGCTATTCCAAAATGATATAGCGACAATCATCCGCCGGTCATCCATCCGCCTCGACAGGCAGGCCGGCGCTCATATTCGCCGGGTCGAAGCTAACCGTCTTGACCACCGCGTAGACCTCTCGACCAAGCCGCAGTTTCAGCGTCTGCCGCGATTGCTCGGTGATCCGGGCAAGCACGGTTGCGCCATGGCAGTCGATGCCGATCTCGACTGCGGGACCCTCGCCCGGCGCCATCGTCACGATCGTGCCTGACAAGATGTTGAGCGCGCTGAGGCCCGTCGGCTGTTCGGTGGCGATCAGCACATCGCGGGCACGGATGCGAATGCGCATCGGCGCACCGACCGGCACTGCCAGAAGCGGCACGCGGATCTCGCCCGCCACCGAGCCGAGCACGGTCATGCCAAAGACATCGTCGTGGCGCAGCACCGTGGTATCCAGCACCGCGCCGCCCTCGCCGCGCTCCTCCGCTGGCAACAGGTCGAGCCGCTGCATGATCGCCCCGGTCGGGCCGCAAGCAGCGACTTTGCCTTGCGCCAGCACAACGACGTCGCTTGCCAGCCGCGCGACCTCTGAGATCGAATGGCTGACATAGACGATCGGGATTTTCGTCTCGTCGCGCAGCCGCTCGATATAAGGCAGGATTTCTGCCTTGCGGGCCTCGTCGAGCGAAGCCAGCGGCTCGTCCATCAGCAACAATTTCGGACTGGCGAGCAGCGCCCGGCCGATCGCCACGCGCTGTTTCTCGCCGCCGGAAAGCTTTGCCGGCCGCCGGTCGAGCAAAGCACCGATGCCGAGCAGGTCGACAACCGCTTTGATGTCCGCATAGCGTTCGGCCGTCGGCGTGAACCAGCGGCCGTAGCGCAGATTGCTGGCCACACTCAAATGCGGAAACAGTCGCGCGTCCTGGAACACCATGCCGATGCGGCGCTTGTGCTTGGGCACGAACCGACCCGCATCCGTATCGACCAGCACGCGGCCGTCGGCCTCGATCCGCCCCTTGTCCGGCCGGATCAGGCCGGCAATCATGTTGATCAGCGTCGTCTTGCCGGAGCCTGAGGGCCCGAACAGCGCGGTCAGCCGCCCGGCGCTCTCGAAGCGGGCGTCGACCTCGAAGTCGCCAAGCCGATGACTGATGTCGACGACGACCGTCATTCGATATCCATCCGCCTGCCGACGCGCCGCGCCAGCACCTCCGATGCGACAAGTGCTGCCATCGAAATGACGATCGAGATCAGCGTCAGCCTGAGCGCGCCGGCATCGCCGCCCGGCACCTGCGTGAACGTGTAGATCGCCGACGGCAGCGTCTGCGTCTGGTTGGGGATGTTGGAAACGAAAGTGATCGTTGCGCCGAATTCGCCCATCGCCTTGGCGAAAGACAGGATCGCGCCGGTAATCAGGCCGGGCAGGATCAGCGGCAGCGTGATCGTTCCGAACACCCAAAACGGATTGGCGCCAAGCGTCCCGGCCGCCGCCTCGATTCTGCGGTCGACCGCCTCGATCGACAGCCGGATCGCCCGCACCATCAGGGGAAAGCCCATGACAGCGCAGGCCAATGCGGCACCCGTCCAGCGAAAGGAGAAGACGATGCCGAAGTGCTCGGCCAGAAACGCCCCGGCCGGGCCGCGCCTGCCGAAGGAGAGCAGCAGCAGATAGCCGATAACCACCGGCGGCAGGATCAACGGCAGATGCACCAGCCCGTTAAGCAGCGTCTTGCCCCAGAATTGGCCACGGGCAAGCACAAGCGCGATCAATATGCCGGGCGGCAGGCTGGCGACCATCGCCACTGTCGCCACCTTGATCGACAGCCGGACCGCGTTCCATTCGTCTGGAGTGAGGTCCAGCAACCAATTCATCTTTTGGCGTGCCTCAGTTGCTCGGCATAAGCACCGTAAAACCTTGCGCCTTGAAGAGCTCGCCTGCCTTGGCGGATTGTAGGCATTTCAGGAATGCTGGCGCATCCTTGTCCTTCGAATCCGCGATCTGGGCAACCGGGTAGACGATAGGCGGATGCGAATCATGCGGGAAGGTGCCGATCACCTTGACGCCGGGCTCGGCATGCGCGTCGGTGGCGTAGACGATGCCGAGCGCTGCCTCTCCGGTCGCGACCAGCTTGAGCGCGGCGCGCACATTCTCGGCCTGTGCCAACTTGTCTTCGATCAAGGACCAGACGCCGAGCGATTCAAGTGCGGCCTTGCCATATTTGCCGGCCGGCACCGCCTTGACATCGCCCATCGCAAGCCTGCCGTCGCCGATCAGCCCGGCAAGATCAAAACCCTTCTCGATCCTGGTTTCGACGGTCGAACCCTCCGGCGCCACCAGCACGATCTGATTGCCGAGCAACTTCACTTCGGTATCCGGCTTGGTCAGTTTCTTGTCGGACAGATATTTCATCCAGTCGCGGTCGGCCGAGATGAAGACATCGGCTGGCGCGCCGCCCTCGATCTGCTTGGCCAATGCTGAGCTTGCCGCATAGGAAATGGTCGCCACCTGGCCAACATCGGCGGCGCAGGCGGTGTTCACTGCATCCAGTGCGTTCTTCATGCTCGCGGCGGCAAAGACGATCAGCCTGTCATCCGCATGGGCAACCGACATGGCGGCGATCAATATCGCAAGACCGCCAATGGCGGCCGCCTTCAATCCGAAACCGTTGCGCACCAGCATGAAACTCCCGGGGCTTTGAAATCCGATCGGCGCGCGACCCTGCCGGTCGATATATCCGCCTGAATATAACAAGGGAAGGCTTTTTGCCAGACTCAGCCCAAAAACCCGCCGACGGCATTGCATGGCACCGCCACGGCTCGCGGGCGGACGACACGGCACCGGCGAGCGATTTGAGACACGGTAAAGCAAAAAAACGCGAGGTTTGCGGCTCACACCGCGATAGGCGCCTTGATCGTCGCATCGGCGAGGTAGTTTTCCAGCCGGAAATCTTCGAAGCGGAAGGCAAAGAGGTCCTTCACCTCCGGATTGATCCATAGCGTCGGCAGCGCCTTGGGCGTGCGCCGCAACTGTTCGCGCGCTTGCTCGAAATGGTTCGCGTAAAGATGCGCATCGCCCAGCGTATGGACGAAATCGCCCGGCTTCAGCCCCGTGACCTGCGCCACCATCAAGGTGAGCAGCGCATAGGAAGCGATGTTGAACGGCACGCCGAGAAAGATATCGGCGGAACGTTGGTAGAGCTGGCAGGAGAGCCTGCCTTCCGAGACATAGAACTGGAACAGGCAATGACAGGGTGGCAGCGCCATGGCTTCCACTTCGGCCGGGTTCCACGCCGAAACGATCAGCCGTCGGGAATTAGGATTCTTGCGTATCTCCTTCAAGAGATTGGCAATCTGGTCGATGGCGCCGCCATGGCCGTCCGGCCAGGAGCGCCATTGCTTGCCGTAGACCGGGCCGAGGTCGCCATTCTCGTCGGCCCATTCGTCCCAGATCGAGACACCGTGGTCGTTGAGATATTTGATATTGGTGTCGCCGGCCAGGAACCACAGAAGTTCATGCACGATCGACTTCAGGTGAAGCTTCTTGGTGGTGGTGATCGGAAAGCCGCGCGCGAGGTCGAAGCGCATCTGGTAGCCGAACACCGAGCGCGTTCCGGTGCCAGTGCGATCACCGCGATCGGCGCCGTTTTCAAGCACGTGCTTCAACAGGTCGAGATACTGGCGCATCGGCTTCTGCTCGATTCGGGAGCTCGATTCGGGTTACCGGCGATCATAACCGACTGGCTGCCGGCCGAACATGTCAAAATGCAGAATGTCCCAACAAGCGACCACATCTGGGCCGGCGCGGAAATCGCGCCAGCATTCCGCCGCTGCAGGATGACCGTCAGAGGCTGGCGAGCTTGCCCAGTTCCTTGGCGACCAGATAATAAAAGGTCACGCGGCTTTTGGTGTTGTCGGCCTCCATCGCCTTGCAGGTCTTTTCGATGGCCGCGTCCGCCTTGCCGCCGTCGTCGACGCCGAGCTTTTTGGCAACCCAGCTGGCCTTGACGCGATCGAGTTCGTCGGGGTCCGTGCAGGAAACCAGCGAGGAATCACGATTCCTGAGCGCAATGCCCAAATGCTTCACGATCTTGGCGACCGCGTCGGCATCCGCCGCGGCGTCGTACTTCTTCACGTCTGCGAGATAATCGGCCATCAAATTTTCCCCTCGTCGGCGCCACGGGGTTCGGTCAATGAGGGTTGTGGCGCGCTGCGCGCAAAAAGTGCGCTAAGTCGGTAACTCCTCACCGCCGCAAGCTTCGGTTGCGACCGTTGACAAGTCAAGCCTTTCGCCATGCTGTTTGACACAGCGGACAAAGCATCATTGGGGCCTTTCATTTTCCACGATCGGTCCCTATATCTGTTTCGTCGGCTCGACCGACTATGGCGATAAACAGGCGATGAAATAAGCCGTTCGGACCCGGGGGCGGTACCCGGCGCCTCCACCAAAAACCGCTCTGCGAGGAGCGGCTTTTGCTGGGGGCGAAATAGGATCGACGAAGGTGTAAAGATCGTACTTTTGCCCGGCATTGTACCACCGTTATCGGGCTAAACTTATAGTTGCCAACGACAACTATGCGGAAGCACGTCTCGCCGCGTAAGCGGTGCGATAGCTTCAATTCAAGCCCTAGTGGTTCGCACTTCTAGGCGGGGTTCGGAGGTACCTGGCAACAGAAACCTCCACTTCTCCCGCTTCCATTCTACTTTCCCTTCCGATCCCCATCTCCGCTCGATATTGTGACGGCAGCAGGCTTGCTGGCCGCGCCCAGACGTGAAAAAGGCCGGGACTGACCCGGCCTTTTCATGCTCTCGCTGGAAGGCATCTATTCTGCCGGCGCTTCGACAACCTGCCGCCCACGGCCGAGCGTCACCTTGGCCAGCGTGAAGGAGATCACCGCGCAAAGCATGATGCCGGCCACCATAGGCAGCGGCGTGCCGTCGAAGAACACCCCGGCGATGCCCATGGCGACCGCGCCGATGGCGAAGTGCAGCGTGCCCATCAGCGCCGAGGCCGTGCCGGCGATCGCGCCATGCTCCTCCATGGCCAGCACCGAAGTCGTCGGGATCACCAGGCCGAGGAACCCGTAGCCGACGAACAGCAGCGCCGCCATGACGTCGAGCCGGTCGACGCCGGACGTCATCACCGCGAACAGCACCACCATCGTCGTCGCATAGCCGACCACCGCGACCCGAACCACCGGCCTCAGCCCGAACCTTTCGGACAGCATCCCCGTCAGTTGCGACATGCCGATGAAGGCCACCGCGTTGATCGAGAAAAACACGCTGTAGACCGACGGCGACAGCCCGTAGTGATTTATCAGGATGAAGGAGGAGCTCGACAGATAGACGAAAAAGCTCGCCAGCCCGAAGCCGCCGATGGCCGCCAGGCCAAGGAAGTTGCGGTCGCCAAGCAGGAAGCGATAGGCCGAGAGCGCGGTGCCGAACGAACTGCCTGCACGCGCCTCGACCGGCCGCGTCTCCTTGAGCGAAGTCGCCAGCAGGATGGTGGCGAGCACTGCCCCACCCGTCACCGTCCAGAACACGGCACGCCAGCCGAAATTCTCGATGATGACACTGCCGGTCAGCGGCGCCAGGATCGGCGACACCGAAAACACCAGCATCAAGAGCGACATCAGCTTGGCAGCTTCGGTGCCGGTGTGCAGGTCACGCACGATGGCGCGCGGCACCGCCATGCCTGCGCTGGCGCCAAGCCCTTGCAGGAAACGGAAGGCGATCAGCCACTCGATCGAGGGCGCCAGCGCCGAGCCGATGCCGCCGACCATGAACAGGGCGAGGCCGCCATAGAGCGGCAGCTTGCGCCCGACCATGTCGGAGATCGGTCCGACGACGATCTGGCCAAACCCCATGGACAGAAAGAAGATCAGCAAGCTCATCTGCTCGGCAGCGGTGCTGGCCTGCAGATCGGCGCCGATCGAAGGCAGCGCCGGAAGATACATGTCGATGGCGAACGGGCCGATGGCAGTCAACAGACCGAGCACGAGCGCGATGCGGAGGAATTGGGGATTCATGATAGCGGGCTTCTCTCAAATCTGGTTTGCCGCCGATCGGCGGGTAATCCTGGCACGTTCCATCCCACGAAATTCCGATTTCCTGCGCGGGAAATCCTTTAAGATAGTCCACAAATTTAGACACTCTTGTCTAATTCGTCAATCACCTCTATATAGTTTCCATGAAGCACGACGTTTCTCCTGACAGCATCCCGCCACGCGGCCATGAGGCAAAGCGCGCCTCGATCATGGAGGCTGCCGGCGAGGTGTTCTGCCGCGAAAGCTTCGCCGGCGCCAATATCGACATGATTGCCGCCGAAGCCGGGGTTTCGCGCCAGACGATCTACAATCACCATGGCGACAAGGAAAAACTCTTCGTCGCCATCGTCCGCGACCTCACCGAGCGCTGCAATGCCGGTATCTTCGCCACCATTTCCACCTTTCCCGACCAGCCGAAGGATCTCGAGGCCGATCTGATCGGCTTCGCCGTGCGCATGACCCGCAACTGCATCTGCAACCGCGACGGAAAATTCCTGCGCAAGTTGATCCAGACCGAGGGCGAGCGCTATCCCGAGTTGTTTGCCGAATGGCGCGAACAGGGACCGGGCAGGACATGGCCGGCGATCGCCGCCCGTTTCGCCCGCCTCGCCCATGCCGGTTTCCTCGACATCGAGGACCCCGATGTCGCGGCGCGCCAGTTCCAGGCGCTCGCCCATGCCGAATTGCAGACGACCTTCATGCTCGGCGGTACGCCGACCGATGATCAAGTGCTGCAATCCGCGACACATGGCGTGCGCACCTTCCTGCGCGCCTTCGCCAAGCGGCAGCCGACGGCGGATGCGCAAAAGCACAGCGCGCTCGCTGGCGCCTGAGCGATCAAATCTGAGGCATGCCCTCTCGCATCTCGCCTGCCGGCAGCTATATCCGGTTTACGCCGCGCTCAAGCTTGATTACAGCTATGCGGACGATTCAATCGGAACCCGACAGCGACATGGCCGACGACCACATTCGCTACGACATTCTGGCCCAGGAGGCACTGCGCGGCGTCATGCGCAAGGTCCTGGCCGAAGTCGCGCGCACCGGCCTCCCCGGCAACCATCATTTCTTCATCACTTTCCTGACCGGCGCCCCCGGCGTGCGCGTGTCTTCCCGCTTGCGCGAGCGCTATCCCGAACAGATGACCATCGTCATCCAGTTCCAGTATTGGGACCTGAAGGTGACCGACACCGGCTTCGAGGTCGGGCTGTCCTTCTCCGACGTGCCGGAAAAGCTGGAAATCCCGTTCTCGGCCGTGCGCGGCTTTTACGATCCGTCCGTCAATTTCGAGCTCGAATTCGACGTGAAGACGGAAGCCTCGGCAGAAGCGGAATTGGCCGGCAAGCCCGCTTCCGAACCGCTGGCCGTTGTTGCCGAGAAAAAGCCCGAGAAGAAGAAGACCGCTGAGGCCGAAAAGAAGCCGGCCGCGGCCGACGCCGCCGCTAAGGGCGCCGAAGTGGTGTCGCTCGACGCCTTCCGCAAGAAGTAATCCGACGAGGCCGCGCGACATGGCCGACATCGTCAACCTCCGCCAGGCCCGCAAGCAAAAGGCACGAGCCGACAAGGAGCGCCTTGCCGAACAGAACCGGGCGCTGCACGGCCGCTCCAAGGCCGACCGGGAGCGTGACCGTTCGATCGCCGACAAGGCAGAAAAATTTGTCGCCGGCCATCGCCGCGAAGTTTTGGGCAATCCGGATTCCCCGGATTTCAACCCGAAAAATGCGACGGGTTTTTCGGACAAGTCCGATGCTTGAAGTGAAATGAGTCAGGTCCGGTGAGCCCGGTCGAGAAACGCTCGGTGACCATTCGCGGCCATCGCACCAGCTATTCGCTCGAAAAGCCGTTTTTCGACGATCTCGTCGCCATCGCCGCCGCACGCAAACTGACTCTCGCCGCCCTCGTCGCCGAAGTCGATGAGGCCCGGCCGCGCGATGCCAACCTGTCCTCGGCGCTCAGGCTCTACGTCCTGGATTGGGCGAAGCGAGGGATGAAACCGGTCTAGCCAATATCCGGGCCAGGTGGAGCTATCCGCCGCCCAGCGACTTCAGCAGATTGTCGATCGCCGAAGGTTCAAGCGCGGGGTTTGGCGCGGATTCTGACGGCCCCGGGTTGTCGTTGGCTGGCGGCTGACGCATGCGCTCGAATTTCTGCGCCTGCTCAGCGGCGGCCCTGCGTTCGGCGTCCGCAGCGATCCGCGCCGCCTCTTCCGCTTTCTTGCGTCGCTGTTCTTCGGCCTTCGCTGCCTCGTCCACCGCTTGTTGCGCCGCCCTGGCTCTCGCTTCGGCATCCGCCTTAGCCTTGGCTTCGGCATCCGCCTTAGCCTTGGCCTCGGCATCCGCCTTGGCTTTGACCTCCGCTTCAGCCTTCGCCTGCGCTTCCGCCTTGGCTCTGGCCTCAGCTTCAGCTTGAGCCTTTGCCTCGGCTTCGGCTTTCGCCCTGGCATCTGCCTCAGCTTTCAGCCGCGCCGCCTCCTGCTGCTTGCGCAATTCTTCGGCTGCCCTGACGCGCTCGGCTTGCAGGGCCGCGTAGTAACGCACCTCGCGCCGCAACCGCTGTTTTTCAAGCAGCGCCGCCTGCATCGCCTCGACCCGCTGCTGCTCCTTTTCCAGCGCGCGCTGGGTCAGGAACTGCGCCAAAGGCTCACTGTCGAACCGCCGCTTCGCGGCGCCGAACGGCCCGTCGACGCTGAAATTCACGGTCGGATCGGAGCCGACTAGCGCTTCGTCGCCGGGACGATAAGTGATCGAACCATTGGCAGCGACCGTGCTGGCCTTCAGGTCCGCGGTGATGTCGGCCGACAGCGTCGCCGCCGGATTTTCAAGCTTGACCGGCGGTGCCCTCAGCGTTCCACCGGCGATTGTGAAGGCGATGTCGGCATCCCCAGCCGGAAAACTGCCGTCCGCGGCGATCTGCGGCGCGAAGCCGGCGGTCTTGGCCGCGTCGATATCGCGCCCAATGGCGTCGGCCTTGGCGATGAAGGCGCCAAAGGCGTCGGGATTGACGCCGGCAATGGTCAGGCCTTTCAGCGCCGCCGTGCCGGAACCGGACAGCGCCGCAACCATCGCATCGACCGATTTGCCGCTGGTCGAGAGCGCCGCCGAGAAATCGCCGCTTCCGCTGAGGCCAGTCTCTGGCAGCACGGTGGCCAGATCGGCGCCGGCAAGTTTCAGCTGGCCGGAGAAAAGTCCAGTGCCGTCATTGTTCTTCAATTCGAACAGCCCGGAAAGCGCGCCGCCGGCCAACTTTGCCCTAAGGTCCGAAACGCGGATGCCTTCCTGGTCGAGCTTCAGCGACAGCGCCGCGTCATAGGCCGCAGCAAGCGGGCCGGCGACCAGCGACGCCGTGGTCAGGTCGAGTTCGGCGGTGAACGGCAGGCTGGGCTTCTGGTTGAACGGGGCGGTCGGCCAAGTCTTGCCGGAACCCAGGAAGGCCTGGTCGCCAAACACTGCCACCGCCATCGGGTCGAGATCCAGCTCATCGAGCTCAAGCGCGCCGGCGAGGTGCGGCAGCCCGTCGGTGACGTCGACATTGACGTCGCCGGAAACCGCAGCCTCGTTGATGGCGCCGCTGAGGCCGGACAGCACCAGAAGGCCGTTGCCGAAGTCGGCGTCGGCCGCAAGCCACGTCGATGTCCCCGTCCCCAGGCCCGGCAGGCCGATGCCTGTCGTCATCAGCCACGGCTCGATGTCGGCGGCTTCCAGGCTGAGCTTGCCCTTGGCGGTGGCGCCTTGTGGCGTGCTGGCGATCGTCCCGTCGAAACCGGCCCTGAAGTCGTCGCCGGTAAGGTTGAAGCTCGTCGCCATGCCGCCGCCAAGCGTGCCTTCCGCCGAAACATCGGTGGTCGCCTCGCCAACCATGCCGAGCGGCAGCGCCGGCAGGCCGTAAAGCGCCAGAAGCGCGGTGGCGTCGGTATTCCTGGCATTGAAGGTCACCGACACCGGCGCCTCGAGAAGCCGATCGGCCAGTCCTTTGCCGGACAGCGATGCTGAAAACGCCGAGCCGCCTGCCCTGCCTTGCGCGCTGACCGCCAGTCCCGTCGTGCCGTCGCCATTGGCGGCGGCACTCGTCACCAGATCGATGCGCGCATTCTGCAACAGTTCGGGATAGGCGGCCACACGCCCCGCCAGCCCTTTCAGCACGGCATTGTCGGGATAGTGCTTCGCCGCGACATCGACCAACGGCTTGAGATCGACGGCGACCACCGAGGCATCGAGCTTGCCGGTTGGGCTCGCTGGGAAATCCTTGATCCGGCCGGTTGCGCTGACCGAGGCGCCGGCAAGCCCGCCGACCGATAGCCTATCGATTTCGAGCAGACCGTCGCGCAGCCTGAGCGCCGTATCGACCGTATCGGCGGTCAGTCCGCCGGCGCTGACCGGCCCGGCCCTGATCTGGAAATCGAGATCGCGGTCTGAAAAACGGTTGGCGCCCTTGTCGCTGATGAAGATCGAGGCGAAGGCGGCGAGCCCGTCGACGTCGAGCTCGCCGCCTTCGAGCCGCATCAGCACCGACGGCCTGGCGTCTTCGCCTTGGCTGGAATCGATGCGGCCGGAGAATTTCGCCTTGCCGAGAACGAGCTCGAGGTCGCTGAAGGCCTGGCGGTTCCCGGTCAGGTCGACATTGGCCTTGAATCCGGCGGCCGGAAGCCGGCGGATCGCTTCGTCGACATCCTTCGACAGCCAGGCGGCGAAACCGGAAGGCTGCCCCACGGCCAAAAGCAGCGAACCGCTGAAGCCGAATTGATCCTCGAGACTGAGCATGCCGTTGGCCTCCAGCCTGGCGCGGCCCGGGAGCGTCGCGCCCAGCGACTTCACCGACCAGCCGGCATCGGCCGGCTCGGCGGAAAGGCGCACGTCACGAACCGTCGTATCGCCGGCCACCACCGCCGGCAGCTTCACCTCGACGGTGCCCGGTATGGTCGGCCTGGGCAGTTGGAGCAGCGCCTGCTCCAGCGCCGCGACGCGGTCTGATAGCGTCAGTCCGGTCGCGGCGCCGACGGCTTCATCGAACTGCACCTGCGCGCCATCGGCCTCGATCGAAAAGCGAGGGTGCGGCCCAAGGTCGACGGCAGCCTTGCCGTCGGCGGTGTAGGGATTGTCCAGAGGCCCGGTTTCGAAGCGGAATTCGTCGACACCAAGCTTGCGGTGATCGAGCGAGAACTTGCCGTTCAGCCTGAACCCCGGCTCCGGCTTGCCGGCGCTGGCCTTCATCGTCTCAGCGTCGGTGCCGTCAAGCTGCGCCAAACGCTTGTCGGCGCCATTCTTGTCAGAACTTGTGACCTTGAACTGGCCCGAATAGATCGCGGCCCCGTCGACAATGCCGGCATTGCCATCGGCTTCGACGACCAGCGGATAGGCGTCTGGATCGGCCTTGAGCCTGAGCCGCAACTGTCCGTCACCACTGGCCTTGCCGGTGGAGACGACGACCGTGCTGCGCAGGCCGTCGAGCCGCAGCGAACCATCCATCCGCCAGGGTCCGGCCAGCGATCTGGCAGAGATTGTCGAATTGATCTCGGAAAGAACATGGCTGCGGCCGCCGGCGGCGTGGCGCAGCGCGATCTCTCCGTCGGTCACCGTCAGCTTCTCGATCGAGATCTGGCTGGGATCGAAGGGCGAGGATGGGCGTATCGCCCAGTCGACCGTGCCGTCGGCGGCAATGTCGATCGTCGCCTTCGGCCGCACCAGCCGCATGTCGAAGATCAGCACCTCGCCGCTCAGGAACGGCGCCAGTTCGGCGTCCATCGAAAAGGTCTCGACGGTCATTGCCGGCTGGCCGCCGGGGCCGCCGGCGACAGTGACATTCGAGAACGTCACCGAGGGAAACGGCAGCAGCTTCGCCGTTGCAGCGCCCTGGACGGTGACCTTGCGGCCGAGAATGGCGCTCGCCTCGCGCTCGAAATCGGCGCGGTAGCTTGTCCAGTCGATAAAATAAGGCACCACCAGCGCCGCACACAGCACCAGCACGAAAAAGCCACCGAAGAAAACGAACAGGCGTGCGAGCATCAACCCCCAAGCAGTTGATTGAAAGTCAGCCGCACTCTACCCGCATCAGCGTGTCGATAAAGAGGCAAATCGATCGCCCCACGAGCAACGCGGCGCCAAGATCGTCATCTCGCAGCATCCGCGCCGCGCGAAGCCCCTCGCATCGACGCCGAGATGTACAAATGGCGTCACCTCATCGAGAACTTTTTCTGCAAGCTCAAAGAGTTCAAACGCATCGCCATGCGGGCCGACAAAACGGACCAGAGCTTCGCAGCGATCATCCACCTCGCAGCACCCGTCATCGTATCACGATGAACCCCAACAGGCCTTAGTCGCGATGCGACCGGAATCCGCAAGCGGCTTCCGCGCATAAGGGTGCCGGTCGCTCTCCCAAAGAGAGTAGCTACCCTGTATAGGTGCGGCGGCGCACGCTGTAAGCTCGCGAACTCGCGAACGACAAGAAGAAGGAGACGGCCATGAGCCCGAAACCCACCGGCCACCTTCGTGGCAACGACCTGATCCTCACGCGCACGTTCCGCGCACCCATCGATGACGTCTGGACGAGCGTGACGAAATCCGAAAACACCGCGCTCTGGTTCGGCAGTTGGAAAGGCGACGCCGGCCCGGGCAAGATCGTGCGGCTGCAACTGGTCCATGAGAAGGGCCGGCCGTGGACGAACGTGACGATCGAAGCGTGCGAGGCGCCGCGCCGCCTAGTCGTCACGATGAAGGATGACTACGGCGAGTGGCGCATCGAGCTGACGTTGACGCAAACGAACGACACGACCGAGCTACGCTTGGTGCAGCACCTGAGCGACCGAAAACTCGCGGGCGACATAGGGCCAGGCTGGGAGTACTACCTCGATATGCTGGTCGCCGCGCGCGAAGGCAACGCGCTGCCGTCGTTCGAAGATTACTACCCATCGCAGAAGGCACACTACCTGGAGGGCGCATAGACGATCGGCACGTCGCAGGCTGGACAAAAGCGTGCGTGTGGAGGCGCGTTGGCCAGCGTAGAGTTGACCCGGTTTCGTGGACACTTTTTCCCATACCGAGGCGTCGATCGCCATATCCGGCGGAGTTTCGCAGTCAGATGGTTTATCTGGTCCGATCCGTCGGAAATCCATCTCGCCGCCGTCATCGCATCACCATGAATCCCAACAGGCCTTAGTCGGCCGGCAGTATCTTCCCAGGGTTCATAATGTTCTGCGGATCGAGCGCCTGCTTGATCGTGCGCATGATATCGACGCTGTGGCCGAGTTCATGGCGCAGAAAGCCGATCTTGCCTTGTCCGATGCCGTGCTCGCCGGTGCAGGTTCCATCCATGCCAATCGCCCGCATGTTCAGCCGCGCGACAAACTCTTCTGTCTGCTCGATTTCTTTCGGATCGTCCGCGTCCATCAGCACCAGCACATGGAAATTGCCGTCACCGGCATGGCCGACGATCGGCGCGATCAACCCCATCTCGGCGATGTCGGCCTCGGTTTGCGTGACGCATTCGGCAAAGCGCGAGATCGGCACGCAGACGTCGGTCGACAGCCCCTTGGCGCCCGGCCGCAGCGTCAGCGACGACCAGTAGGCGTCGTGCCTGGCCTTCCACAGCTTTGTCCGCTCCTCGGCGACACTGGTCCACAGGAATGGTCCGCCGCCATAGTCTTCGGCGATCTCGCCGAAGGTTTCGGCCTGCTCGGAAACGCCGGCATCACTGCCATGGAATTCGACGAACAGGCACGGGCTCTCCGGATAGTCGAGTTTCGAATAGCTCTTCATCGCTCGCATCTGCAGCGCGTTGACCAGTTCGATGCGTGCCACCGGAATGCCCATCTGGATTGTCGCGATCACCGCATTGCAGGCCGCCTCAACGCTTGGAAACGGACAGACGCCGCCGGAAATCGCTTGCGGAATGCCCTGCAGCTTAAGCGTCAGCTGGGTGATGATGCCGAGCGTGCCTTCGGAGCCGATCAGCAGCCGCGTCAGATCGTAGCCGGCCGAGCTCTTTTTTGCGCGCTTGCCGGTCGTCACCGTCTCGCCGTCGGCCATCACCGCCGTCAGCGACAACACATTCTCGCGCATTGTGCCGTAGCGCACGGCATTGGTGCCCGACGCCCGCGTCGCCGCCATGCCGCCGAGCGATGCATTGGCGCCCGGATCGATCGGAAAGAACAGGCCGGTGTCGCGCAGATGCCGGTTGAGTTCCTCGCGCGTCACACCGGGCTCAACCGTGCAGTCGAGATCCTGCGGGTTGACCGCGAGGATGCGGTTCATCCGCGACGTATCGACAGAAATGCCGCCGCCCGGCGCGTTGGTATGGCCCTCCAGCGAGGAGCCGACGCCGAAGGCGATCACCGGCACGCGGTGCGCGGCGCAGGCCGACACGATCTCCTGCACCTCCGCCGTCGTCTGTGGAAATGCCACGCCGTCCGGCGCCTGGGTCGGTATGTAGGTGGTGGTATGCGCGTGCTGGGCGCGGATCGCCTGCCCGGTCTGGAACCGTTCGCCGAGCCGCTGCTTGAGGATGCCGAGCACCGCGGCAATGCCTTCTTCGTTGCGCTCGACCGGATTGAGGTCGCTCAGAGCCATCTATTCCTCCGCGAATGGACCAGCGTCCACCCTTGTTATGGATTTATGGATGGGTAGTCTCACCGACCACGTCCTGTCCAGCCAGAAGGAAGTTCTCGATGTCCAGCCCTGCCCCCTTCGTCTCTCGTGCCATGGCCATCGAGAAGGACTGGATCGACTATAACGGTCATCTCAACATGGCCTATTACAACGTGCTGTTCGACCGCTGCTCCGACGAAGCGTTCGACATGATGGGGATGGGGCTGGAGTACGCGAAGCAGCGCCGGCTGACCATCTACACGGCGGAAGTCCATGTCTGCTATATCAGGGAGCTGCATCTCGACCACAAGGTCAATGTCTCCTTCCAGCTGCTCGACCATGACGACAAGCGGCTGAGAGCCTACCAGGAAATCCGCCATGTCGACGGCTGGCTCGCTGCCACATCCGAATCTTTGCTGCTGCATATCGACATGTCCGGACCGAAGGTGGCGCCCTTCCCGGCCGATGTCTTGGCCAAGGTCGAAACCATGCGCGCCGCCCATGCGGCGCTGCCGATGCCTGAGCGCACCGGCCGTTCGATCGGTATTCGTCGCAAGGCACTTGAGCCGCAGTCAGGCCGCCGTTAACCTTACCAGAATTTTAACGTGAACAAGCCGAATTGAGGCGTTGAACGACTCAGCGCGGCGGTCGAAAACCGTCCGCACGAGCGGCGGGGGCTGAAGCGGTTCGGGGAACGTGCATGAAAACCGACATCAAGGTCGAGGCGGACAGGCTGGCGGCCGACCCACGCATCAGCGACTATGATTTCTGGCGATCGCTGAAGAACCTCAACAACGAAATTTTTACCATCGCCAACAACAACCAGCCGATCCCTTTCGCCATGATCCGCTGGCGCGCCATCCTGAAGCAAGCGCGGATGAAGCGGGGGCATGCCTGATTCGGTGCGGAAAGAAGTAGGCTCGTTATTCGATTGCTTTTTCTGGGCGTTTGCGGCGCGACGTTTTCCAGTCAAGATGATGTTCTGACGAGCGACCGCTTCAACCATCAAGCCCGGTGCTTCACTGCCGCCAGCGGCGAACGCGCCACCACCGGCGACGACTGGATGATTGCGGTGTTGGTCATCGCAAACGGAATGATGCGGTCGATCACCCGTTCGAGTTCGGCCACCGAGCCGACATGCGCCAGCGCGATGAAACAGTCTTCGCCGGTCACCCGGTCGCACTGGGCGATTTCCGGCAAGTCGCGGATGATCTCCGCCACTACAGCCAGTTGTCCCGGCACCGGCCTGATCCGCAGCCATGCCGACAGTTTCATGCCGAGCGCGGCCGGGTTGATCCGCACCGTGTAGGCCTCGATCACGCCGCTCTCCTGCAGCCGCTTGATGCGTTCGGCCACGCTCGGCGCCGACAGGCCGACCGAGCGCGCCAGTTCGGCGGTGCTGGTGCGCGCATCCTTTTCCAGCAGGCGCAGGATTTTCAGATCCGCCGCATCCAGATCAGCATTTTCGTTTCGAAGGCGTTTCA
Source organism: Mesorhizobium sp. L-2-11 (assembly GCF_016756595.1). Classification (NCBI taxonomy): domain Bacteria; kingdom Pseudomonadati; phylum Pseudomonadota; class Alphaproteobacteria; order Hyphomicrobiales; family Phyllobacteriaceae; genus Mesorhizobium; species Mesorhizobium sp. L-2-11. The sequence continues at coordinate 3,037,402 of NZ_AP023257.1, read as the reverse complement.
GGAAAAACTCCTTGGCTGAGGAAAAAGAATGATCACTTTGGTTAGGAGTTGTCCATATAAACAGGTAAAACTGCCTGCGATACTGATCCTATGGATGATCAAGCGCAAGCCCCAGCTGCAATCCCTGCCCTCACCGGCCCTGTCTTTGGCAGGCTGGCGACATCGCTGCCGCCGCATGTCTGGTTCGGTGTCAGTGCCGTGTTTCATTATCTCGGGCCGGCTTTCGCCGTGCTGCTTTTCCCGCATGTCGGCGTGCTTGGCATGGCCTGGCTGCGCATCGTCACGGCCGCTCTGGTCTTCGCGCCGCTGACGCGGCCGTGGACGGCCTTCGCCCGCGCCGACCGGCCGACACGGCTGCAGCTTCTCGGTTTTGGCGCCTGCCTCGGCGTGATGAATTGCTCCTTCTACCTGGCACTCGACCGCTTGCCGATCTCGCTGGTTGCGGCGATCGAATTCGTCGGCACCATCGGCGTTGCGCTGGTCGGCGTCAGAAGCCCGCGCAATCTCGCAGCCCTTGCCGTTGCCGTCATCGGCACCTTGCTGCTGATCGACGTCAGATGGTCAAGCGACCCGATCGGTCTGTTCTGGGCTTTCCTCAATGGCGCGCTGTTCGTCGGCTACATCGTGCTTGGCCATCGCGTTGCCCGCGCCGGCGCTGGCGACGGCATCGCCGGCCTGGGCGCCGCCATGGCGGTCGCCTGCCTCATCGTGCTGCCGATCGGCTTCACCGATGCGCTGCCGGCTTTCACGGCGCCGCCGCTGCTCATCGCCGCCATCGGCGTCGGCATCTGCTCGTCGGTCATCCCCTATATCTGCGACCAGCTAGCCATGTCGCGGCTGCCGCGATCGAGCTTCGCGCTGATGCTGTCGTTGCTGCCGGTCACCGCCACGCTGATTGGCGTCATTGTGCTCCGCCAGATACCCAGCCCTGCCGATTGCATCGGCATCGCGCTGGTGGTGGCCGGCGTCGCCTTTCACAAACCGGCAAATGCCTGATCAGGCAAGCTTTTCCTTGAGAAAGGCAATCGTCCGGCCCCAGGCGAGGTCCGCTGCGTTCTTGTCGTAACGGGCCGCTGAGGTGTCATTGTTGAAGGCATGATTGGCGCCCTCATAGACATTGATCGTGTACTCGACCTCGGCTGCATCGAGCTCCTTCCTGAAGGCGTCGATGCCGGCATTGATGCGGGTGTCGAGCCCGGCATAATGCAGCAGCAGCGCCGCCTTGATCTTCGGCACATCCTCGGCCTTCGGCTGCATGCCGTAATAGGCGACAGCGGCAGCCAGATCCGGCTCGTTGGCAGCCAGTGTGTTCACCGTGCCGCCGCCCCAGCAGAAGCCGACCGCGCCAACCTTGCCGTTGCCATCCGCATGTCCCTTGAGGAAAGCGACCGTTGCGACCGCATTGGCGATGGTCTGAGCCGGATCGAGTTTTGAAATCTGCTCGCGCGCCTTGTCTTCGTCGGCCGGCGTGCCGCCGAGCGGCGACAGGAAGTCCGGGGCAAGCGCAACGAAGCCTTCCAGCGCCACGCGCCGCGTCACATCGCGTATATGCGGGTTGAGCCCCCTGTTCTCATGCACGACGATGACGGTGCCGAGCTTGCCGGACTGGCCGGCCGGCTTGACCAGATAGCCCTTCATCTCGCCACCGCTGCCGGGGTAGCTGATGTCCTCGCCCGTCACGCGTGAATCGTCCTCGGCAACAACCGCCGCCCGGGCCGAATTGGCCGCCAGCAGCGGTGCGATTGCGGCAGCAGCGGCACCTGATCCGGCAAGCCTGGTCAACTGTTCCATGAAGCGCCGCCGGTCGAGCGTCAGATGCGTGTATTCGTCATAGGCGTCGATCATCGCCTGGGTAATGGCGGGTCTGGTGACGGCGGGGCTGGCAGGGCTCGGTTTTGTCATGGCGCTCTCCTCGGCTTCGGGAACATGTCCGCCGCGCAAGATAGGGTAGAAGCCCGCACGGTCCAGTCACGGATCAGTGAGGCCCGGCATGCAGCGCTCCACGACGTCGGTGGTTAAATCTACCCGTTTGTAGGTTCCGGCCCTGGATTGAGAACAAAACGGAGACACTTCTGGCCTTTCGCTGCCGAATCACTACATTCGGGGGAGATGTCCGGCTTTTCGGAAGATATGCCTTTCTTTGATGAACCGAACGCGCGGCCCGTGGCCCCGTCGGGCATTGCTGCGCGCGCCATGGCTGCCCGCAACGGCCACACCAATGCGCCCAACTATCTGAACGGGCTCAACCCCGAGCAGCGGCTGGCGGTGGAGACCACCGAGGGGCCGGTCCTGGTGCTGGCCGGCGCCGGCACCGGCAAGACGCGCGTCCTGACCACCCGCATCGCCCACATCCTCGCCACCGGCAAGGCCTTCCCCTCGCAGATCCTCGCCGTCACCTTCACCAACAAGGCGGCGCGCGAGATGAAGCAGCGCATCGGCCTGCTGATCGGCGAAGGCAATGTCGAAGGCATGCCGTGGCTCGGCACCTTCCACTCGATTGGAGTGAAGCTGCTACGCCGCCACGCCGAGCTCGCCGGGCTCAGATCCGACTTCACCATTCTCGACACCGACGACGTCGTGCGCCTGATCAAGCAGCTCATCCAGGCCGAAGGACTGGACGACAAACGCTGGCCGGCCAAGCAGTTCGCCCAGATGATCGACGGCTGGAAGAACAAGGGGCTTGGCCCCGCCGAGATTGCCGAGGGCGACGCCCGCTCCTTCGCCAACGGCAAGGGCCGCGAGCTCTACAAGGCTTATCAGGAGCGGCTGAAGACGCTGAACGCCTGCGACTTCGGCGATCTTCTGTGCCACCCGATCCGCATCTTCCGCGGCAATCCGGACGTGCTGAAGGAATACCACAAGCGCTTCAGATACATCCTCGTCGACGAATACCAGGACACCAACACCGCCCAATATATGTGGCTGCGGCTTTTGGCGCAGCGGCCGCAATCCTCCCCCCTTGAGGGGGAGGTGCCCGCGAAGCGGGCGGAGGGGGTCGCCGCAGAAGGCACCGCCAGAGCGTCGGGCACTGCCGCACGGACCCCACCCGGCCGGGCTTTGCCCAGCCACCCTCCCCTCAAGGGGGAGGGAAATCCGCGCCCAGCCACCGTCAACATTTGCTGCGTCGGCGACGACGACCAGTCGATCTACGGCTGGCGCGGGGCCGAGGTCGACAACATCCTGCGCTTCGACAAGGATTTCCCCGGCGCCACGATCATCCGGCTGGAGCGCAACTACCGCTCCACCGCGCACATCCTCGGCACCGCCTCCCACCTCATCGCCCACAATGAAAGCCGCTTCGGCAAGACGCTGTTCACCGAAAAGATCGCCGAGGACGACGAGAAGGTGCATGTGCATGCCGCCTGGGATTCCGAGGAAGAGGCCCGCGCCGTTGGCGAAACCATCGAGGCCTACCAGCGTCAGAAGCACGATCTCAACGACATGGCCATTCTTGTTCGCGCGTCCTTCCAGATGCGCGAGTTCGAGGACCGCTTCGTCACCCTCGGGCTCAACTACCGCGTCATCGGCGGCCCGCGCTTTTACGAGCGCCTCGAAATCCGCGACGCCCTGGCCTTCTTCCGCGTCGTCGCGCAAGGCGCAGACGACCTCGCCTTCGAGCGCATCGTCAACGTGCCGAAGCGCGGGCTGGGCGAAGCCACTATCCGCCAAATCCACGACACCGCCAGGGCGCTGCGCATCCCGATGCTGGAGGCTGCGGAAAAACTCGCTGAGAGCGACGAGCTGAAGCCGAAGCCGCGCGCAGCGCTGCGCGAGGTCGCCGCCAATTTCGAGCGCTGGCAGAAGGCGCTGGAGACAACGCCGCACACCGAGCTGGCCGAAACCATCCTGGAGGAGAGCGGCTACACCGACATGTGGAAGAACGACCGCTCGGCGGAAGCGCCTGGCCGGCTGGAAAACCTCAAGGAACTGGTCCGCTCCATGGAGGAGTACGAATCGCTGCGCTCCTTCCTCGAACATGTGGCGCTGGTAATGGACGCCGAGCAGAACGCCGAGCTCGACGCGGTCAACATCATGACGCTGCATTCGGCCAAGGGCCTCGAATTCGAGACGGTTTTTCTGCCCGGCTGGGAGGAAGGTCTGTTTCCGCATCAGCGCGCGCTCGACGAGGGCGGTCGCTCCGGGCTCGAGGAAGAACGGCGGCTGGCCTATGTCGGGCTGACCCGCGCCAAGAAGAACCTGCATCTGTGGTTCGTCTCCAACCGCCGCATCCACGGCCTGTGGCAATCGACGATCCCGTCGCGCTTCCTCGATGAATTGCCGGAAGCCCATGTCGAAATCGCCGAGAGCGGCAACTCCTATGGCGGTTACGGCAATGCCTATGGCGGCGGCTCCTTCGCCTCCGGGCGGGGCGGCCAGGCGGCAGGAAGGCAGAATCCTTATGGCGCCTCGCGCTTCGACAATGTCGGCGCGGAAAAGTCGGGAAGCTTCTCCAACACCTATGCAACGCCGGGCTGGCAGCGCGCGCAGCAGAACCGCACTGAGGCCACCGACCGCAATTGGGGCTCGCGCTCCGGCCACCAGGTCGAGCGCATCGGCTATGGCGAGACCGACTCCGGCTACGGCGCCGGCCGCACCTCGATCAAGGGCCGCACCATCGACGGCGAGCTGGTCGCCAAATCCGTTGCCGACACGCCATCACGCTTCAGTGTCGGCGACCGCGTCTTCCACCAGAAATTCGGCAACGGCAACATTGCGGCCATCGACGGCAACAAGCTGACCATCGATTTCGACAAGGCCGGTCAGAAACGCGTGCTGGACGGGTTTGTCACCGGGGTGTGAGTATCCCCTCTCCGCTCACCGATACCGCGCCTGGTTCCATTTGTGGCCGAGCAGCGACAGGATGATGATCAGCCCGTTGAAGAACTGGACATAGAAGCCGCTCAGGCCTGCCGCGACAACGCCGGTCTGGATGAACGACACGGTGACGGCGCCGATGGCGCCGCCGACCACGGTACCGACGCCGCCCCAGGTCGGCGTGCCGCCAACGAACACCGATGCCAGCACCGGCAAGAGATAGCCGTCGCCGGCCGTCGGCCACCAGGTGAAGTTGATCATCACCGAGAAGGTGCCGGCGATCGCCGCCCCGATGCCGACGAAGACGAACACTTTCACCCGCACGCGCTTGACGTCGATGCCCATCTGCTGGGCGCTGTCGGGATTGTCGCCGACCACCTTCACCTGCGCGCCGAAGCGATGCCTGTTGTAGAGCAGCGCCGACAGCACGACGAAGCCGATGGCCCAGAAGATCTGCACCGGGATGCCGTACAGCTGGCTGGAGAAGATCTTGTAGGCCCAGCTGTCGGCAAGGCTGGTCAGCGCCGTCGACCTGCCTTCGTTGATGATCTGGATCAGGCCGCGCAGCAGGAAATTCATGCCGAGCGTGGCGATCAGCGACGACAGCCCGCCATAGACGACCAGCGACCCGACCAGGAAGCCGAGCAACGTACCCGTTGCAATAGCGGCGGCGATGCCGAGGAACGGGTCGTAGCCGGCCTGCACGACCAGCGCGAACACCCATGAGGCAAAGCCCATCGTTGCCGGAAACGACAGGTCGATCTCGCCGCAGGTGACGACGAAGACCAGCGGCACCACCACGAACAGCGCTACCGGCAGCGTGGTGAGCACGGAACTGTAGAGATACCAGGTGGTGAAGACGGTCGGGTTGGCGATCATGAACACCGTCATCATCACCACGAACACGGCAAGCGTGCCGAGCGCGGCGCGGTTGTCGAGGATGAAGCCGCGCAACCAGTGATCGGATGGGTGTTTCCACTCTTTCCGGGGATTGCCGGGACGGGAGATTCCGGCGGACGGCTCGTGCAGATCGGACTCCATTGTCTTGCTCATCGTGCTCTCTGCTCCGGGTCGTCGGCGTCGTGCAGTCCCGGCAATCCGCCCGGATGCGCGACGTCTTCCATGAAGTTGATGAGGTCTTCGGCCGACTTGACTTGGCTGCGGTCGGCGGTGAGCGCGACCTTGCCGCGATCCAGCACGACGAATCGGTCGGCGATGTCGAAGACGTGGTGGATGTTGTGGCCGATGAACAGGATCGACCGCCCGCTCGCCCGCACCTGGCGCACGAAATGGAAGACCTTGGCGGTTTCGGTCAGCGACAGCGCCGTCGTCGGCTCGTCGAGGATGATCAGGTCGGCCTGCTTGTAGATGGCGCGGGCGATCGCCACGCCCTGGCGTTCACCTCCGGAGAGCTGGCCGACGATCGACTGCGGCGTGAACACTTTCGAGGTGAAGCCGATCTCGCGCATCAGCCGGCTCGCCTCCTCGATTTCCTTGTTGACCTTCAGCCAGCCGAGAAAGCCGGTGAGTTCGCGGCCCATGAAGATGTTGCGCACGATCGTCTGCTGCACGGCGAGCGCCCGGTCCTGGAAGACCGTCTCGATGCCGGCGTCGCGCGAGCGCGCGGCGCTCCAGCCGGTCACCGGCTGGCCGCGGATGAGGATCTCGCCGCTGGTCGGCTTGACCACGCCGGAGAGGATCTTGATCAGTGTCGACTTGCCGGCGCCGTTGTCGCCGATCAGGCCGACCACCTCGCCGCGGTCGACGCTGAGATTGACCCCGCCCAGCGCATAGACCTGACCGTAGGACTTGCTGATGTCGCGCAGTTCGATGAGGCGTTCGGCCATGGCGATCCTCGCTTGGTTCCGGCTGCGGTCGGAAGACCGGCAGCCGTGTCAAAAGGTCAGCGCAGCGCCTGCTTGGCGAGCTCGGCGACGATCTCGTAATTGTCAGGCGTGACGAAGCCGGCGCCGGTGTCGACATTCATTGGCGCTAGGCCCAGCACCACCTGCTGGCAGAGGCTGAGGATCGGCAGATAACCCTGCAGGAACGGCTGCTGGTCGGCCGTTAGCTGCACCCAGCCTCCCTTGAAGCCCTCGACGATCTGCGGGCTGGTGTCGAAGCCAAAATTGAAGATATCGCCAGCCTTCCTGCCCGCCGCCTGCATGTAGGTCGGGACGTTGCCCAGCATCTGTCCGCCGGGATAGCCAACCGCCTTGACGTCGGGATTGTTGAGGAGTGCTGCGGTAATCACCGGAATGGCCAGATTGGGGTCGGAAGCCCATTCGCCGCTCGGCGGCGAGGAAAGCTGGATGACCTCGACGCCCGCCTCTTTCAGGGCGGCGACCGTGCCGCGCTCGCGCGCGCCGCGGCTCTCGTTCTCGAACGGGCCGATCATGATCGCCTTGTCGCCAGCCTTGAGCCCGGCCAGCTTGAACGCCTCGGCGCCGAGCGCGCGGCCCTGCTCTTCCTGCTGGGCGCCGACATAGCCGCCGCCGAACGCTGCCGTGACCTTCGGCACCGGCACGTTCTGGTACATCATCCTGATTCCGTCCTTGTGCGCCTGTTCGGCCAGCGGCATGATCGAAGCATCGCCCGGGTGGCCCATCATGGCGATGCCACCGGGCTTGACCGCAACGGCCTCGCGCAATTGCTGCACCATCTTTTCGACATCCCACTGCGAGAAGATATAGTCGACCTTTGGCCCCAGATCGGCCTCGGCCTGCTTGGCGCCATTGTAGACGATGGTGCCGAAGGCGTCGCCCTCGGCGCCGCCGACGAAGAAGCGGATGTGGACGTCCTTGCACCACTGGCCATCGAGCGCCTGGGCAGGCAAGGTGGAGATTGCGGCGGCGAGCGCCGTGGCGGCCGCCATGACGGTCGAGCGCAGGATTGTCCTTCTCATCGTGATGCTCATGCACTTATCCTCCCTTTTTTCCCTCGCAAGCCGAGGGGTTTCGACGAATGCTTCGGCTTTTCGCCGCAATCTTCGCTGGCCGGCCCCCCGCAGCCGGATCCTCAAGCCGGATTTCGCAGGTAGCTGGCACCTCCCCGGCATTGCTTGAGGTAATCCAGCGCCCGCACTTGCCCTGTAATCTCAAGGTCGCCGCGATAGACCGGGTCGTGCCAGCCTTCTATGTCGATGGCGCCCTTGTATCCGGCCAGCCGCAATTCGCTGATCACCCGCGTCCAGTCGCTGTCGCCGAAGCCAGGCGTGCGCATTTGCACGAACGGCAGCCGGCCGAACACGCCATGCTCGCGGATCACGTCCCAGCGCACCGTCGCGTCCTTGCCGTGGACATGAAAAATGCGCGGCGCCCATTTGCGGATCTGCGGGATCGGATCGATCAGATAGACGAGCTGGTGGCAGGGCTCCCATTCCAGGCCGAGATTGTCATCTGGCAATTCGTTGAACATCAGCTCCCAGGCGTCCGGATTGTGGGCGATGTTCCAGTCTCCATCAGCCCAGTTGCCGTCCATCGCGCAATTCTCGAAGGCGATGCGCACGCCCTTGTCGGCGGCGCGCCGGGCCAGTGGTCCCCAGACCTCGCGGAAGCGCGGCAGGCTGTCGGGCAGTGGCTTGCCGCGGAGGCGGCCGGTGAAGCCGCTGACCATCGAGGTGCCGAACAGATGCGCATGGTCGATGGCCGTTTTCCAGGCATCAAGCACGCCGCGATCGACATCGCCGCTTTCCAGCGGATTGCCGAAGACGCCGAGCGAGGAGACGACGACGTCGGCGTCGCCGATCGCCTCGCGGATCTGGCCGGCCAGCCGCGGAAGATCCTTGCCGCCCAGCGTCTGCCAGAAGAAGGGCTGGATGCTCTCGAAGCCGAGCGGCAGGATCGCCTTGATATAGGCGGCCGGGTCATCGAGATTGGCCCGCACCATGGTGCCGATCCTGATGTCGAGAAGCGGGTTTGGCATCGTCACCCTTCCTGTGCGATCGCGACCCGGCGCCCGGTTTCGGCGCTTTCGATCGCGGCAAAGACCATGGCCAGGCTCTTGATGTTGTCGGCGCCGCGCGTCTCCGGCTCGCTGCCGGTCTCAATGGCGCGCACAAAATCCTGGATGATGCCAAGATGGCCGCCGATGCGGTCTCTCGGATCGAGCGGCGGGACAGTGAGCGGCTCTGTGCGATCGAACAGGCCTTCACGGATAGGCCGCGCGACTTCCACCCTCAGCCCATCGTCACCGTCCCAGACCAGGCTGCCGTGCTCGGCGACGATTCGCCATGTGCTCTCCCAACTGGTGCGGAACCCGTCGGCGCACCAGGAGCCGGCATAGGTGAACACCTTGCCGCCGCCGAGCTCGAAGATTGCGGTGGCCGACGATCCCTGCCGGTACCAGGAATTGGCCGGCTCCCATTCATGGCAGTAGACGCTGGCCGGCGCGCCGCCGACCATGTAGCGGGCGGCGTCGAAAGTATGGATCGCCATGTCGAGCAGCAGGACATGGCGCATCTCCTCGCGAAAACCGCCGAAATGCGGCGCGACGAAGAATTCGGCGTGGATGCTGGTTGGCGCACCGATGGCGCCGGAATCGAGAAAACGCCTGATGCGCCTGACGTTGCCGACATAGCGGCGGTTCTGGACGACGGCGTGCACGCGGTTGGCGCGTCGGGCAGCCTCGACGATGGCGCGCGCGTTCTCTGGGCTGTCAGCCAGCGGCTTCTCCGTCAGGAGGTGGCAATGATGGGCAAAGGCCGAAAGCGCGACATCGCGCCGGGCCGCGGGAACCACGACGTCGAACACAGCGTCGGGCTTGGTCTGGTCGAGGACGGCGTCAAGATTGGTTCCGACGATGGCGCCGGCAAGCTCGTATTCGCGCGCCCTTGCCTTCGCCCGCTCGGCATCGATGTCGACAAGGCCGACAATGGCCAACCCGTCGATCTGCCTCGCCGCATCGAGCCAGTGCTTGCTCATCGCTCCGCAGCCGACCAGGACGACATTCATCATCCAGCGCTCCTCCTCCGCTCGGCCCCTCCAGACCGATCGTCACGGCATTCACGGCAGACCGAAAACGTTTTTCCGTAAACGTTTACGAGAACACACCGGAAGGCGTAGAATGTCAATTGGCCGCCCGCGAAAATCACCTTGATCAGCTTGGCCTGAATAGCGGCCGATGATAGCCAGGCAAGGGGAGAACTGTCCTTTGGCGTCCAGCATCCACGACCTTGCGCGTCACCTGAACATTTCGATCGGCACCGTGTCGCGCGCGCTCAACGGCCGGGCCGACGTCAATGCCGACACCCGCCAGCGCGTGCTCGATGCGGCGGCAAAGCTGAACTATTCGCCGAACCAGTCCGGCCGCAGCCTGCGGCGCGGCGCCACCCACTCGATCGCCTTCATGCTGCAGCCGCATCCGGGCGACCAGCAATATGGCGAGCCGTTCTTCATTCCATTCCTGACCGGGCTACAGGCGAAACTCGCCGAAAGCGGGCTCGATCTCATCGTGGTGATGGGCGCGCCGGGCGACTACCAGCAGGAGCGCCTGCGCCGGGTGGTCGAGACGCGTCGGGCCGACGCCGTGGTGCTGGCCTATACGCGTCGCGAGGACGAGCGCATCGATTACCTGACCAGGGTCGGCTTCCCGTTCGCGACGCTCGGCCGCAGCCGCTCCGGCGGCAAGACCTATCCGTCGCTCGACCTCGATTTCGAAAAAGCCGGGGCCGACGCGGTCGACCGCCTGGTGGCGCGCGGCCACCGCCGCATCGCCGCCATCCGCCCGTCGCTCAACCTCAATTTCGGCTATCTGTTCCTGGCCGGCTATCGCAAGGCCTTGCGGCGGCACGGCATCGAGGTCGACCCCGGGCTGATCGCGAAAGGCTTCATCAACGAGGCCGGCGGCAACGCGGTGACGCCGCAGGTCATGCGCTCCAGGGACCCGCCGACCGCCATCATCTTCAACAATGACGCGATGGCGCTCGGCGGCTGCAAGGCGCTGGCCGAGATGAGCATAAGGCCGGGCCACGACATTGCGGTGATCGTCATCGTCGACACGCCGCTCTGCCGCTATTTTTCACCGGCGCTGACCGGCTTCCGCCCTTCCCTGGAGCCGATGGGACGGCGGCTTGCCGAAATGCTGCTGGCATCGATCCCGGCCTTCGCCGGCCCCGAAGGCGCGCGGATCATCCGTGAGGTCTGGCCGCTGGAGTTGATCGCGCGCGACAGCGATTGATACGCCCAGGCCTTCCCTCCAGCCACGTCGATCGCCTAGGATGAGCCAGGCGCAGCAGGGGAGATCCATGGGCAAGGGACGGGTCGAGGCATTTTCCGATGGCGTCATCGCCATCATCATCACCATCATGGTGCTGGAATTGAAGGTGCCGCATGGCGCGGAGTTTTCCGCGCTGGCACCGCTATGGCCCACTTTTCTCAGCTACGTGCTGTCCTTCATCTATGTTGGCATCTACTGGAACAATCTGCACAACATGTTCCACACCGTGCAGCGGGTGGATGGCCGCGTGCTGTGGGCCAATCTGCATCTGCTGTTCTGGCTGTCGCTGATGCCTGTGACCACCGCCTTCATGGGCGAAAACCATTTCGCGCCGGTGCCTGTCGCCGTTTACGGTGTTGTCCTGGCGCTTTGCGCGGCCGCCTACTTCATTCTGGTCGTCATGCTGCATCGGCTGCATGGCAACGACACTGCCTTCGCCAGAGCGGTAGGTGCCGACCGCAAGGAAAAGATCTCGGTGGTCCTCTACATCGCCGCCATTCCACTGACCTTCGTCAATCAATGGATCAGCGTCGCGCTCTATGTGCTGGTTGCCATGATCTGGTTCGTGCCGGACAAGCGTTTCGAAAGGCAGATCGAAAAATAGGTCTGCCTATTCCCGCATAGCTTTCAGCTTTTCCGCCACCGAGGCGGCAAGGTCGGCATAGCGCTCCTCAAGCCGCTCGGCCGCCTTGATCACCGAAAAATCATGGCCGAATTTTTCCAGCGCCATGCGCAGCTTTTCGACGAAGTCCGCCTGCTTTTCGAGCGCCGAAAACAGCGTTCTCACTTGCGCTTCGCTAATGTCGGGATTGGCAAGCATTTGCGGCACCTCGCGGCTCATCTGGTCGCCGGTGGCGGTCTGTTCTTTCAGGATCTCGATCCAGTCGGTCAATCGGTAATCTCCTTCTTACGCGAACAGCATGCGCAGCGCCTGCCGATGTGGTCAACCCAAGGACGCCCAAACGGGGTTGCGCGAGCCGGTCGCCGCGTTAAGTTCGGCGCAACCTGAACGAGGACACCATCGATGACCACCGACGCCGAAATCCAGAGCGGTTTGCCTGCCCTTGCCTCCGGCAACGTTGCCGTCATCACCGGCGGCGCCAGCGGCATCGGCCTTGCTGCGGCCAGGCGGCTGGCGGCAATGGGCCTGAAAATCGTGCTTGCCGATATCGGCGGCGCCCGGCTCGATGAGGCTGCCCGCGGCGTTGCCACGATTGCCGGCGGCAGCGCCGTGCTTGCTGTCGCGACTGACGTCTCGAAAGCCGACGAAGTCGATCGGCTGGCCGAAAGGGCATTCGATGCCTTCGGCGGCGTGTCGCTGGTGATGAACAATGCCGGCGTCGGCAACAACCCCGGCAAGCCCTGGGAGAACCGCGACGGCTGGAAACGGCTTCTGGACATCAACTTCTGGGGCGTCGTCCATGGCGTCGAGGCCTTCGTGCCACGCATGCTGGCTGCAGGAAAACCGGGCCTGATCGTCAACACCGGCTCCAAGCAAGGCATCACGACGCCGCCTGGCAACCTTGCCTACAACGTCTCCAAATCAGCCGTGAAGAGCTTTACCGAAGGCCTGGCGCACGCGCTGCGCAACGAGCCCCGTGCCAGGATCGCCGCCCATCTGCTCATTCCCGGGTTCACTTTCACCGGCCTGACGGAAGGTGCTACCGAAAAGCCCGCCGGCGCCTGGACCGGCGAGCAGGTGATCGATTTCATGCTGGCCGCGCTGGTGCGTGGCGATTTCTACATCCTGTGCCCCGACAATGAAGCGACGCGGCCTATGGACGAAAAGCGCATGGCCTGGGCAATCGGCGACATTATCGAAAATCGCCCTGCTCTGTCGCGCTGGCACCCGGACTACAAGGACGCTTTCGCGGCGTTCATGGAAGGCTGACGCTCACGCCAAATGCGTTTTCGAGCCGTGCTTTTGCGCAGCGGCTTTCTTGACCGCCACATCCGCGACCTGCCGGTCATGCCGTTTCGCCGCCCGCTCACATTTTTCGCGGATCTCCTCGACCTCGGATTCGGTCAGATGCTCGATGCCGATAAAGCTGTTTTTAGCTTTGCTGACCCGGATCAATTCGTCGAGCTTCGCCTGGATCGCGGCGCCATCACGGTTTTGGGTGTTCTGGATAAGGAACACCATCAGGAAGGTGACGATCGTCGTGCCGGTATTGATGATGAGCTGCCATGTATCGGAAAACCCGAACATCGGTCCGCTTGCCCCCCAGGCAACAATGATCAGGAAACAGACGGCGAATGTCGACGGCAGACCGGCTAGATGCGCAACATAGTTGGCGATCCTGGTGAAAAGCTTCTCCATCATGGCAGGAGAAACAACCAGCATCCGCTCCGGGTTCCCTCCTTTCACCCACGTAGCCGTTCGGAGACCGCAAGGATCAGGGGATTTCGTGCTCCCAGCGGTCGAGGAAGGCCTCGATGGAAAGCGCCTGCATGTCGGGAATAGCCCTGGCGAGTTTTTCGACCGACCAGTCCCACCAGCCGAGGCTTTCAATCCGCGCAGCGGTTTTCTCGGCAAAACGCTGGCGCAGCGGCTTGGCCGGAACCCCGGCGACGATCGCATAGGCCGGCACATCGCGCGTCACCACCGCATTGGCGCCGATGATCGCGCCATTTCCGATGGTCACATCAGGCATGATCACCGCGCCATGGCCGATCCAGACGTCGTGGCCGATGGTGACGGACGTCGCCCGCCGCCGTTCGCGGAACGCCGCGTCGACGCCGAGCCAGCGGAAATACTCGTTTGGCCGATAGCTGACCTTGTGCTGGGTCAACCGCTCGATCGGATGCTCCAGCGCGTTGATACGGCTGTTGGCGGCGATCGAACAGAACTTGCCTGTTGTCGTGTAGATCGCCTCGGCGTGGCGCTCGAAATAGGAGAAGTCACCCACTATGACTTCGCGCAAGATGACCCGCTCGCCGATCGAAGCGTAGCGCCCAAGCCTGCATGCCTTCAATTCCGCGGTCGGATGGATGCGCGGCTCGGGGTCTTTCAGGACAAGATTTTCGGGACGGTCCATGCCGGCGGCTTTACGCCCGAGCGATTGGTCCCGCAAGCGGGACCGATCGTCCGTCGCCTGTTTCCAGAGCCTATTCCGGCTTGCCGTTGGTCCACACCACGTTCTGGCCATAGAGCGGTACCGTGGTGACCGACATTTTCGCTGAACCGTCCTGCACCTGGCGCGAATGCGACAGATAGATCAGCGTCTCGTTGGCTTTATCGTAGATGCGGTTCACCACCTGCTTCTTCCAGATCAGGCTGATGCCTTGCTTGAACACCTCCTCGCCGGCCTCGCTCATGTCGATGTCGCCGATGGTGATCGGCCCGGTTTGGCGGCAGGCGATCGAGGAATCGGATGGGTCCTCGAACCAGTTGCCCTTTTGCAGGCGATCGATTACGCCACGGTCGAAATAGGAGACGTGGCAGGTCACGCCTTCGACCTTCGGGTCCTTGATCGCCTCGACGATGATGTCGTTGCCGAGCCAGTCGACGCCGACCTTGCCGACCTCCTGGGCGACAGCCGCACCAGCGCCGACGACAAGGCACGCGGCCAAAGCGCCGCCGATCAGTTTTCGCCCAATCAGTCCTTGCCCAATCAGTCGTTGCAACAAAGCCTCCTGCGGTTCGAGTTTTGCCGACCTCAGGTGGGACGGGCGGCAGCACTTTGCAAGCGGATCATTTTTTTAAGGGAAAGCCGGTTGCGGCAACGCGACATCTTTGCGCGTGCGGGATCAAACCGTTAAGAGTATTCGCCCAACAAGCTCCAAAGGCGCCGACACGGCGCCAATGAAAATCGCGACGGACAGCCAATTGATGATGCGTTCAATACTGGTCGGCATTCTCGTCCTGATGGCGGCGGGCATCGGCTGGCTCACCTTCGAGTGGTACCGTGGGCATTATGGCGGCGAGCCGTTCGGCGCGCCGTTCACGCTGGTCGACCAGAAGGGCGCTCCGATATCAGAGGCGGCCTTTCGCGGCCACCCCAGCGTCGTCTTCTTCGGCTTCACCCACTGCCCGGAAGTCTGCCCGACCACGCTGTTCGAACTGGCCGGCTGGCTGAAGGCGATGGGTGACGATGGCAAGAACCTGCGCGCCTATTTCGTGACGGTCGACCCGGAGCGCGACACGCCCGAAATCATGAACGCCTATATCAGCAACTTCTCCGATCGCATCCTCGGCATCACTGGCGACCCGGACAAGGTCCGTGCCATGGCCAAATCCTTCGGCATCTATTCGAAAAAGGTCGATACCGGCAACGGCGACTACACGATGGACCACACCGCTTCGGTGCTGCTGCTCAACGCCAGGGGCGATTTCGCCGGCACCATCGCCTATGGCGAAAGTCCGGACGCCGCTATCGCCAAGCTCAAGCGGCTGGCCGCAGGCTAGCGCATGATCCCGAACCGAAGGTCCGCGCCAGCGAAAAGTAGGAACCGGATTTCGGATAAGATCACGCTCACCAAGAAAATCGTTTGATGACCCAAACGCGGCTTTATTTCACCACTGGAAAGATCGAGGCCGACCGTATCTTCGCGACGTTCGAAGCGGCATTCGAAGATGAGGGCCTGCCGATTGGCTTGGTCGAAGTCGACGAGGACCGCGACATCCACGAAGTGTCGCTCTATGCCGACGGCGATGTCGATGCCGTCGAGGCGCGCTTGAAGGAGATCCTTGCCGGGCTGGCCCTGTCGAGGCCGATTGCGCGCGAGCCCGTGCCCGACGTCGACTGGGTTGCGCGCTCGCTGGAGGGACTGAAGCCGGTGCGCGCCGGCCGTTTCTTCGTCCACGGCGCGCATGACCGCAGCAAGCGCCTCAGCGGCGAACTCGCCATCGAGATCGAAGCGGGCCTGGCTTTCGGCACCGGCCATCACGGCACCACCGCCGGGTGCCTTGAAATGCTGGAACAGGTCGTGCGGCGCGAGCGCCCGCGCAACGCGCTCGACCTCGGCACCGGCAGCGCGGTGCTGGCCATCGCGCTGGCAAAACTCGCCCATATTCCGGTGCTGGCGACCGACATCGATCCGGTCGCCACAAAAGTGGCCGCCGCCAATGCACGGCTCAACCGCGTCAAGGCGCTGGTGGAGACGGTGACGGCGCCCGGCTTCCACCATCCGATTTTTGCCGCGCGCGGCCCTTTTGGCCTCATCGTCGCCAATATACTGGCGCGGCCGCTAATGCGGCTGGCACCCGAAATGGCCAGGCATGTCGTATTGGGCCGCTCGATCGTGCTGTCAGGCATCCTCGACCGGCAGCGCGACGCGGTGATCTCGGCCTACGTCGGCCAGCAGTTCCGCCATGTCAAGACGTTGCATCGCGAAGGCTGGGTAACGATCCACCTCAAGCGGTGACGCAAATTCGCTCAGACCTAGCGCGACCTTGCCGCCTTCTTCAGTTCTTCGCGATCGTAGCCGTTCGCTTTCAGCGTTTCGTCGTCAAAGCCAAGCAGAACGCCGCTTACATAGCGGCTCGCTTCGCGCTGGCGCGCTTCCATGAGAGCATTCACGGCGCTTCTGAAAAATCCGCGTCTGGGTGAAATCGTGGACATGATGGTCTCCTTTGCAGGGCAGTAAG
This sequence comes from Mesorhizobium sp. L-2-11, assembly GCF_016756595.1. Taxonomy (NCBI): domain Bacteria; kingdom Pseudomonadati; phylum Pseudomonadota; class Alphaproteobacteria; order Hyphomicrobiales; family Phyllobacteriaceae; genus Mesorhizobium; species Mesorhizobium sp. L-2-11. Next base: position 3,020,781 of record NZ_AP023257.1, on the reverse strand, counting down.
ACTCGTTCCTCCACGTCGAAAAGGTAAGGTCTGCTGACCTTTTCGAAAATCGCTGATTCTGCATGGCCTCCATGCGAAAAAGCGCACATCGATGGCCACTGTCGATGCCGGCGCCGCCCCTCATCCGCCTGCCGGCACCTTCTCCCCGTAAACGGGGAGAAGAGGCTGGCCGCGACGTTGGCGCTCTTTCTGCAACGCTGGTGATTGGCGAAATCATTGGTGATAGCGACTTTCTCCCCGTCACTATACGGGGAGAAATGCCCGGCAGGGCAATGAGGGGCGGCGCAAACCTGAAGCGATTGCCCTGCTGGATCGAAGCGGCCGATTGTCGACCGGCGGCCAGCGCAGCAAAAGTCGATTCCGATTTTCGGGGTCATGCGCTACGGTCGCGCCAGCACCCAAGGAGAGGCCATGATGTTCCAGACCTTTGATTCCGCAGGCGACCCCGCCGTCGGCAAGCCGCGTGTGGCGTTGCTGCGTCAATGGCTGGCGGCCAACGGGCTGGATGGCTTCATCGTGCCTCGTGCCGACGAGCATCAGGGCGAATATGTCGCCGACCGCTCGGCACGGCTGAAATGGCTGACCGGCTTCAGCGGATCGGCCGGCGTCGCCATCGTGCTTGGCGACCGCGCCGTCATGTTCGTCGACGGGCGCTACACGCTGCAGGCGCGCCAGGAGGTCGATCTCGACATTTTTTCGATCGAAAGCCTGGTCGACAATCCGCCCGCCACCTGGATCAAGGACAATCTCGGCAAGGGCGTGCGGCTTGGCTTCGATCCCTGGCTGCAGACGATCGGCGACGTGAGAGCGCTGAAAGCCTCGGCCGAAAAATCGGGGGCGACATTGGTGCCGCTCGAGAAGAATCCGATCGACGCCATCTGGGAGGACCAGCCCGACCCGCCGCTGGCGCCGGTCGAGATCCATCCGATCGGCTTTGCCGGCGAATTGGCCAAGGACAAGCTGGCGCGACTGGCCGAGTCCATCGGCAAGGATGGCGCCAGCCATGCCGTGCTGACCGACCCGTCCTCCATCGCCTGGGTCTTCGACATCCGCGGTGGCGATGTGCCGCACACGCCGCTGGCGCTCGGCTTCGCCGTGCTCGCCGCCGATCGATCGCACCGGCTTTTCATGGATCAGCGCAAGTTTTCACGCACCGTCGCTGCCTATCTGACGCAGCTTGCCGAATTGCACGAACCCAGTGAATTCGAAGCGGCGATCGCAGCTCTCGCCAAGGGCGGCGCGAGGATCGCGCTGGATCCGGTGCTGGCGGCGGAGAAGCTCAGGATGCTGGTCGAGGACAATGGCGGCACCGTCATCACTGTACCAGATCCTGCCCGCATTCCACGCGCGACGAAAAACCAGGCCGAGATCAATGGCGCCCGCGCCGCGCATCGCCGCGATGGCGCCGCAGTCGCCAAGCTGCTTTGCTGGCTCGACCGCCAGCAACCCGGCAAGCTAGACGAGATCGCCGTCGTTACCAAGCTCGAGGAGTGCCGCCGCAGCACCGGCGAGGAAACCCAGATGCCGTTGCGCGACGTGTCCTTCGACACCATCGCCGGCGCCGGCCCGAACGGCGCCATCATGCACTACCGCGTTTCCCACGCCACCAGCCGAAAGCTTCAGTCTGGCGAATTGTTCCTGCTCGATTCGGGCGGACAGTATCAGGACGGAACCACCGACATCACCCGCACCGTGCCGATCGGCACACCGACCGAGGAAATGCGCGAACGCTTCACGCTGGTGCTGAAGGGCATGATCGGCATTTCCATGCTGCGCTTTCCCCCGGGCACGCGCGGCTCCGAGATCGATGCCGTGGCGCGCCTGGCGCTGTGGAAACATGGCTGCGATTTCGCCCATGGCACTGGCCACGGCGTCGGCTCCTATCTGGCCGTGCACGAGGGCCCGCAACGCATCGCCAGGACCGGCACCGAAAAGCTTTTGGCGGGCATGATCGTCTCCAACGAGCCGGGCTACTACAAGGAAGGTTTTTACGGCATCCGCATCGAGAACCTCATCCTGGTGACGCCGGCCGAGCCGATAGCGGCCGGCGACATCGCCATGCACGGCTTCGAGACGCTGACGCTGGCGCCCATCGACACCAGGCTGGTGCGATCCGACCTATTGACGCGCGACGAGTTGCATTGGCTCGACACATACCACGCCCGCGTGCTGGCCGAGATCGGACCGATGCTCGACGGCGAGACGCTGGCCTGGCTGGAAAAGGCAACCGCACCGCTGCCGCACGACCAGAAATCCTGATTTCGGAAAGGCCGGGAACTGCCTGTGGCTTTATCGCTGCCAACCGGCTTTCTTCAACAGATGCGCCATCTCGTTTGCCCAATGTGGATTGCGCAGCCTGAGCGGCGCCAAGGCATCGCCTGAAGGATTTTCCATTTCCCGCATCAGCTTAACGCACGATCCAGCTTCCGGCAGGCGGCCAAGCGAAGCGTAACAGCAGGCGAGAGTTTCGTGGGTGGGCCGCCATGCGGGAGCGATCTTGCGCGCCTTGATAGCTGCCGCAAGCGCCTCGTTTGCCTGTCCTGCAAACAGGTACGCGAGCGCCAGAACATTGAACCAGACGAAGTTCTGCCGATCGTAAGGGTTCAACATAAGGCCGTGTTCGAGCGGCGCTATCGCTTCGGATGCGCTACCACGAAAAAACTGTCCCATCCCTAACACCAGATGACCAAGGGCGAAGCTTGGGCTGATCTCGATCGCCTTTTCCGCGGCAAGAACGGCCTGTTCCGGTGCATTGGCGTAGATGCTGCAGATGGCCAGCGCGTAGTGCGAATAGGGATTCTTCTCGTCGAGCCGAACCGCCTTCAAGGCTGCATCCAGGCCCTCCCGGATATCCTGTTCCGGTTTGTCGCTCCAGCCGTAAGCGACGATGCCGGCGCTGACGCGGCCGAGCCAGAGATGGGCCTCGGCGAGTTCAGGATCGAGCCTGCATGCCTCCCGGAACAGTTTGCGGGCACTCAAGTGAGTCTGACGGCCGACGTGGTGGAAATGCCAGGTACCTTGCCGCACCAGGTCCCAGGCCGTCGCGTTTCCGCTGCTGCGTGCGGCGGCTGGAAGCGACTCCGTCTTGAGAAGTTCGGGTTCGATCGCCCCGGCCACCCGCTCGGCTATGGCATCCTGGACGGCGAACGCCTCCGTCATTTCCAACTCGTATCGTTCGGCCCAGATCTGATTGGCCGAGGTCGCATCGACCAATTGCGTCGAGACCCGAATGTGCTGGCCGGACCGGCGCACGCTGCCTTCCAGCACATAAGGGACGCCAAGCTCGCGGGCCACCTGTTTGGAGTCGACGGGCTTGTCCTTGTACACGAAGCTGGAATTGCGGCCGATCACTCGGAACCAGCGGAACTTCGTAAGTGCTGTGATGATGTCCTCCGTGATGCCGTCAGCCAGATAGGCCTGTTCCCTGTCGCCGCTGACATTGGCGAACGGCAACACCGCGATGGACGGTCTTTCGGAGAGCCCCGCCGGCTGGCCGAAACTTGGCAGCACACCATCTGCAGCGGCGTCCAGTACACGGACGCTGCCGGCGAAACGATATCCGGTGCGGGGAACCGTGGCGATCCACTCGCTGCCGTCCGGCTGAGGCCCGAGCAGCTTGCGCAGGGCGGCAATCTGCACAGAGAGATTGCTTTCCTCGACAACGGCATCGGGCCAAGCCGCTTCCATGAGTGCCGTCTTGCTCAGCACTTGAGCCGGTGCCTCCAGCAGGGCTTGAAGCAACGACAAGCCTTTGTGCCCGAGCGCAACCGGCCGGCCCTCGCGGACAAGCGCCCCGCGCGGCATGTCGAGCACGAACGGGCCGAACGCCAAAAAACGCGGCGCGGCGACACTCCGCTTACCGGCTTCGGAAGAATTCGGAACTTTTCGCCTCCCCTTTTAGGACTCCGGCCGGACCTGCGGTCATCCTGGCCATTCTTCGTTCAGACTAACACAAAGGGAGGTCGAAATGACGATGTTGAAGCAACCGTCCGGAGCGGACAGCGTTGCGCCCAGCGACAGAAAAGCTGTAATCGTCGGGGGTGGCGAGGCTTATCGGGCCGAACAGGGGTCGGACTATCTGCCGGGAATAAGTGCTGAGACCGTCGGCGCGAGGGCGCTTTGGCTTGGCGTCGTCACGATGCCTCCGGGGAAGCGGACCAAGGCCCACGTCCACGCACGTCACGAAACAGCATTTTACATGCTGAGCGGAGACGAGCTGGAGATGTGGAGCGGGGACGAACTGCAATTTCGGGATGTCGTGCATCCCGGCGATTATCTCTATATTCCGGCCAATGTGCTCCACGTTGCCGTCAATAGGGCAAGCACGCCGGCCATTTTTGTTGGCGCCCGCAACGAACCGACCGCTCAGGAAAGCGTCGTTCTGTTCCCGGAGATGGACGGGAGGATACCGTAGAAAGGCGACTTAGCAGGAATGTTTCGCGTGAGTCGGCTTCAGGCGCCAGGCGACGTGCCGGATATCACGATTTTCTAGATGAAAAGACGGGGTGGCGTACTCAGTCGGTCCGACTATCCGACGAACTGCCGGGGCAGCACCAGCACAGCGGCGCCGGCCAAAAACATCGCCATAAGCCCGCCGCGCAGCGAGACCAGGCCGGCGACGATCAATGCCACCCATTCCGCCGGCCCGGCGCCAAGTGCTGCCGGCGCCACCAGTGTCGTCAGCACCGCGGCAGGCACGGCGTTCAGCCCGGCTTCGACGCGCGGATGGATCTTTTCGAAGCGCGAGATCACCAGATGGCCGCCGACGCGGGTCAGATAGGTCGCGATCGCACCGGCGACGATGATCCACAAGGTCGTGCTCATCGCCGCGCCTCCACGCCGCTGTGGCGCGACGGCAGAATGACCGCGAGCAGCACGCCGGCCACGGCGCCAATCGAGACGTGCCAGGGCGAGCCCACCGTCTTGTAGGCGATGATGGAGGCAGCAGCACTGGCGACGACCACCGGCAGCCACAGTGGCCGTTTGCGAAAGCCCATGACCAGTCCGAGGAAATAGATCGGTAGCAGAAAATCGATGCCCAGCGCATGCGTATCGGGAATAAGCCTGCCGAACACCGCGCCAACCGCGCTTTCGGTCACCCAGAACACATAGACCGGCAGGCCAAGTCCCATATACCAGGCGAAGCCGACTGTCTCGCCGGCCTCCGCCTTGCGCTCGGCCACCGCGAACTGCGGATCGGTGAGCAGGAAATAGCCGACCGCCTGCTGCACCGGCGGCCAGTGCGCGATCCGCCGGCCGATACCCGCGGAGTAGAGCACATGGCGGAAATTCACGGCGAAGATCGACAGCACGATCAGCCACGGCGCGACATGCTGCCCGAACAATTCGATTCCGACCATCTGGCTGGCGCCGCCGAAAACCATGGCGCTCATCAGCAAGGCTTCAAGCACCGAAAAACCGTTGTCGACGGCGAGCGCCCCGAACAGCAGTCCAAACGGCGCCGCCGCCACCACGACGGGCATGCTGAGCCGCACGCCTTGCCAGAAATCGCTTTTTGCAGGGTTCTCGGAGATTGCTTCCGCCGACATCAGCCACTCCTTAGAGCGCCGCTCGTCCTCTTGGACGAGCAAAGGACGCTCCAACACTTTGAATCCACGCGTCGGACCATCCGAAAATCGATCCCGATTTTCGTGCCGATGCGAGGAGGAAAGATCGTATGTAGGGAGCGCTGTCAGCCTTGTCACACCAATTCGCTTGAGCCAACCATCAGCGGAAATGATCCCTCGCCGCAGGTTCAGGCGCGCGTTCGGCCAGGTGCTCAGTCCACCGCGACCTTGGCTTCGATCGTCCTGCCCCAGTCGAGCAGCGGCTTGGCCCGCAAGGCGAAATCGATGAGCTCGTCGACCAGCGCCGGCCCGTGGATTCCCGCAGGGTCGATTTCATACCGGACGGCGAAATGCCGGTTGCGGATGGCCGCCGCGAGATCGGCCACCGTGACATGCTCGAAGCCGCGTGGCGCGCGCTTCATGCAACCTTCCGCATCGAGTTCGAGACCGTTTTGCTTCAACGCCTCGATCAGCGCCCGGAATTCACCCGGCCGCGTCGCGATGGCGTTACGCATCGCCAAAAGCAGTGCCGGCCCGGGCTGCCACCAGGCGACGCCGGCAAAGCAGCGCTCAAGCCCGATATGGACGAAGAACACGCCCTGTTCCATCTTGGTGCCGTCAGGCGAGAGGATTGCCGACAGATGCCGGTTGTAGGGCCGCTTGTCCCTGGCGAAACGCACGTCGCGATTGATCCGGAACAGCGACTTCTTGCGATCGCCGCGCAAACCCAGCCCTACCGCCGCGAAGCGCTCGGAGAGCGTTTCGACCAGATCGCCAAAGGGCTCGCGCAACTCGCTTTCGAAGAGGTCGCGGTTTTCCAGAAACCACTCCCGGCTCTGGTGAAAATCGAGCGCCTTGAGGAAGGCAATGGCCTTTTGGCCGAAACCGCTGAACGCGCCTTCCATCACGCCTTGCCGATCCGCTGCAACCAAGCGTCTTCATCGATCACCTCGATGTCGAGTTCGGTGGCAAGCTTCAGCTTGGATCCCGCACCCGGTCCGGCCACGACCAGATCGGTCTTCGCGGAAACCGAGCCCGCGACCTTCGCGCCGAGACGTTCAGCCATCGCCTTGGCCTCGGAGCGTGTCATCTTTTCCAGCGTGCCCGTGAATACGATTGTCTTGCCGGCAACCACGCTGTCGGCTGAGACGTTGACAATGTACGGCTTCGGGTGGACCTGTGCGAGCAGCGCATCAAGCACGTCGTCGTTACGCTCATTGCCGAAGAAATCGCGGAGCGCGCCTATCACCGTGTCGCCGATGCCGTTGATCGATGGGAAAACGGTGTGTGGATCGGCCGCCGCTGCGGTCTCCTTGCCGATGCGGATCAACTCCTCGATGGTCGAGAAGGTTCGGGCAAGCACAGCGGCCGTCGTTTCGCCGATATGGCGGATGCCCAGCGCGAAGATGAAGCGATCCAGTTCGGGTTCGCGGCGAGCGTCGATGGCATCGAAGAGCTTGTCGAGGCCTTCGTAGTTGCGCTCCTCGACACCGCGTACATTCTTGCGCGTCTTGCCCGATGCGGCCTCGCGCTGCCTGGCCTGCTCCTCGCGCCGCTCAGCCAGCGCCCTGGTGACGGCGGGACGGCGATCCCGGAGAGTGAAGATATCGGCGGCTGTCTTGATCAATCCCGCATTGAAGAACAGGTCTATGTTTTCGGCGCCCAGGCCTTCGATATCCAAGGCGCCGCGTGACACAAAGTGGCGCAATCCTTCCACGGCCTGCGCAGGGCAGATCAGTTCGCCGGTGCAGCGTCGGCGGGAATCTTCCTTGCCGGTCTTCTCGTTGATCTCGCGCGTTGCGGGTGAGCCACAGATCGGACAGGTGTGCGGGAATTCGTAAGGCACGGCATCGGGCGGACGCTTGTCGATGACGACGCTGACGATCTGCGGAATGACGTCCCCTGCCCGTTGAATCACGACTGTGTCGCCGATACGTATGTCACAGCCGTCGCGGATCGGCTGGCCGTTGCTGTCCAGACCCTTGATGTAGTCCTCGTTGTGAAGCGTGACATTTTCGACCACCACGCCGCCAACGGTGACGGGCGCTAGCCGTGCAACGGGCGCCAGCGTGCCGGTACGGCCGACTTGAATGTCGATCCTAAGCACGGTCGTCATCGCCTGCTCAGCCGGAAATTTGTGGGCGATGGCCCAGCGTGGTTCGCCGGTGACGAAGCCCCATCTCCGCTGCAATTCCAACTGGTCGATCTTGTAGACGACGCCGTCGATGTCGTAGCCAAGCGATGAGCGCTGGGCCTCGATTAGGTGATAGTGGGCGACCAGTTCCTCGACCGACTTTGCCCGGACCATCAGCGGACTGATCTTGAATCCCCACTCCGCGAATTTTTGCACTGAATCATATTGAGTCGGAGCGGGATCTTCTGACGTATAGCCCCAGGCGTAGGCAAAGAACTTGAGATTGCGGCTGGCGGTAACGGATGGATCCTTCTGGCGCAGGGAACCAGCCGCAGTGTTGCGCGGATTGACGTAGTCCTGGCCGCCGACCGCTGCCGACCGTTCCTTCAACGCCTTGAATTCCGCATAGGTCATGTAGACCTCACCTCGTATCTCGATGATATCAGGCCAGCCTGAGCCTTTCAGGTGCTTGGGGATGTCGGTGATTGTCCTGAGATTGGCGGTGATGTCCTCCCCAACGGCGCCGTTGCCGCGCGTTGCTCCCTGCACGAACACACCGCCTTCATAGCGCAGGGAAGCCGACAGCCCGTCTATCTTCGGTTCAGCCGTGAAGGCAATGTCCAGATTCTTGTCGCGGTCAAAGAACCGCCGACCACGTTCGATGAAGTCAGCAACGTCCTGGTCGGTATAGGCTTTGGCGAGGCTCAGCATTGGCACCGCATGGCGCACCTTGGCAAAGCCTTCTGCCGGGGGAGCGCCCACTCGGCGCGACGGCGAGTCCTCTCGCACCAGCGCCGGAAACCGCTGTTCGATGGCGAGGTTGCGCCGCGTCAGCGCGTCGTATTCGGCATCCGAAATGGTCGGCGCATCCTCGGTGTGGTAGCGCCGGTCGTGCTCGGCGATCTCCGCCGCCAGCCGCTTCAACTCGCTTGCGGCCTCGCTTTCGCTGAGCGAATCGACTGGTTTTTCGGCCATGTAGTGCTCCCTGGCGCATGACCCCGAAGATCGAACGATCTTCGGAAGGTTCATGCGAAAAAATCAAATTGCTACAGCGTCCTTTGCGCGTCCGAAAGGACGCGCGACGCTGCAGCGGTGGCGCGCCACATTAGATCAGGATCTTGAGAAAATCATTCCTGAACAGCAGGATGGAGCCACATCCTGACTCGATCCACAACGCCGAGCATGAGCTCCGCTATGCTGCGGTGTTTTCGCGAAGCAGCCGCTCGGCGGCCGCACGCGCCTCGTCGGTGATGGTCGCTCCGGCAAGCATCCGCGCGATCTCTTCCTGGCGCGCCGCCCGATCCATCTCGGCAATGCCGGTGGCGACACGATCGGCGCCGCCGGATTTGGAGATCAGGAAATGCGTCGCCGCGCGTGCCGCTACTTGCGGCGCGTGCGTAACCGAAAGCACCTGCACGCGTTTTGATAGCCGCGCCAGCCTTTGGCCGATGGCGTCGGCTACCGCGCCGCCAACGCCGGTGTCGATTTCATCGAAGACCAAGGTCGGCGCCGAGCCGCGGTCGGCCAGCGCCACCTTCAGCGCCAGCAGGAACCGCGAAAGTTCGCCACCGGAGGCGACTTTCATCATCGGGCCCGGTCTTGTGCCGGGATTGGTGCGCACCCAGAACTCGACCTGATCGATGCCGTCTTCCATGCGGTTCTCGGCCTCGCTTGCCATCTCGACGATGAAGGCCGCCCGTTCGAGCTTCAGCGCCGGCAACTCGGCCATCACCGCCTTGGTCAATCCGACCGCCGCCGCATGGCGAAGCGACGAAAGCTGTGCTGCGGCAATGTCATAGGTCTCGCGCGCCGCGGCGGCTTGCTTCTGCAGCCCGTGCAGGCGCTCCTCGCCGGCGTCGAGATCGGCGAGGTCGGCGGCCATCGTGTCGCGCAATTGCGCCAGATCATCGACCGCCACACTGTGCTTGCGTGAGGCGGCGCGCAGCGAAAACAGCCGCTCCTCGGCCTGTTCCAGCCGCCGCGGATCGTATTCGGTGGCGCGAAGTGCCGCCTCCACCCCCGATTGCGCTGCGTCGAGCGACAGCATCGCCTCATCGAGCGATTTGACCACGTCGTCGAGCAGGCCGGGCGCCTCGGTCACCTTGCGCTGCAGCCGCCGCAACAGGCTGGCCAGTTGCGGCAGGGGCGAAGACGGGCCCGAGAGCACATCTTGCGCATCGTGGATTTCCGAGGCGATCTTTTCCGCCCGCATCATCGAGGCGCGCAACTCGGCAAGGTCGGCTTCCTCGCCTGGCTGGGGGTCGAGCTTCGTCAATTCGGCGACCGCGGCGCGCAGATAGTCGGCCTCACGGGCCGCCGCTTCCACCTTGGCGCGGTGTCGCGAAAGCTCCTGCTCGCAGGCCCGCCAGTACCGCCATGCCTCGCCGGTCGCCCGCACAGCGCCGAGATGACCGCCAAAACTGTCGAGCAATTCGCGGTGGGCGCCGGGATCGACCAGGGCACGCTCGTCATGCTGGCCGTGGATTTCGACCAGCGCGTGGCCGACATCGCGCATCAGTGTCACGCTGGAAGGCTGGTCGTTGACGAAGACGCGGGTACGGCCGTCCGCCGTCTGCACGCGGCGCAGGATGATGTCGCCATCGTCGTCGATGGCGTTGTCGGCAAGCAGCATGCGGGCAGGATGGTTGCGCGGCACGTCGAACACGGCAATGACCTGGCCCTGTGCCGCGCCATGTCGCACCAGCGAGGCGTCGCCGCGGGCGCCAAGCGCCAGCGACAGCGCGTCGAGCAGGATGGATTTTCCAGCACCGGTTTCGCCGGTCAGCACCGAAAGACCGGACGAGAAATCGATGTCCAGCTTCTCGATCAGAACGATATCGCGGATCGACAGTCTGGAAAGCATGGTGACGCGCCGCTCAGGCGCCGGTGATCAGCTTCCCGGCCTTGGCGATCCACGAGCCCGCATTCTCGCGCGGCTCGAGCCCACCAGTCTGCAGGAGCTTGTAGGAATCCTTGTACCACACGCTGTCGGGATAGTTGGTGCCGAGCACGGCAGCGGCAGTCTGCGCTTCCGATGTCAGCCCCATCGCATAATAGGTTTCAGTAAGGCGCGCGAGCGCTTCCTCGACATGGCGCGTGTTGGAATAGGTCTCCACCACGACGCGGAACCGCTTGACGGCGGCGATGTATTCACGGCGCTCGAGATAATAGCGGCCGATCTGCATCTCCTTGCCGGCGAGCTGGTCGTTGGCGAACCGGATCTTTTCCCTGGCGTCGTCGACATATTCGGAATCGGGCCAGCGCGTCACCAGATCCTGCATCGTCTGCACGGTCTGACGCGCTTCCTTCTGGTCCTGGGTGACATCCCTGATCTGCCGGTAATAACTGAGCCCGATGATGTACTGGGCATAGGCCGCGTCGTCGGTCGACGGATAGAGCGTGAGATAGCGCTTGGCCGAACCGATCGCCTCGGTGTAGTTGCCCTGGCGATAGTCGGCAAAGGCGCCCATCACCATCGATTTGCGGGCGTATTCGGAATAGGGATGCTGGCGGTCGACCGCACCGAACTTGCGGCTCGCCTCCTGCAGGCGCCCGGCATTCAGATTGGCGAGGCCCTGATTGTAGAGAACGTCTGCCGGCTCGGTCTGCTCGACATAGGTCGACAGGTCGACATCCTTTTCGGACGACATGCAGGCCGACAGGAACAGCGATGGAACAACCACCGAAAGCGCCAGGAAAACAGCCCGATGCGGCGCTTTCGATAGACCAATTCGCTTGAAGAACATGATTGGATTCCGCCCTTTCGGCGTCATTTCAGTCGTCATTTCGCTCTGGGGCAGCAGGCATAACCATAATCGACGTGCCCGACAACGCTATCTCCGGCCAATCGCACATTTTTGTGGCAGCCTGGCGCAGCCTGCACACTTGCGTGATTTCGCCGGCCGATGGTGCATTCATGCAACACAGGCCGGCGGCCATAAAACCCGAAAAACGTTAAGATTCAGATCATCCAGGGCGCGTAGACAGGTGCATAGACAGCGCTCTTTTCGACGGTGCGACCGCGCTCCCGGCGTGTCGTCTCGACGATCTCGAACGCCGAACGGTCCGACAAAAGGCGGCGCAGCGCTGCCGCATTCAGCCTGTGGCCGCCGCGATAGGAACGGAAGCAGCCAATGAACCGGGCGCCGGCCAGCGCCAGATCGCCCATGGCGTCCATCGTCTTGTGGCGCACGAATTCGTTGGGATAGCGCAAGCCTCCGATGTTGATCACGCGGTTGTCGTCGCCGATCACCAGCGAGTTTTCCAGCGAGGAGCCGAGCGCATAGCCGGCTGCCCACAGCCGCTCGACGTCCTTCATGAAACCAAAGGTGCGGGCCCGCGCGATATCGCGGCGAAAAATGTCGGCATTCATGTCGGATGCGAAGAGCTGACGGCCGATCGCCGGGCTTTCGAAATCGATCTCGATTTCGAAGCGCGTGCCGTCATAGGGCCTGAATTCCGCCCAGGAGGCACCGTTCTCGATGCGAACCGGCTTGACCACCCGGATGTAGCGGCGCTTGATCGGCAGCGTATCGATGCCCGCCTGGTCGATGGCCTCGACGAACGCCATGGCGCTGCCGTCGAGGATCGGAACCTCACGGCCGTCGATCTCAATGGCGATATTGTCGATGCCGAGCCCGAAAACCGTGGCCATCAGATGTTCGACCGTGGCGATGTGCTCGCCTGCCGGATCGCCGAGCATGGTGCACAGATCGGTGGCGCCGACCTCGGAAACCAGCGCACGGAATTCCCGGACTTCACTTCCATTCGAAAGCTGGAACACGACACCCGTATCAGCGTCTGCCGGCAGGAAATGAACGGTAACAGAATTGCCGCTGTGAACACCGGTGCCCGTCAGCGTCGCACGCGATCTAAGTGTCGTCTGATAGTCGTGCAAAACAAACCCCATAGCCCATACTGCCTACGTCCGCTTCATAAGCCCAAGGGCGCGGCTCTTTGATCGGCAGGCAGGGCCACTTCCCCGAATCCCAGCAAACCGAAATTGATCGCGGCGAAGATAGTGGTCCGGCAGGAAGTCTCCAAATCACGGTTTCTTACTCTATGTAACCGCGATCCGAAGCGGATGCGGTCTCCTAACTCCTTGTTTTACAGGCACTTTTATCATTAACGGGCAAACAATTTCTTGTCTGCCTGTTAATAACTGTTACGGTCCGTTAACAGGTCAGTTGGCCTGGCGGCGAAGGAATGCCGGAATCTCCAGCTGATCGTCTTCCTGGACAGCCCGGCTCTGCGGCGTCAGCCGGCCCTGGTCGTCCAACTGGCCGCGGCGCGGCGCGTAAAGCTGCGGATCCTGGCTGGCAAGGCGGCGCACTTCGGGTGCCGCCTGGCGCAGTTTCGGCTCGCGCGGCTGCGCCGGCTGCAGCCGTGCGGGCTCTTCTTCGCGACGGGTAAGGCCGTTGGTCAGGCGCTTGAGCAGTCCCATCGGTCCGCTGTTCTCGTGGTCGGCCGGGCGGCTTTTGGCTTCCACCTCGGCTTTCACCACCGGCGGAAAGTCCTCGACGCGCGGCATGCGCTGGGGCGCTGCCGGCTGAAGCATTTCACGCTGCGGCGCGGGCTGCATCGCTTGCTGAACCATTGGCTGCAGCATCGGCTGCGGCTGGGCCGGCGGCGCCTGGAAGATCTTGCTCTGCGGGCGGAAATCTTCTGCCTGGGGGGCCGGCGCGGGACGCGCCATCGCCGCCGCATTCGCCTCGGCGAGCTGGATTGCCTCGGCGACAGGATCGGCGGCGCGCGGCTCATAGCCTCCCTGCTGGACAGGCACTGGGCGGCTTTCCGTGACCGGAGCGGCCGGGCGGCTGACCGGCTTTGGCGGAGTCGTGCGGATGGCGATCGGCGCGGCAGCGATTTCTGCTGCCGATTTGTCGATGCCGGTAGCAACCACCGAGACACGGATGACGCCTTCGAGATCCTCGTCGAACGTCGCACCCAGGATGATGTTGGCTTCCTGGTCGACCTCCTCGCGAATTCGGGTCGCCGCCTCGTCGACTTCGAACAGGGTCAGGTCGCGGCCGCCGGTGATCGAGATCAACAGCCCCTTGGCGCCCTTCATCGAGGTCTCGTCGAGCAGCGGGTTGGCGATCGCGGCTTCGGCGGCGGCCATGGCGCGACCCTCGCCGGAAGCTTCACCCGTCCCCATCATCGCCTTGCCCATCTCGCGCATGACCGAGCGGACGTCGGCGAAGTCGAGGTTGATCAGCCCTTCCTTGACCATCAGGTCGGTGATGCAGGCGACGCCGGAATAGAGCACCTGGTCGGCCATGGCGAAAGCGTCGGCAAAGGTCGTCTTGTCATTGGCCAGCCGGAACAGGTTCTGGTTGGGGATGACGATGAGGGTATCAACGCATTTCTGCAATTCCTCGATACCCAGGTCCGCCGTCTTCATGCGGCGCTGGCCTTCGAAATGGAACGGCTTGGTGACGACACCGACGGTGAGAATCCCCTTCTCGCGCGCGGCACGTGCAACGACCGGCGCGGCCCCCGTACCGGTGCCGCCGCCCATGCCGGCAGTGACGAAGCACATATGGGTGTTGGAGAGATGATCGACGATCTCGTCGATGCATTCCTCCGCCGCGGCGCGTCCGACTTCCGGCTGCGACCCCGCACCCAGGCCCTCGGTGACATGCGCGCCGAGCTGGATCAGGCGATCCGCCTTGGACATGGTCAGCGCCTGCGCATCGGTATTGGCCACCACGAACTCGACGCCGCGCAAGCCGGCGGTGATCATGTTGTTGACGGCATTGCCGCCGCCGCCGCCGACACCGAACACGGTGATACGCGGCTTCAGCTCGGTGATGTCCGGCTTTTGCAGATTGATGGTCATTGTCTCCGTCCTTTGCCTTTCCCGCCGCTTCGCCGCTGCGGCCGCCTATGGGGCTGTCCCCGTCAATTTAAAAACTGTCTCTCAACCACTGACTCATCCGATGCAGTTTTCCGCCTGTTCCGGTCATCCTGAGACCAGAAATTCCTTTCGCCGGATGGCTCTCGAAATTCGCCATCTGCGGGTAGATCAGAAGCCCGACCGGCGTCGAGAAAGCCGGCCCCTTGGCCGCCTCCGGCAAGCCCGCTACACCGAGCGGACGGCCGATGCGCACATTGCGTCCGAGAATGCGGCGCGCTGCCTCAGGCAGGCCGGAAAGCTGGCTGGCGCCGCCGGTCAGCACGACGCGCTTGCCGGCGGCGTTGCCGTAGCCGGACCTGTTCAGCCGGTCGCGCAACAGTTCCAGCGTCTCGTCGATGCGCGCCCGGATGATACGCGTCATCACCGAACGCGGGATCTGAAGCGGCACCTCGCCATCCTCGCCGATCGGCTGTATCGAGACCAGGTCGCGGTCGTCGGCACTGCCGGGCAGCGCCGAGCCATGCATCACTTTCAGCCTCTCGGCGGCATCGAGCGAGGTTGACAGGCCCTTGGCCATGTCCAGCGTGACGTGGTTGCCGCCGATGGCGATGGCGTCGCCATGAACGAACTTGCCTTCCGAAAACATCGAGATCGTCGTGGTGCCGCCGCCCATGTCGATGCAGGCTGCGCCCATTTCGAGCTCGTCGTCGACCAGTGCGGCAAGCCCGCTGGCATAGGGCGTCGCCACCATGCGCTCGACCGACAGGTGCGAACGGTTGATGCAAAGCTCCAGATTGCGCAACGGTGCCGCGTCACCCGTCAGCACGTGCATGTCAACGCCGAGCTGGTCGCCGACCATGCCGCGCGGATCACGCACGCCGCGCTCGGCGTCCAGCGAAAAGCCGACGGGAAGCGAATGGATCACTTCGCGTTCGGCTCGCAGCGCCTGCTTGGCGCCGGCGGCAAGCACGCGCTTAATGTCGGCCTCGTCGGCCTCATGGCCGCCAAGGTTGATGGTTGCCGAGAAGCTTTCGCTCTTCAGTCGGCCGGCCGTCATGTTGACGATCAGCGAATCGACGGTCAGCCCGGCCATTCGCTCGGCGGCATCGACGGCAAGGCGGATGGCGTGCTCGGCCCTGTCGAGATCGATGACGACACCCGATTTCACGCCTTGCGATTTCTGGTGGCCGATGCCGATCACCTGTATGCGATGCGAGCGCCCGCGCAGCAGCATGCCGTCCTCGCGCGGCTTGAGCTTGGCCACCACGCAGCAGACCTTGCTCGAGCCGACATCCAGCACCGTCATGATGCCGGACCGGCGCGACGAGGCATCGCTGTTGCCGCCAAGCCAGCTCATATCTTCGTCTCCGGCTTGCGCTTCGGCATTTTCGGCTTTTCATTGAGAGCGGCCTGACGCTGCGTCGCCGCCTCCGGCGTCAACTGGACGACGAGGCGATCGGAAAGGCGCATGTCGACGGCGGCGATATCGCGCGTCAAAAGCCCGTTCTCTCGGTCCATCCTGACCAGATCGGCGATCGCCCGGTCCTCGCCATCCTCGGGAAGCTTGACCGTGATGCCGTTTTCGAGCTTCAGGTCCCAACGCCGTTCGCCGATGCGGATATAGCCTTTGACCCGTGCGGCAAGCTCTGGATATTTCTTGATCCTGGCCAGGAAATCCGGCGCCTTGGCCGGGGCGCCGGTGCCGACGATCAGCGGCAGCAGCGACTGCTTGCCGCCGGAGAATGGCGCGATCACGGCGCCGGAGCGCTCGATTACCGAAAGCTCGCTGCCCTGCTGCCAGAGCGCAAAGGGCTCACGCTCCTCGATGCGCACCTCCAGCATGTGCGGATAGACCTTGCGCACCGCCGCAACCTCGACCCAGGGCAGCGTGGCGATGCGTTCCCGCGCCGCTTCGGCATCGAAGCCGATCAGCGAGGTCCAGCCATCGAGTTGCATCCTGTCGAGAATATCGATCTCGGAGGTTGCGCGATTGCCGACGACCTTGATCTGGTCGACGGCAAAGCCGGAGCGGGCGGTAATGCCCTGGACGATGGCGTCGACATGCCCGCCGAGATAGGCGCCATAGGCACTGCCCGATACGAGCAGCGCCGCCGACAGCACGGCTGCGGAAAACGGCGGCACTTCGAAGTCGTCCTCGCCCAGACGCGCCAGCATGCGCGCCGGCCGGCGAAGCAGGCGCGGCAGCACGAAATGGTCGAACGACAACGACACACCGAACAGCGTCGGCCCGGCCGCGCCCTTCCCCTTGCCCTGTCCCCACCTCAACGCAGACACGAAGCGTCCTCCACCATCCAACTCAACAAATCGCCGAACGAGTGCCCCGCCTGCGCGGCGATCTCAGGCACCAAGGATGTCGGCGTCATGCCCGGCTGAGTGTTGACCTCGAGCCAGACAATTTCGCCGTTCTCGGAGTGTCGATCATCATAACGGAAGTCCGACCGGGAAACGCCCCGGCAGCCGATAGCTTGGTGAGCCCTGAGCGTCAGTGTCTGTATTTTTTGGTAAATATTCGGTGAAATTTTTGCAGGGCATTCGTGTTTTGATCCGCCCGCGACGTATTTTGAATCATAGTCGTAGAAGGAATGGCCGGTCGGGATGATCTCGCAGACGCCGAGCGCCACATCGCCCATCACCGCGCAGGTCAACTCCCGCCCGTGCACATAGCGCTCCACCATGACGGTATCGCCATACTTCCAGTCGGACGAACCGATGACCTGCGGCGGATGCGACTGCCCTTCGTGCACGATGACGACGCCGAAGCTCGACCCCTCATTGACCGGCTTGACGACGTAGGGCGGCTTCATCGTGTGCCTGTTCTGGATGGCGAAGCGATTGACCACTTTCGATTCGGCGACCGGAATCCCGACGGACCTGGCGATCTTCTTGGCCTGTTCCTTGTTCATGGCAAGCGCCGAGGCGAGAACGCCGGAATGGGTGTAGGGGATGGCAAGATATTCGAGGATGCCCTGGATGGTGCCGTCCTCGCCGAAAGGACCATGCAGCGCATTGAAGACAACATCAGGCTTGAGCTCAGCCAGCACCGATCCAACATCGCGCGAGACGTCGACGCGAGTGACCTGGTAGCCTTCCGTCTCGAGCGCATCGGCACAGGCTTTCCCCGAAGACAAGGACACGGGCCGCTCGGACGAGAATCCACCCAGAAGGACGGCCACGTGCTTGCTTTTCATTTCCCGTCATTCCCTCTCACGGCGGGCCCTTTCACTGCGGGTCTGCATCTCACACGCCCGGAAAAGGGCCATACACTCAAACGCTCGGAGCAGTCCCTGCTCTCATGATTTCTGCAACATCGAGTCCCCCTAGTCTCCCGGCAGGCTGCCCCTGACGGAAAAACGCTGGTGACGCGTCGAAACGACTCAAATCAGGAAACGCTTCAGGGCAGAGAATCAGAGAGTTGAATCGCTGGCAAGTCCTTACGATTCCGCGAGATTCACTTTCCGCAAAAACGGCAGCGAAAACTGTGTTGTTGAGTCCTCATAGCAACTGTCCGAGGAATTCCTGGACCTCGTGCCCAGGCCGGAATTTGCCGATGCGCTTGATTTCCCAATGCAGCCGGATGCCCGACCGTTCGAGCACGCGCGTGCGCACCGTCTCGCCAAGATATTCAAGATCGTAGCCGGTCGCCGTTCCCGTGTTGATCATGAAGTTGCAATGCATCGGAGACATCTGCGCGCCGCCGATCATCAGCCCCCGACAGCCCGCTCTGTCGATCTCCTTCCATGCCGAGGTGCCTTCCGGATTCTTGAAGGTCGAGCCGCCGGTCTTTTCGCGGATCGGCTGCACGGTCTCGCGATGGTGCTGGACGGCGTCCATTGCCGCCTTGATCGCGGCCTTGTCTGCCAAAACGCCCTCGAACACCGCCGATGTGAAGATCAGCCCGGCAGGTGCTGCCGAATGGCGATAGGCGTAGCCCATGTCGGCGTTGCTCAGCGTATGCACATTGCCCTTGCGGTCGAGCGCGCGCACCTCGACAACGCGCTCGCGCGTCTCGACGCCATTGGCGCCGGCATTCATCCTCAGCGCACCGCCGATGGCGCCCGGAATGCCGTGGTAAAACTCAAAGCCGCCTATGCCAGCCTGATAGGCGACAGCGGCAAGGCGTTTGTCGGGCGTGGCCGCGCCCGCCTTGATTGTGGTCGGCGCAACCACTTCGGCTTCGCCAAAGCCCTTGGCCGAAAGCCGGATGACGAAGCCCGCAATACCGCCGTCACGGACAAGCAGGTTCGAGCCGATACCGACGGTGGTCAGCGGTATCTCTTCGGGCACTGCTCTCAGGAACGCAGCGAGATCGTCTTCGTCGGCCGGCTGGAACAGTGCGTCGGCCAGCCCGCCGGCGCGGAACCAGGTTATCTTGTCCATCTCAGCATTCGGCGTGATGCGACCGCGCAGGCCGGCAAGCCGGACGCCAAGCTTGTCGATCAACGCCTGGCCGCGCGTCATGAGGCCGTCCCGCCGAGTTCCCTGGGCAGCGCATAGGCCCATTGGGTGATGTTGCCGGCGCCGAGGAAGACGATGAAATCGCCTGGCTTGGCCAGGTCGCGGATAACAGGCGCAATCGCCGCCGGGCCTTCGATGTAGCGCGCGTCGCGATGGCCGCCGGAGCGGATGCGCGACACCAATGCCTCTGACGTCACCCCGTCGATCGGCTCTTCGCCTGCCGCATAGACCGGCGCCACCATCACCGTGTCGGCATCGTTGAAGCAGACCGAGAACTCGTCGAACAGATCATGCAGCCGGGTGAAGCGGTGCGGCTGGGCAATGGCGATGACGCGGCCCTGGGTGGCGTCGCGCGCCGCCTTCAGAACCGCTGTGATCTCGACCGGATGGTGGCCGTAGTCGTCGAACACATCGATGCCGTTCCACGAACCGGTGGGCGTAAAGCGCCGCTTGACGCCGGCGAAGGACGACAGGCCCTTCTTGATCGCCTCGGCCGAAAGGCCGAGCTCATGCGCGACGGCGATCGCTGCGGTCGCATTGGCGACGTTGTGACGGCCGGGCATCGGCAGGCGCAGGCCTGAAATCGTCGATTGGCCGCGGGTCTTGCGGTCGCGGATCACCACATCGAATTCTGAGGTCGGGCCATCCATGCGGTGATTGATGAAACGCACGTCGGCCTGTGCGTTCTCGCCATAGGTGATGACGCGCCGGTCCTCGATGCGGCTGACCAGCGCCTGCACCTCCGGATGGTCGGTGCACATGACGCCGAAGCCGTAGAACGGCACGTTTTCGACGAACTGGCGAAAGGCCTCGCGCACCTTGTCGAATGAGCCGTAATGGTCGAGATGCTCGGGATCGATGTTGGTGACGACGGCGATCTCGGCCGGCAGCTTCAGGAACGTGCCGTCGCTCTCATCGGCCTCCACCACCATCCATTCGCCATCGCCCATGCGGGCGTTGGTGCCATAGGCGTTGATGATGCCGCCATTGATCACGGTCGGATCGAGGCCGCCGGCTTCGAGCAGCGTCGCCACCATCGAGGTCGTCGTCGTCTTGCCATGCGTGCCGCCGATGGCCACCGCCTGCCGGAAGCGCATCAGTTCCGCCAGCATCTCGGCGCGACGCACGACGGGAAGCAGTTTCTCGCGTGCCGCCTTCAGCTCCGGATTGGATTTCTTGATCGCCGTCGAGACGACGACCACTTCGGCATCGCCGATATTGTCGGCATGATGACCGACAAAGCACTCGATGCCCTTGTCGCGCAGCCGCTGCACATTGGCGCTGTCGGCTTGGTCGGACCCTTGCACCTGGTAGCCGAGATTATGCAGCACCTCGGCGATGCCGCTCATGCCGATGCCGCCGATGCCGATGAAATGCACGAGGCCGATCGTCTGCGGCATCTTCATGCGTGCGTCTCCTTCCTGAATTCCGATACGCTTTTCTTCGACGCAATAGCCTCTGTCAGATCGGCGAGCAACCGTGCCGCGTCCGGTTTTCCGGCCGATTTGGCCGCCGCTGCCATTGTGGCCAGCCGCTCCGGATCGTCCATCAGCGTTCCGACCAGCGCGGCGATGCGCTCGGACGAAAGCGTCGATTGCGGATGCACTTCGGCGCCGCCTGCCGCGGCCAATGCCGCGGCATTGGCCGCCTGGTCGTGGTCGAGCGCATGCGGATAGGGCACCAGCAGCGCCGGCCGGCCGATCACCGCGATTTCCGATACGGTCGATGCGCCGGACCGCGACATCACCAGATGCGCCGCAGCCATGCGCGCCGCCATGTCGGTGAAGAACGGCGACACCTCAGCCGCGACGCCAAGGGCGGCATAGGCCGCCTTCACCCGCTCGACGTCGTCGGCACGCGCCTGCTGGGTGATATCAAGCCGCTTGCGTTGTGCATCGGAAAGCTGTCGAACCGCCGCCGGCACCGCATCGGAAAAGAACTGTGCGCCCTGGCTGCCGCCGAACACCAGAAAGCGGAACGGCTGGTTCCTGGTCGACGCCGCATAGGGCGTCTTTGCCGCCTCCAGCACTTGCGGCCTGACCGGATTGCCGGTCGTCACCGTCCTGGCGCCTGCAGCGCTTGAATCTTGTGGCAAAAACCCGCCGGCGATGGCATCGACACGGCCGGCGAGCGCCCGGTTGGCGCGCCCCATCACCGCGTTCTGCTCGTGAATCAGCGTCGGCACCTTGCGTCGCGTCGCCGCATAGAGCGGCGGCAGCGTCGGATAGCCGCCGAAACCGACCACGACGGCCGGCTTGACCCGGCCGATCACCGCCGATGCCTGCCGCACGCCGCCCCATATCTTCCAGAAGGCGGCGAGCAAAGCGAAAGGATTTTTCGAGCCGATGGTCGCCGACTGGATCGGATGAATGCAAGCGGCCGGGAACTGGCCGGCAAAACGCTCGGCACGATCGTCGGTGGCGAGGTGCACTGTCCAGCCACGCTGGTGCAGCTCATGCGCCAGCGCCTCGGCCGGGAAGAGATGCCCGCCCGTGCCGCCGGCCGCCAGAAGGATCGCGCCCCTCGACATTTCACTCCGCCGGCATGGCGCGCCGCGACGGGGCGAAGCCCAACTGCTTGCGCTTTTCCGGCCGCTTGCGCGTCAGCGCCAGCACCATGCCCATCGAGATGGCGATGGCGATCTGCGAGGAGCCGCCATAGGAGATGAACGGCAAGGTCATGCCCTTGGCCGGCATCAGCTGCAGATTGACGGCCATGTTGATGACCGACTGCAGACCGAACACCGTGACCAGGCCGCCAACCGCATAGCGTGTGAAATCGTCCTGCTCCTTGAGCGCGGTGCCGAGGCCGCGCAGCACGATGAAAGCGAAGATGGTCATGATGAAGAAGCACATGATCAGTCCGAACTCTTCGCCGGCCACCGAGTAGACGAAATCGGCATGGCTGTCGGGTATCACCCGCTTGACGGTGCCCTCGCCCGGCCCGACGCCGAACCAGCCGCCATTGATCAGCGCATCGCGGCCCATGTCGACCTGGAAGGTGTCGCCCTCGCCGGTCATGAAGCGATCGATGCGGCCGGCGACATGCGGGAACACGGCATAGGCGGCAAACACGCCGCCGACGCCGGCAGCGCCCAGCGCGATGATCCACAGCCATGGCAGTCCGGCCATGAAGAACATCACCCCCCAGGTGCCGAGCACAAGCATGGTCTGGCCGAAATCTGGCTGCGCCACCAGCAGCGAGATGACAAGGGCCAGCAGCAGCATGGCGAACAGATTGCCTGGAATGTCGGGCTGGCGCTTGTGTTCGGCAAACAGCCAGGCGCAGATGACGACGAAGGCAGGCTTGAGGAATTCCGACGGCTGCAGCGACACGCCGGCAAGCGACACCCAGCGACGCGCGCCCTTCACCTCGACGCCGATGTAGAGCACCGCCACCATCAGCACCAGCATGATGCACAGCATCGCCAGGGCCATGCGCCTGATCTGCCGCGATTCCAGGAAGGAGACGGCCAGCATCACGCCAAGCGCGGGAATGGTGAAGATGATCTGCCTTGTAGCGAAGTGGAAACTGTCCAGGCCGATACGCTGGGCCACCGCCGGGCTTGCCGCGAAGGACAGCACGATGCCGAGCCCCATCAGCGACAGGAACGCAGCCAGGAACCATCGGTCGATCGTCCACCACCAGGTGGCAACCGGGCTTTTGTCGAGACGGCTTTGCATTATCGTGCCCCTCCGATGAGCTTCACGCCATCAATAGTGCTGGCAGCTTGCCTGAAGGCTTCGCCGCGCACTTCGAAATTCTTGAACTGGTCGAAACTGGCGCAGGCCGGCGAAAGCAGCACCACCACCTCGCCATTGCCATCGTCCGTGGCGGCGTCGCTTGCGGCATGCTCGACCGCTGCGGCCAGCGTGCCGGAAATCTCGTAGGGCACCGCCTCGCCGAGCGTCGCCGAGAAGGCTGGTGCGGCCTCGCCGATCAGATAGGCTTTGGCGATGCGCGGAAAGAGGCCGCGCAACGGCTCGATGCCACCCTCTTTGGGCAACCCGCCGGCGATCCAGTAAATGCGCGCAAAGCTGGACAATGCGGGCGCTGCCGCATCGGCATTGGTCGCCTTGGAATCGTTGATGAACAGCACATGGCCCTTGCGGCCGACCTGCTCCATGCGGTGCGCCAGCCCGGGAAAGCTCTCCAGCCCCGACTGGATCTCGCCCAGCTCGAGCCCGACCTTGAGGCAGGCGGCGAGAGCGGCCAGCGCATTCTGCGCATTGTGCTGGCCGCGCAGCGAGCCGATGCCCTCGAGAAAGGCAACGCGGCTGTAACGTCCGTGCACCGCCTCCATCAGGTCGGTGCCGTCGGCGAAATAGCCGTCGGTCAGCGGCAGGCGCTTGGAAATGCGGATGACGTGCCGGCCTGCCCGTTCCAGCCGGTCGGCGAGCTGGGCGCACCAGGAATCGTCGACACCGACGATGGCCGTCTCGCTGCCGGCCGCCAGCCGCTCCTTGATCGCGGCGTAGTGCTGCATCGTGCCATGACGGTCGAGATGATCGGGC
Source organism: Mesorhizobium sp. L-2-11 (assembly GCF_016756595.1). Taxonomy (NCBI): domain Bacteria; kingdom Pseudomonadati; phylum Pseudomonadota; class Alphaproteobacteria; order Hyphomicrobiales; family Phyllobacteriaceae; genus Mesorhizobium; species Mesorhizobium sp. L-2-11. The sequence continues at coordinate 2,997,231 of NZ_AP023257.1, read as the reverse complement.
GTCAGGTTGAGCAGGACGCCAGCGGTCGGATTGATCGAGGGTGCCAGGTCTATCTGGTAGGACGAGCATTCCACGACATAATGCCGCCCCGGTTCCGGCGGATCGAGCGTCATCACCGCGCGGCCGATATTGCCACCCATCTGCGTGTCGCGCCCGGCCGATTTCAGGATATGCGCCGTCAGCGCCGTGGTCGTCGATTTGCCGTTGGTGCCGGTTATGGCGATGAAGGGTGCAGCCGGCGCCAGCAAGGTCCGCTGCCGGCAGAACAGCTCGATGTCGCCGATGATCTCGACGCCTGAAGCGCGCGCCAGTTCCACTGTCCAGTGCGGCTTCGGATGCGTCAGCGGCACGCCGGGCGACAGCACGAAGGCCGAGAACTTCGCCCAGTCGGCGCCACGCAGGTCGCCAGTCGCGATACCGACGGCCGCGGCATTGGCGACACTGCCGGGATTGTCGTCCCAGGCGAGCACCTCCGCCCCGCCCTCGATCAAGGCGCGCGCAGTAGCGATCCCCGAGCCGCCGAGCCCGAAGAGCGAAACGCGCTTGCCTGCGAAGGATGCGGCGGGGATCAAGCGGCCTCCTATCGAAGCTTGAGGGTGGACAGGCCGACCAGCGCCAGGATGACGGCGATGATCCAGAAGCGGATCACCACCTGGCTTTCGGTCCAGCCGAGCTTTTCGAAATGATGGTGAATCGGCGCCATCAGGAACACCCGCTTGCCGGTCATCTTGAAGTAGCCGACCTGGATGATGACCGACAGGATCTCGACAACGAACAAGCCGCCGACGATGACCAGCACGATCTCGTGCTTGGTGGCAACCGCAACCGTGCCGATCAGGCCGCCCAGCGCCAGCGAGCCGGTATCGCCCATGAAGATCGCCGCCGGCGGTGCGTTGAACCACAGGAAGCCGAGGCCGGCGCCGATCACCGCGCCGAGGACCACCGCCAATTCACCGGTGCCGGGCACGAAATGGATCTGCAGATACTCGGCGAACACCGCATTGCCGGACAGGTAGGCGATGACGCCGAAGGACGCCGCCGCGATCATGATCGGCACGATCGCCAGCCCGTCGAGGCCATCGGTCAGGTTCACCGCGTTGCCGGCGCCGACGATGACGAAGCATGAGAACGGGATGAAGAACCAGCCGAGATTGATGAGGAACTCCTTGGCGAAGGGGAAGGTCAGCGACGACGAGAACGGCGCCTGGCCGTTGTGCATGATCACCCAGGCGGCGATGCCGGCGATGACGAATTCAAGCCCCAGCCGCGCCTTGCCGGAAAAACCGAGATGCGATTGCTTCGTCACCTTGAGATAATCGTCGTAGAACCCGATCGATCCGAAACCCAGGGTCACCAGCAGCACCACCCAGACATAGATGCTGGACAGGTTCGCCCACAGCAGCGACGAGCCGATGATGCCGCACAGGATCATCAGCCCGCCCATGGTCGGCGTGCCGGCTTTCTTGAAATGCGTCTGCGGCCCGTCGGCCCGGATCGGCTGGCCCTTGCCCTGCCGCAGCCTCAGTGAATTGATGATGGCCGGGCCGAAGATGAAGACGATCAGCGCCGCGGTGATCAGCGCGCCGCCAGTGCGGAAGGTTATGTAGCGGAAGACGTTGAAGACCGAGATCTGGTCCGCGAATTCGACGAGCAGTGTGAACATGCGATTCGGTCTCCGGACCTGGCTCTAGGTCTGTTTGGCGGTTGCGGCTGCCGCCGGAAATTTGCTGAGCAGTGCGTCGACCAGTTTGGAAAACCCGATGCCTTTCGACGATTTGATCATCACCACGTCGCCCGGCTTCAGCGCCGACAGCAGCACCAGTTTCAGATCCTCTGCGCCGGCGCGATACTCTGTCTCGATCTCATCAGGCAGGATGTCGGCCAGCGCCCGCATTTGCGGGCCGGCGAGAAACACCGTGCGCGTTTCGGTGCCGACGATGAGATCGGCAAGGGCCGCGTGCAGCTTCGCCGAGTGGTCGCCGAGCTCGAGCATGTCGCCGAGCACCGCGATGCGCCTGCCTTCGCCTGATACCGGCGTCGCGTTGAGCAGCGCCATTGCGGCGCTCATCGACGCCGGATTGGCGTTGTAGCTCTCGTCGATCAGCGTGATCGGACCTTTCGGGTGGCGCAGCACATGGCGCTTGCCGCGTCCGCGTTCGGCCGAAAGATCGGCCAGCGCCAGCGCCACCCTGGCGATGTCGGCGCCGACCAGATGCGCGGCGCCCAGCACCGCCAGCACATTCTGCACCATGTGGCGGCCCGGCGCGCCTACCCTGGCGGTGATCTCCTGGCCGCCGATCTTGGCAGCGATGACGGAATGATCGGCATGCAGCGCGCATTTCAGCAGCTTGAAGGTCGCACGAGCGTTCTCGCCAAAGCCGTAGATGTGCTCGACGCCGGCGGCTCTCGCCATCTTGTCCAGAAGCTTCCAGCGCGGGTCGTCGCGATTGAGAAGGGCGGCGCCGTCCGGCTCCAGCCCTTCGAAAATCTCGGCCTTGGCCTTGGCGATCTCGTCCAGATTGCGGAAGAAGCCGAGATGTGCCGCGGCGATCAGCGTGACGATGGCGACATGCGGCCGCACCATCCTGGCCAGCGGCCGAACCTCGTCGGGATGGTTCATGCCGATCTCGAACACGGCATAGTCGCAATCCACAGGCATCCGCGCCAGCGTCAGCGGCACGCCCCAGTGGTTGTTGAAAGACTGCGCCGATGCGTGCACCTTGCCGACCACGGACAGCACATGGCGCAGCGCTTCCTTGGTGCTGGTCTTGCCCGCCGAACCGGTCACCGCGATGATCCTGGCATTCGAGCGCGCGCGGGCGGCCCGCCCCAGCTTTTCCAGCGCGGCCAGCACGTCCTCCACGACGATCATCGGCGCCGTCAGCCGCCCGAGCGACGGCAGCTTGCCCTCGGCGACGACCAGCACGCCGGCGCCGGCCTTGATGGCGGCGGTCGCGAAATCATGGCCGTCCATCGCCTCGCCCTTGATCGCGAAGAAAGCATCGCCCGGCTCAAGACTGCGGCTGTCGATCGAGATGCCGCTGATACCCTCCGGCATCGGACCGAGCGGGCGTCCGCCCATGGCGGCGACGAGATCCTCTGAGGTCCACAGGAAGTTCATGCGGCGTGCTCCTGGAGCGCGGCGCGGACTTCCTCATGGTCGGAAAAATGCAGCGTCTCGGCGCCGACGGTCTGGCCTTCCTCATGCCCCTTGCCGGCCACGATCAGCGTGTCGCCGGCATGGAGCATGGCGACTGCCTGGTGGATCGCCTTGCGCCGATCGCCGATTTCGATGGCGCCAGGTGCAGCGGCAAGAATCGCAGCACGGATCGTTTCGGGCATTTCCGAGCGCGGATTGTCGTCGGTGACGATGACGACATCGGCGAGCCGCGTGGCGATCTCGCCCATGATCGGACGCTTGCCGCGATCGCGGTCGCCGCCGCAGCCGAACACGACGACGACCCGGCCGGTGGTGAACGGCCGCACCGAGGCCAGCACGTTTTCCAGAGCGTCCGGCTTGTGCGCGTAATCGACATAGACCGGCGCACCATGGGATGTCGTCCCAACGAGCTCGAGCCGCCCCGGAGCGCCCCTCAATTTCTCCAACGCCATCAGGGCCTTGGCGGCAGGCGTTCCAGTAGAAATGGCGAGGCCCGCCGAAACCAGGGCATTGGCGATCTGGAAATCGCCGGCCAGCGGCAGGTCGACCTCGTGGAGAACGCCATCGACTTCCACCTCGGCACGCTGACGGTGGCGCTCATGCTCGACCCGCTTCAGTGTCAGGAACTCGCCGTGGCGGCCGACCGTCAGCACATCCAGTCCCGCGGCTCTTGCCGCCTGGATCGTCGGCTCCGACCAGGGATCGTCGGCAAAGATGACGGCCGGTGCGCCCTTCGGCAGCAGCGCGTCGAACAGGCGCAGCTTGGCGCGATGGTAGTGCTCGACCGTCGGATGATAGTCCATGTGATCGCGGCCGAGATTGGTGAACCCGCCGGCTGCGAGCTTCACGCCGTCAAGCCGGCGCTGATCGAGACCATGGCTGGAGGCCTCCATCGATGCGTGGGTGACGCCGGCATCCGCCAGTTCGCGCAGCAGCCTGTGCAGGTCGACCGGGTCGGGGGTGGTCAGCGAGCCATACTCGTTGCGGCGCGGCGCCACCACGCCGGTTGTGCCGATCGAAGCAGCGGCGAAGCCTGACTGCTCCCAGATCTGCCTGGTGAAAGCCGCAACCGATGTCTTGCCGCTGGTGCCGGTCACCGCGACCATGGTTTTCGGCTGCCCGCCGAAGTAGCGGGCTGCACTCAGCGCCAGCGCCAGGCGCGGATCGTCGACGGCGAAAACCGGCACCGGCAGTCCGGCGACGGCGCTGCCCTTGCCGGCCACGATCGCTGCGGCGCCGCGCTTGGCGGCATCGGCGGCATAGGCCGCGCCATCGGTCTTGATGCCAGCGAGCGCGAAGAAGACCACGCCCGGTCCTACCTGGCGGGAATCCGAAGAAATCCCGGTAACCTCCGTATCGAAGGACGCTGTCCCCTCGACAGGCAGGATACCGGCTAGGTCTTTCAGCTTCATCGAACCCCGTTCATAGCAACAAAATAGCGCGCAGTTGCCGGCGCGCCCTCAGAATCACTGATAGGAAACCAGCGTTGCGCCATTTTCATGGCTGAAATCTGGCTTCACGCCAAGCATGGAAGCCGAACGTCGGATAATGTTTGCAGCCATGACGCCAGCATTCGAGGCGGCCGTCGCACCCATGCCGGGTTTTTCCGGCTTCGGTTCGTCGGCGATGGTAAGCACGATGTATTGCGGATCGTCCATCGGGAAGGCCGCGACGAAGGCGTTGAAGTTCTTGTCCTTTGAGTAGCGGCCGTTGACGACCTTCTCGGCCGTTCCCGTCTTGCCGCCGACGCGATAACCTGGAACCCTGGCGTTCCTGCCTGAGCCTTTCTCGGCATTGAGTGCGTAGAGATAGCGCATGTTCTCGGAGGTCTTGTCGCTGACGACTTTCTTGGCCACCGACATCGCCTGTTCCTGCGCCCGTCTCAGGAATGTCGGCTGGATCAAATAGCCGCCGTTCACCAGCGCAGCACAGCCGACCGCCGTCTGCAGCGGCGTCGTCGACACACCGTGACCAAAGGCGATGGTGATCGAATGGACCTGTTTCCAGACCTTGGGCTCGGTCGGGCGGGCGACCTCGGGCAGTTCCGTCTGCATTCTCTCAAGGATGCCCAGGCGATGCAGGAATTCGCGGTGCCCCTCGATGCCGACCGCTTCGGCTTCCTTGGCCGAGCCGATGTTGGACGAATAGATGAACACTTCGGGCACCGACAGCACCCGGGACTTGCCATGAAAATCATGGATGGTCTGGCGGCCGATCCTGATCGGGCGCGTAGCGTCGAAACGGCTTTCCAGCGTCACTTTGCCGGAATCGAGCGCCATGGCGGTGGTAAAGCTCTTCAAGGTCGAGCCCATCTCGTAGAGGCCGGCCGACATGCGATTCAAGCGGTCCTTGTCGTGCGCATTATAGGGGTTGTTCGGGTCAAAATCCGGAACCGAGGCCATCGCCACCACTTCGCCGGTCTTGACATTGAGAACGACGGCGCCCGCCGCGATCGCGCGGTATTTTTCCATGCCGGTGGCGACCTCGTCACGCACGATATGCTGGACGCGCAGGTCGATCGAGAGCTGCACCGGCTTCAGATCCTTGGCCACCGCCAGGCCGGACGCCTGCAGATCGCTCAGCCCCTGTTCATCGATGTATTTCTCCATGCCGGAGATGCCCTGATTGTCGATGTTGGTGAGGCCGACGATGTAGGACGAGGTTTCGCCGGCCGGATAGAAGCGACGCTTTTCGGTACGGAAACCGATGCCGGGAATGCCGAGCTGCAGAATGTCCGATTGTTGCTTGGGCGTCAGTTGCCGCTGCAGCCAGACGAAGCCGGCGCCGCTCTTCAGCTTGTGATAGGTCTGCTCGTAGTCGATTTCGGGAAGCACCGTCGCCAGTTTTTCGATCGCCTCGTCGGCGTCGACAATGCGGCGCGGTTCGGCAAACAGCGACGCCGTCTTGATGTCGGTCGCCAGAACTTCGCCATTGCGGTCGACGATGTCGGGCCGCGATGCCGTCACCCGGCTCTGCGGACCGCCGGACAGGTCGGGGTTCTGGAAACCGAGATAGACCAGCCGCCCGGTGATGGTCAGATAGATGCCGAAAAACACCGCCATCGTCATCACGACACGGGTCCTGCCCTTGCCGCCGGTCGCCTTGCGGGCGCCTTCGACCACAATCGATCCGTCGTCGCCGGACTTGGCGCGGCGCGTCAGCAGACTGGCGATTACTGGAAGTCTGGCGATCATTGGACGATGCCTCCGGTGACCACTGGGTCCTTGCCGGAATTGTCGGCCATGCCGCCCAGCCGCTCGGACGAAAGGTCCTCGATGGTGAGGGGTTTTGCCGGCAGATCGTCCAGTCCGATGATCTGGCGGGCGCTGACCGGCTCGAGCCCGAGTTGCGATTTATAGATCTCGGCCAGCTTTTGCAGACGCGACGGCTGGGTAAGCAGGCTCCAGTCCGCCTTCAGAAGATCGATCGTGTCCTCCTCGTAACGGATTTGCGCCTGGATCTTGTGCACCGCCGCCAATTGTTCCTCGGCCTCGCGCTTGGTCTTGAAGGTCAAGGCCGCGGCCGAAACCATGACGGCGATAAGGACTATGTCGCTGGTACGAAACACGTGCTCACCTCTCTCCCGGCCGCTCGACGCCGGGATGTTTTGGGCCGGGAAGTTTTGGGTCAGGAAGTTTTGGAAGCCCGAAAATCGAAAAATCGCCGGCGCGCGGCGGCGCGTCGGTGCGGATCGCAGCGCGCAGCCTTGCCGAGCGCGCCCGCGGATTGGCCGATATCTCGGCCTCACCGGGCGTCACGCCGCTGCCGATCTTTTTGAAGGTGGCGCTGCGCGCCTGCGCCTCGGGCAGGTGCCGCGATCCGGTCGCCGCATCGGCGCGATCGGCAATGAAGCGCTTGACGATGCGGTCTTCCAGGGAGTGGAACGTCACCACGGCCAGCCGCCCGCCCGGTTTCAGCACGCGTTCAGCCGCAAACAGCGCTTTGGCCAGTTCGCCGAGTTCGTCATTGACGAAAATGCGCAGCGCCTGGAAGACGCGGGTCGCCGGATGGATCTTGTCCTTCGGCGCACGGCCGATATGCGTCTCAATGGCGTCTGCAAGGTCGAGCGTGCGCTCGAACGGATGTTTTTGGCGACGGCTTTCAATCATGCGGGCGATGCGGCCGGCATGGCGCTCTTCGCCAAGAAACCCGAAGATGCGGGCAAGATCGCCCACCTTGAAAGAGTTGACGACATCGGCGGCACTGAGGCCAGCCTGCGCCATGCGCATATCGAGCGGTCCGTCGGCACGGAACGAAAAACCGCGCTCGGCCTGATCGATCTGCATGGAGGAGATGCCGATGTCGAGCACGACGCCGTCAGCGCTTTCGACATGCTCGTCCAATGTCGAGAACGGCGCCTGGACGAGCCGGAGCCTGCCGCCCGATTGTTGCTCGATAGCACGACCGGCAGCAATCGCATCCGGATCGCGGTCGATCGCGACAACCGAGGCGCCGCTCGCCAGAATGGCTTGGGTGTAGCCGCCGGCGCCGAATGTGCCGTCGACGACCACCTCGCCCGTTTTGGGCGAAAGCGCCTCCATCACTTCGGCAAGGAGGACCGGAATGTGACGGGCCGGTCCGCCAACGGCGTGAGGGTCATCGCCGTAGCCCGCCATCATTCCGGCCGCTCCCCAGGCTTCGTCCCCTGCCGAAGCTGCAAAAGCCGGGCGCGTGCTTCCGCCCCATAGGCGGTGAGCCGTCCAGGTTCCCAGATCTGAAAGAAATTGCCGCGGCCGACAAAAGCCACTTCCGCGGAAATGCCGGTGTGCTCGCGGATGAAATCGGTCATCGAGATCCGGCCGTCCTGATCGAGCTTGAGAAAGGTTCCATCGCCATGGCAGAAGAACGACATGTCGTCCGAGGTCTGCAGGAAGGGGTCTTCCTGCGCGATGCGCTGCTCGTAACGGTCGAGCAGGTCGAGCCCGCCGACATCCATCGCCGGACGGTCCAGGCAGCGCAGCGCATAGAGCTCCGAATAACCGCGCTTCTGCACGACCGCACGGAAATGCGCTGGAACGGACACCCGCCCCTTCGCATCGATCCTGTTCACTGCGCTTGACAGAAACCGGTCCATTACGCGTTACGGCCGCTTGCGCCGCCGCACCCCTCTGCATCGCCCCGCCCGCGCCGCCGCAGCGCGGTCCCTGCCCAAAACTCACTTCGTTCCAAAAGGCGAAAACAGGCAAACGCGCAGCCGCCGCGGCTGCCCGATTGGCGTACGCTTCACCCTGACGCGGAACGAAGGCTTGAATATTTGGATGGGATATCATGGGGCACTATGGGCGTCAACGGGAATAGGCTTCACAAACGCGCGCCACAACCGATGAGGGCAGCTTTGACGGCACTCCCGTGTTTATGCTCCATTAAGCCTAACGAAGCGTTTAGAGCGGTTTTCCGACGCGGTTCGGCGCTTGCCTGCCGGTGTCACCCGGCATAGCGTCTGCGCATCCTTCTCCTCAAAGTCAGGGTTCGAAAACGATGTCCGAAACAGCGAAGTCGCGCGCCGCCACCCTCGCCCATTTGCGTGGCGTCAAGCTCGCCAAGGGCGATCCGGTCTCGCTGCCGCTGACCATGACGACAACTTTCCATCTGCCCGGCAACCCGGCCGGCGTCAGCCAGTACGGGCGCTACGACAATCCGACATGGGAGGCGGTGGAGGACATGCTCGGCCACCTCGAGGACGCGCCGTCCGTAGCATTCCCGTCGGGCATGGCTGCGATCGCGGCGGTCTTCTTCGCGCTGCTCAAGGCAGGCGATCGCATCCTGTTGCCGTCCGATGGCTACTACACGCCGCGCCTGCTTGCCGAGCGCTTCCTCAAACCTTTCGACCTCCCGTTCGACACACGACCGACCAAGTCGTTTCTGGACGGCGGTTTTGCCGGCTACCGGCTGGTATTCGTCGAGACCCCATCCAATCCCGGGCTGGACATTTGCGACCTGGCTGGCGTGGCGCGGCTTGCGCACGAGGCCGGCGCGCTGGTCGTCGCCGACAACACCACGATGACGCCTTACGGTCAGCGCCCGCTCGACCTCGGCGCCGATATCGTCGTTGCTGCTGACACAAAGGCGCCCAATGGCCATTCCGACGCGCTGTTCGGCCATGTCGCCAGCCGTGACGCCGGGATCATCACCGCCATCCGCGAGTGGCGCAAACTGTCGGGCTCCATCCCCGGACCATTCGAAGCCTGGCTGGTCCATCGAGGCCTCGAGACGCTGGAAGTCCGCTTCGAGCGCATGTGCAAATCGGCCGAACTGATCGCCCGACGCCTGACAAATCATCGGGCCGTGAAATCCGTCCGCTTTCCTGGACTGGAGGATGACCCATCGCACAATCTGGCGACCACCCAGATGGAACGTTTCGGCTTCCTTGTCGGCCTCGACCTGGGGAGTGAAGCCAGGGCCGAAGCGTTCATCGGCGCCTGCGCCCTGATCCAGCCGGCGACCTCCTTCGGCGGCGTCCACTCTTCGGCCGAGCGGCGCGCCCGCTGGGGCGATGCGGTGCCGCCCGGCTTTGTTCGCCTGTCGGTCGGCTGCGAGCCGGTGGAAGCGCTTTGGCAGGCGATCGAGGCGTCGCTGGACGGCATCGGCGGTTGAGCGGGTCGATCACGAGGCCAGATCGTCGGCTCGATATTGCGCCGGCCATGCAGCACCCGCAGGATTTCGACGGCATCCTCGCTGACACGGTACAAGGTCAGATATTCGCCGACCACCAGATGGCGGATGCCGGGCGCAATGTCTTCGCGCGGCGCGCCCGAGAAAGGATAAGTCGTCAGTTGCTGCCAGCGCGCTTCGATCCGGTCGAGCAGCCGATCCGCTGCAGCCTCGTCGCCTCGCGCAATATGCAGCCAGATCGCGATCAAATCCTCTTCTGCATTTGCAGTTCGGATGATTGGCAGCAAATTCATGCCGCGTTATCGGATTTCAATCGGCTACGCGCTTCGGCCTTGATTTCATCGATCGACGCAAATCGTCCCGGTCCGCTGTCGATCCCCTCCTGCACCAGCTTGCGCAGTTCCTCGACCGTGTAGCCGTGCAGGTCGCGCCGCTCCTTCCATTGCCTGAGCGCGTCGCGGATCACCTCACTGGCCGAAGCATATTCGCCGGCTGCGACCACATCGTCGACCGCCGCCGCCAATTCCGGCGAAAGCGTGATGCTGCGTTTGTCGACCTGACCCATGGTGCGCTCCTGATACCGCCCGCGCCCAGGAAGGTACGATTTAATCGCACCAATTTCAAGAAACGCTTGCTTCACGTACAGCCAGTGAAGCTGATTCAGTCAATGAAGCGCCTGAACCAGCAAGCGCGCCCGAAGACGCAACCTGCTGATATCAGGGAATTTCATTGTGGAAATCTGGACGAAAATTGCCAGCTGGCCTGTAAGCCGGGTTCTGTATGGCCCTCGCCCCTTGCGGCGCGAGAACGTGGCGGCCATTCATCTTGGACGCATGTTGCCATGCGTCTCATGCAACCTACCCGGGCGGTGAGCCGGAAACAGCCCTCGAGGGTTTCCCCTCGCACCGCCCCTATTCGGTCTTGCTCCCGGTGGGGTTTACCGTGCCGCTCCTGTTGCCAGTCGCGCGGTGGGCTCTTACCCCACCCTTTCACCCTTACCACGACGGATCGTGGCGGTTTGCTTTCTGTGGCACTTTCCCTAGGGTCGCCCCCGCCGGCCATTAACCGGCACCGTGTCTCCATGGAGCCCGGACTTTCCTCACCCGCAGCCTTTCGGCTTCGCGGGTGCGGCCGCCCGGCCAGCTGGCAAGGCGTATAAAGGGATTCACATTCGAAAACGCAAACAAAAAAGCAGGTCCCGGTCTATTACGCCGGCGCTCCAAGCGCGGCCAACTGCACTTTGACCTTGCCGCAATAGGCCGCGGAGATCGGGTTCATCCGCTTGGCGCCATGGCCGGCATTGTACTTCAGGATCGTGCCGCAAGTCGTGCCGCCGCCGAGGTTCTGCGCCATGGCGAGATATTTCATGCCGTATTTGATGTTGGTCTCAGGATCGTGGAGACCCTTGATCGAGCCGCTGTAACCCATCATCCGCGCCGTCGACGGCTTGATCTGCATCAGGCCGATCTCGCCGGCGCGGCCGACCTGGTTCGGCTGAAACCTGCTCTCGATCATGATGACGGCCTTGGCGAGCGAGACCGGCACACCATTGCTGGCCGCATGACGCTCAATGATCGTCGAATACTGGTCGCTACCGCCAGCGGCCGCCGGCTTCGGCGCCGCCGCCCGGCTTTTCCTGCCTATCGACGCCGTCGTCGCCTGGTCGATGCGGGTCCTGTTGCGCTTCACATGTCGCCTGGAGACTGCCTTCTTTGCAACGACTGGCTTCTTTGCAGAGACTGCTTTCTTTGCAAGGACTGGCTTCTTTGCCGAGATTGGCCTTTTCACATTTACCTTCTCCGCCTTTGCGGGTGCTGGCTTTTTCGCCTTCACCGCAGCAGCCTTTTTCGCCTTTGCGGGGGCCGTCCTTTTTTCCCCGGCATCTTGGCCGGCTTTCGGCGTGGCAGTCTTGTCGGACGCGGTAATAAAACCCTGGTCAGCTCGCTGGCTCAAAGGCGCGCCATTGGCCGCACCGATGGCAACAGTCATTACGCCGGCAGCAATAGCTGCCGTTAAAAAGGTCAATTTCTGCATGGGATCCTGTTCTGTTGAACCGCGCGAAGAACTTCACGCAGCTACGCCAATCAACATCGGAACATTTGGGAGGCTGTATGTCCGACAACTTGCACGGATCGCCTTTGACGGCCGATTTGGCGGCAAAAAAGGCGGGGCAAGTCACTTTAAGTGACAGGCTGTAACCTACAGCCAGGAAAAGACTACTTGGACGGAATGGCCCTCACGGAGCCAAGCAGCCGTTCCAGCGTGCGAATTGTCGATCCGTCGGCCACGCCATCCACTTTGCGTTGCCGGAAATGCCTCTGGAAAGCCTCGACCACGATTTCGGTTTGCCGATCGAATGCGCCCGATATCTCCACGCCATAACCGTAGAGCGCCAGCATCGACTGCAACGCCTCGACCTCGGCAGACGCGTCGCCGGCCTTCAGCGCCGCGCCGCGCCTGAGGGGTGCTGCTTCGACGAAATGGCCGACGCCGGCCTCGAACAGGGCCCTCCAGGGGAATCTCTCGCCCGGATCGATCTTGCGTCCCGGCGCCACGTCGGAATGGGCGAGCACCCGTTGAGCTGGGATGGAATGGCGCTGAACAATCCCCTTGCACAGGCCGATCACGGCATCGATCTGTCGTTTCGGAAAATTCCGATAGCCCAGCGAATGTCCCGGATTGACGATCTCGATGCCGACCGAACAGGAGTTGATGTCGCTGCGTCCGAACCAGGAACTCTTGCCGGCATGCCAGGCACGGTCGCTTTCCCTGACCATCTGGACGATGCGGCCGTCCTCATGGACGAGGTAGTGCGACGAAACCTCGCTGGCTGGATCGCACAGCCAGGCTTCGGCGCCGGCGCCGGTCTCCATGCCGGTGTAGTGCAGCACGATCATGTCGACCGTCTCGCGTCGTGGACCGAAATTCGGCGATACCCTTACCTCGGCGCTCGGCTCGTCGGGCAGGAAGCCGCTCATGCGTGCCGCAGGCCCCGTTCGATCATCTCATAGGCCGCGTTGATCGCCGCGATCCTGCTGGTTGCGATCTTGATGAATTCCTGCGGCAGGCCGCGTGCGATCAGCCGGTCGGGATGGTTGTCCGAAACCAGCTTGCGGTAACGCTTCCTGACCTCCTCGAAGGTTTTTCCCCGCTCGATGCCAAGCACGACATAGGGATCGGCCGCACCCAGATCGACGTGCCGGGCCAGAATGCTCTGGTAGTGCGCCTCCTCGATCCGGAAGATCTCGGCGATGCGATGCAGGAACTGGCCTTCGCGCTCGTGGACCAGCCCGTCGGCCTTGGCGATATGGAACAGCCCGTCGAGAATATCCTCCAGCATCTTGCAGTTCGGATGACCTGAGCCGCAAAGCTGCGCCATGCGCGCGGCATAGGTCTCAAAGCCGGCAATGTCGCGCTTGGCCAAATCGTAGAGCCGCGCCACATTGCGCGTCTGCTCCTTCGGCACTTCGAATATCTGCTGGAAGGCGCGCACCTCGTCCTGAGTGACGATGCCGTCGGCCTTGGCCATCTTGGCCGACAGCGCGATCATCGCCACCGAGAAGGCGACGCGCCGGCGCAGGTCGGGGTCGCCGGAGAAAACCGTGCGCACAGCCTCGACCACGTCGGCGACGCCGGACGAGGTTGAGGACGAAACGCGGGTGATGAAGTCGCCGAGGCGATCCCAAATCGACATGGGCACCTATTAGGGCTAACTGGCCACTGCTATCAACCCCACAGCTATCGGGCGAAGACAATGCCGCAGGGCCGGCCCAGCCGATGTCGCGGCCACTGAGCAGCTGGCACAACCGTCGATCATGGAAATCAGCAGGCAGCGACGGCCCTGGCGCGCGAAACTGCAAGCCTTCGTCACCTCGCCATTTCGGCCCCTTCTGCTGGACCAAAAAGTGACAGGCGAAACCGAGCTTGCGGCGGCGGCCGCAAGAAGACTGTCCTGACGTCAGAAGGCCGACACAATGCCGGCCTTCTGTTCATCACATAAAATTACTGCGCTGGCGCAGGCTGTGCCGGAGCCGGCTCGGCCGGCTTCGTCGCGTCAGGAGCCGGCTGCATCGGCTGTTCGTTCGCCGGCGGATTGGTGCTCTGCGTGGTGGTGGCGTCCCCGCCCGTGCCGCTGTCGCTGCAAGCCGCAACGCCAAGCAGGGCAAGCGCCGAAACCGACGCAAGAATGAGTTTCTTCATGACATCTCTCCTCTAATCACGCCCCCGCTACCGGTGACGATCGATGACAGAATGCACCAAATGCCCCATGGGTTTCATAACGTTGCGTTTCCGTATGTAACATCATCTGCTTTTGCGTTGCCGGCCAAGCCATGGCGAATTAACACCAAGCCATGGCGAATTAGCACATTTGAATCAATAAAATGCCTGGGAGAGCTGCCGTGACCGCCAAATGGGATTTCTGGATCGACCGCGGCGGCACCTTCACCGATGTCATCGGCCGGGACCCGCAAGGCGGGCTGCACCCGCGCAAGCTGCTATCGGAAAATCCCGAAGCCTATGCCGACGCCGCCATCCAGGGGATTCGCGATCTGCTCGGACTAAAATCTGGCGCGCCGATCCCATCCGGCCTGATCGGCGACGTCAAGATGGGCACCACCGTTGCCACCAACGCGCTTCTGGAGCGCAAGGGCGACCGTGTGCTGCTGCTCATCACCAGGGGATTTCGCGACGCGCTGAGGATCGCCTATCAGGCGCGGCCCGATATTTTCGCCAAGCAGATCATCCTTCCCGAACAGCTCAACGAGCGTATCGTCGAGGTCGACGAGCGCGTGCGCGCCGACGGCAGCGTCGAAAGGCTGCTCGACATCGCGGCGATGCGCCCGGCCATCGAACAGGCCAGGGCCGACGGCATCGACGCGGTGGCGATCGTGTTCATGCATGCGTGGAAGTATCCCGACCACGAAAAGGCGGTTGCAAAAGTCTGCAGGAAACTGGGGTTTTCGCAGATCTCGGTCAGTCATGAGGTCTCGCCGCTCATCAAGTTGGTCGGCCGCGGCGACACCACCGTGGTCGACGCTTATTTGTCGCCGATTCTGTCGCGCTATGTGCACAGGGTGGCGCAAGAGCTGGGCGTCCTCTCCCCCCTCGAGGGGGAGATGTCGGCGAAGCCGACAGAGGGGGTCATCTCAGAAGGCACCGCCAGTGCGTCGAACCCAGTCGAGCCGACCCCACCCGGCGGCTTCGCCGCCACCCTCCCCTCAAGGCGGAGGGAATCCCCCCGCCTCATGTTCATGATGTCGTCCGGCGGCCTTACCGCCGCCGATATGTTCCAGGGCAAGGACGCGTTGCTGTCCGGTCCGGCCGGCGGCGTCGTCGGCATGGTCGAGACAGCAAAGCTCGCCGGTTTCGACAAGGTCATCGGCTTCGACATGGGAGGCACCTCGACCGACGTCGCCCATTATGACGGCGACTATGAGCGCGCCTTCGACACCGAGGTTGCCGGCGTGCGCATCCGCGCGCCGATGATGCGCATTCACACCGTCGCCGCCGGCGGCGGCTCGATCCTGCATTACGAGGCCGGCCGTTTTCGCGCCGGGCCGGATTCGGCCGGCGCTAATCCCGGCCCGGCCGCCTACCGGCGCCGCGGCCCGCTGGCCGTCACCGACGCCAATGTCATGCTGGGCAAGCTGCAGCCCGACTTCTTCCCGGCCATTTTTGGACCCGGCCAGGACGAGCCGCTCGACGTGCAAACCGTGCGCGAGAGATTCGCAGCGCTCGCCGCCGAAATCGGCGACGGCCGCACGCCGGAGGCTGTGGCCGAAGGGTTCGTCACCATCGCCGTCGAAAACATGGCCAACGCCATCAAGAAGATTTCCGTGCAGCGCGGCTACGACGTCACCGAGTATCTCCTGAATTGTTTTGGCGGCGCTGGCGGCCAGCACGCCTGCCTCGTTGCCGACGCACTTGGCATGGAGGCAGTGCTGATCCATCCCTTCTCCGGCCTGCTGTCGGCCTACGGCCTTGGATTGTCCTCGATTTTTTCGTCGCGCCAGAAGGCGCTGCTGAAACCGCTGGCGGAAGTGTCCAGGCCGGCAATCGACGAGCTCATCGCGACGTTGCGCAAAGCCGTCATCGACGAGCTTGCCGCGCAAGGCATTGCCGAGGACGCCGTCGCCTCCAAACCGGTGCTGCAGGTCCGCTACGACGGCACCGACACCGCGCTGCCGGTGAATTTCGAGCGCGGCTCGATCGCACGCGCCAAGGCGGATTTCGAAGCCGCCCACAAGGCGCAGTTCGGCTTCGTCTATGACGGCAAGCCGATGATCGTGGAATCGGTCGGCGTCGAAGGCATCGACACCGGCGGCGCCGGCCGCGAGGAATGTGATTCAATCCCTGAGGACATCACCGCAAGCCCTTCGCAGAGTCGAAAAGTCTTCATCGACGGCACCTGGCGAGACGCCGGCATTTTCCACCGCGAGGCGCTCGAACCGGGGCACAAGCTTGCCGGCCCTGCCCTGGTCATCGAACCGAACCAGACCATCGTCGTCGAGCCGGGCTGGCAGGCCGAAATCACCGCCAAGAACCACGTGCTCCTGCGGCGCATCGAGAAAAAGCGCCGCCAGGCGGCGCTCGGCACCGAGGCCGATCCGGTCATGCTGGAGGTGTTCAACAACCTGTTCATGTCGATCGCCGAACAGATGGGCGTGACGCTGCAAAACACCGCCTATTCGGTCAACATCAAGGAACGGCTGGATTTCTCCTGTGCCGTCTTCGACCGCAATGGCGCGCTGGTCGCCAACGCGCCGCATATGCCGGTGCATCTCGGCTCCATGGACCGTTCCGTGGAAACCATCATCCGGCTCAATTCCGGCGACATTCACCCCGGCGACGTCTTCGCACTGAATGCGCCTTATAATGGTGGCACGCATCTGCCTGACATCACCGTGGTGACGCCGGTTTTTGAGGAAGAGCGCCCAATCTCCCCCCCTGTGGGGGAGATGTCGGCGAAGCCGACAGAGGGGGGCGCTGTCCCGCCAACGCCTCCAATTGGCGAGGCGGCATATCGCGAAGCTGAGCGCTCGACGTTGCCCCCCTCTGCCCTGCCGGGCATCTCCCCCACAAGGGGGGAGATCGGCCAATCGCCAAAGATCCTCTTCTACGTCGCTTCGCGTGGCCATCATGCCGATATCGGCGGCACTGCGCCCGGCTCGATGACGCCGCTCGCCACCACCGTCGATGAGGAAGGCGTGCTGTTCGACAATTTCCGCATCGTCGATCGCGGCCGGTTCCGCGAGAAGGAGCTGGAGACGCTGCTCACCGACCACCCCTACCCGGCACGCAATCCGCACCAGAACATCGCCGACCTCAAGGCGCAGATTGCCGCCAATGAAAAGGGCGTTGCCGAGCTGCGCGAGATGGTCGCGCATTTCGGCCTTGACGTGGTCGAGGCCTATATGGGCCATGTCCAGGACAATGCCGCCGAAAGCGTGCGCCGCGTGCTGGAGCGGTTGCCCGACAGCTCCGCATACGAGTATCCGACCGACACCGGCCAAATCATCAAGGTGAAGATATCGGTCGACCGGCAAAAGCGTGAGGCGACCGTCGACTTCACCGGCACATCGCCGGTCATGAAGAACAATTTTAACGCCCCCGAGCCGGTCGCCCGCGCAGCCGTGCTCTATGCCTTCCGCGTCATGGTCGAGGACATGATCCCGATGAATGCCGGCTGTCTGAGACCAATCAACATTATCATTCCCGAGGGTTGCATGCTGAAGCCGACCTACCCGGCCGCGGTCGTCGCCGGCAATGTCGAAACCTCGCAGCATGTCACCAATGCGCTGTTCGGCGCCATGGGCGCCATGGCCAATGCGCAAGGCACGATGAACAACCTCACCTTCGGCAACAAAAAGT
This sequence comes from Mesorhizobium sp. L-2-11, assembly GCF_016756595.1. Taxonomy (NCBI): domain Bacteria; kingdom Pseudomonadati; phylum Pseudomonadota; class Alphaproteobacteria; order Hyphomicrobiales; family Phyllobacteriaceae; genus Mesorhizobium; species Mesorhizobium sp. L-2-11. The sequence continues at coordinate 2,979,587 of NZ_AP023257.1, read as the reverse complement.
ACCAGTATTACGAGACGATCTGCTCCGGCTCGCCGGCAGGCCGGATGAACAACGGTCGCGGCTTTGCAGGCACCTCCGGCGTCCACACCCACATGACCAATTCGCGCCTGACCGACCCGGAAGTGCTGGAACTGCGTTTCCCCGTCCTGCTCGAGGATTTCCACATCCGCGAAGGCTCCGGCGGCAAGGGCAAATGGAATGCCGGCGACGGCACCGAGCGCACCATCCGTTTCCTCGAAAAGATGGAATGCGCGATCCTGTCCTCACATCGCAACCGCCCGCCACAAGGCCTGGACGGCGGCGGCGATGGCGAGGTCGGCTCGACCAAGATCCGTCGCAAGGATGGCCGCATCGAAGTCCTGAAGGCTTGCGACCAGACGCTGCTCGAGGCCGGCGAAGCCGTCATCGTCACGACGCCGACGCCGGGCGGATTCGGCAAGTCCTGAACTCGCCTCAACAGACTGTCACCGGCCTGTCATCCACCTGCGCTACCCGCTTGCGCCAGAGCAAACGGGGAATCGCCTTGTCATGACGGATGTTTCCGGAGAACTGGTTTTTCGTCGCGGCAAGCAAGTTGGCAAGGCCGTCTACCAGAACCGCCCGCTGTCCAAAGCCGGCCTCTCCGAACGGCTCTTCGCCTTGCTGTTTTCCGGCCTCGTCTATCCGCAGATCTGGGAAGACCCCGACGTCGACATGGAGGCGATGCAGCTTGGCCAGGGCCACCGCGTCGTCACCATCGCCTCGGGCGGCTGTAACATCCTTGCCTATCTCACCCGGTCACCCGAACGGATCGACGCCGTCGATCTCAACGCCGCCCATATCGCGCTGAACCGCATGAAGCTCGAAGCGGTGCGCCATCTGCCGTCGCAGGGCGACCTGTTCCGTTTCTTCGGCGCTGCCGAGACCCGTCACAATTCGCAAGCCTACGACCGCTTCATCGCGCCGCATCTCGACCCGGTCAGCCGCCATTACTGGGAACATCGCAACTGGCGTCGGCGTCGCCGCATCGCCGTCTTCGACCGCAATTTCTACCAGACCGGCCTGCTCGGCCTGTTCATCGCCATGGGCCACCGTACCGCCAAGTTCTTCGGTGTCGATCCGGCCGGCATCATGCAAGCCAAAAACCTCGCCGACCAGCGCCGCTTCTTCGACGAGGAACTGGCGCCGGTCTTTGAAAAGCCGCTGCTGAAATGGGCGACCTCGCGAAAAGCATCGTTGTTTGGCCTCGGCATCCCGCCGGCGCAGTACGATTCGCTGATCACCTCGGGCGACGGCACCATGGCCAGCGTGCTGAAGGCCCGGCTGGAAAAGCTCGCCTGCGACTTTCCGCTAGAGAACAACTATTTCGCCTGGCAGGCTTTTGCCCGCCGCTACCCTAATCCCGGCGAGGCGGCGCTGCCTGCCTATCTCGAAAAACGCAACTACCAGGCGATCCGCAACAATGTCGACCGCGTCGCCATCCATCATGCCAATCTCATCGAATTCCTTGCCGGCAAGGATGCCGGTTCGGTCGACCGCTTCGTCCTGCTCGACGCGCAGGACTGGATGACCGACGACCAGCTCAATGCGCTGTGGGCCGAGATCACCCGCACCGCGTCGACCGATGCTCGCGTCATCTTCCGCACCGCCGCCGAACCCAGCCTGTTGCCCGGCCGGGTCTCGAAGTCGCTGCTCGACCAGTGGAGCTATGCTGATCAGCTCTCCCGCGCGCTCTCGGCCCGCGACCGTTCGGCCATCTATGGCGGCTTCCACCTTTATGTGAAGCAAGCCGCATGAGCGCGACCGAACTGCCGGCCAGGCACGGCGAACTGATGGACGGCGTCTACCGCTGGCAGCGCCACATCTACGACCTGACCCGCAAATATTACCTGCTCGGCCGCGACCGGTTGATATCAGGGCTGGAAGTGCCGGCGCGCGGCTCCGTGCTCGAGCTTGGCTGCGGCACCGGCCGCAACATCGTCCTCGCCGCTCGCCTTTATCCCGACGCCCGCTTCTTCGGTCTCGATATTTCAGCCGAAATGCTGGAAACGGCCACTGCTGCCATTGCCCGCGAAGGTCTTTCCGGCCGGGTCAAGCTGGCGCGCGGCGACGCCACTGATTTCGATGCGAAGGCGCTATTTTCCGTCGAAAGTTTCGACCGCATTTTTGTCTCGTATTCGCTGTCGATGATCCCCGGCTGGGAGAAGACCATATCCGCGGCACTTGCAGCCCTGTCACCCGGCGGTTCGCTGCACGTCGTCGATTTCGGCCAGCAGGAGGCCCTGCCCCGCTGGTTCCGCACGTTGCTGCGCGGCTGGCTGAGAAAATTCCACGTCGAGCCGCGTGAGGCCCTGCGGGACGTCCTGCAATCGGAATCTGCAAGAGCCGTCGCAACCCTTCGGTTTAGAACGCTTTATCGCGGTTACACCTGGCTGGCTGTGATCAAGACAGCCATCTAATTCTTTGGCTCTTATCTGAGTCCTCTGGATGGTCGCTGCCGATCGGCCTGCCCTGCTCCCGCCTCAGTGACAGGTCGAGCCGATCGGCAGCGAACGTCGGCGGTTCCCGTCCAGTGGCAAATCGCAAAGCTCTAGGATTGGCCGAAGCATCTCTCCACTTCGTCATCCTAGGGCAAGCAAGGAGCAAAGCGACGCGCGCAGACCCTAGGATCCATGCCGTTACCTCAAAGCGTCACGACGGTGCAGAACCTTTGACGGCGGAGCGAGGCGCGAAGGATCACTACAGATCAGTATTTATCCTGAGCCGCTGCATTCTTCGGCTGAGGTCACGGCGCGTGTTGATCGTGCAAGGCCGTTGACGACAGCTGCATAAGCCTGCGGCGAGCTACGGCCGCACTCCTCTAATGCAGCGCCTTCACCAGTGCTGCCAGCATGATCTGCGGCCGGTAGCCGAGCTTGGCCGGCGTCAGGCCGAGCCGCACCACCACCAGCTGCTGCGAGGGGATGACGGCGACCGTCTGCCCGTCATGGCCTTCCATCCAATAGCTATCGCTTGGCAGGCCCGCAGCGGTGCCGGCGCCGGGGCTCTCCTCGTCGCCCGGAGCCTCGATCCACACCTGGCCCCTGCCATAGACTTTCGAGGCGGGTGCGGGTTCCCGCATCCAGGCGACGAAGCCCGCAGGCAGGATCTGCTGGCCGTTCCAGACACCATCCTGCAGCAGGAACTGGCCGAAGCGCGCCCAGTCGCGGGCGGTGGCGTAGAGATAGGACGAGCCGACGAAGGTGCCATGCTCGTCGGCCTCCAGCACAGCGCTCTGCATGCCGAGCGGGTCGAACAGCGCAACCCTCGGCCACGCCAGCGCCTTGTTCTTATCGCCGATCGCATCCTGCCAGAGCCGCGACAGCATCACTGCCGTGCCGCTCGAATAGGAAAATACCTTGCCCACCTCGCCGGTCAGCGATTTGGATCCGGCAAAGCCCGCCATATCAGGCTCGAGATAGAGCATCCGCGTCACGTCGGTGACGTCGCCATATTCCTCGTTGAACTCCAGCCCGCTCGACATCGCCATCATGTCGGCGAGACTGATCGCGGCGCGGCCGTCCGATTTCCACGGTCCGAACAGGCCCTGGTTCGTCATCACCATCTTGCCGTCCTTCACCACCGTGCCGACGATCGCTGCGTTGACCGTCTTGGTCATCGACCAGCCAAGCAGCGGCGTCTTTTCGGTAAAGCCTGCGCCATAACGCTCGGCGACGATGCGGCCGTTCTTGACCACCACCACCGCCCGCATCCCGGCGCCGGTCATTGCAGGATCATCGAGGATTTTCGCGATCTCGGGGTTTTGCGAGGCATCGACTCTGTCGCCCTCCGGCCAGAGCGCGTCGAGCGGCGGCGCCGGTGTCAGCGCCGGCCCGGCGACTGCTTTGGCCCTGGCGATGTCGCCATCCGGAACCGAAGCACAGCCAAGCCCGTCCCGGACGACCGCGACGCTGTTGCCGAACACGCCGAACAGCCCGGCCGAAACCGTGCCCTGTTCCTTGTCGACGGACACCCGCATCAACCGCAGCAATGGATGGCCCGGCGCCTGCACGTCGACGGCGAGCACCTGATCGGCATCGCGTCCGGCGATGAAGACATTCGAGCAGACGATCTTGGCCGTATAGCCCGAGCCGACGCGGATCAGTTCCGGCGGCGCGATGTAAAGCCAGGCGGCGAGTGCTGCGACCGCCAACACGGCAAGCCCGGTGAGCCACTTCACCAGCCTCAGAGCAATTTGCATTTTCCGATTCCCCCGGACGCTCATCTATGTCATCGATTTGCCGTCATTGCTTTGGCAAAATCGCGGTTCTGGTCGAGCGCTGTCAACGGAATATCAACCATGATCAGCGATCACTGATGCATGTCGCCCAAAAGCATGCCCCCGGGCCCGAACCGGGGGTGCGCAGCGGTTTTGGGATAACGACATGCATAAAAACAAAGATTAAGGCGCGCCGAAGCGGCGCGCTTTGGGGATAGGAGAGCGGTCCTGTGGGGCGATCGCTTGGGGGCACGGTCGAGGGACCACCTGCAGCAACAACCCATCAGCGGCCGGCTGAAACCGGTTCAGGAGTAGCGATGCGCCGTTTCGCGGCTTTCATCTTGCTGACGCTGCTGGGCGCCTGCTCGACCGTCGAAGATCTTGCGCCGTCGTCGCCTAGCGCGCCGACCGTTGCGGTGCGTGCACCCCGTTTTGACGACTCCGACCCGCATGAGTGGGACAGCGGCGCGCCGTGGAGCTATGCCGTGCATGGCACCGACGTCTCCAAGTACCAGACCTCGGTCGATTGGCCGGCGGCCAGGGCCAGCGGCATTTCCTTCGTTTTCATCAAGGCGACGGAAGGCGGCGATCGCTTCGATCCGTATTTCAACGAGCATTGGAGCCGCACGAAAGCCGCCGGAATCCCGCGCGCCGCCTATCATTTCTACTATTTTTGCACGCCGGCCGCGACGCAGGCGCGCTGGTTCATCCAGAACGTGCCCAGAGACCGCTCGGCAATGCCGCCGGTTCTCGACATGGAATGGAACCCGCAATCGCCGACCTGCAAGCTGCGCCCCAATGCGGCCACGGTGCGCAGCGAGATGAGCACTTTCCTCGAAATCGTCGAAAAGCACTATGGCAAGAAGCCGATCATCTACACTTCGATCGATTTCTTCGACGACAACGGCCTGTCGGCCTTCCGCGGCTATCCCTACTGGCTGCGTTCGGTGGCTGGCCACCCGCGCAAGAGATACGGCAGCCACCCGTTCACCTTCTGGCAGTACACCGGAACCGGTATTGTGCCGGGCATCTCCGGGAAGGCCGATATCAACGTGTTCAACGGCACGGAAGCCACCTGGAACAAATGGCTGCGGCAGAACACCCGTTGACAGCGGGCCTGCAGCCTGCTTTTCGACACAGCCAATGAAGGACGCCTGCAACCGCCGGTAATCTTCTCGGGAGGATGGCGATGCGATTGCGCTTGGAAATTCTCGCGGCGCTGTTTCTGGCCGCCACGGCGCCGGCGGTGGCACAGCAATGCGGCGGCGATTTCCAGGCATGGAAGCAGGGCGTTGTGGCCGAGGCGAAGAACGCCGGCGTCGGCACTGCCGGCCTTGCGGCGCTGGAAAAGGCCGCCGCCGACGAAAAGGTGCTGGCGCGCGATCGCGCCCAAGGCGTCTTTACCCAGACCTTCATCGAGTTTTCGAACCGCATGATATCGGCCTATCGGCTGAAGCAGGGCGCCGTCATCTTGAAGAAATATGCCGACGTATTTGCCCGCGCCGATCGCGAATTCGGCGTTCAGGCCCCGGTCATTGCCGCCTTCTGGGCGCTGGAAACCGATTTCGGCGCCGTGCAGGGCGATTTCCAGACGCTGAACGCATTGGTCACGCTCTCTCACGACTGCCGTCGCCCGCAGCTCTTCCGGCCCCAGATCGTGCCATTGTTGACGCTGATCGATCGCGGCGTGGTCCCGGCCGACGTCACCGGCGCCTGGGCGGGCGAAATCGGCCAGACGCAGATGCTGCCTTCCGACTATCTCGGCCGAGGCGTCGACGGCGACGGCGACGAAGTGATCGACCTGCGCGGCAGCGCGCCTGATGTGATCATGACCACGGCCAACAAGATCGCGTCGCGCGGCTGGAAACGCGACCAGCCCTGGATAGAGGAAGTCCGCGTGCCCGACGACTTGCCGTGGGACCAGACAGGCCGCACCAACAAGCTGCCGCTGACGCAATGGGCTCAGTGGGGTGTCACCTACCCGAACGGCACGCCGCTTACCGACAACGACCTGAAGGCAGGCCTCGCACTGCCGATGGGCCGCAACGGGCCGGCCTTCCTGGTCTACGACAATTTTGACGTCTACCTCGAATGGAACCAGTCCTTCACCTATGCGCTGACCGCGGCAAATCTCGCCGCGCGGCTGGCGGGCGCGCCGCAATTCGACCCGCGCAATCCCGAACCCGGCCTCAACGGCGACCAGATGAGGGCATTGCAGACAAAGCTCGAGGCCAGAGGCCATGACGTCGGAACAGTCGATGGCATCCTGGGCACCAACACCCGAGAGGCGATCCGCAAGGAGCAGATGCGGCTAGGCCTGCCGGTCGACGGCTGGCCGACGCCGGAGCTTCTTGCGAAGCTTAGTGAGTAGCGAGTAGTGAATAGTGAATGGAATTAGATACTCACTACTGACTACTGACTACTGACTACTGACTACTGACTACTGACTACTGACGCCTGGCAAGCAGGAAGTCGATAAACACACGCAAGGCCGGCGGAACCTGGCGGGAGCTTGTGTGATATAGGTAAAAGCCCGGAAATCTCGGCGACCAGGCTTCGAGAAAACGGATGAGCTTGCCGGTTTCGATCCACGGCCGAACCTGGTAATCCAGCATGTAAGCAACGCCGATCCCATCCAGGGCCGCCCTGATCATCAGTTCTGTGTCGTTGATCGTCAGACCGCCGTTCACCGCTATTTCCAAAGCGCGCTGGCCTCGCGCGAACTCCCATCGATAGATGTTGCCGCCGCCGGGCCACTGGAAATTGATGCATTGGTGATAGTGCAGGTCGGCGGGATGACGGGGCATCGGGTGATCCTTGAGATAGCTGGGCGCCGCCACCGCGGCCATCTCCAGCTCCCCGCTGAGTTTCACCGCCACCATGTCCTTATGCAGCCGCTCACCAAGCCTGATTCCGGCATCGAATCGTCCCTCGACAATATCGGTCAGCATGTCGTCGACGATGATGGTGAGAGCAATATCGGGATAGGCGCGGCGGAAATCGCCGAGGATGGGCACGATGAAACGCATGGCGGCGATACGCGGAACATTGATGCGCAGCGAGCCTGCCGGTCGATCGCGCGATGCATGCGCGTCGGCGACAGCCCCTTCGAGTTCGCTGAATGCCGGAGCGATGCGGGCAAACAGCGTTTCGCCTGCTGCGGTCGGCGACACGCTGCGGGTCGTGCGGTTGAGCAGCCGGACACCGACACGTTCTTCCAGTCCGCGTATCGTCTGGCTGAGCGCCGGCGGCGAAATCCTGAGCCTGGCCGCGGCGCGGACAAAGCTGCCTTCCTCGACGATCGTTGCGAACGCCTTCAGCTCGGAAAACTCGGTCCCTCGCATTATGTCCCTCAGGCTTAACAAGGCTGTTCGATAATAGGCCATTATCTGAGCAATAGCATGCCCCTAACTTCGACATGGAACCGCCGCTCGATTAGGAGCGGCCGTAGCCAGGCGAGAAAGGGACAGCTATGTATCATTCGCTTGAAGGCAAAACCGCGCTCGTGACCGGCAGTTCGCGCGGCATCGGCCGCGCCATCGCCGAGGGGCTCGCGGCAAACGGTGCGGCCGTGGTCGTCAATTATGTCAGCAACGAGAAAGCCGCCCAGGAAGCCGTTGCCGCCATCCGCGAGAATGGCGGCAAGGCCGTCGCCATTCAGGCCGATATCTCCAGCGTTTCCGACATTCGCCGGCTGTTCGATGAAACCGAAAAACAGATGGGGGCGATTGACATCGTCGTCGCCAATGTCGGCGTCGCCGTCATTAAGCCGCTGGTCGAGGCCACCGAAGCCGACTTCGACCACGTCTTCGGCGCCAATGCCAAAGGCACCTTCTTCACGCTTCAGGAAGCGGCGCGCCGCGTCCGCGACGGTGGCCGCATCATCGCCGTCTCCACCGGTGGAACCAAGATGTTCTTCACCCAGACCGCGCTTTATCTCGGCAGCAAAGGAGCCGTCGAGCAGTTCGTCCGCGTCCTCTCGCGCGAACTCGGACCGCGCTCCGTCACCGTGAACGCGCTTTCGCCAGGTTTTACCGACACCGACCTGCTGCCCGAGCGGGACCGCGCGATCGCCGCCGGCATGTCGCCCTTCGGCAGGATCGGAGCGCCGCGTGACGTCGCCGATGTCGCGGTTTTCCTCGCCTCCGACGAGGCCCGCTGGCTGACTGGCGAAAACATTCAGGCCGGCGGCGGCGTTGTTTAGTGAGTAGTGAATGGTGAATGGAATCAGATATTCACTACCGACTACAGACTACCGACTACAGACTACCGACTACAGACTACAGACTACTGACTATTCACTATTCACTATTCACCATTCAATCCGCCATCGTTTCCAGGCTGGCGAACCCCTGCGGCGCGTCGCCCTCGTCGAACGGCGTCGTCACCTCGACGAAGGTGTCGGGGTAGAAGCCGTTGAACCGTGTCCTCAGCGACAGCGAATAGGCGCCGATATGGCCGATCTCGATCCAGTCGCCGGTATCGACAGTTTCCGGCAGCCAGAACGGCCGCGACAGGATGTCGACGGAATCGCAGGTCGCGCCGCACACCTTGAACGGCACGATGGTCTTCTCCTCGCCATTGCGCGAGCGGATCGCCGGGTCTGGAATGAAGCGCGCCGGCAGTGTGATCTTGCCGGTCCATGAATCCGACAGCGACGCCCAGATGCCGTCATTGATGTAGAGCCGCTTGCCCTTGCGCAGCAGCACGCGCACGATCAGCGACAGGCAGCGCGCCACGATTACCCGGCCCGGCTCCGCCACCAGCGGCATCTGGTCGAACTGGTATTCCTTCAGGTCGCCCGACAGCCGCGACATGATCTGGCCGAGCGACGGCATCTCGATCTGCTTGCGGTTGGGATCATGGCCGTATTCGGCGGGAAAACCGCCACCGACGTCGAGGCCGGCAATGTCGAAGCTGACACGGTTGCGCACCCAGTCGGCCGAGGCCAGCGCCCGCTCATAGGTGTCGGGATCCTCGATCTGGCTGCCGACATGAAAGCACAGCCCAACCTTGTAGCCCGTCCGGTTCAGCCGTTCGGCCAGATCGACGGCGTTGGCCGGGCCGGCGCCAAACTTCTTCGACAGTTCGTAGGCGGCCGATCCTTTCGTCTGGATGCGCACGAACACGGTGATCGCACCTGGATCGATGTCCAGCGCCCGCACCACGCGGGTCAGCTTGGTGATCTCGTCCTCATGGTCGAGCGAGATGACCCGGATGCCATATTTCTCCAGCGCCAGCTTGATGTCCGACTGTGCCTTGACCGGATGCATGTAGAGCATCTCGGCGTCGGGCGAGACCGCGCGCACGGCGGCGAATTCGCCGGGCGATGCCACGTCGAAAGCGCCGACGCCGGCCTCGACCAGCGCTTTCAGCACGATCTGCTCGCCGTTGGTCTTGACCGCATAGGCGGTCCTGCCGGGAAACATGCCCATGAACTGCCTGGCGTCCGCCTTCAGCACCTGCGGGCGAAAGCAATAGATCGGATCGTCCGGGCGAAGCGCCAGCGCCGCTTCGCGCGCATTTTCGAATTGCTGCATGGACGAATCCCTCGACTTGGACTGCGCACAATTAATCCAACCTATGCGGGAATGAAAACAATTCTGTGTCTCGCAACCCTGACGCTGCGGCGCTACGGCAGATGATGGAATGCTAGTCCACTGATCTGGTTTCGGGTGGCCCTTGCCATCAAACGGAATATGGCCTGAACAGACGCCTGATCGACTCGGCACTCAGAGCCATCCGGGAGGACCATCCATGGCGGTCACAACGACGACGGCAATGCGCGGCCCCATGGCCCTGAAAGACTGGGCGCAGCTTCTGCTGCTCGGTGCGATCTGGGGTGGCTCGTTCTTCTTTGCCCGCATTGAGGTTGCCGAGATTCCGCCGCTGGTGCTGGTGCTGTTTCGCGTCGCCGTCGCGGCGCTGGCGCTGCAGCTTTATCTCGGTCTGCGCGGTCCATCCTTCCGCCTCGCCTTGCCACATGCCGGCCTGTTCTTCCTGCTGGCGCTCGTCAACAACGTCATTCCGTTCTCGCTGATCTTCGCCGGCCAGACCGAGCTTGGCGCCGGTATCGCCTCGGTGCTCAATTCGACGACGCCGTTCTGGACGTTGATCCTCGCCAACGCGCTGACGTCAGACGAAAAACTCTCCTGGAACAAGCTTGCCGGGATCGCGCTCGGCATCGTCGGCACGGCGGTGATGATCGGTCCCGGCCTGCTTGCCGGGCTGGGCGGTCCGGTCTGGGCGAAATTCGCGCTGGTCGGCGCGTCGCTGTCCTATGCGGTGGCCTTGATGATCGCCCGCCGCCTCAAGGGCGTGCCGTCACCGGTCATCGCCACTGGACAATTGACCGCCTCGACCATCATCATGATCCCGATCGTGCTGGTTGGCCACGGCACTGCCAATCTGTTTTCGGCCTCGCCGCCGGTCTGGGTGGCGGTGTTGGCGCTGGCCCTTTTTTCCACCGCCTTCGCCTACATTCTCTATTTCAACCTCGTCGCCTCGGCCGGCGCCACCAACGCCTCGCTGGTCACGCTCATCGTGCCGGCCAGCGCCATCCTGCTCGGCTTTCTGTTCCTGGGCGAACGGCTCGAATTGTTCGAACTCGGCGGCATGGCGCTGATCGCGCTCGGCCTCGTCACCATCGACGGCCGCCTGTTCGGCCGACTCTGATGCATGTCGCCCAAAGCATGCCCTCGGGCTTGAACCGCCTCCCAGACGCGACACGCTGTAGAGCTTCGCATCCAATCGGACGCGCAAACGTTCCAACGCGTCCGAATCTTCGCATCAACCCGAAATCGATTCAGGCTTTCGGCGGCGGTAGCGCTGCCATATCAATCCTTGCCCCCGCTTCGTCACATTTTATACAAAGGTCCGAAGCGGGATTTTGCCGAACAATTTCAATGGTTAACGGCAAATGGCCTGTCGTAACTTCCACAATGTCGTCGCATTGCAGCATAGTTTCCGCTTGCCTGTGGCAGAAATGCCCCTAGACTCTGGCCATAGCTCTTTAAGAGGAGGCTATGACATGGGACTCACGAGGCCAATCAACGCATTGATGATTTGTGCTGCATTTGCATTCATCGGGGCGCTGATTATGGGCTTTCTTCCATAGACCCGCCAAGCAACGGAAGATCAGCACAAAATAGTCCAAGTCATTGAAAAGGCCGGGTTTTTACCCGGCCTTTTTGCATCTTAAAGGTTCGACGGGGCTTACGCCGCAGCGGAACCCGCGGCTTCAGCCTCATGCGAGCGGATGCCGATCATGTGGCAGACGGCGAACACCAGATCGGCCCGGTTCATGGTGTAGAAGTGAAAATCGCCGACGCCGCGCTCGACAAGGTCCAGCACCTGCTCGGCCGCCACCGCGGACGCCACCAGCGCATGCGTCTGCGGGTCCGCCTGCAGCCCGTCGAAGCGCTCGGCCAGCCACGCAGGCACCAGCGTGCCGCAGCGCGCCGAGAAATTGCCGACCTGGGTAAAATTGTGGATCGGCAATATGCCCGGCACGATCGGTATGTAGATGCCGGCCCGCCGCGCCCGCTCGACGTAGCGCTCGTAGAGATCGTTGTCGAAGAAGAACTGGGTGATCGCCCGCGTCGCGCCATTGTCGACCTTGCGCTTCAGCATATCGATATCGGTGGCGAAATCCGGGCTCTCCGGATGCTTTTCCGGATAGGCGGAGACCGAGATGTCGAAATCGCCGACGCCTTTCAACGCCCCCACCAGTTCGGCGCCATTGGCATAGCCGTCCGGATGCGGACGGTAGGCTGCGCCGACGCCCTCGGCCGGATCGCCGCGCAGGGCGACGAAACGGGTGACACCCATGTCGGCGAATTCCTGAATGACCTCGTCGACCTCGTGACGCGCCGCATCGACGCACGTCATGTGCGCCGCCGGCGTCAGCGCCGTTTCGTTGAGGATGCGCTTGACCGTGCGCGCCGTGCGCTCGCGGGTCGAGCCGCCGGCGCCATAGGTGACAGAGACGAATTTCGGCTTGAGCGGCTGCAGCCGGGTAACGGTGTCCCACAGCCTTGCTTCCATCTCGTCGCTCTTCGGCGGGAAGAACTCGAACGAAACCCTGATCTTGTCGCCAATGTCGGGGCGGCGGGAAAATCGGAACTGGTTCATCAGGCGGTTTCCCCTATCGGATAGGCATTGGCCGGTTGTGTGTGGGTGGAAGGATCGGCGATCAGCATGCGCTGGTCACGGCCGAGCCACAGTTTTACGGTGAGCTTGGGTTCATTGCCGGCGCGCGGCTCGAATTCCTGGCTCTCCTCGAGGTCGAGCCCGGCCTCGGAAAACCACTCGGTGATCTGCCGGTCGGCAAAGCCGAGCCGCACATGCGCGTGGGTGTCGCGCAGGAATTCCAGCGAATGCGGCGCGAAATCCACGATCACCAGCCGGCCTGCCGGACGCAGCAGCCTTGCTGCCTCGCGGATGGCGCGGGCAGGATCGTCGAGATAGTGCAGCACCTGGTGGATGGTGACGAGATCGAAGGCGTCGCGCTCGACCGGCGGCGCAAAGATGTCCCCCTGGCGCACCTGGGCGTTCGAAATGCCGGCCTTGTCGAGATTAGCGCGCGCCACCGTCAACATCTCGCGCGACATGTCGATGCCGATGCCGCGCCGGTAGAGCGGCGAAAAGATTTCGAGCAGCCGCCCGGTGCCGGTGCCAAGGTCGAGCATCGACTGGAACGGCCGCTTGCCGACGAGCTTGAGCAGCGCTGCCTCCACGGCGCGGTCCGGCACATGCAGCGAGCGGATGTGGTCCCAGCTTGCGGCATTTACGGAGAAATATTCGGCGGCGCGATCCTGCCGCTTGCGCTTGACCGCCGCCAACCGCTCGAGGTCACGCTCGACCTGCGGATCGGCACCCCGGATACCAGAGACCAGCCTGAGCACGAAGTCCCGCGCCGCATCCGAATCCGACAGCCGGAAGAAGGCCCATGAGCCCTCCTGATAGCGGCCGATCAGCCCCGCCTCCAGTAAAAGCTTCAGGTGGCGCGAGACGCGCGGCTGCGACTGGCCGAGGATTTCGGTGAGATCGGAAACGGTGAGGTCGCCGCGCGACAGCAACGCCAGGATGCGCAACCGGCTGGATTCGGCCGCCGCCTTCAATGTATCTACCATAGTGTCGAGCGCGACATGCATGCGAGCAGTCTCTTTGAAAAAGATATAAACATATGTTTATGTCGATTTTGATAGGCTTGCAAGCGCTATGTCGCTCCCGGACAAGAAAATGACGCATGCGTGGCGGATCGCGCACAGCCGGAAGCAGATCGGGGCGAAAACCATGTTCGAAACGCGCAGCGGCGAAAAGCTTCTGGTAACTGATCCCGCCGAGATGCCGCCGGACGGCCATGTCGTCTTCATCGGCCGCATCGCCTCGCCCTGGACCACGCGGGAAACTTGCCCCAAGAACATGAAAGCCGCGCGCGAAACCGGACAACCGGCGGTGCTCACGATCGACCTGCCCTATCGCCAGGGCCTGCTCGGGCTTGAACGCGCCAGCCACGTCATCATCCTGTCGTGGCTGCACCACGCGCCGCGGACCCTGATTGTTCAGAAACCCCGCCATGCGGCTGAACCGAAAGGCGTTTTTTCACTGCGCTCCCCGGCCCGGCCGAACCCGGTCGGGTTGCATATCGCAAAACTCGTCGCCCTCGATATCGAAACGGGCCGTATCGATCTTGATGCCATCGACGTGCTCGACGGCACGCCGGTCATCGACATCAAACCTTATTTCGCATCGACCGATGCCTTTGCCGAGGCGACCATTGCCGGACGGGACGAGCCAGGACAGGTCGGGCCAGGACAGGTTGTGCGATGAGCGCGCCGACCGGCCGTCGCCGCGCCATCGCCAAGGCGCTGACAGCGCTGTTGCCGCTGGCGCCCTATGCCGACATGGAAAAGATCCGCGCCGACGCCGGCGCAGTGCATATGAAGGGCTTGCCGCCGACGATCGCGGTGTGGCTGGCAACCATCGCTCATATCCGTCATGTGCACACCGACTACGAGAAACTGCTGGCCGAAGGCTACGACCGCGACTCGGCGCGCTTCTTCGTCATGGAACAGACCAACGTCGTGCTGACCCGCTGGCGCGCCACACGTCTGCTCGAGGATGACGGTGAGGAATAACAACGTCTCTCGATGGCTCATCCGCAACCCCGGCCTGTGTCTTGTGCCACCCGCCGCTGCGCCTTATCGCGTTTCGACGAAGACGACCTGACGGAGGACGTGATGAGCAACTTGATCGATCCGCGCGCCAAACCACTGCCCTCGCTCGCCGCCCGTCACATGGACCCGCACTCCTACCCCGATGGTGTTGCCTTCCTGGACGGGCAGTATCTGCCGATGTCGCAAGCCAGGATCTCGGTGCTGGATTGGGGCTTCCTGCATTCCGACGCCACCTACGACACGGTGCATGTCTGGGGCGGTCGTTTCTTCCGCCTCGGCCTGCATCTCGATCGCTTCTTCGGCGGGCTGGAAAAGCTGCGCATGACGATCGCGTTCGACCGCGACGGCGTCGCCGAAATCCTCCACAATTGCGTGGCGCTGTCGGGTCATCGCGCCGCTTATGTCGAGATGCTGTGCACGCGCGGCGCTTCGCCGACCTTCAGCCGCGACCCGCGCGACGCGGTCAACCGTTTCATGGCGTTTGCCGTTCCCTTCGGCTCGGTCGCCAATGCCGAGCAATTGCAGCGCGGCCTGCATGTGGCGATCAGCGACAAGGTGCGCATCCCACCAGCCTCGATCGACCCGGCAATCAAGAACTACCACTGGCTCGACCTGGTGCGAGGCCTCTACGACGCCTACGACCGCGGCGCCGAGACCGCGCTGCTCCTCGATTTCAACGGCAATGTCGCGGAAGGCCCCGGCTTCAACGTCTTTTGCGTGGATGACGGCAAACTGTCGACGCCGGCTGTCGGCGTGCTGCCAGGCATCACCCGCCGCACCGTCTTCGATCTGTGCGCGGAGGCAGGGCTTGCCGTTGCAGCGGCCGATGTCAGCGTCGCTGCGCTGCGTCAGTCCGATGAGGTCTTCATCACCTCGACCGCCGGCGGCATCATGCCGGTGACGATGATCGACGGTATTCCGGTCGCGGACGGCAAGGTCGGCGCGATTACCAGGCGCCTGATGGCGGCCTATTGGCAAAAGCACGAAGACCCGGACTGGTCGAGCCCGGTGCGCTATCCCTGACCATTCCTGGCCTCAGGCCCGGTAAATCCACTGCTCGGGGACACGCACCGAAATCTCCTCGCCCGTGGTGATGCGGCCTGGTTTTTCCACCCAAGCGACGAGGCCGCGCAACCGCTTTGCCGCCTTCGCGGCCTGAGCGGATCCCGTGACGAGTTCCTCATGGTCGCCATCACGCAATGATCGGGCTGCTTGAAGGTCAAGCGCTGCTGATGTGGAGGGTGGCTTTGGGGAGGAAAGCCCTGCCCAGCTGGAACTAGGGCCGTATCACCGGTCAAAAACCTCCGCTGAAGCCGAAAGAGGTCTGGGCCATTCGAACGCCCTCCAGGTAGCCAGGCAAAGCACTGGATGTCTTCGAACCTTGGTAATACGCCCGCGCTCGGCATCAGTGCGTCGAACTATATGAGTTTCAGGCGAGTGGTTCGATCGGCAATCCGGCGGCTTTCGATTCCGGATAGCATCTGAGATATGGGGGTTTTGGTCAGGTCACACGCCGGCGGTGCGGTGCCGCATCGGGAGGCCGCATCCGGAATGTCAACCTGCATGACTCGTGGCGGTGCGGGAGACCGGCATGATGTGGGCGAACTTGCTGCGGGCGTTCCAGGTCGGGAAGGCTCTTGCGAGCGACAGGTCGCCGTCGAGCTGGATGCGGTCCTCGCGGGTGGCTTGGGACCAACTGAGCCGGCCGGCGTGCCATTTCACGAACGCTTCGGCTTCCGCCGTGATGTAGAGGTCCTCGTCGAAGCCAGGGTAAGTCTTGCAGATCTCGGTGTCTCCGAGCTCGATGAGTAGCCAATAGCGCTCCCGGTGTGGGCGGCCGGTGAAGTCGAAGCGGATGACGACGCGTCGATCCGGGAGCCGGTCCCGGCGGAGCGCCTTGCACATCGACCACAGGGCCACAAAGGGGTCTAGGTGCTGGGGGGCGATCTCGAGCCAATGCGCGCCCCACTCGCCGAGCGATTGGCAGACCGTGAAGAGGTCGTGGCCCGCGGACGTGAGCTCGTAGTGGCGCCCGCGCCCGTCGGGCTTGGGATTCGACTCGACGACACCGACCCATTCGAGCTGCTTGAGCCGCTCCGAGAGCAGGGTCCGGGAGAGTCCGGGCGCGCCCTCCAAAATCTCGCTGAAGTTTCCGCAGCCAAGGTGCAGGTTGCGGATGATCAGCGGCGTCCAGCGCTCGGCGAAAATCTCGGCGCCACGGGCGATGGGGCAGTACTGGCCGTATGTCCTCATGACAGTCGTCCTCACAACAGCAGTGTTGCGCATCCGCATCCGATTGTGGAGTCCAGATTGTTGACTATACGGCAGCGGCCCGCTGTGGTCCGATGTGGCCTCTCTCGACGAGAGGAGGACACGATGACGACGCCTATGACGACAACAACGTACGCAGAAGCTTACCACGGGAGCATGCAGCCAACCGTCGCGGAAATCGACGGGTTCCGAGGCCGGCTGATCAGTGCCAGCCACGCCGACTACGATGTCGCCCGTGCAATCTGGAACGGCGCCATTGACCGGCGCCCGCATCTGATCGCCCGATGCATCGGGACCGCCGACGTAGTCGCGGCCGTGCGTTTCGCTCGCGACCACGATCTGGAGATCGCCATACGGGGCGGAGGCCACGGCGTGGCGGGCACCGCCGTTTGCGACGACGGGATCGTCATCGACCTCTCGGCGATGCGGGGCGTGCAGGTCGATCCCGCCGGCCGCAGGGCGTGGGTGCAGGGTGGCGCGCTGTGGGGCGACGTCGACCGCGAGACGCAGGCGCACGGCCTGGCCACCACCGGCGGAATCGTCAGCCATACCGGAGTCGCCGGGCTCACCCTCGGCGGTGGCATCGGCTGGCTGATGCGCAAGCATGGCCTCGCGGTCGACAACCTCCTCGCTGCCGACGTTGTGACGGCCGACGGCGAGCGGCTGCGGGCGTCCGAGGACGAGCACCCCGACCTGTTCTGGGCGTTGCGCGGCGGCGGCGGCAACTTCGGCGTGGTCACCTCGTTCGAGTTCCGCCTCCACCCCGTCGGGCCCACGGTTCTGGCCGGGCCCATCCTCTGGGACGCGAGCGACGCGGGAGAGGTCCTCCGCTTCTATCGCGACTTTATCCGCGACGCTCCCGACGAGCTCGGCACGGTCGTAAAATTCTGCACCGTGCCGCCTCTATCGGTCATCCCCGAGGAACTGCACTGGCGCCCGGTGGTGATGGTGGGCGCGTGCTACGCCGGGCCGATCGAGGACGGCGAGAAGGCGCTTCGCCCGCTCCGCGCGTTTCGGACTCCCCTCCTCGATCTGGCCGGGCCCAAGCCATACGTGGTATTCCAGAGCGCGCTCGACTCGACCGTCCTCCACGGTTGGAACTACTACTGGAAGGCCACGCACCTCCCCGCGCTCCGCGACGACCTCATCGACGTGATCGCCGGGCACGTATTCTCCTGCTCGTCGCCACGGTCGTATGTGGCAATGTTCCATCTGAAGGGGGCGGTGAGCCGAGTGGCCGAGGGCGCGACGGCGTTCGGGAACCGGCAAGCGTCGCACGCGATCATCGTCCACGCTGCGTGGCGGCCCGGCGAGGATTTCGGCGACCGAGAGACGGCCTGGACGAGGGGGGTCCTCGCAGCTCTTGGACGCTTCCGCAAAGGCGTCTACGTCAATTTCCTCGGCGGCGACGAAGACCCGGGCCGGGTCCGCGAGGCGTACGGCGACTCCGTCTTTGACCGGCTGGCTGACGTGAAGTCCTCGTACGACCCCAACAACGTCTTCCACCATAACCAGAACATCCGCCCGGGGCTAAGTGCCGGTGTGAGCGGTTCCGACGGTCGTGCGATACTTGATAAATTTGGGGTGGTGTTGAATGGGTGCGCCGCTGCCGGAGGCGCCTGGGCGAGTGCATAACCGGGCGCTGGGGCTGCGCGGTCGTGAATGACCGGTATCGGCGCATCTTCCCCTATTGCGTGGCGCTGTCGGGTCATCGCGCCGCTTATGTCGAGATGCTGTGCACGCGCGGCGCCTCGCCGACCTTCAGCCGCGACCCGCGCGACGCGGTCAACCGTTTCATGGCGTTCGCCGTTCCCTTCGGCTCGGTCGCCAATGCCGAGCAATTGCAGCGCGGCCTACATGTGGCGATCAGCGACAAGGTGCGCATCCCACCAGCCTCGATCGACCCGGCAATCAAGAACTACCACTGGCTCGACCTGGTGCGAGGCCTCTACGACGCCTACGACCGCGGCGCCGAGACCGCGCTGCTCCTCGATTTCAACGGCAATGTCGCGGAAGGCCCCGGCTTCAACGTCTTTTGCGTGGATGACGGCAAACTGTCGACGCCGGCTGTCGGCGTGCTGCCAGGCATCACCCGCCGCACCGTCTTCGATCTGTGCGCGGAGGCAGGGCTTGCCGTTGCAGCGGCCGATGTCAGCGTCGCTGCGCTGCGTCAGTCCGATGAGGTCTTCATCACCTCGACCGCCGGCGGCATCATGCCGGTGACGATGATCGACGGTATTCCGGTCGCGGACGGCAAGGTCGGCGCGATTACCAGGCGCCTGATGGCGGCCTATTGGCAAAAGCACGAAGACCCGGACTGGTCGAGCCCGGTGCGCTATCCCTGACCATTCCTGGCCTCAGGCCCGGTAAATCCACTGCTCGGGGACACGCACCGAAATGTCCTCGCCCGTGGTGATGCGGCCTGGTTTTTCCACCCAGGCGACGAGGCCGCGCAACCGCTTTGCCGCCTTCGGGAACAACAGCGCGCCGGCTTCGTGGTCGGCCATTCCGGCATTTTCGGCGACCGATCGCCCGGCGATGCGGCAAGGTCCGTTCTGCGCGTCGACCTTGACGGTGACGCCGCCTTTGAAGAACAGCAGCGTGCCGGACGGCAGCATCGAGAGCTGCGGCAGGCCTTCGATCAACAGATTGGCGCCGATCCATTCCGGCTCGATCTCGGCGATGCCCATTCGCTGAGCGACGATCGCCAATTCGTCCGCGGCCACAACAGACAGCTGCCGCTCGTTGCGCATCTCGGTGCCGCGTGGATACCAGGGCTCGCGCCCGCCGGAGCGCCGCGTCGCGCCGGCGTGGAAATCGCCCTCGATGCCATCGAAGCCAAGCCGCAATTCATCCACCGCGCGTGTCTGGAAATGATCTGATGGCGCCACGTAAAGCCCGGCCACCCGCGCGGCAAGTTTCCGCGCCGGGATGATTTCGACCGGATTTTCGGCCTCGGGGAAGAGATCCGGCATGGGCGTCATTCCTTGCATGATGCGCGCAATTAGCCGCAGTCAGTTCGTCAGGTCCAGTCGAAAGCGCTGATGCTCCAATCAAGCAGACTGATGCGATTGCACCGGCGCCCTATAGTGCCGGTGCCGTTCGCGCCAAGATCGATCAGAGCATGCGCAACAGCGCCCCGCCGATCGAATAGCCGGCGCCGAAGGCGCAAAGCAGGCCATAGTCGCCGGCGTTCATGTCGGCGTGGTTTTCCGACAAGGCGACGACCGCACCGGCGCCGGCGGTGTTGCCGAGGCGATCCAGCACCATCGGCGCGCGGTCATGGCCGACCTCGTGGCCGAACGACAGCTTCAGGATCATGGCGTTCATCCGGGCATTGGCCTGATGCAGCCAGAAGCGCCGGATCGCCTGCGGCGTCAGCCCATGCTCGGCCAGGAACTCGACGATGAACTGGTGCCCGGCGACGGTGACTTCCTTGAACACCTTGTTGCCGACCTGCTTGATCAGGTTGCCTTCCAGATTGATCATATACGGATCGTCCTGGGCGGTGCGCGTGTAATAGCCGAGATTGGTGCGGATGTTGTTGGACATCTGCGTCCAGGTGCGGGTGTCGAGCACCTCGAAGCGTCCCGGCCGCTTGTCGCCCTGGGCAAGCCCCTCGACGACCATCGAGACCGAAGCATCGCCGAAGATGAAATGCGTCTGCCGGTCGCGGAAATTGAGATGGCCGGTGATGATCTCGGGCGTCGTCACCAGCACGCGCCTGTGTGCGCCCGCCCGCACCAGATTGACCGCGATATGCAACGCCGCCGCCGCCGACGAGCAGCCAAGGCCCATGTCGAAGCCGGCGCCCTTGGTGCCCATCGCCTGCTGCATCTCGATGGCGATCGCCGGATAGGGCCGCTGGTGATGCGAGGCCGAGCAGATCACCAGGTCGATATCTGACGGCTCCACGCCGGCATGGTCGAGCGCCTTCCTGGCCGATGCGATGCCGAACTCGGCTTCCAGCGACAGCGCGTCGTCAGGCCGCGCCGGAATGCGCGGCGCCATGCGGGTCGGGTCGAGAATGCCTTCCCGCTCGATCACATGGCGCGTCTGCACGCCCGAAGCATGGACGATGAAGGCGCTGTCCGACTTCTGCAGCAGCGTCTCGCCCGAAGCCTGGCGGCGGACATTCTCCATCTCGACCCAGGCATTGAAGCTGTCGACCAATTCCTCATTGGTGATCGACGGCTCGGGGATTTCAACGCCGATGCCGCTGATGATGACGCGATGCATTTTCAGTTCGTCCCCATGCGCAGGCGCTACGGCTTGATGTGGGCGCCGCGAGAGTTCGGCGCAACATTATTCGCATCAAGCTAGTTTAAGCCGGCTTAAATCAAGGGCCTGAGGCAAAAGACCACAACCTTGCGCGGCTGAAATGCGCATTGTGGCGAAACCGAATCAGCGCAGCCAGGCAGTGCGTCTCGGAATGGCCAATCGTTTCTAGGCAGCGCGCCGCGCGACGATGAACAGGCGGGGAAAGCGCAGCAGCACCTTGCCGTTCGCCGTCTTCGGATAGGCTTCGGTTATCCCCGCGGTGTAGCGCGTGAGAAAAAGCCGCCGCTCGGCCGCGTCGAGCGGATCGAGGAACGGCTTCAGCCCCGTCGACTTCAGCCACTCGACGATCGCTTCGGCATCGGCCAGCGGATGATTGTAGGCGGTGTGCCAGATGTCGAGCCGGTCGCAGAGCAGCGACAAGAGATCGTAATAGAACGACACCGGCGGCAGCGGCCCGCGCGCAGCACCGTCGAACTTTTCGGCAAACGGCATTTCGGCCGCCGTCTCGCGCATCAGCCGGTGCGAGGGCTCGCCCATATTATCGGGCATCTGCACGGCAAGCGCGCCGCCCGGCGCCAAAAGTCCCATCAGCCGCTGGAAGATCGCCGGATGCTCGGGCAGCCACTGGAACACCGCATTGGCGAAAATCACGTCGACCGGCTCTTCGGGCTGCCACGCCGCCGCATCGGCCAGTTCGAAGGCCACATCCGGCAGACGCGCCCTCGCCTTCTCGATCATGTCAGGCGAGCTGTCCAAACCGCTGACCTCAGCGCTCGGCCAGCGCTCGACCAGCAATTGCGTCGAATTGCCCGGCCCGCAGCCGATATCGACCACCCGGCGCGGGGTTTCCACCGGCACTTGTGCCACAAGGTCACGCGCGGGCCGCGTGCGTTCGTCCTCGAATTTGAGATATTGGGCGGCGGACCAGTCGGGTTTTGCTTTTGCGGCAGTGTTGTTCATCGATAGACCTCGCGACGGTTGCCGACC
Organism: Mesorhizobium sp. L-2-11; assembly: GCF_016756595.1. NCBI lineage: Bacteria > Pseudomonadati > Pseudomonadota > Alphaproteobacteria > Hyphomicrobiales > Phyllobacteriaceae > Mesorhizobium > Mesorhizobium sp. L-2-11. The sequence continues at coordinate 2,957,630 of NZ_AP023257.1, read as the reverse complement.
TCCACAACCAGCACGACAAGCCGGCTATCCTCGAATTGGGCGATGATTCTGTAGTCGCCGACGCGAAAACGCCAAGCCTCTTGCTTGGTAGCGGTCAGGCCCTTGGCAAGCGCTCTTGGATTGGGGTGCTCCGAAACTCTTTGATGCAGGAATTCGAGGATGCGCCGCTGATCTTTCGTTGAAAGCCGTTCGATATCCTTTTCGGCTTGCCGCGTGAACTCGACACGCCAACTCATTCAGCGGCAGGTTTCTTGCGCCGTTCCGTTGCTTCGCGAAGCTCAAGCTTCCGGATCACGTCTTCCAACGGAATGCGAGCACCGTCGTCATCCCTCAAGCGTTCCTCCGCAATCCTCGCGTCCTGCCAATCCTCGATGGTCTCGAGAATCGCTTCAACTGCAACCTGATCGACCGTACGGCCGCTGGCCCTCGCCATATCGGCCAGCAGCGTCTCGGCTTCTTGCGGCAATTTGACCGTGATCATGGCAACTCCACTCGATCAATTTAGGTCAAACGACGATCGCCTGCAACCGATCGAACCTTACCGCGTCAGCCGCTTATACGTCATGCGGTGCGGATTGACGGCATCGGGCCCGAGGCGGCGGATCTTGTCCTGCTCGTAATCCTCGAAATTGCCTTCGAACCATTCGACATGGCTGTCGCCCTCGAAGGCAAGGATGTGCGTCGCCAGCCGGTCGAGGAACATGCGGTCGTGCGAGATGATGACGGCGCAGCCGGCGAAGTTTTCCAGCGCGTCTTCGAGCGCCGCCAGCGTTTCCGTATCGAGATCGTTGGTCGGTTCGTCGAGCAGTAGCACGTTGCCGCCGGTCTTCAGCATCTTGGCAAGGTGCACGCGGTTGCGCTGGCCGCCGGAGAGGTTGCCGACCTTCTGCTGCTGATCGCCGCCACGGAAATTGAACGACGCGCAATAGGCGCGGGTGTTGGCCTCGAACTTGCCCAGCTTGACCACTTCGGCGCCGCCCGAGATTTCTTCCCACACGGTCTTGGTCGGGTCGAGTGCATCGCGGCTCTGGTCGACGTAGCCGAGCTTGACGGTCTCGCCGACGCGGATCGTGCCGGCATCCGGCTTTTCCTGGCCGGTGATCATGCGAAACAGCGTCGTCTTGCCGGCGCCGTTCGGGCCGATGACGCCGACGATGCCGCCGGGCGGCAGCTTGAATTCGAGATCGTCGATCAGCAGCGTGTCGCCAAAGCCCTTCGACAGGCCCTCGACCTCGATCACCACATTGCCGAGCCGCTCGCCATGCGGAATGACGATCTGGGTGTCGCTCGGACGCCGCCTGTCGGCTGCATCCAGCAGATCCTGGAACGCCTGGATGCGCGCTTTCGACTTGGTCTGCCGTGCTTTCGGGCTGGACTGGATCCACTCACGCTCGCGGCCGATCGCCCGCTGGCGCGCGTCGTCCTCGCGGCCCTCCTGCTTGAGCCGCTTGGCCTTTGCCTCGAGATATTTGGTGTAGTTGCCCTCATAGGGGATGCCGCGACCGCGGTCGAGCTCGAGGATCCAGCCGGTGACATTGTCGAGGAAGTAGCGATCGTGGGTGATGATCATCACCGCGCCGGGATAGGCGCGCAGATGCTTTTCCAGCCACGCCGTCGTCTCGGCGTCGAGATGGTTGGTCGGCTCGTCGAGCAGCAGAAGGTCGGGCTGACGCAGCAGCAACTGGCACAGTGCCACGCGGCGGCGCTCGCCGCCCGACAGCTTGGTGACGTCGGCTTCCTTGGGCGGGCAGCCCAGTGCTTCCATCGCCATCTCGACCTGCTGTTCGAGATCCCACAGGTTGAGCCGGTCCATCTCGTCCTGGAGCTTGGCCGACTCGTCGGCCGTCTCGTCGGAATAGTTCATCATCAATTCGTTGTAGCGTTCGATGATCGCGGTCTTGGCGGCGACGCCTTCCATAACGTTCTCGAACACGGTCTTGCTCGCATCGAGCGCCGGCTCCTGCGCCAGGTAGCCGACGGTGGCGCCTTCGGCCAGCCACGCCTCGCCGCTCCACTCCTTGTCGATGCCGGCCATGATCTTGAGGATGGTCGATTTGCCGGCGCCGTTCGGCCCGAGGATGCCGATCTTGGCGTCGGGGTAGAAGGAGAGATGGATATTCTCGAGCACCTTCTTGGTGCCATAGGCCTTGTTGAGGCCGGCCATGTGATAGATGAACTGGCGTGCCACGCGCGCTTTCCCTGAAAAGTCGACTGGAATGTCGGATTGAATGGAAGTTGCGCGCTATGTAGGCGATGGCGCGCCGAACGGCAAACTGTTTTGGCATTTCGAACCGGCCTTCGGGCCGAGACGGGCGCTACCGCGCCGAGAATGGTGGATTGCGAGAACCGGAGCGGAGCGTACTTTCGGGTACGCTGGCGCATAAGCTCCCGCCGGCTCGGCGTGTCACTGGAATGCGATCGGATCGACGATGCCTTTCGGACAGCCGGCATTGTTCGTCGGCACTGAGGCCAGCAACAGCTCACTGAGCGAAGCGTTCGGGCCGATCGGGCCGGTCAGGCCGAGCGTCAGTTCGCCGATCAGCCGCCTGCCGCTCGAAGGATCGTTCACGCAGGAGACGCGAACCCGCTTGCCGGCGCCGGGACCGAAGGCACGGTCGAAGGCGCTGCGGATCTGGTCCGACGTCAGCTCCTGACCAATGCTTTGCGTGAAAACATTGCGCACTGGTGAAGCGTTCACCGCGCGCGTCAAGTTCAGCGCATCGGAAAAATACGCCTGCTGGCTCTTGCCGTAACAGGTGCCATGCTTGATCCACTCATGCCTGTCGAGGGCGGATGCGGTGCCTGGCATCACTTGATCGAGCTCCGACCGCGTGTTCGGCTCGAGCTCGACCGGCGGCAGGTCCTGCCAGCGCGCCGGATTGTCGTTCGCCTTGTCGGCCGCTGCCACCTGGCAATAGAAGTTTCCGTTCGGCTGCGGCCACAGCCCATGCAAGGTGAAATGCGTCGCCTCGAAACTGGCCGCGGTCTGCGCCTTGCATTCGGTCTTGCCCGGCCTGGTTTCGCAAAACGCCGGCTGCCAGCTCAGCGCGAGGACATATTCGGGCTTTCCCGAAGCCGGCGCAGCAGGCTTCTTCCGGTCGGCCGGCCCCGGCGCTGCCGATTCCCCGGACGCGCCGCCACCCAAAACATGGCCGCAATCGACCTTCACCCAGCGGCGCTCCGGATCGGCGCCGGGCACGCGGATCAGATAATGCGTGGGAGCATCCTTGTTGCCAGCCAGAAGCTCATAGCTCTGTCCCGCGTCGGTCGCGATATTGCCGGGGTTCTTGCCGCCCTTGATGGCCTGCGTCGCTGGACAGGTGGCGTCGGCGACGAAGGAGCCACTCATCTTGACCTCGGCCCGCGCAGCACCCGTCAGCGACACGGCGATGAGCGCCAATCCGAAAACAAGACCTGTCAGCGTACGCATAGGTACTCTCCGGTTGAAAAATGCCGTGGCAGCAGACTGCCGCCCTCTCTCGGTAGCAAATTCTCGATGTCAGAATTGCGATACCCGCGTTGCGACGCAAGAACAGCGCTGCCAAACACCGCCAACGGATTGACGCAAAACCGGCGTCAGCGCACACAAACGTTCGCAGGCGCTAAAGACGCGTTGGAGACGAATCGACAATGTCATTCAGCCAGCAGCGTGTGCTGCGATCGCCGACCGGCGCGGCGCTCAACCTTTACGTGAAACGCGCCGAGGGCCGCGCACGCGCGGTCGTCCAGATCAATCACGGACTGGCCGAACACGCGGCGCGCTATGTCCGCTTCGCTACCTTTCTGGGCGAGTGCGGCTACCATGTCTATGCCCATGACCATCGCGGCCATGGCGCAACCAGGGCGCCAGACGCTCCGCTCGGCACATTCGCCAAAGTGGATGGCGGCGCCAAGGTCATCGCCGATGTCGCCGCCGTGCACGACCTGATCGCCGGCGACCATCCCGGCCTGCCGGTCATCGTCTTCGGCCATTCCATGGGCGGCCTCGTCGCGCTGAATTTCATGCTTCATCATTCGAACCGGCTGCACGCCGCCGCCATCTGGAACGCCAATTTTTCCGCCGGGCTCGCCAGCCGTGCCGCGCAAATCTTCCTGGCCTGGGAAAAATTCCGGCTCGGCTCCGACATGCCGTCGCGCCTGCTGCCGAAACTGACCTTCCAGGCCTGGGGCAAAGCCGTCCCCGATCACCGCACGCCGTTCGACTGGCTGTCGCGCGACGCAGCCGAAGTCGACAAATACATCGCCGATCCGCTGTGCGGCTGGGATGCCTCGGTGTCGATGTGGCGCGACCTGTTCGGCTTCGTCTTCGACGGCGCCGACGACGCCAAATTTTCCGGCGTCCGCAAGACCCTGCCGATCTGCCTGGTCGGCGGCGAAAAGGATCCCGCCACCGACGGCGGCAAGGCGGTCAGGCAGCTCGCTGGGCGCCTGCACAGGATGGGCTTTTCGAATCTCGTTTCAAAGGTTTACGCCGAGACCCGCCACGAAAGCCTGAACGAGGTGAATCGAAATATCATCATGGACGATTTCGCCGCATGGGCCGACAGCGTGCTGAAACAAGCCTGATGGAGATTGGCCTGATCGGGTTTGGCCCATTGCAAGAGCCGTGACTTCGGCACGCGGGATTGATAGTGCATGTTGCCCAAAAGTGCGCAGCGGTTTTGGGATAACGACATGCATAAAAAACTAGAGCCTGCGTTTCCGATCAATCACGGTGATCCATGACCGAGCCTCCACTGAAAGGCATCCGCGTAATCGAGCTCGCCCGCATCCTGGCCGGGCCGTGGGCGGGGCAATTGCTTGCCGATCTCGGCGCCGACGTCATCAAGGTCGAGAGCCCGGATGGCGGCGACGATACCCGCAAATGGGGTCCGCCCTTCGTCATGAGCCATGACGGCGAAAACCTTTCGGCCGCCTATTACCATTCCTGCAATCGCGGCAAGCGCTCCATCGCCATCGATTTCTCGACGCCCGAGGGCGCAGCGACAGTGCGCCGGCTGGCCGCGACATCGGACGTGCTGATCGAGAACTTCAAGCTCGGCGGGCTGAAGAAATACCGCCTCGACTATGAGAGCCTCAGGGAAATCAACCCGCGGCTGATTTATTGCTCGATCACCGGCTTCGGCCAGGACGGGCCCTATGCACCGCGCGCCGGCTATGACTTCATCATCCAGGGGATGGCCGGCATGATGTCGATCACCGGCGAGGCTGGCCGCGAGCCGCAAAAGGCCGGTGTCGCCATATCGGACATTTTCACCGGCCTCTATTCGGTAATCGCCATCCAGGCCGCACTTCGCCATGCCGAAAAGACCGGCGAAGGCCAGCATATCGACGTGGCGCTCTACGACAGCCAGATCTCGGCGCTCGGCAACCAGAACCTCAATTATCTGGTCTCGGGAAAATCGCCGGTGCAGATGGGCAACGCGCATATGAACATCGCGCCCTACGAAGTGGTGCCGGTCAGGGACGGCCACATCATCCTGGCCATCGGCAATGACGGCCAGTTCGCCAAATTCTGCGCCGCCGTCGGATTGGACGACCTGCCATCCGACCCCGATTTTGCCACCAATCCCGCCCGGGTCGCCAACCGGGCGACACTGCGCGAGCATATAATCGAGGCGCTGAAAACCTTCGATCGCGATCCGCTGCTGGCCAGGCTGGAGGCGGCAGGCGTGCCTGCCAGCCCGATCAACACGATCGGCGAGATGTTCGCCGACCCGCAGACCATCGCGCGCGGCATGCGGCTCGACCTCGACGACGGCCACGGCAATCTGTTGCCCTCGGTGCGCGCGCCGATGGTCATGTCGGCCACGCCGTTGGTCTATGAGCGGCCCTCGCCGCGTCTCGGCGAACACACCGAAGAAATCCTTGCCGAACTGGAGAGGTCAGGAAAATGAAGACCGGCGGACAACTGATCGTCGAAGCACTCGAAGCCAACGGAACGGATCGTATCTATTGCGTGCCCGGCGAGTCCTACCTTGCGGTGCTCGACGCGCTGCACGATTCGCCGATCCGCACCATCGTCTGCCGCCAGGAAGGCGGCGCCGCGATGATGGCCGATTGCCATGGCCGGCTGACCGGCAAGCCAGGCATCTGCTTCGTCACCCGCGGCCCCGGCGCCACCAACGCCTCGGCCGGCATCCACATCGCCATGCAGGATTCGGTGCCCGTCATCCTGTTCATCGGCCAGGTCGCCAGCCACGCCAAGCATCGCGAGGCTTTTCAAGAGGTCGACTATGTCAGGTTCTTCGACGACATCGCCAAATGGGTGGTCGAGATCGACGACGCCGCGCGCATTCCCGAATTCGTCACCCGCGCCTTCGCGGTGGCGACGTCCGGCCGTCCCGGCCCGGTGGTCATCTCGCTGCCGGAAGACATGCTGACCAGCCTTGCCGAGGCACCAGCAGCCCTGCCCTATACGCCGGTCGAAACCCGGCCGGGCGAGGCCGAGCTCGACGCGCTGGAAACATTGCTCGGCAAAGCAAAACGCCCCTTTGTCATTCTCGGCGGCACGCGCTGGGATGCGGCGGCCGTCGCGCGGATGCGGACGATCGCCGAAGCCTGGTCGCTGCCGGTCGGCTGCTCCTTCCGCCGCCAGATGCTGTTCGATCATCTCCACCCCAACTATGCCGGCGATGTCGGCATCGGCATCAACCCGAAGCTGGCGACCGCCATCAAGCAGGCCGACCTCGTGCTGCTGATCGGCGGCCGCATGGGCGAGATGCCGTCCTCCGACTACACGCTGCTCAAGAGCCCCTACCCCGACCAGTCGCTGGTCCATGTCCATGCCGACGCCGGCGAGCTCGGCCGTGTCTACCGGCCGACGCTGGCGATCAACGCCTCGCCGTCCGCCTTCGTCGAAGCCTTTGCCGGGCGCAAGCCGGCCGCCACGCCGGTCTGGGCGGATGAAACACCCAAGCTGCACGCCGCCTATCTCGACTGGTCGACACCGCCTGAAAGCGGTCCCGGCGCCGTCCAGATGGGACCGATCATGAACTATCTCGAAAAAATGCTGCCCGACGATGCGATCCTCACCAACGGCGCCGGCAACTACGCCACCTGGGTGCACCGCTTCCACCGTTCCCGCCGCTTTGCCACGCAGGCAGCACCGACCTCCGGCTCGATGGGCTATGGCACGCCGGCAGCGGTCGCCGCCAAGGAATTGTTCCCCGAGCGCGACGTGATCGCCTTTGCCGGCGACGGCTGCTTCCTGATGAACGGCCAGGAATTCGCCACCGCCGTGCAGTACGATCTGCCGATCATCGTCGTCGTCGTCAACAATGGCATCTACGGCACCATCCGCATGCATCAGGAGCGTGAATATCCGGGCCGCGTCGTCGCCACGGATTTGAAGAATCCCGACTTCGCGGCGCTCGCCCGCGCTTATGGCGGCCATGGCGAAACCGTCGAGAAGACGGCCGACTTCGCGCCGGCCTTCGAGCGCGCCCGCGCCAGCGGCAAGCCGGCGATCGTCGAGATCAGGCTCGACCCCGAGGCGATCACGCCGACCCGGACGATGACGCAGATACGCGACAGGTCGTGAGCGCAGGGGCATAGCTAGTCAGGCCGAGTTCCTTCGCGCCCCCCTCTGCCCTGCCGGGCATCTCCCCCACTTGGGGGGAGATCGGCAGCTTCATTGGCCTGCCTTTCCTCCGACGTTGAAAATTGGCGAAAGCGATTGTGACATCCGATCTCCCCCCTCGTGGGGGAGATGTCCGGCAGGACAGAGGGGGGCGCGAAGGAACTCGGCCTACGCTACATCGTCGCTGCCTTCTCGATCTGGCCGCGGATCTCGCCGTCCTTGTGGGCCGCCGTATGGATGTTGATGTAGTATTTGCCGGCCATCAGGTCGGCAGCCTGCGCGTCGGTCAGGATCGCCGCCCCCTTGAACGGGCTTTTCGGAGCGCCCTTGAACGGGACGACGACGTCGGCATTTTCACCCTTTGCTGCCGGACCGTGAATATGTCCCGCCGTCGCCGGTCCACTGAGACCTGAATACATCACGTTCCAGGTCAGCTGTTTCGTCTCGGTGTTGAAGCCGAGAGTGGCCTCGCCTTTGCCCTCCGTGGTGACGGGTGGATTCTGCTGGGCCCCATCGAGCGTCGCCTTCATCTTCATCAGGTCGGCCAAGGCCGGTGAAGCGCACAGGAAGGAAGCCGAAACGGCGAGCGCCGAAAGCATCGGCGAGAAGGATTGCATGCGCATGGAGATCTCCGTTGTGGCGATGACATCCGCTGAAGCTGGATGCCCCGCAACAACGGTTGTGACGAGCGAATGTTTCCACCGGTAACGGCTATTTTACAACCTAAAAAAGGGGGCGGTCACCCGCCCCTTTTTTTCGAACTGGGGGCGCCAGAGGCCCCGGTTGTTCGCCTCTATCCCTATTTGATCGCCTTGTCGGTGATGGCGGTCGTGTAGGCGCCGGTCGGCTCCTTGCTGATGATCTTCTGGTCGAGCAGCGCCTTAGCGGTGCGCGCGTAGGTCGCCGGGTCGAGCTTGCCGTCGGCATTATCGATCAGCTTGGCGACTTCGCCCATCATGCGCTTCTGGTGGTTCTCGTCCTGGCCGCCATTGTCCATGACGATTTCGGCCGCCTCGTCGGAATTGTCGACGGCGTATTTCCAGCCCTTCATCGAGGCGCGCACGAAACGCACCATCTTGTCCTCGAAGGCCGGATCCTTGAGCTTGTCCTCCAAGGCATAGAGCCCGTCCTCAAGCAGGTCGTTGCCCATGGCCGAGTAGTTGAACACGATCAGCTCTTCCGGCTTGTAGCCGGCATCGATGAGCTGCCAGTATTCGTTGTAGGTCATGACCGAAATACAATCCGCCTGCTTCTGGATCAGCGGCTGCACGTCGAAACTCTGCTTCAGCACGGTGACGCCGTCCGGGCCGCCGTCGGTCTTCAGGCCGAGCTTGTTCATCCAGGCGTAGAACGGATACTCGTTGCCAAAGAACCAGACGCCGAGCGTATGGCCCTTGAAGTCGGCTTCGGTCTTGACCGGGCCGTCCTTCGGGCAGACCAGCTGCATGCCGGCCTTCTTGAACGGCTGGGCGATATTGACCAGTGGCACCCCCTTTTCGCGTGCGGCCAGCGCGCCGCCCATCCAGTCGACGATGACGTCGGCGCCGCCACCGGCGATCACCTGCTCGGGCGCGATATCGGGACCGCCCGGCTTGATCTCAACGTCGAGACCCTCGGCCTCATAGAAGCCCTTGTCCTTGGCGACGTAATAGCCGGCAAACTGGGCCTGCGTGACCCATTTCAGCTGCAGCGTCACCTTGTCCGCGGCGATCGCCTGAAACGCGGCAAGCGACATCGCGCCGGCCAGCATCGAAACAACAAGTCTTTTCATGCTTTTACCCTCTGGAGTTAAGTGTTTACCCTTTTAGGACCAGGACCTTTAAACCGACCCCTGATGCCAAACCCGCCACCGCCCTATCCACCACGGACGGAGGGATGCCAAAACGTGACTGCTCTCTCGAGAAGAGCGACCACGCCATAAAAGACCGAACCAGCAAGTGCTGCAACTGCGATTTCGGCCCAGACCATGTCGATATTCATCCGCCCGACTTCGGTCGAAATCCGGAATCCCATGCCGACCACGGGCGTGCCGAAGAACTCCGCGACGATGGCGCCGATCAGCGCCAGCGTCGAATTGATCTTCAGCGCGTTGAAGATGAAGGGCGCTGCCGCCGGCAACCGCAGCTTGAACAGCGTCTGCCAGTAGCTCGAGGCATAGGTGCGCATCAGGTCGCGCTCCATATGGCCGGAGGCGGCAAGCCCGGCGACGGTGTTCACCAGCATCGGGAAGAAGGTCATGATGATGACGACGGCGGCCTTCGACTGCCAGTCGAAGCCGAACCACATGACCATGATCGGCGCCACGCCGATGATCGGCAGCGCCGACACCATATTGCCGATCGGCAAAAGCCCGCGGCGCAGGAACGGCACGCGGTCGGCCGCGATGGCGGCGATGAAGCCGGCGCCGCTGCCGACGATGTAGCCGAAGAGAACCGCCTTGAAGATGGTCTGCCGCACGTCGGCGGCCAGCACCGGCAGCGAATTGGCGATGCGCACACCGATGGCGCTTGGCGGCGGCAGCAGGATGAAGGGAATGCCGGCGCCGCGCGTCACCGCCTCCCAGATGATCAGGATCCAGGCGCCGAAGATCGCCGGAATGATCAGCCGCAAAGCGGTCGCCGCAAAGCGCGAGGCCGGGCGAAGCGCCGACAGCACCGTCACGCAGCGCCAGGCCAGAAGCCATGCCGCGGCAAGCAGCAGATAAAACGACGCGCGAGCGGTGCCCTCATTGCCGGTTATGCCGGCGAGCAGCAGCCACGCCGCGCCATGCGCGCCAAGGAAGAGCAACACCACCCCGATTGCCGGCGGAAAATGATCGGCCCCGATTGCCAGAAGCAGCAACAAGAAAATCAAAGCCGGAGTCCCTATGCCGTAACCAGGCGTGGCATCGACAAGCGGCCAAAGAAGCAGCGCCACGGCAAGCAGGGCAAGCGCAGCATACCCTTGCCACGAGCGGGGCGTGATCGACGAAAGGCTGAGGCGATCGCTCATGCCGGCCTCCCGCCCATGGCGCGGTCGACGATGCGACCGGCGATGCCGACCATCATAACCAGCAGCGCCGCCACCACCGAGCCGGCCACCAGCGCCGACCAGATATCGATGGTCTGGCTGTAATAGGCGCCGGCAAGCAGCTTGGCGCCGATGCCGGCGACGGCACCGGTCGGCAGTTCGCCGACGATGGCGCCGACCAGGCTGGCCGCCACCGCCACCTTCATCGAGGTGAACAGGAACGGCACCGATGCCGGCACCCGCAGTTTCCAGAAGGTTTGCGAGGCGCTGGCATTATAAGTGTGCATCAGGTCGAGATGGGTGAGTTCGGGCGAACGCAGCCCTTTGACCATGCCGACCGCCACCGGGAAGAACGACAGATAGGTCGAGATCAGCGCCTTCGGGATCAGCCCGGTGACGCCGATCGCCGCCAGCACGACGATTATCATCGGCGCCACCGCCAGGATCGGAATGGTCTGCGAGGCGATGATCCACGGCATCAGGCTGCGGTCGAGCGTCGCCACATGGACGATGCCGACGGCAATCAGGATGCCGAGGGCCGTGCCGAAAGCGAAGCCGAGCAGCGTCGAGGACAGCGTCACCCAAGCATTGTAAACAAGGCTGCGATTGCTGGTGACCTTGCGCAGAAACGTGTTCTCGAAGAAATTGACCGCCACCTGATGCGGCGCCGGCAGCGTCGGCTTCGGCTGCGACATCGTCTTGCCGATGAATTCCACAATATCAGGCGTTTGGTTAGCACGGCGGTCGAGATCGCGCTGGAACGGCGCGTTGAGGATAACGGCGAAAACATACCAGACGACCACCACGCCCGCGAGGATCGAGGTCACCGGGATGAGCTTGTCGCGAAAGGAGTCCATCAGCGGGCCTCGGACGACTGGCGCACACTTTGCGTTACGCGAGCGGGTAACCACGGCTTCGTCATCCTAGGGCGGAGCCGCCGCGAAGCGGCGGGCGTAGACCCTAGGATCCATTCCGTGACCTCGGCCGAATGGCCCAACCGGTCTAGAATATCCGCCAGCCAAGCCTCGGCAGCCGACGTTCCCTTAAGACAGGGAGCTATGTTCCGTACCATTGCAAAGCGCGAAGGTAACGGCATGGATCCTAGGGTCTGCGCCGCGTCGCTTCGCTCCTTGCTTCGCCCTAGGATGACGAAGGCGTGGTTGGCCGCGATCTCGATGAACGCCGCTTCGCGACTGCCCCGCCCTAGGATGACGAAGGCGTGGTTGGCAGCGCTCTCAATGAACGCCGCTTCGCGGCGGCTCCGCCCTAGGATGACGAAAGCATGGGTGGGCCTACCACCCCCATTGGGGAGAGGAGAAACCACCTCAATCCTCATAGCTGTGCCCTGCCCTGAGCCCGTCGCGCACCCGCGCGGCGATCGCCAAAAACTCCGGCGTCTCGCGAATGTCGAGTGGCCGCTTTTTCGGCAATGTCGATTCGATGACGTCGCTGACGCGGCCCGGGCGCGGTGACATGACGATGATGCGCGTCGAAAGGTAGACCGCCTCGGGAATCGAATGGGTGACGAAGCAGATGGTCTTGTTGGTCCGCTCCCAAAGCTCCAGAAGTTGTTCGTTGAGGTGGTCGCGCACGATCTCGTCGAGCGCGCCGAACGGCTCGTCCATCAACAGAAGATCGGCATCGAAGGCCAGTGCCCGCGCGATCGAGGCACGCTGCTGCATGCCGCCGGAAAGCTGCCACGGGTATTTCTGCTCGAAGCCGGACAGGTTGACCAGATCGAGCGTGCGCTTGATGCGCGCCGCCTGCTCTGCCTTCGACAGGCCGATGATCTCCAGCGGCAGCGCCACATTGCGCTCGATGGTGCGCCACGGATAAAGTGCGGCCGCCTGGAAGACATAGCCATAGGCGCGGCTCTGGCGCGCCTGCTCGGGCGTCATGCCGTTGACGGCGATGCTTCCCGATGTCGGTTTCTCCAGATCGGCGATGACCCGCAGCAAGGTCGTCTTGCCACAGCCGGACGGCCCGATGAAGGAGACGAATTCGCCCTTGCCGATGGTCAAGTCGACATTCGACAGCGCCTGCACCGGACCGTCACTGGTCTGGAAGGTCAGGCCAAGCTTGCTTGCCGAAACGACGGCTGGCGACTGTCCGGTCATAGGCCGCAGCCTGGCTTCTCGCGTCGCCCCCGCGCCGGCCGGACTCCCGTTGCTTTTGCCAAAATGCTGCTTACCACTTATCTTGTCCCACTCGATCGAGAGTTTGCCCGATGTCGTCCAAACCCACCTGCCATCTTATCCGCCCCGAAAGCTCTTATGAAGGCAAGCAGGGACTGAGTTATTTCACCGGCATCGCCGCCGAGACGGTCGGCTCTACCGGCATCTGCATGCACCTGCTCACCATGCCGCCCGGTGCCCGAGCCAGGGCGCATATGCACGAAAGCCATGAGACGGCGATCTATGTGCTCTCGGGCGAGGTCCATACCTGGTATGGCGACCGGCTCGAGCAGCAGATCGTGGCCAGGGCCGGCGACCTCTTCTACATTCCCGCCGGCGTGCCGCATCTGCCGGCCAATCTGAGCGCCAGCCCGGCCTCGGCGGTCATCGCCCGCACCGATCCCAACGAACAGGAAAGCGTCGTCCTGCTGCCGGAACTGGATGGGCTGGTCGCCTGATAAGCGGCCTACCCGCCGACCAATTGGCATCGGGCATCGAGACAGCGCAATCGCTTCAGGTTTGCGCTGCCCCAGAGGGGCGGCGCCGACTTCGGCAATCACTAGCACCGGGACAGTACCGTCCTTGCGCAAGCTCACACCCCGGTCGCCGGAATACCTGATCGTTCCACCTTGCGCGGCGCGGAGATTTCCTTCCAGGTCGACAGCGCCCGGTTGACTGCGGCATTCGGCTCGCGGCCGACGAACTCGCCATGGCCGGGTTTCGCCTTGACCTCGTCCTCCTGGATCGACAGTTCGCCGCGCGAAAAGACGAAGCGCGGCAGGCCGGTCACCTCAAAACCTTCGAAGACGTTGTAGTCGATCACCGACTGCTGCTTCTTGGCCGTGATCGTCTTCTCGCGCTGCGGGTCCCAGACGACGATGTCGGCGTCGGCGCCTTCGACGATGGCGCCCTTCTTCGGATACATGTTGAGGATTTTGGCGATGTTGGTCGATGTCACCGCGACGAACTCGTTCATTGTCAGCCGGCCGGTGTTGACGCCGGTCGTCCACAGCACCGGCAAGCGGTCCTCGAGCCCGCCGGTGCCGTTCGGAATTTTTGTGAAGTCGCCCAAGCCGTTGCGCTTCTGGCTGGTGGTGAAGGCGCAGTGGTCGGTCGCCACGACTTGCAGCGAGCCGGCCTGCAGGCCGGCCCACAGCGAATCCTGGTGCAGTTTGTTGCGGAACGGTGGGCTCATCACGCGGCGTGCGGCATGGTCCCAGTCCTTGTTGAAATATTCGCTCTCGTCGAGCGTCAGATGCTGGATCAGCGGCTCGCCGAACACCCGCATGCCTTTCTGCCGCGCCCGGCGAATGGCTTCGTGGGCCTGCTCGCAGGAGACATGCACGACATAGAGCGGCACGCCGGCCATGTCGGCGATCATGATGGCGCGATTGGTCGCCTCGCCTTCCACTTCCGGCGGCCGCGAGTAAGCGTGCCCTTCGGGGCCGTTATTGCCGGCGGCCAGCAGCTTCTGCGACAGCGCCGCCACCACGTCGCCATTCTCGGCATGGACCAGCGGCAGCGCGCCAAGGTCGGCGCAGCGCTGGAACGACGAATACATCTCGTCGTCGTCGACCATCAGCGCGCCCTTGTAGGCCATGAAGTGCTTGAACGAGGTGATGCCCTTGTCGACGACAGTGGCCATCTCGTCGAACACCTGCTTGCCCCACCAGGTGATCGCCATGTGGAAGGAATAGTCGCAGGAGGCTTTCGAGGTCTTGTTGTCCCACATCTGCAGGGCCTCGAGCAGCGACTGCTGCGGCGCCGGCAGGCAGAAATCGACGACCATCGTGGTGCCGCCGGCAAGCGCGGCGCGGGTGCCGCTCTCGAAATCGTCGGCCGAATAAGTACCCATGAACGGCATTTCGAGATGGGTGTGCGGATCGATGCCGCCCGGCATCACATAGCAGCCGGTGGCGTCGAACTCGTGGTCGGCATGCAGGTCCGGCCCGATGGCGATGATCTTGCCGTGCTTGAACAGCACGTCGGCTTTCCAGCTGCGATCGGCGGTGACGATGGTGCCGTTCTTGATGACTTTGGACATTTTTTTGTTCCCTTGTTTATCTCGCGCTTCTTGGTGAGCGGCGTTCGGAATCCTGGATGCTAGCTCACCCCACGATCACCGCTGTCTCCACCACCGCGTGGAACAGCACGTCGGCGCCGGCCGCCGCCCATTCCTTGGTGATTTCCTCGGCCTCGTTGTGCGACAGCCCGTCGACGCAGGGGCACATCACCATTGCCGTCGGCGCGACGCGGTTGATCCAGCAGGCGTCGTGGCCGGCGCCGGAGACGATGTTGCGATGCGTATAACCCAGGCGCTCTGCCGCATCCCGCACAGCCTTGACGCAGCCCGGATCGAAAGTCACCGGATCGAAATGACCGACCTGGTCGATTTGATATTTGATGTCGAGCGCTTCGCAGATTGTGTCGATGCCTTCGCGGATGCGCCCGTCCATGGCGTCGAGCACTTCCTTTTCCGGCGAGCGGATGTCGATGGTGAACATGGTGCGGCCGGCGATGATATTGCGCGAGTTCGGATAGACCTCCATGTGGCCGACCGCGCCGACGGCGTCGGGCTGGTAGTCCATGGCGATCTCGTGCACCAGCTCGATCACCCGCGCCATGCCGAGCCCGGCATTGCGGCGCTTCGGCATCGGCGTCGAGCCGGTATGCGCCTCCTTGCCGGTCAGCGTCACCTGCAGCCATTTCAGTCCCTGGCCATGGGTGACGACGCCGATGTCTATGCCCTCGTCCTCTAGGATCGGGCCTTGCTCGATATGCAGCTCGAAGAAGGCGTGGATCTTGCGCTCACCGACTTTCTCGCTGCCTTTCCAGCCGATGCGTTCGAGTTCCTCGCCGAACTTCTTGCCGTCCTTGTCGACATGCTCGTAGACGTCGGCTTGGTCGAGGACGCCGGCGAATACGCCGGATGCCATCATCGCCGGCGCAAAGCGCGCGCCTTCCTCGTTCGTCCAGTTGGTGACGACGATCGGATGTTTTGTCTTGATGCCGAGCTCGTTGAGCGAGCGCACGATCTCCAGGCCGCCGAGCACGCCAAGCACGCCGTCATACTTGCCGCCGGTCGGCTGGGTGTCGAGATGGCTGCCGACATAGACCGGCGGCAGATCGGGCTCGGTGCCCTCGCGGCGGGCAAACATCGTGCCCATCTCGTCGAGGCCCATTTCAAGTCCCGCCGCCTCGCACCAGCGCTTGAACAGCTGCCGCCCCTCGCCGTCCGCGTCGGTCAACGTCTGGCGATTATTGCCGCCGGCAATGCCGGGGCCGATCTTCGCCATCTCCATTATCGAATCCCACAAACGATCTGAATTGATTCGCAGATTCTCGCCCGGAGCGGCCATTTTCTAAAACCTCATCGATTGCGCAGCGTCCCCCAAGGAAAGCTGCGCCGCGTTTCTCAATCCACCGCCCTCAGCACTTCACGCACATGGTCGATCAATTCGTTGATCTGGCCCTTGGTGATGATCAGCGGCGGCGACAGCGCGATGATGTCGCCGGTGGTGCGGATCAGCGCGCCGCGCTCGAACGCTTTCACAAAAGCCGAGAAGGCACGCTTGGTCGGACTGCCGGGGATGGGCGCCAGCTCGATCGCGCCGATCAGGCCGATGTTTCTGATATCGATGACGTTCGGCTCGCCCTTCAGCGAATGCAGCGCGTCTTCCCAATACGGCGCCAAATCCTGGCCGCGGGTCAGCAAGCCCTCTTCCTTATAGGTGTCGAGCGTGCCGAGTGCTGCCGCACAGGCGATAGGATTGCCCGAATAGGTGTAGCCGTGGAAGAACTCGATCATATGCTCGGGGCCGGTCATGAAGGCGTCGTGGATTTCCTTCCTGACGAACACCGCGCCCATCGGAATAACGCCGTTGGAGACGCCCTTGGCGGTGGCCATGATGTCGGGAGTGACGCCGAAATAGTCGGCGGCAAACGGCGTGCCGAGACGGCCGAAACCGGTGATGACCTCGTCGAAGATCAAAAGGATGCCGTGCCTGGTGCAGATCTCGCGCAGCCTCTCGAGATAGCCCTTCGGCGGCAGGATGACGCCGGTGGAACCGGCCACCGGCTCGACGATGACCGCCGCGATCGTCGAGGCGTCGTGCAGCGTGACGATGCGCTCCAGTTCATTGGCCAATTCCGCGCCATGCTCGGGCACGCCCCTGGTGAACGAGTTCTTCTCGGGCAGGTGGGTGTGCGGCATGTGGTCGACGCCGCCGAGCAGCGTGCCGAACATCTTGCGGTTGGTGACGATGCCGCCGACCGAGATGCCGCCGAAATTAACGCCGTGATAGCCGCGCTCGCGGCCGATCAGGCGGGTGCGCGAGCCCTCGCCTTTGGCGCGGTGATAGGCGATCGCCATCTTCAGCGCGGTCTCGACCGATTCCGATCCGGAGTTGGTGAAGAACACGTGGTCCATGCCCTGTGGCGCCAGGTCGACCAAACGGTTGGCCAGTTCGAAGACGATCGGGTGACCCATCTGGAACGCCGGCGCGTAGTCGAGCTCGGCGGCCTGGCTCTGGATCGCCTCGGTGATCTTCGGCCGGCAGTGGCCGGCATTGACGCACCACAGGCCGGCGGTGCCGTCTAAAACCGTGCGACCGTCGCTCGTCGTGTAATGCATATCCTTGGCGGACACCATCATGCGCGGCGCTTGCTTGAACTGCCGGTTTGCCGTGAACGGCATCCAGAATGCGCTGAGATCGTTCGGCGTGACTTTCAGCCGGTTGGACATGACCAAGACTTCCCCTTGTAACCTGTTTCGGTGCGGCTAACGCTTGGTCTTCCCGACACTTGGTCTCTGCTGCGTTTTCGTGCTACGCAAATTTTGACCGATTGGACAAACGTTAGCACCGCCCTGTCGGCGGTCAAGGGATTACTAGCGGAAATGCGGCAGCTGAGGCGCGCTCCACAGGCCGGAGAAAAACTGGTCCAGAGAATTGGTCCAGATGGCTCTCCAACCCAGGCTATGCCGCAGTGACGGCCGACATGGGAATTCCCGTTCCTCGCCGTACCCGCATCCAGCAGGAAAAGCGCGAGCTGATCCTGGAGGCGGCGCTCGAGGTGTTCTCGACCAACGGCTTTCGCGGCTCGACCATCGACCAGATCGCCGAAGCCGCCGGCATGTCTAAGCCGAACCTGCTCTACTATTTCCGCCGCAAGGAGGATATCCACGAGACGCTGATGCAGCGGCTTCTGGATACCTGGCTGGCGCCGCTGCGCGAACTCGACGACATCGGCGACCCGCTGACCGAGTTGCGCAGCTATATCAGGCGCAAACTCGAAATGGCGCGCGATTTCCCCAGGGAAAGCCGGCTGTTCGCCAACGAGATCCTGCAGGGCGCGCCGCGCATCATGCCGATGCTGGAAGGCGAGCTGAAGACGCTGGTCGACGAGAAGGCCGCCGTCATCAAGGGCTGGATGCGCGCCGGCAAGATCGCGCCCACCGACCCCTGGCACCTGATCTTCTCGATCTGGGCGACGACGCAGCACTATGCCGATTTCGACGTTCAGGTCCGCGCCGTGCTCGGCCCCGACCGCGGCGGCGACGGCCGCTTCGAGGACGCGGCAAGGTTTCTCGAACAATTGTTCATCGACGGGTTGAAGCCAAAGGGCTAATTCTCGTTTCGTCATCCTGGGGTCTGCGCTGCGATAAAGTTTGACCTGTTTGACCGGTGCCGGACGTCCCATCTTCCACTCAGAGCAATGACATGGAGGCTCCGAGCATGGAACTGAAAGACAAGACCGTCCTCATCACCGGGTCGACCGACGGCGTCGGCCGCGTCGTCGCGCAAAGGCTCGGCGCCGATGGCGCGCGGGTCCTGGTGCATGGTCGCGATGCGACACGGGGCAAGGCGACGGTCGCCGAGATCGAAGCCGCCGGCGGCAAGGCCGAGCTTCTCGTCGCCGACCTCTCGTCCCTGGCCGAGGTCCGCCGCCTCGCCGAGGCCGTGCACGCCAGGACCGACCGACTCGACATTCTCATCAACAACGCCGGCATCGGTACCGCAGGCACCAAACGACAGGTCAGCGCCGACGGCTACGAGCTGCGCTTTGCCGTCAACTATCTCGCCGGCTTCCTGCTCACCTCAGAGCTTCTGCCGCTGCTCAAGGCGAGCGCGCCGGCGCGCATCGTCAACGTCGCCTCGGCCGGCCAGCAGGCGATCGATTTCGACGATGTCATGCTGACCCGCAACTACGACGGCGTGCGCGCTTACTGCCAGAGCAAGCTGGCGCAGATCATGTTCACCATCGATCTGGCGCAGGAACTTAAGAACACGGGCGTCACCGTCAACAGCCTGCATCCGGCAAGCTACATGAACACCACCATGGTCCGGCAGGCAGCCATCATGCCTTGGAACTCGGTCGAGACCGGCGCCGACGCCATCCTCAACCTTGCCACGTCGCCCGCGCTCGAAGGGCGGAGCGGCCTCTATTTCGACGGCCAGAGGGAATCTCGCGCCGATCCGCAGGCCTATGACGCAAAGGCAAGGCAGCAATTGCGGACATTGAGCCTTGACCTCGTCGGGCTCCCCTCCCCGATATCGAAGGAACGGCATTCATGACTGAGAAATGCCGTGATCGTCGGCGGCTCGGCGCGGAAGCTGCTTGGCCCGGGTATGAAGGCGACCATCACCGGCTCAAGGGTGCATGGCGCTGCCTTGGCGGGGCTGGGCTATCGATTGCCGCATAGTGCATGTCACCCACAACCTGCCGTCGGGCTTTGACCCGAGGGTGCGCAGCGGTAGGATAACGACATGCATAAAACGAGCGGTATCGCACGCTGTTCGAAAAGGCTCAATCGGACGTCAGGCCGGGCCAGAAGGCCAGCGCCATGAGCCCGACGATAATGGCATACCATACCGCCGTATGGGCTGCCTTCATGATCGGCCGCCCCACTTCCCGTGCCAGGTTCGGATGCAGCGGGTCATACATGACCTTTACCGCCGCTCCGACCGAACCGGTCATGTTATTGACGGGCAAATGCGATTCAAAGCGCCAGATCTTGCCGAGGCGATCGGCGAATTCGATGGTCGGCGTCCTGGGCGAGTCGTCCGACATCTTTATCTCCACCACCTTGCCTGTCACATAGACGCGACGGTGCCGAAGCACGAGATCGCCGTAGGTGTGGGGAACGACAAGCACCAGGAAAAAGAGACCGCAGACGAAGCACCAGAGTTGGATATCGCTCGGAAAATAGCCGAATGTTTCGGCAAGCGCCCGAAGCGGCGAGAGCGCGAGGTGAAAGCCTGCGAAACGCTTCCCCAGAAGCTATTCCAGCTTTGCTCCATAAAGGCTCCGAGAAACGAAACTGAGCCAATCATACGAGGCAATCGCAACGGAGCGATTAATGCGCAGATGACAATTCATACCATATCGGCTGGGCGATTCTCCTTAAAGCGCCTGGCCCATCAGCGCTAGAAATCCCCCGGTCAACGCCACGTTGCCGACAAAGCCGTTGATGCGCGACGCGCGCTCGGACCCCTGATGATCCCAGAAATTGTGGAACATCGGGGTGGCGACAATTAGGAACAGTACCAGGCACAGAGCGGCGGCTGCGGTCCAGACACCTGATATCACCAGCGCTCCGGAAACAACCTGCAGGACGATCCCCAGCCACAGCATCGGCCGCGCCTGCGGCACGCCTCGCGTCGTCATCAGTTGGGTCAGGAAGCCTGCATTCTGGATGTTGCGCAGGCCGGCAAAGACAAAAGCGCCGCCAAGCAGCAGGCGTGCGGCAAGAAGAATCTCATTCTCAAAATTCGACAACATGGTCTTGATCCCAAAGCAAAAAGAGACCGCGGCGTTGAAGGCCGCGCATCCAGTTTCGTCCGCTCAGGCGGCCTTGGCCGCGGCTACCGGATGAATGGCTTGGAAGGGAACGCAGAGCCGGTTCCAGGTGTTGATCATGCCGATCGCTACGGACAGCTTGACCAGTTCCTCTTCCGAGAAGTGTTCAAGCGTTTTTGCGTAGAGATCGTCCGGCACGCCGCTGTCGGCGATCTTCGTCACCACGTCGGTCCACGCGAAGGCGGCGCGTTCGCGCTCGGAAAACAGCGGCGATTCCTTCCAGGCGGAGACGAGATAAAGCCGCTGTTCGGTCTCGCCGTCATGGCGCGCCTCGCGGCTGTGCATTTCGACGCAATAGGAACAGCCATTGATCTGCGACGCCCGCAGCTTGATCAGATGCAGCAGGCTTGCCTCCAGCCCGCACTCGTCGACCGCCTTGTTGACCGCCGATACCGCCTTCATGATTTCCGGCGCCGCGCCGAAGAATTGCAGCCTCTGCTTCATCGTCTTTTTGCCTTTCACTTTTGCTTGGTTGAACTCGATTTCTGCGGTCGCTGATGGCGCTCGACAAAGGCGCAGTTGGCGGCGACCGAACGGGGATCGGCATCGCTCAAATATTCCGCCACGATGTCGGACAGCCGGGCCTCGGCAAGAGCGGCGCGGTAGGCGCGCTCGGCCTTCAGCATCGCGACGCTGATGCCGCAGGGCTTGACATAGGCCGAGGCATCGAGCCTGGCCGGCCCGCGCTGACGGATTTCGCCGCAGCGGAAGGCCGGTTCGCGTCCTTCCACGGCGAGCACGATGTCGAGCAGCGTTATGCGCTCGGCCGGCCGCGCCAGCCGGTAACCGCCCGATGGCCCCGGCACCGATTCCAGGATACCCGACGCCGTCAGCGCGTTGAGATGCTTGAGCAGATAGCTCGGCGACACGCCGAAAGCTTCCGCCATGGCCGCACCCGGCATGGTCGCCGCGCCTCCGACGCCGGCAAGCATTGCGGCGCAGTGGATGGCCGCTTCAACGCCCTCGCCCAGCTTCATTGTTCTGAGTCCCAATTCATAGATATATCTTATCGTGGATAAATTTTATCCGCAATTAAGAAATGTCCCACTTTGGCGGGTGCGCCGCCCCTTTATTGCCCTGCGGGCGCCACTGCAGGACTTGGGTTCCTCGCCCCCGCGGAGCGGGGGAGAGGTGGCCCGGCGAAGCCGGGACGGATAGGGGGACGACAGTCGCGAAGCCAGAACCGGTGAAGGATGGGGCGCGAGCATAATGGGCCATCAGGAGCCTTGAACAGTTCCCAGCCGCCGCAGGGCCCCTCTCCGTCCCGGCTTCGCCGGGCCACCTCTCCCCACTTTGTGGGGCGAGGAACCCAGTCCTGCGGGGCCGCCGCGCTTGGCGCTCAGCGATTCCTCTTCCCAATGAGGTCCATTTGAACGACCGCCTCGCCCGTCGCTATTCCGCGGCCACCTTGGCCATCGGGTTGTTCGGATGCGTTGTCCAGTTGGCGTAGACCGGCGACACCGGCCTGCCGGTGCGCTGGTCGATCACGCCGGCCGCCAGCGGCTCCATGGTGATGCAGTTCTCGACAGGACAGACATTGACGCAGAGGTTGCAGCCGACGCATTCGGCCTCGATCACCTCGAAATGCCTGACGCCGTCGACCATGCTGGTGATCGCCTGGTGCGAGGTGTCCTCGCAGGCGATGTGGCAGCGGCCGCATTTGATGCAGGCCTCCTGGTCGATATGCGCCTTGGCGACGTAGTTGAGGTTGAGATACTGCCAGTCGGTGACGTTGGGCGTGGCGCGGCCGACGATGTCGTCGAGCGAGGCATGGCCCTTCTCGTCCATCCAGTTTTCGAGGCCGGCGATCATCTCCTGCACGATCTTGAAGCCATAAGTCATCGCCGCCGTGCACACCTGCACATTGCCGGCGCCGAGCGCCATGAATTCGGCAGCGTCGCGCCAGGTGGTGATGCCGCCGATGCCGGAGATCGGCAAGCCGTGCGTTTCCGAATCGCGGGCGATCTCGGCCACCATGTTCATGGCGATCGGCTTCACCGCCGGACCGCAATAGCCGCCATGCGAACCCTTGCCGTCGATCGTCGGTTCCGGCGCGAAACTATCGAGATTGACGCCGGTGATCGAATTGATGGTGTTGATCAGCGACACCGCGTCGGTGCCGCCGGCAAGGGCGGCACGCGCCGGCTTGCGTATGTCTGTGATGTTCGGCGTCAGCTTGGTGATGACAGGCATGCGGGTGTTGGCCTTGCACCAGCGCACCACCATTTCGATGTATTCCGGCACCTGGCCGACGGCGGAACCCATGCCGCGTTCCGACATGCCGTGCGGGCAGCCGAAATTAAGCTCGATGCCATCGGCCCCGGTCTCCTCGACCACCGGCAGGATCGCCTTCCACGCATGCTCCTCGCAAGGCACCATCAGCGAGACGACGATGGCGCGGTCGGGCCAGTCCATCTTGACCTGCTTGATCTCGCGCAGATTGACCTGCAAGTCGCGGTCGGTGATCAGCTCGATGTTGTTCAAGCCGAGCAGGCGGCGGTCGGCGCCCCAGATCGCGCCATAGCGCGGGCCGTTGACATTGACCACCGGCGGCCCCTCTTCGCCCAACGTCTTCCAGACAACGCCGCCCCAGCCCGCCCTGAAGGCGCGGATGACGTTGTAGGCCTTGTCGGTCGGCGGCGCCGAGGCCAGCCAGAACGGATTCGGCGATTTGATGCCGACGAAATTGTTTCTGATATCTGCCATGCTCATGCCCTCCCGTTCGAGGTCAGTGCCCGGTGGATCGATTCGGCCGCGTCGCGGCCTTGCGCGACGGCGGAAACTGTCAGGTCGTCGCCGCCATAGATGCAGTCGCCGCCGGCCCAGACGTTTGGCAGCGAGGTGCGGCCCTCGGCATCGACCTTGATGCGGCCGGCTTCCAGCGCCAGCAAGGCGCCACTGCCGTTGAGCGCAGCCGGGACAAAGCTCTGGCCGATCGCCTTGAACACCTGGTCGGCGGTGAGCGTCAGCCGCTCGCCGGTGCCGACCAGCTTGTCGCCCTCCATCGCCGTATATTCGAGTTCGATGCCCGACACCCTGCCGCCTTCGGTAATGACCCGCTTCGGCTGCAGCCAGTGACGGATGATGACACCGTTGGCGGCGGCCAGGTCCTGCTCGAATTCGGAGGCGTTCATGTGCTCCTGGCCGCGCCGATAGCAGATCGTCACCTCTTCGGCGCCGAGCAGCTTTGATTGCACCGCAGCGTCGATCGCCGTCATGCCGCCGCCGATGACGACGACGCGCCGGCCAACCGGCAGGTTGGCAAGATCGCTGGCCTGGCGAAGCTCCGCAATGAACTCAACCGCATTGGTGACGCCTTGCGCGTCCTCGCCGTCGGCGCTGAGCGCGTTGACGCCGCCAAGCCCCATGCCGAGGAACACCGCATCGTAATTCCTGGTGAGGTCCGACAGTTGGTAGTCGCGGCCAAGCGCCTTGCCGTTCTGGATGTCGATGCCGCCGATCGAAATGATATAGTCGACCTCCGCCTGAGCGAAATTGTCGATGCTCTTGTAGGCGGCAATGCCATATTCATTGAGACCGCCGGCTTTCGGGCGAGCCTCGAGAATGGTCACGTCATGACCATGGCGGGCAAGCCGATGGGCGGCGGCAAGCCCGGCCGGTCCAGCGCCGACCACGGCGATCGTCTTGCCCGTCGGGGCGGCGCGCGCATAAAACTGCTTGTTCTCGGCCATCGCGACATCGGTGGCATAACGCTGCAGACGGCCGATCTGCACCGGCTTGCCTTCCGCCACTTCGCGCACGCAGACCTCTTCGCACAGCGTCTCGGTCGGGCAGACGCGGGCGCACATGCCGCCCAAAATGTTCTGGTCGAAAATCGTCCTGGCCGCGCCGATCGGATTGCCGGTCGATATCTGGCGGATGAACAGCGGGATGTCGATCGACGTCGGGCATGCGTTCATGCACGGCGCGTCATAGCAGAAATAGCAGCGATCGGACTCGACCAGCGCCTCGTGATGATCGAGCGGCGGATGCAGGTCGGAAAAATTCTCGGCATATTGCTCGGGCGAAAGCCGGCCGCCGGCAATGCCCTGCTTGAAATGACCAGTCGCCATTCCGCTTCCCCATTCCTTGTTGTTTTGGCGAAGGCTAGCACGTTTTGTTTTTTTATCAATTGGTCAATTTTCAGCCAAGCTGCTGAAAAGCCAAGATAAAAACATGATAACCATACTCATGTTTTGGAGCTTCACGCGCGATCACTTGGCACGCATCTCCTGGTCTTTTCGCCTGGCTGTCGGAATTCCGTCGCGAAGATCGTCCTAGATGGATCACGCATGATCGATGACTGGAAACCCCAAGGAGCACGACAATGCCAAAATCCCCGACGTCCTTCTTCTGGTACGAGCTGATGACCACCGATCTCGACGCTGCCGAAGCGTTCTACACCGACGTGGTCGGCTGGAAGGCGCAGCCCTTCGACGGCGCGCCCGGCATGCCGCGCTATATCGTGATGAATGTCGGTGAGCGCGGCGTTGCAGGGCTGATGACGCAGCCGGACGAAGTGCGCAAGGCGGGTATGCCGCCGGCCTGGATCGGCTACATCCATACCAGCGACGTCGACGCCTCGACGAAATCGCTGAAGCAGGCCGGCGGTGCGGTTCATCGCGAACCCGATGACATTCCGGGCGTCGGCCGCTTTGCGGTCGTCGCCGATCCGCAAGGCGCGGTCTTCAACTTCCTGCAGCCTGATGGCCCTGACCAGCCGCCGGTGCC
Organism: Mesorhizobium sp. L-2-11; assembly: GCF_016756595.1. Taxonomy (NCBI): domain Bacteria; kingdom Pseudomonadati; phylum Pseudomonadota; class Alphaproteobacteria; order Hyphomicrobiales; family Phyllobacteriaceae; genus Mesorhizobium; species Mesorhizobium sp. L-2-11. Next base: position 2,932,274 of record NZ_AP023257.1, on the reverse strand, counting down.
GGCTACCACTCCCGGCCATATCGGCTGGCATGAACTGTACACGACCGACTGGCGCGCCGCGTTCGATTTCTATGCCGGGCAATTCGGCTGGACCAAGGGCGACGCCATGGATATGGGGTCGATGGGCACCTACCAGCTGTTTGCCGCCGGCGGCGAACCCATCGGCGGCATGATGAACAAGCCCGAGCAGGTTCCGGTGCCGGTCTGGCAGTTCTATTTCAATGCTCCCGCAATCGACGCGGCGGCCAAGCGCGTCACCGACAATGGCGGCAAGATCCTGATGGGACCGATGGAGGTTCCCGGTGGCGGCTGGATCGTGATGTGCACGGATCCGCAGGGTGCTCATTTCGCGCTGACGGCGCCGGTGCGGTAGCTGGGCCAGGCGTAACCCGAAGGGCGTTTTGTTTGTCGCGGTTGGCGCTCTACGGCGCCCCCCTCTGTCCTGCCGGACTGTCCGGCAGGACAGAGGGGGGCGCTGTCCCGCCGACCCCGCGCATTTTGGGTAGCCTCCACGATCGTATGCATGCCGCCGGGCGCATGCCAGGTCGAGCCGGAAGTCAGTTCGTCGCGCTCCACAAGCACAATGTCGGTCCAGCCGTGAAGGGCGAGATGGAACAGCACCGAACAGCCGACGACGACGCCGCCAATGACCACGACCTAGCATGCGATTTCATGGATTTTCTCGTTATTTCAGGGAGTTGGAGGGGTGAGATGAATCAGTGCGGGAGGAGCGGGGCCACCCCCCTCTGGCCTGCCGGCCATCTCCCCCTCAAGGGGGGAGATTGGCTGTCACGTTCTCCTTCGCCAATCACCAACGTTGAAAAGAGGGCGGCGGCATTGAAGCTGCCAATCTCCCCCCAAGTGGGGGAGATGGCCGGCAGGCCAGAGGGGGGTCCTCGCAGGCGCACAACGAAGCATCACGGCTCGCCCTGCCCGATCACTTGCCTGCGCCTGGCCACATACGCCTCCAGCGCCTCGCGCACCGCAATATCCATCGTCGGCTCGACATGATCTTCGATCGCTTTCTTCCACAGCCGCGTCGCGCGCGCCGTGGTGTCTAGCCCGCCGGCCTCCTGCCAGGCCTCGTAGTTCTGCCAATTGGAGAGCATCGGCTGGTAAAAGGCGGTGGCATAGCGCTCCAGCGTGTGCGGCTCGCCGAAGAAATGGCCGCCGGTCGGCACCGCACCCAGCGCCTCGACGGCGAGTTCCGCCTCGTTGACTTCGATCGGGCGCAAAAACTCCATCATGTGCTGGATCATCTCGACATCGATGATGAACTTTTCGAACGATGCTGTCAGCCCGCCCTCCTGCCAGCCGGCTGCGTGGTAGACGAGATTGCCATGGCCGAGCACCGCGCCCCACAGCGCCATCAGAGTCTCATAGGCGCCTTGCGCGTCGGCGGCGTTGGAGGCCGAGCCCGGCGTCGTCCGGTAGGGCAGTCCGTAGCGCCGCGCCAATTGCCCGGAGGCGATGTTGGCCTTGGTGTTCTCCGGCGTGCCGAAGGCCGGCGCACCGGACTTCATGTCGACATTGGAGGTGAAGGCGCCATACATGACCGGGGCGCCGGGGCGGACAAGCTGCGTCAAGACCACGCCGAACAGCGCCTCGGCGTTCTGTTGCGCCAGCGCGCCGGCAAGCGTCACCGGGCTCATCGCGCCCATCAGCGTGAACGGCGTCACCG